>CAYURO010000012.1:0-113736 GCA_964447285.1 uncultured Enterobacteriaceae bacterium | reverse complement strand
CCAGGGTATCTAATCCTGTTTGCTCCCCACGCTTTCGCGTCTCAGCGTCAGTATCTGTCCAGGAAGGCGCCTTCGCCACTGATGTTCTTCCGGATATCTACGAATTTCACCTCTACACCCGAGAATTCCCCTTCCCCCTCCAGTACTCAAGCTCGATAGTTTCCAGCGCACTTCTGAAGTTGAGCTTCAGGCTTTCACGCCAGACTTATCAAGCCGCCTACACGCGCTTTACGCCCAATAATTCCGAACAACGCTTGCACTCTCCGTATTACCGCGGCTGCTGGCACGGAGTTAGCCAGTGCTTCCTTCAAGGGTACCGTCAACTACTGGGGTTACCAGGAGTATTCTTTCCCTCTGACAGAGCTTTACAACCCGAAGGCCTTCTTCACTCACGCGGCGTCGCTGCGTCAGGCTTTCGCCCATTGCGCAATATTCCCCACTGCTGCCTCCCGTAGGAGTCTGGACCGTGTTTCAGTTCCAGTGTGGCTGGTCGTCCTCTCAGACCAGCTAACCATCGTCGCCTTGGTGGGCCATTACCCCGCCATCTAGCTAATGGTCCGCGAGCCGATCCTCAGGCGAGAGCTGCCTTGCGACAGCCCCCTTTGACCTCAATCCCCGCAGGGGTCGTGGTCTTATGCGGTATTAGCGAACCTTTCGGCTCGTTGTTCCCCACCCGAGGGTACGTTACCCACGTGTTACTCACCCGTGCGCCACTTTACTCAGGGTTGCCCCCTTTCTCGTTCGACTTGCATGTGTTAGGCACGCCGCTAGCGTTCGTTCTGAGCCAGGATCAAACTCTCTGATGAATGTTCTATGCGGTCCGGCCGGAGCCGGGCGCACGACATTGTCGTTGACCCGATGCACGTATGATTGGCTTGCTATCCAGTTTTCAAAGAGCGAGCTGTCTTGCGCCGGTCACTCTCGTGAGCGGCGGGGTTGGTGTTGTACCCTGAGCCCGGGGGGCTGTCAAGCGGTCGTTTGAACTTTTTGGGTTCGTGCGTCCGTCCCGGCGGTGCCGGGCCGAGGGTCGCTTGGAGTTCGTCCCGCGGCGCGAAGCTGCAGGAGCGAGGGCGACCCCGGAGGGGTGGTCCAACCGATTGTCCCGTCCAGCTTGCTCCCAATCGAAAATCACTCGTCGATTTGGGTACTTGCGGACGGTGTTCGTCGCTTCTACTGGCTGCGCGTGGCGGCCTCAGCGGCGAACGAGCGACACGATAGGGGAGGTTGAGGCTACTGTCAAGGGAACGGGCCGATTGGGATGTTGCCCAAATGTTGCCGCGCGGAGGCTTCAGTGAGGTTGTCAGCGTGATCATGGGCAAGAGGATGGAGGTGTCGATTCGACGAAGTGCATGAAATTACAAGTGCTGTTGCTGACAACCTGCGCGTTGCAAGGCGCGGGTGACCCTCGGCGCAGTCGTCTTTCGGTACAGGGAGCCCTGCTTGTGTTCTGATCTGGCCGTCGATCGGCACGCGGCAGGTGCGCCGCGATCGTGTTTGGGTTTGCCTCCGGCGCCCGATCCACATTGGCTTGTACCTTCAGAGTGTTGCTGCGTCTGGGCCGCTTGCCTGGGTTCGACGAGTGGTGTTCCAAGCGCGTGCCGGTGGGATCCCCCTAGTTCGCGGTGGTTGCAGGGAGAAGCAGGTGGACGGCCGCGGAGCGGGCCACGCGGTCGACACGTGATGGGGCGCAGGAGGCGATGGCGGCGGATGGGGACCTGAGGATACATGGACAGCAGCGCAGAGGCCGCACCATGCAAAGGTTGTAGGGGGCGACCGGAGTGTGCTGGGGCGCGGTGGAGGCTCTGTGCGTTGACGCGTCCGCCGCGGTTCCGTAGGGTTGTCTGGTGCGTGCGGCCATTCGGTCGCAGCTGGATCTGAGGGACGTACAAGGAGAGTGTCATGCGCGGGATAGGTACGGGGCGCAGCGGCTGGGCGTGGCTGGCGATCGCGGGCGTGATCGGTTGGGCCGGCGTGGCGGGGTGCAGTGACGGAACTACCGGGACAGACACTGCTCCTGACGCATCGGCAGACGTGACGGTCGACACGTCAGACGTGCTGGGCGGGGATTCCGACGTCCAGACCGACGCCGACTCTCAGGTGACCGTGACGGAGGACTTCTGGGTCACGTACGGGCGCCGGGACCTGCTGAGCCCGGGGTCGACGGCGAACAACGACGTGGTGCTGACGCATTGGAAGAATCCGCACATGTCGCCGAACGAGGCCGGACAGACCCCGAACCCGTTGTACAACAACTCGTTTGGCACCGGCATCAACCCGCTGAATCCCGAGCTGCCTGCGATCAAGCTGACCGAGTACTCGTTCAAGAAGTTCGGCAACCTGAACTGCAACTTCGGCTGCACCCTGAGTCGCAACCTGAAGTACATCGCGATCGCGGAAGGGGCTCCCAGCGAGACCGGCTACACGTTCATCTTGGGGACGATCAACCCGCAGCTCGAGGTGTTCGTCGGAAAGTTCGGTGTGATCAAGGACGTGGCGCATTTGGCGTTTGCAGGGGACTACCTGTTCTACTCGACCTATGCGACCAAGTACTCGACCGGGAAGTGGCAGTTCGACATCCACCGCCGCGATCTGACCGGCAAGGCGGCGCCTGAGGACATCGACGTCGTCCTGACGAAGATGGCGCCCGATGCTGAAGTCGACAAGGACGTGCCTATCCACACGACCTACAACGGTTTCTTCCAAGCCAGCGAGGACGGCAAGACCCTGGTGTTCCTGACGCCCACCATCCGGTCGGTCAAGGTGTGGGCCTGGCGAGACGGCAACGTGACACGCTTGGACTACATCTGCGATCACCCGCTGAGCGGCGAGGACTGCGTGGGCACAGGCTCGCAGTACCACAGCGACGATCGGGTCGGGATCTCGGAGGACGGCAAGACGATCGTGCTGTTCACCATCGTCGACCGATGGCTGCGGGCTCGGAAGTACACGCTGGGTGGACAAGAGGCACCGACGTTCACGAACCTGGTGGAGGTGCCGAACGACGGGCACCCCTATAAGAAGAAGGCGTGCGACGTCGTGGCCGCCGAGATGCCCTGGATGCACACCGAAGTGCGCGGACAGCCACAGTTCTCAGCCGACGGGACGATGGTCTACTTCCTGGGCTTTAGCGACTGCGCCGCTGCTGAGGACAAGCCGTATACGGACATCATGGCTTTGCCCCTTGGCAAGATTGGCGACGGCACCCCGTTTACTCAGGACGACCTCTACAACCTGACCAACAATCCGCGCGACAACTCTGTGGCCAACAAGCGGGTCTTCGATTTCACGGTGTCGCCGCAGCGGCAGGTGCTGATCATCTCTGCCACGCGCGCGTACGGTCAGGATGGCTACAAGCTGAAGGAGACGGACCACAGCAAGATGGAGAACAGCGAGATCTACACGATGATCGTGGGGACGGGAAAGATGGTCCCGATCACCAACGAGTTGAAATACGGGGCAGATTCGCCGCAGAGCGTGCTGCCCGTGACCGTCGCGCCGTAAAGCGATCGGGCGCTTGGGCAGCCCATTGGCCGGCCACGATCATCGGTGATACGGCAAGCCCTTCCAGCGGGTCAGCGCGCGATAGACCTGCTCGAGCAACACGACTTCGGCCAGCTCGTGGGGCAAGACCATCGGCGACAGGCTGACCGCCTCGCGACAGGAGGCCCGCAGCGAGGGCTCCAGACCGTCGGGACCGCCGATCAGGAAGCAGATCTCTCGGGTACCCTGCTCTGCGTGGGCCACCAACCAGGCAAAAAACCGGTCTGAGTCCATGGACTTGCCAGACAGGTCTAGCGCCACGGCCGTTGCGCCGCTCGGCACGATCGCTTGCAGCGACGCGGATTCCTTGTTGCGGGCGCTTGCGTCCAAGCCGCCTTTGCCACGGCGGGCTTCGCGAGCGGTCAACCGCTCGACGGGAAGGATCCGGGAGATGCGCTGGTACAGATCGTCTGCGTAGGCGATCGCGCCGGGGTGGGAGAGGCGGCCGGGGACGGCGATCGAGACACGCATGGGGATTTCCGACGGTAGGGCTACGCAGGCCGACGAGGGCCGCGATCGCTTTGGGCAGCGGCGGCGAGGGCGGCACGGGAAGCCTCTGAACGAACACCGGATTCATCGTCGGATTCGAGCTCCGCGTCCTCGTCCCGCATGTCCTCGTCGTCGACAGGGAGGTCCTGCCAGACCACGTCACCGTAGTCCATCACCTGCTCGACCAGCGCCTCAGGGCTGATCTCCTGCACCCAAGCCGGCTCGTCCAGCGGAACCCGCGGCGCATCGGCGAACAGGCGTTCGATCTCGTAGTAGTCGCGTACTGGGCGGTGAAAGACATGGACGATGAAGTCGGCGTAGTCGAGCAGCACCCAGCGGCCCTGGTTGCGGCCCTCGGAGCCGATCGGCTTGTCCTTGAAGTCGCGGATCAACGTTTCTTCGACGTTGTCGGCAACGGCGATGGCATGGCGGTCGCTGGTCGCCGAGGCGATGATCACGTAGTCGGTGTACTGGACCACCTCCTTGACGCGCAGCATGACCACTTCGAAGCCCTTCTTGTCCCAGATAGCGGCGACGGCGGCCTTGGCTGAATCGAGGATGGGGTCTGACATGCGGGGTGCTCCTTGGGAATCGGGAAGAGGCTTGGGGGCCGTGCGACGGTCGCGCGCGGCAGAACATCAGGTGCGGATCTGACCTTGGCCGAACACGACAAAGCGCTCGGTGGTCAGGGACTCAAGGCCCATCGGGCCATAGGCGTGCAGTTTGGACGTAGAGATGCCGATCTCGGCTCCCAGCCCCAAGCAACCGCCGTCGTTGAAGCGTGTGGAGGCGTTGACCATCACGCACGACGCGTCGACCAGGTCCACGAAACGCTGGGCGGCGTTCAGGTCGGTCGTCAGGATGGCTTCCGTGTGCAGGCTGCCGAAGGCGCGGATGTGGTCGATCGCGCCCTGCAGACCGTCGACGACCCGCATCAGCGCGATCAAGTCCAGATACTCGCAGCCGTCGTCCGCCTCTGTCGCTGGGACTACGCGATCGTGGACCAACGCTTGGGTGCGGGGACAGCCACGCACTTCGACCCCGGCGGCGCGCAGGGCATCGACCAAGCGTGGCACGGCCTCGTTTGCGATGGCGGCGTCGATCAGGATGGCTTCTGCGGCGTTACACACGCCTGGGCGCTGGGCTTTGGCATTGACGACGACGCGCTCTGCGAGCTCGAGGTCGGCGGCCGCGTGCACGAACACGTGGCACACCCCTTTATAGTGTTGGATCACCGGCACCCGAGCGACACGGTTCACGGCGTCGATCAAGGCCGTGCCGCCACGCGGAATGACGAGGTCCAGACCGCCGGGAACCGAGACCAATGCGTCGATCGCCTTGTGGTCGAGGCTTGCGGGCGCTTGAACGGCGTCCTGCGGCAACCCAGCGAGCAGGAGTGCCTGGCGAAGCAGATTCAGGAACGCGGCGTTACTGTGCGCGGCCTCGGAACCCCCGCGCAGCACGACGGCGTTGCCGGCCTTCACGCACAACGCTGCGGCATCCACCGTTACGTTGGGGCGCGACTCGTAGACCATCCCGATGACCCCGAGCGGCACGCGCTGACGCCGCACGTCCAAGCCGTTGGGCCGACGGCTGCCCGAGGTGATCGCGCCCACGGGGTCCGGCAAGGCGGCGACCTCGCGCACGGTGGCGGCGAGCGACTGCAGGGACTTCTCCGTCAGCCGCAACCGGTCCAAAAATGCGGTGTTGCGACCTACCGCCTGGGCCGACTCGAGGTCGGTCGCGTTGGCGTGCAGGATCGCAGGCGTCTGCTCGACGATCAGCCGGGCCACATGTTCGAGAAACAGATTCTTCGCCGCAGTAGGCGCGGGAGCCAAGTGGACGGCCGCCGCGCGTGCCCGTTGCAGCAGTGCCCTCGTTTCAGTCTCGAGGTCGAAGGGAGCGGTGGAGGTCGGAGCGGTCGGGGCGATGGTCGTCAACGGGCGAAGCTCCTGCGGGTGCGATGGAAGGAAGTGGCGATCAGGGTAGGAGCGCAGACTTGACCCGTCAATCACAACCGCCCGGGAACCGCACGTGCTTGCCCAGACTTGACCATGAGTGGCTTGCCGGCGACGGGGGGCGTGGGTATGTTCTCGCGGCTCCGCAGCAAGCCCACGAAGACCGCAGGTGCGATGCCGCGGCCGACAATGTGAGGCCCTTCAGAGGTGTCCCGGTGATCGAGCGAAAGTCCACGGACAACATCAAGAAGATGCGAGCGGCCGGCGCCATCGTGGGCGACACGCTGCGGATGCTGCGTGGCATGGCCGGTGAGGGTGTCAGCCTGCGCGAGCTCGACAAGGCCGCAGAAGCACTGATCAAGGGGCGCGGCGCGTGGCCCACCTTCAAGGGCTATCACGGCTTCCCCGCGTCGTTGTGCCTGTCGGTGAACCACGAAGTCGTCCACGGCATCCCGGACCAGCGCAAACTGAAGAAGGGCGACCTGCTGTCGATCGACTGTGGCGCGACCCTGGACGGTTGGGTGGGCGACGCGGCGATCACGCTGCTGGTCGAACCCGCCGCCGCCGAGCTGAGCGAGTTGGTCGAGACCACCAAGCGCAGCCTGTTCGCCGGCATCGACGCTGCCAAGGTCGGCAATCGCGTCGGTGACGTCGGCGCCGCCATCGAGGCCGTGCTGAATGCCAAGCATTACGGCATTGTGCGCGACTACTGCGGCCACGGCGTCGGGCGCAAGCTGCACGAGGACCCGCAGGTGCCCAACTACGGCAAGGTGGGAACTGGCCCCCGCATCCAAAGCGGCTGGACGCTTGCACTCGAGCCCATGGTCAATCTGGGCGGCGATGACGTGCACACCTTGGGCAACGGCTGGACGGTGGTCACCGACGACGGCAAGGCCTCGGCGCACTACGAGTGCTCGATTGCGATTCTGGACGGCGGCACCGAGATCCTGACGCTGACGTCGACGGACGAGCATCCCTAGCCCGGCGACAAGCTCCCCCTATCCACGAAATTTGGTCTGAGCTGCGGCGTTTTGCGCCAGCCGACGATCATCTCGCGGGGCCAACGCAAGCCCCAACACGAGGTGGGTCGTGGGCTGGTCCAAGTTTCTGTTCGGCAAGACTTGCTTGGGTTGCGACGAACGGCTGCCCGTGGGGTACGAGGCCGCGTGGTGCGGCTCATGCGCGCCGGCTGTGCTGAACGGGGGACGCTGGATACCGGCCACCTGGAACGGTGACACCCTGCCCGTATCGGCAGCCCTGGTGTACGGCGGGCCCGTGGCAGACGCGGTCACGCGGGTCAAGAAGGGTCAACTACCTGATCTTCAGCCGGTATTGCCGCTACTGGCCCGCCTGGTCGAACTCGTCGGACCGCGTCCAGAACCGGTTTGGCTGGTCGCGGTGCCGCCGCATCGGGGGCGACTTGCAGAGCGCGGCCTTCACTTTCCGGACCTGCTGGCCACCGGCATGGCGTGTCCGCGGCGCGACATGCGGGTCGCCTGGGCGCTTGAGCGGCTGGACCGGCACGACATCCGTCGCGAAGACCGCAGTCGGGCTCCCGACTTCCGACCGACCCGCGCCGGACGGCGACCGAAGCCCGGGCGCGTCGTGCTGATCGACGATGTGGTGACGACAGGCCAAACGCTGGTGACGGCGGCATCTGCCCTACGCGCGGCTGGTTGGAACGTCGCTGCCGCCGTGTGTCTGGCCGACGCGCGACCCGGCATTTTGGACCGCGCGGATACGTGCTGAGACACGCCCGCGGCCGCGGACCTGTGGGGAAAAACCGCGTCGCGCCAAGGCGTTACGGCAGGAGACTGCTGGCGACCGACCATCCCGCCTGCGCGCCGCCGACCAGCAGCGCCGCGCCCAAAAGTTGGCCCCCTTGACCGAGATCGCGGGACAGGGACCGCCCGGACCAGACGCCTGGCAGCGCCGTGGCAGTGCCCACCAGCACCGCAAGCAGCGCAAAGACCGCCGGGTCTGCCAACCAGGACCCGCCGCTGGTGCCCGCAGCGGTGACGAGCCACACGCCAGCGAGGCCGAGCGCAAGCCCGAACACCGCCAAGTGCAGTCGGAACGGCCAGTCCAATGCTCCGCCGAGCGCGGTCTGCCGCATCTGGGCCGGCACCGACGGCAACAGGAGGGCCCCCATCGTCACCACGCGCCCCAAGAATAGTGCCGCCCAAACGAAATCGGCGTGTAGCGATGTGCCGGACCAAATCGGCGCGGGCAGCGATTCCCCCGGGACCCAAACGAGGGCCGGCCCCTGCAAGGCCGCCTGCGCACCCAGAAACCACGCCACGCCGATCGCCGCTGTTGCCACGCCGAGGCCCGCGAGCGCCAACCCACGACGCCGTTCCGCTCGCCGTTGAACGAACCAAGCCAATGCGACCGCCAAGACCAGAAGGGAAGGCCCCCAAGTCGTCACGCTCAGAATCCATGCAGCGTCGGGCGGCGCCACGGCAGGCAGCGGCGCGTCTACAAGCCAGCGGACCGCTGACTGCGGGTCCTGCACGGAAACGGGCGCTCCAACCCATCGGAACCATGGACCTCCGCGAGGGGCCAAGGGAGCCATCGCAAGCAGGGCTGCCAGCACCAGACGGGGAGGTCCCGAGTCTGCCCGAGCCGCGACTCCGGCCACAGTCGCGGCTGCGATCAGCCAGGCCAGTGCCGCCGACAACCACGCAGAGACCGAGACCTGTCCGGCAAGCGGCGCGGACACCATCGCTGGCAGCATCCACACGGCAGCCAACACGGAGAGCGGTCGAGTCAGGGGCTGGGGACGCACGGCCACCCAGAAGGCAAGGCCCGCGCTAGCGGCGAGTGCGAAGGCCGCCGGTCCCAAGTCGGGCAAACGCGCAGCAGCAGCGGCGATGGCGATCACGACCCCGGCAAACGCGAGCCGACGGTGCGGATACGCAGCAAGGGCCACCAGTACCAGGGCGCCGGCAACGGCCAGAAGCTGCGGGACGAGGTTCGGGTCCATTCGTTCTCCGACACGAACAAGAAGGGGTCAGCGAGCCGTCGCGATGGAATCGGCCGCAGACTCGCTGGCCGCCGTCACAATCCCAAGCAAGCGCCGGCGGTTGCATGAGTGGACGACGACGCCCCGCGAGGCCTCGGGGTCAACCTCGACGCGCAGGCGCGCCACGCCCCACGACAACCAGGCCCCGACCGCAGCCATCGCGACGGCAACCCACAACAGGCCGATGGGCAGATCTTCGGTCTTCTGCAACCTCACGACATCGATCGTGCGAACTGCCGCGGCCTCGCGTCCCGGCAATCCCAGCGCAGGTGACACAAGCGCAGCCCCGGTGCGCGCCTGTGCAGGACCGTGGTGCAGCAGCACCAGAGGTCCGGCGGTCTGGGTCGGCACGTCCAAGAAACGGGCGCCGCCCAGCGCAGGGGCTTCCCGCATCTGACCGGCTTGCAAGTGAATCGCGTATGCGGTCTGGGACCCGGTCGGACGCCACTGCAGAGTCGGCGACCCAGCGTCGGTTGTGCGACCTGTCGCGACCCAAGCAAAGCGCATCCCCGCGACCGAGGTCGTCTCTCCCGGCGCGAGGGTGAAGGCAGGCAACGCCCCCGGGACATCCAAGCTGCACTGCACGTTCCCTGCGACCGAAGTGCAGCGTCCGCGCCATCGACCCGCGGCCGTCCCCAGGGTGCCGCCATCGGGCGACGATGCGTGCAAGGCCCGCTCAGCGCCGTCGACAGGCACGTCGATCCAGACCGGCAAGGGTGACGTTGCGAAGAACGTGAGGCAACCGGCGGCGACGACCCCGGCCGACACCAGCAACACTGGACCGACGAGCGGCAGTCCAATGTCGATGCGAACGCGGCCGTCGATCGTCGTCGACCGAACACGCAGGGAACCCGCCTTCAGCGACTGAAGCAGCCGTGCAGCCAAGTCGTCCGATGCCGGGCCTGGGGACCGCCAGACAGCGAGGGTCTCAGGGAACAACATCCGAGCCACCGCGACCACCATCGTCAGCGAGAGCAACAGCCAGAAGGCGGCGGAACCAGCCAGACGATCGAGGCCAAGCCCGTGAATCGCCAGCAGGTCCGGACGCGACAGACCATCGGTGACCGGCCACGGCGCGTCCGCCTGCGGCAGCTGGGTGCCGACAAGCGCAAGTGCCGCCCAACCCACGGCCAAAGAGGGAAGCGCCGCGGCGGAGAGCGCGAGTTGGCGCACGAAAACCGCTGGCGCCACCGGTTGATCGACTGGCGGGACGTCGGGCGCGCGGACAGGGTCGGTCGGCATTCGAATGCTCTCGGGCCGGGACACGCATCCCGGTGCGCCAGAAGCGCTGTTCAGGGAGCCGTTTTCCGCAGGTCGTGACCCCGAGGGCAGACGCAGGGCAGGCTCACGAATCGACGAACTGAACGTTGACGCGCTGTTGCCGCTGGACCGCCGCCGCGTGGACGAGGTTGCGGATGGCGCGTGCAGTGCGCCCCTGCTTGCCGATCACCTTGCCGATGTCTTCGCGACGAACCGAAAGGCGAAGGACTACGCCTTCTTCGGTGGTCTCTTCATCGACCTTGACGTCCTCGGGATGGTCCACGAGCACGGTCGCAAGATAGTGCAGGAGTTCGCGCATGGATCGGGTCTCCGAGGCGGCAGGACCAGACGTCCGGGGCCGTTCCGCTATCCCGCGAGTAGGCGCGGGTCGGGCGGGCATGGGCGTCGGGGGGCCGGCTTCGCCTGGATGGCTCAGGCCTTGGCGTCCGCGCGGCGAACCAGCGCAGCCACGGTGTCGCTGGGCTGGGCGCCGACCGAGATCCAGTGATCATAACGGTCGCGCAGCAGCTTGAACTGCTCGGCGCCGCCCAAGGGTGCGTAGGTGCCCACCTGCTCAAGGAAACGGCCGTCGCGGCGCGCCTCGCTGTTGGCCGCGACGACGCGGTAGTAGGGAGCCTTCTTGCCGCCGAAGCGGGCGAGCCTGATACGTACGGCCATGATACCCCTGAAGTTCTGCTGTTGTTCGGTCGGTCGTGGCAGCTTGGGCCGGGACCGAAGGTGCGAGACCTTACGCTCGCAGGCCCATGGGTGTCAAGGATCAACGACCGCAACGGGACCATGGCCGATGGCGGCAGCGGCAGGATTTCCTCTCTAGTCCGGGATCTTGCGCCTTCCGACTGTCATGCGGCGCGGTCAGCGTGTGTGGCAGGTACTGGCGTTTCTCGCAAGCCGGTGTCGATCGCACGATGGACGGCGGCCATCAGGGGCTCGCGGTCTTCGTAGGTGCGCCCCTCGGTCGACACAGGCGGGTGAATGCACAACACGACCCGGCCCGGACGGACGAACCAGTGATCGCGGGGGCAAAGGATGCTCGCCCCGACGATGGACACCGGAAGCAAGTCGGCCTCCGCGTCGATCGCGAGCACGAAACCTCCCTTCTTGAACGGCTGCAACCGGCCGTCTGGCGAACGGGTACCCTCTGGAAACACAAGCACGTGCTGACCGGCCCGCATTCGGTCGGCGGCGACCTTGAGCGTGGCGCGCGCGGCAGCGTTGTCACGCCGGTCCACGAAGACGGCGCCGGTGCGACGAATGATCCAGCCGAAGATCGGCACCTTCAGAAGCTCGCGCTTGGCGACATAGGTAAAGCCCATCGGCATCCCCAGAAACAGCACGAGCGGGTCGAGGGACGACGCATGGTTGGACACGATGACGCAGGGACGACCTGAGCGGATGTGTTCGGCGCCACGCACTTCGACGTCAACCTTGGCCGCGGACAACAGGGCCTGAGCCCAACGTCGCTGCTGTCGCTCGACCTCAGCGGTACGCCCTCTCACGCCGGCCACCACCGCCCGGAAGCCACAGGCCGCCGTCATCGCCCCCAAGACTCCATAAAACCACAGGTGCCGGGCGTTCACGCTCGCCTCTACCAAGAGCCTCGCCGGCCCCTGGCCGTCACGTACTACGAAGCGATGCCCAGCGGCAAGTCCTGAGAGCAGGTGAACAGAGGCTGAATGCATCCCAGATCAAGGAGAAATGTGCGGCATTTCAAGACGATGCGGAACGCGACCACTTCAGACCGCCAGCGCGGCAGCATTTGACCGTGGCGGGTCCCATCGAGTACGTTCAACCTTTCGTCCGCAGCACGGCGGGCAGCGACAGTTCAGGCTTCGGTTCGGGAGGATCCATGTCGATGGCAGGTGCTCAGGGCCGGGCGGCGAGGACGCAGCGAATGCGGCGGGCGGCTTTCGCGCTCTCCGGAATGCTTGTACTGACAATGGGTTGCAGCAGCAGCGCGACCACGGACAAGGACACGGCGACTCCGGCCGATACCTCTGCCGACGTGGCCGACACGCAAATTGTCGACGTCCCTCCGGGAGCCGTCTGCGTTCCAGGGACCACCGACGGCTGCGCCACCAGCCAGCACGTTCTGCGGTGCCTGCCCGACGGCAGTGGCTACGAAGCGGAACTCTGCACCGACGAGCTGGGCGTCACGACCGCCTGCTACAACCCCGGCGTCTGCGCGCAGTGCCAGCCCGGATCGCGACGCTGCGACCCGCAGGACTCGACCGCGATCCACGAGTGCAACGGCGACGGCCAGTGGCAGCCGGCGGAAAATTGCGACGCGACCAAGGGCTTGCAGTGCGCCGCGGGCGGTCTGTGCCAGAAGGCGTGCGACATCAACGTGAAAGCCAAGAGCTACGTTGGCTGCTCGTTCTGGGCCACCGATCTGGACAATGCGTTTGTGCCAGGTGGCAGCCGCAGTTACTACGATGCAGCCGGCGCGCAGTACGCCGTCGTCGTGTCCAACGCATCGGACAAGCTGTCGACCACGATCACGATCGAGCAATTTGAGGGGGGCGCGGTCGAGAAGGTACTGTACGACAGCCAAGGCGAGCAGATGGACTTCTCGCCGCTGATGCCGGGCGAGCTGCGCGTCTTCAACCTGCCTGCGCGCAACATCAATGCGACGATTCAGGAGAAGCTGGCCTACCGCGTGACGTCGTCGGCGCCGATCGCCGCCTATCAATTCAATCCGCTAGAGAACGTCAACGTCTACTCGAACGACGCTTCACTGCTGCTGCCCGACGAGCTGCTGGGCAAGTACTATATCGCCATGTCCCGCGAACAGTCGTTCTCGATCCTGCGCGGGTTCGTGACGGTGGTGGGGACCCAGGGCGGCAAGACCAACGTCTCTGTCACGTTCTCGAAGTCCACGGGGCGGACGTTGGGCAGTCAGGACGGCAAGATCAAGGCGTACAACTGCAAGCCCGACGACGCCGGCGCCACCTGCTCCGCGCAGTTCGTGTTGGACCAATGGGATGTGCTGAACCTCGAGTCCGACGAGGTGGGCAGCGATCTGACCGGCACTGTGGTGCTCGCCGACAAGCGCGTGGCCGTCTTCGCCGGCAGCGAGGCCGCGAACGTGCCCAACACCAACCACTGCCTGACGGGCGCGTGTACGCCCCAGCAGATCGCCAAGGGAGAGAAGTGCGGCGTGTGCGAGTGGGACGGCAAGACGGCGTGCAACCGCAACGACCACTGCTCGGCCTTCATCACGTGCTGCGCGGACCACCTGGAAATGCAAATGTTCCCCGTCAAGACGTGGGGGTGGCGCTACGTCGGCGTCAAGCTGCAGCCGCGCGGACAGGAGCTGGACGCGTGGCGCATCCTGGCGGCCACCGACGGCACGCTGGTCGACGTGTCGCCCGGCACGCTGGACGCCAAGGGCAAGCCCGTCAAGGTGCCCGTGCTGGATCAGGGAGAGTCTTACGAATTCGAGACCTTGGGCAGCTTTGAGCTGGTGGCGCGCCACAAGGATGGTTCCCCGGCGCCCGTCATGCTCGGTCACTTCATGGCCAGCCAGGACGCGCCGGAGCCGAACACTTCGGGTGCCCAGCAGGGCGATGCGGGAACGGGCGACCCCGCATTCTTGCTTGCGATTCCCACCGACCAGTGGCGCGAGGACTTCGTGTTCCTGACGCCCGACAAGTACGCCAGCAACTACATCTCGATCGCCGCGCCGATTGACGCCCAAGTGGTGTTCGACGGCCAGCCGCTGGCGCCCGACGTGTTTGAGATGGTCCCGGTGCTGCCCTCGACCGACGGCACCCCGGCCTTGAAGTACAAGATGACCCGGCAGTACGTCAGTGCGGGCACCCACACGGTACGGTCGCTGCCGGTGAACGGAGAGAAGCGCCTGGTCGCGGTCGATGTGTACGGGTTCGACCAGTACGTGTCGTACGGCTATCCGGCAGGCTTGGACCTCAAAGAGCTGGCTTTCATCAAGGAACCGGGCGAGTAGCGAAGCGGGCAAGAAAGAGGAAGAGGCAAGAAGAGGAAGAGGCAAGACGAGGCAGAGGGGGAACATCCAATGACAAGCCTGCGAAACAAGAGCGGGGGCCTGGTGTGGGCCGTGCTGGTGGCCATCGCGCTGCTGACGGTGCTGACCACGGCCTGCTCAGACCCGGCCGTGGACCAAAGCGCGGCCGACACGGTCGCCGCAGATACGCAACCCGTCGATACGGCTGCGGATGCCCTGCCCGGCGAGGACCTGACTCCGGCTGACGTCGCTGACGATGCGACACCTGTAGATGCCGTCGAGGATGTCGCGCCCGAGCCGTTCACGCTGCAGTCCATCAGCCCAGACAAGGGCTCGTCTGTCGGCGGCGAGGTCGTGACGCTGACCGGGTCGGGCTTCAACGAGACGGTACAGGTCCTGATCGGCGGCACCCCGCTAGACCCGTCGGCCCTCACATTCGTCGACTCTACGCGAATCGAGATCCGCACACCGCCACACGAAACCGGTCTGGTCGATGTCGAAGTGGTGCTTCCCGGCGACCCCAGCCTGTCCAGCCGTCTCGACAAGGCATTCCTGTACTCCAACGCGTTGGTGCTGACCTCGGTGCAGCCGTCGACGGGTCCGGTGGCGGGCGGAACTCCGCTGATCCTCTCGGGATCCGGGTTCACCGGCAAGGTGTCCGTGCTGATCGGCGGCCGGCAGGCACTGGGCGTGCAGGTCTCGGGAGAGGACCAAATCCTCGCCGTGACGCCCCCCGGCGTGTTTGGACCGGCCGCGGTGCACGTGGTCAGCGACCAGGGCGCGGCGGTGATGAAGAAGGGCTTTTTCTACACGGCAGCCCCCACCGTCGCGTCGCTAATCCCGGGTGCTGGACCGACTGCGGGTGGCACCCAAGCAGTGCTGACCGGAACCGGCCTGACCAAGGACGCAGACGTCACGATTGGCGGCGCCAAGGCCACGATCCTGGCGTTGGTCGGGGTCGACCGACTTGAGATCGCGACACCTCCCGGCACGGCCGGCAAGGCTGACGTGGTCGTGACGACGACCTACGGCACCGGAGCGCTCGCGGGTGGCTTCGTCTACACCGACGACCAAGGCCAAGCGGCGACGCAGCTGCTGTCGGTGGCGCCCGCGTCGGGTCCGCTGGCAGGTGGCGGCGTGGCGACGCTGGTGGCGACCGGCCTGGTCTCCGCAGGCGACACGACCGTGCTGTTCGGCAACCAGGTGGCCAAGGTCGTGGAGATCCAGCCGGCGGCCCACACGCTGGTCGTTCAGGTGCCCAAGGGCGCCGTGGCCGGGCCGGTTGCGGTGGTGTTGATGACGTCGAAGGGCACGGGCAAGCTCGCCGACGGCTACGCCTATACGGATACGTTGGGGATCTCGTCGGTCACTCCATCTAGCGGCTCGGTCGAGGGCAACACCAAGATCGTGGTCAAGGGCTCCGGATTCTCCAAGGGCAAGCCCACGGTCCGGATCGGTGCGTTGTCCGCCTCGACGGTGCTGGTGGTCAGTGACGCAGAGCTGCAGGCGGTCACGCCCCCCGGCAGCCCGGGCTACGTTCCCGTGTCGGTTCAGGTCGGCACCCAAACGGCCGTGCTGCCAAACGGCTTTGCCTATACGAGCAAGGACCTGGAGCTGTACGTACCCTACCCGTCCTCCGGCGCGCAGGCCGGCGGCACCTTCGTGCACATCTATGGCAACGGCTTCTCGCCTGCGGTGCAGTTGCTGTTCGACGGCAAGCCCGCGACGCACCTGACGTTCCTGGACCCCACTCACGTGACCTGCAAGACCCCTCCGGGCAAGGTGGGCGCGGTCGATGTGACAGCACGCATCGGGACGGCCCAAGCCGTGGCCGCCAAGGCCTTCACCTACTTCAACCCCAAGAGCACGTACGGCGGCACCTGGGGCGCAGACGTAGACGGCGCGATCAACCTGACCGTGCTGGACGCCAGCAGCAGCGAGCCTGTGCCCGACGCGTTCACCATGCTGTGGACCGACCCGACCACGCCGTATCAGGGATTCACCAACGCCGACGGGCAGATCACGTTCTCCGGCCCCGGTCTGTCCGGCAAGCAGATGGTCTCGGCGTCCAAGGAGGCCTACGAGTCGGCGTCGATCGTGCTCTTCGACGCCACCAACGTGACGCTGTACATCACGCCGATTCCTCCGCCGTCTTCGGGTTCGCCACCACCGGGCAAGGCGCCGCCCACCGTCAGCGGCAAGGTCGTGGGCTTGGACAAGTACGTGTTCGTGCCGGTCGGCAGCTGCTCGTCCCAACTGGGCGTCGTGCCGTCCCCGATCTGCTCTTCGTGCGACTCGGACGCATCGTGCAGCTGGGGCGGCCCCGGCGTGGGCTGCGTCGACATCGGCGAAAACAATGGCAAGCGTTGCGTGGCCGACTGCTCGCTGGGCCAGCAATGCACCAGTGGTTTCAAGTGCATGCCGATGCAGAGCGGTCCTGCGCGCTGCGTGCCGGTCAAGGGCGAGCTGACCTCAGTTTGCCTGCACACCAAGCCGTCGCTGTTCGACCAAGACAACTACCCGCCGGAGGGCAAGGGGTTCGAGGCGAACGCCAAGAACTTCTACAATTACAAGATCAATACGTTCTACGGCGAGATGGCGATCGTGTGCTTTGGCGGCTACAAGACGCCAGGCGCAGTGCTGGTCCCCGAGGACGCGGCGTCGATGCAAGCCTTCACGCCGACCGTCATGGGCGTGCGGCGCAACCTGATGGTGGGTGCCGAGGGCAACATCACCGGAGTGAACATTCAGCTGGACATGCCGCTGACCGGCAAGGCCGTGACGCGTCTGGACCTTCCTCCCATCTGGCCGACGCAGAACTACATCGTGTCGGCGGCCTGGGCGTATCTGGTGCTGGGTGGCGACGGCGTGCTGCGAATGCCCTTTCAGGACATGAAGTTCCTGTATCCGTTCACCGAGACCGATCCCGACCATCTGGAGATCCAGCAGCTGCCGGCGGCGCTGTCTGGCGACCTGCACGACGCGTCGATCTCGATTTTGGGGATCGTCGTCGACTTGGGCGTTTCGCAGCTGCCCTATTCGATGACCTTGAAGCAGGACATCAAGACGTACAACGACGACGCGATGTTGCGGCTCGCTCCCGGTGGCGACTTCGAGGCGGTGCCGACCGGCATCGACCGCAACCTCTATGGACTGTGGGGCAAGGACGCGAACGACATGTACGCGGTCGGCGCTCAGGGCGGTCTGGTCCACTGGTCTGGCAACGGCTGGACGCTGCAACCCCCTCCCGGTAAAGCGGATCTGCGCGGCGTTTACGGCCTGGGTGACAAGGTCTGGGCGGTCGGCTGGGCTGGCTCGGCAGCAGTCAAGAGCGGGATCAAGTGGGACACGCTTCCGGTCGTGCCGACGACGGCCAACCTGAATGCGGTGTTCGCGGTGGCCGACGGTCAGGGCGAGACGGTCTGGGCGGCGGCACAGAACGGCATTTACCGACTGCAGGACGTGGCCGGACAGGCGACGTGGAAGGCGACCAGCCCACCGGTCTTTGGAAACCTGCTTGCCATCCACGGCAGCGACAAGGACCACGTGTGGGCCGTGGGACAAACCTACGGCGTCATCTGGGCTTGGGACGGCCAAGTGTGGAAGCTGCAGTCGTCGGGGACCTCGATCGCGCTGCGGTCGGTGTGGGCGGTGGGACCGACTTCTGTGTACGCGGTCGGTGAAAAGGGCACGATCCTGCACTTCGACGGCGCCGCATGGAAGCCGATGAAGAGCCCCGTGACCACAACGCTCGCCTCCGTTTCCGGCACCTCGGACTCAGACGTGTGGGCCGTGGGCAGCCGCGGCGTCGTGCTGCATTGGGACGGGCAGACGTGGCAGGTGGTCGACACGCCCATCTCCGACAAGGCGCTGAACGCGGTCTGGGCGACCCAAGACGGTCACGTCTATGCGGTCGGCGAGGGCGAGCTGCTGCTGGGACCGATGCTGTACCCGCCCCTGCCGAACCAGCCGCTGGACTCAGGCGTGCTGACCGGAACGACGCTGAAGTGGACGGTGGACCCCACAACGGTCGAGCCGCACTTCAACTACGTCACGCTGGGCATCCCCGGGATGATGGGCGACACGCCGGTGTGGAACATCATGACCAAGGGTAACGTAACCCAGGTCGAGCTGCCCGACTTCCCGACCATCCAAGGCACGCCCGGCATCCCCAAGGGCACGCCGCTGCGGCTGACCATCATCCGCGGTTACAAGGAAGGCTTCGATATCGACGCCTACGACCTGAGCGATCTGGACCAGCTGACCTGGCGGTCCTGGTCGGCGCACTCGTTCTTCTTCACGCGGCAGTAGCCTGCCCCTTGCGCGCTCTGGCTTGGCAACCGCTGGGGCGCGCCCGAAGGATCCCGACGTGACTCCGTTCCTTTCTCTGCGGCGAATGGGCCGACCGCTGGCGTGGCTGGCAACCGTGGCAACCTGCGCCCTGTTGAGCGCGTGCAGCGACACCAGCAGCGGCGACGACACCACGACTCCGACCGACACCATCGTCACCGACACCGCCGACGCGACGCCGGACGTCTTGCCCGACGCGACCTCGGACGTCGTCGACGACACGACGGTCCCCGAGGACACGGCCGACACGACGACCGGCCCCGTGCTGACGCCGCGGTCGCTGAAGTTCGATCAGGACCTGTTCGCGGTCTGGGGGTCATCGCAACAGGATGCTTGGATCGTGGGCGCCAAGGGCTTGATCCTCCACGGCAATGGTCAAACGTTCGCACCGCGCGCCTCTGGCACGACTGCAACGCTGCGTGGCGTGTGGGGCACTGGACCTGACCATGCATGGTTCGTCGGTGAGGGGGTTGTGCTCGAGTGGAATGGACATGCGATCCAGAATGTGACGCCCGACGCGGCCAAGGGCGTGGTGCTGCGCGCGGTGCACGCGTCGGCCGACGGCAACACGGTGGTGGCGGCAGGCGACGCGGGACTGATTCTGCGTCGGCAGCCCGACGGCAAGTGGGCCAAGGAAGAAACCAACAGCAACGCTGACTTGTACGCGATTCGCGCGACTTCGCCCGGGCAGATCTGGGCGGTCGGCGCAGAGGGCAAGGCGGTGCGCTTCTCCGGCGGCACTTGGAGCGAAACGCTGATGCCCGATGCGGCCGGCCACGTGCTGCGGGCGCTGGACGTCAGCCCAGCGGGACGGGTGTTCGCGGCAGGCGACGACGCCTATCTGGCGACGTTCGATGGCACGTGGAAGTCCGTGCTCGTCAACGATCAACGCAAGCTGTACGGCATCTGGGCGCTGTCGAACTCGGACGCCTGGGCCATCGGAGAACAAGGCGCTCTGGTGCACCTGTCGCTCAGCGGCAAGTGGGAAGTCCAAGCGATCGACGGCGTGAACATGGCGACGCTTTCGTTTGCAGGTCTGTGGGGCGTGGGCACTGGCAGCTCAGCCCACGCGCTTGCGGTCGGGCAGAAGGGCGCGGGCGTGGTGTTCGCCGACGGCAAGTGGCTGGACCACCGCGCAGAGACGATCGCCGACCTGCGCAACGTCACGGCGATGGCCGACGGCAGCCTGGTCGCTTGCGGACAGTACGGCTTGTTGCTGAGGGCGGTCGATGCGCAGTCGTCCTTCTTCGACCTCGCGGCTCCGGCGACCGGCGTCGACCTGAACGACGTGGCAGGCGACGGCATTGAGCTGTGGTCCGTTGGCACGGGCGGCACCGTGTTGCACCGCGACGGCAAGGGCGTTTTCCAGTCCGAACTGCTCGCAGGAGCTGGTGAGCTGCGCGGCGTGGCGATGCTGAGCGGCAAGCCGATCACCGTCGGCGACAACGGGTTCGCCGCCTTGCGCGGAATGGACGGCAAGTGGAAGACCGAGATGACGGGCACCCAAGTGCCGCTGCGGTCCGTCGCAGTCGCGGGAACCGTCGCCTTCGCGGTCGGCGGTCTGGAAAACACGCCCGGCGTGGTGCTGAGGCGCGGTGCGGACGGCGTGTGGACCCCCGAGGACGCTGCCGGTGCGCTCGCGTTGCGCAGGGTGGTCGCTTGGGGCACGGACGGCGCAGCGGCGGTCGGCGACGGCGGCGCGGTCATCGTGCGCATCGACGATGCGTGGACGTTGGTCAGTGAGTCGCCCGGCGACTTCCTCCATGGCGTCACCCGTCTGGCCAACGGCAAGGTCCTGGCGGCCGGCTGGGCTGGCAAGTTGGTGGTCGGGCAGCCCGGCAGCACCTTCCAGTGGGTCTCCAGCGGTGTGCCAACGGTGCTGTACGGCGTTGTGGCCACGGACAAAGGCGTCGTGGCCGTCGGCATGAAGGGCGGCGTCTTCCAAGTCGCGGAGAAGCTGCCATGAACCTGCGTGCTTTTGCGATCTTGCGGCGAGGCGCTGCGGCCTTTGGACTGACGGTCCTGGCGCTCGCGGCGGCCGGCTGCGGCGACACCGACGACACTTGGTTCGACCCGCAACCAGACGCAACGACGGCCGATCTGTCGGAGACGACGGACCCGGACGTCCTGCCGCCCGCAGACGTGACCGACACCGATCAGGTCGCCGACACGGTCGATTCCGACGGCGTTGACGACGCGGTCGACGCGGCCCAAGAGGCAACCACGCTGACCGGTCTGTGGACGCAGCTGGCGGTGCCGGGTGAAGTCGCCACGACCAGCCTGCACGGCGTCTGGTCGGACCACCCTACGCGGGTACTGACCGTCGGCACCAACGGCACGATCCTGTCGTACGACGGCCTGCAGTGGGCGGTGTTGTCGACCGGCAAGTTCCCGACCTTGAACGCGGTCTCGGCCAGTCCGGGTGCCGGCATGGCGTTCGCTGCAGGCATGAGCGGCACGCTGGTGCAGGCCGCCGGCGGCAACGGCAAGGTGGGCCAGAGCTGGGGCCCCAGTGGCGGCTGCAAGTCACCATCGGACTGCGACGACAGCGACGCGTGCACCAACGACGTCTGCGACGCGGGCTTGTGCAGCCACGCACCGTCCGGAGCGACTGGATGCTGCGGCGGTGTGGCGTTCTCCGACAGCTTCGACAAGAGCTTGAACAAATGGGCCATTTCCGACTTGCACAGCGCAAGCGGTCAGGGCGGCATCGTCTGGACGGTCGCCAGTCTGCAGGACGCGGACGGCAAGCTACGCGCCTCCAGCCCTCCGGCGGCGGCGTACTTCGGCCTGCCCGGTGCGGCTTGCGAGGACGGCAAGTCTCCTCCCTGCCACAACTACCAGAACGGCAAGGTGGTGGGCGCGACGCTGTTGTCGCCGATCATCGACGTTCCGGTCTCGGTCAAGGCCACCCTGACCTTCCAGTTGATGCTGGACGTGGACTCGGGAACGACCTCGGACCTGCTGCGGGTCGCCGTGATCGGCATGGCGAACAAGAAGGTCGTGTGGGACAAGGCGACCAAGCTGCCCAACGGCAAGACCAGCAAATTCACCCAGCAAACGGTTGATCTGACAGAGTTTCAGGGCACCAAGGTCCGCTTGGAGGTGTCGTTCGACAGCGTCACATCGGCTGGCAACGCGGGAGAAGGCGTGTTCGTCGACGACCTGCTCGTCACCAGCCAGTGCGCGGCGGGCACGGGTTCGACCGGCAAGGGCTTGACCAGCGCGACTTTGTGGGGCGTGTACGCGGCGGCCGATGATCTCGCGTGGGCGGTCGGCTCAGACGGCACCATCGCGCGCTGGAACGGCGTGAAGTGGGCACTGGAGAATCAGGGAAAGGCGAAGGAAGTCTACGGCTTCGGAGGGCCTCCCGGGGGTCCTGCGTTTGGTGTCGGCGCCTCTGGATTGCTGGGGACTCTGGGAGCCGCCGGGCTGCAGGTCATCACGGCGCCGACCTCGATGACGCTGCGCGCCGTGGCGGTGACACCGGCCACCGACGGGACTGCGGCGCACGCGGTGGCGGTGGGCGACAACGGCTCCGTCCTCGAGTGGCAGGACGGCAGCTGGAGCGCCAAGATCCCGCCCGCAATGGCTGGCGTATCCCTGCGCAGCGTCACGTCTTTCGGCGGCGGCCTGTACGCGGCGGTCGGCAACTCGCAGGTCTTCACCCGCAACCCCACCGACGGCGTGTGGACGCAGGCGGCGATCGTGCCCGGCGTGCAGGCGGTGGCGGCGACGGGCCCAGGGTCAGCTCTTGCCGTCGGCCAGGGCGGCATTGTGTACGAGCGCAAGGGCAACGGCTGGATCCCGGCCACGTCGCTGCCCAACAGCGGCACGGCGAACGCGATCCATGCGAACGGTCCGGATGACGTGTGGGTGGCGGGCGACAACGGCTATCTGGCCCACCGAACGGCAGAGGGCTGGAAGGTCACGCCCTCGCCCTCGCCGGTGCACCTGCAGGCGATCTACGCTTCTGGCCCCAACGATGTGTACGCGGCCGGCTTGCTGGGCGTGGTGATGCGCTGGGACGGCCTGGAGTGGACCCTGCTTGAAGGCGGACCCGTGCTCGACTGGCGCGCGGTGTGGTCCGCGGGACCAGACCAAGTGATCGTGGGCGGCAAGAACGGCATCCTTGCGCTGTGGAACGGCAAGACGTGGCAGGTCGTGAACGCGCCGATCACCAAGACCCTGCGGACGGTCTGGGGCTCCAGCCCGACCAACGTGTGGGCCGCGGGTGAGGGCGGCCTGATCTATCGCTCTGTGGGTTCGGGCTGGTCGCTGACGCCGATCGAACCCTACCCCATCCCGGGGCAGGAAAAGCCTTACGAAGTCACCAGTACCCTGCTTGCACTGTGGGGCAGTGGGCCGGAGGACGTGTGGGCCTCGGGCTCGCCGGACGCCAACGGCTCAGGCGTGCTGGTGCACTGGGACGGCAAAAGCTGGACGTATGTGCCGGCCCTGATGAACGAGAAGCGAACCGTGCGCGCGATCTGGGGCTGGAAGAAGGACGAGGTGATTCTCGCGGGCACCCAAGGCATGGCGCTGTACTGGAACGGACAGAAAACCAAGGACTTGCAGCCGGGCTCGATTGCGTCCTTGTTCAGTGTGGCCAGTTTCGGCAAGGATGCGTTGTTGGTGGGTGACATCGGCACGGTCCTGCGCCTGACCCCCATCGTGCAGTAAGGGAGACAATTCATGATGCGCAACCGCGGTGGGTGGGGTCTCTGGGCGCTGGCAGGGCTGTGGCTGACGGCCGGTTGCAGCGACACGGTGACGGGCGGCGGGTACGTGTTCGCCGATGCTTTCCAGGACACGAACCCCTACCAGTTCGGCGACGCCGACGCTGGCAAGGACACGGCCACCGACTCCCAGAGCGATGGAAGCGTCGCCCAGGACATCGACCCGACGGCCAAGGGCCAGTTGCAATACGCCATTGTGAACGATGACTTCGGCGGCAAGTGCGAGTCGATGTGTGCGCTGCTGGTCAACCAGAACGGCCTACGTCCGCTGCCGGTGAGGTACCTCAAAGGTGGCGTTCCGGTCGAGGGTGCGATTGTCGAGTTCTCGCTCGCAGACCCGCAGACCACGCTGGGCGAGCTGCAGGCGAACAATGTCCCCACCGATGGCGACGGCAAGGCGTCTGCCGACATCAAGGTCGGCCCCACGCAGGGAACGTTCTCGGTCGTGGCAAAGGTGCCCGATGACCCGGACGCCGGCACGCTTGAGTTCGAGGTCCACGTGGCCAGCAAGGCCAAGGGGCCGTTTTCGGTGACGCTGCACTACGCGGGAGCCAAGTTCATCAGTGAGTTCGGTGTGGTCAAGGTGCGTCTGACCACCCAGAAGGCCGGCGAGCCGGCGTGCAAGAACGTCGATCTGGGCGGCACCTTGCCCGCGGCGGCGTGGGAGAGCCCGCCCGCCCTGAAGTGGGACAAACCCTGGAGCCCCACCTACACCAACTTCCCGACGTGGGTGCAGCAGCAGGGCGGCGAAGTGAAGTTCACCGTCATCGGCATCGCTGCGCTGAAGTCCGGCAGTCCTCCGTTGGCCGGCGGCTGCATCGACACGGGCGCGACGGTGACGTGGAACGCGGTCACCAAGACGCTGGAAGGCGACTCGGTCTACATCGACGTGAACGACATTTCTCCGCGGCTGGCGGGCACCTACGACCTGCACACCTTCATCAATCTGGTCAGCATCCTGCCCGACCCGGTGGAGAACGTGATCACGGCGATCCTGGACATCGTGCAGGACCCGGTTGCGGGCTTGCTGAGTCTGGTGTGCAAGCTGGGCGGCGGTAGCTTGGACTCGCTGTGCAAGAACATCTTTGACGACCCCAAGAACCCGAGCATCAACAACTTGGCCCAACCGTTCGGCGGCATCATCGTCAAGTTCCTGGACGGGATCTTGTTGTCGTTCCTGCCCGACAGCGTCAAGACCGGGCTGAACGCGGGCGGCGACGTGGCCGAGATCCTGCAGAACATGGAGATGGTCGGCACCATCGAACTCAAGCAAGAGCCTGACAACACGGGCTTCCTTGCCAAAGAGTTCACCCGCGAAGAGTGGACCAAGGTCATCTACAAGTGGACGTTGGGCAAGGCGTGCGACCCCAAGGATGAGGCCTGCGGCAAGGACGAGCTGAACTTGGGCGCTTTCGGCAACGGCGGCAACATCGTGGGCCAGTTCGACCTTTGGCGCGATGGTCTGAAGAGCGAGATCAAGATCGGCTTGCACGGGCTGACGATCAAGTGGGGCGCACTGGTCAACCACCTGATCAAGAACGTCGTGCTGCCGACGCTGACCAATGACCCGAAGTACCCGAGCGTCAAGATCGACACGTACGAGGAGTTGATCAAGAGCCTGCTGGCAGGAAAGGCGTGTCTGATCAAGGACACGTGCTGCGAGGAGTTTGCCGCGTCGATCTACAAGAAGACCTCGCTGCTGCCCCAGAGCACGCTGACGGGCGCCTGCGAGATGATGATCACGGTGGGCGTCAAGTTCCTGGAGGACCAGCTCATCAGCCTCGACGTCGAGAGCGGCGACCCCAGCAAGAACTCCGGTCTGCTGCTGGCGACCGACAAGTGTGCGATCTTCGAGGTCAATGACGACCAGCAGATCGACAGTCTGGGCATGAAGACGTCGCCTTGCACCTGGGACATGACCGTCACCATCGGCGGCAACCCCACGGCCATCAAGAGCACCTTCTACGCCACGCTGCAGCAGTAGCTGCCCGCCAGAAAACACCACACATTCATGGGATTGCCAGACCTGTCACGCCAGTGCGTGCGGGTCCACGTCCACCAGCAGCTCGACCCCTGAGGGCAGCAGCGGCCGGATCTCGCGCTCAAGCCGGTCGAGCCAGTGGTGCAACGCGCGACGGTCCGCAGAACGGATGAGCGCGTGCACGCGATGCACACCGCGCACCTTGGCGAGACCCGCCTGCACCGGACCGCGCACCTCAGCTCCCCACTGACGCAACGCATCGCAGGCGATCTGCAGGGCCAGATGCGGTCGGTCGGGGTCAGAGTGGCGGGCCTCCAGTAACGCAAGAAACTGATAGGGCGGATAGCCGGTGCGCTCACGCCACCCCAACTCGGCGTCGCAAAACCCTTGATGATCGTGGTGCAAAGCCGCCTGAATCGCCGGGTGGTCTGGGCAGTATGTCTGGATCAGCACCCTCCCCGGCCGGTCACCACGCCCTGCCCGCCCCGCCACTTGGGTCAGCAGCTGGAAGGTCCGCTCCGACGCGCGAAAGTCCGGCACGCGCAGTCCCGTCTCGGCCAGGAGCACGCCCACCAGCGTCACGGCTGGAAAGTCGTGACCTTTCGCCAACATCTGCGTACCGACCAGCACGTCGATCTCGCCCCGCTTGAAGCGATCCAGGGTGTCGAGCAGGCGCTGGCCGCTGGCCGTGTCGCGGTCAAAGCGAGCGAGGCGCCATGCGGGGTTGAAGGCGTGCAGGGTCTGCTCCACCCGCTCAGTCCCGGCGCCGACCCCCAGCAGATTGCGGCCGTGGCAGGTCGGACAGCTGATGTCGGTCGGCACGCTGTAGTCGCACACATGGCAGCGCAGCCGCCCCTGCCCACGGTGCCAGGTCAGCGACAACGCGCAGTCTGGACACTCGACCGCCTGACCGCAGCTCTGGCAGATCATCGACGTCGCAAAACCCCGACGGTTGTGCAGCAGGATCGCTTGGTTGCCGCGGGCGACCGTGTCCGCGACGGCCTGCGCCAGCTCGACCGAGACCAGCGACGGCCGCTGACCCTCCGGGTCGGGCAGGCGCTCACAGCCTCGCAAGTCGACGATCCGCGTGTCGGGCATCGCCGTCGCGACTGCCCGGTGCGTCAAATCCGACTGCGTCAGTCGGCCCGCAGCGACCAGCGCCATCTCCTCACACCCCGGGGTGGCCGACCCCAGCACACAGACGGCCCTCGCCTCGCGCGCGCGCACGAGCGCCACGTCGCGCGCATGGTAGCGCAACCCTGTGTTCTGCTTGAAAGAGCCGTCGTGGCACTCGTCGACCACCAGGACACCCAGGTCTGCCACCGGGGCGAACAGCGCCGACCGCGGACCGATCACCACGCGCCGCTGACCCAACGCAATCTGCGTCGTCTGGTCGTAACGTTCGCCTTCGGTCAGGCCAGAGTGCAGCGCGGCCACGCGGTCGCCCAGCCGGGCGCGAAAACGCTCGACCAGCTGCGGGGTCAGCGCGATCTCAGGCACCAGCACGATGGCACCGCGGCCCTGCTCCAGCGCCTGGACAATCAAGTGCAAGTAAATCTCGGTCTTGCCCGAGCCCGTCACGCCCCGCAGCAAGTGGCCTGCATAGTGCCGCGCGTGCAGGTCGACGGAGAGCCGCTCCAGGGCCTGCCGCTGCTCCGGATGCAGCACGGGCGGCGTATCCGCCGGGACCGGTCGCCGCATCCCCAAGGGATCGCGCAGGATCCGCTCCTGCTTCAGCACGACGAGGCCTCGGTCGGCCAGCCCCTCCAGCAACGTCTGGGGCGCCACCATCGCCTTACCGCCGGCGCCCTCTTTGTCGTTCAAGCTACCGCGTCGCAGCTCTGCCGTGGTCAGCGACCCCGCCGCCTCAATGCGCTGCAGGATGCGCGCCTCAGGCTTGGACAAGTCGTGCGGCCACGGGCGCTTGCCGGTCGCCTGAACCAGCCACTGCAGCCGCTCTGGCGCGTCGTCACCCTCCACGCCGGTGTGGCGCATCGGTGCAGGCAGGGCCAACCGCGCGGCAGCACCAGCAGGGGCGTGGTAATACCGCGCGACGAAGTCCAGACACGCGAGCAAGTCGGGCGGCACAAGCTCGTCGCCGCACGCCACCAGGGGCCGCAGCTTGTTGGGATCGAACGAGATGTCGTCCACCGACCGACTGGCGCGCACAAACCCCACGGCCAGCTTGCCGCGCAGGGGCACGGTCACCCGGCGACCTGGAATCGCCAGTTGCTCCAGCGCCGTGGGCACGCCGTAGGTCAGCAGCTCGGTTTGACTGGCAACCGCGACCTCGACGGCCAACCGAAAGCGGCCACCGGCAGCAGTCTCGGGCCCCGCGGCGGGAGAACCCCGACGCCGAGCGGACTTGGCTCGGGTGACGGGCGGCGCGGACTTCGAACAATCCTCGGCGCAAGCCTCCGCCGGAGGATCGGCGAGGCCCATGGAGGCAAAAAGGTCGGGTTGGTTGGGGTGTCGGCGAGGCACCACGGCATGGTGCGCCAGCGGGTCGGGCGAGGCAAGCCGGGGTCCCTGACGGGGCCAGTTCGAGCCGAGAATCCGCACGGATCTCTGGTCCTGCCGAGCGTCCCGGCCTAGACTTCCATTCTCGGTTCAGTCGGCATGAATCGCCCGCGTTGTGCTGCGTTCTCCGCCTGCCAGCCTGCCGCGCGCCAGATCCGATCCGCGCGCCCGTTCTCCCGATCGCCCAAGCCACCGCTGCCGTAGGGGTCTTCCATGAGCCGCTCGTCTCGCGCCACTTCGGTCCTTGCCATCCTCGCTCTCCTCACCGCGTCGCTGGTGGCGTGTGAAGGGGAGAGTCCGCCCAAGAAGGGCAAGGCCGCGGCCGAATCCGTGGGAGACAAACCACTTCCGACAACGGCCAACACCCAGCCCAGCTCACCGCTGGCCGCTGCCAAGATGCCGTCGGCGTTGAAGGTGACGTTCTCGATGCCCCGCGACCTCGTGTCGGGGGTGGCGATGGGGGCCATCGGTTTCAGCGAGCCCATGGTGCCGGTCACCGCACTGGACACCCCGGCGACGTTGGCCGGGTTCACGCTCGAGCCCGCCGTGCCGGTGCGCTTGCAGTGGATCAGTACGGACACACTCGCCTTCTATCCCACCACGGACGCGCCGCTGGCGACCGTGCAGCCGACGTTTGCCGGTGCGACGACGTGGAAGGTGACGCTGGGTACTGAACTGGTGTCGGTGGCGGGTCACAAGCTCGCACAACCCTACACGTTTTCGTTCAAGACGGCGCCGCCCTCGTTGGTTGCGTCAAGTCCGGCCGAGGGAGCCGAGTCACAGCCGACCGCCCCGACCATCTGCCTGTACTTCGACCAGCGCATCGCCCCGGACAGCGTGACCAAAGCCGTTCGACTGATGCTGCCCGACGGCACCGCTGTGCCCGTCAAGTCACAGGTTGCAACCGGCAAGGACTTGGAGAAGGCGCTGATCGAGAAGGCGAAATCGGCTGCGGGCGCGTACCCATGGATGCCGGTGCCGACGCCCTCGCCTCTGGAGCTGGCCGAGTGGTCGGGCCGGGTGGTCCTGGTGGGGGCGACGTCGCAGCTGCCGCTCTCTGCCCGCGTCGAAGTCCGCGTCGAGTCCGGGATTCGCAGTCTGGAGGGCCCCGACCTGTCGGAGAAGGTCAGCCGCTTCGCCTTCACCGTCCACGGCCCGTTCGAGATCAAGGAGGCAGGCTGCGACGAGCCGTGCCGTCCCGACTCCTACGGGATGGCCAAGGTCGAATTCACCACTCCGCTGATCGGCAGCATCGCAAAGAAGGACCTGTTGACGATGGAGCCGACGGTCAAGGACTTCAACGTCAACTGCTGGGGCTCGTCCTGCAGTCTGAGTGGCGAGTTCACGCCCGGCGGCAAGCACACCGTGACGGTGCCGGCGACGATGACCGACGCGTTCGGTCAAAAGCTGGGCAAGCCGCACACATTCTCGTTCGAGGTCGGCCACTACTCGCCCACCTTGGATCTGGAGACCGCCGGTACGGTGCTCGAGTTGGGTGAGAAGTCACGTAAGGTCGGCTTCAGCCTGCGCAATGTCGATGCCTGGACGGTGCGCGCCCACAAGCTATCCAAGGCGAACTTGTCCCCACTGGTCAGCGCGCTGGCGAACACGTGGTCAGAGGAGCCCCGCCCCGTGCCTCCGCTGACTTGGGAGCACACGCTGAAGACGGCCATGAACGATGCGCAGGACGTCTTGCAGCGGCGGGCGGTGGATCTCGTCCCCGCACTGGGCGGCGCGGACAAGCCGGGACTGGTGGTGATCGAGTCATCGAGCCCGCAAGTCACCGATCGCGAAGGCGAGATTCAGGTGATGCGGCGCATCTACCAAGTGACCGACCTGCATCTGGGCGCCAAGGTCTCCGCCAGCGAGTCCATCTTCTGGATCACCTCCTATGCAACCGGCAAGGGCATTGAGGGCGTGCAGTTGGAGGTCCAAGGTTCCGGCGGTCGCGTGATGTGGACCGGCACGACGAATGCCGACGGCCTGGCGACGGGTCCCGGCACGCTGGCCGCGGACAAGGGGACGATGCCCGTGCTGGTCGCCTCCAAGGGCGCCGACCTCGCGTTCTTGTCGCTGGAAGACTCGTCGCGCATCGACTGGGGCGTCGACGTCGGCGTGCCGTACTCAGCCGACGCAGCGCCGCGGCACCGGGCCTTTCTGTTCACGGACAAGGACGTCTACCGCTTGGGCGAGACCGCGCACGTCAAGGGCATCGTCCGCACACTGGCCAAGACCGGTCTGGCGCTGCCGGCAGCCGGCCGCACGGTGGAGGTCACGGTACTGGACCCCGCTGACAAGCAACTGTCCAAAAGGACACTGACGTTGTCCGCGCAAGGCACCTTCCACTCCGACGCCCTCGTGCCGACCACCGGTGCCTACGGGTCGTACACGATCCGGGCAGTTTTCGACGGCGAAACGACCGAGACCTACTTCCGCGCGCTCGTCTACCGCACCCCCAAGTTCCGCTCCAGCCTCGCGCTGACCCCGGAGTGGGTTGCCAAGGGCGACAAGCTGGCGGGGACGGTGAACGCCAGCTTCTATACGGGCGGGCCAATGGCCGGTGCTCCAGTCGAATTCAATGCTTACGGCTCGCCCGCAGACTTCAGCCCCCCCGGCTGGGATGGTTTCTCCTTCGGCATGCGGACCTGGGACGACCTGGGCGCGGGCGCGGTCAACTTCCTGTCGGACGGGGGCAAGGGCGTGTTGGACGCGCAGGGCCAGTTCTCGTTCCCCATCAAGACGTCCGTTGCGATGGACCGGCCGCTGAAGGTGGATGTTGAGGCCACTGCGCAAGACCCCAACGGTCGCCCCGTGTCGGCGACCAGCACCGTCTGGTTGCACCCCGCGGCCGTGACCGCCGGCGCGTCCGTGGCATCGAGTGTGGTGCGCGCGGAAGAACCTGCGACGGTACGTCTGATTGCGGTTGACCCGAGTGGTGTGGCCATTCCGGGCTCGCAGCTGCAGGCCACGCTGTTGCGGCGCGAGTGGCGTACGGTGCGCGTCAAGAGCATGGGCGACGAGTACATGTGGCAAACCAACGCCGTGGACGTCCCCTCAGGGAGCTGCACCGTTGCGGCCGCCGCAGAGCCCGTCTCGTGCACGCTGACGCCTGCCGCCAGCGGCTACCACATTCTGGTCGTGACCGCGAAAGACAAGCAGGGGCGGACGTCGAAGTCCACGCTGGGCATGTGGGCCTATGGGAAGGGCGACGTCACATGGAACCCCGAAGACGACGGTGGCCTGTTGGTGGCCGACAAGAAGTCGTACCGCATCGGTGAGACGGCGAAGATCTTGGTCAAGAACCCGGTGCCCGGAGCCAAGGCCATCGTGACGGAAGAGCGCGACGGCATCCTGCGCTCCCGTCTGGTGACGCTCGGCGACAGCGCCACAACCCTGGAGATCCCGCTCGAAGCTCGCCACCAACCCAACTTCTTCGTGTCGGTGCTGGCCTTTGCCCCGCGCCGCACGGCGGGTGTCGCCGCGTCGAAGGATACGGGGGCGCCGGTGGTCCGGCTCGGCTACGTCGAGATTGCCGTGGACTCAAGCGACCGCAAGCTGCTGGTCGAGGTCAAGCCCAGCACGGCACGCGCCCGACCGGGTCAGGCGATGGAAGTGGCGGTGGAGGTAAAGAACGCCGCAGGCCGGCCGCGTCCTGCCGAGGTGACGGTGTTCGCCGTCGATGAAGGCGTGCTGGCCCTGACCGGCCGCGAGACCCCCGACCCGATGGCGTACCTGTACGCGCCGGTCGCACTGGGCGTCCGCAACTACGCGACGATCGACGAGTTGGTGCGCAACCCGGTCGACGAGGACAAGGGCGAGACCGGCGGCGGCGGCGGCGAGGCGGGCGGCGAATACCGCGGCAAGTTCCGCGACGTCGCCTTCTGGGAGGGGGCGCTGCAGACCGACTCCAACGGCCGCGCAATCGCCAAATTCACGCTGCCCGACAACCTGACCACCTACCGAATCATGGCGGTCGCGATCGACGGTCCCACAGACTTCGGCAACGGCGAGGCCACGCTGCAGGTCGACAAGCCCCTGATGCTGCTGACGTCGGTGCCCAATGCCGCACGCGTCGGCGACCAGTTCGAGGCGGCGCTGACGGTGCGGAACACGACGGACAAGAACGTTTCGGGTCAGCTCGCGCTGCGGGCAGAGGGAGCGCTCACGGTCGTCGGAGAGGCGCAGCAAGCCCTGGAGATCAAGGCGGGCGAGAGCCGGGAGTTCACCTTCCGCGTGCAGGCGCGCGTTGCCGGATCCGGCGCGCTGTTCTTCAAGGCGACGCCAAGTGCCCAAGGTCCCGCCGATGCCGCCGACGCCGTTCAGGAGACGGTCACGGTTGTCGATCCCAAGCCACTGGAAGCCGTTGCGACGTATGGCATCGCCCAGACCACCCGCGACGAGGCATTCGCCAAGGCCACAGGCATCGACGCTCGGGCAGGCGGCCTGCGCATCACGACCAGCGCGACAGGCGCGGTGGGGCTGGAACAGGGGATCGAAGCGTTGGTCGCGTACCCTTACGGCTGCACGGAGCAAGTGGCGTCCCAGCTGCTCGCGCTGCTGTATGTTGAGCAATTCAATAAGCAATTCAAGATGTTTCCACAGAGAACGGACACCGTTCACGGCCATGCGGAGGCGGCGGTGGCCAAACTGATGGCGGTGCGGCGCGACGGCGGGTTCGCCTTGTGGCCGGACGAGAGCGTGGCGGATGCACCGGCGACAGCTTGGGCCCTGATGGTGCTGCACGACGCCAGCCAGCGCGGCTATGCGGTGGATCCCGCCGTGTTCCAAGGTGGTGCGACGTGGCTGCGGGGCAAGCTGGCTTCCGACCAGCGGTCACAATACGGGTCTACGATCGCGTTCGACGCCATGCGGGCGCTGATGTTGGCGGCACTAAGCACGGTGGGCCAACCTGCGGCGGGCTATCTGGACGAGTTGTACGGCAAGCGGGCCACGCTGCCTCCGTCTGCGGCACTGTTGCTCGCGCAGGCGCTGCTGGCAGGCGACGGCGCACGGGGAACGGCGCGGGCCGCGGAAATGCTGGACGAGCTGACCAAGAAGCTGCACGTCGATGGCGAGACCTCGCATCTGGCAGAGCCGGCGGGCGACGATCTGCTCGAGCTTTGGCCCAGTGAAGTCCGCACCAATGCGATGCTTTTGAACCTGATGGTCCAGATCGACCCGGGGCATCCGCTGGCGATGAGAATCGGCCGCTGGCTGATCGCGCACAAGAACGACGGCCAGTTCGGCAGCACACAGGACAACGCTTGGGCGTTGAAGGGCTTGGCGCGGTGGTTCTCGGCCTCAGAGCGTCAGGAACCCGACTTCGCGTGGGGGGTCTTTCTGGGCGACAAGCGACTGGCCACGGGTGCGTGGCAGCAGCGCACGCTAGAGGTCGCCAACACCTTCGTGCCGCAGGCGGACCTGCCCGGAGGTTTGACGCGGCTGCAGTTCCAGAAGAAGGGAACCGGCGCGCTGTACTATGGCGTACGCTACGAATACGCCCCGACTGCGATTTCCCAAGTCGGCAAGAATGCTGGCTTCTTTGTTGGTCGTTCGGTCAATCTGGCGTCGGGTGCGCAAGCGGGACAGCTCAAGCGCGGCGACCCCGTACTCGTGACGTTGTACGTACTGGCCGACGCAGCGCGGCCGTACGTCGCGGTGGTTGACCGGCTGCCCGCGGGTCTGGAGCCCGTCGACTTCGACCTCGCCACGGGTTCTCGCGGCATCGAGCGGCAGTTCGCCAACCTGGGCGACCAGCTGCTGTCAAAGGTTGCTCAAGTGCAGTCGAGCACTTCGGCCTCTTCGGGTCAGCTGGCCGGAAACGAAGTGCGCTTCTTCGTGAACCGGATGCCTCAGGGCCTGCACGTGTTCACCTACGTCGCGCGGGCGGCCGTGCGCGGCCAGTTCACGGCTCCCGGAGCCAAGGCCGAGGCGATGTACCGGCCCGAGGTGTTCGGCACGTCGGCGCCGACCACGCTGACGATCGAATAGCCATGACCCGCAAAGGCTTGCGCTGGCTCGCCGTGGTTGCCGCTCTGGTCGGGGCGTGGGGCTTCCTGCGCGGCGGTTGGCTTGCGCCCGACGACCCGGAGCGGCTGCTGCGCGAGCGCTACGGCTCGACCCCACTCCAGGACCGCATGGGGCACTCTTTGCGGGAGTACACCGGCCTGCTGGGAACGCGGGCGCGCCACGTGCCGCTCTCTGACATCTCGGCTGATCTGGTGCAAGCGACGCTGACGCTGGAAGACAAGCGCTTCTGGCACCACCCCGGCATCGACCCTGTCGCCATCGCCCGGGCGGCCTTGGGCAACCTGACGGCGGGTCGAGTGACGTCCGGCGCGTCGACGATCACGCAGCAGACCGTCAAGCTGATGCAACCGCGGGCGCGGACGCTGGGCCCGAAGGCGGTGGAGGCGCTGACGGCACTGCACCTGGAAGCGCAGTTCGAGAAGGCGCAAATCCTCGAGTGGTACCTGAACTACGTGCCGTACGGTGCGTTGGTGCGCGGAGCAGAAGAGGCGGCGCGCACGTATTTCGGCAAGCCGGCCAAGGACTTGACGCTTGCAGAAGCGGCCTACCTGGCCGTATTGCCGCGATCCCCGGGACGGCTCGACCCGCTGCAGCACCCCGAACGGGCGATTGCCGCCCAGCGGACGCTGCTGCACACGATGCACGAACAGGGTCTGGTCACCGAGGCGGCCTGGCGCACGGCGCTGGACCAGCCGGTCCGGGTACTGACGCCCTCGCCCGCGCGGGGTGCACCGCACTTCGCGGACTTTGTGGCGTCCCAGCTGGCGCCGTTGATTCCGCTGCGGCCGGTGCAGATCCGCACCACGCTGGACGCCGCCCTGCAAGCCCGCATCGCGCCTCTGCTGGAACGGCACCTGCGGCGGCTGGCGGGTCGGCAGGTTGGCAATGCTGCGGTGGTGGTGATCGACAACGCGACGGGGCAGGTGCGGGCGATGGTCGGCTCGCGCGCCTATCTGGACCCTCACCATCTGGGCGCAAACAACGGTGCGACGGCGCTGCGGCAGCCCGGATCGGCGCTGAAGCCCTTCACGTACGCCACCGCCTTTGACACGGGCGTCACGGCGGCGACGCTGCTGCCGGATCTGGAGTCGCACTTCGACACACCGCAAGGTCACTGGGCGCCGCGCAATTATGGTTTGAAATTCGCCGGTCCCCTGCGGGCACGGATCGCGCTGGGCACGTCCAACAACATCGCGGCCGTGCGCCTGACCGAACGGCTGGGGGTGCCGCGACTGCAAGCGTCGCTGAAGGACCTGGGCTTTGCGTCGCTGTGGCGTGATTCGGAGCACTACGGCCTTGCTCTGACGCTGGGCAACGGCGAGGTCTCGCTGCTGGAGTTGACCGGTGCCTTCGCAACCTTGACGCGGGGCGGTGTGCAGCTGGAGCCTCGCTGGCTGGACGCGATCGTACTGCCTGACGGGGGGCTTGCGAGACTTCCCTCCGCAGCGCCGCACCGGGTGTTTACCGCTCAGTCGGCATTTCTGGTCTTGGATATCCTGGCGGATCCGGCGGCGCGTCAGGTGTCCTTTGGTCGCGGTGGGCCGCTGGAGATGCCCTTCCCGGTGGCCGTCAAGACTGGAACATCGAAGGGCTTTCGAGACAACTGGACGGTGGGCGCAACGCCCCGTTGGACCGTCGGCGTCTGGGTCGGCAACTTCGACGGTACTCCGATGCAGGACGTGTCGGGCGTGACGGGCGCGGGTCCCCTGTGGCACGACGTGATGTTCGCGGTGGCAGGGCGGGATGACGGCAGCGGCTTCGCGGTGCCAGAACATGTGGAACGCCGCGATATCTGCCCGCTTTCTGGCGAGCTGGCGACCGACCTCTGCGGTACACACGCCAGCGAGTGGTTCACGGCGGGGTCGGTCCCCGGACCGTGCTCCGTGCACCGCAAGCTTGCGGTGGACGCCCGCAACGGCCTGCTTGCGACCCCAGCTTGCGCCCCTGAACACGTGTCGTTCCGCGTCGTGGTCGATCTGGCGCCCGATTACCATGCTTGGGCCCAGCAGTCGGGACTGCCACTGAGGCCTCGCGAAACCTCACCGCTGTGCGGACTTGCTGAAGGCAACAGGGGCGCAGACCCGACGGCGTCCGCGTCCCCAGGCGGGGGCACACTGCGGATTCTGGAACCGCACTCAGGGGCCGTGTTCTACCGCGACTCGCGCTTGCCCGACCGCACCCAGACGGTTCGCCTTCGCGCTGTGTCGGCCGCGCCGGGCTTGGTGCAGTGGTTCGTCGACGGCGCACCGTGGGGGTCTCCCGTGCCGGTCGAACAGGCGCTTGAGTGGGGACTGCGAGCGGGTCGTCACGAAATCGGCGCGCAGCAGGGGCGAGAGCGGTCCCGTGTGGTTGTCGAAGTCGAGTCGTCGGACCCGACCGTGACCCCGCGCACGGGGCCTTGACGGCAAGACGACCCGCGAACTGCGCGGTTCCTTGTCCCCACGGTGCGGGGGCGATACCCTTGCCAGGCGCTCCCCCCGGGCGTCGCTGTCCAGCGACCTGTGCACCAAGGCAAGTCCATGATGACTCAACGGTTTTTCACCACACAGCTGCTACTTGCCGCCGTAATTGCGCTGACGGCCTGCTCGACGTCTGTCGACGCGCCGATCCCCACCCTGCTGGACGAGGCCGACGCGGTCGCCATGCCCGATGGTCTGACGGCCACCGACGCCGTACTGGCGGACGGATCGACTGACGCCACTGCCGGGGACGCGGTCGCCGACACCCCTGACGTCTCGGTCGATACCACTCCCGATGCTCCGGTGCCGGTGTGCGCGCCCGCCTCTACCTGGTGCGACGGCGCCACGGCCAAGAAGTGCGACGCCTCAGGTCTGATCGCAACCGTGGTGGCCGACTGCAGTCTTCCCGGCTCGCTGGGCCTGCCTCAGGTGTGCGTCGGCGGCACCTGTTTGACGGCCAGCTGCCCGCCAGGACAAAAGGCCTGTGTCAACGCCAGCACGCTTGCGGAGTGCTTCGACGGCATCGGCTGGAAGGCGGTCTCGTGCGACGATGGCTCGCCCTGCACATTGGACGGCTGCCAAGGTGCCGCATGCCAGTCCGTTCAGATCAACGACGTCCCGTGCGACGACGGCACTGCGTGCACCCAGACCGACAAGTGCTTTGGCGGCAAGTGCTTGGGCGGCAATCCACTGCAGTGCGACGACCAGAACGCGTGCACCACCGACGCCTGCGACCCGGTCATCGGCTGCACCCATGTAGCCTTGACCGGGTTGTCGTGTCTGGAGGATGGCAACGCCTGCACCCACGACGCCTGCGAGGCCGGGGTGTGCGCCCATCCGCCCGTCCTGAACGGCTCAGCCTGTGCCGACGACGGCCAACCCTGCACGCTGGACTCTTGCGACAACGGCACTTGCACCCACCCGCCCAAGGACGGCCCGCTGTGCCCCGACGACGGCCTGCCCTGCACGATCGACATCTGCCAAGGCGGCCAATGCGCGCACGTCAAGGGCGCAGGCCCGTGCCAGGACGGCAACGAGTGCACACAAGGCGACCAGTGTGTGAACGGCCAGTGCGCCCCCGGCCAACCCCGCAACTGCGACGATGGCAACGCTTGCACGCAGGACTCGTGCGACCCCTCCGTCGGCTGTTTGCACGGCGACATCAACGGCGCCCCTTGCCCGTCCGGCAGCGGCGTGTGCCCCGCCGGATCGTGCTGGAGCGGCAAGTGCCTGCCGACCGCAAATGCACCTTGCCAAATGACCATCGCGATCGGCGCGTGCCCCCCGCAGACGCTGACCGGCTTGTGCACCAGCAGCGGCCAGTGCGCGCCCCAGGCCACGGGCGGCAACGAGAGCTGCGGCAAGAAGCCCTGTGCCGGCATCTGCCTGAAGTGTGGACCCTACGAAGTATGCTACAAAATCTAGGAGTTGCGTCATGTGGTTCGACAGTCCGCCCGTCCGAACGCTCGTCGACCTGGCGCTGACTGAGGACATCGGCACGGGTGACCACGCGACGCTCGCCACCATTGGACCCGAGCAGCAGGGACGGGCCACGGTGCGCGCCAAATCGGACGCCGTCGTGTGCGGTCTGCCGTTGTTCGCTCTGGTGATGCACCGGGTCGACCCCGCGCTGACGGTGCAGCCACTGTGTGCCGAAGGGGCGGCCGTGGCGGCGGGCACGCCCGTGGTCGAGATCGGAGGCAGTCTGGCCTCGATCCTGACCGCCGAGCGCACCGCCTTGAACTTCCTGCAGCGGTTGAGCGGCATCGCCACCCAGACCCGCGCCTTTGTCGACGCTGTGCGACCGCACCCCACGCGCATCGCCGACACACGCAAGACCCTGCCGGGCTTCCGGTCGCTGGACAAGTACGCGGTGCGGACGGGCGGGGGCGTGAATCACCGCACGGCGCTGGACGCGGGAATCTTGGTCAAGGAAAACCACACGTTGGCTGCTGGTTCGATCACGGCGGCGGTGCTCGGCGCAAAGGCGGTGGGGTCGCACCTGCTGAAGATCGAGGTCGAGGTCGAGAGCCTTGCCGACCTGCAAGAGGCGCTGACGGCCGGTGCCGAGGTCATCCTGCTGGACAACATGACGCTGGACCAGCTGCGACAGGCGGTGCAGCTCGTGGCGGGTCGGGCCCTCCTTGAGGCGAGCGGCAACATGACTCTGGACCGCGTGAATGCCGTGGCGGCGACCGGTGTGGACCTGATCTCGGTCGGCGCACTGACGCACTCGGTCTCGGCTGCCGACTTCTCGCTGCGCCTGCACGCGGAGTGACCCATGCTCGACCGCCCGCCTTTTGACGCCCGGCGCCTGGACGCGCTGCTGGCCGGTCATGGCAACAATTGGGATCTCTTGCGTTTCTTTGACGAGACGACCTCGACCCAAGACGCGCTGCGCCTCGACCTTGAGACCGCGCCACTGCGGAGTTCTCAGGTCTGGCGCATCGCGGCGGCCGACGCCCAAACGGCCGGTCGCGGGCGCACCGGAGCGCGTTGGACGGCACCGGCGAGAACAAGCCTGCTGCTGACGGTCGGCGGTCACCTGCCCCTTGCCGCGGAACTCTGGCCGCGCGCGTCGCTGGTCGCCGGGCTGGCCGTCGCCGACGCGGTGGCGCGTCACGCGGGCGTCGAGGTGTGGCTGAAGTGGCCGAACGACTTGCTGGTTCGCGCACCTGATCGGTCGTGGCGCAAGCTGGGTGGCCTGCTGTGTGAGCGCGTGGACCTGCCGGGCGGTGTGCCGGCATGGCTGTGCGGCGTGGGTCTCAATGTCGCGACCCTTGCGCCCGGAGAGTGGCCGGACGTGGTGGCGCAGTCGGCCGCGTCGTTGGACCAGATCGCCCCTGTCCCGGTGAGCCGCGAGTCGCTGGCGGCCACGGTGGCGCACGAAATCCGTTCGCAGGTGCTGGGCTTTGCCCACTCAGGCGGCGTGTTGGACGTGCGACGGCTGGAGGCGCGGCTGGCTTTTCGCGGCGTGCCGGTCGAGCTGGATCTGGGTCCCCAGGAGGCGCACGTCTGGGCGATGCTGGACGGTGTGGCGCCCAACGGGATGCCGCGGGTGCGGCGGCTGCGCGGGACCAACCCTGCCGCTCTGGGTCCGGTCGAGGAAATCTCCCCGGTGTCCGTGGTGGCCGCGCACAGCGACCCGCCGTGGAAGGCCGCCGCCCGACTCGATTGAGACGTCGCGCTTCACCCCCACTGGTTTCTGTGCTTTGATCCGCGCCCCTTCGCCGCACGCGAAGCCCGCGAGACCGCCATGCCCGAGAAGCTCCTGCTCGCCATCGACATCGGCAACACGAACACGGTGCTGGGGATCTACCGCGGCACGACGCTGCTGGACCATCTGCGCATCGAGAGCCGCCGCAATTCGACCGTCGACGAGTACTCGGCGCTCGTGCACATGCTGTTGCACCAACGCGGCTTTTCGTTCGCCGATCTGGACCAAGCGGTGATCGGGTCGGTCGTGCCGCCACTGACCAGCGTGTTCGAAGAAGTCTGCCGTCACGGCATCGGCAAGGCGCCCGTTCTGGTCGAGCCCGGCAAGCGCACCGGGATGCCACTGTTGGTCGATAACCCGCGCGAGGTGGGAGCCGACCGCATCGTCAATGCCATTGCCGCCTACGATCGCTACAAAAAGGCATGTATCGTCGTAGACTTCGGCACCGCCACCACGTTCGACGTCGTCAACGGCAAGGGTCAGTACCTGGGCGGCGTCATCGCCCCGGGCATCGGCATCTCCGCCGACGCCCTGTTCGCCCGCGCCGCCAAGCTGCCCCGCGTGGACATCCAGCGGCCAGCGCACGTGATTGGTCGCACCACCGTGCAGGCCATCCAGTCCGGTCTGGTGTTCGGCTACGTCAGCTTGGTCGAGGGTCTGGTCCAGCGCCTGAACGTCGAACTGGGAGAGCCAACGGTCGTCGTGGCCACCGGCGGTCTGGCTCCCCTGATCGCCAGCGAAACCTCTTGCATTCATGAGGTGTTGGAGTTCCTCACCCTCGATGGTCTGCGCATGCTCTACGACCGCAACCGCGAGGAAGCGGAGCCCGTGATCGTGACCCGGGGGGGCCGGGCGTGACCCCGATCCTGCTCAACGTCACCGAGATCTACGCATCGCTGCAGGGCGAGTCGACCCATGCCGGACGCCCCTGCACGTTTGTTCGACTGGCCGGCTGTCCCCTGCGCTGCCGGTGGTGCGACACGACGTATAGCTTCGAGAAGGGAGATCGGCAGACGCTCGACCCCATCGTCGCCCAAGTGCAGACGCTGGGTCTGGGTCTGGTCGAGGTCACGGGCGGCGAACCCCTGGCGCAGAAGGGCACCCCCGAACTGCTGAAGGCCTTGTGCGACGCAGGGTTGGAAGTCCTGTTGGAGACGAGCGGCGCCTATCCGTTCTCGCAGCTGGACCCTCGAGTGACGGTGATCGCCGACCTGAAGTGCCCGGGGTCCGACGAGTCCGCACGCAACCTGTGGCCGGAGCTCGGCAAGTTGCGCCGTCAGGACGAGCTGAAGATCGTCGTCGCCAGTCGCGCCGACTACGAGTGGGCACTGCGAACCTTGCGGCTGCGTCTGGGCGACGTGAAGGCCCAAGTGCTGTGGTCGGCGGTGTGGGGAGAAGTGGAGCCGGCCGCACTTGCCGCCTGGCTGCTGGCGGATCGCGCACCCGGACGCTTGCAGCTGCAGCTGCACAAGATCCTGTGGCCGCAGCGGGATCGGGGCGTGTGACCTGTGCAGCGAACGGGTTGCGCGGCTCGTTTGGTGGGCGTAGCCTCGGTGCCCCCCCCGGCGTCGTGCGCGCCATCCCTGTTCCCCGAAGCCCTGAGGCCTGGACCATGCACGTCCCTGACCACGACACGCTGCTGACCGAAGGCGTCATCGCCAAATTCCTGCGCTATGTGCAGATCGACTCGCCATCGGACGAGGACTCGACCCAAGTGCCGTCGACTCCTGAACAGTGGGAGATCGCACGACTTCTCGAGGCCGAGCTGCTGTCCTTGGGGCTACGCGACGCCCGAGTGGACGCCCACGCCATCGTGACGGCCACACTGCCCGGCAACGTCCCGGACGCCCCTGCGGTCGGTCTTCTCGCGCACTTCGACACCTTCCCCGGCACCCCTGGTCGAGGGGTCAAGCCGCTGATTCATCAGGGATACTCTGGCGGCACCATTGCGCTGCCCAGCGGTGCGACGCTGTCGACCGTCAGCCATCCTGAGCTCGTGCACTGTCTGGGGCACGACGTCATCACGTCGGACGGCACGACGCTGTTGGGAGCCGACGACAAGGCGGGCATCGCCGAGATCATGGAAACGCTCTGCCGTCTGCTGCGCGATCCCGGTCTGAAGCACGGTCCGGTGCGGGTAGCATTCACACCGGACGAGGAAATCGGCAAGGGAGTCGACCACTTCGACGTCCCCGCGTTCGGCGCCGTGGCGGCCTACACGTTCGACGGCGGCGCGCAGGGCGAAGTCGAGACGGAGAACTTCAACGCCACCAACCTGCGCGTCACGCTGACCGGCCGCAGCGCCCACACCGGCTACGCCAAGGGCGCGATGGTCAACGCCTTGCATCTGGCGGGCGAGCTGATGGCGGCGATCCCTGCGACCATGCGCCCCGAGACCACCCAGGACTTCGAAGGCTTCCTGCACGTCGACGAGATTGCGGGCAACGTCGAGTCCGTGACGCTGAAGATGCTGCTGCGCGACTTCACGGAAGCCGGTCTGGCCCACAAGCGTGCGATGCTCGAGGGGATTCTGGCGGGACTGCAGCTGCGCCACGCGGGCTGCCAGACCAAGATCGAGGTCACGGGCGGCTACCGCAACATGAAGGTCGAAGTCGACCGCGACCCGCGCGTGATGGGCCTGGCGCTGAAGGCCGTGCGCGACAGTGGCGTGGCCCCCGTGCAACGGCCGATTCGCGGTGGCACCGATGGAGCCCGCCTGTCGTTCTTGGGGCTGCCCACGCCCAACCTCTTTACCGGCGGCGTGAACCACCACAGCCGCACCGAGTGGGCTTCGGTGCAGTGGATGGAGAAGGCGGTCGAGGTCGGTGTGCGGCTGGCGCAGTTGTGGGCGGGCGAGAGCCGGTCCGCGGCGACCGGACCGCGCAAGGACACGGGATCGTTCCCGATCGCCAGCGCCTGAGTCCGCCTGGACCCGCCGGCTTTGCCACTGCCCGACCCACCGCAACCGCAACGGAGGGCCGTCATGCGCCGCCATCAGGGTGACCCACCTCGCCAGACCTGCATCGTCGCCACCGTGGGCCTATGCCGCGATGTCGACTGGCCCACCTATCTCGATGCCTTGACCGAAGCCGGCGTCGACGTGCTGCGGCTGAACCTGTCGCACGCAGATGCAGACTATGCCAAGGAGGCCCAAGTGTTGGCGTGGTCCGACCCGCCCGACGCCGACGAGCGGCCGCTGAGGCCCGCCGTGCTGGTGGACCTGCAAGGGCCCAAGTCGCGCATCGGCACGTTGCCGGGCACCGGACTGGATCTGCAGGTGGGGCAGACCCTTGCGCTGGTGCCAGAGGGCGAGGAGGCCGAAGCGCAGGCCGAGGGTGCCGTCGCGCCGCAGATTCCACTGCCGCAGCCGCTGGGCGCCGAGGTGATGCGCGCCCTGCAGGGCCTTGCCGTGAAACAACCCGGCCTGAAGCCGCGGGTCGTGTTCGGCGACGGCGAGCCGGTGGTCGAGGTGCAGTCGCTGGGCCAGCACCACGCACAGGCGGTGGTGGTGGCGGGCGGCAGGCTCGGGTCGCGCAAAGGTGTGACGATTCGCGATGTGGACCCGGATCTGGATCCGTTTCCCGAGAAGGATCAGCGGGATCTGGACTTCTGCCTGCAGCATCGCGTCGATTTCGTGGCGGTGTCGTTCGTGCGGACGGCGCAGGACCTGCATCGCGTGCGCGCCTACATCCGCGACCACCTGCCCCCTGACGTCCGGCCGCCGCGCTTGGTCGCCAAGATCGAGACCCGGTCTGCGCTTGAGAACCTGACCGAGATCCTGGCCGCCACCGACGCCATCCTGATCGCCAGAGGCGACCTGGGGTTACAGCTGGGCGTCGAGGAGGTGCCGCGCGTACAGAAGCAACTCGTCACCGCGGCCCGCGAGGCAGGCAAGCCCGTCATCGTCGCCACGCAAATGCTCGAGTCGATGGTGACGGCGCCCGCGCCCACCCGCGCCGAGGCCACCGACGTGTTCAACGCCATCGTCGACGGCGGCGACGCGGTGATGCTGTCGGGAGAAACCAGCGTTGGGACGCGTCCTTGCGAGGTGGTGGCGACCATGGACCGGCTGGCCCGCAAAGCGGAGGCTTGGTGCGACGAGACCAGCCACCTGCGCCGGTTACGAGGCGCCCAAGACGGTGACCCGGGCGCGGGGTCCAGTCTGGGCCGCATTCACGAAGGCATGGCACTGGCAGCCGTGCAACTGGCTGATGAGATCCAAGCCCGCGCGATTGTTTGCTTTACCCGCAGCGGTCGCACGGCAGCCCGGTTGTCCCGCTACCGCCCGGAGGCTCCGGTCCTTGCGTTCTTCCGCGACGAAGCCCGGGCCCGCGCAGCGGTGCTCTGCTTCGGCGTGCACCCGATCCTGCTGCGCGACCACCACGGGGAGACACCGCGGCTGTCGCAACTGGTCACCCGCGCTCGCGAGATCATGAGGCGAGACTGGGCCTTGCGTGATGGCGAGGCACTCGTGGTCACGGCCGGCGTCGACTGGCCGCGCGGTGGCACGAACGCGTTGCAGGTGGTGGTCGAGGGGGTGGACGGGGCGACGGTTGCTGACCATTCGCGCACCTGACGGGTGCTAACGGGCTTGGAACGCCATGCGAATGCCCTGATGCTCGTCGGTCGCACAAGTGACGGCCATGCGGTTCGACAACAGGTCCCAAATCGGAGCTGCCAGCAGGTCGGCACGCCAGCCGTGAAGCTCTGCTGCCACCGCGAACTCCGCCTGTGACCTGGGGTTGTCGCGCAACGCACTCAGCAACGTGTCGCGCTTGACCAGCAGCTGCTGCGCGATCGAATGGCGACTCGCAATGTCCCCCACCAGCAGCATCAGCAGCGCGGCCACGGCCTCGAGCTCTGGCGGCGGCGGCGGACGGCCCGACGTGCGCGCGACGGGCTTCTCGAGCCCCCGCAACACCGCGTCGATCCACCGCTGGGCGTGCCGTTGCACCGTGCGGTGGGACAGCCGCCGGTCTCCTTCCAGGTCCTTGCGCTGTCGCGGCGCCACCTTGGCCATCAGCAGCAGCATCTCGTCGGGGAGCAGGAAGTGGGGGACTTGGTCCTCCTCCGCCGCCATCAATTCCCGTTCCGCGGCAAGGGCGTGCAGCACGCCGGCCTCGCGAGGCTCCATGCGCCGACCACCCGCCACCCGCTGCCACGCTTGGGCCGGGTCGCGCTCGTACTTCGCCGGGTCGCGCAGCTCCTGACACTCTTGGTCGACCCACACCTGACGGTCGCGCTGAACGAGCTCTGCCGTCAGGAGGTCATACAACCGAAGCAGGTGCAGCACGTCGCCAGCCGCATAGCCCACCAGCCGGTCCGGCAGAGGACGCTGGCTCCAGTCGCTCATCTGGTCGCCCTTGGGCTGGTGGACACCGAGCGAAGCGTGAAGCAGCGTAGACAGGCCGACCTGCAGCCCATGACCCAGAAAGGCAGCGGCAATCTGCGTGTCGAACACCGACGACATCGTGATCCCGTAGTGCAGGTACACGATGCGCAAGTCGTTCTTCAGCGCGTGGCCGACGACGGTCAGCCCGGGTCGCGCCAGCGCATGGAACAGCGCACGCAAGTCGCCGTCCCCCAGCGGATCGACGACGTAGGTCTCGTCGCGGGTCGAGAGTTGCACGAGCATGAGCCGCGGTACGTAGGTGCGCTCACTGTGGAATTCCGTGTCGAAGCCGACCACGGTCTGGCGGCTCAAGACGTCCACGAGTTCGGCGATTTGCGGCCGGGAGGAGAGGACGGGAGGCGGCATGTTCGGGCTTCGGTTCGGAAAGGAGAGGGCGCGACGACCACCCGGCGTCTGGCGCGAGCGGCGAGAGGCACTGTACCACAGAACCCGGCGGTTGCCTGTACACGCCCGCGATCCTGGGGTAGACAGGGACCTGTCGCTCAGCGGTGGACGCCCGGATGCGTCGCAACCCCCTGACGGCCAAGGCAGACCATGGCAGCCGACTCCACCCAACCTACGCTTTTTGCCCCCCTTGAGCCCTCGCCTGCGGGTGAGCCGCCTGCTGCTTTTGAAGATCTGATCGCCGAGCTCGACAAGCTGGTCGGCCAGCTGGAGACCGGCGCACTGTCGCTGGAAGACAGCCTGAAGGCGTTTGAGCGCGGCATGGCTCTGTCCAAGCGCGCGTCAACGATCTTGGACGCCGCCGAACACCGAATCGAGCAGCTGACCGGCACGCCCGAGGCGCCGGTGCTCAAGCCGTTCGAGGAAGCGGCGTTCTAGGCCGTGGCCCGCAAGCCGACTCAACGCATCGACGTCCGTCTGGTGGCCGAGGGGCTCGCCGCCGATCTGCATCAAGCGCAGGCGCTGGTGCTGTCCGGTCGCGCGATGGCGGGCGAGCAGAAGGTCTGGAAGCCGGGAACGCCCGTCGACGACCGCGTGCCCGTGCGCCTGGCGGGAACGCCGCAGCTGAGGTACGTGTCGCGGGGCGGGCTGAAGCTCGAAAGTGCCCTCGACGCCTTGGCAATCGATCCGGCGGGCCTGCATTGTGTGGACGTGGGCGCCTCGACCGGTGGCTTCACGGACTGCCTGTTGCAGCGGGGCGCCGTTGAAGTGGTGGCGGTCGACGTGGGCCATAACTTGCTGGCCGACCGAATCCGCCGCGACCCGCGCGTTCGCGTGCTCGAAAAGACGCACGCCAAGGCCCTGACCCCGCAACTGCTTCCATGGCTTGCCGATCTGGTGGTGGTCGACCTGAGCTTCATCGGCTCGCGGACGGTGCTGCCGGCGCTGGTGCCGCTGCTGGCTTCGGGCGGGCGACTGCTGGTGATGGTCAAGCCGCAGTTCGAGCTGCCTCGCGAGCTGGTGGAAGAGGGCGGCGTGGTGCGCAACGACGCGGACCGCAAGCGCGCGGTCGACGACGTGGCCTTGGCGGCGCTGGAGCTGGGGGTGCGCGAGCTGGGGCGCGTCGAGAGCGGCGTGGCCGGACCGATGGGCAACCGCGAGGTCTTCCTGCTGCTGGGGCGCTAGACCGCGACAGACTCGGCGATCCTTGCCCCCCCGCCCCGGCACGCTACACTGCCCGCCGCCGCGGCAATCCGCCGCCACTGGGACCCCATGGACCTGACTGCCGCGCCGACGACGCCCTACCTCTCGATGGTGGTGCCGGTCTACAACGAAGAAGAGAGCCTTGGGCCCCTGCACGAGGCCCTTCACGCCGCGCTTGAGCCCTTGGGCAAGCCGTGGGAGGTCATCTACGTCGACGACGGCTCGAAAGACCGCTCGTTCGAGCTGTTGCAAGGCATGGCCGCCGCCGACCCGCGCGTCAAGGTCATCCGCTTCCGCAAGAACTTCGGTCAGACCGCTGCCATGGCTGCGGGCTTCGAGCACGCGACCGGCGAAGTCATCTGCCCGATCGACGCAGATTTGCAGAATGATCCCAAGGACATCGTGCGCATGCTAGCCAAGATGGACGAGGGCTATGACGTCGTCGCCGGCTGGCGCGAAAAGCGCAAGGACGCCTTCCTGACCAAGACCCTGCCGTCGCGCATCGCCAACCGCATCATCGGCCGCGTCACTGGTGTAAAGCTGCATGACTACGGGTGCACGCTGAAGGTGTGTCGCGCCGACGTGCTGCACGACGTTCGCCTGTACGGCGAGATGCACCGCTTTCTGCCCGTGTTCGCCCACTTGGCCGGCGCCCGCATCACCGAGATGCCGGTCACCCACCATCCTCGCCGCTGGGGAACGTCCAAGTACTCGCTCTCCAAGACATTTCGTGTGATCCTCGACCTCATTACCGTGTGGTTCCTGTCGGCCTATGCCACCAAGCCCATCTATTTCTTCGGCCGGTTCGCGTTCTACGGCTTCGGCACGGCGGGGCTTGCGATGGCGTGGACGCTGTGGAACCGATTCGTCAACCACATCTACGTCAAGGATCAGCCCCTGTTTCAGGTAGGGATCTTCTTTGGCATTGCGGCGTTGCAATTCCTGCTGTTCGGTCTGCTGGCTGAGATGAACATGCGCACCTACTACGAGAGCCAGCACAAGCCGACCTACTTCGTGCGAGAGCGCCTGAATCTGCCGCCACAAGGCAAGGTCTAGCCTCATGTGCGGAATCGTCGGCCTGGTGTCGGTCGTCCCGTCGCGGTTCTCGCCCGGCGTGGACCGGACGCTTGTCGCCATGCGCGACACCCTGACTCACCGCGGCCCCGACGATGCCGGCTTGTACCTCGACATCCCCGAGGACATCGCAGGCAACGGCGCGTGTGGCCTTGCGTTTCGCCGGCTGTCGATCCTCGACCTCTCGACCGGCCACCAGCCACTGTCCAACGAAGACGGCACGGTCTGGGTGGCCTTCAACGGCGAGATCTACAACCACCAAGAGCTGCGCAAGGAGCTGGAGTCCAACGGCCACCGCTTTGCCACCCACACCGACACCGAAGTGCTGGTTCATGGCTGGGAGCAGTGGGGCGACAAGCTGTTGCCGCGCCTGAACGGCATGTTCGACCTCGCGCTGTGGGACGGGCGGACGCGGACGCTGCTGCTGGCGCGCGATCGCTTTGGCAAGAAGCCGTTGTTCGTCGCGGGGTTGGATGGTGGCCGGACGCTTGTCTTCGGGTCAGAGCTGTCGGCCGTTCTGGCCCACCCCGGCGTCGAACGGCGGCTGGACCCGCGAGGCCTCGAGTCGCTGCTGCTGTTCGACTACGTCGCCTCACCGCACGCGCTGATCCAGGACGTGGCGACGTTGGAGCCCGGCACCGCGTGGCGCTTCGAGGCTGCGGCGTCCGGCGGCCCCCGGCTGACGCGGTTGCGCTGGTACGAGCCGAGCGGTCCCGACGCCGATCTGGCAAACCTGAGTGAGGACGCTGCGTTGTCCGAGCTGGATCGCCGTATCGCCAAAGCCGTCGAACGTCGCCTGATGGCCGACGTGCCGTTGGGCATCTTCCTGTCGGGCGGCATCGACTCGTCGCTGGTCGCTTGGTACGCCGCTCGCCTGCGCCCTGCCGCCGAGCTGGACACGTTCGCCATCGGCTTCGACGACACGACGTTTGACGAGTCGAGCCACGCCCGCACCGTCGCACGGCATCTGGGCACCCGACATCACGAGCGGATCCTGAGTCCAGACGCATGCTTGCTGCTGGTGCCGGACCTGCTGGGCAAGCTGGACCAACCGCTGGCCGACGCGTCGATCCTGCCCACATGGTTCTTGGCCAAGTTCGCCCGCGAGCGGGTGACGGTGGCGCTGGGCGGCGACGGTGGCGACGAGTGGTTCCTGGGCTACCCGACCTTCTACGCCCACCACGTCGGTCGGCTGTGGGACCGCCTGGGGATGCGCCCGCTGCAACCGGCATTCGAGGCGGTCGCCCGCCATCTGCCTGTGTCGCATGGCAATCTGTCGCTGGACTTCCAGATCAAGCGGTTTCTGGGCGGCCTGCGCTATGACGGCGGGATGCGCCACGTTGCCTGGATCGGCGGTCTGGAGCCCCGGCAGCACGCGCGGGTGCTACATCCCGACCTGCAAGCCGGCCTTTCGCAACCCACCCGCGGCGTATTCCCGTGGACTTCTGAGGACCTGCAGACCGAGATCTCCCAGACGTGGCAAGACTGGCGATCGCTGGGGCGCGACGACATGGACGGCTTGGCGGCCCTGTACGCACGCTACTACCTCGGTGACGGAGTGCTGCAAAAGGTTGACCGGGCGTCGATGCTGCACTCACTGGAAGTCCGCGCGCCGCTTCTGGATCCCGACGTGGTCCAGCTGGCCCGCGCCTTGCCCACCCGCGCCAAGCTGCGCGGCCGCACGACCAAGATCGCCCTGCGCCGTCTGGCCGAGCAGAAGCTGCCTGCCGACATCGTGCGCCGCCCCAAGAAGGGCTTTGGCGTGCCGCTGGCGTCGTGGCTGCGGGGGCCGCTGAAGGCGTGGATGACGGACCAGTTGACGGGGGAGACGGTGCGTTCGTCGCCGCATCTGAACGCCCAAGGCATCGCGGCCGTCGTCGACGAGCACGTGCGCGGCAAGGCCGACCACCGCAAGGTCCTGTGGGCGCTGCTGTGTTTCGTTGCGTGGCAAGAGCGGGTGCGGGCGCGCTAGCCGCAAAACGGCCGCGGGCCCGGTCCCCCGAAGGAAGACCGAGCCCGCGTCACTCGAACATCGCGAAACGCTTACGGAGCCGCAGGGGCCGCAGGGGCCGCCGGAGCCAGTGGGGCTACGGGAGCCGCCGGGACGGGATCCACGACAGGCGTCGCGGCGTTCTTGATGGCCACGATCAGCTCGACCGGCACCTCCAGACCGCAACTCATCGAGCGGGCGCGGGCCTGACAGGTCATCGTCACGGCGCGGTCGCCCTGAATGCGCGGAACCTCGGGGAACGCCTTGGCAAACGTGGCCATCGCGAGACCCGGGTTCAGGTAGAGCAGCATCGAGGTCTGCGGACCCGCATCGGTCACCGCCTGCTTGAAGACAGGGGCCTCCGCCAGACCACCGGGCTTGCCAAGGGCGATGCGCTTGCCGTGCTCCAGAGCGCCCGGGCCGAACGTCATCGCGACCTTGGTCTTGGCGGAACAAAGCGCGACGGCCGTGCGGTCACCGATGACCTTCTTGACCTGCTCAGCGTCGGGGGCGCTCGCTGCCAGCTTGGCGAAGTCGACCTGCACGTCCAGTACATCGCACACGGTACCGTCCACCTCATTGGTGTTGATCGTCAACTTCACCCCCCCCGCTGCGGCGATCGGGCCGAACGCATCGAGAATCGGCTGCAACTTGCCTTCCGCCAACGACTTCTCGACGATCGCCAGCTGCGGCATCGCGGCCAGCTCGGCGTCAGTGGCCTTCTGCTGGGCGATCAGGCGCAACGCAATGCTGGTGACCAATCGCTTGACCAACTTGACCGCCACGGTGCCGTCGGTGGTGCCGACCGCGGCCGACACGCCAAACAGGGCCTGACCGTCAGGGTACAGCGACAACGCCGACTGGCCGTCCTGCAGCTTCGCGGCGCCCTTGATGTCCTCGACGAACGCCTTGTAGTCCGCGTCCTGCAGCTTCAGCAGGTCCTTCAGCAGAACAAGCGTCTCGTCCAGCGACTCGAGCGAGGCGGCGGGATCCACGTGGCCGCCGAACGCCAGATAGCTGTTGCCTGGCATCAGGGCCAGTACGTCCTTGGGCGAACGGCCGCGGCCCGCCATCAGCTGACGGTAGAGCTTGCTGCCGTTGCGGGCGTGCATGCGCCACTCGAGCTTGGTGGTCTTGGTGTCGGCGTTGACCAGCACTTCCACGCGTTGCAGGTCGGTCAGCCAATCGCGCAGCATCTTTGAGTAGGCCTGCATGACCTGGGGCTGGCCGGCCATCTCGGTGTTGCCGGCCTGCTCCATCAACGCCATCAGTTGACCGATTTCCTTCTGCCGCGTCTTGGCGAGGTCCTCGACCGACACGCCCACGTAAAGCAGGGCCGGCACCTGAATACGGTCCAGACGCTCGACGAACGTCTTGACCTTGGCGAAGCGGCCGGCACCGGTCGTCAGCACAACAGTCTGCGGACCCACGAAGTCGACGAACACCTTCCGCTCACCCGCCACCAGCAGGGCCTCGTGGCCTTCCGCCTCGGCACCCTTCTTGGCCGTCGCCATGGCGCCGACCATCTTGGCCTTGTCGGTCACGTGCAACACAACGAACAGTCCCTCGACGGGGTTCGGGGCGGCGACGATTCCACCAGCAGGCGGGGCAGCCGGAGGCGCATCATCCTGAAAGCCAACGTGAATCGACTTGCCCTTGTCCAGCCACTCATGGCCGCTGACGCCGACACTCGACAGTACCGCAGCGAGACCCGCGTACACGTCCTGGCGCAGCGAGGCGCCGGGGGGCAGCAGGCTCAGGCGACCGCCCAAGGCCTCCGTGGAGTCGAACAGCGCATTGAGCGACTGCAGCGAGACCCAGCCCGCGATGCCATCGCCCGCGGCCAGCTCGACGTCCGGCAGCACCGGAATCGCAGCAACGGCACCAGGCGCAGCGGCCCCGGCGGCTGTTGCGGCGGCCTGAACGGCCTTGGGATCTTCCTTCTTCTTGCACCCCACAGGCAAAAGCAGCGCGGCGCAAAGCGCGGCCACCATGCCTGCCGTAACCATCCGATGGGTCGTCATGACTGCTCCTGTTTGCGGTGGCCAGAAAATCCGGCGGCGCGGAAGTATACGAGGGGCTGTGCACCGGTGGCAATCCCCGGAAATGCGGCAAAGCGGCCTACGACAAACGGAAAAATCACGGCTCTTGTCAACGACTGCCGGTCACGAGTCGCTCGCGAGGGACATTTCCTCCGGTTCCAAGCTGACGAGCGAGCAAGGCCGCCGTTGGCGGGTCAAGCCAAGTTCGCGTCGCCGTCATCACTCGCAACTCCGCACCCGGGGCTGCGCCGTCCGTCAGATGCACGCGACAACGAGGTTCGACGAACGCCCTGGCCAGCTCCGGGCGCTCGCCCCGAGTCCATGCCGCGAGGCGCGAGCGAACGGTGTCCACGCGGGATGCGCAGCCGTTCCAACACACCGGCTGGGCGTCCCGCACCGGAAACGCCAGCACTTCCAGTTCGTTGTGTTCGGGTTTCCGGGAACTCGGCGAGGCCGGCCCCGAGTTTGCCAGCGCCTCAGCGGGGGCCTGGTCACGTCAGCGCGCCCCGCTCTGGTCGCCCAGACGTCGGTAGATGGTGCGAACGGCGATCCCCAACAGCATCGCGGCCTTGCGTTTGTCGCCGCCGGTCAGCTTCAGCGTCTCGTCGATCACCAGCCGCTCAATCTCCTCCAAGGGCGTACCCACCGCGATCGACAACACGCGACTGCCGCCCTCGGCGCGAACGATGCGCTCAGGCAGCTCAGACAGGCCAATCGTGTCCCCGCGCGCCAGCAACACAGCACGCTCCATGGCATTTTCGAGCTCGCGGACGTTGCCCGGCCAAGTGTACGCCTGCAGCGCTGCCATGGCTTCCGGCTGGATGGCACGGATGTCCTTGTGATTCACGCTAGCGAACCGGCGCAGGAAGTGATGCGCCAGACCCGCGATGTCACTGCCCCGCTCGCGCAAGGCCGGCACCTCGACGCAGATGACGTGCAACCGATAGAACAGGTCGCTGCGGAAACGCCCTTGCGCCACCTCTTCTTCCAGGTCGCGGTTGGTGGCGGCAAGCACGCGGACATCGACCCGCGTGGGCTGCCCTGAACCGATCCGCTGAACCTCACCCTCCTGCAGCACCCGCAGCAGCTTGGCCTGCAGGCCCATCGGCAGGTCGGCGATCTCGTCCAGCAGCAGTGTGCCACCGTCCGCCTGCGTGAACTTGCCGTCGGTGCGCGCCACGGCGCCAGTAAACGCGCCTCGCTCGTGACCGAAAAGCTCGGATTCCAGCAGGTTTTCCGGAATCGCCGCACAGTTGACCGCGACAAACGGCCCCTTTCGGGCGCTCAAGCGGTGCACGGCACGGGCGAACACCTCCTTGCCAGTGCCGCTCTCACCTTGCAGCAAAATGGTCGTCCGCGCGGGCGCCACTTGCTCGATCAGGTCCACCGCCCGCCGGATCGCCGGACTGGTGCCGAGGATCTCGCGACTGCGGCCCGCCTTCTCCAACTCCTCGCGCAGACTCTGGTTTTCGTGGTGAAGCTGCGCTCGCTCCATGGCCCTTGCCACAGAGCGCACGACGTCGGTGCGACGCAACGGCTTGGTGACAAAGTCGTACGCGCCCTCTTTCATCGCCGCCACTGCGGTCTCGACGGTGCCGTACGCTGTCATCACGACGACTGCCGTCGATGGACTGGTCCATTGGCAGGCGCGCAGCAGCTCCATGCCGTCAATACCGGGCATCATCAGGTCGGTGACCAGCACGGCCACCCGCTCACGCCGAAGCACGGCCAAGGCCTCGCGGCCATCGCCAACCGCGAGCACGGCAAACCCCTCGCGCTGCAGGATCTTCTGCACGCTCGCCAGGTTCGATGCATCGTCGTCGACCACCAAGACGACGGGCCCCGCCGCAAGTCCGGTCACTTCCGGTCCAGCGGCAGGGTCTCCCTGGTCTTGGCGGTTCGGCTCGGACCCTTCAGGCAGTGCCATGGTGTGGCTCCGTGGATGGCCCAGAGCGCGGCTCTAGCGCGTGCGCAAGTCTACGACGAACCGGTTGGCCGCCGTCGGCTGCAGGTTCTCGCCCGCAGAGGCTGCTGGAGTCGCTTCCGCCGTCGTCAGCGCAGGAGGAGCACCCGCCTCGGAACGCATCCGCTCGATCTCCGCCTGAAGTAGCGATCGCGCGTCGACCTGAGAGTCCTCAGCCGGCGTGGCGTCGACAGCGGCTTCGTCACCGGCCTCCGTCGCGTCGGCAGTCGCCTCGGCCGAATCCTGAGTCTGCGGAAAATCCGCATCATCTGCGGGGACTTCGGTCTCATCGTCCGGTGGCAGGTCAGGGGCGCTGTCGGCCTCCAACGCGCCGTCCGGGTCGCCGGCAGGTGCCTCGGACGCAGACGTCACGCCGCGTTCGCGGCCTTCGCCCCGACCGCCACGGCGGCGCCGACGGCGCTGGGACGGAGACTCCCCGCCCGCCGCTGCAGCCTCGCGCTCCTCGTCATTGGTCTCACCCGAATCAGACGCGTCCAGGGCATCGGTACCGTCCGCACCCTGAGCCTCTTCCGCCGCCTGTTCGAATTCCGTTTCGTTTTCAGAACCCTCCACCGACGTGTCGTTGACGTCCAAGTCGACGTCCTCGCCATCCACGGCCTGCGACGCAACCTGACCGACCTCGCCCTCGGGTCGACCGCCACGGCGACGGCGACGACGACGACCGCGCCGGACTTCGGCTTCCTCAGCGGTCTCGCCCGGCACTGCGACGGCGGGCGCCTCGACCTCGGGCTTCTCAGCACGGGGCAGGCGCTCGTCCCGACGGCTGCGGTCTTCGCGCGGCGGTCGGTCGTCTCGCTTGCCGTCGCGCGGCACCTTGTCGTCACGCGTGGGTCGGTCGCCCCGGGGGGCCTTGTCGTCGCGCTTCTCGTCACGCTTTTCGTCGCGCTTCTCGTCGCGCTTCTCGTCGCGCTTCTCGTCACGCTTTTCGTCGCGCTTCTCTTCACGCACCGGCCGGTCCTCGCGCCGAGCACGGGGCTCGCTACGCTCCGCCTTGTCGTGCCGACGCTCGCGCTCGCCGCGCGGACCGCGGTCCCTGCGATCGCGACGGTCCCCGCGCCCCTGGGGACCGCTGGGTTCCCCCGCCGACTCCCGACTCGCCGCCTCGACTTCGCCTATGGTCTCCGTGGACTTGCCTGCGCCAAACAGTCCGAGCACCCAACCCCAAAAACCCCTGGGCTTTTCGACGGCGGTTTCGGGTTCGGCGGCGGCTGTCGCCGCAGCATCGACCTCGACGAACGCCGGGGATGACTTGCGTGGGGGCTTGCGAACGTCGTCATCGCCCGACATCTCGCGCACTTCCCGATAGATCTCGCTGTAGTCCACGCGGGCGGCGCGACGGGCCGATGCCATCTCGAGCTGCACCCGCGCCTCCTCCCGCTTGATCAGGTGGTTGCGCACCAGATCGAGCTCCTGATGCACGCGCAACAGCTTGGTGCGGTCGGCGCGGTCCGATCCGGTCTCCGCAGGGGCCTCTTCCAAATGCTCGAGCACGACGTTGCTGGCGGGCATGCCGTCCACTGCAACGATCTCGATGGTCAGGTGATACTGGCGCTCGATCATCGCAAGCTCAGACCGACGGGCGTTCAGCAGGTAGCGCGCCGTCTGCGGCGGCACCATGGCGATCACGTACTTGACCCGCTTCTGCGCCACCAGCTCGTAGATCCGCCGTAGGATCGACATGCCCACGCTGTCCATCGCGCGCAACCGACCGGTGCCGCTGCAGTGCGGGCATGAGTCGAAAGCGCCCTTGTTGACGGACGACTTGATGCGCTGCCGGCTCATCTCGAGCAGGCCGAACTCGCTGATGTGGGCGATCTTGGTGCGCGCCTTGTCGTTCTTGAAGGCGTCCTTGATCGCCTGCTCGACCTCGCGGACATACTTCTTCTCGCGCATGTCGATGAAGTCGATGACGATCAGGCCGCCCATGTCGCGCAGAATCATCTGACGGGCGATTTCCTGCGCCGCCTCGATGTTGGTCGCGCGCGCGGTTTCCTCGATGTCCTTCTCCTTCATGCGCCCGGAGTTGACGTCGATCGAGACCAACGCCTCGGTCTGGTCGATGACGATCGACCCGCCTGAAGCCAGAAACACCTGCCGGGCGAAGACATCGTCGACCTTGCCCTCGATGCCATAGCGCGCGAACAACGGCACATCGCCGGCATAGCGGGCCACGGCAGAAAGACCACGTGGCATCAGGACTTGCAGGAACTCGCCGACCTCGTGGAGCGTCGGGTCGTCGTCAATCACGACCTCTTCGATGTCCTTGCTGAAGTAGTCGCGTACGAACCGCACCGGCAGGCTGCGCTCCGCGTAGAGCAGGGTGGCACCCGTCGACTCGCCGAACTTCTGCTGGATGTGCGCCCACTGGCGACTCAGGTACAGCAGATCTTTGGCCAATTCCAGCTTGGAGGCTGTCTCTCCCGCGGTGCGCACGATCAGGCCAAAGCCGTCCGGCACCTTCATCGTCTCCGTCAGTTCCTTGATGTGCTCGCGCGCCTCGTCGCTAAGCTTGCGGCTGATGCCGGTCTTGTCGCTCTCAGGGATCAACACCAGGTACCGGCCGGGCAGCGACACGAACGTCGACAACGTCGCGCCCTTGCTCCCGATCTCGTCACGCACCACCTGCACCAGAATTTCCTGCCGCGCCTTGAGCAGGTCCTGAATCGGCGCGCGCTTGTCCTGATTGCCGTTGCGCAGCTTGGGGTGGATCTCGCCAACCGGCAGGAAGCCCTGTTTTTCGTTGCCGAAATCGACGAACGCCGACTGCAACGATGGCTCGACGCGCGCAATCACGGCGCGGTAGATGTTGCCTTTGCAGGTGTTGCGGCTGACGGGCTCGATCTCGAGCTGCAGCAGCAGCCCGTCTTCGACCACCGCCGCGCGAGACTCGTCGCGATCGACGCTGATCAGCATCCTCTTGGTCATGGAACACTCCGACCGGCCAAGCCAAAGGGGCACAGCCGCTGAGCGCTTCCGGATCGGGTCAAGGAGAGAGGATGACGGCGTCTTGCTAGCGCCGACCCCATCCTGACCGATCCCCGAAGCGCGGGTGGTGCGGCAAGGACGAAGTGGGTGCTCGTTTCGAGAACGTGACGCCTGTGCATACGTGACGGCTCCCCGGCGGGCTGTCTGCCCTGCCGGAACCGTGCGTGCCGTGATGCCATTGCGCCATCGTGCTTCCCGAATCCGAGTCTGTGTCGGCTTTGACCGGCGGGACCGTGGTCCGCTTGGGACACGGCGCACTCTGCGAGGTCAGCTGGCTCACGGAATCGCTGCGGGCTCCGAACCTGCGAACCGGTTGGGCCCGCAAACGAAGGACTTCACAGGATTTTCGCGCGACTCCGGTGGGGGGCCGCTCGCCGTTGCGTGACCGGTCGCAGGAGGTGTGCACTCCCGCCGTCTGCCTGACCTGGCCCGCAACGCGTGCAGAAGGCCGGGTCTGTCGTCGTCCGTGCCTGGCTCCGAAACCTCGTGAGCATTGGGTGCAAAGCACTGCGATGCAGGGAGGTGAGCGGAGCGCCCTGAGACCAGCCGGCGACCCGCATGGGCCGGCAACGGCGGTCGTGGAAGGGGTGTTTCTGCGGCTCCGTCGGGCTGCGGCGCTCCATGGCGCCTCCCGACTCGAGGCCTTCGACGCTGCGACGAGGGAACGGCCGCGAAAATACCCCCCACTGGGCGCATGGATTGTAGGTCCCGGGGAGGGAGGGTGTCAACCAGAATTCGGGGTCCCGCACCCCCGCGACCCGCAGACGGCAGGCCCGAACACGAAGTGTCCCGGAGCTTGCGCAGCGACCGGCGGTGCGGTCATGATGGCCCTTCCGGGACTCTCCCCCGCAGCGATGCCGCGAACCGATGGCGACCGAATCCACAGGCCTGCTGCCCGATCCTGCCGATGTACCTCTGCGCAAGGTGCCGCGCTGGAGTGCCGGGCTTGCGATGCTGCTGTACACCGCGGCGGCCGTGACGCTGATGGCATGGGGCCCCCTCGAGCCACGCCCGCCGCGCCACGACGTCTTTGTGCTGGAGCGGGAGTTGCCCAAGGCTGCCGTGTCGGTGTCGGTTCCTGGCTCGACCGGCGAACGCACGTGCGAGTGGCAACTTCGAGACCAGCGGTTCGTCTGCGGGACTGAGCCTTGGGCCTTCGTTGGCCCACTTGCGGGCTATGCCGCAGGAGAGGCGATGCGCTGCACTTGGATGCACCCGCTGCCCGGCGGTGCTACGACGATTCTGCGCTTCCGTGACACTGCACTGGGCGATCTGGTGACCGGCCGGCTCGCGTTGCTGGACGAAGTCGGCGACGGCGCCGATGTCACGGTGCGGGTGTTTGCCAGTGGGACGCAGGTGGTGCAGGCGGCGGTCGACCGATCGCGAAAGCCTTCTGACTTTCATGGCAACATCGAAGCTGGGCCGCCTCGGGGCGAGTTGAAGATCGAGCTGCGGTCCAGCGACCACCACTACCGCCACGCCTGTTTGGCCCTGCAGATGACAGGGTCCCGCCGAGCGCCGCCGGCGCCAGATCGAGCGCCTTCGCCAAACCCTGCCGCTCCGGGACGCGAGGAATGATGCGCTCTCCCCTGAATCTCGCGCGCTTGGTCGCTCAGGACGACCCGCTTCGGCGCGGGTGCACTCGGCTGCTGATCGGCTGGTTCGCGGTCGCCTCGGCGTCGGTTGCGGCTTTGGCGGTGACGGCGATGCTGCTCGCGTCGGGCCCGTCGGTGTCCGCCACCGCAGCACCGTGGCTGAGACAATTCGCGGGCGGCGGCACGGCCAAGCCCGGATTCGGCTTGGTGATCTCCTGGGTCTCGCAGCACCTGCATCACTCGCCTGCGCAGACCGTTGCGTTCCTGCAACTCGCGACGGCGACCCTGCTGCTATTCGGCGCAGGCAGGTTGGCCCTCGAGCTGCGCGGGGTCTGGACGGCGCTGGCGACGGTCACTGTCCTGCTCGTGTGGCCCGCGGGGCGGCAGGCCGTGACGACCTTCTCCGCCGAGTCGCTGCTGGGCCTATCGGGCGTTGCCGTGGCGCTAGGTGGTGTCTGGCTGCAGGAGCGGCCGCAGCGCGGTGCACTGGTCGTGGCGTTCGGCCTCGCGTTGGCGGCACTGGTCCATCCGCTGGGACTTGTGACCGCGCCGGCCCTGGGTCTTGCGGTGCTGGTGTGGCCTCGCCCAGCTTGCCAGAGCGATGCTGCCGACCCGACGGCCGCGGATTCCGGGCTGGCGGTCCGCAGGATCCGGCTCGCATGGTTGACGGCGCTGGTACTGGCCGGGGCATTCGTGCTGGTCATCCTGCCCAAAGGCGGCATGAAGTCGTTGTGGAATGAGTCCTTGGGAGCCTTGCGCGCCTACAGTCCGTCGCCGCGGATCGGGCTGGCCGGTTGGCCCTACGTCGGCCCCGTGGTCGCAGTCGCCGGCCAACTGCCCATCGTGCTGCTGGGCCTTGCCGCTGGAGGAACCACACGCGCGCTCGCCGCGGGAAGGACGGCTTGGGCGCTGTCGGCCGGCCTGCTGGCGGTGTGGGTGGGGGCCTTGGCCGTCGCTGGCACGCCCGCAGTGCCGAACGGACTCGACGCGGTGGTCGTGTTGGCGCCTCTCATCGTCGTGGTGGGGGCCGTTCAAGGCTCCGACGTGTTTGTGGCCCTTGTGGTCTGGTCGCGCGGTCGCCGCCGCGGTGGCATGGTTGCCTTCGTAATCCTCGCCACGGTCGCCGCGATACTCGCCGACACCAGCCTGGGCCTCGAGGACCGCCGCAACGCCCTGGCGTGGTTCCCCGGCGTGCTCCGCTCGACAGAGCCGCTGCGGCCGGCGGTCCTGACCCCCAGCGACGCGTCTTTGCTGGCAGGACACCGCCTGACGGTGACGCTGTTGCCGGCCCGGCCAGGTGGCGCGGCGTTGGGAGAAGTGGTCGGCGCGGTCTTCCCAAAGCTCGCGAACCTCGCTGTGTCGCCCACGAACGCAGCGGTGACTGCGTTGGTGCCCGCACACTCGTCGCATCCGATCGACAGGGCGCTGCGGATGGCGGGCACGCGGCTGCAGTGCGCGGCCGACGGGCGGAGCTGCCTGTATCGACTCAAGGGAAATCGGTAGTTCGGGGGGCGCGGGCGGTCGTCGCTACAGCCGTTCTTCCAAGGCGCTCTTCTGCTTGGGGCGTTCGGGCTCCGGCGATGCACCGTTGGGTCGCAACGGGCGATGCGGCGGCTTTTTCGCCAGCGAATTCGCTTTGGTATCGATCCTCTTCAACGCGATCTGAACCAGCGGCGCAGAGTCGCGGCCAATGTCCAACGCCACGTCCTCGTAGCCCGCGAGCTTCGCTACGCCGGACACCCGTCCGTTCACTGGCACGTCCACCAGCACCGGTGAAACGCCCACCTCACGGTCACCGATCGTCAGGCTCGCCCCGGCCGGAGTGGTCTCGACGCGCACCTGCAAGGTGGCCGGCGCAACCACCGCCACTGCCGGGACCGGGGCGACAGGCTCGACCACAACGGGAACCGGCACGGGCTCAGGCTTCGGAACAGCAGGCGGGACGGCCGTTTCTGCGGAGATCTCGACCGCAGGCGGCGGCACGGCGGGACGGCTGGAGCGGGCGTTGATGGCCCAGAACGTCGCCAGCCCACCCACCGCAAGCAGCGTAAACGCAACCGCAAGCGCCATCCACCCTGCCGGCCGCTTGCGGGTCGGCGGCGGAACGGGCGGAACGTCTTCCCGGGTCGGCTCGAGTAAATCTTCGAGCTCTTGCTTGTCGACCCACGCCGTGAACGCACCCACGGCCGGCGGGGCGCTGGGCGTCGCCGACGGCAACCGGCTCGACTGGACCGTGTGGTGAAGGACGACCGCTGCCGCTGCGTCATGACCGGAGGGAGTCGTCGCCGAGTAGTCCCCGTGAAGGTGCGAGGCATACGCTGCGGTATGCATGCCGGCGGCCACATCGTAGCCCGCGGTGCCCACGGCATCGGCGGCCGAGCGCATGGGCGCAGCGGTAACCGCCGGCGGCATCCGCATCGGCTCAGTCCAGTTCTGCGCGCGCACCGCCTCCATGGCCTGACGCATCTCGATCGCCGACTTGAAGCGGTCCTGCGGGTTCTTGGCGAGCGCGCTCTCCAGCACGGCAACAAAGCCCTCGCTGACTGGAGTGCGAGCGACCTTGCGCAAGTCCGGCACCGGGTCGCGCACATGAGACAGCAGCACAGCCAAGGGGTTGTCCCCGTCGAACGGCGGCTGACCCGCAACGCACTGGTACAGCACGACTGCCAGCGAGTAGAGGTCGCTTCGGCGGTCGAGTTCCTTGTTCTGCGCCTGCTCCGGACTCATGTACGACGGCGTGCCGAACGCCTTGCCGGTGCCCGTCAGGTTCGAACCCAGTCGCTTGGCGATGCCGAAGTCCAGCACCTTGACCACCGGGTCGTCGCCTTCGACCTCATGCAGGTAGATGTTGTGCGGCTTCAGGTCGCGGTGAACCAGATTGGCCAGGTGGGCTTCTGCAAGGCTGCGCAGCGTCTGGATGCCCAAGTCCAGCGTCATCGCTTCGGTCAGGACTTCTTGGGTCTCCAGGCGGTGCTTCAGCAGGTCGTTCAGCGTCTGACCGCGCAGCAGCTCCATCGCGATGTACAGCGCGCCGCCCTCGGTCTGGCCAAAGTCGAACACCCGGATCGTGTTGGGGTGCTTCAGGGAGGCCGTGACCTGCGCCTCCGCGAAGAAACGCAGGATCGTGTCGGAATCGCCGCTGTCGAGCGGGACGGCCAGCAGCTTGATGGCGACGTCCTGGTCGGTGGCCAGCGCGGTGGCCTTGTAGACGGCACCAAAACCGCCCTGGCCGATCAACGTGCCGATGCGGTAGCGACCGTTGATCTCGGTGCCTTCCGCAAGCTTGCTCTCAGGATTGCCACCCAAAACAAGCGTCGCCGTGCTGTCCGACGGACAGCGAACGGCGTCGGTGCGCTTGCCGCACTTGGGGCAAAGCCGTTTCAACGCTGCCCCCTTGCTGCGCGGTCGGGCCAAAGCTGCAGATCGGTTGGATCACTCGGTCGGTGGCCTGCGCCCAGACCGGTGGAAACTCCGGCCAGCACGCCGGCAACCTCGGCCAGCGCCGGCGGCAGGTCTCCAAACACCACACGCCCGTCATCGAGGATGCGGATGTGGACCTCGAGCTTCGGAGCTCCGTGGGATTTCGAGGGTTCAGGCGGTCGCGCCATCCGTAATTCCTGCGGTATGTTGCGCCCGGCTCGGCCGATTCGACTCGGTCGCGCCGCGTGGGCACGTGCGGCTAAAGGCCCCTGACCGAAGCCGCTTTGTACTCCTTTGCCTCTTCTACGGGAAGCAGTCCGTCGAAGAAGGCTTGGTCGTACCCGTAGACATCGTTGCCGAACACCACATGCCCCTCCTCGTCCACGCCCGCCGACGCGTAGTCGATGTGCACCGGGATCGGGGTCTTCAGGTTGACGATCTTCTCTTCCTTCTCGTCGATCGCTGCACGGATCTGCCCAAGCGTCATGCCTCGATCGCGCTGCAACAGGTCCTCTGCCAAGTCGAGTGGTTTCTGCACTCGAATGCAGCCGTGACTGAAGGCACGACGGGCCTTGCCGAACAACGCCCGGAACGGCGTGTCGTGCAGGTAGATATTGTACTTGTTCGGCCCTTGGAACTTCACGTCGCCCAACAGGTTGTCGGGACCGGCCTTCTGGTAGTAGGTCTCGACACCGTCGGCGCCCATCTCGGACACATAGCCGTGCTTCTCCAGATAGTCCGGCTGCTTGGCCAACGACTTCTGGATCTCCAGCTCGATCACGCGCTGCGTCGGGTACCACCGGGGAGCGAGGATCACCCGCGTGATGGGCTTCGAGAACATCTTGGTGCGGTTGATCTTGCCCTTCATCAGCGTCTGCTGGTCTTCGCTGTTCTCGTTGTTGCCGACGATGACCCTGTGCTCGCGCACAACCCTGCCATCCTCGTAGACCCACAGCTTCTGGAAGGCGATGTTGACGTAAATGTAGAAGTTCTCTGGACTGCGGCCCTCGCTCTCGCGGTAACGCTCCAACGACAGACGGATCAGCTCCAGACGTCGCTCAGCAGGCACGTCCATCTCCGAAATCGTCGTCTTGGAGACCACGCCGTCGGCATCGAGCTGGTGACCTTCCTGAAACTTCATCAGGGCCTCGTTCAAGCCCTCGTCGAACCCCTGACCGTCGCCGGGGTCGTAACCCTCGGCCGCCAGCCGCTCGCGCAGCGCGTCGACAAACGGCCCCGCGTCACCCTTCGCCACCTTCTTTGCGGCCAGCTTGGGCAGCGGCTGCCAACCTCCTGCAGCTACATACTTCGCGTACAGGTCGCCAGCGTCCAGCAGCGCCGCGTACTGCGGGTGGGTCGGCCAAGCGGATCGCATGACCTCCGCCACCTTGCCTCGGCTGTTGCCCAGGCGCGCCACCAGCTTGTCGGCAAACGTCTCGGCCATTCGCCGCACGTCGGACGGAGGCGTGTAGTTCAGGGGATGCGCGGGCTTGGCCAGTTCGAAGTCGACCAGATAGCGGATAGCCGCACGCGAAATCTCGAGGTCGGCCTGCCAGATCGCATGACGGGCCAGCGCTGCCGCCTCCAGCACCTTGGGCAACCCCTCGTCCAGTTTGCGCAATCCGGCCTCGACCAGTTGATCGCCGCCTGCTCGCATGAGCACCAACTCTCCGCCGTCGCCCCCACGCAGCCACCCCGCCGCTGCCTGCGCGACAACGGCGACGCGTGGCCGGGCCTGCAGGGCCAGCACGGCCGCACGCTCCTGCTCGAAGGCCTTGCGCACACCTGCCAGCGCCGCATCCAGCGCGTCCAGCCGATAGCCGGCCTTGTCGATACCGTGACGGTCCAACTCTCCCAGCAGCTTCAACACCGGCGTGCCATCGGCGTTGGGCTGGCCGTCGATGCCGAAGAACCGCAGTTTGGGCTCGCCGTACATGGACTTGAGGACCTTTGCGTCGGGTCCGGTCGCCTGAATCGCCTTGGCCAACGCGACAGGCTCGGCCTTCACGACCACCTCGACCTGCGCGGCAACGTGGGCGGCGACCTCGGGCAGCGTGCGCGCGGGCGCCATGGGCGCGGTGGGCTCGGCCGCTGCGACGTCGGCTCCGGGGACTGCGGGGGGGCGTGGCTTGTCCGGCTGGCCTTCACACCCGGCCCAACCGGGCGCCAGCAGCAGGACCAGCCAGTAGGGCGCGGTGGTCAGGCGCGGGCGGGCAACATGGTTCTGCATCATGGAGTTCCCTCTTTGCTGGATACACCTACGGCCATGCGGCCACGGGGAGTCGAGGTGACGATAATCGCGACTGCGACGCCGTCAACGAAATCGCATGGACGGGTGCCGTTGCCGGATGGGGCCGCGAGTCCGGGGCACCGACACCCCAGCCTGATTGCAGCAATACTTGCAACTTGGCGTCACAATCAATTGAAACGCTTGAATTTTTCGCTTTGTCCGCCGCTCCGGCCACGGACTTGCACAAGGGTCCAGGCACACCGGGGCCGGTCGACCCGCGGCGCCATCGCCCGTCCCGCTTCCACCCTCTGCCGCCTCGCCAGGAACACACCATGCAGACGCCCGCCATGCTCCCCGTCGCCCATCCGTCGGTGAGCTTCCCTGCGACCGGTCCGAACTGGAGCGGGGTGTTGTCGATCGATGACCGCAGCTTGCAGATCTCGATGCGCATCAGCCGACGGGAAGCCTTCGCGCGCCAGATTGGTCAGGACTCGACGGGCGAGGCGTTGCTGGCCCTGGTCGAGTGCGCCAGTCGCTTCGACGCGTCGCGCGGGCCCGCCTTGATGACGTACGCTTTTGGCCGAGTGCGGGGCCGTGCGCTCGACGCCGTTCGCCGCGAGGCTCGCCACTGCCGCACCCGGCGGGATTTCCATCTACACGGCTTGGTGTTGGCCAGCACCGCTCCCCAAATGACAATCTCGACCCGGCTGGACTTGGGACGGGCGATCGCCGCAGTGCTGCCGGACATGGGCAGTGCCGAGCGTCTCGTGCTGGACGGCCACTACGGCGCGGACCTGTCGCTGAACCAGCTTGCGGCACAAGGCACGGCATCGGCCGACCAACTGCAGCGTGCGCACCGCACCCTGATCCAACGCTTGCGCGGACAGTTGGCCGTGCTGCCGGAACCGATACTGCCATCGTGAAAAGAAAAGCGTGTTGCGGGGTTACCAGGAGCCGTGCGACCCGTGGCTGCCGTGCGACCCATGACTTCCGTGGCTGCCATGCGATCCGTGGCTGCCGTGCGAGCCGTGACTGCCGTGGCTGCCGTGCGAGCCGTGGCTGCCGTGGCTGCCGTGTGACCCGTGGCTGCAGTGTTCCGCGCGCATGTCTTGGGCGTCGGGGAACAGGGGCTCGGGGCCGGACAGGTCGCCCAGCGTGGCAAGCGCGGCCTCCTGCTTTTCGCTGATCGCGCCCTCTTCCGACGAGAGGAAGTCCGCGGCCGTCCGATTGAGCTTGGGAAGCGACTTCTTCATCCTGCCCCCGGGCCTCCATGAGACGCCGAATCCTTCTGCAAGTAGGTATCACCCGCCCGCGAGAAGTGTCAACGAACGTATCGGGCTGGCCTTTCCCTCGTTCGGGCTTGACCTCGCCCCAGTCCACCGCTACACCGCGCGCGCCGTGCTGTGTCCCACGCCGAAAGGTTGTCCCGTGCCTCCAGTCCCCGCAACCCATGACGACCTGAAGGCCTGGCTGCTCGCCGCAAGCGAGCGCGGGGTCGAAGTGGCCGTTGTCGGCCCCGCCGCCCTTTCGCTGGCCAGCGGCGCGCCCCTGCCCATGGGGTTGCCGTGGACGATTCTTGCCAGCCAGCCCGCGCAGCAGTGCCCCGAGGCTCCCCAAGGCTGGCCGCTGCAGTTCCACACCGTCGAGACCGAACCGTTTGCGCACGCGCTGTTGCAGCATCTGGCGGCCGAGCCGGTGCGGGCCTGGGCAGTCGCAGTGGGTGCGGGCGGCGAGGTCGTCGATTCCGTTGGTGGCCTTGCGGATGCGGCGGAGGGAAGGCTGGGCCTGCGCTCGGACCTGCGGAAGTTTGTGCAAGGCAACCCCAGGCACATCCTGGACCTTGCCGTCTGGGCGGCGCAGTCGGGCCTGAAGCCCCCGGCCGAGGCGGTGCGGGCGGCGCAGCGCGACGCTGGCAACGTGCTGTCGCTGGATCGCGCCCTGTGGTGCGAGCGCTTTGGCACCGTGCTATTGGGCGAATTCGCTGGCACAGGGCTGCGTTTCCTTCATGACGCCATGGTGTTGCAACTGATGGTCCCCGAAGTCGTCGCGATGGTCGACTTCCACAAGGGCTGCCCGGTGCATCACAAGGACATCTGGGACCACACGCTGCAGGTGATCGAGAAGTGCCCGTACAGTCCCGCTGTGCGCTGGGCTGCGCTGATGCACGACACGGGCAAGGTGTGGACGCGCACGGTCAACAAGCAGGGCAAGGTCCACTTCTTCCGCCACGAGGAGATGGGCGCGTCGCTGATGGAGGGCGTCGCGGGCCGCTTTCACCTCGACCCGGAGCTGCGTGATCGCGTGGTGTACGTGATCGCCAACCACGCACGCGCCAACGTCTATACGACAGACTGGACCGACAGTGCGGTGCGTCGACTGATCCGCGACATGGGGCCGCACCTGCAGGACGTGATCGCCTTTTCGCAGAGCGACTTCACGACCAAGCGGGCCTGGCGCATTGCCGAAGTGCGCTCTCTGGCTGAGGAACTCAACGCCCGCATCCCCCAGATCGCCGCAGAGGACGCCAAGGTACCGCCGCTGCCCAAGGGTCTGGGGCACACCGTGATGCAGGCGACCGGACTGGGGCCGGGGCCGTGGCTGGGAGCGGTGGTGGCGTGGCTGGAGGCCGAGGTCGAGGCCGGTCGCGTTGAGCCCCTGCTGACCAGTGAGGAATACTTGGAGATCGTGCGACGCGAGCGCGCTGAGTTGCTGCAGGTCGATCCGGACGACGTGCGCCGACGCCGCCCCCGGGCGACTTGACCAACCGCGCTAGTCCGCCTCAGGTTCCGGTCCGCGCGGGTCCCCCGGAACAGGCAACACACCGGCGGGAATGTCCGCCGCCAACACCACGCCCGCCGCCGCCAACACCGCATACGCGCTGACCATCCCGTCGATCGCCGACGACACGATCCCGCCCGCGTACCCCGCGCCTTCTGCACAGGGGTACAGCCCCTCGTGGCTGACCGACTGGCGATCGACACCGCGCACCACGCGCACAGGCGAAGAGGTCGTGGTCTCGACCCCCACGATCATCGCCTCTTGGGACAGGTAGCCACGCAGCTGGTGACGGTCGACCTGCCGCGCGCCTTGCTGCAGCGCCCGCACAATCCGCGAGGGCAGCAGGCGGTCCAGACGCGCAGGCGTCACGCCGGGGCGGTAGGTCGATTTCTCAGGCAGATCCGCAGAGTCCCGCTCGGCCACGAAGTCGACCAGCCGTTGCGCCGGTGCCCGATAGCCACCACCGCCGGCCAGGAAGGTCGCCCGCTCGAGCGCCCCTTGCAGCGCCAGACCGACCAGCGCGCCGCCCGCCACGTGTGCGCCGAACCGGGGGTCGTCGTCCAGGTCGCCCGGGTGCTCGAGGAAGAAGTCATTGGCCGCCACCTGTGTCACCCAGGCGGCATTCGCGAACGTAGACCCTCGGTTGGCATTCGACATGCCGTTGACGTTGAGGTGCTCCAGCGCGGTGGGCGACGGCAACACGAACCCGCCCGGGCACATGCAGAACGAATAGACGCCGCGCCCTCCCGTCACCGTCTGCGCCAGAAAGTACTCCGCCGGTCCGATGGCAGGGCTGCCCGCAAGCGGTCCCAGCTGCACCTCGTCGATCAGGTCTTGGGGGTGCTCGACGCGGGCGCCGATCGCAAAGTCCTTGCGCTGCATGGTGATTCCGTGACGGGCCAGCATCGCGTAGGTGTCGCGCGCCGAGTGGCCGGTCGCCAGCAACACCGGACCGCCGCGCAGCTCGCGCCCGTCGGCCAGACGCACGCCGACCACGTGGGGGCGGGGGCCGCTGCGCTCGATCAGCAGGTCGTCGACGCGGGCGCCGAACTCCAGCGTGTGCCCTGCCTCGCGCAGCGCCGCCCGCAGCAGCTTCATCAGCGGAATCAGGCGGTTCGTGCCGATGTGCGGGTGCGCTTGCACGAGGATCTCGCGACTGGCCCCCAACGCCACCAGCCGCTCGTAGACCTGCCGGACCAGCGGGTGCTTGGAGCGCGTGTACAGCTTGCCGTCCGAATACGTCCCCGCGCCGCCTTCGCCGTAGCACAGGTTCGACTCCGGGTTGAGGCGACCGTCGACGCGCAGGTCGCGCACATGCAGGTTGCGGTCCTCGACGGCGCCGCCCCGCTCGACCAGCGTGCAGGCCACTCCCGCGTCGGCAAACGCCAGCGCTGCGAACAGGCCTGCAGGGCCCGACCCTACCACGATCGGCCGTAACCCTTCGATCTTTCTGGCCAGTTTGAGAGGCCGCAGCAGCGCCGGCAGCGACCCGTCGGGCGGCACGTCCCCCGTCAGGAAGGCGTCACAGCGCAACACCCAAGCTGGCTCACGACGACGGCGCAGGTCCAGCGAGCGCTTGCGGACAACAACCGTCGTCAGGTCGCCCGGACGCAGACCAAGCGCAAGAGCCACGGCGCGCACCAACACGGGGTCCCCGTCACCGGGCGCGGGTCCGGCGGGGTCGAGGGGAAGGCGGAGGTCAACGGTCTTCAAGCTGGCCTCACGCCGGATGAGTCGCCGGGGCGCGCAGCAACTGTCCGATGGCGTGGGCCAATTCGACGGCCTCGTCGTCGGCTTCCAGGCAGGGGATGCGCCAGACTGTTGCGGCGCGCTCAGCTCCAGCCGGCAGCGGACCTTGCACCGCCTGTGCATCGGCCACGTCCAGATCGGCCGCCGGAGTGCGCCGCGTCAGCTCGCCCACGTCCCACTGCAGCGACAGGGGCCCCACGCGGTCCGGCAGCGCGTCGATGTCGACGGCCCCGGCGACCAATGCGTGTACCGTCAAGCCGTCGGGCATGACCTCCGCGTGCAGCGGTGCTGCCAGCCCGCGAACCAAATCCGCAGGCAAAGCAGACAGATGCGCCAAGCCGGAGAGGGCGTCGTTGACCGGGAAGAGCAACCGCTGCTCGGCCTCCAGCTCGCGCACGGTAAAGGCCAAGTCTTGCGGCAGCGGCACCGAAGTCCGCAGAACGGCCGACAGGTGCGCCGTGCGACCGGGCTGAAGGTGCAGGTCGTGCAGCGTCCACGCTGCGCCCGCGCCAAGACCCGCCAGCAGCGTCCGCAACCGCGGCAGCGCGTCGCCATCGGTCAACATGGCCGTCACGGACCAAGTGTGGTCGCACGCAGGAAAACGCCAAATGTTGCGAGGACGGACGAGATCCAGTCGAACCAAGTCCAATGGCGCGACACCCGGAACAGCGCCTGCGGGCAGCCCGGGCACGATCTGGACCACCTCCGCATCGCCCGGCAAGCCTTGCAGCATGGCGCGCAGGTCGGCGGCCAGCCCCAGCGCGGGACCGCGGACGAACACAACCTCCCATGGTCGCTGACGATTCGAGTGCAGCAGCGCGTGCAGGGCCGCGAGCCAACCGATCGCAACTGCCGGACCACCCAGCGAAGCAAGCGGCACCGGCCACGCCGCGGGGCGGTCGGGCAGCAGCGTCAGCGACGAAGGGGGGTCGAGATCGACGGCGACGAGCACCAACGGGGGACCGCCGACTGGCGCCGCGGGACCGGACGTCCGTACGAACACGGCATCACCGTGCTCCAGCGCCACGGCCTGCTCGCGTACACTGCAACCGGCAGCGAACAGAAGGTCCAGCAGCGTCTGGCGAAAACCGATCGCGTCGCTATAGCGGCGGCGAACCGTTCGGGCGGCCTGAGCGAGGTCGAAGGGCATCGGGCAACCCCGCGGCCGGCCTTGCGCAACCGGCGAGAACAAGATGAGGTTCCGGCCGGGACCGCACGGGGACTGGCCGAAATCGCAGCAGGGGATTATGGAGGCGAGCCTAGGAACCGCGCAAGCAGGCGGGACCGGATCTGCAGAAAGGAGGTCACGCGTGCGGGCAGTCGTGCAAAGGGTCAGCGAGGCATCCGTCGCGGTCGATGGACAGGTGGTGGGCGCGATCGGCGGCGCTGGCAAGCCGTTCGGGCTGTGCGTGCTCTTGTCGGTGGGCCACGACGACGGCGACGCGGACGTGACGGCAATGGTCGACAAGCTCGCAGGACTGCGCATCTTTCCCGACGCGGGTGGCCGCATGAACGTGGACGTGGTGCAGACGGGCGGCGAGGTGTTGCTGATCAGTCAGTTCACGCTGCACGGCGACGTCAGGCGCGGCAAGCGGCCGGCTTTCATCACGGCAATGGAACCCGTCGAGGCCCGGCGGCGGGTCGAGCAGGTGGCCGTCGGCTTGCGCACGGCGGGGCTGCGGGTTGCGGAGGGCGTGTTCGCCGCCGACATGGCGGTGTCGCTGTGCAACCAGGGGCCGGTGACGATCCTGCTGGACACCAAAAAGGTATTCTGACGCAAGGAGTCTTCCGATGATCCCGATCCACGAGTCGCGCATCTCGGCCCGCGATGGCACCCAGCTGGCCGTGTACGAGTGCGGCGCCGGTCCCGGGCCCGTGCTGATGCTCGCCAACGGTCTGGGCGGCAACATCGACGCCTGGCGGTACTTCATCGAGGACTTCGGCACAAACCACCGCATCCTCAGCTGGGACTACCGCGGGCTGTACCACTCCGGGCCTTGCGCGACCGGCAGCGACTACACGGTGCGCGCCCAAGTCGACGATCTGCAGGCCGTGCTGGACCACTTCGGCGTCGACCAAGCAGTGCTGGTCGGCTGGTCGATGGGGGTGCAGGTCGTGTTCGAGTTCTACCGCCAACACGCCGACCGTGTGCTGGGCCTGGTGTTGGTCAACGGAACATACGGCAAGCCCTTTGCAACCGCATTCGCGCCGCTGCTCGGCAAGTCACCGGTCGTGCCCTATATCCCTGCAATCATGCGCGCCTTGCAGTCGATCGCGCCGCTGGCCGAGCCGCTGCAGCCGGTCGCTCGCCGCATGGCCCGCACCCGCGCCGCCCTGCGGACCTTGAGGCTGGTGGGTTTGGTCGGGGACACGTTGGACGAGGAGATGTTCGTCACACTGGCCGAGCAGGTCGCCATGCTGCACATGCCGCGCTACATGGCGACGCTGAACGCGCTGGGTGAGCACTGTACGGAGGCGCTGCTGCCGTTTGTCGACCGGCCGACACTGGTCGTCTCCGGGGACCGCGACCTGTTCACGCCGATCTCGCAGAGCCGCGAAATGGCCGCGCGCATTCCGAAGGCCGAGCTGCTGGAGATCGCCGGGGGCTCGCACTACACGCCACTCGAGTTCCCCGGTCTGATCCACGGCCGGGTGCAGCGCTTCCTGAAGGAACGTCTGGGGTTCGCGCGATCGACCGTTTGAACGTCACGGCTGCTTGCGCGCGACAGGCCTCGCCTGCGGCGGCCACAGCCGGTCTCTTTCGTACAGCCACGCCATCCAGCGCGCGGCCCGCGCAACCTCTGCGGCCAGCGCCCGCCCATGCCCAGCGGGGTCCGCAAGTGGGCGAACCTCCAAGGGATCTGCCAGCCGATCGTACAGCGTCACGCCGTCAACCTGCTGCCATGACTGCGGCAACACAATCGCCCGCTCCCGACCGCGCTCCAGCGCCCAGCCGCCGCGCGCAACGGTCAGCGACTCGCCCACGCCGGGCCCCGCCAGCGACCGGCCCATCCACGCACCGGAGCCGTCGATCCCCAGCAAATCCAAGATTGTGGGCGCCAGATCGATGTGGCTCGCCGGCTCGGGTCGCAAGCCCCGCCCCAGGCGCAACAGCTTGGGATGATTGCCCAGGATCACGATCGGCACGCCCGTCGCCGCAACGTGGGCGGTCTCGTGCAAGCGCAGGTTGCCGTGCTCCCCCAGCGGAAAGCCGTGGTCCCCCGTGATGACAAAGACCGTGTGGTCAAACCAGGGCTCGCCCCGCAGGCCGTCGATCAGCGCCGCCATGTGGTGATCGGTGTAGCGCATCGTGTCGCGCATCCGCGCGGCCATCGTATCGGGCCCCGTCGTGCCAACGCCCTCGTCGCGTGGGAACGGAAAGTGGTTGTTGCGGGTGAACGCCATCGCAAAGAACGGCCGGATGTGACCTTGCGCATCACGCCCTTCCGTCAGCCGGTCGCGGGAGAGCCAGGTCCGCATGTGCTGCAACATCGCCGCGTCCGATTCCCGCGAGCGGTCGAAGTCGATGTGGTCGTACCAGCGGGCGAGCCACGGCGTCTGATTGTCCCACGCCGGGTCGGCTGCCGAGAAGAACGCCGTGAAATACCCGCGTCGCCGCAGAACATCGGGCAACCCAACGATGCCTGCCGCAACGAAGCGAGTGGCGACATACACGTCGGGATGCGGCAACAGCGAGGCATGCAGCGCCATGAAAGTCGCAATGGTCGGCACACCGTTCGAGCTGCCCCGCGCCCACGACACGCCGGTCGCCGCCAGACGGTCCAGCTGCGGCGCCCACGAGTCCTTGGTCGTCCCGACATGCCCGATGCTGATCGATCGGTGCGACTCGAGCACCAGCACGACCACGTTCCACGGCTGGGCGTCCACGCCGTCACAGTTCTGATCCACGCCGTCGCCGGGAAGATCCGTTGCGGCTGGGTGTACTTGCGCCGCGTCGTCGTCGCAGTCGCGGCTCAACGGCACGCCGTCCCGGTCGGCATCCGCCGAGCAGTTCAGGCCCGCAGCCAGCTGCACCAGCCCCCCCGCCGCCAGCCGGCAGCGCACGTTCGGCGTGGCGTGGTACAGCGGAAAGTCGGGCAGAGGAAACGCTGCATCGGCCTGCGGTTGGGTCAGGCCCTGACCCCGAGCCCAGCGCACCCGGTGGGCCTGAGCAGCCTTTCGCGCCTCGACCGGGTCCAGATGCACCAGCGCGCCGGACCCGAGGGCGCCCCACACCAGCTCCACCGGCGTCGCCAAGCGCCACAGCCGGAACTGACCGGGCCACCACACGTTCACCAGCATCCAGCTGGTCGCCACCAGCACCCCGAACCCCAGCATCCGCCGCGCCGCCTGCCGCATCGACAAGGCCGCCCGCTGCGCCTTGCGCATCGCCAGAAACGAGATCGTCAGCGACCCGACCAGCAGCACGACAGGCACGAAGGGGCCGCCCTGATCGGTCCACAGGGCGCGAAGGACTTCGAAGATCGACGCGGGGTTGGCATAGGTCTCGACGTAGTCTGGCGTCAGGTGCGCGCCGACGAAGCGCATCACCTCGTGGTCCACTGCCGCCCACAAGGTCACCAGCAGCAGCAGCGCCATCAGCAACGCCACCGATACCCGCCGCAGCCGTCGCAGCGCCCGCGACCCCGGCGCGGTGACCGCCACGGCCACCGTCCACAGCAGCGCGGGCAAGCAGGCCAGCAGCCCCGCCTCCAGCGCATCCAAGGCGATGGCGTGGAACCAATACCACTCGAGCTTGCTCACCATCGGCTGCCCGAACGCGTCGGGACGGGCCAACAACGCCAGGCGCTGCACGGCACCCACTGCCACCCGCAACAGCGCAAGGGTCGCCAGCGCACCCAAACCCGACACCCACTCGGACAGGCGTTGGCCCCGCAAGACCGCGAGTCCCCCCGTGTCGAAGCGGCCAGCGGGCGTGGCAGGTGCGGGCTGGGGAAGGTCGTCAGGCATCGGGACAATCTCGGTGCGGAACGGGCCGCAAGGGGCGCATCCTATCCGCAAATGCGACGGCGCGCGCCACCCCGTTAGGTGGGGTGACTTGGGAATGCACGAGGTCAGAGGCACCCTTGTCCCACCCAGCGGCTGCTGTCGAATCGCTGGACTGCGCCCCCATGCGCCCCGGCCGTAGATCGAAAGCGTTGACGCCGCGTCCTATGTGCGGTACAGCCGATTTACCAATCGTGTGGCGCTTCTCGTCCGACTTTCCATCGTCCTTGCAAGACCCGGCCAGCATTCCCCCGATTTTGGGGATGGCGCACGGTACTCGCACTGAACCCCGGGAGAACCTCAATGAATTCTGGTCGTCTCGCAGCCAGTCCTGTGCTGCGCACCGTCCTGATGTCGGCCCTGCTGGTCCTTGTCGCCCTCACGTCCGCGTGCGGTGGTGGCATCGACTGGCGCAAGCAGACGCTGCAAGTCACCGCCGCCGGCTACCAGTTCGACGGCACGCAGATCCAGCAGGCCGGTTGGAGCGGCAGCGCGGTCTGGCTCGACAACCGCACCATCCTGACCAACGCCCACGTCGCCGGCAAGGCGCTGAAGATGGAAGGTAAGGACGACTACGGCACCAGCTACACGTTCGACAAGATCCTCTCGCTGAACGAGGACTTGGACATCGCCGTTCTGCAAGTTTCCGGCCAGTCGGAAGTCGGCGAGCTCAAGCTGGTCGAGCGTCCGGACGACCCGAAGTCGCTCCGCGGCACCAAGGTGCAGGCGATCGGCAATACGGGCGGCCAGGGCCTGTCGGTCTACAGCGGCGAGGTCACCAACATCGTGGGTGAAAAGGGCGCAGAGAACATCGTGCACAGTGCCGACATCTCCAGCGGCTCGTCCGGTGGCCCGCTGTATGACATGGACGGCAACCTGCTGGGCATCAACAAGGCGATCAATCTTGCGCTGCGTCAGTCGTTCGCGACGCCCGCTTGGCAGGCCAAGACTGTGGTCGATGACGCCCGCAGCAACAGCGGCGCGGCCCTGACGGATGCCTTCAGCCCCAAGGACCTGCCGGTCTCGATCGACGTCAAGCGCGACATCTGCCTCGAACCCGACCAGAAGCTGGTGCTGTCGGCTCAGGTCGTCGGCACGGCGGACCTGGTGGCGATGGTGAAGTTCACGACGACCGACACCCCGCTGTTCTTTGGTCTGATTCGCGGTGACCAGCTAATGAGCAAGGGCGTGCTGACCCAGGACCTGATCGCCGCATGGACCCTTCCCGGCAGCGGCGTGTACGCGGTGCTGGTCGTCAACCCGCCGCAGGCCACTGCCAAGGCGTGCGCCTCGGTGGCGATGGGCCGGCTGGACTGGAAAAAGCGCATCTCGTCGAAGTAGCGCATCTCGTCGAGGTAGCGTATCTCGTCGAAGTAACGACCGCAGCGCGCGCGGGACACGGTCCCACCGCAGAACGCAGCACCGAACGACAGGAGACCTGAACATGAAGAGCTTGATGAATCGCATGATGAGCGCTGCCGCCTTGACGGCCGCGCTGGCCCTGGTGGGCGCCCCGGCGCTCGCGCAGAAGCCCGCCGCCAAGAAGGCCGCGGCCACCAAGGACGCCAAGAAGGAAGCCGCCAAGCCTGCCGAGGCCGCTCCGGCTCCCGCTGCCGCACCGGCTCCCGCACCCGCACCCGCCCCAGAGAAGCCCAAGGTCGACCTGACCAAGGTCGAGATCACCAAGGACGAACTCCTGGCCAGCCACACCGTCGCTGTCCAGCCGATGCTGATGGCCGGTGGCAACACGGGCGCCTGGGCCGTGCTTGCGTCGCAGATGGCCAGCGCAAAGACCAACGCCAAGTCGATCGACCTGGCCAAGACCGCGAAGATCAAGGCGCCGGAAGGCCCTCTGGGCTTCGCCGGTAACGCCGAGGCCAAGGACGTCGCCGTGCTGCAGTACGCCGTCGCTCTGGGCTTCCTGCCCACGCTGCTGAACGCCGGCAACGATGCAGCGGCCAAGGAGCTCGCGACGAACCTGATGAACGGCTTTGACGCCCTGTCCGGCCTTAGCGCCGACACCCAGACCACCGCCAAGCTGTTCATCGCGCTTGCCCTGCGCGACGAGAAGATGGACGGCGAGCTGCTGGGCATGGTCTACGCGGCCGCGATGAAGGCCGGCATGTTGGGCATCGCCGCCGGTCCCCAGCGCGCCCACGGCTACTATCTGGCCGGCATCTGGACGGGCATGGCGCTGATGGTCGGCTCGGCCGGCGGCAGCGCGACGTATGCCGACATGGCCGAGCCCATCTGCGTCTTGCTCGACGAAGACGCGGCCTTCGGCGGCACCGACCGCAAGATCGCGACGCTGATGCGCGCCATCGCCGTCGAGCTCAAGAAGGACGCGCCCGACATGGGCGTCATCAAGTCCTCTGCCGAGCAGGTGTTGAGCGCCAAGTCCGACGTCTAGCCGGGTCCGTCGTCGACCCGCCAGTCGACCCCGCGCGCCCACCGGCTCCATGTGCCCCGCATCCTGCGGCACCCACGGCCCGACGCGACGCGCCCCCGCCCACAGGTCCTGACATGAACGCCCTTTGTTTCTGCCGACTTTCGTCGGGCACCGCCCGTGGTCTGCTCGCTTTGGTCGCCCTGACCGCGGCGTGCTCTTGGTCATCCCCAGTGCGGGCGGCAGATCCTGCCCCGCCGGCGACTCCCCTGGCGGCAACCCCGGCGGCAGCGCCTGCCGCTGGGGAGCGCGACTCGTGTTACGACGGACCGCCCGAGCGCATCTGCCGTGCCATGGACGCCGCACCGCGGGCCAAGGACGACGACCCGAACGTCAAGGCGATCGTCGCCATCTGGCGCAAGATCGAGAGACCGTTCGCGGCGTTGACAGGACGCGAGACCGGTCTGGTCGTGCTGGCTCCAGAGGCGCGGATCGGTACGGGCGAGGAGGCCAAGCCGTTCTCTCCGGCCGCCTACATCTGCCCGGGGGCGCCGCCGCTCGTGTACGTGCCCGACTCGCTGATCGAGCTCGTGCTGCGCAAGAAGACGTACCCCAAGGACTTTCTGGCCTTCGTGTTGGGTCACGAGCTGGGCCACCGCGCCAACGACTTCTCGTCCGACGGCTGCCAGCTCGCCGCTTTTGCCCGGCCAGGCAAGGGCAAGACCGAAGAGGCGCTGGCGGATCGGCGGTCGGCCTTCTTCATCGCGCTCGCAGGCTTTCCGACCCGTGCGCTTGCCCGCGCCGATCTGGTGTCGGCCTTCTTGCAGCAGGAGTTCGGCGTGCGGCAGTTCAACATCGACCAGCGCAAGGCGGCGGTGATGGACGCCTTGGACCAGTTCGACGCCTTCGAAAACATGTACCAGGTCAGCGTTGCCCTGGCGCTGTCGGGAGAGACGGGGTCGGCCACCCGGCTGCTGGCGTGGGCAGAAGACCTGATGCGAAGCACGGGGTTGCCGATCCCCGAGCTGCTGGTCGCCCGCGCGTTGGTGCTGATGATGCACGCGGCACCCGATGCGCCGTGGCTCGAAGCGGCCCGGCTGCCACAAAGCGCGGGCCACCTGCGTTGCGCGCCGATTTTCGCGGGCCACACGGCGCTGTGGGAGGAGCCGGAACCCGCGGGCCCCGTGCGCGGCGCCGCCGAGACCGAGACCGCACGCCGAAACCTGATGACGGCGCGCAGGTTGCTCGACGAGGCGAGCGAAATGGGCGCCTCGCCGCTGACCGTCGCCGCGGGCCAATCGTGCGTCGCCTTCTACCTGGGCGAGGCCGACGTCGCGCGCCGCCAGCACGAGATCGCGACGAAGGCGCTGTCCGCCAAGGCCCCCGAGCCGGTCAAGCGGGCGCTTTCCGCCAACCTCGCGCTCGTCGACTTCCTGGCTGCCGTACAGGCCGCACCGCCCGCGCCGCCGCCGACCGATACCAAGGCCGTGGCGAAGTGGGCGCAACCGCTAGCGAAAAAGCGGGCTGCCTTCCGCGCCCACCGCCAACTCGACGCCTACGTCGCCGCACTGGCCGACCCCAAGGCGGCAGTCACCGCGCCAGCGCCCAACCTACCGAAATGCATCGGTAATCCGTCCGCCCCCGCCACGCTGGCCATTCCGACCGCCAGGGCGCCGAATCCGGCCAAGCTGGGTGCCTGCCCGACCGGCTGGAAGCAGGCGCATACACTGCCCAAGGCCGACGTCGCCGAGCGCACCGGCACCACCACCGGCATCACCACCTGCGTGCCCGACGACGGCCGCGCGGGCGTGCGCTGGTCTCGCGTCGACCTGCCGGCGGTAACCAGTCCCGTGCTGTCGGCGTTGCGCATCGCGATTCGCATGATCGACGCAAGCGCGATGGAGCTGCCCCCGCTGAACACGTGGATCTGCCTGTGCGGCGAGGGCATGAGCTACATGGGCGTCTCGGACCTGGGCGAGTCGGGCTACATGGTGGCGTGCGAGCCGCTGGGTGTGTCGCTGGGCGTGCTGTACGCCACGCCGGACGGCAGCGTGCGTCGGCTGGCGGTGCTGGAAGGCGATTGAGCCAGTGACGGTGCTGCGACCCGAGGCTGGGCCGCGACACCCTACCGATAGTCGCCGATGACCCCGAACGCCGCCCAGTGAATCGGCTGCGAGAAGGGCTTGCGTCCGCTCATGTCCAGCTTCAGCAGGTCCAGCTGCGCCGTCCGCAACGCATCGACCGTGTCGCCCTTGCCGGCGCGCAGGTTGCGGTAGAAGCGGACCATCAACTCAGACGTGGCGTCGTCGGGCACGCTCCACAAACTGGCCACCAGCGTCTGCACGCCGCCGAAGGCAAAGGCCTCGGCGATCGAGATGCCTTCTTCGGCCGTCTCGCCCATCGACACCGCCGTCTCGCACGCCGACAGCACCGCCAGATCGGTCGTCTCGCCAAACGGCAACCCCGCGATTGCATTGACCGTCAGCGGTCCAGCGGCCATCTGCAAGTGGCTGGCCAGCCGGTCGGGCGACAGGATGCCGTGGGTGGCGAAGTGCAGGATGCGATTCTGCCCCACCGCCCCGCGCACCGCCTCTTCGATGGCCTTGGCGCCCACGAACAGCTTGGCGTCGCGGAACACGGCGTCGCGCACCTTTTCGACCTCGGCCTGGGCGCCGGGCAAGCTGCCGTCGGGATTGGCAAAGGCCGCCATCGAGCCCCATCGACCCTTGGGACGCGGCCGGTGCAGCGAGCCCATCGTGGTCGACATCAGCGTCGCGATGCGCCACTTCTCGACGGCGTACACGGACTTCGTGCCCACCTTGGTCTCCAGCGCGCCGAACGGCAGGAAGAACAGCGGGCCAGACGGCACGATCAGCAGCGTCTTGGCCTGGGCGATGTCGACTTCGACGGGCGCCAGCAATTTGTCGTACAGCTTGCGCCCCAGCACCGCGACCTTGGGCGTGCGCTTCTTCACTGCCTCGCGCCACTCCTCGACCGTCTGGCGCAGGTCGATGTCGCCCAACTCGACCTTGAAGGCGTGGGCGTCCTTGCGACCGGGGGCGATGGTGAAGATGTACAGGACGTCGCCGGCCAGGAAGTACGCGACGATCATCGTGTCCTTGGCCAGGACGTCGCGATCGGCCACCAGCGTGCGCGGGTCGGCGACGTTGGCCGCGAGGCTGTAGAGACGAGGATGGTTGCTCTTCAGTTGGAACAGCAGCTGGTTCAGCTGTTGGACGTTCGCCGCCACGCGCTCGCCCAGCGCCTGGATGCGCGCCTCGGACCGTTCGGCGTCGGGCTTGGCCTTTTCGGCTTCGAGCGCGCGGCGGGCAGCCTCGGCCTGTTCGCTGGCCGACTGCACGACATCCAGCGCCTTGCCGGCGGCGGCGTCGCTGACCTCGGGTCGCACGCCCTTGAACATGCGCCGCAGCGCGGCGTCTCGCGAAAGCTGAAGGATCTCTAATGCTTCGTTGGTCCGCCCCAAGCGAATGAAGACGTCGATGGCGTCCTTGAACACCTTGCGGCTGCGCCCGTAGCCCGTCGCGCCCTGCTGCTGCTCCTCGCCGCCCGACCGGCCGATCTCGCGCGCCAGCGTCTTGGCGGCCTCGCGCAGCTTCTCCGCCGCCTGCTCTGCCTGGCCCGCGGCGTCCAGGGCCCGTCCCAACGCGTGCAGGGCCGCCCACCGGTCGCTGTCGATGTCGGTCTTCTCGGCAATCGCGACCGCCGCCTGCGCGTGCGCCAGGGCCTCGGGCTTGCGGCCGGCCAACAACTCGACGTGGCACAACTCGACGTGCGCGGCGGCGACCAACGTCTGCCTGCCGACCTTGGTGGCAAACGCCAGCACCGCCTCTAGCACCGTGCGCGCCGCGTCCGCCTGGCCCAGCTCGAGTCGGGCGCGGCCGGTGCCGTGGCGCGAGCGGGCCACGTTGTAGTCGTCGCCCGCCTTGTCGAAGAACTGGGTCGCTGCCTCGAACGCCGGCAGCGCCTTCTTGGGCTCGTGGCTGGCGTCCAGGTGGGTAAAGCCCTCGAACAGCTTGGCCATTGCCTTGACGCCATTGTCGCCGGTGCGCTCGCCCACGCGGAACACGTCGGCAAACCAGCCGAGCGCCGCGGGCGCGTCGCCGCGCCGTGCCGCCACTGCGCCGTGCAACATCAATGCGTACCGCTCGTTGCCCGCGTCCTTGGCCTTGCGCGACGCATCCAGCAGTTCGACGGCCACCTGCTGGGCCTTGACGAGGTCGCCCGCCACCAGGCTGATGTCGCCGACCTGGAACAGCGCCCGGCGCGCCTGCTCGTCGAAGCCAAGTGCCTTGGCAAACTCAAGGACTTGGCTCGCATCGGCGATCGCCTCGGCCAGCCTGCCCTCGCTGACCATCAGGCTCGACCGCTGTAGCAGCATATTGTGCACGCAGCGATCCTCGTCGAGTGTGCGGCAGGTCTCCATCGACTCGGCCACGGCCTTGGCGTTCGCGTCCAGGTTGCCGCGCCACGACAGGACGCCGGCCTTGACCATCGCGATGTCGATCATCACCAAAGCAGGCACGTTGCCGCGCAACCGCGGTTCCAGCGCCGTGATGGCCTGCAACGCCTCTTCGCTGCGGCCCTGCATCGCCAGTGCCCACGCGCGGTAAAAGGCGGCCATGCTCGCTCGGCCCCAGACCTCGATGGCCTCGAATCGGCGCGCGGCCTCGCCGTACAGCTTCTCGGTCTGGGCGTCGCCGCCACCGCGTTCGCGCACCTCGTCGGCCTGCGCCACCAGATCGTCGGCGTCCAGCCCCTTGTGCGCCGCGTCCGAGATGTCCTGCGCCTGCCGTTCGACCGCGTCGCTGCTGGCCTTTTGCGTCACGGGGCCGACGGTGGCGATCGCTAGATGAAAGCGCCCTTCCTTGACCAGCAGCCGCGCCAGCCGCAGCCGCGCGCCCTCGCCCACCGGGGTCGCGCCCGCCGTGGTCAGGTCAGACTCGGCCGTGATCCGCTCGAGCAGCGCCTTCTGCCGGGGTGACTCGGCCTTGCCGTCGCGGGCCGCGCGCAGCCGCAGGGCCACCGGGGCCTCGGTGTCTTCGGTCTCGGCCACCGCCCAGCAGGCGTCGTCGTAGTTCGCCGTCCCCTTCAGCGCGTCGAGTTCCTCGCCCACCCGGTTCCAGAGGCCGAGTTGCACCAGCGCGCGCAACAGCCGCAACCGCTGGCGGGCCACGTCGGTGCCGGCGGCGATCGCTCGGGCCGCATCGCGCGCATACACCACGCCGCGCAGGCCTAGCGCCATGCTGGCCGGATCGTCGGCGAGCTTGCGGGCTTCCAGCGCCATCGCCACCGCCGCGTCGTGCTGGCCGCGGGCCGTGGCAATCCGCGCGAGGGTGCGCCGCGGCCACTCGTAAGTGGCGTTGTTGCAGGACTTCTTTGCCTCGGCCTCGGCGCCGTCCAGGTCGCCGCGCGCCAGCAGCACCAGGCCCAGCAGGTGGTGGCCGAACGCGGAATTGTCGTCCATCTGCAGCGCCTGGCGCGTGGCCTTCTCGGCGAGCGCGAGGTCCTGCGCCCCGAACGCCGTCCATCCCAGATCGCGCCACACCGACGCAACGGTCGGCGCCAGTTCGGTGCGCACCGTGTCGATTCGTAGGGCCGCCGCGTACTCGTCCTTGTCCCGCGCCCGCTCTGACGCCTTGTCCAGGCACTTCAGCGCGACCGTTTCGACCTTGTGGGCGCGCGCCAGCTTCACGACGGCCGCGATGCGGTCTTCCATCTTGTCCAGGTTGTGGTCGCCGACCGTCGTCTTCAGCGTCTCGCAAACCGAGACCATCGACCGCAGCTCGACCAGGCGCGACGCTGCCACCCCGACCTGCTGCAACTCGTCGACGTTCACCGCCACCTTGCGGGCCATGTAGAGCTTCTTCTGCGCGCTCTCGAACTCCCCGGCCTTCTCCTCCGCTTGGGCCAAATCCACCCACTCGCGGAACGAGCGCGTCGACCCGACCTTGGCGCCCGAGGCCTTGCGAATTCGGGCCTCTTGCAGCTTGCGCGCCGTCGCCGGACCCCACGTCTTGTCGTCCTCAGGCAGCTTGATCTTCTCGAAGACCTTGATCGCCTCGTCGTACTTGCCCAGCTCGCTCAGCGCCACGCCGCGCCAGTAGGCCACCCGGTGCGCGCGAAAGTCGGTCTTCGCGAGCGTCAGTGCCTCTTGCAGCACCAGCGGCCACGCTTCGACCTCTCCGTATGCGACCATCAGGTCATAGCGCACCGTCTGGTCGGCCGGATCTCGCCGCAGCGCTCGTCGCAGGTCCTCGATCTGGTCGATGGACGCCACGGTCTTCTTCGCCACGCTGGATGCCGGGTGCTGGCGCAAGACTTCGCGAAACACCTGCTCGGCCTGGTCCAGCTTGCCTGCACGCGAAAGGGCCTCGCCCTCGGCGACCAGCGGCGCCACCCGGCGCTCGAGCCGCTTGTCTTGACCCGAAGGGGTGCGGTTGATGATCCAGGTCGCATACACCTCGACCAGCTTCCAGGTCTGGCCAATGTACTTGCCGGGGTACTCGTCGATGAAGAGCAGAAATTCTTCGAGGTCCGCGGCGCTGGTGCGCTGGAACGCCTCGCTGAGCTGCTGTCCGTGGAACCGACCGCCGGGAATGGGCTTGGTGAACGCGGCGTCGGCAAGCTCGACCTGCGCGCGAACCTCGGCGATCAGCCGCTCGTAGATCGCCGTCCCCGCGGCCGGGCTGGGGTCGCGAATGCGTTCCGCCAACGTATACATGGGCTTGTCGCTGTCCAGACTGCGAAGCTGGACGTCCATCGCGGCCACCCGGGTCAGCGGGTCGTCGTCCAGCACCGCCGGTACCTGCAGTTTGTAGCTGAACAGATCGCCGACCCGAACCTCGTCGGTCTTGCGCTCGAGCCTGACTTGCGCACTGTCGGCGCTGATCGACTGCACCCGACCCGAAGCCAGGATCACGAGCGCGTCGATGCTCTTGGAGGTCTCGCCGGTCCCTTGCCGCAGGGGATAGAACACCAGGTCGTCGCGCCCGGCCGTCAGGCCGTCGTCCAGGCCGCGGTTGATCGTAGCGACATCGTCCTGCAGGGCGGTGACGCGCCCATGCACCTCGAAGTCAATCACGGTGGGAGCCTTGACCACCTTGACGCCAGCGCCGGCCTCGCCCGTGCCTGCGACCAGCGCAAGCAGCATCACCGCCCAGCGCAAGCAACCCGTAACATGCGGACCCATTTGTTCCTCCCGCAAGTCGCCAGCAGGGCGAACTGCGGGGGAACGCAGCGGCCTCACACGACCAGCACTTCCTCGTGACGACCAAAGACGCGTCGAAGGGTATGGCCGATTTCTCCCATTGTCGCCTGATTTTGCACTGCGTGAACAATGGCGGGCATCAAGTTGTCGGATCCCGCCGCCGCATCGCCCAACGACCGCAGTGCAGCGTCGGTGGCCGCTTGATCCCGCTTCAGCCGCAGGGCCCGGATCCGCTCGACCTGATCGCGTTCCACCGCGGGATTGATCCGCAGCACCGGCACCGGAGGCTCGACAGCGTTGCGGTACTGGTTGACGCCGACGATGACCTGCTCTCCCGACTCGATGGCAATTTGGGTGCGGTACGCGCTGTCCTGAATCTCGCGCTGCGGATAGCCCTTTTCGATGGCGGCCACCATGCCGCCGAGCTCGTCGATGCGGGTCAGGTAGTTCTGGGCCTTGCGCTCCAGCTCGTCCGTCCACGCCTCGATCACGTACGAACCGGCCAGCGCATCGACGACATCCGCCACACCCGATTCCGCGGCGAGGATCTGCTGGGTCCGCAGGGCGATCTGCGCCGCGGCCTCGGTGGGCAGCCCCAACGCCTCGTCGCGGCTGTTCGTGTGCAGGCTCTGTGTTCCGCCCAACACCGCCGCCAGCGCCTGCACGGTGACGCGCACGATGTTGTTGTCGGGCTGCTGCGCCGTCAGCGTCGAACCGCCGGTCTGGGTGTGGAAGCGCAGCTTGAGGCTCTCGTCCTTCTGGGCGCCGAAGCGCTCGCGCATGATGCGGGCCCACATCCGGCGGGCAGCGCGAAACTTGGCCACCTCCTCCAGGAAGTTGTTGTGGCCGTTGAAGAAGAACGAGATCCGCTCGGCAAACGAATCGACGTCCAGCCCCGCCTTCACCGCTGCATCCACGTAGGCGATGCCGTCTCCGAGCGTGAACGCGATCTCCTGCGCTGCGTCGCACCCCGCCTCGCGCACATGATAGCCGCTGACCGAGATCGTGTTCCACTGCGGCACGTTCGACGCGCACCAGGCGAACATGTCGGTGATCAGGCGCATGGACGGCCGCGGTGGATAGATCCACGTGCCGCGCGCCATGTACTCCTTCAGGATGTCGTTTTGCACGGTCCCGCGCAGCGCCTGCGAGGCAACGCCGTTCTGGTGGGCGACGGCCACAAGAAAGGCGAGCAGCGTGCTGGCGGTCGAGTTGATCGTCATCGACACCGACACCTTGTCCAGCGGGATGCCGTCCATCAGCGTCGCCATGTCCTCGATGCTTGCGACCGAGACGCCCACGCGCCCCACCTCGCCCTGTGCCATCGGGTCGTCGGGGTCGTAGCCCATCTGGGTCGGCAGGTCGAAGGCCACCGACAGGCCGGTCTGCCCGCGGTCCAGCAGATAGCGGTAACGTTCGTTCGACTCCTTGGCCGTGCCGAACCCCGCGTACTGCCGCATGGTCCACAGCCGACCGCGGTACATCGTCGCCTGCACGCCGCGCGTGAACGGAAACTGACCCGGAAAGCCTACGTCTCGCAGGTACTTCGCCGCATCCACGTCGCCGACCGGGCCATACAGCGCCTCGACCGCCTCAGCCGTCGAGCGCAAAAACCGCTCCTTGCGCAAGGGCTTGCGCATCGCGGCCGCCAGCACCGTCTGCTGCCACTTCTGCCCAGCCACCCGGGTCTCGTTGTCGTGTCCATTCGCCATCAACCCGTTCTCCTTGCGCGCGGCCCCCGCTGCGTGCGGTTTCTAGGCCGTCGCCGCCGCAATCGCAAGCCCGTGGCGGGGGTCCAGCACGGCCCAACCGTCCGGCAACGGCAGATCGGCCCCCGGCACCAGCGCCCAGAAGTCGTCGCCTGGTGCCGCCACCCACGTCCGCGGCTGGCCGCCATCGGGGTGATCGAGCGACAACACTGCACCATGCAAGGCGATTCTCCCGGGCCCCGAGGGATCGACCGCTTCGCCCACGTCGTCAAGCCTTGGGGACGCTTGGCCATGGGACGGCAGGTCGCCGTACATCACATCGCCCGCAATCGGCCCCACGGCGAACGCCAGATGCACACGCACCTGATGGGTACGCCCCGTGTCCAGCGCACACAGCACCAGCGCCGCGTTGCGCTCGGGGTCAAACGCTAGCGGCAGCACGAACGTCCGCGCGGGCATCCCGGTCGGGTCCAGCGTCATCCGCCCGGGACCCAGCTCAGCCAGCGGCTCGTCGATCACTTGGGGCAGCACCGGCAGCGCCGTCCGCACGATCGCCAAGTAGTGCCGACCGGCCGTGTGGAGGCGGAACTGCTCCGCCAGGGATGCCGTCGCCCCGCGTGACCGTCCGTAAACCACAAGGCCAGACGCGTCGCGGTCGAGACGATGCACTTCTCCCGCCCGCAGCGTTCCCTTGCGTTCCAGATACTTCTGCACGCGCAGGCTCAGCGCGTCGCCCCCGCGCGGTGGCGGCTGGGTCGGCAATCCGGCCGGTTTGTCGACGACCAGCAGCGCCCGGTCTTCATGCACGACGCGAAGGCGCCCGCCACCGACCTGGGTCCTGTCGGGCGCCGCCGGCAGCACGCGGATCGCCTGGCCAGCCGTCAGCAGCTGCGCGGGCACGCGACACCGGTGGTCGTCGACGTAAACCGCGCCGTCCTCGATCGCGTGCTGGCTGGCCGACCGACTCCACGCCATGGCACGCTGCACCGCAACGTCCAGCCGAACGCCGACCAGCTCCGGGTCGACGAGAATGCGGCGTTCTACTGGGTGCGGTCGGGACATCGGGCACTCCGGGCGTGGCGAACGGCGCGGCAAGGTGTAGCCTGCGCTACGAGCGGCGGCAAGCGTGTGACTGCAACGGGTGCAAATGCGCTCCGCGCCAGCTTCCTTGCGACCCAAACCCGTTCGCGTATAGTCTGCGCCGATCCTGCGGCCGTGAACGCCCGGTCCACGCTGCCCCAAGCCCCCCGCGGAAGGCACCTTGATCCCGTCTTTTGCCATCGACCCCGACGTTCCGCGCGACCCGCTCGCCGCCGCCGATGCTTCCGGCTGGGCGTCCGCGCGCCGTTACGCCGTGCTGGGCCTCGAGGTCGACGACCGCGTGCAGCAAATGCTCGCCTCGCTCGAGCGGCTGGACGATCTGCTGCGAGCTCTCGAAGAGGGCGGTGCCGACACGGTTCCGGCCACCCTGATCGACGAGAGCGACCTGCTGGCCGACGACGTACCGATCGAGCTGTCGGTCGACGAATTGTCGGACGTCGAGCAAGTCGATGCTGCAGCCGCTTTTGTCGCAGCAGGCGCCCGTCCTCGCGAGCAGATGGCCTCGGCCGAGACGATCGTGCTGTACGGCCCCGATATTCGTCGCAAGATCCGGTCGAAGCAGTCGGTGATGCCGTCGTATATGGCCCAAGTGCTGTACGAAGACATCGGCGTGCTGTTCGCTCTGGGCGATCGCGAAGGCGCGCTCATCTCGCTCGAGCGGATGCTGACGGTCGCGCCCGTGTCGCAACAGGCCGAGGCGTTTCTGGCGCACAACGAAGACCGCTTGGTCGAGTATTACGAGAGTTCGTTCGGCCCGTTTACCCGCACGGCGACCCTGCAGCGCCCTGAACACGGGATGCCCGACAGCTACTTCGAGTTCGAGAAGGTGGCGACCATCGCCGGGTTGCTGGACGGTGAGCGAACGCTTGGCGACGTCATCTCTGCCTCGGGCCTGCGCCCGATCGAGGCCTGTGCCGTCCTGTCGCAGCTGAATCGCACCTCCAGCCTCGACTTCGGCGACAAGACCGAGGGCTAACGGCCCCCCAACCTACAGCGATTCTCGCAAGCTTCGATTGCTGGCACGTCCGGCGGGCGGCTATACTGTCCGACTGCTGAAGCGCTTTCCCCGCCCCGCCATGGCTCGGGAGGGAGGTCGCGCCGCAGGGGGGAGAGCCAGCATGACGTTCGAGTCGGCACGCAACTTGGCGGACCGCATGGGTTCCTGTACCAGCGTTCGGTGGGGGTCGGCGGTCCTGATCGCGGTCGCCGCCATCGGATGCTCGGACAATTCCGAGTCCGCATCTGGCGATGTCGGGGCCGCGACTCCAGACTTGTTCGAGTTCGACTCGACCTTGTTCGACGTCATCAACGAAGAGACCGAGACCTCGCCCCCCGAAGACACCACGCCTGCCCCCGGCAGCTTCGGCGCCCCGTGCAAGAGCGAGATCGACTGCGACAGCGGCATCTGCATCGACTCGGCCGAGGGCAAGGTGTGCAGCAAGGTCTGCGACTCGACCTGCCCCATCGGCTACAAGTGCCTGGAGCAGACGCTGGGCGGCGGTGATGCGCTGTACATCTGCGTGCCCCGGTTCAAGCGTCTGTGCGACCCCTGCTTCGAGAACACGCCCTGCAACGGTCCCGGTGAGACGGGCAACTTGTGCGTGCCCTACGGTCCGCTGGGCAACTACTGCGGCGCCGACTGCGACCCGATGGACCCGCAGTGCCCCGAGAATTATGAGTGCGGCGCGATGACCGACCCCATCACGGGCTACAACGCGTGGCAGTGCATGCGGGCCAAGGGCGCCGGCATCTGCAGCTGCAGCCTGAACGCCAAGATCATGGGGCTGAAGACCGCCTGCACCAACAAGAATCCGATTGGCGCCTGCACCGGCGAGCGCCTCTGTACGATGGAGGGCCTGTCTGCCTGCGGAGCTCCCATCCCGGAAGAAGAAATCTGCGACGGCAAGGACAACAACTGCAACGGCAAGACCGACGATTTCGACGTCAGCGCCTCGTGCACCAAGAAGAACGAGTTTGGCGAGTGCAAGGGCAAGCTGATCGCCTGCAACGACGGCGTGGCGGTGTGCGATGCGCCCGATGCCAAGCCTGAGAACTGCAACGGCCTGGACGACGACTGCGACGGCAAGACCGACAACAACCTGTGTGAGGACGGCGACCCCTGCACCAACGGCGTCTGCAACACCGATGGCTCGTGCAAGCAGGTCGAACTCAGCGGAACTCCCTGCAACGACGGCAGCATCTGCACGCAGACCGACGGCTGCGTCTCGGGCAAGTGCTTCGGCGGCAACGCCCTTCCCTGCGACGACAACGACCCCTGCACCACCGACGCTTGTGACCCCTTCACCGGCTGCACCCACACCCCCGCCTCGGACGCAGTCTGTACCAACGACGGCAACGCCTGTACCCAGGACATCTGCCAGTCGGGCAAGTGCGCGCACCCTCCGGCCGTCGATGGCGGCGCGTGCCCAGAGGACGGCAAGCCCTGCACCGCCGACATCTGCAACAACGGCCAGTGCATCCACCCGTTTGCCGACGGCCTGAAGTGCCAGGAAGACGGCAAGCCCTGCACCGACGACGTCTGTCAGGCCGGCAGCTGCGTACACATCAACGGCACCAGCCCTTGCGACGACGGCAATGCGTGCACCGAGGGCGACACCTGCTCGGCCGGCAAGTGCGTGGCAGGCAAGCTGAAGGCGTGCAACGACGGCAATGCCTGCACGTCCGACAGTTGCAATCCTGCGGTAGCGGGCGGCTGCGTGTACAACAACAACACCGGGCCCTGCGTGTCGACGAGTCTGGAGTGCCCCATGGGCGTGTGCTCGGCCGGGTCGTGCTTTCCCAAGCCGAACGAGACGTGCATGACCGAGATCGAGACCGACCTGTGCAAGAGCGATCCGATTGCCGGCAAGTGCACCGCCGCCGGCAAGTGCGTCGTCACCCAGCCGCCGCCGCAGTACACCTGCCCGGGATGCAATGGGTTGTGCATGAAGTGCTTCGGAATTCAGCTCTGCATGCCCATCGGCTGATCGACCACTCCCCCGCCCCCCAAGCCCCCCTCGCGCGCATACGCGAAACACCCCGGAATTTGGCGTGAGATCGGGCGCGGGGCTACACTTGACGCATGCGTCCGTCGTTCTTCCCACCCCTCCATGACCTACTGAAAACACAGCGGATCTTCGCCACGTCCGGCGTTCGCTGTGGGGCCATCGGGGGCGGTGGATGACGCGGAGCCGGCTGCGCAGGTGGGCGGGCTTTGCCTACGTCGCGACCATTCAGGCCGCGATGGGTCTGCTGGCGTTCAGCCTGTTCGTCTACTTCGCCGTGAATTCGCCGTCTTCCGCCGGTCTGTTGAGCCAAGTGCTGTCCGGCGTGCTGCCCGGCAGCTTCAGCGTGCGCACCGTGCAGTGGGGACCGACACCGGGCAACGTTCGCTTGGCCGGAGTCAAGATCTCCGCGCCCGACGGTGAGCAGGTGATCGCGGCCCGCGAGGTCGAGGCCAACCTGGCGTGGCTGGCGCTGATCGACGACCTGCTGGAGGGCAAACCGGGCTTCGCGCTGCGGCTGAACCGGGTGCGGGCGGTGGGCGCCGACGTGCGGCTGGTGCCCGACGCCCTGGGACGCTTTCGGCTGATCCAGGCGTTCGTGGACATGGACGAGCCGCCCACGCCCGACCCCGGCGGTCGCTTTCGGCTGGACATCGACCGGGTGGACGCGCGCGACACCTCGTATTTCATGGACATTCCTGCCGTGCGCATCCGTGTGGCACAGGGGGATCTGCGCGGCCGCTTCGAGCTCGAGACCTTTCCGAACGCCGACCCCCACGTCGCCTGGCACGCAGACTGGCTGCGGGTGGGCGAGGTCGAGGTGCTGCCGTCGGCGATGCGCGGGCTGCCGCAGCTGCCGCCGGGCACGGCTTGGTCGGGACCGGTGGACGGAGACCTGCACCGCATCGTCACCCAGGACCTGCACGTCGTGCAGCCCGTCGCCGCGCCCTGGTACGCGCCGCAGCTGCCCGACACGGCGCTGGCAGACGCTCGCGTCACGGTCGATCTCGACCCGGACGTGGTGGTGCTGGGCACCGGCGCTGATCTCGCATCGTCGTCGCGCTCGACCTTTCTGGGACCGCTGCTGGGACCCTCGTTCGACATGAAGGCGTGGATGAAGGCCGACTTCCGTGTCGATTTGCTGACGGGCTTCAGCGCCGAGGGCGACGTGCGCGGCTGGGGCAAGGTCGCGGGCTTCCAGACCCAGGCGGTGTCGGGGCACGTCAAGGTCGAGGCGGGCGGGCCCGGCGGTGCCATCGTGCGGGTCGCGGCAACCGACGTCGCCGTGCAGGCTTACGGCGGCGAACTGCACTCGCCGCGCCTCGACTACCGTTACGCGCTGCCGGACCAGCACCTGGTGTCGGGGCAGCTGAGCGTGCGCGATGTGGCTCCGGGGGCGATGCTGCGAAGTGAGGGCGTGGCGCTGCAGGGGCTGATTCCGCAAGCACTGGACGGCAAGCTGTCGGGCGAGGTCGGCGCCGCGGTGCGCGTGAGCCTGAACCCGTTGACGCAACCGGTGTTCGACGTGGACGTGGCGGTCGATGCCGATGTGGAGCTGCAGCGCACGGTGGACGGCACGCCCTACAGCCGCGAGCTGCCCCGGCTGAATCTGCACGGCGGCGTGGCCATCGGTATGGGTCCCGGACGCGGTCCCATCGTGCAGGTCAACGACGTGGTGGTGCACACGGCCCAAGGGCGCGGGCCCGACGGTGCCACGGAGAAGAACGAGTGGTTGCGAGCAGATGGGCGGGTGGACTTCGGCGTCGGTGACACCCGCATGAGTCTGTCGGCACACATCCCGGAGCTGGCAGATGTGCTGGAGCCGCTGGGCATCCCCGACGTCAGCGGCATGGTGGACCTGCGGGCGGCCGACGTCGCGGGCACGATGGAGCGCCCCGAGGTCGTCGGCGAGGTGACGGCAAGAAACGTCCGTGCCTACGGGCAGTTGGTGACGCGCGCAGGGATGAAGCTGCGCCTGAAGTCCGGTCAACTGAGTATGGACGGCATCTCGATCGACAGCCCCGTTGCGCGGGTTCGTGGGGCGGCGTCGGTGCAGTTGTTCGGCCGCACGTTGTCCGAGGCGCCCCGGCAGTGGCTGCTCGAGGTCCGCGACATCTCAGTGGCCCGGCTGGATCTGGGGCAGACGCTGCGCCGCGCCGGCATCCCGGGCATCGGCGGATTCGTGACGGTCGATGAGGGCACGCTGCGGCTGGATCTGGACAACCCCAAGCGTTCCATCAAGTTGAACGCGCACTTGGTGGCCGACGACTTGACGGCCGGCGGCGAGACGTTTCCTCGCGCAGAGGCTCAGGTCGCGATGACCGGCACGACACTGAGCGTCCCTGAGGCGACCGTGCAAATCGACGCCGCCAACACCGCCCGCGCAACCGCAGAGATCGATTTGGGACGCAAGCGGTTCGACGTCTCACTGGACCTGCCGATGGTCGACTTGGCGGGCTTTGCCAACATCACGCGTCGAGGGCTGCCGCTGCAAGGCCGCGTGGGAGCCAATATTCGCGTGGCGGGAGAGCAGGACCACTTGGAGGTTCAGGCCGACCTGCGCACCCGGGGGCTGCGCTACCAAGCCATCGACTTGGGCGACGCAGACCTGTCGATCCGCAAGGAGGCCGACGGGCCCGCAGTGCTGACCAGCCAGAAGTTCTTCCGTCGCTTCAAGCTGTTGGACGACTCGCAGGCGACCTTCCACCACCAGACCGTCGAACAGATCGCGCTGCATGTGGGCACCGACGGCCCGCTTGACCCGTTTGCCCTGCTGGGCATCGAACGGCCCGCGGGAACGAGTGTGCGGCTCGAGTCCGAGGTCACGGCGCTGCTGGACTTGCGCCCTGGCCAACCCCTGTACCGCGTGACCGTTCACCTGCCTGCCGGCGGGGCGCTGGTCGATGTGGGTGTGGGGCTGCCGCCGTTGCGCAACGCTGGCGCCACGGAGATCGAGGTCCTGCCCTCCGGTATCACGCTCGGCAGCACGTTCCTGGACCTGGGACGCCACCCGTTGGAGCTGTGCGGCGAGCTGGCGTTTGCCGACGCGTCCGCTGGCAAGCCCATGTCCCTGTTGGTGTTTCTTGCTGGAACGCTGGACGTGCCGCGGGTCGGACCGCTGGTCGAGCTGCTGTCGGCCCTGGACCTGCGCCTGGACATCCTGTCGGACCCGGTGGTGGCCGCCGACACGCGTTCGTCGTGCCTGCAGTCAGCCCGAGTGGGCAAGGGACGTCTGCGCATCGAGGGCCCACTGGACGACCTGCGGGTTCAGGGAGCGGTGCAGACCCGCGCGAGCCGAATGACCCCACGGCACTTTGGCGATATCCAGCTGGCAGCCGGCGCCCGCGTGCAGGTGGCTTCAGGCGCGGGCGGGCGCATGACCCTGACCATTCCGCGCGAGCACCCGCTGGCCGGCACGCTGGACGACGGGCGCTTCTCATCCTGGGGTCAGGCGGTGCTGGTCGACGGGACGCCGCAGTCGGTCGACCTCACGCTGCAGGGAGCGGACCTGCCGGTCAACGCGCCCAAAGAGTACCGTCTGGCGTTGTCGCCCGACTTGAAGTTCCGCGGCACGCATCTGGATGACCCGGTGGAGCGTGCGATGCTGCTGTCGGGGCGTGTGCACGTGACAGAGGGCAGTTACTTCCGGTCGTTCGACACGCTTGCCTCTGTCGTGGGCGGCGTGCGCGAGCGGCAGGTCGAGACCTACTCGCAGCCGATCACGCAGACGATGCCTTGGCTTCAGGAGGTCGTGCTGGACCTGGCTGTCGAGGGCGAGGACTTCGAGCTCACCAGTCGCTTCCCGCTGGGCAAGACCGACGTCATCGCGGACTACGACCTGAAGCTGCGCGGGACGCTTGGCGACATGCGCATCTACGACCGCGCCCGAGTCACCGAGGGCAGCGGCAGCCAGATCACGTATGCGATCAACAAGCTGGTGTTCGAGGTCAAGCGCGGCACGCTCGACTTCAACGGCGACCCGACGCGGCCGTACCTGGATCTGGTGCTCGAGGCCGACATTGCAGTGCCCACCGCCTCGACCGGACGGCGCACGGCCAGCGGTCTGGGACAGGACCTGACGACCGACACGAGCCAGACAGAGGAGATCGTGACCGTCACCGTGCAGATCAGCGGGTTTTGGTCCGACGACTCGAAGAACTTCGACATTCGCTTCAGCTCGAATCAAGGCGACTCGCCGGCCGACGTGCAGTACCTGATCGCGACCGGTCGACGCCGCGGCGATCAGGCTCCCGGTGACCTTGTGATCAACACCGACCTGCTGTTCGGCGAGTTCGCCGCCCAGTCGATCGAACGGCTGCTGCGGCCGCTAGGCGTGTTCGACGCGCTCGCACTGAATCTGGATCCCACCAGCGGCGCAGTCACGGCGGAAGTGTCCAAGCGCTTGGGCAAGGCGATCGTGATGGCGGCCCGCGTAGAGACCGGCACGCGACAAAACTACCAAGGATCGTTCTCCTTCCGCATCAGCGACCGGCTGTCGCTCAACGGCCTGTGGCGGCGCGAGGAATTCTCCCAAACCCAGCAGACCACCAACCGGCAGGATGTCTACGAGTCCAAGCTTCGCTACAAGGTTCCCCTCGACTGATGACCTACGCACGCTCCATCGCCAAGCGCGCCTTCACCGTCCGGTTCCTCCCCGGTCGGGGCGTTTGCTTGTTCGCCATCGCGCTCGCGTGCATCGCCGCTCCGGCTTGGGCGCAGGGCGCGCGTGGGTCTGATGCCCCCGCGGGAGACGGGTCGACCCTGGACGGTGGTCTGATGCCGTTCACCGTACCCCTGGCCTCGGGCATCACCGCAACCGATGGGGGGCCGTCGTTGGGACTGGCACGCACCCTGAGCCTGACCGCGGGCGTCGAGCGGGCTGAGGGAGCGTGTGTGGGCCGCAGGGTGTCCAGCCTGACGTTGGTCGGCTGCGTCGGAACGGCCTGTGAAGACGACTCCACGGCTGCGCGAGTGAAGTCCCTGACCGATGTCGCGGTTGGCGCGACGCTACTGCCTGGCCAGCTTCGACTCGCCTACCAGCGCCTGGTGGCGCTGCGCTTCTTCCGAACTGTCCACGTCTCGTGCCTTCCGGACCTGACGGGTGATGCACGCCTGATGCTGACGGTGACTGGGAACGCATTCGTAAGGCGGGTCGACATCGTGGGCAACAAGGCGCTGTTCCAAGACGAGCTGAGCAGCAAGCTGCTGATCCGCCCCGGCGATGTGCTGAACCCGAACACGCCCGACGGCCTCTCGTCCCTCAATCGCCAGCGAGAGTCGATCGAAGCGGTTTACCAAAGGGCCGGGTACGACGACGCCGTCATCCACGTCACCGCTGAGGTGCTGCAACCCAGCGAATTGCGGGTTCTTGTTGCGATCAAGGAGGGAGAGCGCCGCCGCATCGCCCACACCGAGGTCCGCATTCGCGCGCTGCCGCCGCCCCGCGAGGCTGAGGAGGAGGCGGGCCTGATTTGCCCCTCGATCAGCGAGCGACAGGTGCTCGAGGCCAGCCAACTCGACTCGGCCGGTGTCTTTACGCAACGCAAGGCCAACCAAGCCCGCGCACTCGTGCGAACCCATTTGCGACAGCTGGGTTACGCGAACCCGCGCGTCGAAGTCGACCGCGACGACGCCACCCAGACGGTGCTGGTCGACATCCGACCGGGCCGCTGCAACCTGCTGAGGATCTTCGTGAGGCAGGAGGGAGAGGCGACGGACGGGAGCGGTTTCTCGCTCAGCGGCGACTCGCAGCTGTTGGCCGCCCTGCCGTTTGCCGACTCAGGTCTGTTTGACTTCGACGAGGCAGACCGCGGTCGTGCGGCGCTGCTCGCGGCTCTTGAGAACCGCGGCTACCTGTTCGCCGACGTGCGCTTGGACTACCGCCCCGTGCCGCCCGACCTGGCGAGTCAGGTGGAGAACGCGGTCAGCTACTACGTCACCACAGGCTATATCTCGCAGATCCGCGGCATTTCGTTCCCAGGTCGCGCCCACTTCGGCGCAGGCGCGCTCGAGGGCGTTCTGGCGACCAAGGCCTACAACTTTCTGGACACGGGCGGCTATCTGCAAATCGACCAGCTGCTGGCGGACCTGGATGCACTGCGCGCCTTCTACCAGCGGGCGGGCTTCTACCAGTTCCACTACGATCTCGGGCTGCCGGCGGACGTGACGCCGACCGGGTCGCCACGCACCCGACTCGACACGCCACAGGCGGCAATTTATGAATACCGCTTTCGCGACAAAGGGTTCCAAATCCGGAAGCCGACCGGTGAGAACTTCGTGTACGTCGATGTCCCCCTGACCGAAGGCGACCGCAGCCGCTTGCGCACGGTGCGGGTCGAGGGTGCCAGCAAGGTGCCCCTGCGCGAGGTCCGGTCGCTGCTTGGCCTGTCGGAAGGTGACGTGATCTCCTACGACGTGCTGGCCCGCGGCCTGCGTGCCGTCGAGGACCGCTACCGCAACACCGGATTCTTCCGGATGGAACTCCAGGCGTTGTGCAAGACGTCGCACCCCGACGCCGCAGAGCAGCCGTGCGCGCCTGAGACGCTGCTGGCCCGCGCCGTGGACCTGCGACTGGTGCTGCGCGAAGGCGAGTGCGTGGACGTCGGCGAGGTGTTCATCAGCGGCAATTTCTCGACGCGCCGCGACGTGATCTTGCGCGACATGCCCAAGGCGGGTGACCCGTTCTCGACCGAGGCGCTATTCGAAGCGCAACGCGCGCTGCGCAACCTGGGCATCTTCAGTCAGGTCAACTTCGTGAACATCGGCGGCGACGAGAAGCCCCCGCGCGAGCGCATCGCAATTCTGGTGCAGGTGGTCGAAGCGCCCGTGCGACACATCGAACTGAACACGGGCTTCCAAACCACCGACCGTACCAGCGAAGCCCAGAGTGTGCCCGCCGTGGTCGACTCGCTCGAGCACCTGGCTGCCGCGACGGACCGTGTCTCGACCGGTTTCGGCCAGTCCGTGGACATCACGCTGCCGAACCTGCTGCTGACAGGCGAGGCCGTCTACGTCGACCAGAACTTCCTCAGCACAGCCAAGGAGTTGCGCATCCCGCTCAAGGTGGGTCTGTCGGCAGAGGGCTTCACGACCGACTCGATCCGACTGGCCCAGCTGCTGCCCTCGTACTTTGACTCACGGCTCGGGGGCAGCGCGTTTGGCCTGCGGGTCACGGCCCCGTACTTCGTGCACGACTACGCGCTGGGCCGCGACGACGTCGACAAGACAGGGGTGTTCGTCGAAATCTCCCGCCGTTACGAGAATCTTGCCACCGCCATCGGCATTGACACCGGCCTTCTGCGCGGCCGTGGCCAGTCCGACCCCGAGTTCGACGGCTGGCTGGACGGATTCCAACCGCAGTTCCGCGCCGTGCCTCGCATCACATGGGACGCCACCGACAGTCCGATCAACCCGCGTAAGGGTCTGTATGCACAAGCAGAATTCCCCTACATCAACTACCGGGGCGACCAGTACCTGAAGTATGACGCCCAAGGCAAGCTGTTCATCCCGATCGGCCCGGCCGTTTCGCTTGCCGGCCTGCTGCGGGGCGGGGCCGGCTTCTCGTTCGCCACGGGCCGAAGCCAGCTGCCGCTGCTCGAGCGGTTCCGTCTGGGGGGCCAATCCGGCCTGCGCGGCTACGTGGACGACGGGGTGCGGCAATACCTTGCCGATGGAACGACCCGGCTCGTTCAGTCAGGCACCGATCAGGACTGGAAAGCCGGCTCGGGAACGACGCCAGCGGTGGTCGATCGGGGCGACGTCGTCGCAAACGGCTCGTGGGAACTGCGCTTTCCGGTCGCGCGTGAGCAGGGCTTCTGGGGCGCGGCGTTTTGGGACTACGGGGCCATCGCGGAGACGTGGTCCGCCCTGAACTTCGCCTCGGTCCGGCACGGTGTGGGTCTGGGCATCCGCTGGCTGATCGCTGGTCAGATCCCGCTGCGCATCGACTATGGCGTTGCGATCGGCAAGCGCTGCCGCGACTTGACAACCGAGTCCACCTCTGGCACCCCGCTGCCCGTGCTGGACGACAACGGCGAGCCAGTCTGTGTCAAGGACAGCTTCGGCGAGCTCAGCTTGGGCCTGCTTTACAGCTTCTGACGTGCAAGACGCTCAGCGAAAGGCTCGGGCCGCGGCGATCGCCTCGTGCAAGGTCTCGGCCGACTGCGGCCCCGACAGCCCGACCGCGACTCGGCCGTCGGGGGAAATGGCGAACGTGGACGGAATGCCGGTGACGCCATAGTCGCGGTGGACGCGCGCGTTGCCGTCGTGGACCACAGGAAACGTGTAGGCGTTCTCCCGCAGAAACGCACGCACCTCCTGCGTGTCGTCGCCAGAGACGGTGATCACGTCAAAGCCCGCGTCCAGATTGCGACTCTCTGCGTACAGTGCCTGCCACTGCGGCATCTCGGCCAGGCAGGGCTGACATGAGGGTGCCCAAAAGTGCACCAGCAGCACCCTGCCGAGACTCGCGTCAGGACCACGGCGGGGAGTGCCGGGCGGGTCATCGAGCAGCGGCAGCGAGAACGCCGGGGCGGGCTTGCCGACCAGACCCGAGGCCCCTGCTTGTGGCCCCGTGTGCCAGCCGATGGCGGCAAACAGGGTCGCGAGGACGATGCCAATGGCCAGCGTCCAGCTCACGCGGCGGTTCGAGGGGACGGTGGGGGTCGGCATGGGCAAGCGCTCCGGCGGATTCCACAGAGTAGCCCGAAGGCGCCGACGCGCCAGTGGCGCTCGACCCTTGCACCCGGGGCAACGTGGGCTATCCTCCCACGCCTCGGAGGCCCCCTTTGTCGACCCCGGCGCGGATTCTGCTCGTGTGCCACGACGCCGACGTCACCCACGCGGTGATGCTGGTGTTGCAGCCGATGGGCCACACGTTGACGCGCGTGGCGACGGCCGACGAGCTGACGTCGCGGCATGCGGACCTGCGCACCGAGCTCGTCGTGTTGGACGCCGACTCCGCCCTGTGCCGAGACGCGGCGCTGCTGACCGAAGTGCTGGGGCGGCTGCGGGCGACCTCGCGGCCTCAGGTGCTGCTGCTGGTCCGTGGAGACGACTCTTTGGGCGAACGCATCGGTCAGGCCGCGCTGCCGGACGAGACCCTGGCCAAGCCGTTCAATCGGATCGACCTCGAGATCCGCATCCGGGCGCTGTTGCGTGTGCAACGGGTTGCCGCCCAATCCCTGCGCGACTGCGACATCCTGAACTCGCTGTTTGAGCTCTCGACCTTCTCAGGCGTCTGGTCCAGCACCGACGACGTGCTGCTGGCCTTGGCCCGCCGGGTCGCCGAGTGGACCGGTCTGGCCCACGTGGTGGTCACGCTGGGCCCGGCCAATCAACCCCGCATCACGGCAGAAGCTCATAAGCAAGAGGGACTTGGCTGGGGTCGCAACGGTCCCGGCTGGGGTCCTTCCCTGCTCGACCGCCGCCACGCCGAGCTGGTCAACCGCGGCGACCTGCTGCTGCTGGACGAAGCCGAAGGAACGCTTGCGGGAGAGGACCCGAGCAGCTTGCCCTACGTCGGCGTGCCGCTGCGAAGCCAAAATGGCGAGGTGCTGGGCGTCCTTCACGCTTGGGGTGAGGGCCACCTGCCCAGCGGCGCCAACCTGCACGTGATGCGTGTGGCGGCAGAGCGCATCTCGACCGAGATCCAGATCCACACCAGCAACCGACGTTTGGAGGAGATGGTCGAGACCCGCACCGCAGACCTGACCGCGGCGCTCGACCGGCTGAGGGGTGTCAATGCGCAGCTGCTGGAAGCCAGCCGCGATACGGTGATGCGTCTGGCGCGCGCAGCAGAGTACCGCGACGGCGACACGGGTGAACACGTCGACCGCATGTCATCGTATTCGCAGGCGATTGCACGACAGATGGGGATGCCCGCCGAAGAGCAGGGCCTGCTCAAGCTCGCCGCCCCGATGCACGACGTGGGCAAGATCGGCATCCGCGACTCGATCCTGCTGAAGCAGGGGCGCCTGACGCAAGACGAGTACGAGCAGATGAAAGAGCACCCGACCATCGGGGCGCGCATTCTCGGTGGCTCGCGCGCCAAGCTGCTGCAGATGGCGGAACAAATTGCGTTCTCGCACCATGAGCGCTGGGACGGCACCGGCTATCCCCGCGGCCTTGGCGGTACCGACATTCCGCTTGTGGGTCGCATCGTTGCGCTCGCCGACGTGTTCGATGCCCTGACGACGCCACGTGTGTACAAGGACGCGTGGAGTGTCGACGACGCTGTGCAGCACATCCAACGTGAACGGGGTCGCCACTTCGATCCGCAAGTCGTTGCGGCGTTTGAGCAGTGTCTGGACCGGTTGCTCGAAATTCGCGCGACCTATGTGTACGACTCCCAGCCCTCGGGTTCCTGATGCCCCACAAGTCCATGCTGCTCTTGGTGCTATTTGGCACGCTTGCGGCCTGCCGCTCCCCGGCGCCCGCTGCACCAGTGCCTACTGCCCTCCCGGCCGTCGCGCCCATTGCCGCCGTCGAAGCTGCCCAAGCCCCGACCGCCACCGAGCCCGTCGCCAATCCGCTGGGCGACAAGGCTGCCCGCCGCGCCCGCCCCGCCGCGATCATCGGCGGCTGCGCTGAAGCGTGCGAGACGCCGGAGGCCGCGGTCGTCTATTTCCTGAGCCAACTGCAGCACCAGGACCGCGTGACCGCACTGCACGGCCTGTTCGAGTGGTCACTGCTGGAGGTCGACGGCAAGAAGTTGGGCGAACACTGGGCGGATCAGTGGGCGTATCCCGCGCAACACGAAGTGCGGCGGGCGGAAATCGACCTGTGGCTGAAAGAATGGAGCGCTTGGTTCGACCGCATCGAGGAACCCGACGGCCTCGCCCACACTCGGGCCTCAGGCATCCGGCTGGAGCGGCCTGCCGGCGACACCGAGCGCGTGATCGTGCACTTTCGCCACCCTGGGTTGAAGGACGACACCACCGAGGCGACCTGGCGGATCGATTGGTGCCTGCGCGGCTATGAGTGGCTGGTGTGCCGCGTCGATCACAAGCCCGGCGACGCCTTGGCGAAGTGACTTGATTTCCTAAGACTTCGGCTTGTTCGTCGGACGCCGCCAAGTGCTGGCGTGGCGCGGAGCCTCGATCCGAGCGCCTTGTACCCGTGCAGATGCGGCCAGATTCGGCGCAGCTTCCCCCGCTTTGCGCCCGCCACGAGGCTCCGTGCGGTGGCGGCGGTCCAGATCGGGCGGAATCGAGCCGCCGTCCTCAGCAATCAGGTCGCGGAAGTCTTGTGGCAGCGGCGCCTTGAAGACGACGTGTTCTCCGGTGGTCGGGTGGGCGAACTCCAGGCGCCGCGCGTGCAGCATCACCCGCTTGGAAAGCCGCGCCACAATCGCCCCGCCATAGAGGAAGTCGCCACAAATGGGAGAGCCGGTCGCCGCCAGCGCAACGCGGACCTGATGCTTGCGCCCCTGCTCCGGGATGACGCGCACCAGACCGAACCGACGCCCCCGCGACAACACCTCGATTTCACTGGAAGCCTCGACGCCGCCGTCCTGAACGACCTCCATGAACTCGCCGCCGCCCAACCGGCGCGCGCGCAGCCGCTGCTCGACCCGCAACCACCGCAGGGCGGGCACGGGAGAGGTCAGCGCGAGGTACAGCTTCAGCACCTTGCGATCCCGAAACGCCTCGCCCATGCGCGACACGGTCTGGGCGTTGCGGCCAAACAGGAGCACGCCGCTGGTGTCGCGGTCGAGCCGATGGATCAGGTCGATGTTGTCCGGGTCGCCGCCCCGTGCGACCTCGCGACGACGCGCCCACGCCAAGGCGGACTCGACGTCCTCAGCGCCGTGCACCAGCAAGCCGCCGGGCTTGTCGATGACCAGCAAGTCGTTGTCCTCGTGAAGGATCTTGGGTTCGAGGCGGTCCCGCGTGCTCATCATCCACCTCAAAAACGCCAAGGGCGTCACCGCCACTTCGGGCTCTCGGCCCTGCGCGACGTGACGCCCTGTGGTCGGGGTGACTGGATTTGAACCAGCGACTCCTTGCTCCCGAAGCAAGTGCGCTACCAGGCTGCGCTACACCCCGTTGGGCTCGACCAGTTCCTGTGCTGCGCGAGCACACCCCGGTCGGGCGGCGCATGCGTATGCCGAAGATCGGGGCCGTTGTCAATGCCGAGGCTTGTCTGTCACTTCTTGAAGAGCGCCTCCAACCTGGCCCGCGCGGCGTCTTCCGGGGATTGCACCGGCTCTGGCGTGCCGAACGAGATGGTGGGCTTCTCAGGGCTCTTGCCGAACAGCGACTCCAGCTTGGACCGCGCGGCGTTGACCTCGGCCGACGTGTCCTCGCCCATGATGCGGAACTGGAAGAACCCGCAGAAGTTGCCGGCCTCGCGGTCGCGGATGAATTCGCCCTGATTCTCGATGCACTCGTTGTGGGCAGACTTGCTCCAGAAGCGGCAGTTGCGGCACGAGTGCAGGTACGCGCTGCAGTTGGGGCAGGTGTCCAGCCGACCGATCTTCACCTCAAAAACGAGTTCTTCCAGACACTTGTAACATTGATGGCGGGGCTCGGCGATCACGCTCTCCTCCTGGGGACTTCCTTCCCCGTCTCGGGCCGCGTGGACGCGCCCCCTGCTGCAACCCTTTGCGCCGCGCTTTGTTCCGAGCGGCGGCACACGTTCCCTGACCTGTTCACCCCTCCCGACTTGTCTGGCGCCTTCGCAGGACGACCAGCGCAAGTAGCGCCAACGCCAGCAGAGTGCCACCCGTCGACGTCGCGGTCGACCTCGCGCTGCAGCCACCGTCGCCGGTCGCATCGCTTGTCGCCGTCGGTGTCGGGTCGGCGGTCTTGGCGTAGGGGTTGACGATGGAGTGGTAGTTGGCGGTGTTGTGTAAGTCGTGACCGTGGAAGGGCCACTCGACGATCGACCCCTTGACCGTGCCGCCGGTGCGCCAAGCAAATACCCAGCCATCGCGCGTCGACGCCGAGACGTCGAACTTCCCGTCGCCGTCGATGTCACCAACCGCAGGGGAGCCCAGAACCCAGCCCATCGTGAACTTCGGGAATCCCTTGGCTTCTTCGCCCAGATAGTTCCAGGCTCGCACCAAGTAGCCCGCCGAACCGGCGATGACCTCGGGTTTGTCGTCATTGTTCAGGTCGACGATCGCGGGGTTCGAAAAGAACTGCCAGTCGTCGATCACGCGCGGCCAACCCTCCAGCATCTTGCCGCTCGCCGTGTCCCACGCCGAGAGGTGGTGGTCGAACTCCGCGCGCTGGCCGCCGGAGGCAAACGTCAATGCAAACTTGAAGCCCGCTGTGGCCTTGACGAAATCCACCCCGCCCGTGGGATCGACGCGACCCAGCGAAGCGTTGGCGATCAGGATGTAGGCCGGGCTGTCCTGTGTGTTGGACTTGGCGCCGAAGTTCTGGTTGTCGAACGAACACTGCTTCTTGGTCGTCCCCGCCACGGTGCGGCAGAAGACCTTGCCGGTGGACGTGTAGAACGTGCCCGACGAGCCGATCGTGTCGAAGTTGATCTCGAGCTTGCCGTCGTAGTCGATGTCCAGCAGCGCGGGATGCCCCGGAACGCCGGAGCCCACCGTCGGCAGCACGAACGCCATGATGCCGAGCGTCGTGACGGGGAAGCCAGGCAGGAACGGCCCGCCCTCGTGCAGGTTGCCGTCGCCCCACAACACGTAACCGCGCGCCTCGTTCTTGGCCTTGTCGGCGCCGATCGCCTCGTTGGTTCCGGTGGCGATCTCCAGCTTGCCGTCGCCGTTGATGTCTCCGATCGAAGGGGCGGCGATGATGCGGTCGCCCATCGTGTCGCCCAGCTCTGGGTCGCGCACCAGAACCGGGAAGCCCGGCTGCTGCGTGCCGTCGTGACGCCAAACGTAGACGTGCTGGTCCATGGCGGTCACGACGATCTCGAGCTTGCCGTCCTTGTCGAGATCCGCCAGCGCGGCGGCCGAAAAGATGCCGTCGTCCCACAGGTGCTCCGGGTCGCACTTCTGCGACTTGGTGCGGTCGACCTCGACGGGGAAGCCTGCGCGAGGCTTGCCGTCCTTGCCCGCCACCACCACGTGACCGTCGTAGGTGGTCACAATCACCTCGACGCTGCCGTCGCCGTCCAGGTCGCCGACCGCAGGCGTGCCCAGCATCATCTCGCGGTACATCGGCTCTAGCTTGCCGTTCTGGGCCGTGCAGCCGGCCTTGTCGGCGCGATAGGCACATGCCTTGGACACGTTCTGCACTCCCTCGTCGCCCAGCTCGCGGCGCACGGGCGTCGGGATCGGCCAGCCCGCCGCCTCAGAGCCATCCGCCTTCCACGCGTGCACAAAGCCGTCCGACGTCGGCTGGATCAGCTCGTCGCCACCGTCGCCGTCCAGGTCGAACAGCTTGGGACTTGCCTCGACCGAAGTCTTCACGTGCTTGGGATAGCCCGGCAGCAGGTCGGGGTCCTTGTAGAGGCCAATGGACTTGCGGTACTCGGACTTGACCTCGGTGCCGTCCTTGGCCTTGGCCGTCGCACGCAGCCGCAGGGTAAAGCTGTACTGGTCGTGGTCGATCAAGGGCGCATCGAAGTCGATCGCCTCTGCGGCCTTTGCCACATCGAACTCTGCGATCTTGCCATCGATTCCGGCAGTCTTGCCTTCCGATACCGTGACCCAGCCGCCCTTGGGGTCGATGCCCTTGGCGTACTCGAGGACGTAGCTGTACTCGGCATAGCGAGCCGCCTTGCCGTCGGAGCGCTTGCCGATACGGCCGGAGACGGTGAACTTGGGCGTGCGCGTGACTTCGATCGGCTCGAACCAACTGGGGGTCAGGATGTCGACGTCGGGCGGGATCTGGTCGGCCTGCACCATCTGCACGGAACGAAACACATTGTTGCGGCCGTAGCCGAAGTGCAGGTCCCAACCCGGGCCACTGGGGAACTTGGTCGGGTCGGTCTTGGATTCAGGCACGTCGATGTCGTCGGCGCTCATGATCAGCACGCCGCGCACTTCCTCCGCCGACAGGGGCGGGTTCAGGTTGGCCTGGACGCCTGCCGAATAGATCATGCCCGCGTGGCCAGACGTCACGCCCGTGGCCTCTGACGAGCAACCGGTGCCAGGGGACGACAGCACCAGATTACCGCCAAAATTCGTGCAGTTGTTGAAATTCAGGAAGGTGGTCGAGGTCTTGGGCGAGCCGCCGTCGTACACGATCGCGTGCACGTACACCGTGTGGTCGGTCGTGCCCGGCATGTTGTGGTGGAAGCTGAGCTCGTCCGCCGCTGATGCGATGACCACGACATTGTTGGCGTAGGCGTAGTTGATGGCAGCGTCGGCGTAGTGGCTGCGGCTCATCGTCCCCAGCGCTTCCTGCACGACGTTGGCGCCGCTGTCGGTCGCAAAGATGACAGCCGCGGCAAAGTCGTTTCCGTCCGCGACGAAGCTGTCGCCCACGCGCACGGCCATCACGGTGCAGTCGGGGCAGATGCCCAAGCTGCCACGGCCGTTGTTGCCCTCGGCGGCCGAGTCGTGGGCCTCGCCGGTGCCGTGGCCAAAGCGGGTGTCGTCAAAAGCGTCGTTGTCGTTGCGAAAGAAGTCCCACCCGGAGATGTCGTCGACGTAGCCGTTGCCGTCGTCGTCCTTGCTGTCAGAGAACACCTTGATCAGATCCTGCGGGTCCAACAGCCCGTTCTTGTTCAGGTCGCTGACTCGTGCGTCGCAAGAGGTCTTGGGGATGTCCTTGCCGCCCTCTTGGGCGTAGTCGAGCATGTTGAAGATGCCGTCGCCGTCCGAGTCCCATGGGTCTGCTGCCTTGAAGTTCGGGCCGCGGCACGCCTCTTGCGGCGCCGGCAGCTCCTTGCGATTCAGGTAGTGCTTGTTGACCAGATCGTCGGACTCCCACTTGATGCCCGAGTCCAGCACCGCAATCAGCACCCGCCGGTCTCCGGTCGTCAGCGACCACGCCCGGTCCGCGTGCATGCCCGTGCCGATCGCGACCTCGGACTGGCGAAAGCCCGGGTACTCCTGCCACTGCTTGTTCGGCTGCTCGCCCGGCTTGTCGGGGTCGCCCTCCTTCGGCACGAACGACCACAGGTTCCAGTCGCCGCCCAGCACGTGCACGACGTCGTCGATGATCGTGTACTGGATGAAGCCGGGGTCATTGGGCCAGTTCGCGGGCTGCGTCAGGTCGGCGCCCTTCGGCGGCGGCCACGTCGGCTGCGCAACCACAGGAACCGACAACAGCCCCAGCGCCAGCACCGCGACCGCCAGCAGACCCGCACGAACCCCCCATTTCTCCATCCGATCCCCCCTGATGTTGCTGCACAGCGACTTCCCGATCGCGCGAGAACCGCGACGATAACAGGCGTCGCAGGTGCGGGCAAACCCGGATGGAGCCTCCAGGTCCTCGACGCGCAGAGCGAAAATTGGCACGGCAGATTTGCCGGGGTTGCGAGGCCCGAGGCTTTCTCCTAGCCTTCGTGTCGTGGGGTCTACCGTTTCGCGGCATCACGCCGCCGCTTGGAGGCCACCCGATGTCGCAATCTTCTCGCCGTGCGGCGCCTTCGGTCGCGGCGGCCGCATCCCCTGTCGCCCCCCCGCAGCCCGAGTCTGCCGCGCGCCCCGCCTCCTCAGGACGGCCGAGAGGCCTCTACGCGATCGGCGAGGGATCTGCCGCCCGCGTGCGGGTTCAGCACCTGCGCGAGATGAAGGCCCGGGGTCAGCGCATTGCCGCCGTTACCTGCTACGACGCCACGTTCGCTCGTCTGGTCGATGCGGCCGGGATCGACGTCGTGCTGGTCGGCGACTCGCTGGGCAACGTCATCCAAGGCCACGACACGACGCTGCCTGTGACGGTCGACCACATCGTCTACCACACCGCAGCGGTCGCCCGGGGGCTGCAACGCGCGCATCTGGTCGCCGACATGCCGTTCATGAGCTACCGCAGCCCCGACGTCGCGTTGCAGAACGCGGGCCGGATGCTGGCGGAGGGCGGCGCCCACGCCGTCAAGCTCGAGGGCGGCAAGGAAGTGGCCGATACGGTTCGGGCGCTGGTGTCGGCCGGCATCCCGGTCATGGGTCACATCGGCCTGACGCCGCAGTCGGTGCACGCGATGGGCGGCAACCGAGTCCAAGGTCGGGGCCGTGCGGCGCGGGAACGACTGGTGGAAGCGGCGCTCGCACTCGAGGAGGCCGGCTGCTACACCTTGGTGCTTGAGGGCATCCCGTCTGAGCTGGCGGCCATCATCACGGCCGAACTGACGATCCCGACCATCGGCATCGGTGCGGGCCCCGACTGCGACGGCCAGATCCTGGTGCTGTACGACCTGTTGGGGCTAAACCCAGGCTTCAAGCCAAAGTTCTTGAAACAGTACGCCGCGTTGGGCGACACCGTCGTCGATGCACTGGCGACCTACCGCGCGGAGGTTCAGGCCGTCGAGTTCCCTGCCGCCGAGCACGGCTACGTCGACCCCACCCTCGCCGCCGAGCCTCACGCGCTGCCCTCTGGCGCCTGACCGCAGGAACCCACGATGCCGGCTGAATTCTCATTGCTCGAGTTGGAAGGGATGCCCATCGCGCGCTCACCGGCCGACTTGCGTGTCTGGACTGCCACACAAAGGGCGAACGGCCGCCGCATCGGCTTTGTCCCCACCATGGGCGCGCTGCACGCCGGACACATGGCGCTGGTCCACCACGCTCACGAACGCAGCGATGTTGTGGTCGTGTCCGTCTTCGTCAACCCGCTGCAATTCGGCCCGCGTGAGGACCTGGACGCCTACCCGCGCACCCTTCCTTTGGACGCTGGTCTGTGCCGCAAGCATGGCGTTGAGCTGATTTTCGCCCCAACCGCGTCGGGGATGTATCCAAGCGGCTTCGAGACCCACGTCGAGCCCGGCCCCTTGGCCCAGCTCTGGTGCGGCGCGAGTCGCCCCGGGCACTTCCGCGGCGTGGCCACGGTGGTCGCGAAGCTGCTGAACCTTGTGATGGCCGACGTCGCGGTCTTTGGCGAAAAGGACTGGCAGCAGCTGCAGGTCATCGCCCGCATGGCGCGCGACCTGAATCATCCCACAGAGATCGTGGGCGTGCCGACCCTGCGCGAACCCGACGGCTTGGCGCTGAGTTCGCGCAACGTCTTCCTGACGCCGGACGAGCGCCGAGGAGCGCGGGCGATTCCTGACGCGCTCCGCGATGCCCAAGCCCTTGTCAGCACAGGAGAACGCGATCCGGACCGCCTGACCACGTCGATCACCGCGCGGATCTCGGACGCCGGAGGGCGGGTCGATTACGTCGGCATCGTGGACCCTGAGACGCTTGTACCGCGCACCACCCTCGACGGCCCCGCACAAGTGCTTGTTGCTGCCTACTTTGGGCGCACACGCCTGATCGACAACGCCCGGCTGACGGCGGCCTGAAATCACGCACTTCGCCCATGGCGCGCAACACCCGACGCCTGCCTCAGGACGGGGGCGCAAGTCCGCACACACATTGAATTGCCCGGGGCTGTTCTCAGCTTGACGGCGTGCTTGCCGATCGGCTACCGTTTCGCGGCTTTTGTTCGGTGCCGGCATTCCGCCGCGACCCCCGAACCCCCTCGCGGACGGCAGTTGCACGCGCCGCCACCAGCACAGGGCTGGAAACCGGAGAACATTCATGAAATTGAGAAGCTGTATTGCCCTCCTCAGCTTGGCAATGCTGACATTGGCGGCCTGCGGCAGCGATTCGACCGACGGAACGTCGACCACCACCGACACGTCCAACCCCACGGACATCTTCGGCGGCGATCTGACCCCGGGCGACTCCGTGGCCGACTCGAACGACAACCCCGACTCCGTCAACCCGGGTACCGACGCCACCGGCGATGTTTCGGCCGCCCAACAGTGCTGCCTCGACAAGGGCGCTGAGTGCGGATTCGTCCCTGGGTGCCCCGCGAACTGCGGCCCCTGCAAGCCCAATTTCAAGTGCGACACGGCCGGAACCTCGCCGACCTACAAGTGCAAGGCCGAGACGGTCGTCGAGAAGAAGAAGTTCGGCGAGTCCTGCGGGCCCGACAAGACCTGCCGCCCGCCCCAGCAGGGCGCGGCCGACACGGAGGTCCAAGCCTACCGCGACTGCATCAACGCCCAGTGCGACACCGGCCTTTGCATCGGCGTCTGCACCAAGATGTGCACCATCGTCAACGACGTCGTGAACAACGCGACCGGCGATCAGGGCGCTGACGGCGTCGAGGATCCGGGTTCGCCTTCGGATTGCGAAGACGCTGTCGACGGCCCCAACGGCACAGCGTTCAAGTGCATCGAGTACGCCAGCCAGGCTCAGCTTGCCCAGGGCCAGTCGTTCAGCTACTGCGCCGCTGGCACCAACTTCAAGCCGTGCAAGGCTGACTCTGATTGCCCCGCCACCGAGGCGTGCGGTCTGCAGTTCTTCAACGGCAGCCCCCAGTTGGTCTGCGCCCCGAAGGCCAAGAACCCCGACGGCACGGCCGGCGTTGGCGTCTCCGAGACCTGCAACGACGACCCCCTGAGCGGCAAGGTCGCCACCTGCGAGAACAACCTGTGCGGCACGACGGGCTGCCTCTCGTTCTGCAAGTCCGACAGCGACTGCATCACGGCCAAGGGCGCCTGCAAGTCCGGCAAGTGCGACGGCACCGGCGCGACGTGCTCGGGTGACGCGGACTGCTCCGCCTGGCAGTGCGAGACCGGCGTCAAGATGTACAGCGACGTTCCGGACCTGTTCGACGTCTGCCTGCCCAAGAAGTGCTTCTTGGACAAGGAGTGCGGCGACAACGACTTCTACTGCCGCACCTTCTACAACGGCGTCTCCAGCCCCGACGGCGACCCGGACCCCATCGACAAAACCAAGATCACGATGCCCGGTTGGGAGCCCGGCTGCGTGCGCAAGACCGTCGGCGGCTCGGCCAAGGGCGAGGCTTGCGATGCGTTCCCCAACGACAAGGACAAGAGCGTGCCCATCTGCGAGAACCCGATCTGGTGCGTCGACGGCTCGTGCTCCGGTCACTGCAAAACGGACACCGACTGCGCGACCAACCAGAAGTGCGGCGCGCTCGAGATTCCGCTCGACTTGTCGAATCCCACCGACGACGCCTACGACGTCTTCCTGCCGCTGGAAGTCTGCACGCCGATGGCGGCTCCGAAGGGCGAGTGCAAATCGAGCGCGGACTGCAAGGATGCGACCTCGAACTACTGCAAGCTCTGGGAGTACCAGTACCAGCTGCCAGGTCAGGCCACCGGCACGACGGTCGACGCGTACACCGTCGGCGGTCTCTGCATCACGCCTGACACCAAGGCCGCCGCGGCTGGCGAGGCTTGCGGCTCCGCAGTCGGCAAGCTGTGCAAGAGCGGTCTGTGCCTCGGCAGCACCGAGACCCAGCCCGGCTATTGCGTCGACACTTGCAACGGCAAGGCCACCTGCGCCGAAAAGATCACCATCGACGGCAACGACTACAAGACCCTTTGCTCGTCGCTGATGGCCGCTTGGGGCGGCACGATGTCGCAGTATGACGACCTCTACTTCCCGCTCTGCATCCCCGTCGGCGTCGACAGCACGCTGTCGGACTGCAGCGCCACCAAGAAGTGCGACGGCAAGGAGTCTTGCGTGCCCTTCCCGATCGCGACGGGTCCGGACAAGAAGGCCTCGGTCGAGTACCACTGCCTGCTGATGGTCGCCGAGAACGAGACCATGGGCACCAAGAAGCCCGGCGAGTCCTGCAATCCCGATCCCGCTCAGGATGCGGTTCCCGAGTGCGCCTCCGGTCTTAGCTGCTTCCAGGACAGCGCGACCGGCAAGGGCTACTGCACCGCGCTCTGCAACACCAATGCGGATTGCGGCGCGGTTCAGGACATGATCTGCGACCAGAACTACATGCGCATCCCCCGCAAGGACATGTCCATGGCGGCACTGGTGCCCATGTGCGTCAAGAAGAAGTCCTGCCTGCCCTGCAACGAGGACTTCCACTGCAACGGCGGCTACAAGTGCTCGAACACGGGCGCTGCCGGCACCGCAGCCAACCTGCGTTGCGCGGCCCCCTGCCAGACCGACTCAGATTGCGCGGCCGCCGACAGCGGCGCGGGCGCCAAGTGCGAGCCGGCCAAGAACACCAAGGGAACCGAGATCCCGGGTGTGAAGGTCTGCACGCCGTCCTGCAAGTAGCGGACGGGTCGCGCTCCGCGCGGGGCCCCGTCCGCTACCCTGAGCCCGCGAGCGCGTGAGCGCGAGGCGGGCGAAGGGTCTCTGGCCGAGTTCCCGAGTTCCCGAGTTCCCGAGTTCCCGAGTTCCGCGCCCGAGCCAGATCGTTCCATCGCGCCCCGGACGGCTGCAAGGCCATCCGGGGCGCGGTGCTTTTTGCAGCAAGGATTCCTGTCTCGGCCGCCGTTGGTCCGCCGGCCTGACGCCCCCGGCGAGGGACGTGCACGTCCGTCGCCCCCGCTCCGGTCTTCTGTTGCGCGGTCGGGCACCGCACGTTGGGTCCGGAAGGCCTTCGGCCAAGGTCCCTCGGAAGAGGGCACCTGCCGGAATCCAGCGTCCCTGCCTCGGGATGACGGGGGACGGTTGGAGTCCGTCGTGACTTCAGACTCGAGGCCCCGGGCAGGGCCCCCTCCGAGGAGTCCGAGCAAGAAGTGGCCCGACCTCCACGCCGCCCCAAACGAACAAAGCCCCCGGCCGTCTCCGACCGGGGGCTTCGTCAACTCATCAGAATCAGGCTAGAACCTACGCCCCGACGCCCGCGTAGCCGATGGACTCGAGGCCCGTCGTCTCCGTAGCTCCGGTCTCGATCTCCATGGTGGTGTACGCCGGGATGCCCGTGCCGGCCGGGATCAACCGACCCATGATCACGTTCTCCTTCAGGCCGTTCAGGTAGTCGTTCTTGGCGCCGAGCGAAGCCTCGGTCAGCACCTTGGTCGTCTCCTGGAACGACGACGCGGAGATCCACGACTCCGTGGACAGCGACGCCTTCGTGATACCGAGCAGCAACGGCTCGCCAGACGCCGGCTTGCCACCGTCGGCCATGACCCGCTGATTCTCCTCGTCGAAACGGAACTTCAGCACCTGCTGGTCCACCATGAAGTTGGTGTTGCCCGTCTTGGTGACGCGCACCCAGCGCAGCATCTGCCGCACCACGACCTCGATGTGCTTGTCGTTGATGCGAACGCCCTGCAGACGGTAGACCTCCTGGATCTCGTCGACCAGGTACTTGGCCAGCGCCTCGATGCCGAGCACGTGCAGAATGTCGTGAGGGTTCAGCGGTCCGTCCATCAACGGGTCACCGGCGCGCACGCGGTCGCCCTCGGCCACCGTGAAGTGCTTGCCCTTGCCGATCAGGTACTCGCGCTCCAGACCGAATTCGGGCTTCACGAGGACGCGCTGCTTGCCCTTCAAGGCCTTGCCGAAGCTGACGATGCCGTCGACCTCAGACATGACCGCGAAGTCCTTGGGCTTGCGTGCCTCGAACAGCTCGGCCACCCGCGGCAGACCGCCGGTGATGTCCTTGGTCTTGGCCGTGTCACGGGCCATCTTGGCCAGGATGTCGCCAGGACGCACCACAGTGTCGTCGGCCACGACCAAGTTCGAGCCCACGGGCAGGTTGTACTGCGCCAAGGCTCCGGTCCGCTCGACGCGCACCAACTCGCCGTCGGGCCCGACGATCGCAACGCGCGGCCGCAGCGACGGGTCCTTGGAGTCGATGATGAACTTCTGGGTCAGACCGGTCGTCTCGTCCAGCTGCTCCTTGACCGTCAGACCTTCCTCGGCGTCCAGCAGCTTCACCTTGCCACCGACGTGGGTGAGGATCGGCGTGAACGAAGAGTCCCACTCGGCCAACAGGTCGTTCTTCTTGACCGACTGACCGTCCGTGACCTTGACGCGCGAGCCGGACTGAACGGCAAACGCAGGGCAGCGGTCCTCAGGAACGCCCGGAAGTGTGATGAGGATGTGACCACGCGCCACCGCCACCTTGCCCTGGTTGTCGCCCGGATCGACGAGCGGCAGCTCGCGGAACTTGACGATGCCCTCGACCGGCGTGCGGTGCTGCGGCAGGTCGCGCTGGGTCGACGCCGTACCGCCCACGTGGAAGGTACGCATCGTCAGCTGGGTGCCGGGCTCGCCGATGGACTGCGCAGCGATGACGCCGACGGCCTCACCGATGTTGACCATGCGGCCACGGGCCAAGTCACGGCCGTAGCACAGCACGCAGATGCCGGTCTGGCTGCGGCAGGTCAGCACCGACCGGATCTTGACCTTGCGCAGGTGCGCGCCGTCGATCAGCTGAACCTTCTTCTCGTCGATCAGGTCGTCGGCCTCGACCAGCACGTTGCCTTCGCCGTCGGTGATGTCCTCCAGCGCCGTGCGGCCCAGGATGCGGTCCGACAGCGGCTGGATGATCTCGCCGCCCTCTTCCAGGGCGTCCATCTCGATGCCGTCCAGCGTGCCGCAGTCCTGCTCGGTGATGACGGCGTCGTTGGCCACATCGACCAGACGGCGGGTCAAGTAGCCCGAGTTGGCGGTCTTCAGCGCGGTGTCGGCAAGACCCTTGCGGGCACCGTGCGTCGAGATGAAGTACTGCAGCACCGACAGGCCTTCGCGGAAGTTCGCCGTGATCGGCGTCTCGATGATCTCGCCCGACGGCTTGGCCATCAGACCACGCATGCCGGCCAGCTGACGCATCTGTTGGGCCGAACCACGCGCGCCCGAGTCCGCCATGATGAAGACCGAGTTCAACGACTTGACGTCCTTGGTCTCGCCGGTGTGCGGGTCGATCACCTTGCGGGTCGAGATGCCGGACATCATCTTCTTGGCGATCTGCTCAGTCGCGTCGGACCAGGTGTCGACCACCTTGTTGTAGCGCTCGCCGTCCGTGATCAGACCTTCCAGATACTGCTGGGTGATCTGCGACACGGCCTTCTGCGCCTTGTCGATGTACGCCTGCTTCTCGACCGGGATCGCCATGTCGTCGAGGCAGACCGAGATGCCGGCCGCGGTCGACTGCGAGTAGCCCGCCGAACGCAGGGCGTCGGCAAGCAGCACGGTCTTCTTCGAACCCGAGACGCGGTAGACCTCGTCGATCAGCGTCTGCAGTTCCTTTTTGCCGAGTTCCCTGTTGTACAGGACGAACGGCACGCCCTTCGGCACGATCTCAGACAGCAGCACGCGGCCGGTCGTCGTGTCGACGATCTCGCGGCGCGCGGGGCCTTCCTCGTCGGCGTCCTGAGCGTCGTCCCAGACGGGCATGCGGCAGCGGATGGCCGCCTGGAGGTCGAGCGCCTTGTTGTCGTACGCCGCACGCACCTCTTCCGGACCGGCGAACAGCCGCCCCTCGCCCTTCACGTAGGGGATCTGGCGCGTCATGTAGTACAGGCCGAGCACGATATCCTGGCTCGGATTGATGATCGGCTTGCCATACGCGGGCGAGAGGATGTTGTTGGTCGACATCATCAGCACGCGGGCTTCGATCTGGGCTTCCAGGGACAGCGGCACGTGGACCGCCATCTGGTCACCGTCGAAGTCGGCGTTGAACGCGGTGCAGACCAGGGGGTGCAGCTGGATGGCCTTGCCCTCGATCAGCACGGGCTCGAACGCCTGCATGCCCAAGCGGTGAAGGGTCGGCGCGCGATTCAGCAGCACCGGGTGCTCCTTGATCACGTCCTCGAGGATGTCCCAAACGACGCCCTGCTCCTTCTCGACCAGCTTCTTGGCGCTCTTGATGGTCGTGACGTAGCCCAACTCTTCCAGCTTCGAGTAGACGAACGGCTTGAAGAGCTCGAGCGCCATCTTCTTCGGCAGGCCGCACTGGTGCAGACGCAGGTCCGGACCGACGACGATGACGGAACGGCCCGAGTAGTCGACGCGCTTGCCGAGCAAGTTCTGGCGGAACCGACCCTGCTTGCCCTTGAGCATGTCGGACAGGGACTTCAGCG
>CAYURO010000011.1:0-123425 GCA_964447285.1 uncultured Enterobacteriaceae bacterium | reverse complement strand
GAACCCGTATAGCCTGTAAGGCTGGAAGATTTTAAGTCTTCTGCGTCTACCGTTCCGCCATCCCGGCAGGGAGGAGGCCCCGGCGAGCGTCCAACTCGGGGCCTTGGCGCGGCGCATGGTGGCGAGATCGGACCAAAAACGAAAGAGGCCCCTCGAAAGGGGCCTCTCTGGAGCGGGAAACGGGATTTGAACCCGCGACATCGACCTTGGCAAGGTCGCGCTCTACCGCTGAGCTATTCCCGCAGACTCCCTCCACCTGAGTTCCCGCACAGGGCACCGTCGGTGAAGCGGAGGGCGTTTTAGCGGAGGACCGGCCGCGTGTCAAGCCGGACTGGTCCCCCGCCGGTCACGAAACCTACGGAGCCGACATGTCCGCGCTGGTCTGTGTGGTCTGTCCCGCCTTGACCGTGACACTCACCGTCTTGGTCACGCCGCCCTTGGTCAACGTCAGGGTGTGACGGCCGGCCGGCAGCGTGAACGGGCCGGGGCTCAGTCCCAAGTCCTTGCCCTTGCACGACACCTTGGCCCACGGCTTGGCCGACACCACGACCTTGCCCGGGCCCGCAGCCACGGGCGCCGAGCCACTACTCGCGCTGGCGGGACGATCCCGCGCCAGCACGATCTCGAACGTCTCAACGCTGGACTTGACCACCAGGTCGCGCGCCTCCGGCTTGTAGCCAGCCGCCTTGACCTCGACCTTGAACGTGTCGCCGATCTTCAGATTGGGCACGCGGGCGTTGCCCCCCACGGCTTCGACCGGTGCTCCATTGACCGTCACGGTGGCGTTGCGCGGCTCGACCTGCACCAATACCACCGGGGCGCCCGAATCGGAGCCTTGGGCCTTCGGTTCGACAGCAGCGACAGCAGGAAGCTCAATGGTCAGGACGGCGCCATCCGCTTCCAGTACGTGCTTGACCAGCTTCTTGCGGTCGCCGTTCTTGACCAACACCTTGATCTCTCGCCCCTTCTCACCGCGAAAGGTGCACTCGGGGTCGGTCGAGACCGTCTCGCCGTCGACGACGATCTCGTTCGCGCCGGGCGCCTTGATGACGACCGACACCTGCACAACCGGCGCAGCGGGCGCTGAGGGCTGGGCGGCGGCGGCAACCCCTGAAGCCGCACCATCCTTCTTGGACTCCCCGCCGTTGACCGCGACGAATGCGCCCACGCCAGCCAGCAGCGCAACGACGGCACCGATGCCGGCGAACAGCCCCACCTTGGACTTCTTCGGCTCGTCGGGCATCTGGCCCACCAGCGTCCGCGACGAATCGATGCCGGGCTTCGGCCCCAGTCGGGGCATCGCCAGCGCGTCGGGCAGCGCCATCGTGCGGTCACTGTCGGCGGTCGCGGGCAGGCCGCCCGTCGCGTCGAGCGCCATCGTCTTCTCGTCGTCTCCGCCCACCTGAGGCACGCTGGACGAACCGGTTCCGGGCCGCTTGTTGCCAGGTCCCGTGCCCTTCCGCACGCCCTCCATCATCTGGACTTCAATCGCAACTTCGGCCCGCAGCACCTCGATCTCGTCCGCGAACAGGTCGGTCATGTAGTTCTTGAGCGACACTGCATCCGGGTCCGGCACGGACGAGTAGAACCAGCGCCGCAGCTCAGATACGAAGGCTCCGACATCGGCCTGCCGGTCCTCGCGTTCGCGCGCCAACGACCTGAGCACAATCGCGTCCAGTTCCTTCGGAACCTCCGGGTTCAGCTCGCTGGGCGCCGGCACCTCTGCCTTCAGCACGTTATTCAGCGTCTCGAAGTCCGACTCGCCGACGAACAACCGCTTGCCGGTCAGCATCTCCCAAAGGAGAACGCCCAGCGCAAACAGGTCGCTGCGAGGGTCGAGCGGCTTGCCGCGCGCCTGCTCGGGGCTCATGTAGGCGCACTTGCCCTTGACCGTGCCCACGCGCGTCTTGGTCGAACGGCTGGCCGCCTTGGCGATGCCGAAGTCCATGATCTTCACTTCACCGCTGAAGGAGACCATGACGTTGTGGGGCGAGACGTCTCTGTGAATGATGTTGAGTGGTTGGCCGTCGACCACGCGGGCGTGCGCGTAATGAAGTCCTTGGGACGCCTCGATCATCACATGGACGGCTTGGGCGATACTCAGCGGCTTGCCAAGCTTGGCACCGTGGTCCAGCACCCGCTTGAGGTCGCGGCCCTCGACGTATTCCATCGCGATGTAGAAGAGATCGTTGACCATGTCGAAGTCGAAGACCTGCACCACGTTCGCGTGCGCCAGATGCGCTGCGACGCGGGCCTCATCCTTGAACATCGTGACGAAGCCTTCGTCCTCAGAGTAGTGCGGCAGGATCCGCTTGATGACGACGACCTTCTCGAACCCCTCGGCGCCCAGGCTCTTGGCGCGGAAGATCTCGGCCATGCCACCCATCGCAATCTTCTGCGTCAGGTAGTAGCGGCCAAACTGCTGGGGAAAGGTGTTCTGGTTCCCGGTCGCCATGTCGCCTCTGCCTGGGACGCTTCGACGTCAGGGCGCCGTTGCGGTCGGGGCTTGCTGCCTGGCCTCGCAAGGATACGGCGAAGCTATTGCCGCACGCCGAGGCGCGGACACGGTACCACGCCAAGCCCTTAGCGACAAGGTTCCGCCCGGCGATCCGGGTCGGCCGGATCGCTCAAACTGGGTGCTTCGCTAGGCTTCTTTGCCGCGGCAGTGGGAGGCGAACGAACGGATCAGCAGTTGTCCGTGTCCTTCAGGTCGGCCATCAGCCGCGCCCAGATCTCGGAGTCGAGCAAGCCTTCACTGTCGGCGTCGGCCGCGAAGGTCTCGCGATTGCACGTGCCTTGTGTGCACTCGAAACAAACCATCGACTTCACGCGCAGGGCATTCGCGTTCATGTAGTCGTCAAGGCAGGTCGCGAGGTGCAGCTGACGTCCGCGGTTGCCGCAACGGAACACGTCCGTCAGCCTCCGGGGGCGCAGGGCTTCGTCGTTGGAGGTGGTCGTCGGAAGGATACTGTTCATGGGGGGGAACCTCTCGCCTCAGGTCGTCCCGGGCGCGAACGGGGGCGGAGAATACAAACTAGGGGTGGGAGGTCAAGCAATTCGCGCTTTCGGCAATCATCCCAGTGACTTGACTTTAGGGTTCCTTTGTGACCTCCGTCGAATTCCCCCGTCTTTCTCACGAGATCCCTGATCACACCGGTGTCCTCACGCTGGAGGGCGGGGCCAATGCACACACTTCTTCACACATGGATGCGACCAGCCGGGTCGCCTTGGGGCACGCGCGGATCGACAGGCAGGGGGGGCCGGGGTAGTCTCGAAGGCGATGAACACCCCGCTGCTTCCGGTTGCCACCCGCTTCCGCCGCCGTTTCCGCGGGGCGTCACTGCTGCTGACGGGCCTGGTGGCTCTTGCGGCGACCACTGCGGTTGCGTTCGAGGTCGACCGGGCCGCTGACGGGCAGGTCGTGCGCTTTGATCGCGCGCCGGTCACGGTGTACTTGCAGGCCAGAGGTGTCAGCGCACTGTCGCTCGCCAAGGTGCAGCAAAGCCTGAACTTCGCCCTCGAGACGTGGAATGAAGCCCCGGGAGCCGACATCCAACTCGAGTACGGCGGTCTGGTGCTGGAGCCGCCGCTGTTCGATGTCTACGTCACGATCGATCGCGCCTACGATCTGGGCAAAGGCGATCTGACCGGCCGGACGCTGCGGGTGCGCGACAGCTCTGGGCGACTCACGCGAACGGAAATCCACCTGAATGCTCAGGATTACGAGTGGGTCACGGCAGATCCGCTGTACGTGAGCGGCCCCGTGGCAGACCTGCAGGCCGCCCTGACGCACCAGCTCGGACATGTGCTGGGACTCGGACACAGCCGCGACGGCCTCTCCACCATGTACTTCCACCACAGGGGAGCTGCCGGACGCGAGCTGGCACCGGACGACTTGCGGGCCGCCAGGTTCCTCTACGGCACCGCCGACAAGGCCGAGGGCAAGTGGTGCGACGCGTGCCAGACCGACGTCGACTGCGCGGACGGCGGGCTGTGCCTCGCGTGGTCCGACGGCGCCCGCCACTGCGCGCAAACCTGCACATTCCATGACGAATGCCCGATTGGCGCAAGCTGCGGCAGCTACTCGGCCGGCAAGGCCTGCCTACCCAACGACGGTCACTGCCGGGCCGACTCCGCCTCGTCGGGGTTCGGCCAGCCTTGCGCCAGCAACTTGGCGTGCGGCGAGGACCGCTACTGCTTGTCTGGCGGCAAATTCGCTTTCTGCTCGAAGCCTTGCACCACCTCCTGTGGCGGCCAGGGACAGTGCGTCGACTGGCCATCCGGCGGGGCCACGTGCCTGACCTGGGGCAAGGACCCCATCGGGTCGCCATGCATGGTCGGCTCGACCTGCGCCTCAGGGCTGTGCGTGCCCTCTCTGACCGCCGTGGGCCGTTGCAGCGTGAGCTGCTCGGACACGACAGACTGCCCCAAGTCCTACGAATGCGATCGGACGCACACCTTCAGTTGCACCCAGCCCGGACCACTTGCCTTGGGCTGGCCCTGCGAGAGCGCCTTCGACTGCGCATCCGGCCTTTGCGTCGAGCACCCAGGCGGTCCCTACACCCGCGCTTGCAGTCAACCCTGCGAAGTGGCGACGGATTGCCCGGCCGGCACCGGCTGCACGCCACTCGACGACGACCAGTCGTTCTGCCTGCCCTACGGCGCTCCGCAACCAGGGTCGCCCTGCACGTCGCCCGGCGGCTGCGGCAGCAAGATGGCGTGCGATGTCGGACCGGTCGGTGGCGTGGGCATGTGCCGGACGGTCTGCGCGCCGTTTGGGGACGACCTCGACTGCCCCGGCGGCCAGCGCTGCGTGTGGGTTGGCACTGCGACGAAAACGGGCGGCGTGTGCCGAGACGGCGGCGGCGGCGCGATGCCCGGCATGCCCTGCGGGATGGACGCGGCCTGCCGCTTCGACCTCGTGTGCGCGGCAGGCCCCTCAGAGGCCCCCACGTGCCATCTGGACTGCGCAGCTGGCAAGGACACCACCTGCGGACCCGGCCTCGTGTGTGCCCCGCTGAGCGGCTACCCGACCCGCGGCGCGTGTGCGGCGACCCTTGACCCGCTGACTGAGACGCCCCCGACGCCAACACAGTCGAAGAACTTCGCGGCGAAGAACCTCAGCTTCCCCTCGGTCGTCCCTGCGGTGCAGTGGCAGCCCCCGACCACCCCCACGGCCTCTGCCGGGTGCGCAGCCGCAGCCTCGGCAACCCTTCCGACTGGCTGGCTGTTGGCTTTGCTGCTGCTGACCGCGCTTGCCCTGCCCCGCGCCGCCCGCAAACACCGCGAGTGACCAGACCAACGCCCGCACGCCGACCTCAACAGCAACGCAAAAACGCCTCTGCCGCCGGGCCCTTGCGGACAGCCGGCGGCAGAGGCGAGCGACTTCATCCCGGAACCGACTAGAGCTTGCCGTCCAGGATCTGCTGGGCGATCTCCGTCATCTTCTCAGGCGTCATCGCGGCGTTGTACGAGCGGCCGTTGATAAAGATCGACGGCGTGCCGCCCACTTCTGCTGCGCGAGCCTCAGCCAGATCCTTGGTCAGCTTGGCCTGATACTTGCCACCCTTGACGAAAGCTTCTGCCTTGGCGACATCCATGCCCGCCTCAGCCGCGTACTTCTTCATGTTCTCGGTCAGGGCCGCCAGCCGCGCGTCCAAGGCGCCGTCTTGCGGCATCATCGACTGCATGTTGTTGAAGACGACGTCCTCGAACTCCCAGAACTTGCCCTGCTCTTCCGCGGCGAATGACCAATAGGCGGCGGTGCAGGCGGCGGGGTGCATGTCGCGTCCCATGCCGGGGTTGCACTGGCTGGACAGCGGGAAGTGCTTGAAGACGATGGCGACCTTGCCACGCAGGTTCTTTTCGACCTGCTTCATGGTCGGGTTCACTCGGGCGCAGTAGGGGCACTGGAACTCCTTGTACTCGACGATCTTCACAGCCGCGTTGCGTGGACCCCGGTGAGGCGAACCCGCGTAGTCGAACGTGTTGACCTTGGGGTCCAGCGGCGGCGGCGGCGTGAACACCTTGCCGTCCGCGATGGTCTTGGCGAACACGTCCTTGGCCGCCGTGCCGCTCTGCACAAGCGCCTGAGCCTTGGTCATTTCCTCGTCGATCAGCTTCTTGAACGCGTCGAACGGCTGGGCACCGCTCAGCTTGCGGCCGTTGATGTAAAACGCGGGCGTTCCCGTGGCCTGCACCTTCGCCGCGTCGTCCTGGTCGGCCTCGATGTGCGCCTTGAACTTGCGCGCGTCCATACAGGACTGCCACTTGGCCACATCCAGGCCGATCGCCTTGGCGTGCTCTGGCAGTTGGTCCGCGCCGATCGACTGCTGGTTCGTGAACAGGCGCTCCTCCATCTCCCAGAACTTGCCCTGATCCATGGCGCACAGGGCGGCTTCCGCTGCGGCCTGCGCCTTCTTGTGGAAGGGAAGCGGTTGATTCTTGAACACGAAGCGCACCTTGCCCGCATAGGCCTTCTCGACCTCAGCCAGCGAACCGCGCGCCTTCGAGCAGAAGGGGCACTCGAAATCGGTGTACTCGACAAGCGTGATCAGCGCGTCGGCCGGGCCCTTCGTGGGCTCCTGACCTCGGATGGTGGTCTTCCAAACGGTCTTGTCCTCCGGCGGCGGGGCGGCCTTCTCGGGGGCAGCACCAGCATCGGCGGCCTTGGCCGAGATCGGCTCGCCCTTGAAGATCCAACCGATCAGGTTGGCACCCTTTTCGGGGTTGTTGGCGCGGGTCAGTTTCTCGTTCAGGTCGGCGGGCTTGGTGCCCTTGGCGATCTCGGCGGCGGCCTTGGTCAGCTGCTCGTCGATGATCTTCTTGAAGTTTTCGATCGGCTGGGCGCCCGAGACGTTCACGCCGTTGACGAAGAAGCCGGGCGTGCCGTTGACACCGAGGGCGCCTGCAATCGCCTGGTCGCGGTCGACCTGTGCTGCGATCGCCGGGTCCTTCAGGTCGGCGTCGAACTTGGCCTTGTCGAGTCCGATCTCGCCGGCCCACTTGGCGATGTTCTCGTCCGTCATCTCACGGGCGTTCGCGAACAGCTTGTCGTGCATCTGCCAGAACTTGCCCTGCCGGTGGGCGGCCAGCGCGGCAATGGCGGCGGGCCTGGCGCGGTTGTGGAACGAAAGCGGCTGGTTGACGAACACGACGCGCAGGCTGCCTGCGTAGTCCTTCTTCAGCTGCTCGATCGTGCCCGCGGCCCGCGAGCAGAAGGGGCACTGGAAGTCGCTGATCTCGACGATCGTGACCTTGGCGTCCTCGGGGCCGTACGAAGGCACAGAGGGCGCGGCGGGCGCCGCGGCAGCGGGCAGGCCCTCGGGCGTTGCGGCCGCAGTCGGCGCAGCGGGTCGCGAGGCCATGCGGCCGACCACGAAGCCGAGCACGCCGATGGCGACGATCGCGATGATGGCAGTTTCCTTCTTCATCTGGTTCCTCGAAGGGGGTAGTGGCAGGCGACCTGCCGCGAAGGGCTTGAAGACAGCGAGAGCGTGAGATGCGTCGCGAGTGCGCAGGATCTTAGTCGCCGCCGAACGGCCACGCAACCGCCCGCATTTCACCCCAACCCGCGAATGCCCGAAACCATTCCGGGATCCTTGCCCCCGGCTCAGGCAACCCAGCCTGGGCCCCGTGAACAGACTTGGGTGTGCGATTCCCTTGCGTGTGGCCCGTCCCTGGGGTGCAATGCCGCGCCACGGCCACGGCCGCCAAGGGGGTTGCATGTCCCGTCCCTGTTCGCGCACGCTGGTCGCCAGTCAACGCACCCTGCTTTGGCTGTTGGCCGTCACCGCTTGGGAGTCCGGCTGCCAGCGCGAGCCGCTGCCTGCCCCGGTTGTCGCCCCGGGGCCCCCAACCGCACAAGACCTCAAACGCGATGCCGAGTTGCGCAAGCAGGCGTTGGGCCGCGACCCCGAGGCGATGGACGAGGCGCTGCGGGCCGGTCTCGAGAACCTGCGCGACCGCTTCAAGTGCAACGATGTGTCGGGCTGCCCTGCCGAAGCGGTGTTGGTCGGCTTTGGCTGGCACGCGACGCCTGCCCTGCAGAACGCCTTCCTCCGCGCGCCGCGTCAGGCGCCGTACCGCGCGCGCACCGTGCGCATCATCGCCGAGTCCAAGGACCCACTGGCCCTGCCCTTTCTGCGTCAGGCGCTGACGGACCGCGACCCCGAGGTCACCGGGCACGCGATCTATGGCTTGGGCCTGCTGGAAGCGCGCGACCAGATCGATCGTCTGCACCAGTTTACGTCGGCGGTGCCGACCGTCTGGGGCTCGGCGCCGCAGCTGTCCGCTTGGTGGGTACTACACCACTTCGGCGAGTCAGGGGCGGCGGCACAGTTCGTCGAACGCCTCAAGTGGCTGTCCAACCAGCAGATGGGCGGTCCTGCGCTGGCCTGGGGCGTGTCGCTGTGCCGCAAGCCGGGGGCGCCGGACTGTGGCGAGGTGCTGCCGTTGATTGCCCGCCACGCGCACTACGGTGCCAGACGCTCCGCCGCCGAAGCGATGGCCGCCGCCCCGAAGCCGTCCGACGCGGCAACGCTGGTTGATTTGACGGGGGATCCGGTGCCGTCTATCGCGCGAGCGGCTGAGCACGGCTTGCGGCAGCTGACCGGCAAGGCGCTGCAGGGCCCGGACGCGTGGAGAAAATGGTGCGAGGAAGCGAAGTGCGCGAGCGGTGTTACGGCGCGTCAGCCTTGACGTCGACCGAAACCTCGGACTGCGGGCTCCACGTATACTCGCCAGAGTCTTCGGCATTGAACGCCTGCGCCATCACCAGGAACGTGTAGCTGCCCACCACGTCGGGCACGACCGTCAGGATGCCGTCACTGGACTGCGCGTTCTCGTTCAGCCACAGCTTGGACGCCAGCGGGCGCTTCTTGACGGCCCAGATGTAGTTCTGGCCGTCGTCATGCGTGCCCTTGGCAAACGACGCGATGATCTTCAGCGGGAATCCGACCTTGGCGTTGGTGTAGTCCGACGAAGAGCCAAGCGAGACCGTCGGCTGCAGCAGGTCGACCACGATCGAACCCTGCACGTTCAGCTTGACCGGCGTGGGGTCGCCGCCCAGACACTTGTCGGCGGCCCAAGCACCCGAGCAGTACACGACGTGCAAGACGGCGTCGCGCTGATTCATGTTGCCGTCTTGCGGCTTGAAGGTGAACGGCAGCGTGACCAAGCCCCACGGATCCACATCGAAGTCCTTCAGAGGCTTGACCATCGCGAAGTGATTCGACGGGCTGCCCAGATTGCAGGCGTCGTCGCCCGTGTACTTGGCGTCCACGATGCACGAGTTGAGGATCCGCAGCGGCGCGCAGCTCTGGTTGGCCAGTACGGCCACCCCTTGCGACGTCTTGCCCACGTCAGCCTGGAGCCACACTTGCGGCTGCGGACCCATGGCCGGGTCCGGCGTGTCGCAGTTGCCCGCGATGATGGGGATGACCACCGTGCCGGGAATGCCTGCTTGATTGAAGCGGATGACCAGGTTGGCGGCGACAGGCTGACCGACCGCGGGCTTGCTGTAGTCCACGACGACGTCGATCGACAGGGTTTTGGACACGTTGTAGGGCGGATTGGAAACGGTGGTGCCGCTCTTCTCCAAGTGCCAGGCGTACATGCCCATGGCAGCGTCCTGGTCGGCGGACTTGACGGCTTGGATGTCGATGCCGGTCATCGCAAAGCCGGACGGTCCGACGTTGTAGATGTTGCACTTGCCGGTCGCCTGCACGCCCGCTCCCCTGAAGTCGTAGACCAGACCGTCGGCCGCCCCGCAGGTCAGCTGGTACGAGCCCTGCTCATTGGTCGCGGTAATGGTGATGCTCGCGTTCTGCGCGGCCGGGTCGTTGGTCTTGATGGCAAGCTTGACGTCTTCGTCGCCCTCTGTGGAGTTCGGCGTGTAGCGAACGCAGACCTTCAGCTTGCCGGGGTCGGTCTTCAGGTTGCCGGGGGTGCCGAACGCCGGGATCGCGTCGCCGTTGTTGGGCTGGCTGATGATGCTGTACTGCGCGTTGACGGTGGTGAAATAGGCCTCTTTGAAGATCAGGGGCGCGGTGCCCGTGTTGCCGAACGGATAGCAGTGCTCCGGCGGCTTGGACGACTGCGCGTTGACGAACTTGTCGTTCAGCACGTCCTGCGCCAGCCGCGGGCCAACCTGACCGATCGTGAAGCACGCAGCCACCGGCGCCTTGTTCAGGTAGTCGTTGTGCTCGATGGCCAGCGACGCGCCGGCGCCGTTCTCTTCGGTCGCGCTAGGGGCGTACCTGACCTTCAGCGTCAGCGACGCGGTCTTATCCAGCGCCGCATAGGCACCAGGGCACGACGACTCGTCCAGCGGCTTGGCCCCCGACACCTTCATGGTCAGCATCGGGTTGTCCGTCGTGAACGTCACCTTCTTCAGGCAGAGCACGCCCGTGCCCGAATTGCGAATGATGACCGTCTTTTCGTACGACATCTGGCCGCGCGAGTCGTCCGGCGCGAACTGGGCGCAAGTGCCTTCGATGTTCTTCTTGCTGTCCACCATCACGTAGATCAGCGGCTCGCTCAACAACTCCTGGCTGCTGCCGCACCCGGCCGCCAGACCAGCGCCAATCACTGCGAGCAGGGCCATGCCTGCGCGGGTCGTCCAGTTGCTCATCTCATCCTCCTGTCAAAGCGGTCCGCCCGAAATGGGGGGCAGGCGGACCGTTGGGTGTGCCTCACGGGAAGCACAGCATCTTGTAGTAGATCTCGATCTTGTCGCCCTTGACGGGCATGCACGAGCCCTTCTCGTTGAAGGTCACGCTGTTCGAGGGGGCGTCGTAGCTCCACGTGTTGGCGCCCTTGGTGCAGACGGCGCCATTGACCTTGACCTGAATCGTCGGCGGGTCGGGGGTGCGCGTCAGGAAGAACTGCTGCGTCAACCCGAAGGCGACCGAGCCGATGTCCTTGAGTGCTTGGGCGAAATTGCTGTCGCAGATGCTCGCCGTTTTGCCGCCGGTGTCCTTGGCAACCGTCAGGTACCTGTCGCCCGCGACCGCATCACCACTGCCACTGGTGCAGCCACCGGACGGTCCGACGATCGCGTGGAGGTGGAATAGACCCTTATTCGCCAACCCCTTGATGGAATAGAAGAAGTTGACAAAGTACGGCAAATCGGAGCCCGATTGGTCCTCTTCGTCCGACAACACCACGACTTCCAAGCCCGCGTTCTTGCGCAGGAACGTGCGATTGTAGCCGCCGCACATCAACTGGCCGTCGTCGGCACCCTTCACGCACACGGCGGGCTTGGTGCAGTCGGCGTCGGTCTTGCAGGTCTTGCCGCTGTCATAGGCAAGCGGCAGCGTCAGCGCGGCTTCGGCGGCGGCAAGTCCTTGCTCGGTCCCGGATCCGCCGGTTCCCAAGTCCGCCATGTTGGTAAAGGTCTGCGTCGGCGTGGGGCTCGACAGCTTGGGGGTGATGACGCGATTGCCGCTGTACTCCCGCAGCTTGCCCGAGTCGCTGGCCGCGTCCATGTCGCAGGTGACGACGCCGATGTGGTAGTCGTTCTGCCACAAGGTTGCGATCTGAATGAAGTCCTTGAAGTTCTGGATCAGGTTGTCCTGCTCCTCCGCCATCGACCCGGAGTTGTCGATCACGAACAGCACATCCACCAGCTTGCCGGTGCCCTGCGTGTAGACGTCGGTGAACTCGTCGTCCAACGTGCCCTGACCCTGGATCGGCACGGTGAACAGCTGGCCCATGCACCACTCGCCGGCCTTGCAGTCGGCGCTGACGTTGCACGTTCCGGTCGTCACGACGTTGTTCTGGTCGGCGCAGGTGCCTTGCATGCCCGTGTAGACCAGCATCTGGCACTGGTCCTTGCCGACGTTTTGCGGGCCGTATTTCACTTGGAAGGTCTGGGGGTTACCCTGGGCAATCGGCAATCCGGCCTTGGGGATCGCCGGCCAACCGGGGCCCTCGACCTCCACGCCGCAACCGTCGAACAGCACCTTGGTCACCCACACTTCGGTCGAGCCGGTGTTGAAGACCTGCACGCTTTGCACCGGTGACTTGCAACCCACCGTCACAACGCCGAAATCGACCTGCCCGGGCAACACGCTGACCGCGGCCTTGCCGACCTTGGCCTGCAGGTTGGGCGTCGCCTTGGCGACCTGATCGGGCTTGGTGAAGTCAACGGGCGGATAGCTCTTGACGGTGCCGCTGGCGACGTCCTTGAAGTCCGCGACAATCAGTCCGTACAGCGGCGTCGCCTCGTTGGGCTTGCCGGCAAAGGGGCCAAGGTCCTCAGGTGCAACGAATTCCAGCTGCAGCTTGCCCGACTCGCCCGGCCCGAGGTTGAACAGCTTGGTGCTGGGGGCGTACGCCTTGAACATCTTCGAGCCGTACATGTTGCACGTGGGCGCAGGGCTGAACATCGAGCCAGGGCAGTCCGTCAACACGACCTTGTCGAACGCGCAGTAGCCGGTGCCGATGTTCTTCAACGTCAGCTGCAGCAGCTTGGACTGACCGTAGGGCAGCAGACCGAAGTTTGCGATATTCGGCTGGAATTGCACATTGCAGGTCGTCCCCTGCGCGCGCGTGGCCACCAGATTCAGGTCCCACTGCGGCTTGTCGGGGTCGGTCGAGGTGATGCGCAGCTTGCCCGTCGCCTGCTGGTTCGCCGCGCCGGTCGCCTTGAACGCCACTTGGAACGACGCGTACTGCGACTTGTCCAGTGTCGCGGTCGTCGGCGATGCGGTGGCAGGAGCAAAACCGCCCGGAACCAGGGTGAATTCTCCGCTCGAGTCGGCCAGCAGCTCCACCTTCGACACGTCCAACGGCGCCGAGCCCGCATTGAACAGCTCGACCGTCCGCTTGCTGGTCACGCCCATGCCGACGATGGCGAAGTCGACCACGTCGTTGGGCGTGACTTGCAGCTTGGCCGCGTCGGTCTTGGCGAAGATCGGCACGATCACGGTGGGTTCGCCTGGGTCATTCGAGTGGATCACCAGACTGGCCACTGCGTTGTTGCCGTTGGGCAACACCTGCTGGACCGTCATCGTGACGTCCAGCTTCTGCGAACCCTTGGGCGTGACCTCGAAGGCGCCCGCCGCACCGGACTCGCCGGCCAGCTTGACCTGAATGTTCTTCACGGTGCTCAGGTTCGACACCTCGATCAGGCTGACGTCCAGCTCGGCCATGCCCGAATTCAGCACACCCAGCTGCAGCGTCGCCGGCACCCCAACCTGCACCGCGCCGTAGTCCAGCTTGGGCGGCAACACCTTGATGTTCGGAGCAATTTCATTGCCCTTCACGATGGCTGTCGTCTTCTTGCCGCCCGACGCCTCGACCAGCACCATCGTCTCGTCGAAGTCGCCGTTCTTGGGCGTGTACCGCAGCTTGATCGGCAGCGAGCCGCCTCCCGGGATGGGCGCGTCCAGCTTGGGCGTCTCGACGAACTCGAACTCATCCGAACCGGTCGGCGACAGCTCCACCGACAGGATCGGCAGGGGCAGCGAGCCTACATTGATGATCGACAGGGTCTTTTCGACATTGCTGTTCGCTGCGACGTCGCCAAAGTCCAGCGGCGAGGGCTGCAGCACCAAGCCCGTGCCACCGGACACCACCTCGATCGGCACCACAAGGTTGCGCTTGGTCGCGTCGGAGGACGTGTTGACGATGATGAGGTTCAGCTTGCGGCCCCCGGACACCTCCGGCTTGTAGCGCACGACCCAGTAGGCGCTGGCACCGGGCTCGAGACTCGACGGAGCAAACTCGACGACTAGGAACTCCGTGGTCACCGGGTCGAATTTGACCGCAGTGATGTCCAGGTTCTTCTTGGCCGCCAAGTTGGTTTGGTTGGTCAGCTTGAGCGTCAGGTCCTGCGTGGTCCCGGGCGCCAGATCGACGTAGCTGAGCTTCTTGGGCGTGACCTCGAGGATCCGCTCCTCTTCGAAGCAAAAGCTGCCCGTGCAGGTCGGCTCGCCGCTGCTGGTTCCCTCTGGTGAGTCTGAGCAGCCCACGGCCGCCCAAAGCAACGCCACCAACCCGACCGCCAGCCAGGCATCCCGCAACCGCTGCATCTGGACCTCGTGTGCGCTGCCGCTGCGTGCCCCCCAGCTCGCTGCGGCCGATGGGGCCTGCCCGACTTCTGGCAGGCGACCGGCGTTCTGCCGTGGACGCTACAGCTCGGGGTGGGGATAGCTGGGCGTGATGAACGGATTGTTGTTCTTGTCTTTCTTGCTGACGACGTCGCCGGTGGGCCAGTCGATGGTCGCCACGTACCACATGTCTTTGTTGTTCAGGCTGGGCGACTTCTTCTCGTAGACCAGGTTGCCGTACACATAGATGCGCACGGTCGCGAACGACGGACCCTTGCCGAAGTGGTTGTAGTAGTGCACGCCGACCGAATAGATCTTGCCGTCCTCGGGCAGGGTCAGGTTCAAGTTTTCGGGACCGGCACCGTCCGTGTCATCGCGGTCCAAGCTCGGATTGTCGTCGATGTTGAGGTCGTGGCTACCCCACTCCGGACCGCGGTTGAACCAGAAGCAGTCGTAGGTGTCGGCGAACCACGGGTCGGCCTTGCCGTCCTGATCGAAGTCCTGACCCGCGGCGTACTGGTGGGCAAAGTGCAGGTCCAGGTCCGAACCGGCGCCGGGGCCCTCGTTGGTCTGGTCCAGGTCTCCGGGGGTGTCCCACAGCAGCTCGACGTGGATCGCTTGGTCCGGCAGCACCTTGACGATCTTCTCCGCCGGGAAGCAGCTCTGCACGCCGCTTTGGTCCTGCACGTGCAGCTTGAACTTGTAGTCGCCCGCGACGTTGGGGGTGAACTGGACGGCCGATGCGCTGTCGTTGGGCAGGAACAAGCCGACCGAGCCCTTGGGCTGCTCTACTTCCCACTTGTACTTCGAGATGGTGCCGCCGGTGCTGTAGCTCTGCTTGCCGTCCAGATGCAGCAGCGTCTGCGGCGTCACTGTGTCGCCTTCCTGCACGATGATGATGGCGGTGGGGCACTTGGTCGCTGAGCCAAAGCCCTCGAGCTGGGCCGTCGCCTTGCCCGCCGCGGTATTGGTCTTCATGTCGACGGTGGCCTTGTCCAGCACGGGCGAGCCGTCCTTGACCGGGCTTTGGTCGGCGGGCGAGTAGATGACCTGCAGCGTGGCCGAGCCGTTGACCGGGATGACAAGCGGAGCCTTCTCGGTGGGCGCCTGACCGATGCTGGTCCAGTCGATCTCGAACTCGTCGCTGCCGCCAGCGGCAAACGCGATGTTGGAGATCTCGACCGGGATGTCGCCGCAGCTCTTCAGTTGCACCGGGCGCTTGGGCGAGTCGCCAAGGCCGGTGGCGCCAAAGACGACCACCTTGGGCAGTACCAGCAGACACGGACCGGTCGAATTCACCTTGACGGGAATGCGCTTGAAGCCGGGACCGCCGTCCGAGGCGACGGTCAGCGTCGGGTCGTTGGTGTGCAGCACGATCGCCGTCGGATGCGGCTTGTCGTCCTTGCCGACGTACTTGATCTTGATCTCCGTGGACATACCCGCGGCAACGGTCAGCGGCGGGTCAAGCGTCACCAGAGCGCCAGCAGCGTACTCCTTGCCCTCCAGAATGACGGTGAACAGGTCCTTCTCGAAGTTGGGCTCCGACAGGTCCATCTCGTTCACGACAAGCTCGGCATTGCCGGTGTTGTAGACCTTGGCGCTCGCAATCTTGTCGGCTCCGATGGCGACGAAGCCGAAGTCGACTTCAGCAGGCTGGACCTTGACCTTGGGCTGCCCGGATGACGTCGAGAATGTGACCTGATACTGCGACTTGTTGAAAGCGTCGTTGGAAGAAATCACCAGCGTGGCCGAGCGGTTCTTGTCGTCCAGCTTCTTGAAGCGGACCTTGACCAACACGTTCTTGGTCGGATTCACGACGGGCCACGCGTAGTCCTTGCAGGCGGTCGTGCCGTCGGGCGCCAGGCAGCGGAAGCCGGCAACCGGTTCGTTCGGGACCGGCGCCGAGTAGTTCAGCACGATCTTGGTGATCGTCAGACCCGCGTTTCCCGTGTTGCCGACCTTCAGGATGTAGTCGTACTCATCATCGGTCGACATGTCGCCAGCAACGACGACGAACACCTTGCCCGGCAGGACGTTGGAGCCGTTCGCCGCCTCACGCACCTCGATCGCCGGCTTGCACTCGACGCCAAAACTGCCACCCGCCGTGCAGTTGACGGGCGTGGTGCCGCCCGTGTCGTCGGTGCCAAAGGTGTCGCCGGTGTTGTAGTTGGTGCCGGTCGGGTCGGTCGGCGTGGAGCAGGCAGCGACAAGCGCCGTTGCGATCGCCAGCAGCCACAGGGAAGAGCGAATCGGGGCCATGGGGTTGCCTCTCGGGACGCGAAACGGGGGGAGCGGGCGCGTCGGTCCCGCGCGGTGGGCGCAGTCCGGCGCACGAAGGCGTGAATGGTGCCAAAGCTGGGGTATTGCCGCAACCATCGGAACGCAGCAAACGTCAGCGCAGGGCAGGTTCTCCCGACGCGCTGATCAGCTTGTCGCGGAAAGACTTGTCCAGCGTCAGCAACGGCTTGAACTTCGCCGGCGTCCGCGAGAACCAGGCGTCGATGCCGCGCCGCACTTCGCCGCCCACGCCCGTAGGCGGGAACTTGTAGAAGTTCTTGGCCGGAGCCTTGTCGTCCGACGTCTGCATCGTCTGTCCGAACGCCGGAATCACGACGCTCAGGACCATCAGGGCAGCCAGCAGAACGGCGACGGCGATGATGAAACGGGACCGTGTACCCTCACGCATGGTGTGCTCCAGGTGGCGCCGAAAAGCAGAGGGGCGGCGGCCACATGGACAATGTAACGTCTGCGCGGGGATCTGTGGGAAAAATCTTGCGGCCTACTTGAGGATCCGCTCCTTGCTCGTCTCGATCATGGCGGGACGGAAGGACTTCTTCAGCTTCAGCAGCCTCTCGAACCGCGCGCGCGACCGGCTCTCCATGTACAGGGCGGTCGGCTTCTTGATCTCGCCGTCGATCAACTGGTCCGAGAAGTCGTAGAACCGCGCCTTGGAGTCCTTGGCCTGGGCCAGCACGACACCGGCGCTGCCCAGCAACAGGGTGGTGCCAACGGCGACGAACAGCAGGGTGCGGACGGTGCGAAGCATGGCTTGTCTCCCGGTTCGGTCACGCCCCAAGGTGCGGGCGTCGTGCGTTCACTCTAGCGTTGCCCAGCCCAACCGCGCAACGTCGAATCGCGCGCTTTGGCCGGCGGAGGCTACTTCCCCGCCGCAGGAGGCGTCGGCTCAACCGGCGCGGCGCCCGGCTGCTTGGCCTGCTTCTCCAACTCGCGGCCCTGCACGATCTCGTCGATACGGCTCTGGATCGCCAGCACGTTCTGGTAGAGCTTGGTCAACTCGACCTCCTTCTTCACCAATTCCGCCTTTTTGGCGTTCCAGTCGGCCAGGCCCTTCTTGGGCGGCTTGACCATCGCGGCCAGCTGGGCGCGCACCGACTCGCGTTCGATCTTTACGCCGTCAGCCGGCGGCAGGTTCTCTTCCTTCTGGTAGCGCTGCCAGTACGCGAGCGACCTATCGCCGTCGTTGAACGGTGTCTTGTTATACAACAGCGCGAGACGAATCATGATCGCCTTGCGGCTGGGGTCCTTGGCCAGCACGCGCTCGTACAGTTCGGCGGCCTTCTTGGGCTCGCGCTTGCCTTCCAAGGCCAGGGCGAAACCGGTCAGAGCCTCCAAGTTGTCGGGCTCCAGACGCAGGGCCTGCTCGTACTGGGTGTTCGCGTCTCTGTAGTTCAGGTACTCCAGATAGATGGCACCCAAGTTCAGACGCGCAGAGATCGAGTTCGGGTTCAAGCGCACGGCCCGCTCGAAGGCGACGACGGCCTTCGGCAGGTCACCCAAGCGCACATACGCCAGACCCAAGTTCGCCAGCGCCTCGGGGTTGGCCGGGTCGATGGCCAGCACCTTCTCTTCCAAAATCCAGCGAGCAATCTCGTTGCGGCCGTTCTTCAGGTTGATCAAGCCTCGGATGTTCAACGCGATGGTGTCTTCGCGGTTGTTGCGCAGCGCCTGACGCACGAAGTCTTCCGCAAGCTGCAGCTCGCCCGACTCGAGGTAGTAGAGCGCCAGCGTCACGTTCGCCATCGAGTTGTCGGGGTCGACGCCGCGAATCGACTCACACGCGGCGCGGGCCTTCTCGCGGAGTTCCTTGGCCTTGTCGAACTCGCCTGCTTCATGGTTCCGACGCGCTTCGGCGAGCCAAGCACGGGCGATGTAGCCCTGGGCGGACAGCTGCAGCAGCTTCTCGCGCTCGTCGTTCGGCACGATCTTGGCCGCCGACTCGTAGGCCGTCAGCGCATCCTTGCCACGGCCCAGGCGCTCGTACGCCATACCCAAGTTGAACCACGCCTCGAAGAAGCGCTTGTCGACCTCGACGGCCTTCTTGAACGAGTCGACCGAGCCCAGATAGTCGGGTCCGCACTTGGCGCAGCGGCCGTCGTCGGTGGTGCAGTGCGACGGGCACTTGTAGGCCGAGCACTTGCCGGTCTGGGCGTCCATGAACTCGCCGATCTTGCAGGGGCCGGCGCCGTCGGACTTGTTCGACATCAGCTCGGGACCCATGCACTCGCGCACGTCCAGCTCGCAGCTGCTGGTTCCGGGACGGCAGCGGATGATCTGCTCGGTGGGCGCGTCCACGACAGGCTTTCCGGCGGCGTCGACTTGCGGAGGCGCAGGGACGCGCTTGATCCAGTCGCCGCACCAACGGGCCGGCCCCGACGTCAGCTCTTCCTTCTTGCAGTCATAGGTATCGAGCTCGCACGTCAGATCGCGCACGCCATTGGCCCACGGCTCGCATGCCACGTCGACTTGCTTGGTGACCATCTGGTCCGGGATCGGCTTGCCGTCGTCGCCGATCGCCGGCTCCTGCTTCTCGATGGTGCGCGTGTACTTGGCGCACCGCGTGATGTTGCACGACGCCGGGCTGGAGATCGCCACGGCGGCGCAGGTGGGCGGGGCGATCCTTGCGCAGCTTCTTCCGAGCGAGATCTCTCCCGGCGGACAGCAATCGCCGCTCTCGAGCAGCTGCACTTGGTCACACTTGGGCACCTTTCGGAGTGCCGCCGCCAGACCATCGCGCAGGTGATCCTGGGCCTTGGCCGGAATGCCCTGCAAGTAGGCGGCTTCCTGGGCCTGCGCTGTGGTGACGCCGAAGGTCCAGGACGCGGCGACGGCGATCAGCGCGGCCGACAGGCGAAGGAGGGAAGGAAGGTGGCGGGTCATGGCGTGTTTCCTCATGGAGCCGAACGAAGGGGGATGCGCGCGAATCGACGGGCTACGGCGCGGCCGGAGTCGTCGACGTCGCGGGGGCGCCGGGCTTGGTCGGTTCCTTCTTCTCTTCCGTGGGCTTGAACGAGACCGTGAACTTGCCACGGCGCACCTGGGTCACGAACGCCGCCGAGGTCGCTGCGTCGGTCGGCTTGTTGGCCGACACGGCAGTCGTCGCCTTGGGCAGGTTCGGGTCCTTCTCGACCGTCGGGTACTCGTTCGGGTTGACCTTGGCCGCGTAGTCGCCGGCCTCCTTCGACCACTTGTTGTAGACGCCCAAGTTGTGGGCCATGTTGATGGCGTTGCGCAGCGCGGACAGCGACTGCTCTTCGATCGGCACAGCCACCTTCTCGATCTCGAGGCGATACGCATCCTCGATCTCCGGACCCGCCTGCCGGACCTCTGGCGGAATCGGCGCCTTGAACAGGTCTTCCTTGAAGTTGTAGTACAGCATGCCGACCTTGAAGGCGGCAGCGGCGGCGTAGGCACGACCGCCACCGGCGCTGGCGGCATCGATGAGTGCGAAGTACGCGTTCTCTGCGGACTTCAGCTTGATCGCCTTGTCCTGCAGGGCCGGCAGCAGACCGGACATCTTCTTGACCTTGGCGAGGGTCACCAAGTCGAAGTCGTCGTAGTTGTACTCCGCCTTGTAGAACATCGCCTGGGCGACGTAGAGCGCCGACTTGGCGTTCTTTCCGTCCGGCTTGTCGTACGCAGCCACGGCCGCATCGGCGGCCTTGATGACGTCCTTGCGGTTCTTGATGGCGTTCGACAGACGCAGCGACTCGACACGACGCGACAGCGACTCGACCGCTAGGTCGGGACGAGCCGGGTACTTCGTGACGACGCCCGCATACACGGCGGCAGCCTGCTTCAGACCATCACCGCCCAGCTTCTCGTACACGCGACCGCGCTCCATCTCGGCATCGGCGATCAGACCCTTCAGCCGCTTGGTGTTCGTGTCATCGCCCTTCAGATTGCCGGCGACGGTGATGAACTTGCTGTAGGCGTCGGCAGCTTCCTTGTACTGCTGCAGCGCCGACAGGATCTGGCCGGCGTTGATCAGCGCTTGGGCCGCATCGGCGTTGTCGCGGAACTTGGTCATGTTCAAGAACGCGTCGGCCGCCTCTTTGAACTGGGTCTGCGACTCGTAGATCATGCCGATGTTGAACATGGCCTCAGGAGCGATCTTCGACTTCGGGAACTCCGCGACCACCGACTCGTAGGTCTGGATGGCCTTGGCGTCTTCCTTCTGCAGCTCGTACAGCATCGCCTTGTTGTACATCGAGGTCGCGGCCAACTCCGGCTCGTCCTTGCGGAATTCGCGAAGGATGGTGTCGTACTTGGCGTGCGCACCGTCCCAGTCCTTGCGCTCGGCCAGATCAAACGCCTGCTCGGCAACCGAGATGGCCACGTACTTGCGCAGATCCTTGGTATCGAGCACCAGACGAGTCTTGCGGGCCAGCATCAGCCGCGCCCACTCCTCGATCTTTACCCAGTCCTTCTGGCGGGCGTAGATGTCGATCAACGTCTTGACCGCGATCTCGGCGATCTGGTGGTCTTCCTTGTACTTGTACGTGCGCTCCAGCCGCTCGACGGCGCGCGAGTACTGACCGCGCTCGTAGTAGACGGTGGCGGCCAGATACATGATCTCAGAGACCTTCTTGCCCTTCTCGCCCATGGTCTTGCCCTTGGCCGCACGCTCGGCCTTGAGCTTCTCCATCAGGTCGACGTAGGTGTCGGCCGCCATCACATAGTCCGCCTCGAGCGAGTGCAGCTCCTCGGGCTCCTTGGGAACCTGGGCGTCCTTGACCTGGGCATCGGTCAGCTCTTCCTTCTTGCCGGTCTTGATGATCTTCACCGAGTCGCTCTCGGTGGTCTGCATCAGCGCGGGGGAGGCCGGATCGTCGACCCACTTCTGCTTCTGCTTGTCCCAGCGAACGTGGGTGTTCCGCATCAGCTCTTCGACCGAGTAGATGACGCCCAAGGCCGCGTCCTCGACGTATTCGCCACCCGGGTCACGCTTGATGACTTCCTTGTACTGCTGGCGGGCGCCTTCGAAGTCCTTCAGCTGATCGTAAAGGATTTCCGCGTAGTAGAAGTTGACGATGTACGCCTTCTTCGAGTCCGGATACCGGCGCACGAACTCCTTGTAGTCCGCGGCGGCCTTCGCGTAGAGCGGCTTGGCGGCCTCGAGGGACTTCGATTCTTCCTCGGTCTTCTGCGCCAACTGGTGAAAATGGTTGGCCATATAGAGCAGCTTGGCCTCGCCCATCTTGGCCTGCTTGTCCATGACCTCGGCATTGTTCCGGTTCGACGCCACCCACGGGCTGGTGCGATCGTCGGTGAAGGCCAGGAACTTGCGGATCGCGGCCTCTTCATCCGGGAAGTTCCCGATCTTGCGGCGCACGTCCATGATCGACTCGTGCCAGTCGATGCAACGCGGGTCCACCGGCTTGTTCTCGATGAAGTGCGTGAAGAGCTCGATGGCGTTGTCGTCCTTGTCGGTCGACAGGTAGATCTCGGCCATCTTCTCCAGCCGCTCCCACATGTTCTTCTCGCCCTCGACGGCCTTGAAGTAATCCTTGGCCTCAGGCCAACCGCGGTCGAGCTCGGCAAACGCCTGCACGAGGTCGCGCAGCGCCTGGTCCTTGAACTCGATCTTGCCAGCGGCCTTGTCGTTGCCGATCTGCTTGACGACGTCTTGGAAGGTCTCGATTGTGCGACGGAATTCGCGCAAGTTGTAATAGACCCAACCCAGCTTGTACATCGCGTAGTTGAACATCGGCGCGCCCTTGAAGTTCTGGGTGATGCGCTCGTAGTTCATTTTGGCAAGGGTCAGGTTGTTCGCCTCGAAGAAGTGCTCGGCCAACGCCAGGTGGGTCTGGGCGATGTAGGTCGAGGTCTGGTGCTTCTGGACCAGCTGATTGAGGTACTGCACGCCCTTGTTCGACAGCACCTTGTCGCCGCGCGCCTTGCCCTGCTGCAGAGCGGCCTTGCCCAGGCGGAACAGCACTTCGTCGATGCGCTTGTAGTTCGGGTACTGCTGCAGAACCTTTTCGTAGTACGAGATCGACTGCGAGTAGTCCTCAACCGGTGCTGCGGGGGCGGGACCGGAGGCGCCGATGCCCTTCTCGCGCTGCTCCATCACACGGTCGTAGCCAGCGCGGTCGAGCAGGTACTGGTAGTGGGTCTCGTCCCACCACGTCTCCGCCAAGCGGAAGTAAATGTCGGGCAGCTTGTCCGGGTCACCGCCGCGATCGATGTACTCCTGCATCGTCTTGATCATGTTGCGGCGGAGCTTGGACTTCTCCTCCTGCAACCGCTGCTGCTCCTTGGTGAAGCCCAGCTGCTCGAGACGCTCGTAGTTGAACTCGCCCTTCTTCAGCGAGTCGTCGGCGACCTTCGGCTTGGCGGGCTCAACCTTCTTGTCTTCCTCGATCAGCGACTGCTTCTTTTCCGCCACCTTCTTGGGCGGGTCGGCAGCCGCGCCGGGGGCGGGCGGCGTAACGGGTTCCCCTTGAGCCGGCTGGGCCAAAGCGGGAAGGCTCACCAGAAGGCTCGCAGCAACGACGGCCCACGAGCAACGGCGGATCAACTCGAACATCTTGCCACCTCGACACACGCCGGCGCCGCGGCTGAAGGGCCTGCGGCGCGGGGTTTGGCCGGCGTCCACGGGGAGGCCGACCCTTCAACGGGTTCCGGGTCTGGGTCCCGGGCTACTCGGCCGTATTGCGACACTTGCTGCGCAGGAACGAACGGTAGGCGCCGATCTCGTCCTTCCAGAACTCTCCCTGGAAGGGCCATACCATGGAGTCCGATCCGGCAATTGCGATGGCGCCCTGACGAGCCGCGGCCGGGTCGATATTGTCGGTTCGACCGGCGATCTTGTCGTCGATCTCGATCAAGCGCGCTTCCTGCAAGTCGATGCGCAGCTCGTCCAGCTTGTCCTGGTACAGCTCGAGGTCCTTCTGGGTCTGCCGCAAGGTCTTCTGGATCACGACGCCCGCTTCAGAGATGCGCTCGGCCTTCAACTGCGCCAGACGCGCCAGCAGATCCTGACCGAACGGCCCCAGCGACTTCACGTTCTGCCGCACCACGCCCTCTTCCTTCTCGATCTGCTTGATCGTCTGGTAGAGGTTGAAGTACTCGACGTTCTCGAACACCGGCGACTGCAGCACGCGGGGCAGCGGGTTGGGCGTCTTCTTGTTCACGGAGTCCAGCAGCGCGCCGTAGAAGTCCTCCGGCCGGCGGTTCCGCTTCAGGAACTCGCGCAGCGGGGGCTGCAGCACCAGCACGGTCTCCTCGAACATCTGGATCGCCTGCTCCGCCGACTCGACCTGACACAGGCTGTTGACGTAGATGGTGGCCTCGAGGATCCACAGCTCCGGATAAAAGTGGTGCGAGAAGTACGGGCTGTGCAGCGCGTGGAAGGTGCCGAGCGCGCGGCTGATGTCGTTCTTCAGGAAGTACGTCCAACCCGCCTCGTAGAAGGCCGACGCCAACTTCGGGGAGTTCTTGGAGATCTTCTTGTAGTAGTAGATCGCCGCGTCGTACTGCTCGTACTCGTAGGCCAATCGCGCGAGCGCCAGGTAGGCGAGGTCGACGATCGGCTGGCCGTCCTCACGCTCTTCCCCAGCCAGCACCGCCTTCTGGAACGCGGTCGAGCCCTGCGTGACCTTCTCCTGCGTGCTCAGCGTGTCGTCCTGGAAGGCGATCAGCCCCAGCAGGTACTGCGCGCGGCCGTAGTCCTCAGCCTTCGGTGAAACCTTCTCGAGGTAGGGCTTGGCGTCGGCAGGCAGGCCGAAGTCATTGAGGAATTCGCCAACGAAGTAGTGAAAGCCGTCCTGAAACTCGGGCTTGGCGTTGACGACCGAAAACCGGGTCAGGTCCTCCAGCTCCGGCGGACGGTAGTTGATCTTGCGGCGCAGCTCGCGCAACTGCTCGAAGGCCGACACGAAGAACATCTTGTCGGGACCGGCGCGCACGACGTCCAGCAGGGCATTGGCGGCGCTCTGCATCAGGCCGGCCCGCGAAAGCGCGTTGGCGATGCCGTACTTGGCGACGTAGGCCTCTTGACTGTCGGGAGCGAACGGCACGCCGCCCACACCGTCCTCGACGAACTTGTTGAAGACCTGGATGGCCTCGACGAACTTGCCGTCGTTCGCCAAATCCTGTCCCTTGTTCAACACCTTGCCGGCGAACGCACGACGTGCGGAGTCCTCGCGGCGGCGCTGGTCCTCGGCGAGACGCAGGGCCTCTTCCTTCAGACGCGCTTCCTCAGCCGCCTGCTCGGCAGCGGTCAGCTCGCGCTTCGGCCGGTCGTCGCCCTTGGCCTTGCCAGCCGCGGTTCCGGCAGCCGGTCCCGCTTCCTTGCTGGTCGACAGCATGTAGCGGATGACCTTGTCGGAAACGCCCTTCTTCTTCAGATCGAGGATCTCGGCCGGCGTCAGCGTGTACTTGGTGCCGTCCTTCTGGATCTTCTTGATGATCTGGTCATCAGGGATCTCCAGGCTCGAAAGCGTGACGATCTCCTGCACGGACAGTGCGAGCACCTGTGCCGCCGTTCCAAAGGACACGACCGCAATCATCCCGACCAGGGACAGTCGGGCGATGCGGTGAAGGGTCCGGTCGGTGAGCTTCAACTTGGTCACGGTCTTGCCTCCGCGTGGGCCATCGGTCTTGGGCCCGTCGGGGTCGTGCGGTCGTTTGGTGCTACTGGAGCCCCGCGGTGAAATAGGTCAGGGCCACTGTTGCAGCGATCGGGTACGACACGCCGCCGCCACCCGGCTGTCCACGAAGGGCCGGGTAGAAGAACTGGTGGTAGTCGAGCCGGAGCGCAAACGAGTTCGTCAGGTAAAACTGCAGGCCGGCGCCCACGTTGCCCGCGGGGTCAAACTGAGGGAAGGGGTCCGCGCCCTTGGGCGTGATCGTCGTCAACACCGCTCCCGCGCCGAACGACAACGCCATGTCGAACTCGAGCAAATTCGTCGTGAAGAAGCCGACCTTGCCGTGCAGCAAGTTCCAGTCGATGCCGGCCGACGCGTAGGACTGCAGCACCTGCGGCAAGCGCACTTCCAGACCGGGGCCTTCGTTGGTCTCGCGCGGCTTGGACAGGCTGGACTCGAGCGAGGTCTTCTGGTCGTAGGTGTACGCGCCGTGGATCGAGAGCGCGAGGTCCTCAGAGAAGTAGTAGTTGTAGCCCAAACCGCCCGTGATGTAGGTGAAGAAGTCGTCGTTGGGGACCACGCCGCCGAACAGCGTGAAACCATGCCGACCTTCCTTCAACACGCTGCGCTTCTGAATCACGCGAAGGTCGCGACGGGCCGCCCACTCCAGTCGGCTGCCGATGGGAGCGACGTCGTCCGAGAAGCCATAGGCGTCTTCGATCATCGACGGCTTGGGTTCAGCCTCAGGGGCGGGTTCTTCGGCTGCCGGGGCGGGAGCGGCGGCGGCGGGCGCAGCCTCAGGCGTGGCCGCCGGAGCCGCCGGTTCCGCCGCCGGTGCCGGGACGGGAGCAGGTGCCGGAGCCGCAGCCGGTGCGGGGGCTGGTGCCGCCTCGGCCGCCGGAGCAGGCGCGGGGGCGGGCTGGGCGGCCGGGGCAGGCGGAGGGGTGGGACGCTTGGGCTCCGCACTCGCCAGCGCCGGGACCAGCACGAGTGCGGCCAGCGCCAGCATCCCGAGGAGGACCGTCTTGTTCATCGCTCGCATCGAGGACCTCATCACTTCGTCAGGAAGGCCAAGCCGAGGGTGAACTCGACGGGGGCGAGGAAGGGCGAGCCTTCCACCGGCCAGTAGATGAACTGCTTGTAGTCGGCGCGGACGTTGAGCCAGCGCGTGACGAAAAAGCGGAAGTTGGCGCCCCAGTGTCCCGCGGGCTTGAAGGTCGACTGGATGTCGGGCACGCCGTCGTTGCCCTCGTCGATATCGACGCCGATCAGGCCGCCGCCCAAGGACAACCCCATGTCGAAGCTGGAGAGCTTGGACGTGAAGATGCCGACCTTGCCGTGGAACGGCGTGTAGGCGATGTCCAAAGACGTCAGCATGGTCATCTTCGGCGGCTTGCGGACGGTCAGGTCGGCACACCTGCCGTTGCTTACGGTTGCGCACTCAAGGAAGGCCTCGAGATCGCTGAGCGAACTCAGCAAGTACGACCCGCCTACCTCAGCCGAGAGGGTGTCGGTGAAGAAGTACGCCAACCGGGCGCCCACCGGCTTGGGCACGTAGAACGAGTCGTTCGGCACGATGCCCCCGTGCACGGAGAACTCGAGGCCGCCTGCGCGCTCGTACAGCGGGTTCTTCAGCGCGGGGACGGCCTGCTCGACGTTCCAGTACTTGTCGAGCTCGGCGTCGATCGGCGCCAAATCCTCGGCAGCCACGGGCAGGCTGGCCAGAAGGCCGGCTGCGAGGGCGAGTGCCGCGGCGATGCGGTTCCAGGTCATGCGTTCCTCCACTGCGGGACCGATCGGGTCCGCCGCAGCTATCCTACTTCTTGCATACGGTGGCGCAGATGCCCTGCTGGCAAGTTCCGTTGCAGCATCGCTTGGAGACGAAGTTCGCCTCGTCCGCAGGATCGCCACACGGCATGTTGTCCGGCGCCGCCATGGCTTCGCACAGGCCGGCTTCGTTGCAGTGGTTGGTGCCGCAGGCTTCCGAACCGCCGCAGTCCTCCGAGTTCTTGCAGGCACGCCGCAGAAGCAGGCGCTGGTCCGCCGAACCCGACTTGCCGAATCGCCAGTTGCCGGTCTCGCTCGAGTAGACATTCTTCAGGCTCGTGAAGCCGCCGCTCTCGAGCTTGACCGAACCCTGAAGGGCCGTCATCTGGCCAGGGGGCAGCTGCTCAGCCAAGGCCGAGAGCTTGAACGCCGGGCGCCACGAGCCACTCAGCGCGTTGCGGACCCGCGCCATCGCGAGCTTCATCGGTGCGTACTCGTCGGCCTTTTCCTTGTTGAACTGCTCCGTATTCAGGAACTGGTAGCTGCCGCCGGTGCGGCAGGCGATCTCCTGCAGGCGGGCATCGGCCTTGAGGTGCGCGGGCGATTGAAATTGCACGATGTGCACCTGCACCGGCCACACCAGCGTACAGTAGCTGCCGGGGCACTGTACGTCGTTGCTGCAGCCTTCGCCGCGCCTGTCGCCGTCGGCACACTGGTTGCGGGGCCGGTCGTACTCCGCCTGACCGTCGCCGTTGTTGTCGCCCGACCACATCAGGTTGCGCAGCTTGAGGAAGTCGTACTCGGACTCGGTGCACTTGGTACGACACATCGGCAAGCCGCCGCCAGTTGGCGTGAGATCGACGTAGTTGAAGTCGTCCGAGTAAGTGCAGGTGTCCGGACCGTCCGTCAGCACGACGATCGCGCGAGCGCCGTAGGGACCCGATGCCTTGCCACCGCCCTCGCTGGGCGAGGTCTGGAAGAAGGAGTAGGCCTTGTACATCGCCTGCCACAGCGGGGCGCGACCGCCGCCGTTGTTCTTCATGAAGGCCAGCCCGAGCTCGATGTACTTGCGATTGGTGCTCTGAGCGCCGAAGCACTTGGCCTCTCTCGACCCGGGGCCGGAGATGGGCAACGTCGTGAACACATTCGAGTCGCCGCTTGCGTCCGCGTCGCAGTCGCCACCAGGGCAGTCTTGCGGGAACAAGCAGGTCAGGCCGTTCCTGTTGCCGCCGGTGCAGGTCGCGCCGTTCGAGCAGGCCACGTCGATGTTGTTCTTTTCGCCGAACGAGTACGCGATCGTGCGGTCGTGACCGAGCGTCAGACTGTCGATGAACTCGCTGGCCGCCATCAGCCGAATATCGTAGGGGTCCGACTCCTGAGTCTTGCTAATCGGGTCCGGGTAGCTGATGTCGAAGTCGGGCTCCTCGTAGTACGGCTCGTTGCGATCGACCAGACCTGAGGTCGACCCGCTGTCGTCGACCACGACGGCCACGTTGAGGCGGGTGTTGACGTCGCCCTCATCGCAGCGCTTGGTCACCTCAGCATAGCGAACGGCTACCGCCGTCATCGATTCCGCGTTCTCGCAGGCCTGTCCGCCACCCGGTACGTGAGCCTGCGGCGGACAGTCGAGCGTCAGCCGGAAGTTGCTGGCGGCCACCGTCGGTTCCTGCGCGTTGGTCGTCACCCGCGTCAGGTCAATCATCTCCCCTTCCTTGACGGAGAGGTCGCTGTCGTACGCGCACGACTTCTTTGATCGGATCTCGGTCGACATCAGGTTGACCATGATCTCGACGCCGTTGGGCTCGAGCGCGTCCTCGCCATCGAGGGGCACGCCGCAGACGCGCACGACGCGATCGTTGTCGATGCGGGCCGGGAAGGCCGAGATCACCTGAAGGTCCTGGAACTGCCGATCCGGCAGATAGAACTTCGCGGTCGAGTCGCACGAGACGAGTCCACCGGCGATCATCCAGGCTGGCCCCAAGGCGCCCACCAGCAAAGCCGAGGGCAACCACAACAGTTTGCGCGGATTCACCATGGAACTCCTGGCAGATGAGGCAGGACGAACGGGGGAGGCGCCAGACCGTGGAGCCTGACGCGGGAAGAGCCTCAGGAGGGGCAAACCGTGATCGGCAAGGCCCTCGACATCGCCGCTGCCGACCGGATGGCCTGAACAGCGAGGGGAAGATGTTTCCGCTATACGTGTGCCAAGTCAAGGGTAGTGGAAGCAGTACGGCCTTGAGCGACGCACTTGCCGTCTAGCGGAGGTGCCGCGGTTGTTGACGGAGGGCACTGGGGAATCTACAGTGCTTCATTCCCCGTGCGCCTAGTTCTAGGTGTGCCGGGTGACTGAAATCGCGTCTGAAGGAGTGGCCATCATGTCCCGTTCGAGCCTGCACGCCCTTTCGTGGCTGGCCCTGTCCGCTGCGCTGCTGTCCTGCAGTTCGGAGAATCAGGGAGACGTCTCGCAGACGACACCCAGCGGCACCTATACGTGCATCATCGTCGGCAGCCAACTCGACTGCACGGCCACCGCTGAGGTCCGCGTCGCCCAGACCAACGCCGTCGTGTCGAACGCCGACGAGTTCCCGGTCGACGTCGGCAGCATTCCGATCAACGAGTACCGCGACTACAAGTTCGTGATCTCGAATGCCGGCACAGCGCTTGCCGCCGCTGAGTTGCAGATCTCGACGCTGGCCCTCGAGTACAACATGAGCTCGCCTGAGGAGAGCCCGGAGCTTCGGGCCTTCGAGTGCTACGAAGCCGGTTCTCTGGAGGGCGAAAACCCCGCGCCGGTGAAGTGCAGCGACATGAAGGGCAAGTGGAAGAAGATGGTGCCCGCCGCCCACGTGAACGAGAGCGCCGGCCGGGTCAGCAGCCAGTCCTTCACCGTGCGTTACACCCGCCTGGACAGCGTCGACCGCAGCGCGACCATCCGCATCAAGATGTTGGGCGACCGCGAGCTGCTGACCGACTTCCGAATCCGCTTCAAGACCAAGCAGGGCGCACCGAAGGCCTCGGCTTCGCCTACCGACGTTCAGTGGCCCTACGTCGAGGCCTCTGCGCCTGACGACAAGAAGTGGTCCTCTTTCAAGTTGTTCAACACCGGCGACGCCGATCTCATCATCGGCCGGGTGGAGTTCGAAGGCGGCACCGCGTTCGAGCTCGAGGTTCCGAACGCGGACGACAGCGCCAAGGTCATCGTCAAGCCCGGCGAGGACATCTCGTTCGACCCCGCCGCCGAAGAGCCCAAGTTCCTTTCGCCCTTCGTCATCGCCGCCGGCGGCAACCGCGAGTTCCGCGTCAAGTTCACGCCGATCGACGACATCGCCAAGCAGGGCGTGATCCGCATCATCGTCAACGATCCGTCGGCGCCGAAGCTGGACCCGGCCGACGCCAACTCGGACCGCTACATCGCCGTCAACCTGATCGCCAACGCCAAGGTGCCCTGCGTCAAGCTCGAGCCGTTCCCGAAGATGAACTTCGGCGGCGTGCTGTTCGGCATCAGCGACAGCCGCGAGTTCGTCGTGAAGAGCTGCGGCAGCGAGGACCTCAAGATCTACTCGATCAAGCTGACCGGAAAGGGCACGTCGGACGAGTACTCGCTCGACTTCACCGAGACGACCAAGGAGTTCGCCGACCTGGCCGGCAGCGGACCGACCGTGCAGAAGCCGTTGATCCTGACGCAGCAGGGTGACGCGATCGTGACCGTGCGCTACGACCCCAAGGACATCACGCCGGTCGACGCCGACGGCAACCCCACGCCGCCGGACACCGACATGGTCGAGGTCACGTCGAACGCGTTTGCGACCAAGACCCTGACCGTCGAGGGCTACGGCGTGAAGACCACGTGCCCGAAGGCCAAGGTCTCGGTGCTTGAGGGCGAAGAGGTCGTGCCGCAGACCATCCTGCACCTCAAGGGCGAGCAGTCGGTCGCGCCGGGCGGTGGCACCATCAAGAAGTACCAGTGGACCGCCAAGCAGCCCGCGGGCTCGGGCAAGGCGTTCGGCCCCAACTCCAGCTACGTCAACCCGACGTTTACCCCGGACGCCGCTGGCGAGTACGAGTTCTGTCTGGACGTGTGGGACCAGAACAACACCAAGTCGTGCACCCCGGCGTGCGTGACCGTGCTGGTCGTGCCGAACAATGCGATCCACGTCGAGCTGCTGTGGGACACGCCGGCCGACGCCGACCAGACCGATGCGGGCGTCAATGCGGGCGCCGACATGGACTTGCACTTCGCGCACCCGCTCGGCTCTGGTCCCGACCTTGACTGCGATGGCACGCCTGACCCGTGGTTCTCGAATCCTTTTGACACGTTCTGGTTCAACCCGAACCCGAACTGGGGCGCAGCCCTGGCCGGGGCGAACGACGACCCCAGCCTGGACCTCGACGACACCGACGGCGCCGGCCCCGAGAACCTGAATCTCGAGAACCCCGAAGGCGACGCGGGCAACCCGATCGCGTACTCGGTCGGCATCCACTACTGGCATGACCACGGCTACGGCACGTCGCTCGCGTCGGTGCGGATCTACCTGCAGGGCGTCCTCGCGCTGAACATCGACAAGGTCGAGATGGACCCGCTGGACATGTGGTACGTGGCCAAGATCCACTGGCCCAACCAGCTGACGGGCGTAGACCAGCCCCCGTTCACCGTCTGCAAGCAGTCGGGCGACGCGTGCATCGGACAGCAGGATGCGACCAACCCCAAGGGCGGCAAGATGTGGAAGCCCGCGGGCGATTGGTGCATCACAAAGTGCTATGAAAACAAGAGCTTCACCGCGTCCACGACCACCACTTCGGCCAAGTGCGGCAAGTAGCCATCTTTTCGAGCGGCCGGCCATCCTTCCCGCACCACAGACGGACGGACCGCTCTCGGACATCAGGAGGGCGGGGATGAACACGCACGCCACAACGCTTGCCGCCGTCTGGCTGCTCGGGTCGCTCGCGGCTTGGGGCTGCTCAGGCGGGTCGGGAACGGACTCGACCTCGACGCTGCCCGACAAGTGCGCCGCGCAGAAGGGGCCGCTGGGCACCGACAACAGCGCTGACTTCCAGGTTCGCCGCGGCGATCAAGCTGTCGTTGACAACGAGGTCGTGAGCATCGACTCGGGTCCGCTGTCTGCAGGCCAAACGGTCGACACCGAGTTCGTCATTGTCAACGGCGCCGGTTCGACTGCTCAGGAACTCAAGCTGGAGTCCACCGCGCTGGCCTACACCGCGCCCGACGGAGTGTCCGACCCGAAGACACCGGTGTTTGAGTGTCTGGTGTCGGTCGACGGAGTGATGAAGCCGTGTGCCGGACATGACTTCGGTTCGATCGTGCCGCCAGGCTTCGACCCCGACTGCGCGACGAGCAGCCCGGTAAACTCTGCCCGCGTCGTCATCCGGTTTCGCAAGCAGGCCGACGATACGCCGCGCCTTGCCAAGCTGACGCTGACGCCCAAGGGCGACGTGAGCTGGGAGGGCAAGTCGTTCCGCATCCGGCTCTTGACCAAAACGGCCGTCTCGTTGATCAACGTCACCCCCCCGGTAGTCGACTTCGGCACCGTCAAGCTGAGCGAGGAGTACACGCTCCCGGTGACGATCCTCAACGCGGGCGATGCTGACCTGTTGGTGCACCAGATCGACTTCACGCTGAACGACGCCAAGCCGTTCTCGATGACGATCGACGACAAGACCTTTCCCGGGGGCGCCAGCTACGAGTTCAAGCCGCCGATCGTCGTCAAGCCCAAGAACTCGCAGAAGATCCTGGTGAAGTTCTCGGGGTTGGACGCGCAGAAACACAGCTCGACGGTGACCGTCCACTCGAACAGCGGCGGCACGTGCAAGCCCGTCAACGGCGTGGTGAACATCGAGGAGTGCAACGCCAAGACCGTCAACCTCTTCGCCAACCAGAGCGTGCCCTGCCTGCTGGTCAAGCCTTCGAACAAGGTGAATTTTGGGTTCGTCACCATTGGCGAGCTGTCCAAACGCACGGTCGAGTTGTCGAATTGCGGCTCGGGTGACGTCGAAGTCTCGGGGCTGGACGTCGTGGAGGACGCGGCCGGCGTGTTCGGCGCCGACACCAGCGGCATTGAGGCGCTGAAGGGCAAGCCCGTCAGCCCAGCCAACCCCCTCCTGGTGGCCGTCAACAAGCCGGTGACCGTGCAGGTGGCCTGCGAGCCCAGCAGCGAGAACAAGGGCGCAGATGGCAAGGCCAAGCCGTTCCTGGCGAACCTGAAGTTTGCCGACAACACCATCCAGCCGGACAAGGTGCTGGCGCTCGAGTGCTGGGGGTCGGCGTCCAGCTGCCCCACGGCGGTGATCCAGACCGACGAGGGCGAGCAGATCGTTCCGCAGCAGGAGCTGCAGCTGCGCGGAGGCCTCAGCTTCGCCATGCCGGGCAAGCAGGTGACGGGTTGGAAGTGGGAGGTCCTGAAGTCGCCGGCGGGCGCTGAGGGGCTGACCTTCTACCCCAACGCCACGGTCGCAGACCCCAAGTTCGGCGTGAAGACCGAGTCGCTGGGCGTGACCTCCTTCCCCGTCAACGTCGCCGGCGAGTACGAGTTCAAGCTGACCGTCACCGACAACACGGGGCTGGAGTCGTGCCAGCCCGCGTACTACACGGTGCTGGTGATCCCCGACCAGGCGATCCACGTTGAGTTGCTGTGGGACACGCCCGACGACCCCGACAAGACCGACACGGGTCCGGGACAAGGGGCGGACCTTGACCTGCACTTCACGCACCAGACCGCCGAAGTGGGCAAGATCTGTCAGGAACCGCCTGAGATGTGCAAGAACGACAAGGGCCAGATGGTGAAGTGTTCTTGCCAGTATGACGTCGATGCCGATGGCAAGGCCGACCCCTGGTTCCACGGTCTGTTCGACGCCTACTGGTACAACCCGGCACCCAATTGGGGTTCATCGAGCGCAGGCATCGACGACAACCCGGGGCTCGACCTCGACGATACCGATGGGTGGGGTCCCGAAAACCTGAACCTCAAGGCGCCGGAGAACGACGTGACCTACACGGTCGGCGTGCACTACTGGGACTCCTACGGCTTCGGCAAGTCCTTCGCTACCGTGAAGATCTGGATCCACGGCACGCTGACGGCGATCTACGACCGGCCGCTCGTCGAGTGCGATATGTGGTGGGTCAAGAAGATCCTGTGGCCGTCTGGCGAGCTCGTCGACGTCTCCGGAGCGGTGGCGGATGCCACGGCAGTTCAGAAAGACGGCATCTGGAAGGGCAGCCAGACCGGCAAGGTCACCGCCAAGTACAAGAGCGCCCTTGCTGCGATGCTGGGCGGCGTGTGCGGCAAGTAGGCCTTCTGCCAGTTCCATGATCCTTCACCACTTCTTGCGCTAGCGTTGACGGGAACCGCCGTTGCCGCGCCCGTTCGCGCCCGCGGCGCCCCCTTGCGGACGCGCTTCGAGCCGATGTGGATCACGCTCTGAGGGCCGAATGGGGCTAACTATGCGTCGGCGTTGAGATCCGCTGGTCTGCAAAAAAGTCGCGTCACTGTGGGCAAAAAGGGTCGTCTGGGCAGCGGCCCCGCGGCGAAAGCGTATGTTTTTGCGCAGACACTGCGGGTTGGCTCTTGACCGGCCGGGCGGGGACGGTGTACTCAGCCGCCATGCTCTCCAACTGAGGACTGAGCACCGGACACCCTTCGGATCAACACACTATCGCAAAGAGGACCTACATCATGACCAAGTCCGATCTGATCGAAAGCGTCGCCCAGAAGGCCACCCTGACCAAGGACAAGGCCAGCGTCGTTGTCAACTCGATCTTCGACCTGATGGTCGAGGCAATGAAGCGCGGCGAGCGCATCGAGATCCGCAACTTCGGCAACTTCACCGTCCGCAAGTACCCGTCGTACACGGGCCGCAACCCCAAGACGGGCAACGCCGTCAACGTCGGCCCGAAGCGCATGCCCTTCTTCAAGGTCGGCCTCGAGCTGAAGAACCGCGTCGACAAGGGCAAGTAGGCCCCTCCCGGTGCAGGGTGCTCCGCAGCGAGAGCCGTGGGCCCCGACGACCCGTTCCTACGTGCCACGCCCGCCCCCGCTTCCGGCCAAGACCGGACGAGCCGAAGGGTGACCGTGACACCAGAGAGCCTCAGCACCGCCCGACGCATGCCCCCCTAGGGACGGGCGTGCGCCGGGCGGTGTTGCTTCTGGCTTCCCCCAAACTCTTTGAATGCAGGTGCGATCATGTCGCTTAGCCCCACCCTTCCCATGGCGCTTCCCGACCTGCCCGTGGCCCGCGTCGCTGAGATCGCCCCGTTCGATGGACAGCGGGTGCAGATCCGCGGCTGGCTCTACGGTCGGCGTTCCAAGGGCAAGCTTCACTTTCTGCAGGTGCGCGACGGCTCCGGCATCATCCAGGCGGTGATGTTCAAGGGCGACGTCGACGAGGCCACCTTCCAGCGCGCCGACCACCTGACGCAAGAGACCAGCCTGATTGTCAGCGGTACCGTCCGACGTGACGAGCGGTCGCCGCTGGGCTTCGAGCTCGCGTGCGACGGCATGGTCGTGGTCGCCGATGCTGCGCCTGACTATCCGATCTCGCCCAAGGAGCACGGCGTCGCTTTCCTGATGGACCACAGGCACTTGTGGCTGCGGTCTCGGCGGCAAGGCGCCATCCTCAAGGTGCGCGCGCGGATCATCAAGACGATCCGCGACTTCTTCGATGGCCGTGGCTTCCTGCTGGTCGACACGCCGATCTTCACCCCCGCCGCCTGCGAGGGAACCTCGACGCTGTTCGAGACCGACTACCACGGCACCAAGGCCTACCTCAGCCAAAGTGGGCAGTTGTACAACGAGGCCGACGCGATGGCGTTTGGCAAGGTCTACACGTTCGGCCCCACGTTCCGCGCCGAGAAGTCCAAGACCCGCAGACACTTGACCGAGTTCTGGATGGTCGAGCCCGAGGCCGCCTTCATGGACCTGGACGGCACGATGGAGCTGGCCGAGGACCTGATCTGCGCCATCTGTCGCGACGTGCTGGCCGACTGCGGCGCCGAGTTGGACCTGATCGACAGCATCCGCAGCGAGGCCGAGCAGGATCGCCAGCTGAAGCCCCGGCGCGAGGCCCTGGCGGCCGTGCACAAGCCGTTTCCGCGCATCGACTACAAGGACGCCATCCGGCGCCTGCACGAGCTGGGCAGCGACATTCCCGACGGCGATGATCTGGGTGGCGACGACGAGACGATTCTGTCGCGCGAAAACGACTGCCCAACCTTGGTTTACGGTTACCCGGCCGAGGTCAAGGCGTTCTACATGAAGCGTCGTCCGGACGACCCGGATCGCACCCTGTCGGTCGACATGCTGGCACCTGAGGGTTACGGCGAGATCATCGGCGGCGGGCAGCGCGAGGACGACTACGACACGCTGGTGGCGGCGATCCACAGGCACGGACTGCCGATGGAGGCGTTCGATTGGTACCTGGACCTGCGCAAGTACGGGTCGGTTCCGCATTCCGGCTTCGGCCTTGGTGTCGAGCGAACCGTCGCGTGGGTCTGTGGGCTACCGCATGTCCGCGAAACGATTCCGTTCGCGCGCCTGATGGATCGTATTCACCCGTAGCACGCGAGTTTGACAGTGTTCCCGTGCCACGGTACGTTCGACCACCGTGTCGCTTGATGTGCCGCTCCCATTCGGGACGGTGCGAAGTGGGAACTGGAACGTGACCCGTTCTCAAGCGACCGTTTGGCCCTGACCCCGGCGTGATGCCCTATGCCCGACCCTGCCGCCAACGCGGCTCCGAAATCCCGCAAGCCTTCGAAGCGCAAAACGTTTTGGCGTGAAACCCACGGCCTGACCGACGTCGGGCTTGTGCGCGACGGCAACGAAGACGCCCTGCTCTTGCTCGAAGATGCCGATCTGTACGTCGTTGCCGACGGCATGGGTGGCCATGCGTGCGGCGAGGTCGCGTCGGCGTTCACGATCGAGGCGATCCGCTCGTTTTACGAGTCGCCGGAGATCACGCAGCGCGTGCGGGCGGCTGCCGAACGCACCAAGGGCGCCAAGAGCAACCCCAGCTTCCACTCGCTGCGCCTGCGCAAGGCCGTCGAGAGCGCCAACCTCTCGGTCTTTCGGCTGGCCCAAGAGCACGTGCAGCTGCGCGACATGGGCACAACCGTCGTCGCCGTTGCGTTCTCGGGGGCGCGGATTTACGTCGCCAATGTGGGCGACAGCCGCGTGTATCGGATGCGGGACGGCGAGCTGCTGCAGCTGACCGAGGACCACTCGCTGCTGAACGAGTACATCCGCCTGAATTTGCTGCAACCGCATGAGATTGAGGACTTTCCCTACAAGAATGTCATCGTGCGCGCTCTCGGGCTGCAAGACGCGGTGGAGGTCGACATCACCTCGACCACCGTGCGACCTGGCGACCAGATCCTGTTGTGCACCGATGGCTTGACCGATTTGGTGCGAGACCGAGAGATCGGCCGCATCCTGCAGCTTGCTCCTACGGCGGCTGATGCGTGCGAAGAGCTGACGCGGCGCGCCAAGGAAATGGGCGGCCACGACAACATCACGAGCCTCATCATCCGGATCCGCACGGGCCCGCAGCAGCGAGCGGCTTCATTCATTCCGCCGCCGCCTAGCGTCCCGCCGCCGGGCGAGGCCGCCTAGACCGGAGAACCCATGACAATCAAGCAGTACAAGGTCGCCGTCCTGGGCGCGACGGGCGCCGTGGGTCGCGAAATGCTCGCGGTGCTGGACGAGCGACGCTTTCCGGCGTCCGAGGTCATCGCGCTCGCCTCGACCCGCTCGGAGGGTGAAGAGGTGCTGTGGGGCAAGCGGCCGCTGAAAGTGCGCGTCGCCACGCCGGAAGCCTTCGACGGCGTCGACATCGTGCTGGCCTCGGCCGGCGGAACCGTCTCCCGCGAGCTGCTGCCCGAGGCGGCGCGGCGGGGCTGCTTCTGCGTCGATAACTCCAACGCGTTTCGCATGTTCGACACGGTGCCGCTGGTTGTCCCCGAGGTGAATCCGGACGACCTGCTGTGGCACGACGGCATCGTGGCCAACCCGAACTGCTCGACCGTGCAGTTGGTGATGGCGCTGCAGCCGCTGCACCAGGCGGCCGGGCTGCGTCGGGTGGTCGTCTCGACCTATCAGAGTGTGTCCGGGGCCGGCCAGAAGGGCATGGACGAGCTGAGCGCACAGACGATCGCGCTGTTCAACCAAAAGCCGTTCGAGGTCAAGGTCCACAACGCCCGCATCGCCTTCAACGTGATTCCGCACATCGGCACCTTCGATGCCCAAGGGTATACCGACGAAGAGATGAAGCTGGTCTACGAGTCCCGCAAGATCATGGGGTTGCCAGAATTGCGCGTGACCCCGACCGCCGTGCGCGTGCCCGTGTTCGGTGGCCACAGCGAGTCGGTGCTGGCGGAGTTCGACCGGCCCCTGACGCCCGCCCAGGCGCGCGACCTGCTGGCCAAGGCGCCCGGCGTGAAGGTCGTGGACGACCCCAAGCAGCGGCAGTACCCGATGCCGATTGACGCTGCCGAGAAGGACGATGTGTTCGTGGGGCGCATTCGGCAGGACCCCAACGACCTGAATGCACTGGCGTTTTGGGTGGTGGCCGACAACCTGCGCAAGGGTGCGGCGACCAACGCGGTGCAGATCGCGCTGCTGGCGGTCGAGCGAGGCCTGGTGCGCGGCGCCGGGCGAACGGCCAAGGCCTAGTCGGCGGGCGGCGGATCAGGGCTCTGCCAAATTGGCAAGGTTGAGCCTCTGTTCGGGCCGTCAGGCGTGACCGAAAGGCACGCGGAATTGCCGGGCAGTCGGGAATACCCGCAAGCTGTCGCGAGGTTGGCGTGTGGTGCCTTTGGCACGGGCCGTGCAGAACAAGGGCGTTGGTCCTGCGGCGACCCAAGGTCGAGGTCGTGGCGGACGGTCGGAGGACGCGGTGATGATGGCAAGCAAGCAGATCCGGACGGCGGTCGTGTGCGGCCTTGCGGCGGCGGCGGTGTTCGCGGCGGCGCCGGCTCAGGCCGTGACCATCCAGATCGACTCGATCGTCGGCGTGCCCGGCAGCGGCTTTACGCCGAACGACCGGTTGGGGCTGACGTCGAACCAGGTGGGACTCGGCAAGGTCGCCCACGTGATCAACATCGCCGACTGCGAGACGATTCGCGCCCACGCCTCGCCCAAGATCCGCATCACGTGGTCGTGGCTGGACAAGAACGTGCTGCAGTTGACGCCGCAGTACGGCGTGAAGATCGCTCCGCCGGGCCGCAGTTGCGACGAGAACGACATGACCGAGTCGGCCAGCGACTCGGCGTGCAAGGTGGTCACCAGCGACCATGACTTCGACAACCCGCTGACGGCCTCGGGCCAGACGGTCGACATCGACCTGCGAGAGGTGCTGGGCGACACGGCGTGCAACGTCGACGCCACCACCGGGGCCAAGATCTACTTCATCGTCAAGGACCTCACGACGGGGACCAGCACCACCACCGTCACCGGCGTCGCGCTGAACATCGACGTCGACCTCGAAGCGCCGAAGGCCCCAACCATGACCGGGTTGTCCTCGGGCAGTGAGAACCTCAAGGCGACCTGGGAGCATGTGGACACCGCGACGACGCTTTCCTCACGCGTCTACTGGTCCAAGCAGCCGCTGACCGCCGCGACGGCGTGGACTGCCGAGAACAAGTCGAGCGTACTGACGGCCACCAGCTACCAGATCACGGGCCTGGTCAACGGCACCACGTACTACGTGTCGGTGTCGGCGATCGACGCGAACGACAACGAGAGCGACGGCTCGGTCGTCATGTCCGGCGCTCCACTGGAGGTCCAGGACCTGTGGCAGTACTACAAGGCCAACGGCGGCACCGAGGCGGGCGGGTACTACGGCTGCAGCTCCGGCCGGACGGGTGCCGGCAACTTGGCGTGGCTACTACTGTTCCTGCCGCTCGTCGTCCTTGCGACGCGCCGGAAGCTGCAGGTTGGCCGCCTGACGCGGGGCGTCCTGACCCTGAGCGTCGTCGGCACTTTGATCATGTCGGCAGCGGCCGTGGCGCACGCCGAATCGCCCCAGACGTCCAGCCTGGACCTGCGATTCGGGTCGTACCAGCCCGGCATCGACCGCGAGTTCGAGACGACCACCGGCGCGACGCCGTACGCCGATGTGCTGGGCGGGTCGGACTGGGAGTGGGGCGCGAGCATCGACTGGAACCTCTTCCACGCCTTCGGGGATCTCTCCCTGGGCGTCGGCGCGGGCTGGTGGAATGCCACCGGCAAGAGCTTGGCCGTCGCGGGCGGCTCGACCGAAGACACGACGACCCTGACGGTGATTCCGCTGACGCTGGATCTGGTGTACCGGTTCGACTGGGTGTCGAAGAAGACCGGCTTTCCGCTGATCCCCTACGGCAAGCTCGGTCTGGCCTACGGGATGTGGTGGATCGAGAACGGCGTCGGCAACGTCAGCCGGTACACGGATGCGGCCGGCGACACGTCGGTCGGTCGCGGCGGCGTCGCGGGGCTGCACGGGTCGCTCGGACTGCGCTTCCAGCTCGACCCGCTGGAGCCCCAGGCGGCGCGCAGCTTTGACATCGAGATGGGCGTGAACCACTCGTATCTGTTCGCAGAGTGGCGCCGCCTGTCGCTGAACGACTTTGGCGACCCCAAGTCGATCGACCTGTCAGACGACGTGCTGGTGTTCGGCCTTGCGTTCGACCTCTAGCCGACGCGGCCGCCCCGCCCTGTGCCGCCGCAAGCGACCGTACGCCGATGGCTGACCCCACCCCCGACCCCTGCGACATCCCACCTCGCCCCAGCCGGCAGGTGCTGCTGTGGGTCGAGTTCGAGGGCACCGACTTCTGCGGATTCCAAAGGCAGGCCGAGCCCTTGCGCACGGTCGCCGGCGAGATCGAGCGCGCCTGGCTGCGGATGATGGGCGAGAAGATCGTCGCCCGGTCGTCCAGCCGCACCGACTCGGGCGTCCACGCGCGCCGCATGCCCATTTTGGTGATGACCGCCGTCAAGGTGCCGCCGCGCAACCTGAAGTTGGGGCTGAACCGCCACCTCCCGCCCGATCTGGCGGTGCAAGCGGTCGAAGACATGCCGCCCGAGTTCCACGTGCGCCACGACGCCGTCGGCAAGCGGTACGTCTATCGGATCCAGCGGAACGAGTCGCTGTCGCCGATGTGGCGCCGGACCTCGTGGCATGTCCGCGCTCCCCTAGACCTCGAGGCGATGATGCAAGCGGCACCGCTGCTGGCAGGCGTGCACGATTACGCCGCGTTTCGCGACATCGCGTGCGTGGCCAGGACGACGATCCGCAACCTGCGGCGTATCCAGGTGGATCTTCTCGACGAACGGCTGCTGACGATCACGGTCGAGGGCAACGCCTTCCTGATGCACATGGTGCGCATCCTCGCGGGAACGCTGGTCGACGTCGGACACCACCGGCTCGCCCCCGAGGACATGGCGGCGATCCTGGCCAGCCGCGACCGCACCCGCGCCGGGCAGACCGCACCCGCCCACGGACTGACGCTGGACGAGGTGATGTTCGGCCCGGCTGGTGAACGCCAAGGTCTTGATTACAAACGGCTGCTGACGAACATGAACCGGGCTTGGGGCGAAACGGCTGACGAGGAAGAGGACTAGTCCGTCACGGCACGCAGGTGAACTTGCCCACTTTGCCGTCCCAGCCACAGGTTTGGCCCAGATCGGCCTGGCAGTCGATCAGCGCGATCTTGCCGGTATTGCAGAACATCCAGACATCGCCCAAGCAGTGACCCTGCGGTGGCAAGGGCCCGCACGCCGCGCCCTTCTGCGGGACGCACTGGCCGTCGGGGCACGACCAGCCGCTGGCGCAGACGCCGCAGACGCCCTCGCAGCCGTTGTCGCCGCACTCGAGCTTGACCGATTGGCCGTTGCGCGTCGCCTGGCAGACCGGCGTGCAAGCTGGCTTGTCGATGCAGGCGTACTTGCCGCCGAGACCGTCGAAGCCGCAGATCTTTCCGGGCGTTGCGGAGCAGTCGACGACCTGCTTCTCAGCCGTGGCTCCCTGCCCCACGCAGACCGACAGCACGTCGCCCTCGCACTTGCCGCTGTCGGGAATACCCTTGCAGGGTGAGGGTTTGCACGTGCCTGCGTCGCACCAGTCGCCCTCGGCGCACAGGCCGCAGCTCTTGCCGCACGTGTCCAGCCCGCACTTCATCGCGCCACAGTCGCTGATGCAGTCGTCTTCGTGACAAAGGAAGTCGAGTCCGCAGTGCAACCCGTCGCCACAAGCACCGCAGTCGCCTCCGCAGCCGTTGTCCCCGCACTTCTTGCCGTCGCACAGGGGCTTGCAGAACTCGCTGCACTTCGCCCCGTCGTCGATGCAGAGCTGACCGGTCTTGCAGTACCCGCAGATGCCGTTGCAGCCATCAGGGCCGCACTTCTTGCCCTCGCACTGGGGGATGCAGCCGTCGGGGACATCCGGCAGCGTCGCGTCGGCCCCTGTGTCGGGCAAGTCCGGGATGACAGCGTCGGTCGAGGTGGTGTCGAGCGGCAGATCGTCTGCAGCACCGTCCTCTGCAACGTCGGCGACCGCGAGGTCCGCGGCATCGGCGGACTCGGACGCGGTCGCGCTGCAACCGGACAGACCTGTACACGCAAGCACGATGGCGGCCAGCGCAGACGCCGACTTGCGGCAAGGGACATGACGGCGCAAGGTTCCTCCGGTCGGGACCCGCAAGCGAGGTCCAGAGACCGGACGGAGCATAGCGGGCCCCGGCGCACGCCGCAAAGTCGTGATTCCGTGTACGGTTTGCCAATTTGGCACGACGAGAGGCGGATGGCGGCGGTCGGTGTGCCAGCGCGTCGCGCGAGGTATCGTCCCCCGTTGTGCAAGGTCTCAATTCGACAAACGTCTTTTGTCCGGGCAACTGGCACGACCTTTGCTCCTTTAGGAACGAAGGTGTCTCTCGGCCCGACCGCGGCTGTAGGTCACCGCACAGCCAGTCGCAGCGCCGTAGCGCACGTGACAGGAGCCGGTCCGGAATGGAAGTCCTGCTGAAACGCCACTTCTGGCTCATCAACCTGCTGGGGCTTGGCATCATCGCCTGGCTGACGGCGGGGTCGATGAACTCGTTTGTCGGCATGTACCTGACGAAGCTGGGCCGGACCGAGGCGCGGCCGATGGTCGCGGCGGATAGCGACTCCGACGGCGTCAGCCAGCGACTGCGCGACGGTCGGCTGCGGGACGAATCGGGCGCCGTCATCGCGGGCAGGTCGATCTTCCTGATTGAAGAGCCGCTGCCCGAAGAGCCGCCGCCCGAGGAAGGCGCGGAAAGCACGGAAGACGGCCCGCTGGTCCCGACCTACGAACCGACCATGCTGCCTGTGAAGCTGCTGGGCACGATGGTCGTCACCCCCGAGACGTGGTCCAGTGCCAGTCTGGAGGTCGAGAAGGGTGAGCAGAAGATCGTGAACGTGGGCGTCGAACTGCTGGGCGGCCAAGCCACGGTGTACGCAATCCGACGCAATTACATTGTGTTGCAGGAAGGCGCCAAGCTGACGATCGCGCCGCTGTTCGGCAAGGACCCGGGCGGCGCTGCCGGCATCCCCACTGCTTCGGTCGCACCTTCGCCCATGCCGCAGCGGCCGCTGCCGTCGCCCACCGCCGGCCCGAACGTCGAAGGCGTGCGCCGCGTGTCCGATACCGCCTGGCAGCTGGACCGCAACAACCTGAACGCCAAGCTGAAAGATCTGTCGAAGTTCAGTGCCGAAGTGCGCGTGGTGCCCAACTACCGCAATGGCAAGCAGGAAGGCGTGCGCATGGTCGGCATGGCCGGCAATAGCCTGATCAAGAACATCGGCTTCGAGAATGGCGACCTGCTGATGGCCGTCAACGGCGAGCGCATCGACAACCCGAACAAGGCCTTGGCCCTGTACGAAGCCCTGAAGAACAAGTCCCGTCTGACCGTGCTCATCGACCGCGGCGGTGTCGCCAAGACACTGCGCTACACGATTCGCTGACGCGAGCGGCCCCGTGGCCCCCGTCCCCCGCAGGAAACAGCGTTTTCCTGCTCCGGAGATGCCCCTTGAGTGCTCCCGCCCTGCCCCTCTGCACCGCTGACCTCCGGCCTGCCTTGCGGCATCCGGTCTTATCCATCGGCCTGCGCGCCCTGCTCGGCCTTGCGCTGCTGATGCCCGCCAGTGCGGGTGCCCAAGCCGAGGAAGGCGAGAAGGCGATCCCCGTCCAAGGCGGCACCGGCCGCATGCCCAAGAAACGGGGCGAAGGCGGCGAGATCAAGGCGACTTCCGGCAAGGACGGCGTGCTGAAGCGCGGCAAGTCGTCGTCGCTGGACCCGGCCTACGACCCCGCGCAGACCAGCCGCCGACTTGACCAGGAGCCGGGCACCGAAGAGCCCGTGGTGCCCAAGCCGGTCCGCGGCGGCAAAGCCTCGCGCGCTGCCGCCAACGACGAAGCGCCCGCGCCGCCCCCGCCCGAGTCGGACGACGAGCAGAAGATCGAGGATCTGGTCACCTTTAAGTCGAACTTCGAGAAGGACGTGAAGTGCAAGCGGCTGCCGCTGAATGCGCGGGTCACGCTCGACTTCCAGGAAGCGCCGATCGAGTCGATCACCAAGCTGATGTCGTGCTGGATGAACCGCAACTTCCTGATCGCCACGCAGAAGCGCGGCGGGAAGATCACCATCCTGTCGCCGCAGCCGGTCAGCGTGTACGAGGCCTACCGCGCGTTCCTGTCGTCGCTGAACGTCAACGGAATGGCCGTGGTGAAGAAGGGCGACTTCTACCACATCGTCGACGTGGGCGACGCGCGGGCTTCGGGCGCCGAGGTGCTGGGCCCCAAGGCGGGCGTACCGGCCGACGACAACATCGTCACGCGCCTGATCCATTTGGACCACCTGGACGCCAAGGAAGTCGAGCCGATCCTCAACAAGTTCAAGTCCAAGGCCGGCGACGTGTTCGTGTACCCGCCGAACAACACGGTGATCGTCACCGACAGCGGCAGCAACATCCGTCGCATGATCAAGCTGTTGGCCGACGTCGACGTGCCCCTGGGCAGCGAGAAGATCTGGATCCGCCCGGTGCAGCACATGGATGCGGCCGAGCTGGTCGAAAAGATCACGGCGGTGTTCTCTGAGACCGGCGGTGGCGCTCGGGCAGCGGGAGCTCCTGGCGCGGCCGGTCCCGGCGGGGGCAAGGTCGTGATCACCAAGGCGATCGCCGACGAACGGTCGAACCAGATCATCCTCGTCACTACGCGCTCGAACTACCTGAAGATCGACGCCCTGATCCGCAAGCTGGACACGCCAATTCCCGGCGAGGGCCAGATCCACATCCACCACCTCGAGAACGCCGATGCAGAGGATCTCGCGTCCACGTTGCAGTCGCTGGCGTCGGGCACGTCGTCGCGGTCGAGCGGCAAGGGCGCAAAGGGAGGTGCCAAGCCGGCAGCGGGCGGCCCCGGTACGTCGGCGGCGCTGTTCGAGGGTGAGGTGAAGATCACCGCGCACAAGGCCACGAATGCTCTGGTGATCGAGTCGTCGCTGAAGGATTACGTCAGCTTGCAGAAGGTCATCGCCCAGCTGGATGCCCGCCGCAAGCAGGTCTACCTGGAAGCGGTGATCATGGAGATCTCGACCTCGAAGAACCGCAACGTGCAGATCGCCGGCTCTGGCGGCACCACGTTCGACATCGGCGGCGACACCGTCCCGTTCCTGATGGGTTTGGGCGGCTTGGGCATGGGCGGCGTCAACCTGAGCCAGCTGAACTCGGGTGGCTTTGCTGCAGGCTTGCAGGGGCCGCTGCTGTCGGTCGCTGCGGGCAACGCCAGCTCGTCGGCGGTTGCGGGCGTCACGCTGTCGATCCCCGCGTTCGGCTTCCTGATTCAGGCGATCCAGGAGAACTCGGACGTCAACCTGTTGTCGACGCCGCACATCCTGACGCTGAACAACGAAGAGGCGGAGATCACCGTTGGCCGCAAGGTCCCCTATCGGTCGCAGACGATGGGCGGAATGAGCGGCTTGGGCGCGCTGGGCAGCCTGGGAAGCACGGCTTCGAGCGCCCTGGGCGGTCTGGCGGGACTTGCGGGTCTGAGCGGCATGGGCTCGACCGTGCAGTACATCGACGTCGATCTGACGCTGCGCATCACCCCGCAGATCAACGAGAGCGACTTCATCAAGCTGAAGATCGAAGAGCAGTTGGACGAGGTGGAAGGCATCGACCCCAACCTCGGGCCGACAACCTCGAAGCGCAAGGTCAATAACACCGTGGTCGTGCGCGACCAGCAGCCCGTCGTCATCGGCGGCCTGATCACCGACCGTGAGTCCAACGGCGTGGCCAAGATCCCGATTCTGGGCGACCTGCCGCTGCTCGGTACCTTCTTCCGCAAGACGACCAAAAGCATCGAGAAGAAGAACCTGATGCTGATCGTCGTGCCGCACATCATCAAGGATCCCAGTGATCTCGAGCGCATGCACGAGAACAAGATGGAGCAGATCCGCGATTTTGCCGACGAGCTGGCCACCAAGCGCAAGGAGTACCAGGGCAAGGTCGACTACCGGAAGAAGAAGGGCTTTCTCGAGCACCTGTTTCAGGCCGTGGACCAGGCGTCCGGCGAGCGGAAGATGATCGAGAAGGCGTACTTCGACAATTCCGACGTCGATCTGGTCGGTCCGCCCGACCGCCACGACTTGGACTACGACCCCTTCAAGCCCGCCAGCGACGACGGTGGCGCGCAGGAGGACAAGGGCGACGACTCGGGCGTGGACGTGATCGAGCTGCCCGACGGTAGGCCGGCGAAGAAGTCCAAGACCTCTGCCAAGGCCAGCAAGTCGGCCAAGGGCAAGAAGAGCGAGGCGAGCAAGGCAGCTGCGCCCGAGGCCCCCGCCGCCGACAAGCCAGCACCCGCCGGCGATCCCGCCCCCGCCAAGCCCGCGACCGGCGAGGAGTGACATGATCGACCCGCGCCCCATCGGCGAAATCCTCGTCTCGCGCGGCCAATGCACGGCTGAGGCGGTCGAGTCTGCCCTGCGCATCCAGTCCGACCGCGGCGGCCTGCTGGGAGAGCTGCTGGTCGGCCAGGGCTCGGTGACCAAGCTGCAGGTGCTTGAGGCGCTTGGCGACCAGATGGGCATGACCGTGCTGGCCAAGATCGACGAGGAGACCATCGACCCGTCGATGGTGGCGCCGCTGACCATGACCTGGGCCAAGGAGTCGGAGATCCTGCCGATTCGCCGCGTGGACGGCGCCCTGCACGTTGCGCTGGCCAACCCGCTGGCGACTGGAGCGCTGGACGACCTGCGGGTGCTGTTTGGCGGGCCTCGCATCGAGCCGTTTCTGGTGTCGACCGAGGCCCTGAACGCCGCCATCAACTTCGCCTTCGACCGCCGAGCCCGCGCGGACCAGGTCGTGGACGACATGGAGAAGGCGGACGACGGCATCGCCAACATCGCGTCGGAACTCGAAGACGCGGCCCAAGACATCCTCGACGAGAGCGACGAGGCCCCCATCATCCGCTTGGTCAACTCGGTGCTGAATCAGGCGGCCAAGGAGCGGGCGTCGGACGTGCACATCGAGCCGATGGAGAAGTACGTGATGATCCGCTTTCGGCGCGACGGCGTGCTGAAGGAGGTCGTGCGGACCTCGAAGCGCTTCCAGCCGTCGATCACCAGCCGCGTCAAGATCATGGGCGGCCTGAACATCGCTGAGAAGCGCCTGCCGCAAGACGGCCGCATCCGCATCAAGGTGGCCGGGCGCGACATCGACCTGCGCTTGTCGACCATCCCGACGGCGCACGGCGAGCGGATCGTGATGCGTCTGTTGGACAAGTCGTCGACGACCCTGGATCTGAAGACCCTGGGCATGCGCGCCGACGTGGTGCAGGCCATCGACGCGCTGGTGCATCGGCCCAACGGCATCCTGCTCTGCACGGGTCCCACGGGCTCTGGCAAGACGACGACGCTGTACTCGGCGCTGATGACCATCAACAACCCCGACATCAACATCCTGACCATCGAGGATCCCGTCGAGTATCAGCTGGAAGGCATTGGCCAGATGCAGGTCAACCCCAAGATCGACTTCACGTTTGCCAAGGGTCTGCGCGCCACGCTGCGTCAGGACCCCGACGTGGTGCTGGTGGGCGAAATCCGCGACCTCGAGACGGCGGAGATCGCGGTGCAAGCCGCCTTGACCGGTCACTTGGTGCTGTCGACCGTCCACACCAACGACGCGGCCTCGACCTACACGCGACTCGTCGACATGGGCGTCGAGCCCTTCCTGCTGTCGTCGTCGATCGTCGGTATCCTGGCCCAGCGCCTGATTCGCGTGCTGTGCAAGGACTGCCGGGTGCCGCACCTGCCGACGGACCTGGAGCTTGAACAGCTTGGCCTGAAGCGAGGGGATCCACGGCTGAAGAAGGCCACGTTCTTCCGCGCCAAGGGCTGCCCCGAGTGCGGCATGTCGGGGTACGCAGGTCGTTCCGGTTTGCACGAACTGCTGACGCCGACCGAAGAGGTCAAGCGTCTGGTCGTGGCCAAGTCCGACGCGGGAACCATCAAGCGCGCGGCAGTGGCCGACGGGATGGCGACGCTGCGGGACGACGGTGCCCTGAAGGTCATGGCCGGCATCACCACCGTCGAGGAAGTGATGCGCATCGCGAACGCAGACGACGAGGAGTAGCGCGGGGGTTCGTCCCCTGCCGCGAGTAGGGCGGGGGCTCGTCCCCCGCCGTCAACTGGAACCGAATGCCCGTTTACGAGTACATCGGCAAAGACGCGAGCGGGCGCACCATCAAGGGCGTGCTCGACACCGACAGCGTGCGCGGCTTGCGGGCCGCCATGAAGCGGGACCGCGTCTTTCTGACCGAATACCACGAGACCTCAGTCAAGGGCGGCAAGGACAAGGTCCGCGCAGGCGTCAAGCAAAAGGCGGGGTCGCGGGACTTCGATCTGGGCGAGTTCCTGACCACCATCAAGCCTGCCGACGTGTCCGAGGTGACGCGGCAGCTGGCGACCCTGCTGAAGGCTGGCGTTCCGCTGGTCGAGGCCCTGCAGGCGCTGACCGAGCAGGTCGAGAATCCGAAGCTCAAGCGGGTACTTGCGCAGGTCCGCACCGAGGTGAACGAAGGCGTCGCGTTCTGGCGCGCGCTGCAGAACCACCCGAAAGTCTTCGACTCTACCTACTACAACATGGTCCGGGCCGGCGAGACGTCGGGCAACATGGACATCGTGCTGCTGCGGTTGGCCGACTTTACGGAGTCGTACGTCAAGCTGCGCAACAAGATCATCGGCGCGATGACCTATCCCGCGGTCATGATGCTGATCGCGTTCGCCATCGTGATGGGCATGATGCTGTTCGTGGTGCCGCAGATCTCGACGATGTTCGAGGACATGGGGGCAGAACTGCCTCTGATCACGCGGATCATGATGGCGATGTCCCGGATGGTATCGGTCGGCTGGCCCCTGATGATCCTGGGCGTCGTGGCCAGTTGGTACGGCTTTCACCGCTGGCACCGCACCGACGCAGGCGCCGACAAGTGGGACCGCTGGATGCTGAAGGTGCCCATCATGGGCGACATCATCCGCAAGGTCGCGATCTCGCGGTTCTCGCGCACGCTGGGAACGCTGCTGAGCTCGGGCGTGCCGCTGCTGACCGCGCTGGAGATCGTCGAGAACGTCGTCTCGAACCGGGTGCTGGCCAAGGTGGTGGCTGAGGCCCGCACCGCCATCCGCGAGGGTGACAGCATCGCCGGCCCCCTGAAGCGGTCCAACGAGTTCCCGCCCATGGTCGTACACATGATCGCGATCGGCGAGCGGTCGGGCGAGCTTGAAAACATGCTGAAGAACGTGGCCGAGAGCTACGAGAACCAGGTCGACACCCGCGTGAACGCCCTGACCTCGCTGCTCGAGCCGCTGATGATCGTGTTCATGGGCGTCGTCGTCGGCCTGTTGGTCGCGGCGATCATGCTGCCGATGATGAAGCTGAGCCAGTCCGTCTCGGGTTGAAAAGGAGAGAGAAGATGCACACCTGTCTGAGCAACGAAGGCCAAGGTCCGGTCGCTCTGGTCGTCGACAAGGCCCAACGGGGCATGACCTTGATCGAGATCATGGTCGTCATCGTCATCATCGGCGTGCTGGGCTCGACCCTGGCCGTCGGCGTGTTCGAGCTGTTCGGCGAGGGCCGCGAGAAGACCGCGAAGATCCAGGTCCAGAGCATCGCCGCCAAGGTGAACTACCACCAAGCGACGCAAGGCGATTTTCCCGACTCGCTGGCCGACCTGAAGCCGAAGATCAAAGAAGCCGACCGCCTGGACCCGTGGAAGCAGGAGCTTGTGTACTCGACCACCGGCGAGGGCTTCTCGTTGTGCTCGAACGGCCCCGACCGCAAGACCGGGACCGACGACGACATCTGCCACGACGGAGAGGAACGGTGACGTTGCGCCGGCCGCGGCAACCGCCGACACCCAGGGCGGGCTTCACCTTGATCGAGGTGATGGTCGTCATGGTGGTGATGGCGGTGGTGACCGTGGCGGTGTTGGCGGGCCTGGGCAATATCCGGGGCGCGTCTGTGCAGGCGGAGGCGGGCAAGGTCGCGATTGCAATCCGCTATCTCTACAACCTGACGTCGCTTTCCGGGCGGAACCACCGCCTTGTGTTCGATCTGGACGCGGGCAGCTACTGGGGCGAGGAGCAGACGTCGGCCGACCCGTGCGAGTCGTTCCTGTTGCCCGGTGAGGGCGCGGACGAAGGTGCGCCGGCAGCCGAAGGAGACAAGCGGACGTCGTTTCAGGCGTCGCCCTCGAAGCTGCTGTCGAAGTACACGCTGGACAAGGGCGTGCGGTTCTCGGGGGTGATGACGTCGCACCAGACCACGCTGTCGACGGCTGGTCAGGCGTACGTCTACTTCTTTCCGAACGGCACGACGGAGAACGCGCTGATCTACGTAGAGGGCGACCCGGACGATGTGATGTCGGTCGAGGTCAAGGCGCTGCTGGGCACGGCGCGCCTGATCAAGGGCAAGGAGCCGACGGACGGCTTCGGACGCAGCGAAGAGGAACGATAGGGAGCTGAATTGACGGATAGGGCCTACAACAAGGGCTTTTCGCTGCTTGAGGTGCTGTTGGCGCTCGCCGTTTTGGCGTTTGCGTTGACGGCGATCACGTCGGCGTCCTCGTCAGCGGCCATCCAGTCCAAGCGCATCTACCGGTCGACCGTCGCGTCGCTGCTGCTGCGCGGCACCATCCTGGACATCGAGGAGAAGTATCGCAAAGAGGGCTTTCCCTCCAACGACTTGACCAACCGCGACTGCGAGCTGCCCAAGGTGTACTCCAAGCACTTCCAGTGCAAGTTCGACCTGATCGGCCTGGACATGGACGATTCCGAGATCGGCGACATGACCACCCAAGCGCAGACGATGCTGTCCGATGCGCAGGAGAAGCTGGCGGCCTCGGGCGCGCTGGACAAGCTGGAAGGCGGCGAGACCGGCGGCAAGAAACCGCTGACGGATCTGGGAGATGCAGCGTCCAGCGCCAAGTCGGCGGGTCTGGACCTGACCGATCTGGCCAAGGGCGGCGACATGATGGGCCTGATCGGGACCATCCTGATGTCCGGCGACGCGGGACTGAACCTGCTGTCCCTGTGCGACATCAACATCGGCGTGCTGCAGATGTCGATGGGTCTGATGGTGGCCGAGCTGCTGCCGCGCATCCTCAAGCGCGCGTCGGACCGCACCCGCAAGGTCGTCGTGCACCTGTCGTGGAAGGACGAGGAGGGTGAGCAGCGCAAGCTGGAGATCGAGACTTTCACGACCGCCGTCAGCGAGGAAGAAGCCCGCGCGATCCAGGAGCTGAAGAACGCCGAGAAGATCCAGGGCGCCATCGAGAGCAAGCTGCCCGCCAACCTGCAGGGGGGCACGCCATGAGACGCCCCGCCACACCAAACATCCACCTGTTTTCCGGCAGTTCCGACGGATTCACGCTGTTCGAGATGATGATCGGCGCCACGCTGATGGCGATGCTTGGCGTGATCCTGGCAACTGCGACTTCGTCTTTGATCAACGCCATCCGGGCCACGCGCGTGGTGCAAGAGGACTACCACACCGCGCGCGTCGCGCTGGGACGCATGGGGCGCGAGCTGGGCATGGCCTACGTCAGCAAGCACCAGAGCGAAGACCGCACGACCAAGACGCTGTTTGTGGGCAAGGCGAACACGATCACGTTTTCGTACATGGGCCACCGGTCGATGGTGCGCAACGCGTTCGAGAGCGACCAGGGCGTGGTCGAGTACAAGGTCGAGCGCGACGCCAAGACCGGCGAGAACGTGCTGGTGCGCCGCGAGAAGGTGGTCATCGACGACACGCCACTGCGGGGGGGACGTCGGCAGGTGCTGGCCACCCGCGTAAAGAAATTGACCTTTGCTTACTGGGATATGGACAAGGAGAGCTGGCAGTCGGACTGGCGCGTCGAGATCGATCGGCTGCAGCAGGAGAAGCAGGCCAAGGACGCCGCCGCCGCGCTGGCCACCGGACTGACGGGCAACGCCGAGCTGGGCAAGGCCTTGGCCGACATGAAGAACCAGGACAAAAAGCACGGGCCTGACGAGCTGTGGTTGCCGGCGCGGGTTCGCATCCAGCTGACACTCGAGACCGACGATGGCGAGCTCTCGTTCGAGACTCAGGCGCGCGTGCGGCTGATGGAGGCCGTGGATTTCAACAGCACGGCCAACCTCAAGGCGTACGAAACCTCTCTGAGCCCCTACGGAATCGCGCCCATCACGCCCGCCGGTTTCAGCGTGCTGCCCGCCACAGGAACCGGAGCCACCGGCACGACGGGAGGCACCCGATGACCGCCCTGCGCGCCGCCATCGCCGCCGGACGCCGCAGCTTGGGCGCGGGAAGCCGGGGGCCCGCCGACCGCCAGCGCGGTGTGGCCATGCTGCTCGCGCTGACCGCGATCGCGATCCTGTCGATCTTCTCGATGGAATTCACCTACCAATCGCGGGTCGCCATCCGTACGGCCACCTATGTCGAGGCTGAGATCGAGGCCTCGCTGCACGCCCGCGCGGCCGTCGAGTTGGCCGCGCTGGTCATCGGGTCAGCCGACATCGTCGAGAGCATCCTGGCCAAGTACGCCACGATGATGGGAGGCAAGCGCCCCTCGATCAACACGGCGTCGTATGCCTGCGAATTCGTCAACGCCTTTTGCGAAGGCCAGATGACGCTGATGGGCATCCAGTTGGTCAACCTGGAGGGACGCGAGGCCGTGGGGCTCGAGCGCGGCACCTGTGGCTGCACGTCCAGCGACGAAGACGGCCGGGTCAACGTCAACCGCGTGGGCGATCTGGGCCAGAAGCAGGCGGTGTTCGACACGCTGTACAAGGTGCTGGAGCGCAACGAGGGCGTGACCCAGGTTGGCGAATTGGACAAGGACATGGCGCAGTTGGCGCTGAACATCATCGACTGGGCCGACGCCGACACAACGCGCGTGGACATCGATCCGGGCACGCGCAAGCTGGTCGAGGGCAGCGGCGCTGAGGGGATCTCGTACCGCAAGCAGGGCTATCGGTCGAAGGACGCGCCGTTCGACACCACGGAGGAAGTGCGGCTGGTCGAGGGCATGAGCGACACGCAATGGTGCAAGCTGCGCGACCAACTGACGGTGTACGCGACCGACAAGCTGAACGTGAACACGGCGCCGATCGAGGTCATCAAGGCCTTGATCTGCAAGAACTTGGCGAACCCCGACAACGAGGCACTGGCCTGTGCGCGCGGCTACCAGCAAAACCCGCTGGTCCCCGTCAACGTCGCCGGGCAGTACATCGAAGTGTGCCGCACGTTGAAGAAGCTGGTGTTCAGCCCGCCGTTTGCGAATACGGGGCGGTTCGTGCAGTTCTTCGACAAGCTCGGCACCGTGCTGCCCGTCGACTATGCGCAGGTGCTGCAGATCGACCATGGGCGAATGATGAGCGACATCGGCGTGACCGGAAAAATCGTGCGAATTCAGGCTTATGGCACCAGCGGCAAGGTGACCAAGCGGATCACGGCGCTGCTGGACACGGGCGCGCAACGCTACGTGCACTGGCGCGAAGACTGAGACGGGAAGGACTGGACCATGGCCCACCGCATCCTGGGACTCGACATCGGCCACACGGCCATCAAGGTCGCCGTCATCGACAAGACGATGCGGAAGGCCGTGCTGACGCATTTCGACGAAGAAACGGTGGCGATCGGCGCGACGGACGAAGACCGGCAGGACGCCGTGCGCCGCGTGCTCGCCCGCAACCTGCGGCCCGATGACGTGGTGTCGGTCGGCCTGCCGAGCGCGTTGTGTCTGCACCGCACGCTGTCGTTTCCCTTCCGTGACCCGAAATCGCTTGCGGAGGCCATCGGCTTCGAGCTCGAAAACCACATCCCGACGCCCGTGTCCGAGATGGTCGTCGACCACATCGTGCTGGGTGAGAAGAAAGAGCAAACCGAGGTCCTGGCGCTCGCGGCTCCACGCGCCCGGGTCATCGAGCGGTTAGGCCAGCTGCGCGCCGTCGGGGTCGAACCGCGACGGTTGGGTCTGGAGGCTCTGGCTTACGCGAGCTTGATCAGGGAGTTGCCGCAGGCCGCCGAGGGCACGACGATGCTGGTGGACGTCGGCACGGCCTCGACCCAGGTCGTGGTCTTCGAGGGCGGTCGCACGAAGTTCGTCCGCAGCCTGTCTGTCGGTGCGCAGTCTGTCGAGGAGCTCTTTTCCGCCCACTTCGAGACCGGCGGCGCCAGCGACATCCTGCAGACGCACGGCTTTCTGCTGCCCCACGGCATCGAGCCCGAGACGCCGAACGAGCTGACCCTGCACGAGGCAACCGCCGACGCCCTGTCGCCCCTGCTGCGCGAGCTGCGGCAGACCATTGCGTCCTGGCAGCGTGCCGCCCACACGCGTCCGTCGCGACTGCTGGTCACCGGTGGCCTGACGCGGCTGGTCGGGCTACACGAGTTCCTTGAGCGCTCGCTTGGCCTTCCTGTCGACCGCGTGCGCGTCGAGGACCTGGCCGACGTGCAGGTGACCAAGCCCGAGCGACTGAGCGACCTTGGCGTACTGGCGCTAGCTCAGGCGCTGGCGGGGGCGGACAGCAACACCGACCACGACGTCGACTTCCGGCAGGGCGAGCTGGCTTATGAGGGCGACTACAAGGTGTTGCGGGCGCGGATGCCGCAGTTGGTGGCGTTCATCGTGATCGCGGTGTGCCTGCTGGGCATCCGCACCAGTCTGGACTACCGCGGTCTTGTGACGGAACAGGATCAGCAGATCGTGCAGCTGCAGTCGCTGTCGAAGAAGCTGTCCGGCAAGGCGATGTCGACCTTCACCGTGCTGCGGACCGAGCTGGGTCGGACCCCGAAGGTGGACCTGACGGCGCTGTATCCCGACATGTCGGCGTTCAAGGTGCTCGAGGACATCTCGGCCATCATCGACAAGGTGACTGAGCCGCCCGAATACGTGCCGCCGGGTGGCCCTGGCGACGTGCGGATGCCCGGCGTGTCGCTGGGGACGATGCCGATGGAGCCGACACGCCTGCCGGACCCGGCGATGCTGACACAGCGACGCACCGGTCTTCCTGGAGTGCCAGCGGGACTGCCGCCGGGCGGTCTGCCGGCGCGTCCGACTCGGCCACGTCCCGACCCGATGGCGGGCGCTGGGGCCATGCCCGGTGCGGCGGCGGCAGGTGACGCGGGCGGTGGAGAGGACGGCGAGGCGCCTGCCGAGGGCCCGGCCCCCTTCACCGGCCACAAGATCGAATTGCAGTCCGTGCAGATCGACCGCACCAGCGCCACCCTGCGAGGCGACGCGGACACCCAGGACGCCCTGCTGGCACTTCAGGAGGGCATCGACGCCCACCGCTGCTTCGGCAAGGTCAAGTCTTCCAGCGACCGCATCACTTTTGAGCGGCACCGCGACTGGTTCAAGTTCACGGTCCAGTTCGAGATCGCGTGCCCAGCGGCCAAGCCCGTGAAGGACGCCGACGCCAAGAAGGCAGCCGACGGCAAGAAGGTCGACGACAAGGCTGCGGAAGAGAAGACGGCGGACGACAAGGCCGCGGGCGGCTCCGCCGAGCCGAGTGAGGAGTAGATGGTGGTCGGCATGAAAGTGGGGCGCCTCAACGCGATGTTCGAACGAATGAGCGACCGCGAGCGCAAGCTCGTGTTCGGCGGCACTGCGCTGGTCTTGGCCGTGCTGCTTGTGCTTGGGGGCGTGCTGGTGTCTCGCAAGGTCGGCGCACTGGAGGACGAGGTCGCCGGCAACGAGACCGCCATGCGCGAGGTCGTGCAGCTTGGGCCGACCTACCTGCGGATGCGCGCCGAGGAAAAGGCCCTGACAGACCAACTGGAGCGGGCCTCGAAAGAGCCGCTGCAAGCCGTGGTGCTCAATATCGCCAAGCAAATTCAGTTCGAGCGGGTGGACGCCGAGGGCAACACAACGTCTGAGCGACTGAGCGACACCATCAAGTTCTCGAACGCAAGCGAGATCCTGGCCGAGCTGACCCAGAAAGCCAAGAAGGGCCAGAAGCGCAAGACCACCAAGAAGACAGGCGGCCGGGAGGTGTTCCTGGCCTCGATCGACGCGGTGTTCATGGGCGTGCCGGATGAGGCCGTCATGCGCTTTCTGGCCAAGCTCGAGACGAATTCCGACCCGCTGTTCGGCCTTGCGCTCGACCTGAGCCGCAACGCCACATCGCGCGACCAATTCCAGGCCACCATCAAGATCGGCCAATTCCGCTTCGGCAATCTGGAGGAAGGCGAGTGAACCGACTGCTTTCCCAGCTGCAATTCCTGCAGCACCCGCGGGTGTTCGCGATCATGCGTTACACCGGCTACGTGCTGTTCTTCTTGTTCGTGCTCATCCTGGCCGTGCCGCTGACGTTTCCCACGCGCCAGCTGAAAAGCTATGTGTCGCGGCAGGCGGCGGCCCAGGGCTATCCCCTCGAGATCGACGAGCTGTCGCTGTGGGGTCTGGGAGGCGTCGAGATCGGCGGCCTGCGCCTGACCCTGCCCGGCAAGAAGGGCGAGCCAACCGGGGATGGCCCGGCGCCCCGCGACATCCCCGACACGGAATTGCGCTTCGACAAGATCACGGCCCGCGTCGCCCTGTTCCCCGCGCTGTTCGGCAAGACCATCGACGTCACATTCGACGTCGAGGCAGGCGGTGGCACCATCCAGGGCGGTCACTTGGTCCGCAAGGGCAACGTGCTGGACTTCGAGATTGAGCGGATCGAGAACCTGTCGCTGGCCGACATGGGCGCCGGCGGCCGCATCCTCGACGCCACCAAGAAGGTCAGCGGCGAGCTCGACGGCGCCCTCAGCGGCGGAATGAAGGTGCACTGGGGCGGCAGCCCGGAAGATCTCGTCGGGCAAGTGGATCTGCAGCTGGGCGACACGACGCTGCGAGGACCCGAGCTCGCGCTCGAGGGCGGCCTGCGCATGACCGATCTCGCGATGGGCACGGTCACGATCCGCATTCGCATGAACCTGAAGTCGCAGATCGCAACGCTGGCCTCGCAGCGGGGCAGCGACAAGGCCACCGTCATCCACATCGAGCAGCTCGAGTCGGTGGGCGATCAGCTCGAGCTCGTGACCGAAGAGACCTCGCACATCCTGATTCCCCCCGGCAAGGCGGGCTTCAAGGCCGCGACGATCAAGCTGCACTTCGCGTTCGCACTGCCGGACAAGCCGGCCGGTGGCAAGGAGGGCGCCGCTGCGGGCAAGCCTGCGGACGATCGCCTGAAGTGGGCCTCGCTGCTGACGATGGCGGGCGGCAAGCTCAAGCCCTTCCAGCGCAACGGCTACATCGGCATCACCTGCACGGGCCTGCTCTCGCGGCCGCAGTGCAAACCTGACCTGCCGCAAGTCAGCGTGGGGACTCGTCAGAAGTCCGACGGCAGCCCCAAAGTTGGTGGCGACAAGCCGGCTGACGGCCGCGACGCCGGCACCGAGCCGACTGCTGAGCCAGGGGACCAGCGCGGCAGTGACGACCCCGTGCCGCCGCCCGTCGAGTACCAGCCGGCCGTGCGTCCGGAGCCGGTCCGCCCCGAGCCCCCGCCAGAGCCCACGCCGCCGCCGGAGACGCCGACAGAGCGCAGCCCAGGTGGTGAGCCGCCGGTGGCTCCAACCGTCACGCCGCCGCCGCCGCCGCCATCGGAGGAATCCGGCGCCGAGCCCGCCAACCCGGCAGAGGGCAACGCACGGGTGCGCCAGCCGCACCGGTCGCAGCGCGGCGAGGGTTCTGACAACGGCGACGAGAATCCGCCAGCGACCGAGCCCCAGGAGCAGGATCCGAACGCCCCACAAGAGGCGCCCAACGGCGAAACGCCGGCGCCGGAACCCTCTGCCGAGGAGTAGCCTCCCCTTTCGCGCCCCCGTTCAACTCCCGACGGGTTGAAGTTCCCTACTTTTCCGACTAAACAACCGTGACTAGGTGTGAGCCCCTCGCCCAAGCCCCTTCCCGACCCAGGAAATCCCATGCGCGGCATCTACCAGAACATCCTCCACGCCATCGGCGACACCCCACTCGTCCAGCTGAACAAGGTGGTGGGACGCCACGACGCGCGCGTGCTGGCCAAGCTCGAGTTCATGAACCCGGGTGGCTCGGTCAAAGACCGCATGGCGCTTCACATCCTCGAGCAGGCTGAGCGTCGGGGCGAGCTGCGTCCGGGTTCGGTGATCGTCGAGAACACGTCGGGCAACACCGGCGTGGGCGTGGCGATGGCGGCGGCGGTCAAGGGCTATCGCTGCATCTTCACGATGCCGGACAAGATGAGCGAGGAGAAGGTGCGGCGACTCAAGGCGTTCGGTGCCGACGTGGTGGTGACGCCAACCGCCGTGCCTGCCGACCACCCCGACAGCTACTACGAGACGGCCAAGCGCATCGCCCGCGAGACGCCCAACTCGTTCATGATCAACCAGTACCACAACAAGGAGAACATCGAGGCGCACTACCTGTCGACCGGTGCCGAGCTGTGGGAGCAGACCGGCGGCAACTTCACCACGCTGGTGGCGGGTCTGGGGACGGGCGGCACGATGTCGGGCACGGCCAAGTACGTCAAAGAGCGCAACCCGCGTATCCGCGCCGTCGGCGTCGACCCCGAGGGCTCGATCTACTACGACATGTTCCACTCCGGCCGCCCCAGCACGCCCCACACCTACAAGGTCGAGGGCATCGGCGAGGACATGGTCTGCGGCGCCTTGGAATTCAATCACATCGACGACGTCATCCAGGTCAACGACCGCGAGTGCTTTGCCATGGCCAGGCGCCTGACGCGCGAGGAAGGCATCTTCGCGGGCGGCTCGTCCGGCGGCGCCGTGCACGTCGCGGCGGGGCTGGCGCGCGAGCTCGGCCGCAACGCCACCATCGTGGTCATCCTGCCCGACAGCGGCGCCATCTACCTGTCCAAGTTCTTCAACGACGACTGGATGAAGGACAACGGCTTCTTCGAGCCCGAGCCCGGCGCGGCATCCGTGCGCGACCTGCTGCGCGGCAAGAGCCACATCCTGCACACGGCCACGGCCGACGAGCGCCTGGGCCACGTGATCCTGCGGCTGAAGCGCGAGGGCATCTCGCAAATGCCGGTGCTGTCCGCGACGGGTGAGCCCATCGGCATGGTGCACGAGCTGGATCTGCTCAACGCCATCGTCGAGGGCACCTACCACCGCGACAACGTCATCGAGGGCCTGGTCACGCCGCTGCAGGGCGTCATCGACCCTGAGGCCAATCTCGAGCAGCTGCGTCAGGTGTTCGCCCAGGACAACGTCGCGGTCGTGGTCCAGTCGGGCCGGGTGCTGGGCATCATCACCAAGATCGACCTGATCGATTACCTCAGCCGCCGCGGCTAGTTCTCCCTTCGCCACAAAGGATACCCCGCATGGACTGGAAGCACGCCCGCTTCGAGACGCTGGCCATTCACGCAGGTCAAGACCCCGAGCCCCGCACCGGCGCGGTGGTTGTGCCGATCTACCAGACCTCGACGTTCGCGCAGCCCGCGCCGGGCGAGCACTTGGGGCACGAGTACAGCCGCACCAGCAACCCCACCCGCGACGCGCTGCAAGAGTGCCTGGCGGCCCTGGAAGGCGGCACGCGAGCGATGGCGTTCTCTTCGGGCCTGGCGGCGACCCATGGCGTGCTGGCGATGCTCGACGCGGGCGACCATGTCGTGGCCATGGACGACATGTACGGCGGCACGTTCCGCCAGTTCGACAAGGTCTGGCGTCGCCACGGCTTGACCTTCAGCTATGCCGACTTGCGCGACCCATTGGCTTTCGAAGCCGCCGTGACGCCGCGTACCAAGCTGCTGTGGATCGAGACGCCCACCAACCCGATGCTCAAGCTGGTCGACATTGCCGACCTGGCGCGGCGGGCCCACGCACACGGTGTGCTGGTGGCGGTCGACAACACGTTCGCGACGCCGTACCTGCAGCAACCCCTTGCGTTGGGGGCGGATCTGGTCGTGCACTCGACCACGAAGTACTTGGGCGGCCACTCTGACGTGGTGGGTGGCGCGGTCATCGTGAGCGACGCGGTGTTGGGCGACCGGGTGGCATTCCTGCAGAACGCGAACGGCGGCACCCCGGGCCCGTTCGACTCGTGGCTGACGTTGCGAGGCGTCAAGACGTTGGGACTGCGCATGGAGCGCCACTGCCAGAACGCCCAGACCGTGGCCGAGTGGCTGGAGAAGCACCCGCGCGTCCGCAAAGTCGTGTACCCCGGCCTGCCCTCGCATCCGCAGCACGCCCTGGCCCAGCGCCAAATGCGCGCGGGTGGTGGCATGGTCACGGCGGTACTGGACGGTGGCATCGACCAAGCGCGCAAGTTTCTCTCGTCGGTGCGGGTCTTCACCCTGGCGGAGAGCTTGGGCGGCGTCGAGAGCCTGATCGAGCACCCCGGCATCATGACCCACGCCTCGATTCCACCAGAGCGGCGGGCGGCCATCGGCATCGACGACTCGCTCGTCCGGCTCAGCGTCGGCGTGGAGCACGTGCAGGACCAGCTGGCAGACCTGGAACAGGCGCTGGTGCGGGCCTTCCAGTAAGATTTGTCGACTCCTTTTGTTGCGCAAATGACCGTACGGCGTAAGGGCTTCTGCGCGATGATGCAGATCCTTTCACGGCGTCGTGCGTCGAACGAGAAGGAATTGGTGCATCGCGGCCTTGCCCGATGCGGGTTCTGGTCGGATGTCGGGGTGAAAAGAAGAATCGCCAGAAGCCATCTCGACCCTTGACGCGAGGGACGACGCGAAACTAGCATCCCGCCCACTTGTCAGGTTTGGATCCCAGACCTGACCAGCGAGCCCCAGAACGAGCGGCTTCGGCCAAAGCCCAAGCCCACCAGAGGAATCATGAGCGGCGGAAGCATCCTTGCGATCATCGGCGGAATCGTGGCCCTGTTCGGGCCGATGTTGCTGCCCTTCATCACGGTCGATGAGGAGGAAGTTGCACTGCGCAGCTTCCACGTGATGACCGGCCTGATCTCGATCCTGCTCTCGATGGGCGTGGTCGGTCTCGCGGCCATGGTCTTCAAGAAGCGGCGGCGCGACCTGGGCTGGATCATCGCCGTGCTGTCGGTGGCCCAGATCGCCATCATGGCCATCACCTACGCCAACGTCTGGAATTTGGTGCCGTGCGAGAGCATGGGCATGTCGCTGTGCGACCCTGAGACCGGCGGCCTGATCGACCAGACGCTCGTCACCCTGGACTGGGGCGTCGTGCTGGTGGTGCTCGCGTCTGTGCTGACGTTCTTCGGCGGCCTGATCGTGGTCGCCTCGCACGCGGAGTACAAGAAAGACGAGCGCTTCCTGCGCGTCATGCTGACCTGGGGCGGCCACATCGTCTTTGAGCGCGTCTTCTTCCAGCCCATGCCCATCACCGTGGGCGAGTCGGACGACGCGACGTTCCAACTGGCCGCCAACGGCATGGCCAAGCACACCCTGTTCACCCCGGTCGCCAAGTCCAAGGACACCTACACGCTGGACGTGCCGCGCGGCATTCAGGGCAAGGTCAATCTGAAGGGCGAGGTCAAGGACGCCTCCACCCTGCAGAACATCCAGATCAGTCGGCAGGACGCGGGCGTGTTCAGCTTCGACAACGGCGTCGACGTCGTCTTCCAGTTCACCGGCGCAGAGACCGGCGGTCTGGTGGCGGCAGGCGTGGGTCGCGACGTGGCGCTGGCCGTGTCGTTCTCGGCCGTGGCTGCCGTGTTCCTGGTGCTGATGACGGGCATGATGAGCGGCATGCGCGCCCGTGACCGTCAGGAGGCTGAAGAGGCCCTGGAGGCCCGTGGCCGCGAGCTGATCGAGGTCACACTCGAGGACGTCGAGGACAAGACCGACGAGATCAAGCCCGAGGGCGACGAAGAAGATACGACCGGCAAGAAGGCCGGCGGCGAGGAAGGCAAGTTCGGCGACCCGGACGTGGACCCGAACAAGGTGTCCAAGGTTCCGAAGATGGACGGCAAGATGGTCGACAAGATCGACGTCAAGAACTTGGGAATCGCCAAGGTTCTGGGCGGCCAGCAGGCCCTGACCGGCGCGCTCGGCACGATCATGGCGGGCGACACCGGTGCCATCAACTCAAAGATGGCCGTGGCCATGTCGGGTGAGGGCAGCGAGCTCGTCATCGGCTCGGGCTCCGGCGGCATGGGCTTCCGCGGTACCGGTTCGGGCGGCGGCGGCAGCGGCTACGGTCGTCTGCACGGCTTGGGCAACATCGACACAGGCGGTGGTCTGGGTCGGGGCGCCAACATCGGCATCGGCCGCAAGACTGCCAAGAAGGTCGCGAAGTTGAACATCGCCAGCGGCGTGTCGACCGGCGGCTGCGACAAGGGCGACATCGCCAAGAACGTGCGATCCCGCGCCAGCGCCCTGCGTGCCTGCTACGAGACCCAGTTGATGAGCAAGCCCGATCTGGCTGGCAAGATCACGGTGCAGTGGACGATCACGACCGACGGCAGCGTCTCGAACCCCAAGACGGTCAACGACTCGCTGGACAGCAACGCGGTCACCGACTGCGTGCTGCGCTCGATCGGCCGCATCCGCTTCGCCAAGCCTGAGGCCGGCATCTGCGTGATCCAGTGGCCGTTCGTGTTCTCGCCGGGCTAGGTCCGCAGGAAACCTGAAGAATCCGGGAGCCCCGGTCGCTGCAAAGCGGTCGGGGTTTCCTGCTTTTGGACGAGTCGAGAGAGGCGCGTCGCCGACGCGATCTACTTGCGGCGCTGGCAGCGAGGGCACACGCCAAACAGGTCCATGCGGTGCGACGTCAGCTCGAAACCGTGCGTCAAGGCGATCTGGCGCTGCATGGCCTCGATCGCGTCGTTCTCAAACTCGACGATGCAGCCGCACCCCGTGCAGATCATGTGGTCGTGGTGCTCGGCAGAGTTCAGGTTGATCTCGTATCTGGCCGTGCCGTCACCGAAATTGGAGCAGTTCACAAGACCGCACTTCTCCAGCAGCTTCAGCGTCCGATAGACCGTGGCATAGCCCAGAGTGGGGTCCGCACGCCGCGCGTGCTGGTGCAGCTCGTCCAGATTCTGGTGGCCGTGATGGAACAGCGTCTCGGCGACCAGCAGCCGCTGTGGCGTGGGGCGCTGATGGTCGCGGGCCAGTCGCTCCACGACGCGAGAACGCCACGCCTCGAAGTCCAGCTTGGCTTGGCTCGTCACGTTGGGGCCTCTCATCGCGGACTGGCCGCCTGCGCCACCTTCCCAGCTAACCTGCTCAGCAAGGGCAGAAAGTCTGTCGCAGCCGCCGTGAATCGGCAAGCGTTTCGGCGCCGTGTCGCTTGTCTCGCCACTGGCTGGCGTGGTACGAAGGCAATGCGCGCAAGGCACGACACCCTGCATCCACGCAGATCCGATGGCCTTGCCGCCCTGGACCTGCGGCCCCTCCCCCTGGGGTCGATCCAACGATAGGACTCGTCATGGACGTCATCACCCTAGCCGCGCTCGCGTTTACCTGCGGCGGCGCCGCCATCTGGTTCTGGCTGGGAACCGGCAAGCTGCAAGACGAAATCTCCAAGCTTCAGAACCGCTTGACCCAAGTCGAGGGCGATGCGGCCAAGCACAACGACCGCGCCGAGTCGCTGCGCAAGAAGCTCGAAACCGCTCGCGAAGCCGGTGGTCGCGAGGACAAGGCGACGCGCGACCTGCGAACCCGCGCTGCAGAAGCCAAGGAAGAGGCCCGTCGATTGGCGGCCGCCCTGAAGAAGGCCGAACAGACGGCCGAAGAGCAAGCCGTGGCCGCCCGCAGGGCCGAAGCGCGCGCGGAAGAGTTGAATGCGGTTCTGGCAGAGCGCATGGGCAAGAAGCCTGTCGTCGCGCCGACGCCGCCTCCCGCCGCCCCCGTGCAGGACGCTCCGCCCCCCGTGCCCATCGAGGAGGACCCCAAGATCGCGCTGCGCCGCGCGGAGTTGGAGGCTGAGCGCGAGCAGCGCCAGATCGAAGTCCAGAAGCTGAGGATGGAGCGCGAAGCGATGCGGGCCGAGCAGCAGGCGTCGAGCGAGCACGAGCGGCTGGAGCAAGTGCTGGTCGAACGCGAGCGACTGGCGCGCATGGTGTTTGACCGCGAGCTTGACCTGCGCATCTTCCGTAAGAAGGCCGAGGACAACCGGCGCGCCTACTTGATGACGATGAGCGCCCTCGACCTGGCCGAGGAAGAGGTCTATCGCATGAAGCATGGCCGCGAGCGGCCGGAATATGACGCACGGCAGCAGAATGATGCAGCGGACGAGGTCGAGACCGAGCGAGCCGCACCTGAGGCTCTGGCCCCCACGCCCGCCCGCCCGGCACGCGCGCCTCGTGCGCCGCGCCCCGAGACCGTCGCCATCGCGGACGCGCCGAGCGACGCGCCCGCAGCAGTCGACGAAGTACCTGCCGCCGTGGCCGTGGAGGCGCCCGCGGTAGAGGCGGTTGCCGACGTCGCGCCCGCCGTTGAGCCCTCCGTCGCCTGATCCTGAAGCGACCGGCCTTGCGAATGAAAGTGAAAGTCGCTATCATTAGTCTCGTGCGAATTGCGAGGCTCTAGACATGGACCCGGTCGTCGCCCTGCCTGCCGCCCTGCTGCAACCCTGCATCACGCGTTCTGATGACCGCCGGGGACTGGAGCGCCATGCGCTGACCGACCTTGCGGTGGGCGTGACGGGGCTGGTGCAAGGCGTCGAGCTGGCGGGGGCAATGGGCGAGCGACTGGTCGAGCTGGGGTTCACCCGCAACGCCCCAGTCACCGTCCTGCGACGCGCGCCGTTTGGTGGTCCTCTGCAGGTCCGCCTTCGCGATTTCATGCTCTCGTTGCGGCGCGAGCAGGCCGACGCCATCCGAGTGCGCCCCGCCGAGGGCAAGGGCGATGCTTGAGGTCGCGCTCGCCGGCAATCCCAACACCGGCAAGACCACCCTCTTCAACACGCTGACCGGCGCCCACGCGCACGTCGGCAACTACCCGGGCATCACGGTCGAACGCCGTGTCGGCACGCGCACTTGCGCCAACGGCGAGACGTGGCGGGTCCACGATCTGCCCGGCTGCTACAGCCTTGCCGCCCACAGCCCGGAAGAGGAAATCGCGCATCAGGCGCTGACGGGACGGCTGGGCGACGCACCGCTCGACGCCGTGGTTGTGGTGCTGGATGCCACCAATCTGGCGCGTAACCTGCTGCTTCTGGTGCAGATCGCCGAGCTGGACCTGCCGGTGATCGCCGCGCTGAACATGATGGATGCGGCCGCGGCAGAGGGTCTGGATCTGGACCTCGTCGGACTTGCGGCGGATCTCGGCTGTCCGTGCGTGCCGATGATCGCCCGCAAGGGGATCGGACTTCCCCTGTTGGAACAGGCGGTTCGCGACGTCGCCGGTCGCCGCCAAGCCGAGCCGTCGCTGGTGCCGCTCCCGTCGGCAGAAATGCGCCGCGCCATCGAGCAAGCCCGTTTGGCGCTTGGGGATTTGGTCGATGGCCGCAGCGACGGCGAGGTGCTTTGGTGGCTGTGCAGCGACCGCGCCATCGTCGACCGGCTGCAGCCGGGGCTGGGCAAGCGACTCGAGCTGGCGGTACCCCGGGCGCAGGACCCGACGCGGGACGTGCGCCGCCAAGTGACGGAGAGTCGCTACGCCCGCATCGACCCGATCGTGGTTCGCCGCGTCAAGCGGGTCCGGCCGCGCGCCCAGACCGCCAGCGAGCGCATCGACCGGTGGGCGCTGCACCCGGTGATCGGTACAGGCCTGTTCGTCGTCGCAATGGCGCTGCTGTTTCAGGCCGTGTTTCTTTGGGCGAATCCCGCCATCGAGGCGGTGGACCACGGCATGGCCTGGGTGACGGGTCTGGTGCACGGTGCGCTGCCGCCCGGACTGCTGAGCGACATTCTGGTCGACGGCGTGCTGTCAGGCGTCGCCGGCACTCTCGTGTTCCTGCCGCAAATCCTGATGCTTTTCTTGGGGATCGCGCTGCTGGAGGACAGCGGCTATCTCGCGCGCACCGCCTTTCTGGTCGACCGGCTGATGGCGCGCGTGGGGCTGCCCGGCAAGGCGTTTGTGCCGCTGCTGAGCTCGTTTGCTTGCGCGGTCCCCGGCATCATGGCCACACGCACCATGGGCGACCGCCGCGACCGGCTGCTGACGATGCTGGTGGCGCCGCTGATGAGCTGCTCGGCCCGACTGCCGGTCTACACACTGGTGACGGCTGCAGTGTTCGCTGGCACCGCACCGGTCCTCGGGTTTCTGTCCGTCGGCGGTCTGGTGGTGGCCGCGATGTACGGCCTGGGCTTCCTGCTGGCCATCGCGGCGGCGTTCGTCCTGCGACGCACGGCGGTCAAGGGCGGGGGGGCACCGCTGCTGCTCGAGATGCCACCCTATCGCTGGCCTAGGCCGCGCAACATCCTGCGCGCGCTGAAGGATCGCGCTTGGGTATTCGTGACGCAGACGGGCGCCGTGATCGTCGCGCTGTCGGTGCTGCTGTGGGTGCTGATGGCGTTCCCGAGGTTCCAGCTGCCGGCGGAAGAACTGGCCTCCCGCCAAGCCGTGGTTGCGCAGACGACCGCGCCGGACTCGCCGCAGCGCGTGGAAGCCCTGCGCGTCATCCAGCGGGACGTCGAGCGCCGCCAGTTGGAGCAAAGCATCGCCGGGCACCTGGGCAAGGCCATCGAACCCCTGATTGCGCCTTTGGGTTTCGACTGGCGCATCGGTATCGGCCTGATCGGCTCGTTTGCCGCCCGCGAGGTGCTGGTGCCGGTCATGGGGCAGGTCTACGGGCGCGGCCATGACGACAGCGAGGAGGCGGTCAACGCCGTCGGCCAGACCATGCTGCGGTCCGGCACCCTGACGCCCCTGCGAGGGGTGAGCCTGATGGTGTTCTTCGCGATCGCCATGCAGTGCTTGAGCACGGTAGCGACGCTGAAGCGCGAGACGAATAGTTGGAAGTGGCCCGTCTTTGCGCTGACCTATCTGAACGCCCTGGCTTGGCTAAGCTCGTTCTTGGTCTACCAGATCGGCGCTGCATTGGGGTACGCATGATCTGGGACCTGCCCATCGTCGCGGCCATCGTCGCCGGTGCCCTGTGGGTGCTGGTGCGGCGGCTGCGAAGTCCTGCGGGAGCGTGCTCGAACTGCACCGCTGGTTCCAAGTGCGCGCCTGATCACGAGAAGTCGGCGACCGCGTCGGTCCGCCCGATCGGCGAGTTGCGCCTCGGACGTGTCCCGCCGCGCTCTCCGGGCTAGGCCCTCGTCCCAGTGGATCTGACCGGTTGCCGGTGCTTGGCCAGGACAGAGGCCGGGCCGCCTTAGCCGTGCGCTGGACCGTCCAGCAGGCGACGCGCTTCGGCCCGCGCGGTCTTTGCGTCGCCGCCGTGCAGCTGCACGTCCTCGGCAGCCTGCAGCACCGACCGGAAGCCCGGCCCCGGCGTGTGGCCCCACGCCTGCAGCGTGTCGCCGGTGACCGCCAACTCAGGCCACCACACGGAACGCGGCGTGATGGCGCGCAGACGCCGCAGCTCGCGACAAGCTGGAACGGTGCCATGCCCGTCGCCGTCCTGGTCGGTCGCGGCGAGGAGGGCCAGCAGCGCCGCGTCCGACATGGGCTCTCGCAGCAAGCGGACCAACGCCGCCGGCAAGGGCAACTCTACAGCGGCACCCCGGGCACGCAGACCATCGACAAGTTCTTGGATCTTAGACAGTTCCTGAATATCGGCGTGCGACAATCGCCACGCCCGCCCCAGCTCGCGGGCCACTGGCCGTGCGTCGGCGAACAGCAGGGCAAGCGCCAGGGGCAACCGCAACGCCGTCTCTGGCGCGAACCCGTTCGGCGCCGTTGCAAGCTGCAAGTCCAGCTCGCGTCGGGCAGAGGCAAACCGGGCCTTGGCACGTCCGAGGCCCGGGTCTGCCGCGAGCACTTGCGGCCAGATCACGGCAGCCAACCCCAGATCCGCCATCAAGTCCAACGCGAGATCCACTTGGTCGCCCGTCAACATGGCGGCGCACTCGGCACTGACCCGCTCTGCCGAGACGCGCTTCAGCGTGGGCGCAGCGGCCCGAATCGCGTCAGCGGTGGCAGGGTCGATCACCATCCGAAAGCGGCTGGCAAAGCGGGGCGCGCGCAGCAGTCGCAGCGCGTCCTCCTCAAACCGTTCGAAAGGACTGCCAATCGCCCGCAGACGCCGCGCCAGCAGGTCCGGCATCCCCTCCACCAGGTCGACGACCATGCCCAGCTCGGCAGGCTGCCCGAACGCATCCAGCGGGTCCAGGAGCAGACCGTTCATGGTGAAGTCGCGGCGGACCACGTCCTCACGCGCGTCGGTGAAGCGGACCACGTCAGGGCGACGACCATCGGTATAGGCGGCCTCGGCTCGAAAAGTGGCGACCTCGATTTCCTGCACCGCCAGACCCGCAGCAGGGGCCAGTCGGACGCGCAGCACGCCGAACACCGCGCCCACCTCGACGATGTGGCGAAACAGCACCCGCACCTGATCAGGGGTCGCGGCGGTGGCAACGTCGTAATCTTTCGGGACCAGTCCCAGCACCAGATCGCGGACACAACCGCCCACCAGATAAGCGGAATGTCCGGCTTCACGCAGCCGTCGCACAACCTCGACCGCCGCTTGGCTCGCCGGTGTCGTGGGCAACTGAACGTGTGCGGCGGCTTCCATGGCCACGGAGCATAGCGGCCCCGCGCGCGGCAGACCACCGGCAACCGGTGCAGAATGCCGTTCAACCCCCTCGTGGGGCCGTGGACCCGCGTCACGGCTTTGCCTATACTGGATCGTTCGTCCGGCGAGCGGAGCCATGTCCCGCGCGGACTGAGAGAGCCCATGCGAATCACCTCCTTGTCCCTCACCGCTCTCGCCCTCGGGTGTGCGGTGTTCTTTGCTGCCTGCTCCGCTGAGCCGACCGACACGGTGACCGACGTCGCCGCGGACGTTGAAGACACGCTGGATGCTGCAGAAGCGTTCGTGCCGCCGCAGATCGACGTGACGCTGACGGCCACGCCCGACACCGGCAACGCCCCGCTGACCGTCGAGCTCGTGGCGAACATCTCAGGCATCGAGCCCAGTCAGCTGTTCCTGACGTGGGACTTCGGCGACGGCGTGACCCAACTTGCCGACTTGGAGAAGGAGCCCGACGCTTGGAAGGTCACCCACACGTTCAACGCGATGGCAGAGTATTCCGTCAAGGTGACCGTGAATTGGAAGGTGAATCCGAAGAAGTACCGCGCTGAGGCGATGCACACGATCAAGGTGCAGGACCCCGCCGCGCTGTCGATCAGCCCCGCGACCTTGATGGCCCCCGTGGCGGTGAAGTCGGGCGACGAGATCTCCGTCGCCTTCAGCATCACGAACGAAGGCGATGCCGTCACAACGCCGTTCCGGACCGTGATCCGCATGTCTGCCGACGCCGTGATCGATGACGGGGACGTGGTCCTGTACACGTTCGAGCATCAGGGTATCGCGTCGGGCAAGCTCGCTCCGGTGACCGAGAACCTCAAGACCACCTTCACCCTGCCCAAGAACCTGGTCGACGGCAGCTACTGGGTGCTGTTGCGGGTCGACGACAAGCAGGTCATCAACGAGATCAACCGAACCGACAACGAGAGTTTCGCGACGGACCAGTTGGTGGTCGACTCCAAGGCCGCGGCAGAACCCGACCTGTCGATCACGGCACCGGAGTTCACGGCGGACCAGACCTATTCGCCCGGACAGGCGCTGGGCTACACGCTGACCATCGGCAACTCCGGCGAGGGCGAGGCCAAGGCTGTGAAGTTCGGCGTCTTTGCGTCGCTGGACCAGAAGCTGGACTACGACTTCACCCTGCCCGAGGTCTGCGAGACCGTGGCGGGCAAGAAGGTGTGCGTCGAGGACCCGAAGCAGATCGACAAGCGCATCACCAAGCTTGCCGACTCGAACCTGCAGAAGATCGCTCCGATGTCTTCGCTGCCGCTGCTGCACAGCACGGGTGTGCCAGAGCTGGCGGACGGCAGTTGGTACTTGATCGCCAAGGTGGACACGACGGAGGCCATCCACGAGACAAACGAAGACAACAACCTCGCCGTCAGCGCCAACCTCCTGCAGATCCAGAAGGTTTTGAAGAAGGGCATCGACCTCGCGTTGACCTCGATGACGGTCAAGCCCAAGGGGACCTACCTGAACGGCGCGGTGACGGTCGAGTGGTCGGTGCTGAATACGGGAACCGATGCCTCGCCGTCCTTCCCTGCCTCGATCTTCCTGTGTCCCACCAAGGCGTTCTCGAAGACCACCTGCAACATCAACCAGACGAACTTCAGCGTTGCGGCGCTGGCCGCTGGCGAGGCGAAGTCCGGCGCCCAAGTGGTGACGATCAGCCCGCAGACGCCCGCCCAGAAGTGGTACGTCTACCTGCTGCTGGACCCCGACCAGAAGATCGCCGAGCTCGACGAAGGCAATAACACCAAGATGTTCGACGCGCTCTCGGTCGCTCTGCAGGCCAACGTCGACCTGCGCACCGACAGCGTCGGCTTCCACCCAGAGTCGGTGGCTGCCGGCGGTGCGCTGAAGATCAGCCACATGGTCTACAACGACGGTTCGACCGGAGCCGGAGCCTCGAACACTTGGTACGCCCTGTCGACGACGAACACGTGCTCCCTTGCCAACGTGGCAAGCGGCAAAAGCCCGTGGCTGGGCAAGATCCCGTTCTCGGGCGTCGATGGTCTGGAGTCCACGCAGGTCAATGTGACCGTCCCCGTCCCCGTCGGTTTGGACCACTCGGTCACCGAATGGTACGTCTGCGTTTTTGCCGACGGTGACGGCGCGCTGACCAAGGACACCAACAAAACCAACAACATCTCGGTCTCGTCCCTGCCGATCAAGATTGTGGACCCCAAGGGCGGCTGCTTCGAAGACGCCGCGGACATCGGCGGCAAGACGAACGACACGCTGGCAACGGCCGCAGAGGTGCAGTCAGGCGTGACCCAAGCCTTGGGCGCGTGTGGCAACGAAGACTGGTGGAAGGTGCAGGTGCCGTTGGGCCACTCCCTGCTGGTCACCCTGACCGCGCAGGAGATCCTATGGACCACTCCGGTGCCGGCGCTGTTGGACCTTGACTTGGTGGCGCCCGACGGCAAAACGCTCGCGGATTCCATCAAGTACATGGCACCGGTCAAGAAGGCGACCGCCCTGTCGGTGGCCCAGGCCGGCACATGGTACATCCGCGTCTACGGTCATACGGCAGAGGCGCGCGCCAAGTACGCGCTGGACGTCAAGGTCGTTCCCCCTGCGGCGGGCATTGACTTGCTGACGACCGGGCTGTCCGTCACTCCCCAAGCGACCTGGCCCGGCGGTCTCGTCAAGTCCAAGTTCCGTCTGGCGAATCTGGGCGACCAACCCAGCGGCGCGTTCGGTTTGAAGTTCGTCCTGTCGACCGACGTCGTGCTGGACTCGAAAGACACCGTGCTGAAGAACGTGGCGTTCGACCAGGGCATCCCGGCCGCTAGCTCCCAGGAAGTGCAGACGAATTTGTTGTTGCCGGTGGTGCCGGGCGGCAACTACTACGTCGGTGTGCTCGCGGATCCCACTTCGGCCGTCGACGAGGTGGACGAGACCAACAACGCCGCGATGTCGTCGCCGCTGGTGCTCAGCGCGACCGCCTCTTGCTCGACCGACGCCTTCACCGGCAACCACACCGTCGATGAGGCGGCGCTGCTGCCCTCGCAAGTGGCGACGTACAAGGGTCTGAATGTGTGCCCGGGGCTCGAGGACTGGTTCCGTGTCGAGGTGCCGACCGGCAAGATGGTCTCCGCCACGGTCGCTTGGTCCTACGTCGCTGGTCAGGGCGTGGTCGGCGTGCAGCTGGTCGACGCGAGCAAGACCGGCATCGTCGCCGGATCAGCCAACCCTGTGAAAACACAAGCGCGGCTACCCTACGTGCAGTCGGGTGGCACCTTCTACGTGCACGTCTACGTTCTGCCCGAGAGCGGTCAGGCGCTGCCGCATGATTACGCCCTGACCCTTGAGGTCGCGGACCCCGACCCCTCGGACGTGTGCCTTGCGGACTACTTCGAGGACAACAACAGCGCACAGTCGGCCGCAGAGCTCGGCTGCGGACTGTCGGAGCTGACGCTGTGCCTGGGCGACGAGGATTGGTTCCGGCTCGCGATGAACAAGGGCGAGAGCGTGCAGATCGGCTTCGAACACACGACCCAAGCGTTCGCGTTGAAGTTCTACAGTGACCCGAACCTGCCGCCGATCCAGACGCAAAACACCAATGGAACTGTGAAGTTCGTAGCACCGGATACGGGGGACTACCACATGCAGGTGGTCTACAAGACGCCCGACGTGAAGCCCTCGACGTTTGCGTACAAGCTACAGGTCGACGGCGGCAAGGGTATTGACCTGACGGCCAAGATCGCCAGCCTGTTCCCCGCCCAGGTGGTGCAGGGCGAGGACGTGTACCTGACGTCCGAGATCCGCAACGAGTGCAAGGACCCCGCGGGTGCTTTCGAATACGCGTACTACTACTCGCTCGACGCCAAGCTGGACTCCGGCGACCACCTGCTGCTGTCCAAGCCTCTCGCCGGAGTTGGCGGCAAGTCGATGGTCAGCATGGACGACAAGGCCGCGCTGCCCGTCGACGCCAAGCCCGGACCCGCGTTCCTGATTCTGGCCGCCGACGCGACCCAGTCCGTTGCAGAGACCCAAGAGCTGAACAACACCGCCTCCACCGCAGTCGAGGTGATCCAGCTTTGTCTCGCCGACGCTCTGGAGCCCAACGGCAGTCCGCAGATCGCCACGCCGCTGCCCATGGGCAAGACGGTCGACCTGTCGCTGTGCCCCTACGACTTTGACTGGCAGGTCGTGTCGCTGGCGCAGGGCGAGACGCTGACCGTCACCCTGGAATTCGACACCACCGTGGGCGATCTGGACATGCGCTTGTATGCAGCGGGCAAATTTGCCTCGCCCGTTGCCACGGCGGCCACCAAGCAGGCGCCCGAGCAGTTGGTGTTCGGAGCTCCCCTCGCTGGCAAATACTACTTGCGCATCAATGGGTTCAGTGGAGACGCCAACACGTACACGCTGTACGCGTGCAAGAGCATGACCGGCAAGTGTGTCGAGTGCGCCGATGACGCCGGGTGCGGTGACCTGCAGTCGTGCGATGCGGCGACCACGATGTGCGTCACGAAGAAGTGCACGCCGGAGGACCTGACGCCGTGCGACGACGGCAACGCGTGTACGGTCGAGGGCTGCGACGAGAAGCTGCAGTGCACGTGGAAGGATGCCGTCGGCACCCCATGCAGCGACGGCAACGCCTGCACCGAGGGCGACGTCTGCGAGGCGGGCGGCGTCTGCAGCCTTGCGCCTCCCGTAACCTGCAGCGACGACAACCCGTGCACCACCGAAGCGTGCGACCCGGGACTGGGCTGCGTCTTCCCCCCCGTCACCGACGCCACCCCATGCGGCGACGGCTTGACGTGCCAGACCGGCGTCTGCCAGTAGCGTCCCCCGGCAACGCCGCAGCGGCCAGGATTCCGCGACATGTCCAAACTCCCCGCAAAGACACGCAGTTGGGCGCGTCCCTCGCTTGCGCCACTGCCGGCCGACGCCCGACCCGGTCGCGCCGCAGATCTGTGGGCCCAGGGCGAACACGCCGAAGCCGCTTACGAATTCGAGGGAGCGCGAGATCGCTATCTGGCCGCCGCGCACGCGTCCCAAGGCAGCGAGACGCTGACCATGACGCGGCGTTATGCGGAGTTCCTGGTTGAGCGGTACGGCCAATTCCCCGAGGTTGCAGCGTGGCTGAACGACCCGAGCTTCGAGCCCCCGTTGGGCGTGGCAGGTCCCGACGCCCCGCGGCTTGTGCATCTGTTGGCCCGCGCGGCACGGGAGACAGGTCACCCGCGCGCCGGCGAGCTGGACGAAGCCTTGGCGTTACAGGGGGATCCGGATGCAGTGGCGCGCGTGGCGTCGCAGCACGCGCAGTCGGGAGACGTGGCGCGGGCGCGCACCCTGCTGGAACGGTTTGCCGGCCAGCTGCCGCCTCTCGGCCCCGCCCAACGCCTGCTGGAGCACCTGCGCACCGAGGAGGCCCAACGTGGGCAGCAGGCGTTGTTGCCCGTCGAGACCGCGCTTGCCACTCGAGACGTCGACGCCGCCCGGCGGGCGCTCGAGTCCCTGCGTGCCGGTTGGCAATCGCATCCGGCGTTTGCGTCTGCGGACGGTCGGTTACGCGAGGCGGAGCAGCAAAGCCGCGCCAGCGAGCTGCGACAGCGGATCGACGAGGCCCTGGACGCGAGCGACCTGACCGCCGCACACGAGTCCGTTCGCCTGCTGGTGGCCCTGGACGTCGCCACCGATGCTGACCGCAACTACCTGACCTTTATCGCACAGTCCCGCAAGGACGCCGCCCTGCGCGAGCGACTGAGCCACGTGCGCGCGGCAACGGACCGACCCACTCGACTGCGGGCGCTGGGGCTGCTGGCCGACGAACACGGGCTGGACGCTTGGCCTGACACCGACGACGACGTCGAGATGGCCCAGCAGTGGTCGGTCGTCCGCGAGGCTGCCGCGCTGAAGCATATCGGACCTTTGGCCGTGCACGCGGCGGGTCTGGAAGCCCTGTTTGCGCTGCGGGAAGCGGTGGCGCGGGCCGACGTCGAGACGGCCCGACAGCGACTGGCTGGGCTGGCCGATCCGTGGACGACCGCCCCGACCGCGACCCGAACGGCCGTCTGGCTGCGCGCGCAGGACGAAGCCCGGCAGCGCACGCGGGAAGCTGAGGTCGCAGCACGGGTGGCCGAACGGCTGGAGGCCGGCGATTTGGACGCCGCCGCAGAACTGTTGGCCGACTGGATGCGGCAAGCGCCGCAAATGTCCCTGGAGATCAAGGCACTTCGCGCGGATCTGGCCGCGATCCGGCAGGTGGAGGTCCGTCGGACCCGCCTGCAGACCGAGGTTGACGGGGCCATCGCCGACCAGGACTGGTTCCGCGCCCGCGCCCGCCTGACCGACCTGGGGCCGTTGCTGCCCTTGGCGAAACGCACCGAGTTGGCTCGGCAAATCGACGAGGCGGCGGCCCCGGCCCTGCGCGGCCTTCCGGTGCCTCCGGGGCTGCAGAAGCTCGCACAGGCGCCGTTGGTCAGCGGGATCGCACACGGGCGTCTGCTGCTGGTACAGGACCGCATCTGGCTTGCCGTCAACCTGGCCACGCGCGGCCTGCAGCCTTACGAACTGCCAAAGGACTGGCCGGTCCATGCGAATGGTTTCGCGCGGCTGGCGCAAGTGGGCGATTCGGTGCGCTTGGTTGGCATCAGCCGGCAGCGGCTGGTCGTGATCGAACAGGCCCCAGGCCAGCCCCCCGCTGTCACGGCCGCAGCACCGCTGGCCGATTTGCTGCGCGGCGATGATCAACTTGTGGGCGCCGCGTTGCAGCCGGACGCCGCGATCTGGACCCTCCTGAGCCGCGCGCCACACCGCGGCCCTGCCACCACGTGGACCCGCATCGATGCCCGGACGCTGGAGGTGGTGGACCAACGCAAGTCGCAGCCCGGCCTCGAGAACCTGTGCGGCATCGAGGGGTTGCCCGGACCGCTGCTGGTAGCCACGTCGGTCCGTGAGCGCAACCGCGCCGTCTGGATCGCCGCGCTGACCGACGGTAGAGGCGAGCCCCAGCACAAGTTCGCGGCCGCGGATCTGGGAGAGCAAATCGCCGGCTTCCGTGCCGCTGTGGCGTGGCCGGCGCAGGACCGCATCTACGCCAGCTTCAACGTATTCGATCCATTCGACCCCGCAACGCTGCACACAGGTCCGTCGCTGTTGGTGCTGCGCGCAGGCCGGGTGTCGTTTGCGTCCAGCGACCTGCGCAAGCGGTTCGCGCCTGCCGACCGACTCGCGCTGGATCAGCCGTGGGCGCTGGATCCCGTCGGCGGTCGCCTTTGGTTCGCCGCTGTACCGCTGGAGGGTGAGGGAGAACGCGACGCCTGTCTGCTGGGAGTCGATGCCAGGACGCTGCGGGCCGATCGGCCGATTCCGCTGAAGGGAATTCAACGCATCGTCGCCATCCAACCGGTCGAGGATGGGGCCATCGTGCTGTGTCGGGCCCACGGCGGGTCGTGGTCCCTGATGCTCGCGCAAGTGGGCGAAAGCGGTCTGTCATTGACGCCGCATGGGTTGCCGCTGTAGCCTTTTGCCCCCCGTGGTCCATTCGCACGGAAGGGCTGGCAAGCGCCATGACCCGCCGCAGGATCGCTCGCTTCATAGAACTGTTAGAGATTCGGAGGTTTTTCATGGGTGCTGGCAGCCGTTCGCTCAAGATGCGTCGCACGATCTCGCGCAACAAGATGATCGCTCGCATCAATCGTCGCATCAGCGCGGCCAAGTCCACGACGCAGAAGCGTCCGGTGGCGCGCTAGCCATGTCCGCGGATAGGGAGGATTGCGCCTTCTGCCGGATCGCCAACGGCGACTTCGGCGTGCGCTTCCTGTACGAAGATCCCGACGTGGTGGCCTTTCAGGACATCGCCCCGAAGGCCCCTGTGCACGTGCTGGTCATCCCGCGCAAGCACATGAAGAGTCTGGCCGACGCTTTGCCGGATGACACCGCACTACTGGGCAAGCTGCTGCAGGCTGCGGCTGACGTGGCGCGCCAGCTAGGGGTCGGCGAGACCGGCTATCGCACGGTCGTCAATACGGGTGCCGACGCCGGTCAGTCCGTCGGCCACCTGCACCTGCACGTGCTGGCCGGGCGCGAGCTCGCCTGGCCTCCCGGCTGAACGCCCGCGGAGTGCGCCCATGGTGCGACTAAAACGCGAGATCGAGGGTGTGCGCCGCAACCTTGCGGTTCCGCTGCCTTCCTACGCTCAGGACCCGGTCGGCATGGCCGCCGTGCTCCCCAGCCTGGACGCGTGGGTGCGACAGCTCGAGCCCGGTCGGGCCCTTCTGGCTGGAGCGCCCCGTGCAGACCTCGCCATCGCGCTCGCCCGTGCGGGGCACTGGGTCACGCTGTGCGACCTCGACGACGACGGTGTGGCGGCCCTGCACGCGACGCTCGGGCCTAGCGAGGCTGGTCGGCTGACCCTCGTCAATCGCACGTACGGGCAGGCGGCGCTGACCCCGTCGTCATTCGACCTCGTGGTCCTGTCCGATGTCCTGCACACCTACGTCGACCCGATGTGGCTGGTGAACAAAGCCCACCGAGAGTTGAAGCCCGATGGCCTTCTGGTGGCGCGCGTGCTGGCTCAGGGCGACACGGCTCCTTGCCGCAGCCACGGGGCCTCCGCAGCGACCTCTCGGCCCGCACAGGCCATTTCCGTTGCTGTGGGTCAAGGTCTGCGCGGCTTCGAGCGGCTGCTGCACACGCGACTCGCGCCCCTGCTGGCGGGTCCGCTGGCCCGCGAAGCCATCGAGCGCGGCGCCCACCTTGAAACCATGCGTTTTGCGCCCGGCATCGGTGCGGTGCTGACGCACATGGCCAGCGTGATGCCGATCGAGCGGGTGCGTATCGGCCACTCGGTACGCCTGCGGACTTGTGACGCCCTGTATGGAACGGCGGGTCCGGTTCGGCAGGCTCTCCGCCGCCTGTTGGACGTACTGCCGCAAGAGGCCGACGCCGCAGACTTGAGTCGCACCGCGCCGCGCGTACTCGGGCTTGTGGCTCGACGGTCGCTGTCCGGGCCGCGTATCCTCTCATGACGACTCGAATTGACCGGCTTCCCCCGCTGCCCTAGGCTGCCCTCCAGCGTTTGACGAGGTGGTCGTGTTTGGCATCGGTGGTCCAGAGCTCATCATCATCCTGCTCATCGCGCTGCTGTTCGTCGGCCCGGACAAGCTGCCGCAAGTCGCCAAGACCGTTGGCACCGGTCTGCGAGACCTGCGCCGCGCCGCCAACCTCGCGCAAGCGGAGCTGCGGGGCAGTCTGGACGAGCTGACGAGAGAGATTGAGCGGCCGAACGAGCTGCCTCCCCGCGCACCTGCCCCCCAGCCCGACGTCGTCCCTGGCCTTGCTCAGGCTCCGTCCACATCGGCGGACGATGGCCCCGTGGCGGAAGCGGCGAGTTCCCCGGCTGAATCCACGCCCGAGCCCATGGAAAGCGAGACCTCACGTCCCGTGCCGCTGAGCCCCGGGGACGGCGTGCAGCCCCGCACCACCCCGCCCCGCCGCATGCGCACCTCCCCAGTTGAGGGTGATGACGCCGCCGCGGACCCCAGGACCGCCAACGCCGCGCCCAAGGCCGACGACCTTCCTGACGCGGCCGAGACGCCGACCGGCGAGGCATGAGCTGACGATGGAAGCCACCGAACCCGACAAGGGCACGATGTCGTTTCGCGCCCACCTGGTCGAGCTGAGGCAGCGACTGCTGAGGGCCATGCTGGGCGTGGTGGTCGCGTTCTTTCTCGCCTGGACCTACCACATCGAGCTGTACGACTGGCTCAGCAGGCCGGTGCGCGAGGCCCTGGCCAACAACAACCTATTCTCGATCAAGGCTTTGCAGATCACGGAGAGCATCGAAGTCTACATGCGGATCTCGGTGGTCGGCGGCCTGTTCATCGCAAGTCCTTGGGTTTTCTACCAAATTTGGGCGTTTGTCGCGCCGGGCCTGCTGAAGAAGGAGAAACGGCTCATCACGCCCGTGGTCACCGGATCCGTTGCGTGCTTCGTGCTGGGCGCCGCGTTCTGCTACCTGGTCGTGCTGCCGTTCATGACCGACTTCCTGATCAAGATGACGCTCGATGCGCCAGGCATGTCGCTCGAACCCACCCTTGCCAGCACGGTGTCGTTCTCACTCATGATGCTGCTTGCGTTCGGCGCGGTGTTTGAGCTTCCCCTGTTCCTTTATGTTCTTGCTTCGTTGGGACTCGTCACAGCGGGCGGGCTGCTGCGGTTCTTTCGCTATTGGATCGTCGTCTCGTTTGTGATTGGTGCCGTGCTGACGCCCACGCCCGACCCCATCAATCAGACGCTGATGGCGGGACCGCTGGTCGTCCTCTACGCGGTCGGCATGGGCATCGCGTGGTTTGTGCAGCGCAAGCCGGGGGAACGCGCCTCTGGCAAGACGCTGGCCTCTGTCGCGGTCGTTCTGGTGCTGCTGGCATCCGGCGGCGTTGCGCTGGCGCTCAGGGGGGCCGAGCGCGATGCGACCGACGACCTTCCCGCAGACGCCCGGCAGGTCGTGGGCCTGCACGTCAACGAGGCAAGCAAGACGCTGCAGCGTGCCGACGATTCCCTCTCGGCGGCCTTCGGGCTGGGACCGTTTGCGCTGGTCGAGGCATTGAAGCTGCGGCCGCTGGCTGACCCCGTGGTCCTGTTGGTGCGCTGGCAGGACGGCGTGGCGCTGTTGGTGCAGGTCCGCGACGCCCCTGCGATCCTGACGCGGCTGGCCGACCGTTGGCAGGCCAGCATCGTGGAGTCCCCCAGTGGCCCGTCGGTCTGGCTGCCACTGGGACCCAGAGGCCAGCGATGGCGCGGAGTTGCGGCTTCCCGGCAGGTGCTGTGGCTGGGCACGGACTCGGCACTGGAGCGGTTGGGGGCGGTGCGGCGTGGACTGACTCCGGCCTTGGTCGACGACCCGGTGCTGCGAGACCGGCTGACTGCAGTTCGCGCCGAAGGGTCGCTGTGGAGCCTCGCCCCGACCGAGGCGGGCATCTCCGAGTGGCTGCCTGGCGGTGCACTGGGCCAGAACGTGCGCGTGGCAACGGCTGTGGTCAGCGGAGACAAGGGCGAGTTGGTCCTCCGGTTCGACTGCAAGGGCCCCGAGACGGCGCTGTCGCTGCGGGACCGCATCGAGTCGTGGGTGGCCGACACCCGCCGCGCCCAAGTGCGGCCCGAAGATGGCCGCGTCAACGAGCTGACCAACCGGACCCGCGAGCTGGCTCTACTGGTCGCGAGGGTGTCGGAGTCCGGGGCACGGGCAATCCCTCAGGGCTCGCGCGACCACCAGATCCTGCTGAACGCCGGCAACGAAGCCCTTGCGCTTGCAAGGCAACTCGGCACAACGAAACATGTAAGCGACCCGATCGAGAGCGTGGGAGCGCTCGCACTCGCCGTGCGGCCTCCCGCAGTGTCGTCCGCCCGCGTCGAGACGACCCGCGTCGTGTGGTCGCTGAACGCGTCGGCTTCGGTTCTGCTGGCGATGCTGGTCGCGCCGTCTCCTGCAGGTCTGGCGTCCGAAGCCGCACTGCCGACCGAGGCCGCCACCGACACGGAGAAGCCCGCTTTCGCCCCACGACCCCGACCAGCGGCCAGACCAACGTTCGGTGGCCCGGCGCCCTCGCTGCGGCAACCGGCCGTGCCTCCGACGTTCGCGCCGCCTCAGGTGCAGCTGCCCACGCTGCCGCTGCCGACCATGCCGCCCACGACCGAACCGGTGCCGTCGGCCGTGAACGATGGCGCGCCGGCGCAGCCCACCGTGGCCCGCTAGATTCCGCTGAATCTCTTGGAATGAAGCTGAGTTGGATCAACCCGCCGGATGGGCTGCGTACCACGTCACCGCGCGGCGCAGGCCCTCGGCAAAGTCGATCGAAGCCGTATAGCCCAAGTCGCGCCGCGCCGCCGTGATGTCGGCCAAGCTGTCGCGAATGTCGCCTGAGCGCGCCGGCTCAAAGATGGGCTGGATGTCGGTCCCCAGCGCCACATTGATCGACGCCACAAGGTCCAGCAGCGAGTAACGCTGTCCGCACGCCACGTTGTACACGTTGCCGGGAGCAGCGGGCGCCGTCAGCGCCTTCAGGTTTGCCTCGACCACATTGGCGATGAAGCAGAAGTCGCGCGTCTGGCCGCCGTCACCGTACAGCGTCGGTCGATTGCCCGCCTGCATCAGCGTGATGAAGCGGGGAATCACGGCCGCGTACTCGCTTTGGGGCGATTGGCGCGGCCCGAACACATTGAAGTACCGCAGCGCCACGCAGTCAAGACCGTATACGCGTGTGTAAACGGCGGCATACAGTTCGCCCAGCAGCTTCTGCACGCCGTAAGGGCTGATCGGCTGCGGTGCCATCGTCTCGACCTTGGGCAGCACCGGCGTCTCGCCGTACGCGCTGGACGAAGCCGCGTAGACCAGCCGCTTGATGCCCGCCCGTCGTGCACCCTCGAGCACCTGCAACATCCCGTTTGCATTCACGTCGTGCGAGGTCACCGGGTCGGCGACCGAACGGACGACCGAGGGCAGCGCCGCCTGATGCAGCACGTAGTCCGCCCCCTGCATCGCCCGGTCCACATCGGCGCGCTTGCGAATGTCGCCGACGATGAGCTCGACGTGGTCTGCGATGTCCGCCAGATTCTCGCGCCGCCCGGAAGACAGGTCGTCCAGCACGCGAACGCTGTCGCCGCGTTCCACTAGTGCGTGTGCGAGGTTGGAACCGATGAAGCCGGCTCCGCCGGTGATGACGACCGTGGCCACGGCGAACCCCTTGTCAGGATGGATGGACGAAGACGAACCAAGGCGGACCGAGCGGCTACTGGTTCATGCCGTCCAGGAACTGCTGGTTGGTCTCGTACTTGCGGACCTTGTCGAGCAGGAACTCCATCGAGTCGATGACGTTCAGCGGATGCAGCAGCTGGCGCAGCAGCCACACCCGGTTCAGCGTGCGCTCGTCGAACAGCAGGTCTTCCTTGCGGGTTCCGGACTTGTTGATGTCGAGGCACGGGTAGATGCGCTTCTCCATCAGCTTGCGGTCCAAGTGGATCTCGCAGTTGCCGGTGCCCTTGAACTCTTCGAAGATCACCTCGTCCATGCGGCTGCCGGTGTCGATCAGCGCGGTGCCGATGATCGTCAGCGAGCCGCCTTCCTCGATGTTGCGTGCCGCGCCGAAGAAGCGCTTGGGCTTGTGCAACGCGTTGGAGTCGACGCCGCCGGACAGGATCTTGCCGGAGGGCGGCACGACCGTGTTGTAGGCGCGCGCCAAACGCGTGATCGAGTCGAGCAGAATCACCACGTCACGGCCATGCTCGACCAGACGCTTGGCCTTTTCGATCACCATCTCGGCGACCTGCACGTGGCGGCTGGCGGGCTCGTCGAACGTCGAGCTGACGACCTCGCCCTGCACGGTGCGCTGCATGTCGGTCACTTCCTCGGGGCGCTCGTCGATGAGCAGCACGATGAGGTAGACCTCCTTGTGGTTGGCGGCGACCGCGTGCGCGATCTCCTGCAGCAGCACGGTCTTGCCGGTGCGCGGCGGGGCGACGATCAGCGTGCGCTGGCCCTTGCCCTGGGGGCAGAGCAAGTCGACGACGCGGGTCGTGTAGCTCTTGGGCGTGTATTCCAAGCGCAGGCGCTCGGTCGGGTACAGCGGCGTCAGGTTGTCGAACAGGATCTTGTGGCGCGCCCGCTCGGGGTCCTCGAAGTTGATCTCGTCGACCTTGAGCAGCGCGAAGTAGCGCTCGCCCTCCTTGGGGGGACGGATCTCGCCGGACACCGTGTCGCCGTTGCGCAGGCCAAAGCGGCGGATCTGCGAGGGCGACACGTAGATGTCGTCGGAACCCGGGAAATAGTTGTAGTCGGGGGAGCGCAGGAAGCCGTAGCCGTCCGGCAGCACTTGGACCACGCCCTCCGAGTAGATCGCGCCCTCGCGACTGGTCTGCGCCTGCAGCAGGGCAAAGATCAGGTCCTGGCGGTGCAGGCTTGCGGCGTCCTCGATGCCCAGCTCATTGGCGAGCGTGACGAGTTCGGCCATTTTCATATGCTTGAGATCATTTAGATTCATACTTCACCTGGGGGACGGGGGGCGTCGGGAGGAGGCGGGCGGGCGGAGGGTGCGGCGCGGCGGAAGTGCCGTGACGCGGCGGGAAGGAGAACGGACGGGGGGCATCATCGATGGGTTCTTGGCGCGCTTTCCCCGACACGGAATCGGGGCCGCGAGCCACTTGCAGAGTTCTGCCGGTGTCGGCGCGAACCCACGGAGCGAATCGGATGAACATCTGAGGTGGCAAGCACGCTAGAGTGAACCTGTGCGGTCGTCAAGACCCGTGCGTGAACTCCAAAGCAGCAGTGCCTTGGATGCATGTGAAATCGATAGGGGAATCAGAGTGTCTGGCAGGGGCGGGAACGGGCGGAGAGAACGCGGGCAGATTGTTGCTTGGCGGCAGCGGATTCGGAGAAACCGGTTCGACCGGCGCAGGAACGCGCGGTCCCGATTAGGCGCCGGCAGGAGAACACGAGACGCCGAAGTCGCAGCAGACGGAAGCGCGCGGAGTTTACCGGTCCAAGCGGCGGAGTCAAGACGCCGATCGCGGCATGGGAACCCCTTTGACCGGGGAGGTTACACCGCTTGTTCGCCGTGGACCGGCGCCAACCCGCACGGCTGCTGGCAGATCGGCACGCGCACGCAGTCGAAGCGCAGGTGGTCAGACGGCGCCAAGGCGTCGAACGCCATCGCTTCGACGGAACCCGGCGGCAAGAGGGTGCACAGGCGACGGGCCACCTGCAGCATCATGGCGGCCCCTTGCGCAAAGTGACTGTCAATCAAGCGCAATCGATACGCCATCAGACGCACGGGACGGCTGGGAACGAACGCGATCTCCGATGCAGACGGCCGTGTCCACAGACCCGCACGCACCATCTCTCGCACCAGCCAGAAGTGGGCGGGCAGCGGCGCGGCGCGCATCAGGCCCTGCCCCAGCATCCCCAGCAACACCTCGCTGGAAGGCGCCTCGGCCAGGGCGGTCGGCAGGTCGGCCTGGGCCTTCAGCGCGCGCCCGCCCAGCACGGTCTCGAGCAACGCCGAGCGCAGCGCCGTGGACGACGGGTCGCCCTGCGCCAGGCCCCAGCGCACGATGACCTCCGCCAGCGCCTCCGGGCGGTCCAGCAGCACGGCCACGGGACCCAGACCGCCTACGCGTTCGACCAGCAGGTCGGCCAGCGACCCATCAGGGCGGGCCGCGTACAGCCGGGCGAGCAGACTTGCCAGCAGCAGGTGACGGGCTGCCTCGCTTTGGGCCATGCGCGACTCGAGGCCATGGGCGAGCAATAGAGACCCGCCGCCAACAATGCCGTTACCGCGTGCGTAGTTGCGCAGGGCGGCGACGACATCCCCCACGTCCAGAGGTTGGCCTGTGCACGCGGCCTCGGTCTGCATCTGGCGCGCGACAGTGCCGGGCGCCGTTGTGTGGCGAGGCTGACGGATGACAGGGGCCGGAGCCTCCGCTGCCGCCGTCGCGACCGTGGCCGCCGGAGCCGGGGCTGGGCGCTTGGTGCCCGGACGAGGAGCGGCCTCTGGAACCGCAGACGCCGGAGGCACTTCGTCAAACTGATGCTCGTACTTGGTGAACACCGACTCGTCGATGGGCTCGGACTCAGGCGGCAGGTCCAGAAAGTCCTCGGAGTCGGGGTCGTCGGCTTGCGACGCGGGCGCCTTGGAGGCCTTGGCCTTCGTGGCGGGCACAGGGGCGGGAGCCGCAACCGGAGCCGCAGGGGGAGGCGGAGGCGCCTGTACTGCAGCAGCAGCAGGGACTTGGGGGGCAGCAGCGTCGGCAGCTTCGTCCTCGAGGAACTCGTCCGCGTCGATGGCCCGCAACCGCGGCACAGCCTGCTTGCCGAGATCGGTGAGTCCCCAGCGAATGCCGATCAGCTTGACGCGCCCCGACGCGACGATCCACTTGATCCAGTTCTGGAACTGAACGAGGCCGACCTGCTTGCCGGGATACACGTAGCTGGTAAGCATCCGGTGCAGCTCATACGTCGAGTGCAGCCGACCACCGCCGTCGGTATCCAAGGCTTCGAGTGCGTATTTCGCCAGCAGCGTGTTCTCGTCGACCAACCGCTTGTACAGAAGCTCGCGGGCCACGTCCTCGTCGGGCGCGGCAAAGAAGCGCTCCGCAAAAGGCCCCAGATGGACTTGGCCCTCGGTGTGGATATCCACGAACGACAGCAGGTGGGGCGCCTCGTCCTTGTTCCACAGCCCCTCGTCCTTCATCCACTCGCGAAATTCTCGCGCATTGAGTTGCGACCGGCGAATGTGACCGATGACCTTGTTGATCGTCGCGACGTAGGCGTCTTCTCGCACTCCGGGGAACACCGAATAGTCCACGCGTTGTGTCATGGGTCCTCCGCTTCGCCTTGCCGTCGTCGTTCAGCTGGCTTGACCGACCGGGGACTCTACACCGAGGTGCGCGGGCCTGTCACGGAACACGATCGGCGACTGCGCGGCCCGATGAGGAACGGTTTGATTCCGCATGATTCAAGGCCTCTGCGGGCAACTCCGTGCGGGAATGCCGGAAACCGCGACCGGCCGCTGACAGGTGTGACGTGTCCGGGAATCCAAAAGGCATTCAGCTTGCGCGTTCGGCGGTTGACACCACGTGAAGGCCAACCCTAGCATTCTTCTTGGCGTCAGCCTGAGGAGGCCGCTTTGCATCCCTCGACTTTCCAGTCCAGTCGAAGAGTTGTCGTTCGTCTTGTGGCCACGTTCCTCGCCGGAATGATGGGCGTCTTGCCTGCTGCGTCAGTGTCGGCCCAGCCGACAGCCCTGCCCGCCGTGCCTGGCGATCCCGCCGCCGTGCGCCAGAAAGTGTTGGTGCTGCGGGCCGAGAGTGCCGCAATGGCCGACTCCGCGCGCAGCGGGCTGACCAAGGAAATCCATTCCCAGACCCTGCGGTACAAGCGCTTCGACGCGCAGATTTCGGGCGCGGATCTCGTCGAGCAGATGTTCGAGTTCGAGTGTACCGAGGCGGGCACCGACTGCCTGACACGCATCGGCCGCAAGGAAGGCGCGCAGCTGGTCCTCTACAGCGAGGTCGTCAAGACGCCCGCAGGCACGCTTGCCCTGGGCCTGCGTCTCATCGACGTGGCGACCTCGAAGGTCGTGCAGACCACACAGCAGCCGCTCGAGAATCCCGACAAGCCCGGTGCCGCGGTGACCAAGGCGCTGACTGCGGTCCTCGGTGCATCTGAGCCTGCGGTCGAGACCACCTCTGAGCAACCGGGGACTTTGCACGTGCTGCTGTTCGGCGGCGGCGTCGCGCTGGTCTATGTGGACGAGAAGCTGGCGGGCCGAACGTCGGTCAGCGGGCTGAAGGTGTCGGTGACGGCCGGTCCGCACACGGTTCGCGTGGTGCGATCGGGCTACCGAGAGTGGTCGGGCCGCGTCGTGGCGCGTGCCGGCGAGACCGTGATGCAGTCGGTGATGCTCGAGCAGCTTGCTGAGGCGACTCAGGCTCCCAAGCCGATGGCTCCGCTCGCCCCACAGCCTGCTGAAGCAGACGACGAAGGCGGTGACTCGATCACGCGCCAGTGGTGGTTCTGGACCGCCTTGGGCGTCGTCGTGGTCGGTGCGGCTGTAGGTGTGGGGCTTGCCACGTCCCAAACGGACAGTGCGCCCACGGGCACGGCCGCCTTCTCGATGGACCAAAACGACGCCCACAAGGACCCCGTCTTCGGCGGCGCGTCCGGCAACTAGCTGAGCAAGGGGAAGCGCATGCGAGCCTTCACCGCGACGACCCTGACGACTGTGCTGGCGCTCCTGCTGGTCGCAGGATGCTCGACCGCCGACAAGTGCGCCGACGGCGGCTGCAGCGAGCAGGGCTACGGCACCGTGGCGTTCGCGCTGACCGGGGCGTTCCCCGGCGCGACCAAGCTGACGGTCAAGATCTACGACGGCCCCTTGAAGGACCTTGCGGCGACGGCCAGCTTCGTGCCCGCCAACTGCCAAGGCTATTCCGAGAGCCGCAACAAGCTCGTGATCTCAAACCTGAAGTCCGACACCACCTACTCGCTGCTCGTCGAGTTGTACGAGGATTCAGCCTGCACCAAGCTCCGCTACCGCGCCTACCGCGGCGGCATCACGGTCAAGGCGGGCTCGGGCGATTCCGTCGCTTCCAGCCCGTACTACTTGCAGCCGTATCAACTGGGCGCGTTCTCCAGCCTCGCCACCACGCCTGCTTCGCTTGCCACCGCTGCCGGACTGAAGAATTGCGCGACCGACTTGGACTGCAAGGGCATCCATCCGAACGCGACGTGCTCCAAGTCCTCGATTTGCGAGGTCGATCACCTGTTCCCGCTGAACGGCTATGGTCGCCGCGGCTTCCCCGTCGTCACGTCGCTGGACGACGGCCGCATCGCCATCGTCGGCGGGCTGAACACGCTGATCGACAACCGCTGGTCGGCCACCGTCGACTTGGTCGAGGTTTTTGATCCCAGCGTCGGCCTGTTCCAGTCCCGTTTGGCAAAGAACACGGCCGCCGTGGGTCTTGCAGAGTCCACCACGCTGACGACCGCCGCATTCGCCTTGGTCGGCGGCACGACCCGCGCCAAGCTGGACCTCGTGGCCGGCAAGTCCCTGACGACAGGCTTGGATGCCGCCGAGTGCGCCGACCCTGCGGGCAAGTGCCCGGTGTCGAGCGCAGTGACCCGCTGGGACCTCAAGGGCAGCGCCGCGACAACCCTGGCGGCAACGATCGAGTCACCGCTTGCGTTTCCTGTCATCGGCAAGGTCCGCACGACCGCCGGCGATCGCCTGCTGATCGCAGGTGGCGCCAAGGTGCCCGCATCGGTGGCCCTCGACCCTCGCGTCAACACGTCCATGCTCTGCGCCATCGAAGCCAGCAAGGTCGTCTGCCCGGCCGCGTCCGGCCCCACGCTGGCCGTGGCCCGCGCCCGTGCCGCCGTCGGCTGCGTTGAGACCGTGGGCGGTTCATGCAAGCGACTGTTGGTCATCGGTGGCACGCGCCAGGCCGCCGTGGCACCGCTTGCGGAGGTCTACGACGGCGACACGAACGTTTTCCTGCCCGTTGTCACAACCGGCGCGGCCCCAGCGACCCTGCACGGCGGCCAGATTCTGCCGCTGGGAGGCCAGAAGTTCCTGCTGCTTGGCGCCTCGACCCGACGGTTGTACCTGGAAGACAACGAGATCACGGGCGGCGGCGACTTGGCCCCGATGCTCCTGACCTGGCAGGGCGGCGCAGCACCGTCGCTGGTCATGGCCGCGGCAGAGTTGGGCGCGTTTGCGGGACAGGACGGCGGCAAACGCCTGCTCGCCACGACGGTCAGCCTTGCGGATGGCTCAGCGCTGCTGATCGGCGGCATCGGCCCCAACCTGAAGACGGTCGATGACGCGGTGTGGTTCGGCACGGACGGTCAGGCCAAGGGGCGGATTCCGTTGAATGTCGGCCGTTTCGGGGCAGGCGCGGCGCGCATCACCGGCAAGGGTCCCTTGGGCGGCTGTGTCCTGCTGGCTGGCGGCTTCGCCCTGCCGAACGGCTTTGTGCAGCCACAGAACCGCGTCGAGGTCTTCTGCCCGCCCGTACCGTAGCGACCGACTGAGCTCGGCGCGAACCAGATAATTGCCCTACAATTCCAAGATTTTCGCTGAGGTGACACGCCTTGGCCGGTGGCGTCCTCTGCGGCGGTGGTCCTTGGGGTGCGCCTCGACGGATCCGGCAGAGCGGGCTATCCTTTCCGGTTGCCGCGCACCCGGTTTTCGGCTCCAGGCAAGGCTTTGATGGCACGCATGATTCCTGCAAACGGACCCCGCGGAGGAAGCGACTGCCCCCGCAGCGAGGCATGGGTCTACGACCAACTCCGGCGCGGCTTGGGTCCCGACTGGATCGTGGTGCACGCCGCCAAGTGGGTGGGACGCAGCCGACCGAATGAGCCCCTGCGCGACGGCGAGGCTGATTTTCTGGTCGCTCACGCCGAACACGGGCTGCTGGTCCTTGAGGTCAAGGGCGGCGGCATCCGTTACGACCCCAGCACCGACCGCTGGACCAGCACCGACGGGGCGGGCGCGGTGCACCCGGTGCGCGACCCCTATCGCCAGTCCGAGCAGTCGATGCACGTGCTGATGGCCAAGCTGGACGAGAGCCCCCACGCGACGCCCTCGCGCCCCATACACGGCCACGGTGTCGTGTTTCCGGACATTCATGCTCCCACGCGGGGATTCGCCCCCCACGCGCCTTCGGAGCTGACGCTGGACCTGAGTGCGCGAGACCACTTTCCGCAAGCCGTGGAGCAACTGCTGGCTGCATGGGGACGGCGGTACCCGTCGATCGGCAACGCGCCGTCGCGGTGGTGGTGGCGGGCGTTTGAGGACCTGTTCCTGGCGCCGCGCGAGGCCAAGGTGCTGCTGCGGCAGCGGATCATCGACGAGCAGGCGCAGCTGGTGGCCCTGAGCGAACACCAGATGGAAGTGCTGGACATGCTGGGTCGCGTGCGGCGGGTCGCGGTCTACGGGCCCGCCGGCACGGGCAAGACGCTGCTGGCCATGCACAAGGCGAGGCAGCTGGCGGCCCAAGGCATGAACGTGCTGTTGACCTGCTACAACAAGGCGTTGGGACATCACCTGCGCGATGCCATGGCCGACGTGCCGAACGTCAAGGCGCTGCACTTTCACGAGTTGTGCTACGAGATCGCGGATCTGCGGACAAAGGGCGTCGAGAAGCCGACCGACCGCGAGGGTGCCGACCGCTGGTTCAACGCCGACCTTGCCCAACACCTGATCGACGCCGCAGCGGAACGCGGGCTGCAATACGACGCCATCGTGGTCGACGAGGCGCAGGACTTCCTCGCGCTGTGGTGGCAGGCGCTTGAGGCGCTGTGCACGGACCCGGGCCGGTCGATCCGCTACCTGTTCTTCGACGATGCCCAGCGACTGCGACCAGACGCTGCGCCGGTCGAGGGAGCTGAGCACGCCATCGAGCTGCAGACCAACTGGCGCAACACCCGCCACATCCACGACCACATGGTCGAGGTCCAACCGAGGCTGCGGGGCGTGCGCTGCATTTCGCCGCCCGGGGCTCCAGTCGAATTCGTGCCGCTGCGCCCGAACTTGCCGAGGGCGTTGAAGCGCGTGTTGGACCGCATCTGCCACGAGGGCGGCGTTCGACCCGACGACGTGGTGATCTTGGTCGGCCGGTCGCCTGCCAGGTCCAAGGTCATGACGCTCGGCAACCAGATCTCCCCGTTCCGCCTGACGGCGCAAGACGAGCCCGGCTGCATCCGGGTGCGCGGCGTCTATTCGTTCAAGGGCATGGAAGCGCCGGTCGTGATCCTGACCGAGCTGGATGGGTACGCGCCTGAGCGGGCCAGGCAGCTGTATTACGTGGGCGCGTCCCGGGCGATCCACCACTTGATCGTGCTGGGCGACGCCATCGTGACCCTTCCCGAGCCGACACCGACATCTCTGCGGCTGGGAGAGACTTCATGAGGCGATGGGCCGCTTTCGCGTGGACCGCTCTTGCGCTCGTCAGCACCGCCGCGTGCAACCGCCAAGCGGCCGAAACAGACGTCGACGCTCCGCGTGCCGATCGGAAGGTCGCGCCCGCACGCAGGCCTCCACAGACACTGGGGTTCCAGATCATCGACCTGCAGGTCAAGCACCATGTCGGAGCAGACCAGTCCATCCCGGGGCTCGACAACGCGCGGCTTGAGCGAGAGCTGCGGCCGATGCTCGCGAAGTTACCTCAGGTGCGCGGCGTCGGTCCGCTGCCCAAGGGGGGCCGGCCGACCGATCAGGTGGGGCTGGAGATCGTGGTGTCATGGCAGGTGGTGGATTTGGACGGCGCACTGATTCCCGCTGCCAAGCCGCCGGAGTGGGGAGCCCTGATCTTGACCGTGGTTGCACACGCAGAGCGGGCCGTCGCCGACGACCAGTCGCCGGTGGCCGAGCGAACGTTTCAGGCGAACGTGCCCATGCCGCCTGAGCGTGCTGCCGCCCTGACCGAGTTCCTCCTCGCGCGGCTAAACCGGGCGGTCGAGATGGCCACCACCGACGTCCTGGCCGAACTGTGGGCCCGGCAGCTGAGCGACACGCAAGTACTCGACTTCATGGACACGCGTGTGCTTTGGCGCAAGGTCGCCGCGGCGCGCGAAGTCGGTGAGCGAAGGCTGCTGCAGGCGCGCACCGAGGTCGAGGCCGCCGCGCGAGACCCGCGACAGGATCTGGCCGCCGTGGCCACCGCAGCGCTGGGTCGGTTGGGGCGTACCGAGAGTGTGCCCGTGCTGACGGGTCTCATCGACAGCGAGCACCCCGCCGTCGTCGACGCCGCGTTGGCCTCGCTGGCCGACATCGGCGACGAAGCTGCCCTTGGCCAGCTGCGCCAGGCGGCCGCCCAGCACCCCGATGCATCGGTTCGACAGCGTGCCGCGGCTCTGCTACAGGAGCGCGCCGCCCGTCCAACCGGACCCCGCCTGCCCTGATCCGCCCCATCCCTCCCCCCTTCCAACTGAGTGATCGCCATGGCTTCTCTTCTGACTCCCGGCACCTGGCACCTGATCGGCATCGGCGGCATCGGCGTTTCGGGCGTGGCCCGCCTGCTGCACGCGCGTGGGCTGGACGTCCAAGGCTCCGACGTGCGCGAGTCCCAGCTGACGCTCTCGCTGCGGGACGTCGGCATCCGCGTGTTCATCGGTCACGATGCGGCCAACCTGAAAGGCGTCGACACCGTCGTCGTCTCGACCGCCATTCCGGCGACCAACCCCGAGGTCGTTGCCGCCAAGGCTCTGGGGCTGCGCATCCTCCACCGGTCGCAAGCGCTTGGCGCGCTTCTGGAAGATCGCCGCGGCGTCGGCATCATCGGCACCCACGGCAAGGGCACGGTCAGCGCGGCCGTCACTTGGCTGCTGGATCAGGCCGGTCTGAAACCCGGTTTCGTGATCGGCGGTCTGCTAGAGAACTACCACATGAACGCCCGCGACGGCGCTCCGTGGCTGGTGGCCGAGGTCGACGAGTCCGATGGCTCATTGGTCAACAGCCGACCCGAGGTGGCGGTCCTGAACAACCTGGAGCTCGACCACCTGAACTACTACCCCTCATGGGACAAGCTCGAGTCCGTCGTTCTCACTTTCTTCCACGGTAATGCCAAGTTGCGCACCGCCGTAGTCAATGCCGACGACGCTGGCGCGCGCAAGCTCCTGGCCCAGCTGACGCCGGACCGGTACGTGCGCGGCACGGCACCGTTGCAGGATGGACAGGTGCGCTTGGTCACGTTCGGCTTCGAGTCGGCTGACGTGGACGTGCGCGGTCTGGACCTGCGAACCCGGCGCATGGGCGGCACCTTCGGTGTGCAGGCTGCCGGCGTGCTGTTGGGCGAGGTGACCGTAAACCTGCCGGGAAGCTATAACGCCTCGAATTTGCTGGGCGCAATGGCGACCGCGCTGGCTGTGGGCGTGCCATTCCCGACGATTCAGGCCGCTGCGCCCGGGTACAAGGGTCTGGAGAACCGCTTCACGCTGGTCGACGCCGATGGTGTCGAGGTGGTCAAGGACTACATCTCGCACCCCACGGGCATCAAGCGCGTGCTGGAGGCGGCGCGCAGTCAGGCGGAAGGGCAGGTGGTGGCGGTCTTCAAGCCGTACCGTTTCACCATGATCCACTACCTGCAGGACGACTACCGCGAGGCGTTTCGTGACGCCGATCGGGTAGTGATTACGGAGCTGTACACGGCCGGCGAGGTGCCCATCCCTGGCATCGACACCGATTTTCTGTGCGACAAGATCCGCGAGGTCTGCCCCGACGTGACGTACATCCACACGTTGGAGGACATCCCGCCGTGGCTGCTGCGCGAGGTCGAGGCTCCCGCGACCGTGCTCTTCTTCGGCGGTGACGATCTGTTCCGCATGGCCGACGGCTACATCGCAGGGCGACGGGGGGCGGCATGAGTCTCGATCACGAGAGCCGCCAAGCGTACCTGGCCGCGCGCACCTGCTGGGACGACGTCGCGGACGCCTCATTCACTGTCTTTGGCCTCGGAAAGTCCGGGGTCGCTGCGGCGAATGCCCTTGCGCGGCGCGGCGCGAACGTGCTGGCGGTGGACGACAAGCCGGAGTCGGAGCTGGCGGGGCCGCTGTCTGAGTTGGACCGGCGCGTGTCCGTGCAGTGCGGCGGCGGTCCGGCGGGGCGGCGAGGCGACCTGTTCATCCTGTCGCCCGGAATCGGGCCGCACACCAAACGGTTCCACGAGATCCAGACGCTGGCTCACGCCATCTTGAGTGAAGTCGAGCTGTTCTATCGCCTGGACCGGGCCGCGCTGGACGGCCGCGGACACCCCATCGCCGCGATCTCGGGCACAGATGGCAAGACGACGACGACCCTGCTGATGGGACATTTGGTGCGGCAGGCGGGGCTGAACGCGGTCGTGGCAGGCAACATCGGCGACCCGCTGTGCGACTTTCTCGACACGATGGGGCCGGACGACGTGGTGGTGGCAGAGGTCAGCGCGTTTCAACTGGTCACGTGCTCGGCCCTGCGCCCTCGCGTGGCGGTCGTGACCAACATCGGCGCAGACCACATCGACTATTTCGCAGGTGATACACAGGCTTACATCGACACCAAGCTGAAGGTCGCCGACCGCATGGGCGCAGGCGACATGCTGCTGATCAACGGCGACGATCCCGAGTTGGGGCCGCACCGCGACCGTCTGGCTGCCGGCGTTCCGTTTGCCCACGCGGTCTTCTCGACCCGTGGTGTGCCGGCGCGGGGCTTCGGCTTCGAGGACGGCGTGATGTGGTGGGCACCGGGCGACGGCGCACGGGTCGCGATCCTGCCGATGGCCGAGTTTGGCAGCCTGGGTCCGCATCCGATCACGGGGCTGCACAACGTCGAGAACGCGTTGGGTGCCGTGGGCATGGCCTTGGCGTTGGGCATTCCGCTGGACGCGATCCGGCAGGGTCTTCGCACGTTTGAGCTGCCCGCCCACCGGATGCAGCCGGTGGGCCGGATCGGCGGCGTGCGCTTCATCGACGACTCCAAGGCCACCAACCCCCACGCTGCGGCGGCAGGGCTGGAAGCGGTGCAACTGGCGGCAGGCGATCGGCTGGTCTGGATCGGTGGGGGCAGCGAAAAGGACGCAGATTTTGCCGAGTTGGGCGAGCTGGTGGGGCGCAAGGCGGCCGCGGCGCTGCTGATCGGTCAGACGGCACAGCGCATCGCCGGCACTCTGCCCCCGCACTTGCACGTCGAACACTGCGAACGGCTGGAAGATTGCGTGCCGCTTGGCCTGCAGTTGACCCAAGGCGCCGGCGTCGTGTTGTTGAGCCCTGCCTGCGCTTCGTACGACATGTTCAAGAGTTATGCGCACCGCGGCGATGTGTTCCGCCTGGCGGTGCAAGCGCTGGCCCAAGCGATGGCTTCCCGGAGCTGATCACGGGGGCGCCGCCGCCGCCGGCCGCCGTTGCCGCTCGCACCACTTCGCGTTGACAGCGGCCCGCTCGCGCTCCTGACCTTCCTTGACCGCCAACAGAAACAGAGGCAACGCCTGTGCGCAACGCCCTGCACGGGCAAGCAATACCGCGCTGACGAACGCCGATGGATAGCTGGGGTCCTCCTGCTGCACTTGGTTCAGCCTCGCGAACTTCTGTTGCAGGCTGAGCCCAGGATGCGCCTCGATTTCGAACCGGGTGACCAGCATCGTGACGTCGGTCGGCAGTTCTACCGCACCACCGGGAACTTGCCCTGCGAACTCAAGTAGTTGTCGCGCGCCATAGGCCTCGGCGACGCGGGCAGCGGCAGGGTCCAACTGACCGTCGCGAAGAAAGCGCCCGAGACCTGCCGCCACCAGCGACTCCGTCAAGGGACCCGCGGTTCGCTGCAGCTGGGCCACTTCGGGCGGGGTCGGCTTGTGTCTGACATAGGCTGCAATGCCCTCACGACGCGCCAGAGCCGCCCGAAGTCCTCGCTCGAATTGCTCGCGCACCGCGCGCCCATGGCGAACAGCGATCCAGCGCAACCCGTCGGGTCCAACCCTGGCTGTGACGCGAGCCGCCTGTGACTGCAAGTCCACTCTTCGCTTTGCCAATTCCAGGTCGCCTGCGGCCGCTTCGTCACCCAGGCGCCGCCCGTCGGCCCACCACTGCTCCACACCGAGTCGCCACTCGCGCTCGACCTGCACCAGCGCTGGCTGCTGTATCGCACGCAACAGCGCGTCGTCGCGCGTGCGCATGTCTTCGATCTCCAAAGGAGTCCCCCTCCAGAACTCCAACTGCAACTGCGGCTGCAGAGGCTGCTGCGTCGGCCAACCCAGCCACAGCGAGAGGGCCGCACCGAGAGCGAGCGCCACAAGCCACGCGGCGGTCAGGCCGCGAGGGGCCTGCAGCACGGGTTCGGTGGGAACGGGAGCGGTCGACATGCCTCGGCTTCCTCCGACTCAGCGGGGCGAGGTCAGGACCTCGAACATCCGCAACATCCTGGGACTGGTCCACGGCTGCGACGAGATGAAGCGGGCAAGAACCTTGCCGCCTACGATCACGTAAGTTTCCGGCAGTTGGTCGGTCCCCAAGCGAGTCCGCAACATCTTGGTGGGGTCGCCGTCCTGCCCTTCGGTGTCGCGCAGCCAAATCGCGTTCGTCGGCCGTGAGGAGCCCACCGTGCGCCGCAGCACTTCGTCCTGGGCGGGCCAGTCGTCGTCATAGCTGACGGCAAGCAGCCGAAATTTACGTCCTTTCATGGCATTGGCGAGCGACAGCAACTCAGGCAACTCCGTGATGCACGGCGGGCACCAGCTGGCCCAGAAGTGCAGCAAAATCAGATCGCCAGAGTCCACGTGCTCCGCCAGACGCTGGGGGCCGGTCCTTTGCTCAGGCGGCGGTTCGAGGGCCAGAGACGTTTCGGTCTGACTGAGCGGTCGACCGGGCAACTCAGCTCCCAAGTCCGCCAGCAGGTCCACGGCTTGGGCTTCCGGGTGCAGGGGGGCCAGGAAACGCACCAGCAGCACGCCTCCGACCAGCAGAATCGCAGACGTCATCAGCAGTTTCTGGCGCCACGACCACGAGGCATCGCGCGACTGTGCGTGGGTGGCAGGCAAGGGCAGGTCGTTTCCGGACATCAATCACCGTTCGGGGCGGGCGGCGCGCAGAGGAAGTCCGCGGGGCCGGACAGGCGCGCGAGGGTAGCAGGCCGCGCCCCGGCTGCAAGCACGCAGCTTGGGTCGGACTACCAGTACATCGTCAGCCCCGCCTGAAACTGCAGACCGGTGCGGATCTTTTCGGTCGGGTCTGGCACGCGGTCCGTGCCCTCGCACAGCCATGCGTCCGCGCACTCGCTCTTCAGCGACTGACTCACGTTCAAGGTTTGCAGCATGGTCATCGAGCGGACGTCCCCGTTCAGCGCCAAGCCACGACCCAGCCACACCTGCACGCCTGCGCCCAGTTGGCCGTAGCTCTCGGTCACGTCGGTTTGGAACACCGAGTCCTCATACGACAGGCTCGACCACTGCAACCCCAGACCGCCCAACACGTAGGGGTCGATGACGGAGTTCTGCAGGACGTGGAACATCAACGCAAACCCCATCGGTACGGTCGACTGCCGAAACGTGTCGGGATAGGCCACGTCGACACCGTTCTCGTTCACCAAGATCGTGTTGCCGCTCGACGTCCTGCCGGTCAGAAAGTCCAAGCCCATCTCCATCGACCAATGCGGCGAGACGCGCCAACGCGACTGCACCCCAAGCCCCAAAAGGGTCGGACCACCGTCGACCGCGGGGTCCTTCGTGACGTCGTCGCCGGTGGACGCCCCCACGAGCCGCAGACCGAACGAGCTGCGGCCAACGGAGTGCTGCGGGGTCCCGGAGGGACGTGACGGATACGCGGGCGGATACGGTTGGGCTTGGGCCACTGTAGACATCAACGCCAGCGCGGCGACACCGAGTACGACAAAGCGGGGGGCGGTCATGAAGTCCTCCGGGCGTGACGAACCGTCAGCACTCGCAACGCGGGAGACCGGTCTGCTATTCGTTTCCGTGTGTGGTGCTGGCTGTCGCCGGCAGGGGAACGGCCTCTACCCGGATGGTTCCCGGTGGAGGCAGTAGCGACTGCAAGGCAAGGGCCTGAGATCGCAGCAGAGGCTCCGCCGCAAACAGAAGGTACATCAGACCGTTGTCCAGGGGATGCACCATCACGGATTCCTGACGCCACACGAACCGTCCGGTCCGTGCCGCTGTCCGCAGCGCCGACCAATCCCCAGCATCCATGGTCAGTTGCCGCTCACGTCGGTCGATCAAGAGCACGCTTCCCAGAGGCAGCTGCACACATGGCGTGCGTCCGCTGGACAGCGCCCACGCCCCATCGACGCCCTGCCCCACACAGCTGCGGTCGCGCCACACCCCGCGCGACAGCCCGGCCGGGAGCGCGATCTGCTGGCCTGCGAAAGCAAACGAGGTCTTGTGGACCGTCGGCATCGGCATCGGCTCTCCCACGTGAACGGCGGCCTGTGACACGGCAAGCAACACCAACAGGCCCACCCCGATGGCCAGCGAGGTCACGGCCCGCTCGCGCCGAGCTTGGGCGGGTCGGAGGTCCCCCAACAGAAGCTGCGGCCGCAGAACCAGTGCCAAGGCTGCTCCGACAAACGCTCCGCCGAGGTGGGCGTGCAGGTCCACCCGCCCCGACCCATGCTGGATGGCCGCGCCAGTCGTCAACATCGCGATCAACAGCACGGTCGGGGCGACCGCCATCGACAGCTGCAAGCCGCGGGTCAGCCGGGACCACAACCGCACGCCCAAGATCGCCAGTGCCGCCAGCAGGCCGAACAGCGCACCTGAGGCGCCCACCGACACGAGACCGTCCTGCGGCAAGGCGACCAGACTGCCACCCAGCGCCGCGCCCGCCGTCAATAGGGCAAACCGCGCCGGCCCCCAAGCCGCCTCGATCGGACGCCCCAACACGAACAACCCGACGATGTTCAGCAGCAGATGCAAGGGGTTGGCGTGCAGCAGCGTCGCCGTGACCAGACGCCACCACTCGCCCTGACGCACGAGCTCAGGGATATGGGCGGCCGCCAGCACGATCTTCTCGCTGCCGTGGGGTCCCAGCCACCGGTCGGCCGTTCCGCGCACGACGCCCCCCGCCAGCAGGACCCCCAAAAACACGAAGACCACCCTCGGCGGCCGGCGCATGACCGCAGCCAAGAGTGCCCGAAAGGCCTGCTTCTGCATGAACTGGAATTGGGGGTCGTCGGGACGGAGGTCTACCATCAAAGCGTCTGCAGAAGATTGCGGACCCAACCGGCCTTGGCATGGTCCGGGTGCGCCTGCAGGAAGGCTTGGTAGACGCGCCGGGCCTCCGCGATCTTGCCGCGCTGTTGATACAGGTTCGCAAGCAACAGCTGGGCTTCGTCGTTGGACCCTGCTTGCTTCAGGACTTTCTCAGCCTCCGGGAGTTTGTTGGCGTCAAAGTAGGCACGCCCGAGCAGCGTCAGGGTGCGAGCGCTGGGGCGCAGCTGCTGCGAGACCTTCAGGTCGGCGATCGCGCCCTTGTAGTCACCGGCGTCGAGTTTGCGCTTTCCTGCGTAATACAAGTCGGTTGCATCAGCTCCGGCGGGCGCCTCGATGGCAGGCTCGGGCTGCGGGGACGGCGGAGATGCCTTGGGCGCGGACTTGACGGTCCTGGCAGACTTGGTTGCCTTGGCTGCCTTGGCTGCCTTCACCTTGGCCGCCTTGGCCGCCTTTGCCTCAGCCTTCGCCTTGGCCTTCGAGACCTTGGGGCCCTGTACCGGCGTCGCTTCTCCTGGCTTGGCAGCCTTGAGCTTCTCGGCCTTCGCTGCCTTGACCTTCGCGGCCTTGGCTGCCTTTGCTGCCTTTGCTGCCTTGAGCTTCTCGGCCTTCGCTGCCTTGACCTTCGCGGCCTTGGCTGCCTTTGCTGCCTTTGCTGCCTTGGCTTTCGCCACCTTCACGGCCTTCGCGGCCTTGGCCTTTTCTGCCTTTGCCTTGCGCGCGGCAATCCGCTTCGCCTTGGCAGACAGCTTGACCGGATGCTCCTTCTCAGCCGCAACCCCGGATTGCACCGCACGGGGCACGATCGGCACGGGCAGGATAGGGACTTCCTCTGCCTGCGGGGGCGGAGGAGGAGTCGCCGCGGGTGCATCTACGGCCGGGGCAGCGGCGATGGGGGACTCGACCGAAGCTGGGGTTGGATCGACCGCCAGCGGTGCCACGGCTGCAGTCACGGCTGCGGGCAACGCAACAGGCTTGGGAAGCGCCTGTGGGTCGTTCAGGACGCGTTCCACCCGCGCGGAAAGTGGAATATCCGCGGCAGGTTTCTGCGACTCGGGGCCGTTGCTGTCGCAACCGACCGCGACGAGCGTGGCAAGGGCCACCCCAAGCACTGCGATCGGGGATGAGAAACGCAATCTCGACATCGGGCGGCAGGTTACCCACGCGCAGGCAAGGGGTCAAACTTGATAGGGGTTTGGGTCGTTGAAGGACGCACTACCCGGAGAGGGTGTGAGGTCGATGATCACAAGATTCCGCATCGGCCAAGCTTCATGCCCCCCCAAGACCGCCAGTCCGGAGAGAGCCAACTCTCGCGCGACCTCGGTGGCGTCCCCGGCTGCGCACTCAGCCGACGCCACGGTACCGGCTCGCGGCAGTACGGTCACGCCATGGCGGCCCATCTTCCTGATCAAACTGGTGAATTTTCCATAGCAGGCTTGCATGGCGAGCTCGGCATCGACCACGCGTGCGGGGGATTGCGCGAGTTCTTGCAGCACCGCCAAAGCAGCGCGCGTCAGGGACGGCGGCAGGGCTTCGGAGCCGCGAAGACCCGACAGGTCACCGCCGGTTCCAGGTGAACACACCACAGCGTGGGCGACGCAAGATTCCGGGTCCCCAAGGTCTCGCAGTGCCACAATCGTCGCGAGCGGCCGATCGCCGAACAGAGGTGGTCCCGCCCAGCGAGCGTCCATGCGTGCGTCGATCACGACGGCGCGCGCCCGTGACTGTGCGCCGAGTGCCGGCACGTCGCTCACACCGAACAACCCCGGAGCCTGACCAAACAGGACCGGTTGAGCGTGCCATCCCAAGGCTCTGTGCAATCCTGCCGCGTCGACGTCCCCTTGAGCCCCTCGGCCGACGTCCACGTAGCGTGCTCCGGTGGCAAGGATCGACTGCAACGCGTCCGCAGGCACTGGCTCAGCGATCAACACCGTGTCACCCGGGGCCAGTAGGGACTGAAACACCAACCGCAGCGCATCTGCCCCCGTGGCGACGGGCACAAGGTCCGCTGGATCGACGGCGAGTTGGGAGGCCCAGGCACGGCGCAGCTCCGCCTCCGCGGCATTCGCAGGCGATGGGCCGGCCGTGGCACCGTGGGCACGGCCCACCGAGTCGAGGAAGCGACGGCCGGGAAAGCGTGTCGTGTCTAGCCAAGGGGAGGCAGATGTCGCCAAAGCCGTTACCTCGCTGCGGGGCTGAGCGGGACGCTGGTGCGCTCGCTCCACAAGAACGGCGGCTCTCCCCCCACCACTTCGGCCGCCGCGAACAGGAACCAGACGGTGGGTGCGGTCGCCGGGCTGAGCGGGAAACCCGTTGCCCAGACAGGCGAGTAGACCAAGGGGACCCCTCCTGCGCAAGCCAAGTCAGCGAACGGCTGCAGCGCCTCGCGGGCCTGTTCCCGCCGCCCCAGTCGAGCAAGTGCAAGGGGAACGGCCAACGAAGCCTCGATGAACCATGTGTCGGGTGCCTTGGCTTCGTAGGGTCGCAGCCCAGTCCAGCCCTCCACGTCGATGGCGTGGTGCGCTTGGACCCACTGCAACGCCGCTTCACTCCGGATGTCGCGTCCCAGGGCGAGGTCGTAGAGCGCCGCCCAAGTGCCGCTTGCGTCCAACGCGCTGCCCTCATCGATTCCCGCCCCGGCGACGCCCTGAGCATACCGCCCCTCGCCGGCCCGCCACAGGAACGCATCGACTGCCGCGACGAGTCCTTGCGCGGCCCGTGCCAACTGCCAGCGACCGGCGACCGCCGGGTCCGCCTTCTGCACGGCCTGGAAGGCGAACCAAGCATCGAGTTGATGCTCCGTAGCTGCGAACCTGCCCACCCAGTTCGGGTCAAAGACTTCGGGCGACACCCAACGCCCCAGTCCTGCGAACACGAGTCCGGTCTCTTGGTCTTGCTGGCGGACCAGCCACGCCACACCACGGTCGATGGTCGACGACCAGCGCGTTTCGCCGAACCGGCTGGCGTGCCGCGCGAAGGCGTAGACGACCCAGGCGACGGTGCCAGCCCGCACGTAACCCGCGTTGTAGAAGCCGTCTCGGCCAGTCTGGAAGCTGAAGCCCCACGCGCCGTCTGGCCGCTGCAGGGCGGCTAGGGTCGAGAGAATGCGTCGGGCGCCGTCCCGGTCGCCTCGCGAGGTCAGCCAGAGGGCCACCAGCGCGTCGTCGTACACGAAGCTGCGGTCCCTGACGCGGTCGAACCCCGGTTCCTGTCCGGGGAATCGCGCGGGGTCGGGGTAGCTGACGACGGCACGGGCGTCGGGGTCGATCGGTCCCGGCCGAAACACGAGCGCAAGGCCTCGCGGACCTACGTCGTAGACGGCAACGGGGCGATAGGGATGCGTGACGATCGAAGCGGCGGCCCTTTCGGCCCAGGTGGCGAGGTCGGCCCCGCGACACGCACCGTCATCGGGACGCACCAAAGCCGCGCTGCAGCCCGTCGCAACGACGACAAGCAGACCCCAAGCCAACCCGCGATGCCGGGCAGAGGTCACGAACCGCCCTCGATCGTGCGGCGAACGAGGGGAGCGTAAATGGTCCAAAACAAGCGCACATCCTCAGGAACCATGCCCAGACGTGCCATGGCGGCCCGCAGCTGCGGTATCAGGGAAAGCCATGCAGGCCCCAGTGCCCCGTCGCCGTCGGCCATGTCACCCGCGATGTACACGCGGCGATAGGCCTCGTCGTGGACAACGGCAGGAAATTGTTGCGGAATACCGAAGCGCGCCAGCAGCTTCGCACCCGCGGGCGTCGTCTTGAGCTGAAACTCGGCGCGCACGTCGGCCGGCCGATCGGCTTGGATGACGTCAAACCAATACGTAAACGGAATCACGTCTTCGCCCATGTTCAAGGTCATCGGCGAGATGGGAATGTCCAGCCCCTCCTGCAGGCACAGCACGCGTCCGTCCTCGTGGATCATCAGAATGCCCGGGCCGCGCAGGTCGTACGGCTTTCCGGTCTCCTGAGCCCAGCGACGCTGCACCCATTGGGCAATCTCGAGCCGGTCACCGAATTCGTCCACACGCCGACCTGCCCAGCCGCTCCAGCGCACGCCCAGCACCGTCTCCATCCGGTGCCGCAGGAGTTCCTCCGTCGGCGTGGCGAAGGTGTTGAATTCCGCCATGATCCTGCCGCCGCGAAGCGCGTAACGCTCGATCGCTGCGACTTCAGCTTCGGTCAGCCCGCCGGCGATGCGCTTGGAGAGCTCAAGGTGAGCCACCGGCCGCGGCATCGCGTCGAAGTCGTCGGTGTACACCCCGTATGTGTCGGCGATGAAGAGCAGGGTCGCCTTCTCCAAGTCCGGGTCTTGCAGGAAGCGCATCCGCTTGGTCGTGGGGTCGAAGCCGATGTAGTCCGCCTTCGGGTCCCACAGCAGCTTGGAGACGGGTGGCTCAACCTTGGCCTGCGACAACAGCCACATCAACCGCGCGTGCTCGCGGTAGTTGGAAAACGGCACCGTCTTGTCGACCAATACGACGTTGGCATCGGGACGCGGTTTCAGCAACCACGTGACCGGCAACGCGATAACACCAAGGAGCAAAGACACGACGAGGAACGGAATCGCCCGACTTCGGTCGCGCTTGCGTGCAGTTGGCGCGCCGAAGCCCAGGCGGACCATGCGCCCCCACGTCTTCTTCTTGCGGAAATAGCCCCACAGTCCGCGCAGCCGGTACCACAGGATCATCTGGCGGTAACCCATGTTCTCAAACAGCGCCACGCCAACCAGCTTCCACAGGTCGCCGCGCGCCCGGTAGAACGACAGCGACAGCTGCTCGAGCAAGATGCTGCCCAGCGACAAGAGAAAGCCGATCAACAGAGCAAGGACGAAGAACAGGGACGCGAAGACCGGCTCGAGAACGCCACCGACCGCCATCAGGATGAAGTACACGTAGCCGAGCATTTCGATGATCGGACCGAACAGCTCGAAGACGATGTAGAACGGCATGACGACGAGACCGACCGCGCCGTAGCGACGGTTGAAGTTCATCGAGCGATGGCGCCACAGCGTGTCGGCCAGACCGCGCTGCCAGCGGTCGCGCTGGTTGCCGAGGATGCGAAGACTCTCAGGGGCTTCCGTGAAGCTGACCGGGTCGGGTAGGTGACAGATCGCACGTCCCTGCAGCCAGCTGGGCACCTGATGACGCAAGCGGGCGACCAACTCCATGTCCTCGCCGACCGAGTCGTGGGCATAGCCCCCAGCGCCCGTGACCGCGCTGCGGCGAAACAACCCAAATGCCCCAGAAATGATGAGGTTTCCGCCCATCCGGTCCCAGCCCAATCGACCGACCAGAAACGCGCGCAGGTACTCGACCACCTGAAAGCGGGCAAGCCACGACTGCGGCAGGCCCATCTCGACGACCGTGCCATGCTCGATCTTGCAGCCGTTGGCCAAGCAAATGGTGCCGCCGACCGCCACGACATCGACATCGGTCAGGAACGGACGGACCAGGCGCAGCAGCGCGTCGGGCAAGATCAGCGTGTCGGCGTCGATCGCGCAAACCAGCGGAAAACGCGACGCATTGATGGCACAGTTCAGGGCGTCGGCCTTGCCGCCGTTGTCCTTGTCCACCACGATCAGGCGCTTGTAGATCGCCGACCGGTAGGTGGCGCGCACGGGCTTGCAGGACAACTCCAGCCGGATGTCCAACGGCACCGCCTCCAGCGCAAACGCCGCCCGCAGACGCGCCATCGTGCGGTCGGTCGAGCCGTCGTTGACGACCACCACTTCGTGCTCGGGGTACCGCAGCTTCAGCAGGGCGCGCACGGACTCGACGACCGTCTTCTCTTCGTTGTGGGCGGGCACCAGAATCGAGATGGGCAAAGTCGCTCGACCGCGGGTGCTGACGCTCTCCGGCGAGCTGCCCTCTAGCTCCCGCCGTACCCGAATGATGCCGACCGCCGCCGAGACGAATAGGGCGATGTAGCCCGCCGTCAGCGTGACGAAGTACAGCAGCACCAGGATGTTGAAGAACTCGATCAAGGGTCTGCGCTCCTCAGCCTGGCTGGACACCGGGGTCAGCGACGGTCAGGCGGGCCTCTGCCAGCGCACTGCTGGCGGCCGTGTTGCCTCGTGCTGCCGCTGCGCGCAGGGCGCCGATGCCGGCGGGCCCGCAACGGGTTAGACCCAGCGCCGCGTTGTGACGCACCCACTCGGCCGAGTCGTCCAGCAACTCAGCGATGGCTTCCGCGGCGCCGCCCTGCCCCAAAGCGGCGCACGTGCGGGTGGCTTCAGAGCGCACTTCCCAGCGTTCGTCCTTGAGCGCAGCCAGACTTGCCGTCAGCGCCGAGCGGTCGGCCAGCTCGCGCAGGGCTCGCAGTGCTTGGATGCGGACCTCAGCGTCCGGGTCCGTCACGGAGGCGACCATGACGTCGATGCCCGCCCGCGACTTGGCGATTCCCAGAGCAGCTACGATGACTTGTCGCATCTCCGGAGTCGACGTCGCCACCAGCGCAATCACCTGTTGGTCGGGAAAGGGCGTGGCGACGGACAGCGCATCCGTCGACCTCATGCGGTTGAGTCGCCCATCGCCGGCCACTGCGGGCAGTGCCACCACGGCCTCGTCGGCCCGCCCCAGGACGCACAGCGCTTCAAAAGCCGCCAACCGGACATCGGGCACATCGTCGCGGACCAGACCGTGCAGCAACCGCGCCGGGTCCGAGAGGGCACGGGCCTCGCGAATGGCCCGCAGGCGCTCCCACGGACGACTGGCGGCGTTGGCGCGCGCTTCGTCAGCCAGGTTGGCTCCAGCGTACAAGTCCTCGAAAATGGCTGACTTTCCGTGTCCCGCCAGTTCCGCCATTTCGGTCAGCAGCCGCCTGGCATGGTCCTTGGAGATCGTCGCCAGCACTGCCAAGGCCTGCGTACGCAACGCCGGATCGCCGTCTGAGCCGATTCGCGCAACCACGTCGACCAAGGCCTTGCGCACGGCGGAGAAGGACTCATCTCGGCGGACCGCGCGGTTGCGCACGACGAGCATCGCGGTCAGTGCCAAGACCACGATCACCAGCTCGATCGCCACGATGACGATGATCACGAGCTCAGAGAAGCTGAGTTGGTCCATGGTCACAGCCGGCCTCGCAACACCACGCTCAGCTCGCTGTACGGTTCGCCACCGGCCATCGGTCGCGCCGTCGAGACGGTGGCCCGGGTGCCCCAGCGCCCCGTCCACCAGTGGTCCACGCCCAGCACAGCGGACACGGCCTCACCGGTCTCCGTCGCCCCAAAACGCTCGACGAACGTTTGGTCACGACCCCAGTAACCCCATAGAATCCAAGCTGTACGAGCGCTCTGTTCCCACCGCAGCTTCAGGTAGCCGGTCGGGTCGAGTCGGCTGGGCAGATTGGCGTAGCTGGTCTCGTTCAGGAAAAACCCCGGGGTCAGCGTCCACCGTCGCCAGTTCGCCTGCAGATACGGGCCGCCACTCAGAAGGTTGGCGTACTGATAGTGCGCAAAGCGACCGTACAGGCCAAGGGACAGCTTCTGTCGCCACACACCGACGGCGCCGTCGACCCGCGCATCGACCCGCGGCAGGAACGTGCCCGATGCCGAACCGGAGAGGTGGGCCATCGCATCGACCCGCCAGAAGCTCAAGTAGGCTTCCAGCTTGCCCGACACGGCTTCGGCGACGTCGCGCCGCTCGTACACGGCACCGCCTGCCAGCGTCAACGCCGACGTCAGGCGCCGCCCCGCCATGGCCTCGACGCGGGGCCAATACTGCCCCTTGTGCAGCGTCAAGCTGGACCCCAAGTCGGCCGTCCACGGCCTCTCCTGACGCGCCAGCCGCAGCTCCTGCTCGTCGCTGAGCACGCCGCCCAACGCAAGGGCCTGTCTCGCCTTGGCCGACTCCCCCGCTTCGACCAAGAGATCGACGATCCTCTGGTGAATCTGAGGACTTACGCCACCGACGGCTTCCATTTGCAGGTAGACCTCCAACGCTCCGCGAGAGTCCCCCGACGCGAGTCGAACCCTGGCCAGCAGCTCCAGCACGTCCAAGTCGGCCGGATGGCGCGCGCGCAGGCCCCGCAGCTCAGTCTCGGCCTCTGCGCGCCGGTTGAGCCAGTACAGCAGCCGTGCCCGCTGCACCCGCACCTCGTCGTCGTGAGGCGAGACGGCGAGCAGCTTGTCGATCTCTGCCAACGCCTCGACAAACTTTCCCTTGCGAATCAAGCTCCTGACCGACTGTGCCGGCGTCCGCACCACCACCACAGGCGGCTCAACGACCTTGCGGGGCTCGTCCACCGGCATCACCACGCCTGCGGGAGGCAGCGCCTTCGGACCTCGCGGCGTCGCAGCGTGGCCCAGTTGCGCCCCCAGCAGGCACACGACCATGCCAACGCCCGTCGCGTAGATGCGCGAAAAGGCAGCGGTCGGCCGCCGCAGGCGTGGATGGATCGGGGCAGGCATACGCATCACCTTGGAGAGCCGGGGTAGGAAGTCGAAGAGTCCGTCGGCGCCGGGGGGTCGCCGGGTTCAATGGCCGCGCGAGACAAGAAAACCCGAGCGGTCCAGCAAATCCATGTCCACATGAGCGGCAGTGGCCGTCGGGCCAATGCCAAATTCCAGCAACCGCCGCACATACCTTGCGAGCAGGTCGGTCTCCAGATGCACCCGCTTGCCCTCGCGGCCTGTCAACAACTGCGTTGCGACCGAAGTGTGGGGAATCAGTGTCACGGTAAAATGGCCTGCGGGCGTCGAATTGACGGTCAGCGACACGCCATCGACGGTGATGCTGCCCTTCGTCACGATCTCCGGCTCGAGCTCTCGGGTCACCCGGTACGTCAGGTCCCACGCCGGTCCATTCGCCACCTTGCGTGCAAGCGTCGCCACGCCATCGACGTGCCCGCTGACGATGTGCCCCCCCAGGCGGTCGCCCAGCCTCAGGGCGCGCTCCAGGTTCACGGCGTCGCCGGGCGCGAGGTCGGGAAACGCAGTGAGCGCGAGCGTCTCGTGAGAGAGGTCAAACGTCAGCGTCTCACCTGCAGGGTGCGGGTCCAATGCAACGACGGTCAGGCACGCGCCGTTGACGGCCACGCTATCGCCTATGCGGGTGCCGCTGGGGCCTTGATCGGGCCATCGCACCGACACCGCCATCCGCGCGCTGCCGGCCTGACGAGTGAGCGAGCGAAATTGCCCGGTGGCTTCCACGAGCCCGGTAAACATGGGGAGCCTCCAGAGCGAGGTCGCGGCCTTTCGCGTGCCGAGTTGGCCTCAAAGTGAATCGCAAATCGGTCGAAAAGGCAAAGCGGATCGCCGCAAGCTGTCAAATCGGCGAGAGGTTTCTGATCCCGTCACAGCCGTTGGACCGGTCCTGCCGGGCCATTTCCGTCGGCGAAGCTGACTGCCCGCCGCGGCCGCAAGGTCAGGTGGACGTCGTCGCCCAGCCGCTCTGAGCCGTCCAGCCTCCACAGCAGGGCCTGATTCAGCGACGTGATGCCAAGGTCGCCGACGACGGGGACTCCGGCACCCAGCAGCTTCGGGGCAATGAAGAGGTCCAGCCGGTCGACCAAGTCCTGCCTCAGCAGCGCCGACGTCAGCGTAGGTCCCGTCTCGGCCAACACGTGGTGCACCCCCCGGGCGGCCAAGTTGCGCAGTACCTCCGTCAACCACGAGCCCGCCCCGCTGCCGGCGGTTGCGTCGGCTGCCGCAGACACGCAAGCCAGCTCGACGCCGCGGTCAAGCAGCGCTCGCGCGCAATCCGTCGCCAGCAGTGATGGGTCTTCTACGAACACGAGCGTCCGCTGCCGGGCGGTGTCGGCCAAGCGGCACTCCGGGTCCAACCGCAAGCGCCGGTCAAGCACCACACGCAGAGGTTGGCGCGCGGCAGTCGGGTCGTCCACGTCGCGCACATCCAGCGTCGGGTCATCGACTTGCGCCGTTCCGCTGCCGGTCAGGACGGCCTCAGCTTCGGCACGCCACTCGTGCACGCACCGGCGCGCGGCAGGCCCCGAGATCCACCGGGACGTTCCGTCCTTGGCGGCGATACGCCCGTCCAGCGTCATGGCCAACTTCGCGTGCACCAGCGGCCGACCGAGCTCGATGCGCGTCAGAAACACTTCTGCCAGTGCGCGACACGCGTCTTCCTCGACGCCCGTGACCACATCGACGCCCACCGCCCGCAAGGCCGCAACGCCTCCCGCAGCCTGAGGATTCGGGTCCAGTGCGCCCACGACAACGCGAGAAATCCCCGCGTCGACAAGTGCTTGGGCGCATGGGGGCGTGCGGCCGAAGTGCGCGCAGGGTTCCAGCGTCACGTAGGCGGTCGCCCCGTCCGCCCGCCCGGCAAGCTGGGCAAGCGCTACAACCTCGGCGTGAGGGCCCCCGACCTTGGCGTGCCAGCCGCTCGCAATCTCCTGACCGTCTTGGACAATTACGCAACCGACACGGGGATTCGGGCGCACGTCCCGCGTCCCGCGTGCGCCCAACGCGACGGCCCGCCGCATCCAGGTGGCATCGTCGTGGGCGGTCACGGCTCTGGTTCCTCCGGCGGCGCCTCGGCCAGCCCGCGCACCTCTTGCAACAGCTCCGTGATGTCTCGGAACTCTCGATAGACGCTAGCAAATCGCACGTACGCGATGTGGTCCTGCCGCTTCAGGAACTCCATCACCTTGTCCCCAAGCTCTGCCGATGTGATCTCGCGCACGCCGGCGTCCGCCAGCTTCTGCTCCAGCCCGCTGACGAACTCATGGCACACGTCGGCGGGCACGGGGCGGCGGTGCAGAGCCTTCAGCATCCCGTTCAGCAGTTTGTCGGCCAAGAAGGCCTCTCGGACGCCGTCCTTTTTGACGACGAGCAGCGGCTGGATCTCCACGCGCTCATACGTCGTGAAGCGGTGGCCGCACTGCTCGCACTCGCGGCGGCGGCGGATGGCGTCGCCCTGAGGCATCACGCGGGAATCCACAACGCGATCAGACGGGTGGGAGCACCGGGGACAGCGCATGGCGGATCGCTCCTCTCTGCGGGACTCAACCCTCGATCTTCGCGATCAGGTCCAGACGGACCTGATGGCGCGGGTCGAACGGCGTCTGCAGCCATGCCGACACGCACTCGGTGGCGATCAACGGCCCAGTCGTGCGGGCGCCGAGGCACAGGACGTTGGCAGCGTTGTGCTCCGAGGCCAACCGCGCGGTCGTCACGTCATGCACGAGAGCTGCGCGTATCCCTTCGAATTTATTTGCAACAATGCTCATCCCAATGCCGGTGCCGCACAAAAGAACGCCCTTGTCGCAACCGCCGTGCAGCACCGCTCCTGCGACGGCAGCGGCGTACTGCGGGTAGTCGACGCGGTCGTCGGCGTCACAGCCAAGGTCCTCGATCGTGTGGCCCAGCTTCTGCAGGTGCTGACCGATCGCTTGCCGAAGGGCGACGGCAGCGTGGTCCGAGGCGAGGGCGATGCGCATGGTGGCCTCCGGGCAGCCCGACCTCGGTCGGGGTGGTTCACGGGGTCGAGAAGTTTTCGGTCACGAGGATGCTTTTGTCCTTTGCGGACTTGGCGAACCCGAAGCCCACCCTGCCCCACGTCTTTCCCAGCATGTTGCTGCGATGCGCGGCACTCCAGAACAGGCCGTTGTGGGCGCCCTCGACACTCGAGTCCATGGCGATGTTCTCGCCGATCGGGTCGGTGAAGCCGAACTCCTTCGCCCGCTCTCCCGGTCCCATCCCCATCGGATCGGTGTGGCCGAAGAAGTCGAGCTTGCTCATGTTGTCCGAGTGGTACTGCGCGATCTCGTTCAGCTTGTCGTTCAATTGCAGGGGTCCCAGTCCGACCGTGGCGCGTTCGGCGTTGACCAGCTTGAGCAGCTTGACGCGCATCACCTTGAGTTGGTCAGCCGACGGCGGCGCGGCCAGGCCCAAGCCCCCGCCCACCTCGACCGGCACCAGCGGCACTGCCGCACCGACGTAGACGGCGCAGTTCAGCACGGCGCCGCCGCCCAAGTCGTTGACCTCGACCGTATACATCCCGGGTGTGTCGAAAGTGTAGGAGAACTGCAACGTTCCGCCTGCCGACGGGCTGCCTTGAGTTGCCACCGAGTCGACCCAGATCTCAGGGGTCGAGACGTCCACCGTCTGACGCACCGCAACGCCCAGCTTGACCGACACGTCCAGCTTGACCGGCGCCTTGGCGTGCCACTCCTGCAGCCCCGTCGCCTTGGCCTGTTGCGACACACACGGCCCGTTGAAGTGCGGACCCAGGTTCAGGTTTCCGGACGAGACCGGGGTCGCCGCCCAGCCGGGCTGGTCGCCGCCACGCAGCTCCCACGTCGCTGGTCCCTGCTGAAAGCCCGCCATCGCGGTCCATGGATAATCCACACCCGCAAGTTGACCATCACCGGTCGTGACGGTGGTCTGCGCCGGCTTTTTGGGGCACAGCAGCACTTCGACCGGCTTGGCCACCCCGGGCTTCTGCTGCCGGAACACCAGACAATGCGAGAGGAATTCGTCCTCGTCCCAACGAAGTGTGACGGCACGGTCCTGCACGTCGACCTGCAGCGGCCCCGTCCATGGCGCGGACGAGACATCGGTCGCGTCGCCCGCGGTGGCGTCGGTGGTGGTAGAGGGGGGAGCAGTGCCGTCGGTCGCACAAGCCGATGCACCCAGGGCTGCAGCGAACAGCCACGGGGCCCACTGGGGGCAGAGCATCACGGGGGGGCGACGCGGCATGGGTGGGTCCTTCTTGGGGACCGGATCACTCGGCGGGCGTCTCAGTCTGCTCAACCAGCCCGGCGATCACGACGCGGCCCTTGTACTTGCCGCAAGTGCCGCAGACATGGTGGGGGCGCACTGCCGCGCCGCAGTCGGGACACTTGCCCAGGGTCGGCGGCGTCAGGATGTCGTGGTGGGCGCGGCGCATCGCGGTCTTCGAGTTGGACATGCGCTTCTTCGGAACAGCCATCGGATTCTCCTCGGACTTCGGACTCGGTCTCGGTAGGGGCGTTTCAGCCCTTGGGGTCGATCTTGATCTGGCTCAGGCCTGCCCAGCGCGAGTCGGCCGACTTGGGCAGGGCACACGAGCAGCTCTCGCGATTGCGATCGGTGCCACACACGGGGCAGAGGCCCTTGCAGTCGTCTGCGCACACGGGCGCTTCGGGCAAGGCCAACAGCACGTGCTGAATGGCGATCTCTTCGATGTCGACGCGCACGCCGTCGTGCTCGCTGACGTCCGGGTCGGCGTCGAAATTGTCGTCGTCCTCGTCACCCGCGTCCAACTGCCCTGCGCCCACGAAGTGATGCTCGAACTCGGCGTCGACCGCCAGCTCGGCGTCCGTGACGCAACGGCTGCACTCGAAAGCAAATCGTCCCGTGACGCGGCCGCTGGCTTCCACCAGATCGGCGACGCGCGACACCTTGATGGTCACGGCCAGCGTGGTGCCCACCGGACGGTAGATCGGCCCCAGACGCTCGGCGCACCAGTCCGTCCCGATCGATTCCTCGCGGGTTACGGGGGTGCTCGTCAGCGGAGCGATGTCGATCATCAACGGCAAGAGATGGCCTCCGGGCCTTCAAGGGGCGTGCATGCTAGGTGCAGGGGTGCGGGGTGTCAATCTCGGCGAGCAGGCGGGACAGAGGCTATCCTCCCGAATCGTCTCGCTTGACACCTTCGCGCAGGGCTGTCGAGAATGGCGGACGCCCACCTTCCGATCGGGATGCAACCGGCGTACGAGGCCTTCGTGATCACTGAGCATTCGCGATTCCAGCTTGAAGCGACCAAGCTCGGCCGTGACGTCGTGTTTCAGGTCACGGTGTTCGAGCGAGAGGAACGCAAGCGGCGCAAGCTGTTTGCCGAGACCCAGTGCCCGGACCCCTTCCATCTGTTGATCCAGTTCATCATCCGCGAGGCGCCGGACTTCGACACGCTCCTGCTGCGCTTCGTCAAACAGCTGGAGCACCGTGGCCTCGCCCCGACCCGGATGCGGATGCGCAACGCCGGCAAGTGGGACCCGTGGACGCCCGTGCCGTACGTCGCCGGGCAGGTTGTGACCGCCGCGCCCCTGCCGCCAGCGATCGAGACGGCAGAAGAGAGATCCGCGGCACGCCCGACGCGCAGCCGCTGATTCTGCCTAGCTTTCCTGCTCCGATTTGCTTGAGCTCGCCGTCCGCGTTCGCCATGCGTCGCGCGCCTTGTCACGAATCCGGCGATTGCCGCTGGGGTCGCGCACGGTGATTCGTTCCGCATCCAGATGCTCTGCGAATGGGATCAGGTACTTGCGTGTCAGCCCCAGCAACTCCTTCAGCTCGCCTGTCGTGAAACTGGCCCGATCAGCGAAGATCTCGATCACGCGGTCAACCGCCTCCCGAGCCACCTCGGTCGTGATCCAGTCCTCGCCCGGCAACCGCACCAGCCGACCCGCCGCCTGACCTGCTTGCAGGGACGCCGCCAATTCCCGTGCTTCTACCCCAAGTTGCTCCGCCAGCTCGGCCTGCGACGGCGGCGTCAGCCCGGCCGATGCCAGCGCCCGCACCGCTGCGTCGATCGCCGGCGCCGTCACCGTCACCTTCGGCTGGAATCCGGCCTCGACCAGAACCGCACCTCGCGCTTCCAGTCGACCACGCTTGACCAGACCCGCCGCCACCTGCCCCACGGCGGAGGCGTCCAGCCAGCCGCCCACCAGCCGGTGCAGCTGGTCGGGTTCGATGCCGGCACGGTGGGGAGACTGGGCGTGAAAGTCCTGTGTGATCGCAAGGATGCGGTCCTCCAGGACGACCAGAGCCGGCGGCGCCAGCAGGCGCGGCGGTGTGCCCAACTTCCGCAACCGCCCCGACGCGAGCAGCTGCCGCAGCGCCCGTGCCAACACCGACAGCGGCAAAGCGCTGCACTGGGCCAGCGACGCCTCGGTCTCGCCGCGCACGCCCGACAGCTCGACCAAAGCCGCCACCTGCGCCTCGGGGCCACCCTGGGCGACCTCCGTCAGGGCAGCCAACATCTCGGTATCGCCCAGCTTGTGTCGCCGCGGCATCGGGTGCAGCACGCGCCCCCCCGCCAGCGTCTGGCCGTTGCGAGGGTCGGCCTGCGAGCCCCGAACCACGAAGCCTTCTCCGGGCGCGATCGGCAGCTTGCGGTCCAAGTGGATCTGCACCAGCGCGTCGGTCCCGGACAACTGCGGCTCGCCGGTCAGCTGGACGATCGTGCCTTCCACTTGGGTCGTTCCCACATGCAACATCGCGCGGCGCCTCAGGGGCAGCTCGTCGCGTCCCGGTCCCAGCAGGTGCAGCAGGGCGTCGATGCGGTCGGTGACGGGCAGGCTTGCCTCTGTCGCCAACACCGTCCCCAGCGCCACTTCGTCTACCGACACGCCTGCGAGGTTGATCGCCAGCCGCCCGGGTCCTCGCACCGACGCGAAGGCCTGCCCCTGCTGCTCCAGCCCGCGCACCCGCACCAGCTGTCCGGAGGGAAGAACCTGAAGCTGCTGCTCGACCTGCACCTCGCCACCCGTCGCCGTTCCCGTGACGATGGTACCCCGTCCGTGCAGGGTGAAGGCGCGATCGACCGCCAGGCGGAACGGGCGATCATGGCCCAGTGCTGACGCGCGCTCCATCTGCAGATCCGCTGCAAACGCAGACAGTTGCCCCTGCAGGGCGGCAATCGACGCCGGATCGCGCACCGAGCAGGTCCACACCGGCGCCTCCGCAAGGAAGGTCCCTTCCGTCAGGCCGGCGACGTCCTCGCGCACCAGCTCCAACATCTCGTCGTCGACCAGATCGGCCTTGGTCAGCACGATGGCGCCACGGCGCACGCCCAGCAGCCGGCAGATCGCCAAGTGCTCGCGTCCTTGGGGCATCACGCCTTCATCGGCGGCGACGATCAGCAGCACCGCATCGATGCCCGCAGCCCCCGAGATCATGCGCCGCACGAACCGCTCGTGGCCGGGCATATCGACCAGGGCCAGTCGCGTCGAAGTCCCGTCGGCGCAAGGCAGATCCAGCCACGCGAACCCGAGCTCGATGCTGATGCCACGGCGCTGCTCCTCTGGCAGCCGGTCGGTCTCGATGCCGGTCAGCGCGCGCACCAGCGACGTCTTGCCGTGGTCCACGTGGCCGGCCACTCCCAACGTCAGCACGTCGCCTCCTTGCCCAACCTGCGGATCTTCATGGGTCCTCGCGGATCAGCATCGCGTCGCCGTACGAGTAGAAGCGGTAACCCTCGGCCACGGCTTGTCGGTAGGCCGCAAGCACACGCGACCTTCCGGCAAAACTGCACACCAGCACCAACAAGCTGGACTTCGGCAAGTGGAAGTTCGTCATCAGCCCGCGGATCGCGCCAAAGCGGTGGCCGGGCAGGATCGTCAGGTCGGCGTCCCCGCGGCTCTCGCGAAACACGCCGTCGTTGCGCAGGATCACGGTTTCCAGCGTTCGGGTCGTCGTCGTCCCCACCGCCACGATCGGCCGCCCAGCCCGCCGCGCCCGCTCCAGCTGCTCCGCCGCCGCCGCCCCGACGTCAAACCGCTCTGGCAACACCGCGTGCTGCCTCAAATCGTCGGTCCGCACGGGCAGGAAGGTCCCCGGGCCGACGTGCAGCGTGATGCGACACAGCTTGATGCCCGCGCTGGCAAGGTCCTGCAACAACGCTTGCGACAAGTGCAATCCGGCGGTGGGAGCGGCGACGGCTCCCGGTCGGTCCGCGAACGTGCACTGATAGCGCGGCTTGTCGATCGACGGGTCGTCCTTGCCCCCGCGGATGTACGGCGGCAGCGGCACGTGGCCCCATCCTTCCAGCAGCTCGGTCAGGGTCGCCACGCCCGCGAAGTCGACCCGCGCCTTGCCCGCGACCTCGACCGTCACCACCTGAGCCGTTGGCCCCGTCATCGCGCCGTCCAGAAACAGCGTCTGGCCCACGTGCAGGCCCTTGCTCGACTTGACCAGCACCTCGTGGCCCGCAAGGTCCGCGCCCTCGCCTGCGAACGGCCGCGTCAACAGCAGCTCGACCTTGCCGCCGGTGTCCTTGTGCGCCAGCAGCCGCGCCGGTACCACCCGCGTGTCATTGACCACAAGCAAGGTCCCCGGAGCCAGCAGCCTTGGCAAGTCCGCAACCCCCTGATGTTTCACTGCTCCCGAGCGTCGGTCGACCACCAGCAGCCGGCTGGCGTGACGCGGCTCGATCGGCGTCTGCGCGATCAGGTCGTCGGGCAGGTCAAAGTCGTAGTCGGCAAGGTCGTGCGAAAGGTCCTCGACCGTCAGGTCTAGCAAGGCCTCGTCCAGCTTCGGGATCATGGCGCACCGTCCGCTTCCGCGTCATCCCGCAGGTCACAAGGCTTCAGGAGATCCAGTGTCGTTGAGCCGTAGCGCCGCCGGTCCACCAAACAAAAGCCCTTGACCATCCACGCGTCTTCCAACCCACGACGACTCTCGACCAGCAGCCGTCCACCTGCCTCGACCAGACCATGTCGCATCAGCTGCTGCAAAATCGGCTCGTACAGTCCGGCGTCGTAGGGCGGGTCCACGTAGGCAAAGGCGAACCGCTCCCCGCCTCGCCCCAACCGATCCAGCACTGCCACGGCGTCGCCCGCCTGCACGTCCAGCCGGTCAGCCAAGCGGGTGTGTTGGGCGTTGCGGCGCAGCACGTCGAGGGCCACCGGGTCGCGCTCGATCGCCACAGCCTCGGCTCCACCACGCGACAGAAACTCCAGAGACATCGCCCCGGTGCCCGCGCACACGTCCAAGAGCCGCTGGCCGTAGAATTGACCGCCCAAGATGCTCATCACGGCGCCTCGAAGCATGTCGGACGACGGCCGAACGTCTCGACCCGGCGGCGCCTCCAAGCGCATTCCCTTGCGTTCTCCGGCGATGATGCGCATGGTCGCTTCCCGGCCTCGAACGGAGCGTCAGGCTCCGCGGCGGCGCGAGGTTGCCACGGAAGGCCGCGGCCGGCCAGCGGGCGCCGGGTCACGCGATGGAAGGAAGCGGGCATGCAAGGGTTTCTCGCCCATCGAATCCTCAGTTGCCTGTGGACGGTGGCGTTCGTCGTCGCAGGGGCCAGCTGCTCGCGCGACCCGATGCCCAGTAAAGTACCGGTCGCTGCCGGTGCGCGCCCGGCTACCGACTCCGACGCGCAGCGCACGCGCCAGGCCGCGGTGACGATCCGTTTCACGTCCGGACAGCTCGAACCGGGCAGCGTCGCGCTGGGAGCCGACCGGCTGCAGGTTGCCGCAGTGTTCGCCGACATCGACCGGCGCGATGTCGCGTTTCTGGGCGATCTGGTGGGTCAATCGCTCGAAGCCCCGGTCGTTCCCGCCCTGGACTCGTGTGTTCGGCAAGCCGGATTGTTGCACCAGTTTGACGGCCGACCGGGAACCCCGCCCCATGCCTGGGCGCAACTGCTGGACGTCGGCAACGTGGCCCTGCGCACACGCGAAACGGAATTGCCGTTGCGAGTCCAGATGGTACCCAGCCTGTTCGCGTCGGTGCGCGGCGTGCGTTACGACGCCGATCTGGACATGGGGCGCCCTTGGCTGGCGATGGGCGAGCTCTCGCTCTCGGCCACGGGAGGCGACGGGATTGCGCCTTTCCAAGCCACCGTGACCGTGCCGCGCCCCGTACGGTTGACCCACGTGGGCAACGCACCGGTGCGAGGAGGGCGTGTCACGGTCCCTTTGGGTGGGGAGGAGCTGCTGCTGCGCTGGGGGTCGGTGGACGGGTCCGCCGAGCTGGAAGTCCAACTCGGAGCAGAGGTTCCTGGCGGTCTGGGCTGGCTCCGCTGTCGGCTGCAAGACGACGGGGCGTTCACCGTGCCCGCCGACCTTGTGGCGTCGCTGCCGCCGCGAGGGCCGGAAAAGCCATGGCTTGTCATGGTGATCCGGTCGCGCGAGGCCACGGTGCCAGGGTTTGGGGGAACGCCGCTGCGACTCGAACTGACGGACCGCGCCTACGTCTACTGAACGCCGGCACACGAAGGCGACGGAGGCCTGCATGTCCTCGAAACCGCTGACCTATGCCGACGCCGGAGTCGATCTTGACCGGGCCGGCGCATTCGTCGATCGCATCGCCCCGCTGGCGCACAGCACCCATCGCCCGGGCGTTTTGGGCGGTTTGGGCGGATTTGGCGGGCTATTTCGACTGGGAAGCGGCTGGAACGACCCCATCCTGGTCTCCGGCACCGATGGCGTCGGGACAAAGCTGACGTTGGCCATTGCCACCGGCCGCCACTTCGGCATCGGCCTCGATCTGGTCGCGATGTGCGTCAACGACATCCTCTGCCACGGCGCGGAACCTCTTTTCTTTCTTGACTATTTCGCCACTAGCCGCCTGGATCCGGAGGTCGCCGTACAGGTCGTCGCCGGCATCGCCCAGGGCTGCCGCGAGGCGGGTTGTGCGCTGATCGGCGGAGAGACAGCCGAGCTTCCCGGCGTGTTCGCGGGCAACGGCTATGAGGTCGCAGGGTTCGCAATGGGCGCGGTCGAGCGCGATCGGTTGGTGGATGGCCGGCAAGTCGCGCCAGGCGACGTGGTGGTCGGTCTGGCCTCCAACGGCTTGCACGCCAATGGCTTTTCTCTCGCTCGCAAGGCCCTCTTCGAGGTTCTGGCCCGCGACCCAGCAGGTCCCGCGTTCGGAGACTCTGCCGACCTTGCGGCGGAAATGCTTGCGCCGACGCGGATCTACGTCCGACCAGTGCTGAATCTGATCGCCTCCGGGCCGGTGCACGCCATCGCCCACATCACGGGCGGGGGGCTGGTCGGCAACGTGCCCCGGGTGCTGCCGCAAGGTTGCCGGGCGGTGCTCGACCGGTCGAAGTGGCCCGAGCCTCCGATCTTCGGCGCAATTCGGACGGCCGGGGTTCCGGACGACGAGATGCTGCGCGTGTTCAATCTGGGCATCGGGATGGTGCTGGTCGTACCCCGGGACCGGGCCGCCGCAACTGTCGAGCGGCTAACGGCAAGTGGCGAGCGCGCATGGCCAATTGGCACCATCGAGCGGGGAGACCGGGGCTGCGCGCTCGTCGGTCCTCAAGCTCGCTGACCCGATTGCGGCAACCAGGTGCGCCGGTTCGACTCCGGAATGTTTCGCCGTCGCCCCGCATCGGGTAGGCTTGCGCGGCCTTCGACCGGGATCGCTGGCGCTGGGCCCCTTACCCCACGAGAACCGGACCACTTTGTCCTCTACCCACGCCCACTATCAGGTCGTCATCGTCGGCACCGACCTCGCGGGTCTGGTGTTGGGGGCGCTGTGCGCCAAGAAAGGCTACCGCGTGCTGGTCGTCGGCCAGGGGAGCCAAGGCAGCCTGTACGAGCACGACGGCTACACGATGTGCCGGCGCCCGGAGTTGGTGCACGGCCTTGCCAGCCCGCCGGTGCGGCGCGTGTTCGAAGAGCTCAGTCTGGGTCTGGAGTTGCGCAACCTGCCCAAGCCCATCGAGCCCGCGTTTCAGGTGGTTCTGCCGCGTTCCCGTATCAATGCATCGACCGACCCGCGGTTGTTCCAGCGCGAGCTACAGCGCGAATTCCCCAACGATGCGAAGGATATCGAAACCTTCTTTCGCCGTGTGCGCGAGATCGACGAGGAAGTCGAGGAGCTTCTGAAGCTGCGTCCAAACCTGCCGCCGGTGGGCGTGGTCGAAACCTTCAAATTCCGGCGTCTGGTCAAGCGCTTCCCGTTCCTGGACGACGAGTGGGCGATGGAGGACCCGCTGTCGATCTTCCCCCACGGTCACCCGTTTCGCGCGTTCGCCCTTGCAGCTTTCCGCTTCACTTGCGGCATGCTGCCGGCGCGGCCCTACCCCGCAACGTTCGTTCGGTCGATCACCGAGCTCTTCAAGGGCGCGTGGACCTTCGACCAAGGGCCCAACACGCTGCGCAGCCTGTTCCTCAACATGATCGCAGCCGCAGGCGACGTGCTGCCCCGCGGACAGGTGCAGCAGATCGACGTGCAGCGAGGCAAGGCCACTCAGGTCGTGCTCCGGGACAAGCGCCAAATCGGCTGTGACCTGCTGGTCTGCAACACCGACCCCAAGCGGTTTGCAGCGTTGATCCCGCAAGAGCAGCAGAACGACGAGTACCACCACACGATCCATACGCTGCAGCCCGTCTACTACACGTTTGTCGGCAATTTCGTGGTACGCGCTCGTGCAATCCCCGAAGCGATGGCCCGCCACGTGTTCGCGGTTGCCGACCTGACCCAGCCGCTCGAAGAGGACAATTTGGTCCACATCGCGCGCGACCTCGACGTCGCCGTGACCACGGACGACCGTGAAGTGCGCTTGGTGACGGCGGCAATGCGCGTGCCACTCAATGCGGCCTCAGGCGGCGTCGCGGCCGCAGAGGTGCTGCTGGACCGGCTGCAACGCCGGGTTGAGGACACCCTGCCCTTCCTGGGCGAGCACCTGCTGGCGCGCCACACGCCTTGGGTGCGCTCTGGCGACGATGCCGGCGGCGAGGACGTTGACCCCAACGAGCTTCAACCCGCCTACGGAGAAGCCATTCCGCACACGCTGGGAACGAGTCCCATCGCCACGGCAACCGGATACCGCAACATCCTCATGGGATCGGACGCCGCGTTCGCCGGTCTGGGCACCGACGGCCCCTACGTTGCAGCGTTGAACATGTTCGGTCAGGTGCTCGAGCGCGTGCCGCTCAAGAGCGTGTTCTGACCCGCCCCACGCCCACCGCTCCAGCAGCCGCCGACATGTGCCCGGCGCACTCAGGACAGCACCCATGACTTGCGCGTCCCGACTTTCCGCTCTCCGACACCTCAGCCTTTGGGCTTTGGTCTCAGCGATGTGCTGCGTATCGACCGCAGCCGTTGGCGACCCGGCCGACAGCCCTGCCGTCACTGACGACGCCGGCGACGATGCCCCCCTCATCCCGCCGCTCGCGCCGCCGATGAACGAGCCCCTGGTGCCGCCCGCCGACACGCCACCGCCCGAGGCCGCGCCGTCGGAGGACGAGCCGATGGAACCCGCAGGCCCCAATGCCCCATTGGTGCAGCCCGTGGTGTCGCCTCTGGGGGGCCGGATCCTGCGTTGCAACCACGAACAGTGCACGCAACGCGCCATCCGCCGCTCACCGCTCGTCCGCGCTGCGTCCCTCAGCTTCGACTCGTACGCCGCCAAGTTTCGTGAAGCCAGAGCCGCCCGCTGGCCCAAGATCACGATGACAGGCTTCTTTTCGATCCTGCCCACGCTCAAGGAGGGCCGCGACGGCTCTGCCCCTTGGACCGACTACGACTTCGCACTCAACAAGCTGGGTCCGTTGGCCGTCACCGAAGTCTCCGTGACGCAACCGCTCTACACGTTCGGCAAGCTGGACATCCTGCGGCGACTGGCCAGTCAGGGCGTCGAGATCGGCAAGGCCACGCGGCGGATTGCGGAAGACGAAATGCGTTACCAGGTGGGGCGCGCCTATTGGGGCCTCGTGCTGATCGCTGCGATGGATGACATGATCCGCGACGGCAAGAAGATGATGGTCGAGCAGCGTGAAAAGCTGGAAAAGCAGCGCGACGAGGGCGACGAGAAGTTCAACCAGTCCGATCTGGCCAAGCTGCAGATGTACACGGCGGATTTCGAGGACAAGATCCGAGTGACCGAGCGCTCACGGGCTCAGGCGATGGACGGTTTGCGAATGGCGATGGACGACGGCACCGACGTCGTCATCGTGCCGCGGGACACCGACCTGAAGCCCATCCTGTTCAACATCCTGCCCACCGAGGCCTATGAGACGACCGCACTGGCCAACCACCCGCGCCTGATTGCGATGCGCCACGGTGTGTCGGCCCGGCTGCAGCAAGTCGAGCTGGCAAAAGCGAATCTTCTTCCTGACTTCGCAGCAGTCGCCCGACTGGCCGGCACCTACGCCCCGACGCGCGATACGGACACCAGCTCCATCGCCTCAAACCCCAACAACATCGCGCAGAGCGGCGCAGGTATTGCGGTCAGCTGGAGCCTCGACATCTTCCGCAACATCGTGAAGCTCAAGCAGGCGCGCATCGATCTGGCCACCCAGACGGCGCAAGAGCGTGGCGAACGCGAGAAGTTGCGCATGGAAGTTCGCCAGTTGTACCGCGAGCTGGTCGACGCCCGCGCCATGCTGCCGATTCACGAGCAGGCGATGAAGGCCGCCCGAGGCACGCTGAACGCCGAAAACGAGATGTACGAGAACGGCTTCCAAGAGTTCGCGCCGGTGCTCTCCGCCCTCGAAGCCTACTATCGCCGGCGGATTGCGTGGCTGGACGCGATGTACAACCACAACCTGGCCGTCGCCGCCCTCTCGCGCGCCGTCGGCATGGACGTGACTCAAGTCGAGACCGTTCGCGTCCCGGCCCCCTCGACCGCCACCGCGCCCGCCAAGTGAATGTTCAGGGCCCCGCTGGCGTTGCATCCAAACAGGAGCCCAAGCCGCCCTCCCCTGAACGCCCCCGAAGGAGTCCCATGCTCATGCCAGCCCGCCACCGCCCGCTGCTTGCCGTTGTCCTGCTGAGCCTCTGCAGCCTCGCGGTCGCCGTCAGCGCCCAGGCCGCCAAGCCAAAGGCCAAGACAAAGCCCGCCGAGACCGTCCCTGCCCAGCCTGCCCCCGAGACCAAGCCCGCAGGCAACCCGGGAGAGCCACAGAAGTTTATCTCTGGACTCTACGACCGGCTGAACCAACTCAGCCAGAAGGCAGCCACACTTGACGTGCTGCATGGGCAAATCGGCAAGGAATTGAATGGCATCGTCGACTACACGGAGATGTCCCGGCTGACCCTGGGCGCCAAGTGGGACGAGGTCACTCCCGCTCAACGCACCGAGTTCACCGACCTTCTCGCCAAGATGGTGCTGAACACCTACGTCCGCAGGTTCAAGCCGGGCAGCGCGGTCGAGATCGCGTGGGGAGCCGCACCCAAGATGTTGTCCGAAGGCAAGGTCAAGATCACCAGCACCATCACCGTCAAGAAGACCTCCGCTGACGTGCAGTACGCCCTGCTGCCCCGCGGAGGCCAGTGGTGGGTCTACGACATCGTGGTGGACGACGCGAGCCAAGTGCAGACCTACCGGCAGTCGTTCAAGAAGATCCTCGACAAGGAAGGTTGGCCGGGTCTGGTGCAGCGGATGCGCAAGGCTGGCCAGAAGAAGGCCGGATGACCCGACTCGCAGCGGTGTTCTACTCCCCCGTCGTTCGCTGCGCAGGTCTGCTTGCCTGTGCGGGGCTGCTTGCAGGCTTCGGCCCCGTGCGACCTCCGGCTGCGGGCTTTGCATCCCTCGGTTCGGCCGATGCGCTCGCTGCTGCCGGGTCCGGAGCGGCTGCGCTGTACGCCAACCCGGCCAGCATGATCCAACTACGTCAGAACACGATTGAATTCGGGGTCGCCCGAGCTCCGTTGGACGGCCGCACGCCGCTCTATGTCACCTCCGTCGACGCGACCTCGGGCTGGGGAATCGCGGGCGGCGCCGGGTACAGCTACGACACCGACTGGACCCTGTCGCAAGGAACCCGCGGCGGCACTGATCTTCGCCTTGGACTCGCGGCGGCGACGGAGGCAGACACTGCACGTCTGATGGTCGGAGCCTCGGCACGGCGCATGGACACAACGGTCGATGACTCCGCAGGAAAACGGCGCGTCGTGGCTGGCTGGACGGGCGATGCAGGCGTGACGATTGCGCTGGGCGGCCTGCGTCTGGCCGGCGTCGTGCGCAACGGCCTTGAGCTCGACCCCGTAGAGACGCCCCGCCGAGTCGTCGCCGGAATCGCGCTGGTCCAACAGAGCTTCCTGATGGAAGCCGACGGGTCCTGGGGACTCGAGGATGGCGCCCAGCCCGCCGTGCGCGTCGGTGCTGCATGGCAACCGTCTGATGAGGGCCTTCAGCTGCGCGCGGGCTATGCGTTTGACGACGCCGACGCGTCGCGACGATCGCGGCATTGGGTCACCGCGGGACTCGCTTGGAACACGGCGTCGATCGGGCTGGGTGCCGCTGCCGCCTTCGATGTGGAGCAAGCGCAAGACTTCACGGCGACGGTCGGATTCGTCTGGCAAGTCCCTTTCGACCTGTAACGATTCGGCAAACGCGCCAAGCTGTGCTACTGTCGCCGGACGCTCTCATGAACGCTTCGTGAGAGTGACAACCGCGCCGGACAACGGTGCCAGGAAATGGGTACGTGCAGATGGGAAACAAGCTTTTTGTCGGTGGCCTGAGCTGGGGAACGACGGACGAGTCGTTGCGCTCGGCCTTCGCTGAGTGTGGGGATGTGACGGACGCCAAGGTCATCACGGATCGTGAGACCGGCCGCTCGCGCGGTTTCGGCTTTGTCACGATGGCGGACGACGCCAGCGCTCGCGAGGCTGTGAGCCGCATGGACGGCCAGGCGATCGACGGTCGCACCGTCAAGGTCAGCGAGGCGCAAGAGCGCAGCCCCCGTAGCGGCGGCGGCGGCGGCGGTGGCGGCGGCTTCGGCGGCGGCGGCGGCGGCGGTGGTGGCTACGGCGGCGGCGGCGAC
>CAYURO010000010.1:0-139432 GCA_964447285.1 uncultured Enterobacteriaceae bacterium | reverse complement strand
GGTGGATCAGTTTCAGAGCGATGAGGTGGATCAGTTTCAGAGCGCTGTTGACATCGCCCAACCTGCCCGCAGCATCGACTGCCATCGACTTGCAAGCGATCTTGGACCGTTTGGACACCTACGTGTTCGCCAAGGACGTGCAGGGCCGCTACGTCTACATCAATCGCGCAGGTGCCCAATTGTTCGACCTGCAAGCGCACCAAGTGCTGGGGCGGACTTCGGCCGATTTCTTCGACACGACCAGGGCCGCCGACATTCGGTGGCACGAAGACGAGATGCTGCGCTCCGGCGAGTGTGTCAGGCGTGAGGAGCAGGTCGTCGTCGCCCGCACTGGAGAAGTCCGCCAGGTCTGGACCAACCGGCAGCCTCTGTTCGACGCGGCAGGGCAGGTGGTCGGGCTGACGGGCTTCTCGACAGACATCACGGACTACAAGCGGCGGCAGCATCAGGTCGAGGCTCTGGAGAAACGCCTGCAGGCGACCTTGGATGCGCTGCCCGACCTGCTGTTCGAGATCGACGGCGACGGGCAGTTCATGGACTACCACTCGCCGCGGACTGACCTGCTTGCCGCTTCCCCCGAGGTCTTTTTGGGCCGCGTCGTGGAAGACGTGCTGCCACCCGACGTGGCCGTGGTGTGCCGTGCGGCCATGGCGGAGGCGAACCGGACAGGATTCTCTGTGGGCTCGCAGTACGACCTGCAGCTGCCATCGGGGAACCGCAGGTTCGAGCTCTCGGTCGCTCGCAAGGCGCCGGTCGATGGCGAGTCCCTGCGCTTCATGGTGCTGGCGCGCGACGTCACCGACCGCCACCAGGCCGAGTCGGCACTGCGCGAGAGCCAGACCTTGCTGCGTACCGTGCTGGACGAGCTGCCGGATCCGGTTGTGTTGAAGGACCACAAAGGCGACTTTTTGCTGGGAAATCTAGCGGTTGCCAGGTTGTACGGTACGACTCCGGACAAGCTGGTCGGCAAGCACGACGGCGACTTCGGCGTTCCGACAGAGATCGCCGACGCGTTCCGCCGCAACGTGCTCGACATCATGGCCAAGGGACAAACTGAGGTCGTCGCAGAGCCCAGCCGGGACGCGGTGACCGGAGAGATCCGGCACTATCGGTCGACGAAGAAGCCGTTCAAGGACAGCGGTGGGTTCAACCGCATCGTGGTGGTCGCCCACGACGTGACCGACCTGGTCCATGCACAGGAGCAGGTGGCCGACCGAGAGCGTCAGCTGCAGGACGTGTTGGACGCGACACGTGAAGGCATTTGGGATTGGCACATCCCCACCGGGCATGTTTCGCACAACGACCAGTGGTACCGCATCGCGGGAATCACCGACGACAGTCGCGACGACTCGCTGGAATCATTCGATACGCTCCTGCATCCAGAGGATCGCAGCCGCGTCGGTGAGCGGATTGCCGCCTGCCTGAATGGCACGGCTGAGACCTACTACTCCGAGCACCGCATGCGCCGCAGCGACGGCACCATCGTGTGGGTGCAAGACCGCGGCCGCATCGTCGAGAGGGACGCTGAGGGCGCGCCGTTGCGGATGGTCGGCAGCTGCGCAGACATCAGCGAGCGCAAGCGGACCGAGGTTGAGCTGGATGCGTACCGTCAAGGGCTGGAGCAGCTGGTCGAAGAGCGAACAGCCGAGCTGGCCGCCGCGAAGCAATCGGCAGAGGCCGCCAGCTTGGCCAAGAGCGCGTTTCTGGCCAACCTGTCGCACGAGATTCGCGGACCGCTGAACAGCATAGGCGGATTGGTCGGCATGATTCGGCGGTTGGGACTGACCTCGCTGCAGCTTGACCGGTTGGGCAAGCTAGACGTGGAGGCGCAGCGTCTGGTCGAGCTCGTGAACTCCATGCTCGACCTCTCGAAGATCGAGGCGGGGCGCTTCGAGCTCGAGCGGGCTGAGGTGCAGGTCGATGCCGTGGTCGCTCACGTGGTGGCGACCGTCGAGTCCCGCCTGCGGTCGCCCAAAGTGCAGGTTGTGACCGACGTCCAGCGCCTGCCCAAGCCGTTGCTGGGGGACGCCACGCGGATCATGCAAGTGCTGATGCACCTGGGGCTGAACGCCGCGAAAGCGACAGACGCGGGGACGATTACGTTGCGGGTGCGGGCCGACGAGATGCTTGCAGACGGCGTGTTGGTGCGGTTTGAGGTGATCGACACCGGCAAGGGGGTTCCGCCAGAGATCATGCCGCAGCTGTTCTCGGCGTTCGAGCGACAGGAGTCCGATGGTGCTGCGGGTGCGAGTGGCGCAGGTCTGGGTCTGGCCATTGCGAAGAAGGTGGCAGTCCTGATGGGCGGCGATGCTGGCGCGGCCAGCGAACCCGGGCGCGGCAGCACGTTCTGGTTCACCGCGATGTTGGCGCAGGGGCGCGTGACGTCTCGCGGGGCTTCTCGCGCCTTCCTGGGCATGGAGCCTGAGACCGTCGAAACTCCGTCTCCATTCAGCCGCTTCCGCGTACGTTCTTGACATCACGTTGCCGCCTTCAGTAGCCTCCAAGTCATACCGGGTATTACCGGCTGGCGAGGCGACATGAACGACACCGACCGAGAACACACCCACGACCCCGCGGACAGCCAACCCGCTGCCGGCATGACGCTCTTCACGTTCAAGGCCGATCCGGCGTTGGCTGAGGCCTTGCGCGCCGTGCCGAATCGCTCGCTGTTCATCCGTACCGCGCTGCTGGCGGCCTTGGACAGTGCATGTCCCCTCTGTCTGGGAACCGGCGTCCTGACGTTGGAACAGCGCGGCCACTGGGAGCAATTCGTCCAGCACCATCCCCTGCGCGAGTGCCACGACTGCAGCGCCCGCCACCCGGTGTGCGACCACGAGCACAACGAACACGCGCACGACGAGAAGGACGGCGGGAGGGTACGGACATGATTCGGCAATTTGTCTTTGCGGCGTGGGTGGTCTTGGGGTCCGCGTCGGTTGCTGTTGCGCAACCCGCTGTCGTTTCAGGCGAGCCGGCCGCGACCGCCGTCGACCCCGAGCTGGAGGCCGCCGCCGCGGCCGCTGCGGCTGAAGTGGCAGCACCTGGGGACTCAGCTTCGCCGGGCGACGTGGCAACGGGGGTGGGCAGCCGGCAGATGAATCCGGACCTCAGCCTGATCCTCGACTCGGCGGCCGGTGCCTTCAGCCGACAGCGTCACGTGCGTCAAGGCGGCCACGCCATCGACGAAAATGGTTTGCGGATGCAGGGTTTGGAGCTTGTCGCGTCGGCCAACGTCGACCCCTACTTCCGCTTCGACATGGCCGTGCAGCTGACCGAGATGGAGGTCGAAGAGGCGGCGCTGACCACGCTGGCGCTTCCCGGCGGGCTGCAGGCGCGTGCCGGATACCTCAACGTCCCGTTTGGCCGAGAGAATCCGCGGCACCTGCACGCGTGGAGCTTTGCCAACCCTTCGCTGGCCCACAGTCGCTTTCTGGCTCAGGAGCATTTCTCGGGCGCGGGTGCGGAGTTGAGCGTGCTGCTGCCGCTGCCGTTCTATCTGCTGGCGACGGCCAACGCGGTCGACCCGCACGAGGCGACCGGTTTGCGCAGCGCGACCTTCGGCACCGTCGAGTCGTCGGCGTCCGGGCGGCTCGACGGTCTGGAGGATCTGGTTTACGTGGGGCGTTTGGCGAGCTTTCACGCGCTGTCGGACGACTGGTCGCTGGCGCTCGGGACCTCGGCGTCGATGGGGCAGAGTGCGCTGAAGCCCGACGACACTGCGGCCTTGTGGGGCGCGGACCTGTACCTGAAGTGGCGGCCGGTCTCCAGCGGTGACGATGCGTGGGCGCTGGCGCTGACGGCAGAGTATCTGGCCCGCGACACGCAGGCGCCGGGCGGCAACGTGCGGGACCATGGCGGCTATGCGGAACTGAACGCCTGGCTTGGACGTTTGTGGATGGCGAGCCTGCGGGGCGACCTGGTCGGTCACGTGTCGGGACCTGCCCCGGCGGCAACGGAGCTGGGGATCTGGCAGCGGCGTACCTCGGTCGCGTTGACTTGGCTGCCGACGCACTTCTCCAAGCTGCGGCTGCAGACGGATTGGGGGCAGGGTGAGGGCGACCGGCCGTATTTCGCCAGCTTCGTGCAGGTGGAGGTCAGCGCTGGCGAACACGGTGCCCACGCCTTCTGAGACCCCACGGCATCATCCTGAATCCATGGAGCTTTCAATGTCGACCCAAATCCTTGTGTATCCCCGCCGCCTGTTCTGGCTGGCCGTGACCCTGACGCTGCTGGCCGCGTCACCCGTGCTGGCCGCCGTGCAGGTGGTGACGACGCTGCCGGACTTTGCCGCGCTGGTGCAAGAGATCGGCGGCGCCCGCGTGCAGGTTGAGGCGCTGGTCAGGGGAAGCCAGGACCCGCACTTTGCCGACGCGCGACCGTCGATGATTCTGTCGGCCCACAACGCGCAGCTGCTGGTGGTCGCCGGTCTGGGGCTCGAGGCCGGTTGGCTGCCGGTGGTGCTGACGCAAGCACGCAACCCTTCGATCCAACAGGGAAGTCGCGGCTACCTCGATGCTTCGCAAGTCGTGCAACTGCGCGACGTTGTGGCGCAAGCCGACCGCGCGATGGGCGACGTGCACGGCGGCGGCAATCCGCACTACTACACCTCGCCTGCAGAGCTGTACCGGGTCGCCAAAGCGCTCCATGCCCGCCTCATCGAGCTGGATCCGGCCGGCAAGGCCGCTTACGACGCCGGCTGGCAGCGCTTCGACGCCCAGTACCGCGCCAGGATCGCCGTCTGGCAGCAGCGACTGGCGCCGCTGAAGGGCATGGCGATGGTCGAATACCACAAGAGCTGGGCGTACTTCCTAGGATGGGCGGGCATTCGCAGCGTGGGTGCCCTGGAGCCCAAGCCCGGCATCCCGCCATCGCCCGCGCACGTGGCCAAGCTGCTGGCGCAGGTGGCACCGTTGGGCGTGAAGCAGGTGTGGCAAGAGGTCTACCAGCCCCAGAGCCTGTCCAAGCTGTTCGCCCAACGCAGCAGCGCCAAGCTGCTGGTGCTGCCTTCGATGGTCGGTGCACTGCCGGGGACAGAGACGATCTGGAAGAAATTCGACAAGATGGTCGATCTCGTCACGGCGCCTTAGCCGCCAGAACGCCACGGAGCCCAGACCATGACGTCCGACATTGTCACTTCCCGTCCGCTCGTTCAGGCCCGTCAGGCGGTCATCGGCTATCAAAGCGCGCTGGCCCAGCCTTTCGATCTGACCGTCTGCGGCGGCGAGTTCTGGGCGATCATCGGCCCCAACGGCGGTGGCAAGACCACGCTGGTCCGCACCCTGATCGGCGCACTGAAGCCCGTTTCAGGCCACGTGGTCCGGTCTCCCGCCAACTTGCGCGTCGGTTACGTGCCGCAGCGCCACAACCTGCAGCGAGGCTTGCCGCTGACCGCCGCGGACGTGGTGATGCTGGGGCGAACGCCGTTGTGGGGCTTGGGACGTGGGCCGGGCAGTGGTGACCGCGATGCGGTGCTGCGGGCCTTGGACCGCACGGGAGCCCGTGAATTTGCGGAGCATCCGTTCGACAGCCTCTCTGGCGGTCAGCAGCAGCGCGTGCTGGTGGCGCGCGCGTTGGCGGCCGAGGCGGAGGTGCTGGCCCTGGACGAGCCGACCGACAACGTTGACCTGGCGGGAGAAGGCGAGCTTGTCGAGCTGATCGCCCAGCTGCACCGCGAAGGCCTGACGATCCTGATGGTGGCCCATGACATCGGTCCCACCGTGCACCACGCCACCCACGTCTGTCTGGTCGACCGGCAGCGCGGCCGAATCACCGCTGGACCGGTGGCCGACGTGTTCGACGAGGCCCGCTTGACCGAAGTGTACGGCCGGCCGATGTCGATCGAGTACGGCGACGACTGTGTGCACGTGCATGTGAAGGGGGGGACCCGTGCCGCCTGAGCCAAGCTTCCTGGACAACTGGGCATTCTGGCTCGAGGCCATGGTCGCCTCGGTCGCTGCGGGCATCGGCCTGGGCGGTCTGGGCGTGTGGGTCGCGCTGAAGCGGGTGGTCTACGTGCCGTTGGCGGTCTCGCAGGTCGCTGCGGTGGGTGTGGTGATCGCCTTTCTGATCGAGGAGTTCCTGCTGGGCGACGGCGAGAGTGTGATGCACGCGCTCTGTGAGCCTTCGGTCCTCGCGCTGGTGCTTGCAGTCGCCAGTGCCCTCTACTTCGCGCGTCCCCAAGGCGGCGGCGAGCGGGCGACGGGCGTGGCGTGGGTGGCCGGCGGCGCGGCGGTGTTGCTTTTGGGGTCGCTGGTGCGGGCCGACATCCACGACGTTCAGGGGATCCTGTTTGGCAACGCGGTGTTGGTCGAGCGCTCGCAGATGTGGACGACGGTCGCCGTACTCGGGTTCGTGGCTGCCGTGCACGGCCTTTGGTATCGGCGGTTCCTGTACGTCTCGTTCGATCCCGTGTCGGCGGCGGCGGCGGGCTTCCATGTCTATCGGCACGAGGTGCTGCTGTACGCCACGTTCGCGCTGATGATCTCGGCGGCGACGCGGGTGCTGGGGGCGTTGCCGGCGTTTGGTCTGACCCTGCTGCCCGCGCTTGCGGTGCTATCGCTGCGACTGGGCATGCGGACCAGCGTGGCGATGGCCGCGGGGCTGGGTGGGCTGTCGGCAGGACTTGGCTACTACCTGTCGTTTCGCTTCGACCTGCCCACCGGTGCGACGATGGTGGCGGTCGGTATGGTCTGGCTGGGGCTGACGAACGTGTTGGCGCGCGTGCTGCGGCGCGGTGGTCGGGCAGCAGAAGTCGGCTAGCTGTCAGCGGATGCGGTCAGCGCACCAACTCCGTCAGCGGCGTCACCCCGCGCACCAACACCCCAGAGTGTGAGCAGGCCAGGTTGCGAACGTCGCCGTTGTGCGCAGCCAGCCGGCCCGCCAGCGCAGTCAGTGACCGCCGGTTCTCGTCGGGGGCGCTGCAGAACAGCCACGAACAACCGTGCAGCCGTCCGTCGGTGTCGGTCTCTGCGCTGTCGCCCAAGAACAAGGTGCCGCGCGCAAGGATGGCCGCGCTGCCCTGCGAGTGACCCGGAATCGCAAAGATTTCAAACGTTGTGCCGCCCACCGTCACGACCTCGCCGTCCTTCAGCGTTCGGCCAATGCGGATGCCCGTGGGTTTGGGCGAGCCGATGGGCCCTCGCAAGGCGCGACCTTCGACCAAGTCCGCGTCGCCGGCCAGCACCATCACCGGTGCTTGGGTGAACTGTAGGGCGCCCGCGATGTGGTCCGGGTCACCGTGGGTCAGCAGCACCGCGTGCACGTCGCTGGCGGTCAGTCCGCGCGCCTGCAGGGCCGTCAGAATCGGTCCCGCGTCTGCGGAGCTGCCGGCGTCGACCAGTGCGACACCGCCGGTGGCCAGATCGACCAGGTAGGCTGCGACGTAGCCGTCCTGCACGACCTGCACACCGTCCAGCCGCAAGCCGTCGGGAATCGCAGGGCGGCCGATCAGCACCGAGGCCACTAGGCCTGCGGCGGCCAGTCCAAGGACGGCCAAGATGATGCCGACGACTTTGAACAGACTTTTCATTGGCTTCCCTTGCGAAGTGTAATGCGCAACATCGTCTATTCCGCCGCTGCGGTGCCAGGCCAAACAGGCGAATTCGGCGGCCACTCGACCGGCAATACCCGGCAACGCGCGGTCTGTCCACCCCTCGATGACGGTGTGTCGGAGATCGCACAAGCTTGCACTCCATGACCTCGTCGTGACGTTGGGCAGCCAAGCTTCTTGGGACTCGTCCCCCCCCGAGGCCCCCCATGCATGTCTCTCGCCCTTGGCTTTCCCATCATCCCGTGGGTATCCGACACGAGGTCGAGCCTGTGCTCGCGGACAACGTGGCGGATCTGGCCAGCCGCTCCGCGCTGACCCACGGCCATGCGACTGCCTTTACCACCGTGTTGCCCAACGGCTTTTCGGGGGCCGTGTCGTTTGCCGACCTGGACATCCACGCCACGTCGTTTGCGCGCTGGCTGGTCGTTCAGGGCGTGCAACCTGGCGACCGTGTGGCGCTCGTGATGCCGAACATCCTGGCGTATCCGATCGCCGCGATGGGGACGCTGCGGGCAGGCGCCATCATCGTGAACGTGAATCCGCTCTACACCGAGCGCGAAATGCGCTTGCAGATCGAGGACTCTGGGGCAGTCGTGGCCGTCGTTGTGCAGCAGCTTGCCGACCGACTGGCCGCTGCCATTCAGGGGACGGCGGTGCGCAAGGTTGTCGCCGCGTCGGTGGCCGACCTGTTCCCGCTGCTGCAGCGGTGGGTTGTTCAGGCCAAGCTGGCGCTGACGCCGCCGAGGGCCCACGCGAAATTCCTGCCGTTTGTCGAAGTGTTGGCACAGGGCGCGCGGTCCAGAGTGCCGCTGCCGCACGTGACCTCCGACGCGGTCGCGCTGCTGCAGTACACCGGCGGAACGACGGGCACGGCCAAGGGAGCTGAACTGACACATCGCAATTTGCTATTCAACCTTGCACAGGTAAAAGAGATCGTCGCTCCATGCTTGACTCCAGGTCACGAGACAGAGCTGGTCGTCCTGCCGCTGTACCACGTCTTCGCATTCACCCTCGGGATGCTGCTGCCGCTGCACATGGGCTATCACGGCGTGCTGGTGCCGCTGCCTCGCCCGGTCCGCAACCTTCGCGCGGCCATCGACAAGTACCCGCCCACCTTTGCGATTGCGGTGACGACGCTGTTGAACGGCCTGCTGGGAGAGAAGTGGTTCGCCGACCACCCACCGAAGACCTTGCGTGCCGTCTATGCGGGGGGGACGTCGGTGCCGGATGCGACACGCGAAGCCTTCGAGCGGGCCACGGGTGCGCTGGTCATCGAGGGCTTTGGTCTCAGCGAGGCGAGCCCGCTCGTCACCTATAACCCCGCGGTGCGCAAAGGGGACCGTGTTGTGCGGACGCTGGACCGCGCGGGCGGGGTCGGGCTGCCGCTGCCCTCGACCGACGTGCGGATCGTGGAAGACGGCGGGCACGACGCGAAGACCGGCGAACCCGGAGAGGTCTTGGTTCGCGGGCCCCAGGTGATGCGCGGCTATTGGCAGCGCCCGGAGGAGACGGCGGCTACGCTGGCCGACGGCTGGCTGCACACGGGGGACATCGGGACGCTGGACGAGGTTGGCTATCTGCGCATCGTCGACCGCAAGAAGGACATGATCCTCGTCAGCGGCTTCAACGTGTATCCGGTAGAGGTCGAGGCTTGTCTGGCCGTCCACCCGTCCGTCGCGGAGGTGGCGGTGATCGGCGTACCGGACGTTGGGACGGGCGAGGCCGTGCGGGCGTTTGTGGTGGTCAGGGAGGGAGCTGCGACGTCCCAGGACGAGCTGCGCGCGCATTGCCGCGAGGTGCTGGCGGCTTACAAGGTGCCGCGCGTGGTGACGCTGGTGGACGCCCTGCCGAAAAATCCGCTGGGCAAGGTGTTGCGACGCGAGCTGCGTGTCATCGCAAGCGCCTGACCCGGGTCACCAATACTCTTTGCCGTGGCAGGCGGGGTCGCAGCTCTGGGCGGCCGAGTTCCAGGTGCCACCCTTCTCCAGGCTGACGTCCTTGGTGCCGTTCTGGTGCTTGTCGGGCGCCAGGTTCTTCGTCCCGTTGGCGTCGACCAGGCCGAAGTGGCAGGCGGTGCACTTCAAGTACTTGTGCTTCTTGAAGACGGTCGGGTGGTGGCCGTTGGAGGGCGGGATCGTGTGACACGAGCCGCAGACGGGCTCTTGCGTCGTGTCGGTGGTGTCGGTCTCGACGGTGGCGTCCGTTCCGGGCGTGGTCGCGTCGGCTTCGATGGTGGCATCGGTGCCCGCGGCGTCCGTGTTCGCGACGTCTGAGGCAGTGTCGCCGGTCGTGTCGCCGATGGCCGTGTCACCGAGCGTCTGGTCGGTGTCGGCAAGGACGACGGGGGCGAGGGTGCCCGTCGAGGAATCGCACGCGGCAAGTGCAGCGGCCATCAAGGTCAGCAGGGCGATCAGCTTCAAGGGAACTCCTTCATCGGTAAGCAGCGGGGAACCTCACGTGTACGTCAGGCAGCTTCCTGCAGTCGCAGCCCCAGCTCGTCCCAGACTTCGACCAGCGACTCGACCAGATCGTTTTGCATGGCGTCGTCGTGCAGCGGGCCGGGCGTAAAGCGCAGCCGCTCGGTGCCGACCGGGACCGTGGGGTAGTTGATCGGCTGCACGTAGTGGCCCCGATCCAACAGCAGGTCGCTGGCCAGCTTGCAAAGCTTCGCATCGCCGACCATGACGGGGACGATGTGGCTGGCGGCATCCAGGAAGGGAATTCCGGCCGCGGCCAGCTTGTTGCGCAGTGCTTGGGCGCGCTCCTGATGCTGGTCTCTCAACTCGGGGTGTTGCTTCAGGTAGCGTACGCTGGCCAGCGCGCCCGCCGCCGCCGCCGGGGGCATGGACGACGAGAAGATGAAGCCGGCGCCGTACGAGCGCACGAAGTCGCACAAGGCCGTCGAGCCTGCGATGTACCCGCCGATCACGCCGATGGCCTTGGCAAGCGTTCCCTGGATCACGTCGAGCCGTGCCGCCTGCCCGTCGCGCTCGGACACGCCGCCGCCTCGTGCGCCGTACATGCCGACCGCGTGCACTTCGTCGATGTACGTCAGGGCGTTGTACTTCTTGGCCACGTCGGCCAGGTCCGCAATCGGCGCGATGTCGCCGTCCATCGAGTAGACCGACTCGAAGGCCACCAGCTTGGGCAGGTGCGGGTCGGTGCGCGCCAAGTGCCGCTCCAGATCCGCGGGATCATTGTGCTTGAAGACCACGCGGGCACTTCGCGAGTGGCGCATCCCCTCGATCATCGAGTTGTGGTTTTCGCTGTCCGAGTAGACGACGCAGCCCGGGATGCGCGCCGCCAGCGTCGACAGCGCCGTCATGTTCGCCGTGTAGCCAGCCGTGAAGAGCAGGGCGGCAGGCTTGTGGTGCAGGTCGGCCAGTTCCTGTTCGAGCTGTACGTGGTAGTGGTTGGTTCCGCTGATGTTTCGCGTGCCGCCCGCGCCTGCGCCGCATTCGTCGATGGCGCGGTGCATGGCCTCGAGCACGACGGGGTGCTGGCCCATGCCCAGGTAGTCGTTCGAGCACCAGACCACGACCTCAGACTCGTGTCCGTCGCGGCGCAACGTGGCGTGCGGAAAGCGTCCCGCGTGGCGTTCGAGGTTGGCGAACACGCGGTAGCGGCCCTCGCGGGTCAGGTCACTGATCCGGTCGCGGAAGAAGTTCTCGTAGTCCATGCGAATCCCCTGAAACCAAGCCCGCACGGCTCGAGACCGTCGGATGCCGGGATGGGCGCATGGTAAGGACCGGGCGCGCGGACTCAAGGGGCAAACAGGGGGTTGTGACAGTCGTATGACACTTCGGGTCGTTTGGGTCCGCTATTCGCTGACGTTGTCGGTGCGCACCAGCTTCCAGTCGCCCCCTTCGCTTGCGCCGCCCGCGAACACGAACCACGCCGACCACGACTTTCCCGATGAGTGGCCGATCGAATACCAGACACTCGCCGGGTCGTCGTCCTCGTCGTGCCGCAAGGGCTTGCCCGTGCTCAGGTGACGTCGCACCTCAGTGTTGAACAGACGCTTGAAGTGCTTGCGGAATTGCGTCTCGGTGACCTCCGGTTCCAGCGGTCCCTTGCGCTTCTTGGCCTTGGCGATGGTGCCGGCCATCTCATACGACATCAGCGGAAACGCGGTCATGGCGACGACCCGATCGACATCGCCACCCATGACGGCGCCGACGAACGCAAGCTGGAACGCCCGGAAGCCGTCGGTGTGCGTCTCGGCATCGCCACCGGGCGGATCGTGGGGCTTGGCGCCGGCCCAGCAGGTGGCGGGCAGGGCGAGGATCAGCAGGAAAGTCAGGACGGCAGCGCGGACAGTCATGTGTGGACTCCAGTGGCAGGCGGGGAAGTGCCGCAAACGTACGCAGGAAGGTTTGTTCACACAAGGAAATGCGCATGGTTGGGGATTGCGTGGCGCGGTTTTCGCTTCTGCCGCGCGTCCCGTATGCTCCGCCGCCATGGCGCCCGTCCTTCCCCCCCTGCCGATCGACCTTCACCTCGCCGCAGTCCGCGAGTCCCTGCGCGCGCACGGTTGTCTGTTGCTCCAAGCTGAACCGGGTGCCGGCAAGACCACCCGCGTGCCTCCCGCGCTGCTTGCCGAGGTCACGGGCGAAGTCTGGGTGGTCGAGCCGCGCCGGGTCGCTGCCCTGCTGGCTGCCCGCCGCGTGGCGTTCGAGCTGGGCGAGACTCCAGGCCAGACGGTGGGTTATGCGGTTCGCTTCGACGAGGTCTCTGGCCCCACCACCCGCCTGCGCTTCGTGACCGACGGCGTGTTTCTGCGGCGGCTGCTGCAAGACCCGACCCTGCGCGGCATCGGCGCGGTGGTGCTGGACGAGCTGCACGAGCGGCGCTTGGCGACCGATCTTTCGCTGGCCCTGCTGCGCCGCCTGACGCTGGGCACGCCTGCCTGCCCGGCCTTGCGCCCGGACCTGCGCTTGGTCGCGATGTCGGCCACGTTGGATGCCGACGCGTTGTCAAGATACATGAATCAAGCCAGGGTATTGCGCGTGCCGGGTCGTCAGTATCCCGTCGCCGTCGAGCACGCGGTGACGTTGGACCAGCGGCAACTGGAAGACCAGGTCGCCTCGACCGTTCGCCGTCTGCTGGACGAGGGGTTGGCGGGCGACGTGTTGGTGTTTCTGCCGGGTGCGGGCGAGATCCGCAGGTGCGAACAGGCGTTGCGCGGGCTGGCTGACCGTCACGATCTGGACGTCCGCCCTCTGCACGGCAGCCTGCCGCTGGACGAACAGGAACGCGCGATGGTCCAGGGTCCGCGGCGCAAGGTCGTGCTGGCGACAAATGTCGCGGAGACCTCTGTCACGCTGCCGGGTGTGGTCGCGGTGGTCGACGCGGGGCTGGCGCGGGTCGCGGGGTTTGCCGGATGGTCGGGGCTGCCGATTCTGCAATTGACCAAGATTTCAAAGGCTTCGTCGGCTCAGCGAGCGGGCCGGGCAGGGCGCGTGGGGCCGGGGCGGTGCCTGCGGCTGTACACGGTGTTCGACCACGACGCGCGTCCGGATGCCGAGCGTCCCGAGGTCACCCGCAGCGACCTGTCCGACGTGGCGCTGCAGTTGGCGGCGATGGGCTTGCCGATCCGCAGTCTGGACGCGAACTTCTGGCTCGATCCGCCGCCGGATTCCGCCGTGACGGGCGCCCACGAGCTGCTGGGACTGCTCGGGGCGACCCTTGCGGACGGCCAGGTGACGCAGCTGGGGCGGCAGATGCTGCGGTTGCCGTTGCCACCGCGGCTGGCTCGGCTGGTCGTGGGTGCGGTCGATGCGGGCGTGGGCGACGACGGGTGCGCGGTGGCGGCGCTGTTGTCCGAGCGCGAGATCCGCTTGCCTACCCAAGACTTGCATCGGGTAGCGGGCCACGGGCGGTCCGACGTCCACGCGCTGCTGGAGCTGTATCGCAAGGCTGAGAGCGCAGGCGCGCGGGGAGCGCGGGATCTGGGTCTGGAACCGGTGGCGTTGCGGCAGGCGCAGCGGGTCGAACGGCAGCTGAACGGGCTGGCGCGGGCGTGGTCGAAGGCGGCGCCACCTCGGCCGGTGAATCCGGGCGATGCGCTGGATGTGGCCTTGTTGCAAGCGTTTCCCGATCGGTTGGCCAGGCGAAGGACTGCGCGCGGACCCGAGCTGGAGTTGGCGGGCGGCACCGCGGTGAAGCTCGCTCCGACCTCCCAAGCGACGGAGCCCGAGCTGCTGCTGGTCATCGATGCCGAGGAGCGCCGCGACGGCCGCGGGCTGACGACGTGGGTGCGGCTGGCCAGCGGACTCGACGCGAGTCAGGTGCTGGACGTGTTTGCAGATCGGGTTGAGGCGGTCGCTGAGTTTTCGTGGAACCCAACGAATCAACGGGTGATCACGTCCGAGCGGCTGGAGTTCGCCGGCATCACGCTGGACGCAACGGTTCGCCCCGCGCGCGCGTGCACGCAAGCTTCTACCGTGTTGCGCGAGGCGGCGGCGAACGCCGGACCGGCGGCGTTTGCCGACGCGGATGCGCTGGACCGTCTGCGTGCCCGGGTGGCCTTTGCCCGCAGCGACGGGGGCCTGACCGATCTGCCCGAGCTGGACGACGTCGCGGTGCAGGCGGTGCTGGCAGGCCTGTGCGAGGATCGGTGTTCGTTCAAGGACTTGCGGGAAGCCGACCTGCTGGGGGCACTCCGGTCGCACCTTGCTTGCGCCACGCATGGCAGGTTGCAGTGGTTGGACGAGACGGCGCCAGAGACGGTCACGCTGCCCGGCGGTCGGCGTACCCGCGTGCACTACATGAACGGGCAGACCCCGTGGATCTCCTCGCGACTGCAGGACTTCTTCGGCATGGCGCAAGGGCCGCGTGTGGCGCAGGGGCGCGTGCCGTTGGTGGTGCACCTGCTGGCCCCCAACCAGCGACCTGTGCAGGTCACGACCGATTTGGCGGGTTTCTGGCAGCGGCATTACCCGGCGCTGCGCAAAGAGTTGGGGCGTCGCTATCCCCGCCATGCTTGGCCCGAGGACCCGACCCGCGCCGAGCCGCCGTCCGCGGTCAGTCGGCCGAAGACACGAGACCCTGGCGGACCGCGAGCCGGGTAAGCTCTGCCACCGAGTGCAACCCCAACTTTTCCATCAGGTTGCGCCGGTGTCCGTCGACGGTCTTGCCCGACAGGCCCAGCGACAGCGCGATGGACTTCGTGTTCATGCCCAATGCGATGCAGCGCAGGATCTCGCGTTCTCGGGGCGTCAGGCAGTGGGTCGCGTCGGCCGCGGTTCCGGGGTTCCGCAGCGCGCCAACCACGACCGACGCAAGTGTCGGGCTCAAGTAGTGTTGACCCGCACAGACGGTGTAGATGGCGGTCGATACCTCCAGAAAAGCGCTTTCTTTCAGGATGTAGGCGACCGCGCCGGCGCGCAGCATCTCGGTCACGTGGGTCTGGTCCGCGTGCATCGACAGGCCGATGACCTTGACGCTGGGAAGGGCCTCAACCAGCGCCCGAGTTGCCGCAATGCCGTCTACAGCGGGCATCGACACGTCCATCAGCACGACGTCGGGGCGGCACTTCAGCGCGACCGCTACCGCCGAGTCTCCGTCGCGGGCTTCCCCCACCACGGTGACGCCTGCGTCGCGGGCGAGCAGGAGCTTCAGCCCCTCTCGCATGACCTCATGGTCGTCGGCCACCAGCACGCGAATCATGGCCGCCCTCTAGGGTCAGGTTGGTTTCTTGGCGTACAGCAGTTGGGTTTGCTTGAACCGCTTGGGGCGCTCTGGGGCCGACTTCGACTCTTCGTCTTCGGGGCTCGGCAGCGCAACGCACCAGACGCCCGACCGGTCGGGCGTTGCGCCGGCGGTGACCTGATACAGGCGCCCCTCAACCCGCACCTCGCGGTACTGCGGGCTGCCCTGAAGTGCTTCGCGCATGAGGTCCTGAAAGGCCGGCATTTGGCGAAACGGCGTCCAAGCCCCTGACTCTGGTTTGCCTTCCTGCGCGAGACCCAGCGTTGCCAGGTGCAGGCCGGATGCGACGCGCCCCTCAGAGCTGCGCTGAATGGAAACCCGCACGTCGGGTACGCGGTCGTAAGCCCCCGAAGCGTTTGTGTTTTCCCCTGGTGCCCGGCGGCGTCGCGCGACCGTCAAGACGTAGCCTGGTCCGGAATTCAGGAAGGAAGCCGTGGCCTCCATGGGCGCCTGAGCGTGACGGCCGTGCCCCTCCCACGCAACGAAGTGCCGGTCGGGTTGCTGGCGGACCCAGGCAAAGTAGGTATCCCACTCCGCTGCGTTGGCAAACCGCGCGTCCACTTCGTAAGCAAAGGACCGCAACAGCTGCTCGGGTGTGCGGCCAACCATCGCGGCAGCGGGGCGGTTGGCGAAGACGTAGCGTCCATGCTGATCAACGACCGTCACGGCCCCGGCAAAATCCGAACCGGTCGGTTCGGGTCGCGCAGCAGCGGCAGCCCGTTGCTCTGAGGTCGACGCAGGTGCGAAGACGGGTTTCTCGAACCTGTCCGTCGTCATTCCTCGGCTCCCCCAGTGGTCCAGGTCCGATCAAACTCTTCCATCAGGCTGGAGAAAGCGTCCACCAGATCGGGGTCGAACAGCGTCCCCCGCCCGTCGAGGATAGTGGCGGCCGCCGCAGCGTGGGGCAAGGGCTCCTTGTAGGCGCGCCGCGACCTTGCGACGTCGTAGGCGTGGACCAGCGCGACGATGCGCGCGGGAAGCGGTGTCACGGCGCCCACCAAGCCGTCCGGATAGCCACTGCCGTCCCAGTGCTCGTGGTGCGACCGCGCTATCTGCGCGCCAACCCTCAGCATCGCGTTGCTCGGATAGCTGCGCAGCACCGTCTGCAGGGTATCGTAGCCAAACGTCGTATGCGCTCTCGCAACCTCCAACTCTTCGGGGTCCAGGGGTCCCGGCTTGGTCAGGATGGCGTCCGGAATGCTGACCTTGCCGATGTCGTGCAGCGTGGACGCCATCCGGATCAACTCAGCAAATTCCGTGGGGGTCTCGCGCACGGCTGGCGGTATCGCGACCTTCCACGCCAGCACTTCCGAGAGGGCGCGTACGCGGTCGATGTGCGGCGCGCTGCCGCGGTCGCGGCTCTCGGACAGCTTGGATAGCGCAATGATGGTGGCGACTTGAGAGTCCGTCAGCTCCCGAACCTGGTCCACCAACATGCCAGACAACCGCTTGTGCTGGTCCTGCAGTCGGTTCCGCAGACGAATCAACTCCATCTGGGTGGCGACCCGTCCAAGCACCTCAGGGATCACGAAGGGTTTGGTCAGGTAGTCGCGGGCGCCGTTGCGGAATGACAGGCCCAGCAGCTCCGGGTCATCGGCGGCGTGCATCAACAGGACCGGAATGTCGCGCAACTCACGCAGAGCCTGCATTCGCGCCGTCACCGCCGCGCCATCCAGACCAGGCATGTGGGCGTCCAGCAGGACGAGATCCGGCACCTCGGACGCCATCATGTACAGAGCGGTCTGGCCGTTCAGGGCTGCACGCACCCGATAGCCCCGCGCCGACAGCTCGCGCGCCAGAATGTGCAGGTTGCCAACGGTATCGTCCACGACCAGCACCGATCCCAGACCGGGGCCGCTCTGCTCGGCATCCGGTGGGTCTGCATCATAGGGGCTGGGGTAGTAGGAAAGGCTGTCCTGCAAGTTCGATTCCGTGCCAAGCTGTTGGGCGTGTGTGCGGGCCGGGGAGGGGGGGGGAGCCTGCAGTTCAGTCGGAGGAACCCGACGAAACGCACGTATGTTAGGTGGGCGAATCGGGCCGTGACAACCAAGCCGATTGCTTGGGTCAACCGAGCCTATGGCTTGTCTTGTGCCGTGTCCACGCTGCCCGTAACGTCCGCTTCCGCAGCGGACGCCCGTTGTCCCAAAGGAACAGCTGAAGATGTCTTCAAGTGCTCTGGATATCTTGGGTTTCGTGGCCGGCGTGCTGACCACGGCGGCGTTTGTCCCGCAAGTCTGGCGCGTGTGGAAGACCCGGTCGACCACCGACATTTCGCTGGCGACGTTCCTGATGTTCAGCGTGGGCGTGGCCCTGTGGTTGGCTTACGGCATCCTCGCGAACGCTCCGCCCGTCACGGCGGCGAACGCGGTCACGCTGGTGCTGGCGCTGGTGATTCTGGGCTTCAAGCTGCGGTACGGATGACGCGCGCTACTTGCCGTAGACCTTCAGGTCGTCCACGAACACGCCGGGATAGGCATTGTAGAGCGGGTCGCCCGTAGAGAACCGCCAGCGCAGCTTGAATTTCTTTCCAGCGAAGTAGCTGAGATCGTGCTGGATCTTGACCCACTTCTCCCGCACGTCCACGGGCACCAGCAGCGTCTGGGTGCCGACCGTGTTGCACAGCACTGGCGCAATTCCACAGTTCGTTGTGGCACCACAGCAGCCCAGAAAGTCGTCGGTCGACGCTTGCAGCCAGACGCGGTCATAGTCGATGAAGCCGGCGTTCTCGGTGTGCTGATAGACCCAGAACTGCGCTGTCACCTGCGATAGCCCCGTGGCGTCGAGCACTTGCGCCCAAGTCGCGAGTCCGGCGTTGGCCCCTGCCGCCGATGTGTAGTCCACGCCGTTGTTGTAGTTCAGGGTGCACATCCCGGTCACCGGGGGGACCGAAGCCGGCGAGCCGTCGACCGCCCACACGACCGGTGGCGCGGAATTCTGCGATTGCCACGCGGCGTCGTCGCAGGCGAAGTCGTCAAAGCCCAGTACCTTGCCGCAGAACGTCGTGCCGCTGCACTTGGTGTCCAAGCAGTCGGTGGCGCCGTCCTGGTCGTTGTCCAGCTTGTCGTCGCAGATCTCGGGGCAGGTCGGGTGGCCCTTGCACGCGGGGTCGGCGCAGTCTGCCAGGCCGTTGCCGTTGTTGTCCGCGCCGTCGCCGCACACTTCACCGCCGGTGCTGGTCGAGACGAACAGGTCGTCGACAAACCACCCCGCGCCGGTGTTGTAGGTGCTGCCGCTGGAGCCGCCCTGAACGAGCTGGAACTGCAGGAAGATCAGCTTGCCTGCAGCCGCCGGTATCGTCAGCGTGACCTTGGACCACTTCTTCTGCTCCAGCGCGGTCGAGGTCAGCGTGTGGCTGGACAGCAGGCTCTTGGTCTTGGCATCCCAGACGGTCACCTGCGGCTTGTCGTTGGCGGACTCGAACGTGTCCAGGTCGAGGTATTGGTCGAACACCACGACCGGCATGCCCGGCGCAGCGGACAGGTCGATGGTCGGCGACTGCGCGGCGCCCGTCGGCATCTGACAGTTCACACCGTTGGTCGTGTCGCAGTAGTCCTTGCCGTCATTGAAGTTCAGGCTGCACTGGTAGGTGGCCTGGCTGGGGATCACCGGCAGCATGTCCACGCCCCAGACGACCGCCCGACTCACGGGCTTCTCCAGCGTCCAGCCGGCGCCGTTGTCGGCACACGCAAAGCTCTCGGCGAAGACCGAGCAGCCGTTGGCCGGCTGGCACACACCCATCTGGCACGAGCTCTTGCCGGTGCACGCCCAAGCATCGTCGCAGGGGCTGTTGTCGGCGACCGCTGCGTGTTCGCACTTTCCGCTCAGGGGGTTGCACGAGTCGTTGGTGCATGGGCTCTTGTCGTCGCAGTCGGTCTTGGTTCCGGCGATGCACTTGCCCTGTTGGCACTGGTCATCTCCGGTGCACGGGTCGGCCTCGCACTTGGCGGTATTCGACAAGAATTCGCACTTGCCGGACAGGGGGTTGCATCCATCGTCGGTGCACACGTTGCCGTCATCGCAGGTCACGGCCAACTTACCCGCGCACTTGCCGTTCGCGCACGCGTCGCCGGTGGTGCACAGGTCATTGTCGTTGCAGCTTGCGGTGTGATTCGTGAACGCGCACTTGCCGGAGGCGGGGTCGCAAGCGTCCGTCGTGCAAGGGTTTTTGTCGTCGCAGGTTGGCTTTTCGGCCCCCGGCTGGCAGCCACCGGCCTTGCAGGTGTCGCCCAGCGTGCAAGGGTTACCGTCCTCGCACGGTCCCACCTTGCCCAACCACGAGCAGGCGCCGGTCTTGGTGTCGCACTTGTCGACCGTGCACTCCTTGCCGTCGTCGCAGGTCTCGATCGTTCCGCCGGCGCACTTTCCGCCCACGCAGGCTTCCTTCACCGTGCAGGCATTCCCGTCGTCGCACGCGCCTGCCGTGTTCGTGTGCACGCAACCGACCGATGGGTCGCAGGTTTCCGTCGTACAGACATTCTGGTCGTCGCACACCGTCAGGGGGTCGATCACGGTGCCGGACTTGCACTTGCCCCCGCCGCACGCGTCCCCTGCCGTACAGGCGTTGCCGTCGTTGCACGGCAGCGTATTGCCGGTCCACATGCAGCCTTGCTTGGGGTCACAGGCGTCGGTCGTGCAGGGGTTGCCGTCGCCGCAGTCGGTCTTGGCTCCCGGCGCGCAGGTGCCAACCTTGCACGTGGGCACCGCGTTGCACGCGTCAGACTGGCCGCAAGCGGTGCCTTCGGCGACGTTGGCCGTGACGCAACCGGCCTTGGGGTCGCAAGTGTCGGTCGTGCAAGGGTTGCTGTCGTTGCACGTCTTCTCGGCGATGCTGACGCACTTGCCCGCCTGACACTGTCCCGTCTGGCACACGGTCCCCAAGTCGCACGGGGCGTTGTTCGGGGTGGCCACGCAGCCGGTCTTGGCGTCGCAAGTGTCCGAGGTGCACGGGTTGGTGTCGTCGCAGACCTTGGCCGTCCCGGTGCACTTGCCCTCGCTACACGCGTCGCCGGTCGTGCACACGCTGCCGTCGTCGCATGCGCCTGCGGCGGCTGTGTGGGTGCAGCCGGTCTTGGCGTCGCAGCCGTCGGCCGTGCACGGATTGCCGTCGTCGCATCCGATCTTGCCGCCTGCGCACAGTCCACCAGCGCACACATCCGGGCCGGTGCAGGCGTCGCCGTCGTCGCAGGCTCCCAAGTTGAGCTTCTCGAACACGCACTCGCCCGTCTTGGGATCGCAGGAGTCGCCGGTGCAGGCGTTCTGGTCGTCGCAGACCTTTGCGGTGCCGCCCGCGCAGACGCCGTCCACGCAGGTGCTGCCGCTGAAGCAGGCGTCGCCGGTGCTGCATTCGCCGGTGCGCGCAGTCGCGGTGCAGCCGGTCGCAGGGGCGCACGCGTCGTCGGTACATGGGTTTTGGTCGTCGCAGGGCAGGGGGGCCTTGCCGATGCAGCTGCCGTCCTGACAGAAGTCGCCGGTACTGCACGCGTTGCCGTCATCGCACTGGCCGCTGACAGGCAGGCCCAGGCAGTTGCCCGTCGTGATGCTGCACGCGTCCATCGTGCAGGGACTGCCGTCGTCGCAGATCTTGTCCAGACCTACACAGGTGCCGGCGTTGCAGACGTCGTCCAAGGTGCAGGGTTGGCCGTCGTCGCAGGTCGTGCCGTTGGTCTCGGGCTTGGTCGCGCATTGGCCGTCGTTGCCGCAGTACGCGACCTGACAGGGGGCCAGAAGAACCGCGAGCGTGCAGGCCTCGTCCGACGTGCATCCTGCGTCTGGCGTGCCGATGTCGGCGTCGTCCTGCGTGGAGTCGCCGGGTGACGTGTCGGCTGGGTCGGTGTCGGCGGTTTCGGTGGCATCGGCAGCCGCATCGATCGGTTGCGTGTCGGTCGGCTCGGCATCGGTCACCGAAACGTCCGTCGTCACCGTCGCGTCGGTTCCCAAACCGTCCAAATCGACCACACCGTCGGCCGTCAGGTCCTCAACAGTCAGGTCCTCAACAATGGTCGTATCCGTCGAAGGTTGCGTCCCGGGGCCGACCACGGCGTCAGCACCGCAACCGGCGGCGACCACCAACACGAGGGCCAGCCCGGCACTCGGGCGCAGCAGCGTCTGAAAGAGACTGGACAACATGGCGTTTATCCTGAAATGGCGATGTCGGAGCGTCCTGCCGTGGGGGGGGATTCGGCGCGGACGGTCAGCGAGCGTAAGGGACCGAAACGGTCCGCTGTGGTACGATGGCCATCTCCGCCGAAGTTGTCAATCGGTTATCGAATCCCACACATTCCCGAACACTTGCTCGGTCCCAACGCTCGCGAGTTTGACGCGAGGGTCCCGTTTGGGGACATGCGGGTGCTCGGCGAAACGACGTCGAGATGGCGACGACACCCGTCGCACGTACCTTCCCATGCCGGTTTGGGGCATGATCCTGCGGCATCGTCGCCGGGTCCGATTTCACGCAAAGGCACGACCGGACTCGCGGCTTCGACACGTCCACGTGCGGAATCCCTTGCTGCCAGACGTGCTTTGCGGCATGACGGCGGCCCTGGTGGGGGACGTGCGGTATGCTTGTCCCATCGGCTGCGGCCGAGCGGCCCCCTGAAGCGGAGATTCCCATGACCACGACACCTTCCACCGGTCCCGAAGTCGCGACGGTCCCGCGGCGCAAGGGTAAGTCCTGGGCGCCCTTCGCCATCCTCGCGGCCATCGTCGTGATCGGATTGGCCGTCGTCGGCACCAGCACGTCGGGCGGCGCGGGCATGTACAACTACTCGCTGGAACAACTGGTTCAGGCGGGTCGCGACGCGGAGGGACACGACATCAAGGTCGCCGGTCGCGTCGCCAAGGGCTCGGTGCGTGGAGAGCCCGCGAGCGAGAGCTTCCGCTTTGACCTCGAGGACCCCGCCGGCCACAAGCTGACCGTCGCTTACACGCGCCTGTTGCCAGATCCGTTTGAGGAAGGGCGTGATGCCATCGTGCAGGGCAGGTTGGAGGACGGCGTGTTGAAGGCGAGCAGCCTGACGGTCAAGTGCCCCAGCCGTTATGCCGACGCCGAAGGAATGTCTTCCGAGCAGCAGAAGAAGTACTACGAAACGGAGTACCAGAAGCACGTCCAGTCGCACCCGGGCGAGGCTCCGGCGGCGGCTCCCCGTCCCACACAAGGCCGCTGACGTCTTAGGGAATTCGCTCGCCGCACCGGTCGATGTCGACCGTCACCGCGCGGTCGTCGGCCGAGGCATCCACCCGCAGCTGTCCACGCGTCTGCACGGTCGGCATCCCCGGACCCGGGGCGAACCGACACGTCACTTGCACGGTCTGCACGCCGGGGGGCAGCTGCAGCTCGACCTGGGCCGTCGCTTCTGGCGCTTGCCCGGGCTGGAACCACAGCCTCGTCTCCCAGCCAATCTCGCGGGAGTCTGCTGACTGACTGATGTTCCAGGAGAATTCGGTCAGGTGGCGCAGGCCCAGCGTACGGCCCTGTTCGCTGGTCTCGACGTGCGTCAGCAGCCAAATCACGGGCACGGTCCGCAGCCGCTGCTGCCACGTCCACCATGCCAAAGCCAGACAGCCAAACAGGCCGACCAGTGCCAAGGCGCGCCGAGTGCGGGTCGACCAAGCCATCTCAATTCACCATCGAGAAGTCCAAGCCTTCCATGTCGATTTCGGGCTGGTCCACCCGCAGCAGCAGGTCGCCCGCGATGTCCGTCAGGCGTTCCGCGCGCTCGACCGGGTCGGTGAGCTCGAGCAGCCGCTGCCGGTCCATCGGGTCGGTCGCCAGCGCGGCGGCCAGACGGTTGGTCAGGATCGCGGGCTTGCGGGTGGCCGACAGCACGGTTCCCAGCAACGCACCGTTTTCACCCAGCTTGACGATCAGCCCGCGCACGCAGCTGACCAGCCTCGTCATCGCGTCGTCCATGCGGTCCGGGTCCGCGGTCTGGTCGTCGCAAACGGTCACGCTGGCAGTGCGATAGGGCACCAAGCGGTGAACGGTCGAGATCTGCACGCGCGCCAGACAGTGGACGAAGAGGTTGTACCGGCCGTCCTCCAGACGCTCGTCGTTGACGATCTTGCAGAGCGAGCCGTACTCGTGCACCGGCGGCGAGCCGTAGTAGTCCGCCTCCCAGCCGGGCTTGAGGCCGACCAGCACCATCAGCCGGTGCGTCGCCAGTGCTTCGGTCGCCATCAGGCGAAAGCGCGGCTCGAAGATGTGCAGGCGCGTCATCGTGTTCGGGAAGATCACGAAGTTCGGCAGCGGAAACACCGGCAGCGCTTCGTACGCGGACTCGACGATGGGAATTTCGAGCATGGGACCCCCGGGCGGCGGACAAACCTGTCCCGAATGGGGGGCAGGCACCCCTTCATCTTGGGGGCGGTCGGCGTGGTGGCAAGATTTTCGCAGCCGTGGGAGCGCAGTGGCCTTCCTGGCCGGGGGCTCGCGCAAGTCGGACCGCTACGGCTTGGCCGGTGGGACGAACAGGACGGCCTGCCCCTCGACAACGACCGTGCCGTCCTGATTGCGACACGAGGTGTCAAACGTGACGATTGGCTTGTCCTCGCGCACCGCCGCGACCTGCACACGCGCCGTGACGGTGTCGCCCAGGAACACGGGGGCCAGAAACTTCAGCGTCTGCGAGACATAGATCGCGCCCGGTCCGGGCAGCTTCGTGCCCAACACGGCAGAGATGAGCCCCGCAGACAGCATCCCGTGGGCGATGCGTCGTCCGAAGCGGGATTGGGCCGCAAAGGCCTCGTCCAAGTGCACCGGGTTGGTGTCCCCTGTCACTTGCGCAAACAAGTTCACGTCGTCCGCCGTCCAACTCTTGGTCATCTCAGCGGACTGACCAATCTGAAAGCGGGGAGGATTGGGAGGGTTGATGGGCGTGATGTCGGTCATCGGTCCTCTTGCGGTCGTGTGCCGCGGTCGGCGCTTGTCCCCGTCACAGGGACCAGTTGTCGCCCTTGGCTGCCGGACCTGCCATCGGTCGATGCCGCCAGATCTCGACGGTGCGGGCAAGGTGAAAGCGCAGCTTGGCGTCCATGAACCCTGCCTCGATGGCGCGGGTGGTGGCGTTGCGGGCGTCGTCGAGCCGCCAGCCCTGGTGCTTGGCCAGCGCCTCCAGCTCGCGGGGCAACGACGTGTCGCACAGCGTGGGCCACCCGGTTGCGATCACCACGAACAGCCCGGCATCCCTCATCTTGCGCATGGGGTGTGCGGCCAGCGACTTGGCGCTCCCCGTCAACACTTGTGCGGTCGGACACGCAACGATCGGCAAGCGGTGGGCTCGCAGGGGCAGGACAAGCTCCGGGTCCTGCGCCGCGGCCACCGCACCGACGATTCGCTGTGCGCCAAGCTGCAGCGCCTCTGCCACCGCCACGCGTCCGGAGGCCACCACGACCCGACCCAGGCCAGCTTCCTTCGCAAATTCCCATGCTTCGGTGGGGAACGGGCCCTTGTCGCCGGTCACGACCACGCCCGCCACGCCCGGTACGGCCTCGACCCGCACGTCGCGCAGCACCGCGGCAATGGCGTCGGGCTCGACGTCTCTTCGCAGCTCCACCAGCAAACCCCAAGAGAGGAAGGCCTCTTCGCGCTCCTGAGTGGCTTCCGCGAGTCCGGTTCCCACGGCGGCCAGCACTTCCCAACCGTGTAGCCCCGTGTGTCCGTAGGCGGTTGGATCAACAACGATTTCTGCGTGCAGCACCGCCTCATCGATCAGTCGTCGCCCCAGCAGCAGACCGGCGGTGGTCAGGTCCTCGGCGTTGGTCAGCAGGTCACGCACCCACGCGCGCGCCGTCTCGAGTGTGGCAGTGTCGGTGCAGTGAATGCGGCTTGCCAGTGCGTCTGCATCGCTTCCCTCCGGCAGGCCGCGAAGCGTCGCCAGATGGGCCAACCCCTCGACGGGCAGGGCGCCGTCCAGATGGCAGTGCAGGTCGACCTTGGGCAAAGTGTCCAGGATTGTGGCCATGCGAAGGGTTCAGTCCTCGTTGTACTGTGCGCGGATCGTCAGGATCTCCGCGATGTTGGCGTCGAACAGGGTGACCAGAGCAGGGTCGAAGTGGGTTCCGGCGCCGCGGCGGATCTCCTCCAGGGATTCCTCGACCGGCCAAGCGCGCTTGTAGGGCCGCTCGGACGTCAAGGCGTCGAACACGTCGCACACGGCGGCGATGCGGCCGACCAGCGGGATCCCCTCGCCGTGCAACCTGTACGGATACCCGGTGCCGTCCCAGCGCTCATGATGCGTCAGGGCGATGGTCGCGGCCATCTGGACCAGTGGCGATTTGGAGCCGGACAGCAAGTCGGCACCGATCGCCGCGTGGGTCTTCATAACCTCCCACTCGTCGGGGTCTAGCTTGCCGGGCTTCAGCAGCACACGGTCCGGAATGCCGATCTTGCCTACATCGTGCATGGGACTGGCGTGGCGCAGCATGTCGCAGGCTTGGGGGGCCATGCCGACGGCCTCACCCAACACCCCGCAAAGCAAGCCCATTCGGATGATGTGGTTGCCGGTCTCGTTGTCCTTGTACTCGGCGGCGTGACCCAGACGGTGGATGATCTCCATCTGCGTGTCGCGCAGTTCTTGCGTGCGATCCCGGACCTTGGACTCCAGAAACTCGTTCTGGCGCAGGATGTGCTTGTGGAGCAGCTGCACCTCGATGAGGTTACGGATGCGCACCACCGTCTCGATCCGGTCGAAGGGCTTGTTCAGGAAGTCGCGCGCCCCGGACTGCAACGCCTTGTAGCGGACTTCAGGGTCAAGCTCCGCCGTCAGCACCAGAATCGGCGCGAACGAGCCCAGCTCGAGCTCGCGCACCTGCTGCATCACGCCGAAGCCGTCGATGTGCGGCATCTGCAGGTCGAGAAGCACCAGATCGGGCTGGTGCTTGACGTACATCGGCAGGGCTTCGCGGGAGTCGGTCGTCGCCAGAATGTTCGTGTACCCGCTGTCTCGCAGGATCATCCGCAACAGCGTGATGTTGTACGCCTGATCGTCGACGATCAGGACGCAGGCGTTGTGAATGTCCTCATCGCGCACCACGGCCATCGTCCGGGCTCCTGTTTGGGCATCGACACGTTTCGCAAGCAACACTGTCGCCCGTACCGCGCACGGTGGCGAGGGGCCGCCGACAAGTTATCGATTTAGCAGCGCTTCGGTCAGCGCGACGCGTTGTCCCAGGCGGTGACCTCGCGCAGGAACGTGGCGTTCATGTACTCGCTGCGAATGACTTCGGCCATTTCCTCTACATCCCGGTACTGATCCCAGGACACGCGGATGGTCGGGATCCGCCGCGAGACGTCCTGCACGAAGTTCTCGTATTCGTTGTACAGGGCGGTCAGGTACTCCAGCGTGATGCCCGACTCGACGCCGCGGCTGCGTTCGTGGATGCGCTCGAGGCTCTTCTCAGGCTTGACGTCCAGATAGATGATCGCGCTGGGCTTGCACATGAAATTCGACATGTGCTTGAACAGTTGCAGGTACGTCCGGTAGTCGCGCGGGTCCATCAGGCCCGACTCGCTCAGCATCTTGGCGAAGATCGCGTCTTCGTAGATGGTCCGGTCCTGCACCGCGCCCCGACCCTTCCAGATGATCTCTTGGTGCTGCTGGAAGCGCCGATTCAGCAGGTAGATCTGCGTCGCGAACGAGTAGCGGGCCGTGTCGCGGTAGAAGTCCGCCAGGTACTCGTTGTCGTCCACGGGCTCGTAGTACACGTCGAGACCCATGTGGCGTCCCAAGGCGGTGGCGAGCGTCGACTTGCCTGCGCCGATCACGCCGGCGATACCGATGAACATGTCGTCTAGGCGGGGGGCGTTCGGGGTCACGGTTGTCCTCCGGAGGTGCCGGGTTCGGTGTCGCCGTGGGGGCGGCGAGGTGCGCTCATGGCGCGCTGTCGGTCGTGAATGAGCTCGAGCTGCCGGTCTTCCTCAGGCTCGAAGTGGCGCCGGCAGCGGGCCTCGTAGCGGTCCGTGGCCCCCAGCTCGACGACCTCTTTGCTGCCCGACAGGCGCTGCGACCGGTTGGCCGGATCGCCGCACACCGAGCACACCGCCAGCAGCTTCGTCACGTACTCGCCCACGGCCATCAGGCGCGGCATCGGCTCGAACGGCCGCCCCAGGTAGTCCTGGTCCAGACCCGCGACGATGACGCGCTTTCCCTGATTGGCCAGACGGTTACAGACATCGACGATGGTCTCGTCGAAGAACTGCACCTCGTCGATGCCAATGACCGCCGTGAGATCATGCACTTGCGCCAGAATCTCGTGGGCGTTGTGCACACAGCGCGCGGCGATGCGGAAGTCTGAGTGGCTGACGAGCTCCAGTTCGGCATAGCGCGTGTCCAGCGCGGGCTTGAACACCTCGACCCGCTGGTGCGCGATGCGAGCCAACCGCAGCCGCCGGATGAGTTCTTCGCTCTTGCCGCTGAACATCGACCCGCAGATGACTTCGATGCTGCCTGGGCGGTGGGGAAAGAAGGCCATGTTCCCCTCGATGAGAGCCGGAGCGGAAAGGGGGCGGACGACTAGATGCCGACGGTGTAGCGAACCGTGTACTTCTTCGACGTGCCGGACGACTGCGGGAAAGTCAGGGCCTTGACCGCCGCAACGACGCAGGTGCCGACCGCGGTGTTCGCGTGCTTGCCGATCACCTTGGCCACGCCCACGCTGCCATCGCCGTTGACGTACAGCGTGACCTTGATGGTGTCCTCGCCCGAGTCGACGTCGCCGTGCAACATGTAGCAGCGCATCACCTTCTGGTTGGCGCGCGCCGCGATTCCGTTGACCTGCGCTTGGTCCAAACCGCCAGTGTTGGCCGTGGGTTCGTCGTCAGCATCGACCGGCGCTGCCTTCTTTGCCTTGTCCTTGTCCTTGTTCTTCTGCGCAGCCAGGATGCGGTCGATCTCGTCGTCACCGCCGGCGGCAGCGCTGGCCTTCTTGGCTGCGGCGTCTTCCTTGGCCTTGCGGGCGGCGTCTTCCTTGGCGGCCTTCTTCGCGGCTTCCGCTTCCTTGGCCTTGCGAGCGGCCTCTTCCTTGGCGGCCTTCTTGGCGGCGGCGGCCTCCTTGGCCTTGCGGGCTGCCTCCTCCTTGGCGGAGACCTTGGCGGCGACGCTCTCCTTCTCCCTGCGGGCCTTCTCTGCCTTGGCGGCTTCGGCCTTCTGCGCGGCTTCTGCCTTCGCGGCCTTGGCCTGGCGTGCGGCCTCGTCTTTCTCTGCCTTCGCAGCCTTTTCCTTGTTGCGGGCCAGCAGACGGTCGATTTCGTCGTCGCTGGGCGGCGCAACCACAGGGGCCGTCTTGGGGTTCGTGGCCGGCGCGGCAGCCTCGACCGGCTTGGTCGGAGCAGTGGCAGGGGCAACGCCCTTGGCACCGACGGGCGGCGGGGGCGGGATTGCCGCGGCTTGCTGGCCTACCGGAGCAGCAGCGGCTGCGGGTGCAGCTTGGGCCGGGGCGGGCGCGGCGCCAGCAGTTGCCGGAGCAGCGGCAACGGGTGCGGCGTTGGGCTGGGCACCGGCGGGAGCACTGGGCTGGGCACCGGCGGGAGCACTGGGCAGGGCACCGGCGGGAGCACTGGGCTGGGCAACAGGCGCAGCAGCTTGATCGGCAGGCGCGACGGGAGCGGTGCCCGGGGCGGGCGCGGCGGCTTGGGCGGCGGCCTGAGCCTGCTGGTCGCCCGCGGGGACTTCAGAGGCTCCGGCGGCTGCGGACGCAACTTCGTTGGCCTGCGGGGCCGGGGTGCCGGGGGCCGGGGTGCGGACCAGTGCGAAGATCACGCCGCCGACGATAGCCAGCGCGGCAACGCCTCCGCCGATCAGCATCGCGGGGCTCTTGCGCTCCGCCTGTGCGGGGCGGGTCGCCGCAGACTGGCTGCTGGCAGGTGCGCGCGGGGCCATCGTGGCCACCGTGACGCCAGAATCGGGAGCAAGAGGCGACGAACGGCCAGGAGCGGCGACAGCGCCACGCTTGGCGTCCACAGCTGGGCGGGCGTCTACGGCTGGGCGTGCGTCTACGGCCGGGCGGGCATCGCGCTTGGGCTCGGCCGCAGGGCGGGCGTCGCGACTGCCGGAGCCACGGGTCTGGCTGCGGGCTCCGCTGTCGTCGGACTGCGCCACCTTGACGGGGGCGGGCTCGACTGCGGGCGTGGCGACCTTTCGCGGCTGGGCGTCCTCGGCCTTGGGCGCAGGGGCGACCAGCGTTTGCACGACCTGTTCAGCGGCCTCAGCGGCGGCGCGGTCACCCGCGATCGCGACGGTCTGCGCGGCGGGCTTGGCTGCCGGCTTCGCAGCGGCAACGTCGACCCGGGCTGCCGTTTCTGCCGCGGGGAGCTGCGGCGGTTCGACCACCAACGGCGGTGCCTCAGCGGCGGCGTCGCTCTGCCCGTCCAGCTTGACCAGCAATTCGATCATCGCAGCGGACAGTTCAAGCGTCTGGGCGCGACGCGGCGAGCGCCTCTCGGTCTTCGGGGCACCGGCCGCTGCCGCGGCCACCTCTGACACGATCTCGTCGAACGGCGGCACTTCCTTGACGGCGGTCCACGCGGCAAAGCCCTTGCGCCACACCAGATCGTCAGCGTTCAGCCGATGCGCCTGGATGTGGTCCGTCACCTCAGCTTCCGTCAGCGGGCCGACCTGCTTGCCTTCGATACCGGCAAACCACACCTGTGCGGGAGCGGCAGCCGCAGCGGTCGACGCCGGAGCAGGCAGGTCAAGCGCGAACGGTAGCGTCGTCCGCCCTGAGTCCTCTTCGGTCTCCACGCCGCGCACCCGGATCTCTGCACCGCAACGCTTGCAGTTGATGCGAAAAATCCGGTTCTTGCCTTGGATACGGTCGTCCGGCAGGCGGTAGTTGGCGTTGCAAGCCGGGCACGTGATCTTCATTGTCGAACCCTCTCTTAGGCCCTGGAAAACGAAGGCAGGAGTCTAACGTGGCATGGGCGGCGAGGCAACCGCCTCTCGGACCCGCCCGCAGCGGGCCCAGCCCGGCTCAGCACCACCCGGGGCAGCGGATGTTGCCGAACCTGCGGCGTCGCGGCAACCCGCGGGCGATTGACACGCCGCCGCTTGGGTGATTAGACGAGCGAGCCGGCGCTGCGATTTGAGTCGCGCGAACCTCCGGCTGCCGACCGCCCTTTTGGAGGCTGCTGCCATGCTCGTCGGGCTCATCAATCCCTCGGCCGGTGGTGCCCCCGCGGTCGATCTGGCTCACGTCCTTGCGTCGGCTTCGCCCCGCTTGCGTCTTTTGGTGTCAGATCGACCGGAGGACATCGACGCCCTCGTCACCACCTTGCGCGAGACGTCTGCCGAGCTGTTGGTCATCGCGGGAGGTGACGGCACGGTGCTGAACCTGCTGACCCGCTTTGCCGCTGTAGGTGCGCTGGACGCCGTGCCGCCCCTGCTGGTGTTGCCGGCGGGCAGATTGAACACGATCGCCTCGGCGCTGGTGGGCAGCCGGCAGCCCGCGAAGCTGGCACAGCGCATCCTTCACGCGTGGATGCGGGGCGTGCGGCGGCTGCAGCGGATGCCGGTGCTGCGCGTGAAAGTCGACGGCTTGCCGGACCACATCGGCGTGACGTGCAGCCTGGGTGCTGTTGCGCGTCTGCACGCCGACTACCGCAACGGGGTGCTGCGCGGGGCTCCCGGGGTCGTCGAGCTGCTGGGGCGCATGGCGATGCAGAGCCTGCCAAGCGACCGGTTTGCGCCCATTCGCGGTCCGTTCGAGCTTCGTCCGGGGCCCATGGAGCTGCCCGTTGTCACTGCGGGCCTGCTGAGTCCGCTGCCCGGCTTCTTCGGTGTGCTGCGGCCGTTTCCCGGGGTGAGGTCGGTGGCGTCGGCCGGTTTCTACACAATGCTGTCGTCGCTGGGGTCGATGGCGTCGCAGGCGGCGTTGCTTGCGGTGGCGCGTGGCCACCTGCCTCCGGGACCGCACTGGCAGTTCGGCGAGCAAGAGCACTTCGCCTACCAGAGCGGAGAGCATCGCGATCTCATTGTGTTGGATGGTGAAGAGCTCTCGGTGCGACCGCACGCGAATGTCGAGATCAGCGTTGCCGGGCACCTGCGCGTTCTGGTCTGGCGGGAGATGCCGGCGCCCAAGCCCGTCTCACGCTGACACACCCGCCTGCTCAAGTGTCTCAGATTGGACGGGTATGTCGGTGCGGGTGTCCGGTTTTGAGTCGCATGGGTCCACAACCGTCCCTGATTGAGACATCCAACCCCGTGTCACCCCACGCCAAAGCCACTCCGTGCGCACGGTTGGCACACGTCTTGCTGCCCGAACGTTCAGGAGTGAGCTGAATCCCTATGACTCGACCCCTTCCTTTCCCTCCTGCCATCCAGCTTCCGGCCATGTCCGCAAGTGTCCCCTTCGTCGCTGCTCATCTGCCTGTTGCGCCCGGGTCCCATCGTTAGGGAGTGGAGCCCCGACCACCGCAACAGGTGTACCGACAGCGACGCCCCCCGTGCTCTCCTCTCATTCCTTGCTGGCGGCCGTGGTGCAAACCCGGCCGCCAGATTCGTTTGAGGCCTGGTCGCACACGGCCCGAGGCACTCTGGACCGTTGACGTGAGAGACGCAGCGAGGTATCGAGGCCCGGACTGCGCACGCGCCGCGCGCGACCCCTCCCTTCGCAAACCCGAAGCCCCCTTGCCGGCTTCCTACGGACGCGCCCGCCCATGGCCGAAAGCCTGTCCAGAGAGGTGCGGACGATTCGGGCCCAGGCCGAGGCGATGGCCCGTGCCACCGGGCGGCCGGTCGCGTCGGTGCACTATCTGGTGGCCACCTACGTCGTGGAGTGTCTGGCCCGCGAGCTGCTGGTCGAGACCGGTGTCGACGACGTGAAGGTGCTGGACACGTTCGAGCGGATGGCTGAGCGCGATGAACCACCTGAGATTCTGACGGAAATCCATCGGCAGGCGGAGCAGCTGGCGGAGAGCTCGAACTCTGCTGAGGTCACGTCGATCATCCTGCTGGCGAGCCTGCTTAGGGTCAGAAATGCGTTGGCCTCCAAGGTGTTGGACCGCGCAGGCGTGGCGGTTTCCACGCTGCGGGCCCGCGTGATCGGCCAGCTGACGCTGCTGAACGACCGGGCAGCGACCGGACTTCGGCCTGCCGTGCAGCGACCGGAGGACCCGCGGCCGTCGATCTCGCGCACGGACCTGCCCCGGGTGACCACGCGCATGGACATGCCGCGGACGTTGACTGCAAGCGACCACCTGACGGCTCCGACCCAGACGCTGCCCGCGACGCCTGCCGATCTGCGTCCGGTGCCGGCTGAGACCCGCGGCCAGCCGACCGCGCCGACACGGATCGTTTCGCCGGAAGCAAGGCCGCTTCCGCCTGCCGAAGTGCGCCCTGCGCCTGCGGATCCGCGACCGTTGCTCGTCGAGTCGCGGCCCGCCGAGCCCCGCAATTCGGCCGAACCGAAGCCGCCAGAGGCCGCACCGCCCAAGCCGCCCGCGCCCAAGCCGACGACGACGGGAGGACGCAAGACCGGACCGGTCCGCAGGGTGTTCGACCTGACGCCTGACAAGTTCCCGACCCTGAACGAGATCGGCCGCAACCTGACGCTGGCCGCGCTGAAGGGCGAGATCGACCCGCTGATCGGGCGCGAGAACCTGGTCGACGCCGTGATCGACATCCTGTTGATGAAGCAGGTGAACAACCCGTGCCTGATCGGCGAGGCGGGCGTGGGCAAGACCGCGATCGTCGAGGGGCTGGCGCTGCGGCTGGCGGGCAACGTCGAGACGTACGGCAAGCTGGGGTCGGCGGTGATCGTCGAGATCCAGACGTCGGCGCTGCTGGCGGGTACGTCGCTGCGCGGCGCGTTCTCCGAGCGGATGCGCAAACTTCGCGACGAGGTGGCGGCGGGCGCGGGGCAGGTGATCGTCTTCATGGACGAGATCCACACGATCATGGGCGCCGGCACGGGCGACGGCCCGCTGGACGCCGCGAACGACCTGAAGAGTGCCTTGTCGCGCGGCCGCTTTCCCCTGATCGGCGCCACCACCAAGGCAGAGTACGAGCGGCACATCGAGAAGGACCCGGCGATGGAGCGCCGCTTCCAGGTGGTCGAGGTGACCGAGCCGACGGTGCCCGAGGCCATCGCGATCCTGAGTGGTGTCGCACCCTTGTACGCCAAGCATCACCAGGTTTGTTACAGCCACGACGCCATTACGTCGGCCGTGCACCTGTCCAAGCGCTTCATCAACGACCGCTGCCTGCCCGACAAGGCGATTGCGGTGCTGGACCGGGCGGGCGCGCAGACGCGGCGGGCGGGGCGGCAGGTGGTACAGGCAGACGACATCGCGCGGGCGGTGCACGTGCTGACGGCCGTGCCGATGGAGCGACTGGCGGCCGACGAGCGCGGGCGCATCCGCGACCTGGCCGTCGACCTGCAGGCGCGCATCGTCGGGCACGACGCGGCGATGCAGCGGATCGCCCGGCGGATCCAAAGAAACTACGCGGGGTTCAGTGGCGATCGGCCGCTTGCCTCGTTCCTGTTCGTCGGTGCTCCGGGCGTGGGCAAGACCGAGACGGGGCGGGCGTTGGCGCAGGCGCTGTTCGTGGTCGACGACGCGCTGGTTCGCTTTGACATGAACGAATACACAGAGTCGCACAGCATCGCGCGACTGATCGGCTCGCCGCCGGGCTACGTGGGTCACGCACAGGCGGGGCTGCTGGCCCAAGCCCTGCAGAAGCGGCCGTACCGCGTGCTGCTGTTCGACGAGGTCGACCGTGCGGCCCCCGAAGTCCTTGCGCTGCTGCTGCAATTGCTAGACGCCGGGCGGGTGACCGACAACCACGGCCAGGTCGTCGATGTGCGCAACTGCATCCTGGCGATGACGTCGAATCAGGGTGCGGACCTACTGGCCTCGCCCAACTCCCGGCGTTCCATCGGCTTTGGCCGCGTCGATGCCCCCATCCCCGAAGGACCGACGGTCGAGCCGGTCGACCAGGCCGTGCTGGACCGCGCCCGCAAGGCCCTGCCTGCCGACCTGTGGACCCGCATCGACGACACCATCGTCTTTCATCCGCTGACGCTGCACGCGGGCAGGCAAGTCGTGCAACGACAGCTCGAGCTGAGCGCCCGCCGGTTGGATGAGGCGCGGATGATCCGCTTCCATGCCGACGAGACGGTCGTGGACCTTGTGATGGGGCCCGGCATGGACCCCTCGCTGGGCGTGCGGCCGTTGCGTGCGCGGATCGAGGACGTCGTCGAGGCGTTCGTGACCGAGCGCATCCTGGACGGCGCACTGCAGCCCGGCGCCGACGTGATCCTGACCGTGACCGATGGCCGACTCGAGCTGCATCCCCGTGCGGCCGTCGAGCCCGCAGAGCTTGCGTCGCTGCCCAGTTGAGACCTTCCGGCTTGCCAGACGCGTCACCGGCAGGCACAAGACCCCGCGCAACCTCCCCTTTCCCCATGGACACCGACATGATCGCCGACCCGAATGCTCCTCAGATCCCGACCGGCCAGGACGACAGCGATGTCGATGGCGAGGGCCGCCGCGACCGCTACGACTTTGCCCGCATCGAGGCCCGCTGGCAGGCGTGGTGGCTGGAGCACAAGCCGTTCCGCGCCGACATCGACCCCAGCAAGAAGAAGGTCTATGTCCTGGACATGTTTCCGTATCCGTCGGGTGCCGGCCTGCACGTCGGCCACCCCGAGGGCTATACCGCCACCGACATCTACTGCCGCTTTCTGCGCTCGCGCGGCTGCAGCGTGTTGCACCCGATGGGCTGGGACGCCTTTGGCCTGCCCGCAGAGCAATACGCGATCCAGACCGGCACGCACCCGACCGTCACAACGGCCCGGAACGTCGACAACTTCCGTCGCCAGATCAGAAGCTTGGGCTTCTCGTACGACTGGGACCGTGAGGTCGACACCACCGACCCGGGCTACTACAAGTGGACGCAGTGGATCTTCCTGAAGCTGTTCGAGCGCGGTCTGGCCTATCAGTCCGAGATCCCTGTGAATTGGTGTCCCGCCCTGGGCACTGTGCTGGCGAATGAAGAGGTGATCGACGGCAAGTCCGAGCGCGGCGGGCACCCGGTCGAGCGGCGGCCGATGCGTCAGTGGATGCTGAAGATCACGGCGTACGCAGATGAGCTGCTGTCGGGCATCGACGATCTGGACTGGCCCGAGGGCATCCAGGCGATGCAGCGCAACTGGATTGGCCGGTCCGAGGGCGCCGAGGTCGACTTCGAGATCGAGGCGGGCAGCGGCATCGACAGCAAGCTGCGCGTCTACACCACGCGCCCCGACACCCTGTTCGGCGCGACGTACATGGTCGTGGCCCCTGAGCACGCGCTGCTCGACCGGCTGTGCACCGACGCTCAACGCGAGGCTGTGCAGGCGTACGTCGAGGGCGCCCGCCGCCGCAGCGACCGCGACCGCCAGGACGCCAACAAGGAGAAGACGGGCGTCTTCACCGGTCGCTTTGCGATCAACCCTGTGAATGGCAAAGCGATTCCGATTTGGGTCGCAGACTACGTGCTGGGCGGCTATGGCACGGGGGCGATCATGGCGGTGCCTGCGCACGACGAGCGCGACTTTGCCTTTGCCAAGGCGTTTGGCCTGCCCGTCGTTGCGGTCCTGTCGGCCGACGGCCAACCCGCGTCGACCCCGCAGACGGAGGCGACGACTGAGGACGGCTTCGCGATCAATTCTGGAGAGTTCAGCGGACTTGCGACCCCAGAGTTCAAGAAACGCATCACCTCCTGGCTGCTCGAGCGGGGTCTGGGACAGGCGAGGGTCAACTACAAGCTGCGCGACTGGGTCTTCTCGCGCCAGCGGTATTGGGGCGAGCCGATTCCGATCACGTATCTGGTCAGCCCGGTCGACGCTACCGCCACCGACTTCGACCCGAAGCGCGACCCGCACGTGATTCACTACGAGACGCCGATTCCGTTGGACGCAAGCGAGCTTCCACTGGTGCTGCCCGACACCGCCGACTTCCAGCCGACCGGCGACGCCCAGCCACCGCTGGCGCGCTGTCTCGACTGGCGCTTCTTCCGCAAGGACGGCCAGTGGTTCGCGCGGGAAACGAACACGATGCCGCAGTGGGCGGGGTCGTGCTGGTACTACCTGCGCTATCTGGACCCGCACAACGACCAGGCGCCGGCGTCCAAGGAAGCGATCGCGCACTGGCTGCCCGTCGATCTGTACGTCGGTGGCGCCGAGCACGCCGTCCTGCACCTGCTGTATGCCCGCTTCTGGCACAAGGTGCTGTACGACTGCGGCGTGGTGACGACCCCGGAGCCGTTCAAGCGCCTGATCAATCAGGGCATGATCCTGGGCGAAGACGGCGAGAAGATGTCGAAATCGCGGGGCAACGTGATCAACCCCGACGCGATCCTTGCGGCGCACGGTGCGGATGCCTTCCGCCTGTACGAGATGTTCATGGGGCCGCTGGAGCAAGTGAAGCCCTGGCAGAGCAACGGCATTCAAGGCACCAAGCGTTTCATTACCCGGGTGTGGGGCCTGTTCGACAAGCCCATCGTGGACACCGCCGCCGACACTGCCCTTGAGCGCGGGATGCACAAACTGGTCAAGAAGTTGACGGAAGACACCGACGGCCTGCGCTTCAATACCGCCATCGCGGCGATGATGGGGATGCTGAACGAGCTGTCGCGCATGGAAGCCCTGCCGCGCAAGGCCATCGAGACGTTCGTGATTCTCGTGGCCCCGTACGCGCCGCACTTGGCCGAAGAGCTTTGGGAGCGTCTGGGCCACGCGCCGTCCGTCAGTCAGGTGCCGTGGCCGACGTTTGACCCCGCGCTGTGCATCGACGACACGGTCGAGCTGCCCGTGCAGGTCAACGGCAAGCTGCGCGCGAAGCTGGTCGTGCCGCGCGACGCCGACCGCGACACGTTGGAGGCGCTGGCGCTGCAGAACGAGTCGGTGAAGCGCTACACGGAAGGCCAGCAGATCCTCAAGGTGATTCTGGTGCCGGGGCGCATGTTGAGCTTCGTGGTCAAGGCGTAGCCGAACCCGACGCGCGCTCGGTCACACGCCGTCGCCCGCCAGCCCCGCGATCAAGTCGTCGACCACTTGGAACAGCCGCTGGTTGCCGTCTTGCTGCCACGCCGCAAGCGCTTGGGTGAATTCCGCAGCGCGATCGAGCAGCTCCTGCACGTCCTGCCGCGTGACCTCCAGCCGACACAGCCCCCAACCCAGCTTCTGCAGATAGCGCGCATTCAGCACCTGCTCGAACTGGCCCTCCAGCGGCACGCTGAGCACGGGCTTGTGCAAGTACACGCACTCGCTGAGCAATGAGAAACCGCCCCCCGCCACGACCGCCCGCGCCGAGGCCAGGTGGTCGACGAAGCGCGTCTCAGAGAAGGGTTGGTGGCGCAGGTTGCCGTCCACCTCCTCCTCCTGAATGCCACGGCGCATGCCGTAGACCAGAAACGGCTGTTGCGGGAAGGACTTGAGCACGTTGGCCAGACTCTCTGCGTGCTCTCCCGATTGGTAGACCAGCACGTGGGAGCCTTCCGTTGGACGGGCCGCCAGCACCTCGGGGCGCAGGATCGGCGGCACCAGCGTCGTGCGCTCTTTGCGGACCAGCGGGTGAAAGAACGTCGTGATCACATAGTGGTGCGCGCCCGGCAGCTTGGCCTTCACGATACCCTTGGCCAACAGGAACTCGGGCATCGCCCCTTCCAGCACGTCGTTCTCGTGGAAACAGCGGTTCAGGATCTGCATGTTGTCGATGCTGATCACGGGCAGTCGCTGGATCTTGGCGTACAGGTAGCTCCACGACTCGAAGTCCGAGATCACCAACTCGGGCCGGTAGTCGTCCAGCAGCTCGAAGTACGCCGCCACGTTCTGCGGCACGCCGTCGCCCAGGCCGATCAGGTTGGACCACGCCGTCTTGGTCTTGCGGACGGCGTTGTCTTCGTAGATCAGGTGCCAGCCGTGGATCTCGTGCACGCCGTCGAAGTGCTTGCGCAGCATGTCGTACGCGCGACCACTGACCATGATCTCGACCGTGTGGCCGGCCTGCAGCAGGTGCTCGATGACCACGCGGGAACGGGTGGCGTGGCCCATGCCCTCGCCGACGACACCGTAGAGGATGCGCACGTGGGCTCCTGGATGTGGGGAAGTGCCGCGGCTACTTCAACTCGATCTGGCGCAACAGCACGACCGTCTTCTCTTGCAGGGCCGCGAGCTTGACCTCGTTCTCGACCAGCCGCTTGGCCACGTCGGCCGCCTTCTTGCTGACGCCCTCCAGCTGGGTCAACAGCTGCTTGCGCAGGGCCGCAGCCACCACCGCGTCGGGCAGGGCGTCCAGGTTGGACTGGATGCGCTGGGCCTCGCGCTCGAGGATCTCCCGCTGTTCGCGCAGGCTCTGTGAGTCGGCCTGAATGCGCGCGACGTCGTCGTAGATGGCGATCAGCTCGCGGATCGGGCCGGCGATGGCGTCTTCGGGCTTGGCGTTCTGCAGGAAGAAGCGGAAGGCCGTGACCACCGTCGGCGTCAGGCCGGCTTCTACGAACTCGACCGGTGTCGACTCGACCAACTGCGCCTCGCCCTTGGCCTTTGCCTGGATGCGCACCGGCAAGTAGATCTCGCTGCCCGCCTTGACGATGTCCTTGGGCGGGTCCTGCATCGTCATGCCGCCGGTCAGGCCCAGCTTGACGTACGCGACCGACTCCTGATCCCGGTTCGAGTCGATGGCGACGGTGCGCGTGTAGACCCGCTTGCCCTGAATGGTGATGCGGCCGTCCACGACCTTGACCAAACGCAGCTCGTCGGTGCGCGACTCGGTCTGGATGTTCACGGCGAACCCGCCTTCGCGGGCGTAGGGGATGAAGGCCGTCTCGTCCTTGCCGACCCGGCCGATGAAGCCCTCACCCGCGAACGTACCGTCGACGTACAGCGTAATGGGACCGCCCTCCAGGGCGCTGTCCTTGCCGTTGCGCAACAGCACCGCGCGGAACGGGGCGGCCCCCGACGTGGGCTCGCGGAACAGGAACACGTCCTGGCCATCGACCTTGCGCGACACGATGTTGACCAACGCGGCCGAGCGATCGGGAACGGTGATGGGCGTGGTGGCCTCGTAGGTGTACAGCGCGCCGACCTCCTTGCCCGTGACCAGCGCCTGCGCCGAGCGGATCATGGCCTCGCGCTTCTGGGATTCCTCGGCCACCTGCTGGCGGTCGTACGAAGGTCCGGCGGCGGGCTTGGGCATCGGGCGAGAAGCGCTGGGCGCCGCCGACTTCTTGGCGCGGTAGGAGGGGGCTTCCGCCTTCTCCCTCTCGTCGTAGGCTCCGGCGGACTCGGCCATGGGCGGCGGCGACGGCGGGGCCATCTCGTAGCCCACGTCGGGCTCAGGCGGCGCATCGGCGGTGGTGGGCAGGCGCGAGGTCAGGTCCGGGCGCGTGACGTGGTGCGGGGTGTGGAGGTCGTAGCGGAACGACAGCGGCGAGCCGACGACCAGCGTCAGGTTCACGTCCGTCCAAGGCTCGCCGCTGACGTTGTCGACGATGGCCCAACCCTGCAGCTGCACGCCCTTGCCCGACTCAACCCAAGCGCGATAGGCCGGCCGCCAGATCGGAACCTCATGAATGTAGGAGACGATCAGGTCGTGCGACGAGTCGCCCGCCAGCCGGATCGTCAGCGTCACCGGCTTCCACGCGCCGTCGGACCGTGAGATCTCGAGCGACTGCTGCAGCCCCACCGACAGTGTCCGGTCGCCGATGGTCACGCGCTGCACGCCGGCCACCGGAGTCGTCACCAGCTCGTCCTCGCCGTCCATCAGGGTCAGCATCGCGGTCGGCTGCTGTTCGCCCTTGTCGTTGGGGCGGTTGCTCATCTCCACGCCCACCACGCGCCCGGCGAACGTGCCGTCGGTGGTTTCGACCTCGATCTGGGCACCGCGCAGCACCGGCAGCAGGGCCGTCATCCCCGTGGCGTTGCGGACCTGAGGCGGCAGCTCGGCGGCCAGGCTGTCACCCGACCGCTCGACCGGCAGCGACACCGACGACGGCACGCCGCCCGACAAGTCCAGAACGGACAGGGACTTCAGTACGTCGTTGATCTGGTCGGGGCGCACGCGCAACTCGACAGCCTCGCCCCTGACCGTTCCACGCCGCTCGAAGTACCCGACGCCGTTTTGGTACAGCACGACCTTGCTGATCGGCAGGTTCTGCGTGGTCTGCACGGCCGCTGCACCGCAGCCCGTGAGCGCGACACCCATCAGACCGGAAGATAGGGTGGACGCGACCAGAAAGACGGAAGGCAGGCGCATCGGAACCATCGCGACCTCATCGAACCGCTTGGGCGGAGAGTGGTCGAAGTGGTAGCACAACTGGTGGAAATGGAACAGGTGCGAGCGTTGCCGATGCGGTTTCGATCCCCCATGCTGCCCCCCATGGAGCAGCCCAAGCGCAGAGGAGTTCGCATGGTCGTCGGTGCGTTTGTGGCGTCGCTGGTGGTGTTGCTGCTGGTGGCCAACCTCGTCGGGTGCTCGCTGTCGGCTCCGGTGTGGCGCGGCCCGGCGTCGGACCACTTCGACGGCGAGCGATTTCGCAACGAGGGAGAGACCGACCACGCGGGCTTTGGCTCGATGGTCAAGTGGATGGTCAGCCGCGATCAAGGGCCCTGGAACACCGTGACCGATGCTCCCTTTGGTCCGCTGCCGCCCGAGCGAGTGGGGGCAGGCGAGCTGCGGGTGACGTTTGTGAACCACGCCACCGTGCTGGTGCAGATGGACGGGATGAACCTGCTGACCGACCCCGTGTGGTCCGACCGCGTCAGTCCGTTCTCATGGGCGGGGCCTAAACGGATGCGGCCGCCCGGTCTCCGTTTTCAGGATGTGCCCAAGATCGACGCGGTGCTGCTGAGCCACAACCACTACGACCACCTGGACGAGTCGACGATTCGACGGCTGGTCGAGCGCGACAAACCCAAGATCTACTCAGGGTTGGGCATGTCTGCGTGGTTTGAAGCGAAGGGGATGCCTGCCACGGTCGACTTGGACTGGTGGCAAGGCGCTGACCTGACGCCGCAAGTGCGGGTGACGGCCGTCCCTGCGCGCCACTTCTCGGGCCGAGGCACGAGCGACCGCGACAAGGTGCTGTGGGTAGGCTTTGTGGTGCAGTCGCCGGCGGGCGCGGTCTACTTCGCGGGCGACACGGGTATGGGGACACACTTCCAACAAATCGGGCAGAAGTTCGGGCCACTACGCCTTGCCCTGATCCCCATCGGCGCGTTTCGTCCGACGTGGTTCATGTCTCGCGTGCACGTCTCGCCCGCCGAGGCGGTGGAGGCACAGGTGCTGACGGGGGCGCACACGGCGGTCGCCATTCACTTTGGCACCTTCAGACTGGCCGATGATGGTCAGGACGAGCCGGTGGTCGAGCTGCACAAGGCGCTGGACGCCAAGGGAAAAGATGCGCCACGCTTCTGGGTGTTGGGCTTTGGCGAGGGCCGCGACGTGCCACTGTGAATCCTTCCGACACGGCAGGGCTCTGACAGGCGGTGACCGGCTCTGTCCACCGCACGAGGCTTCCCGATGACGACGACGCAGACCCCCGCCCTGGACGCTTTGCGGCAAGCCGTGGAAGTGCGCTACGCCGCGCTGTCGACGTCGTGCTGCTCGCTGTCTTGCGGCGCGGCGCTGGACTTGGCAGTCGTGGAAGCGGGCGAGACCTTTGTCGATCTAGGCTGCGGTCGGGGCCAGGACGTGATCCGCGCGGCAGGTCGGGTGGGCGAGACCGGACAAGCGATAGGCATCGATCAGAACTCGGCGATGATCGCTCAGGCTGTGAAGGCGACCCCGGGGTTCCTGGACAACGTGCGATTCGTGCTGAGCGATCTCGCCGCGCTTGACCTGCCTGACGAATCGGCCCATGTCCTGATCTCGAACTGCACGATCAACCATGCGCCCGACAAGCAGGCCGTCTACCGCGAGATGTGGCGAGTCCTGAAGCCAGGCGGACGCTTCGTGGTGTCGGACGTCATCGCCGACGCCGAGCTGCCAGAAGCGGTGCGCCGGGACCCTGCGGCTTGGGCGGCGTGCTACGGTGGAGCGATCCCTGAGCCGGAGTACCTGCAAGCCGTGACGGCGGGCGGTTTTGAGCTGGTGCAGGTGTTGGACCGCTCGGAACCGTATGAGAAGGGAGGCGTTCTGGTGCGCAGCCTGACGCTTCGGGGCGTGAAGTAGCCGCCCACGGAATTCCAGTGTGCCGGAGAGATCGTTCTTCGGCCGGTTGAGCAAGGAGTGACATGAAGCTGCTGACCCGAGTCCGCAAGGCGTGTTGCACGCCCGAGAAGACCGCGCAGTGCTGCGCCAAGGCCTCGCGCCTTGTCGCCGGCTGCCACGACTAGCTCGAAGTAAGGGGGGGGAAGCGCCGGTCCGGCTCGTTTCACGGACCGGGTCGGCGCGACCCTTCACAACCGCACGATTCAAGTATTCCTGTGTCCCTGTGGTCACTTGCCGTATTCGGCGTGTCGATCGGGGAACCCGTCCGTCTACCAGGAGCCCGTCATGAGCGCACACGTTTCCGAGATCACCATGGACCAGTTCGATGCCGAGGTGCTGGGGGCCAGCATCCCCGTCGTGCTCGACTTCTTCTCGACCGACTGCCCGCCCTGTGAGGCGTTGGCACCCAAGTTTGAGGCCGTGGCGGAGCAGTTCGCCGGCCAGGTCAAGTTCCTGAAGGTGTATCGTCAGGGCAGCCGCGAGCTGTCCACGCGCCTGAACGTGACGGGCAGCCCCACGCTGGTCTTCTTCAAGGGCGGCAAGGAGTTGGGTGAGCGTCTGGCGGGCGATATCCAGCGCAGCGCGATCAAGCGCGCGGTGGAAGCCCTGGTCAGCTGAACCCATCGCCGCCCGCGGTGCGACAGGAGAATCCCCCCATGAAGACGAATGCCTATGACGTGATCGTGGTCGGCGCCGGTCCTGCTGGACTGACGGCCGCGATCTACACATCGCGCGCGCGGTTGAAGACCCTGGTGCTGGACGAGGGCATGCCCGGTGGGCAGGTCAAGACGACGCACAAGGTCTCGAACTACCCCGGCTTTCCCGAGGACATCAAGGGCACCGACCTCGCGGCGAACTTCGCTTTGCAGGCCGAGCGGTTCGGCACCCGAATCGCCCGCGCCATCGAGATCACTGCCTTCGACCTGACCAGTCCGCTGAAGCGATTCGAGCTGGACGAGGAAGAAGTCGTGACGGCTCCGGCGGTGATCCTCTCGACCGGCGCCAAGCCGCGGCCGCTGGGCATCCCCGGCGAAGACAGCTTGCGTGGCAAGGGGTTGTCCTACTGCGCGACCTGCGACGGCGCGTACTTTGACGGCAAGGACATCCACGTGATCGGCGGCGGCAACTCGGCGGTCGAAGAGGCGCTGTTCCTGACGCAGTTCGCCAACTCGGTGACGATCCTGCACCAATTCGACGAGTTCCAGGCCGAACCCACGACCGCGCACGAGGCCCTGGAGCACCCGAAGATCAAGGTCCGCTGGAGCACGGAGCCACGCGCCTTTCTGGGTGAGGGCAGCATTGAAGCGGTGCGCGTGCAGAACCTGAAGACCGGCCAATCGGAAGACCTGAAGACCGACGGCGTGTTCATCTTCATCGGCATGAAGCCACGCACGGACTTGCTGGCCGGTCTGGTCGAGCTTGCTCCCGGTGGCTACGTGCCGACCGACGAGTCGATGGCGACGACCATTCCCGGGGTGTTCGCTGCGGGCGACCTCCGCGTGAAGCGCTATCGGCAGATCACCACGGCCGTGGCCGATGGGACGATCGCGGCTCTGGCGGCGCAGAAGTACGTGAAGGACTCGGGGCTGAGGGTGGCGGTCGCCTGACCGTCAGGTTGCGGATCTGCAAGCGCGGCGGCGACTTCCACTTCGTCGCGGCCACACCATCACAGTCCGTAGTAGCGGACGCCCAACCCCATGACCTCGGGCACCGGTCGGCAGTCGGGCGACAGGGGCGTGCCGTTGCGGTCGGAAGCGATGGCCCCGCAGCCGCCGCCGCAGATGGTGGCGTGCGCGCAGGTCTTGCACTCGGGGATGGTCAGGATGCTGCGCATCTCCCAGTCGGCCGTGGCGTCGTCGTCGCGCACCACTTCGGGAAAGTACTTGCCGAATCGGTACTTCTCGTTGCCCACGGTGGCCGTGCAGCCATAGACGCTGCCGTCGGGAGCAAACGCCCACTCTTTCTTGCCCGCCGGGCAGGCGTCGAAGTTGGCCATCGGGAACTCGCCGGTGGCGGCCAGGTGGCCGATGCCGTGAAAGCGCGGCGAGTGAAACTTGCGCAGGACCGGATGGACTTCGGACAGCTCAACGAATGACCGCCACAGCCCGGCGCGGTCCAGCAGTTCTTCGCGCCGCTGCCGACTCGCACACCCGAACAGCTCGTAGTTCCTGCCGATTTGCGTCTTGAAGCGATCCTGCGGCAGGTCCAGCCAGCCCTTGTCGTCGCACATGCGCGCCAGTTCCGGAAGGGCGGCCAGGTTCTGGCGGTCGGCCACCACGCGCAGGTTTACGGGCACGCCGCGGTCGACCAGCGACTGGATGCCGGCGACGACGCGGTGGAAGGTGCCGCGACCGGAGGCGTGGACGCGACGCAGGTCGTGCACCGCCTCGGGGCCGTCAAGCGTGACCTGCACCTCGCGCACCGGCCCACCGGCCAGTTCGTCGGCAAAAGCAGTGAGATCGTAGCCGTTCGTCACGGCCGCCAGCTTCAGGCCACGTGCCGCCACGCCGTCCATGTAGCGCCGCAACCGGTCGTGGTGGGTCGGCGTGTCGACCAAGGGCTCGCCGCCGAACAGCGTCACGTAGGGCTTGGGGTCGTCTGCGCCGTGGAAGCGGTCCAGCCAGGCGAAGAAGGCATCGATGACCTCTGGCGACACAAGACGGCCCTGGTCGGGGTCGAACGGCTCCTGATAGCAGTAGGTGCACTTGAAATTGCAAGCAAAAGTGGGGACCACGATCAGCTGCGTCGGCGTCTTCTCCTGTTCTTCGCGAAAATCAGCATACGCCTCGGCCATCATCGCCTTGTCCTGGCCCGGGCTGTCCACCACGAAACCCGCCTGCCGCAGTACGTCGAGGTCCAGCGAGGCGGGCAGGGCGGCGCCGCTCTCGATGTTGCGCAGCGCAACCGCAGCTTCCGCTTCAACAATAGCGACTTGCGCCGTCAGCGGTTGGACCACCAGCACGTCGTCGCGGTCAGGGATCGAGGCAAAGACCGTGGTGCGCGAGAGCTTCATGGCGGGCGAGTCCGGGTGCGAGTGGGGCCGGACGGTCGTCCGGTGAAGCGTTGGAGCCTTTTCGCACTGATTCGGTTCACGCAAGGACCGTCAACGCCGCTTCAGCGACAGCGTCAGCACGAACTTGGCCACCGGTTCATCGCCATACTTCTCAGGTACGGTCGCGATGATGTCCATGGGCAGCTCGACGCGCTCGCCCGTGTCCGCGGCGCGCCGCACCAGGTCGCGGATCTCGGGGCCCTGGCGGCAAGTGAAGTGCACGTCGCCGTCGGCCCGCTTCAGGAAGTTGGCGTGGAAGTCCTTGAACACCAGCGCGATCTTTTCGGGCCGCCGCCGCATTTCCTGCATCGCCAGCAGACCGCCGGTGCAGTCGGCGCCCACGCTCAGCGCGCCGAAATACATGGAGCCGAGGTGATTCTTTGACCGCCAGGTCAGCGGGATCCGCACAACCGCCTGCTGGTCGTCCAGCGCCACCACGGTCGGGCTCAGCAGCGTGATCATCGGAATGCGGGGCAGCGCGTAGGCCCTCAGCAGCAGCGTTTCGCGCATCAGCGACCAGTTGGGGGACATGCAACCTCGGGGCGAGCAGGGCGTGACACGGTCGGTGGGACGTCGCCGACGAGGGCGACCGGACGACGCACGATACCCGCTTCCCCTCGTTGCAGAAACTGTTCTTGCGTGAAGGTTCGGCGTCGCTGCGGACCTTTGCGCGGCTGGGGGCTTGCGCCCAAACGCGACTCCCGGTACGACCTCGCAGGTTCGCACAATCCAGTCGGCATCCGGCACAAGCCCCGCCTTGTCGGATGCAACGCATTTCAGGAGGTCGAGATGGGCTACTACATCCACCGGGACGGCCAGTCGGTTGGCGTCACGGTCGATCAGCTGCGAGAGCGTGCACGCGCCGGCCAACTCAAGCGCGAAGACTATGTCTATCAGGATGAGACCGCGCAGTGGACCAGCGCCGGTACGATGGCCGAGCTCGCGCAGGACTGGCCGGGTGCGACGCCACCGCCGCCTCCTCCGCCGCCCGCGTACCAGTCCCAGCCTGCGCAACCACAGCCGCCCGCCTATCAAGCGCCGCCGACCTACGCACAGGCTCCGCAACAGGCGTACCAGCAGCAGGCGAGTCAGCAGCGTCCCTCCACCTCTGGCGGCGTGTCTGTCGAGGGGATCGATGTGATCTTCAAGCGCTCGTTCGACATGTACGTGCAGCACTGGCAGGCGCTGCTGTTGACGTGCGCCGTCGTGATCGTGCCGCTGTCGATCGTCAGCGCGGGCCTGAACTGGCTGATCTTGCTGCCAACCCGTGCGGTCCTGTCGGTGAGCCCCTACGACCCCCGGGCGGGTCTGGCGGCGGTGGGCGTCGGCATCGTCGCCGTGCTGCTGGGGCTGGTCGCGACGCTTGTCACCTCCCTGATGATGCAGGGCATTGCCATCCCGCTGACGCGTGGCGCGGTGATGGCGGCAGTGGCGGACCTGATGCTGGGCGGCACCGGCGACTTCAAGAAGGCGTGGGGAACGCTGGGCCGCAAATTCGGCCCGCTATTCATCACGTTGCTGTTGGCGGGTCTGGTTGTGGCCGTCGGCACCTTGATGCTGGTTGTGCCGGGTCTGGTGGCGTCCTTCCTGTTCGCGATGGTCGCCCCAGTTGTCCTGATCGAGGGCGTGACCGGCGTCGAGGCCCTGAAGCGCAGCGTCAAGCTGGTGTCGGCCGACTGGCTGCGCATCCTGATCGTCATGATCGTGCTGGGGATTCTGACGGCGATCCTCAGTTGGTTCCCCGCGATGCTGCTGGCTCTGATCTTCGGGTCGGCACCGTTCCTCAGCCAGGTGCTGGGCGACCTGCTGATGATGGTCATCCTGCCGCTGCCGACGATCGCGCTCGTGCTGCTGTACTTCGACATCCGCCGCAAGCACGAGGGCCTGGACGAGGCTACGCTGGCTCGCAAGCTCGTTTAGTCCCGACGGCTAGCCCAACGGCTCGAACCACGCCGTGAAGCCCCGCAACACCGGACGCTGGCGCACCATTTTGTAACCCGGTGCCTTGTCGCGGTCGCGGTACACCTCAGCGATGCACTCGATCAGATAGTCGACGTGGCTTTGGGTGTAGGTGCGCCGGGGGAAGGTCAGGCGCACCAGCTCCAGCGACGCACACTCGTCGTGACCGCCGTTGGGGTCGGGTCGGCCGAACATGACGGTGCCGACCTCGACGCCGCGCACGCCGCCCGCCACGTACAGCGCGTTCGTCAGGGTGACGCCCGGGTACTGCCAGGCGGGGATGTGCGGGTAGAAGGCGCCCGCATCCATGTACACTGCGTGGCCACCCGGGGGGCGCATCATCGGCACGCCCAGCGCGTCCAACTTGTCGAACAGATAGCGGATCGAGGCGTGGCGGTAGGCCAGATAGTCCTCGTCCGTCACCTCTTCGAGGCCCGTCGCCAGTGCTTCCAGGTCGCGTCCGGCCAGGCCGCCATAGGTCGGGAAGCCTTCGGTCAGGATCAGGCGGGTGCGGCAGTTGTCGGCCAGCATGTCGTCGTCCATGCACAACAGGCCGCCGATGTTGACCAATCCGTCCTTCTTGGCGCTCATGGTAAAGCCGTGGGCCAGGCGGAACATCTCCTCGGCGATCTCGCGTGCGGTGCGGTGCGACTGACCGGGCTCGCGGACCTTGATGAAGTAGGCGTTCTCGGCAAAGCGGGCGGCGTCGAGGAACAGGGGAACGCCGAACTCGTCGCACATTGCCCGGGTCGCCCGGATGTTGGCCAGACTGACGGGCTGCCCGCCGCCGCGGTTGTTGGTGACGGTCAGCATCACGCAGGGCACGTGGCCGCGGTGCTCGACCAGGACCGCCCGCAGCTTGGCGAGATCGATGTCGCCCTTGAACGGCAGGTCGGTGCGCGGGTCGCTGGCATCGTCGCGCAGCAGGTCTAGCGCAAGACCACCGAAGAACTCGCAATTCGCTCGCGTCGTGTCGAAGTGGCTGTTGTTTGGCACCACCATCCCAGGCTGCGCCAGCGTGGCGAACAGGATGTGCTCAGCCGCGCGCCCCTGGTGGGTCGGGATCACATGCTTCATGCCCGTCAGCGACTGCACGACCTTCTCGAGGCGGTAGAACGAGCGGCTGCCCGCGTACGTCTCGTCGCCGATCATCAGGCTCGCCCACTGCTGCGCGCTCATGGCGCCCGTACCCGAGTCGGTCAGCAGGTCGATCAGGATGTGGTCGGCGTGCAGCGAAAAGACGTTGTAGTGCGCGTCCTTCAAGGCCTGCTCGCGCTCGGGCCGGGTGGTGATGCCCAGCGGCTCGACGACCTTGATGCGGAACGGCTCGATGATGGTGCGGTGCAGGTGTTCCATGGAGACCTCAGGGGGGAAAGCTTCGGGGGGACGAGAACTTGCAGGGGTCAGCGGCGCACGCGCGTCAGCACCCCGTACTTGGTGATGGCATAGACGGCGCGAAAGGCGTCCTTCAGCCCGATCTTCTTGCCTTGTGCGTACGTGCGGCCGCGGTAGGCGATGGGGACCTCGCAGACGCGCACGCCTGGGACGGCGGCGACCTTGGCGGTCAGCTCTGGCTCGATGCCGAAGCGGTTCTCCTCCAGACGCAGGGACTGCACCACGTGGCGGCGAAAGGCCTTGTAACACGTCTCCATGTCGGTCAGGCGCAGGCCGGTCGCGACGTTGCTCAAGTCCGTCAGCAGCCGATTGCCCAGGGTGTGCAGGGTGCGAGGGTTGTGCGCGGGTCCAGCGAAGCGGCTGCCATACACGACGTCGGCGCGGCCGGTCAGGATGGGCTCGAGCAACTTGCCGTAGTCACAAGGGTCGTACTCGAGGTCGGCGTCCTGAACCAGCACGACGTCGCCCAGCGCCTCGGCAAAGCCGCGCCGCAGCGCTGCACCCTTGCCTTGGTTCCCGGGTTGGACCAGCAGTCGGACGCGATCCGGGTACTCCTGGGCCAGCTGCATGGCGACGTTGTGGGTGCCGTCGTGGCTGCCGTCGTCCACGATCAGCAGCTCGAGGTCGAACGGCTGCGCCAGCACCTGCGTCGCGATCGCTCGCAAGGTCGCTTGCTCGTTGTAGCAGGGCATGACGACCGACAGCAGCACCGGGCCTCCGGGCGACCGATCCGAGTACGGCGGACGCGGGCCGCACTTGAACCGCTGCGAGGGGGGAAAGTCAAGGCTGACCGCGCCCATGCGCTCCCACCCGACACAGCGCCGCCGCCCCCGACCTGGCCGCCAGGTGCAGCGCCGCCGCCAGGTCCGGTCCACGCGCAAGACCGACGGCCAGCGCTGCCGCGAAGCTGTCGCCGCATCCATAGGCGTCGCGGGCAGTTCCGGGCAGCGGCACCGCCGGGTACCGCCCGTGGCGGCCGTCGCAGTCCCGCCAGGTGCCACCGCGCGCCCCTTCAGTCGCCACCACCAGTCGCGGGGCTGGGGTCAGGTCGCCGTCGGCATAGGCTTCTCCCGGGTCGTCGGCGCTTCGCACCAGTGCGTCCACCTGGAGGCCCGCCTCCCGCAGCAGCGGCAGCACGCGTGTCGTTGCCACCAGCACCCGCGCCTGTCGGGCAGCCCGCAGTGCCGCCACGTCGCCCTTGCAGAAGTAGACCGCATCCATGCGCGCAAGCTCGGCCCACGGCAGGTCTTCCTCGCCGTGCGGCGCAAGTCTGGGTCCGTACACAACAATGGTGCGTTCGCCGTGGGGTTCGACCAGCGTGAAGGCGCGCGCCTGGGCCTCCGCGCGGGCGACCGAGTGAACGCGGACCCCCAGCGCTTCGAGTCCCTGCCGCGCTTGCCGACCCTGCGCGTCGCCCGACAGCGCCGTGAACAGCGTCGACTGGCCGCACAGGCGGGCCATTTCGGCCGCAGCCACGCCCCCGCCGCCCGCAGGCTCGGACCACGAGGCGTCGGCGTGCAGGATCTCGCCCGACACTGGCAGGCGCGCAACGGCAACGAAGTCGATCCACTCGACGTGGCCCACGACGGCAGCTTGCATGGAACTCCCGATGTCGGCTGGCTAACCCTTGACGCCGCCCGCGGTCAGGCCGCCCACCAGGTGCTTCTCGACGGCGTAGAACAGGGCCATGACGGGAATGCTGACAATCAGCGACGACGCGGCGAACAGCGACCACTGCACGTCTTTGTCGCCCACGTAATTGCGAATCTGCACCGGCATCGTGTACGCCGCTTCCTGCGACAGGAAGGTGTAGGCAAGGACGAACTCGTTCCACGCCGTCATGAACGAGAACAGCGCGACAACGGCAATGGCGGGGGCCGACAACGGCAGGATGATCTTCAGGAAGATCGTCAAGCGCGAGGCCCCGTCGATGATGGCCGACTCCTCGATCTCCTTGGGCAGGGTGTCGAAATAGCCCTTGAGCGTCCACGTGCAGAACGGAATCGCCGTCGTCGCGTACACCAGCACCAGGCCCAGCATCGAGTCCAGCAGCCCCAGCTTCTGCATCAGCACGTACAACGGGATCATCGTCAGGATGCCGGGGAACATCTGTGTAGCCAGGAACGCCAGCAACCCCGCGCGCCGACCGGGGAATTCGAAGCGGGCAAAGCCATACGCCGCGGTGCAGGCCAGCACGATGCCCAGCACGGTGGTCAGGCCCGACACCAGCAGCGAGTTCATCATCTGCCGACCGAACAGCCACGTGCCCTGCGCGTCGGTGCGGTTCACGACCTCAGAGAACGCGTCCAAGCTGAACACCTCAGGCCAAGGCCAAGGCGAGGCTGATGTGCCCCCGACGCCTGAAAAGGCCAGCTTGGCGACGTACAACACCGGATACAGCGTCACGATCGTCACGGGAACCAGCAGCAAGTGCGGGGCCATGCGAGACAGCGGCGAGGGCGCTTGGGCGGCTTTGGGGCTCATGCGTTCACGGCCTCCGTGGCCCGAGTCTTGCGGTTGGTAATGAGCGTATAGCCGAGCAGCAGCAGGAAGATCAGGACGCTGTAGGCCGCCGCGAGCCCATTCTGGCGCAGGACGGCAAAGGCGTAATAGGCCTCGGTGATCAGGATGTCGGTCTTGTGGTCGGGGCCGCCGCCGCTGACCAGATAGATCACGTTGAAGGCGTTGAAGGTCCAGATGGTGCCCAGGATGATGGCAGGGAACAGCGCGGGCTTGAGCAGCGGCAGCGTGATGTGGCGGAACCGATGCCAAGCGCCGGCGCCGTCGATGGCCGCGGCCTCGTACAGCTCAGAGGGGATCGACTGCAGGGCGCCCAGCGAGATCACCATCATGAACGGAAAGCCCAGCCAGACGTTGGTGACGAGGTTCGCGGCAAAGTTGGTGAGCACGCCCTGACCCAGCCAGTCGATCTTGTCGATGCCCAACACGCCCAGCATCGCGTTGATCGGGCCGTATTGCGTGTTGAACAGCCACTTCCACGTCAGCGCGGTGATGTAGCTGGGCACCGCCCACGGCACAATCAGCAGCAGACGGTAGAACTTGCGCCCCATCAGCTTGGGCTGGTTCAGGACCAGTGCAAGCCCCAGACCCAGTGCGACATGCATGCAGATGTTCAGGGCCGTCCACAGCACCGTCATGCCCAGCGTGCGGGCGAACCGCGTCGAGCTGTTGGGGTCGAAGGCGTTCAGGATGACTTCAGCGTAGTTGTCCATGCCGACGAAGTTGCCGTCGCGGCTGGCGAACGACAGGCCCACGCCCACGGCAAACGGCACGAAGATCAGGATGCCGGTCGCCAGCACGGCAGGGCCCACGTACAGGTAGGGCACGGCGTCCTTGCGAAAGGCGTCTAGCACCGTGGCCAGCGGCGTGACGCACAGCCCCAAGGCCGCCGCCAGCAGCGCTGCACCCAGGTACAGCCACAGCCCCACCGCAGGCGCCGTGCCGGTGGCCGCTGCCGATCCGTGCGGCACGATCCAGTCGCCCACCGCCGAGCCGCCGTAGCTGGACGCCGCCGACGGCAAGCCGGGCACCAGCGCCAGAATCGCCGCGGTCAAGACGGCCATGCCGGCCAGCCCCGCCACCCGCCCGCGCATGGGAGACGCGTGCACCCGCCAGGCATAGGCCAGCGCGACCAGCAGCGGCAGCGCCCCCATCCAGAGCGGCGCCTGCGGCGCCGTCACGGCCTTGAGCACGGCACCCGCCACACCCGCCAGTTCCTTGCCGCCTGCCTGCGTGCGATAGGGCACGGCCACCAAGGCGCGCCCGTCTGGCAGCATCCGGGTCAGGCGCGGCAGGTCCAACGACTTGCCGTTGCGCAGCGCGTCTTCGCCAGCGGCCACCACCGCCTTGGCGTGGTCAAGGATGGCCTCTTGCAACCCCTTGTCTGCCGTGGCCTTGCCGAACACGAGATCGGCGCCGCGGGCGATGCCGTAGGTCTCGTCGATGCCTCCCGCAGACGTGACGAACAGTTGGGCGGTAAACAGGGTGTCGCGCTGCTCAAGCGCTGCCAGTTGCGCATCGCGGCTCTCGATTTGCGCGGCGTGCTGTCCGGCCAGCCGAGCGGCGGCGTCCGAGGCGGCCAGAGCCTGGGCGGTCCGTTCGGCCTCGAAACGCACGCCCGACAGCGCCTGATGCGCCGACAGCAGGCACCCCGTCAGCAACAGGCCAAGCAACAGCGCCGAAGACGCGCCGGCAATGGGGCTGGGGGGCGGAGGCGGGGATGCGAGCGCTCGGCTCATGGGAAGGACCTCACTTGCTCAGGCGGGCCAGGGCTTCGTCGATCTTCTTGGCGGCTTCGGCCAGCGCGTCTGCCGGGGTGCTGTCGCCGAACACGGACTTGCGCAGGGCGGCGTCATACGGCGACCACGCGACCCCGGCTTCCACAGCGTTCGACATCGGCACCGACTGCTCGGCCTGGGCGCGAAACACCTTGACGACCGGGTCGTTGGCCCACTCCGGGTTCTCGTACACCTTGACATTGGCAACCATCTGACGGCCGACCTTCAGACGGGTCAGGGCGGCCTCGTCGCTGGTCAGGTAGTCGAGGATCTTCAGGGCGGCGTCGCGCTCCTTGCTCTGCTTGGACAGCAACACGGCCTCAGAACCCAGGAACGGCTTCAGCGGCTTGCCGGGCTCCAGCTCTGGCAGCACCGCGACGGCCCACTTCACCGCCGGGTCAATCTCGCTGATGAACCAGGGGCCGTTGAACACGAACGGTGTCTTGCCGTCGTTGAACATCGCGGTGATCACGAATCCGGTCATCCCCTTGGGCAGAATCTTGTGGACCAGATGCAGGTCCTTGACGACCTGAATGGCCTTCTGCGCTTCGGGGGTGTCGATGGTCAGCTTGCGGGTGGTCTCGTCGAAGACCTGGCCGCCCTCTGCGTGCAGGAAGGCCGCGTGGTAGTACAGGCCGGCGGCGTCGTACGTGAAGCCGAACTTGCCGTCGGCCTCGTTGGTGAAGCCCTTGGCGACTTGGATCAGCTCTGCCATCGTCTTGGGTGGCTGCTGCACCAGTGCGGTATTGTAGAACAGAACCAAAGACTTGAACGCCAGCGGCAGGCCGTAGATCGCCTTTTCGAACACCAGCGGCTTGACCGTCTGCGGCAGAAAGCGGCCCAGCCGCTCGGGCGTGCCAAAGTCGCCCAGCGGTTGCAACAGGCCGTCGCGCGCCCAAGTGCCGATCTTGTCGTGCGCCATGATCACGAGGTCCGGACCGTTGCCACGCGGCACGGCGACCTGGAATTTGTCGATGATCGCGTCGAAAGGAACGGCCAGCGCGGTGATCTGGATCTCCGGGTGGTTCTTGTTCCAGTGTTCGATCAGTTGATCCAAAGACTTGCGCTCGTCGTCGCGATAGCTGTGCCACAGGGTCACCGTCTTGGGCGGACCGGCAGGCGGCAGGGCAGCGGGTGCGGGCGCGGCAGGTGCGGCAGCGGTCGCCTTGTCGGACTTGGCGGGCGAGGGCGTGGACTTGCCGCAGCCGGTCACAAGCACAAGGGCAAGCGCTAGCAGGGCGGGCAGGGCAAAGCGGCGAAAGGACATGGCGGCACTCCGGACGGCACAAAGGCCGTTCACGCAGGGGACTTGTCGAAATTCAGGGCGATGGCAGGGATGGCGACTGCGGCCTCGGGGTCGGCGGCGGTGATGCGCTGGCCGGCCGAGTCGAACAGGTGCAGGCGGGTCAGGTCGATCGTCAGCGGCAGCTCCTCGCTGTCGTCGATCGGCTGGCCAGCATCGACACGCAGAATGCTGGCCGACTCGCGGCGCAGGCGGGTCGCAGGGTCGCGGGCGGGCAGGGCTTCGCCCAGGTCGGCCAGCTCGCCGAACACGAAGGTCTCCGCGCCCAGAGGCTCGACGACCTCGACGGGCAGCCGAGCGTGCACCGGCGCATCCCCGCGGGCGATATGCAGATCTTGCGGACGGATGCCCACCGTCCACTCGCCGTTGCCCAGCCGATGGTCGGCCGTCATCGCGGCGGTCAGGCGGTCTGCGACCTTGCCGTCCAGGTCCACCGACAGGCCACTGCCGCGCAGGACCACGACTTCGCGGTTGCCGCGGGTCTCGACGGTGGCGTGTACCGGCCACAGGTTCATGGCAGGCGAGCCAATGAAGGTGGCGACGTAGGTATTGGCAGGGCGGTTGTAGATGGTCGAAGGGGAGTCGCACTGCTGCAGGTACCCCTCGTGCATGACGGCAATGCGGTCGGCCAGCGTCATCGCCTCAACCTGGTCGTGCGTGACGTACAGGATGGTCGTGCCCAAGCGCTTGTGCAGCCTGGCGATCTCGATGCGCATCTGCACGCGCAGCTTGGCGTCCAGGTTGGACAGGGGCTCGTCGAACAGGAACACGGCAGGCTCGCGCACCACCGCCCGGCCCATGGCAACCCGTTGTCGCTGGCCGCCAGACAGCGCCGCCGGACGCCGCTGCAGCAGGTCTTCAAGGCCCAGCAGCTTGGCGGCGTCGCCCACGCGGCGATCGATCTCGGTCTGGGGCGCCTTGCGGATCCTCAGGCCGAACGCCATGTTCTCGAACACCGTCATGTGCGGGTACAGCGCGTAGCTCTGGAACACCATGGCGATATCGCGGTCGCGCGGGCTGACGTCGTTGACGATGCGGCCGCCGATCGACAGCGTGCCGGACGAGATCGACTCAAGGCCCGCCACCATCCGCAGCGTCGTGCTCTTGCCGCAGCCAGACGCTCCGACCAGCACCAGGAATTCGCCCTGTGCCACAGAGAGGTTCAGGCGCCGCACGACGTGAACGTCGCCATACAGCTTCTCGATGTCTTGAAGGAGGACATGTGCCACGGCCGCCCGCCTATGCTCGCGCTCCGGGTGGAGCGATGCGGGGACACGACGGCCGGGGGCGCGGGGGGCGTACTGCCACGGTCTACAGCCGGGCAGACAGCGCACGAGGCCCCGGACGAAGCGCCCGGGTGGCCCGGCCCACGGTGCGCCGGGACACGCGGCCTTATAGCACCAGGAAGGGCGGCAGACTACACGGCGGGACGCGGCGTTGCGGGAGAGGGAACGCGAGGCCCCGGTGGCACAGCGCCGGGCAGGTCACTTCTCGACGGGGTAGCCCAAGGCTTCCCAACCCTTGATCCCGTCGGTCATCACGAACACATTGGTGTACCCAAGTGCGATCGTGGCTTTGGCAGCTTCCGGCGCGGCCATGCACTTGGGGCCGCCGCAGTAGAAGACGACCATCGCGTCGCGATTGGGCGGCAGCACCTCAGCCTTGACCGCGTCCGCCCGCAGGTGCCTGGCGCCGGGGATGTGACCCTGGGCAAAGCGCTCGTCGGAGTTCGCATCAAACACATGGACTTGCGCGGCTCCCTTGAGCTTGACCTCAAGGCTCGCCGCGTCGACGCGCTTGAACGGCTCATCGGCGACGGGAGGGGCAGCTTCGGGGGCTGCTGCCTCGACCTTGCCCTTGCAGCAGGGCTTGTCGGACGCAGCATCACCCTTGCAGCAGGGCTTGTGATCGGCTTTGGTCTGGGCGCCGCCGCACCCGAACGCGAGCACGGAGAGCGCACCGATGGCGGCAAAGGCGAGGCGGGACGAGAGGATGGAGAGGTTCACGGCAAGACTCCTGAGTGGGGGCGAGGCACGGGGCCCGGAAGGGGAAGGGCCGCACCGTGCCAACGCCCGCTCAGGTCGTCAAATTCACGGCTTCTCGATCGGGCTGGCAGAGTTCTGCGGATTGCGCGCCGTGCGAACGATGAAGTCCGTCTTGTTGTCGTTCGCGTCCCAGCCGTTGCCCTTGCTGACGTCCACACCGCCCGTGCTCATCGTGGCCGCCGTGCTGGTGGTGAGGGCCTTGCGCTCCATGCTGCCGCCTCCCGCGGCGGTGTGCACCGTCGCGGCCCCGGTGCCTTCAAACCGCGTGAGGTTGGTCGTGCCGAACCCGAACAGGTCGAAGACGTTGCCGCCGATGTTCAACTGCAGCGCGCCAGCCGTGCCGGACATCGCCAAGTCACCGGCCGCCTTGAAGTCCGCCGTCACGCCGCCGGTCCAGGTGTTGGTGCCGGTGATGAGGAAGTAGCCGTGGGCGGGGATGGTGACGCCGTCCGCCAGACCGGTCGCGCCGGTCTTGCTCGCCCAGGTGGTGCCGGTCGCTGCGCCGTATTCGACCTTGAGGCCCTTCAAGCTGGCAGGGGTCTCGCCGGGGTTGTAGAGCTCGATGAACTCGTCATTTGCGTTGGTGGTGTAGAACGCCGCAACCTCCGAGATCACGACCTTCACGGTGCACGCACCGGTCACCGGCGCGCAGGAGTAGCCCGGGTCGCAGGTCTTGGCGGTGTTGGCGCAACCGTTGGTCGCGTCGCAGGTATCGACGGTGCAGGGGTTGCTGTCGTCGCAGCTGACGGCGGCGCCGCCGCAGGTGCCATCGGTGCAGCTGTCGTTCTCCGTGCAGACGGTGCCGTCGTCGCACTGGTTGCCGGTGTTGGCGGTGTTGGTGCAGCCGCTGTTCGTGTCGCAGGCGTCGTCGGTGCAGACATCGTTGTCGTCGCACGAGATCTCGCTGCCCGGCTGGCACGATCCGTCGGCGCAGGTGTCGTCGAGCGTGCAGCTGTTGCCGTCGTCGCAGGAGCCGTCGATGGGAGTCGTCGTGCAGCCGGTGGACGGGTCGCAAGCGTCATCGGTGCAGACGCTGCCGTCGTCGCAGGGGACGGTCGACACGTTGGAGCAGCTGCCGTCGGCGCACGTATCGTTCTCGGTGCAGGCGTCGCCGTCGTCGCAGGGCTCGGTGTTGTTCTCGTTCACGCAGCCCAAGGACGGGTCGCAGCTGTCGTTGGTGCAACCGTTGCTGTCGTCGCACGGGTCAGAGGCGCCGGGGCTGCACGTTCCGTCGATGCAGGTGTCGTCGAGGGTGCAGCTGTTGCCGTCATCGCAGGTGCCGTCGACGGGAGTCGTCGTGCAGCCACTGGACGGGTCGCAGGCGTCGTCGGTGCAGACGCTGCCGTCATCGCAGACCTTGGGGGCGCCCGCGACGCACTCACCGGCGTCATTGCACGCATCGTCAGCGGTGCAGGCGTCGCTGTCATCGCAGACGTTGCCGGCCGTGATGACGTTGGTGCAGTCGCCGTTCTCGTCGCAACCGTCGGTGGTGCAGGTGTTGTCGTCGTTGCAGTCCGGTCCCTGGCCCGGCACGCACGAACCGTCGGCGCAGGCGTCGCCCTTGGTGCAGGGGGTGCCATCGTCGCACTCTGCGGTGTTCGCCGCGTTGACGCAGGCGCCCTCGGCGCACGAGTCGTCTGTGCAGAGGTTGTCGTCGTCGCACGCCTTGGTCGAACCCGCGACGCACTTGGCATCCTTGCACGCGTCGTTCTCGGTGCAGGCGTCGCCGTCGTCGCAAGCCTCGGTGTTGTTGTCGAAAACGCAACCCTTGGCCGGATCGCAACTGTCGGTCGTGCAAGGGTTCTCGTCGTCACACACCACGGCGTCGCCAGAGACGCACGCGTTGCTGGCGCAGGTGTCGTCGGCCGTGCACTTGTCGTTGTCGGTGCACTTCGCGTCGTTCGCCACCGTCACGCAGCCCTTGTCCTTGTCGCAAGAGTCGTCGGTGCAGACGTTTTCGTCGTCGCACTTCACGGCCGCGCCAGCCGCGCACTTGCCGTCCTTGCAGGCGTCGCCATCCGTGCATGCGTCACCGTCGGTGCACGACGCGATGTTCGCCGTGTTCACGCAACCCTTGACCTTGTCGCAGGAATCGTCGGTGCAGACATTGGCATCGTCGCACTGGATGGCCGCTCCGGGAGCGCACTTGCCAGCAACACAGAGGTCGTTCTTGGTGCAGGCGTCGCCGTCAGTGCACTCGCCCGATTGTGCGGCGTTCACGCAGCCCTTGACCTTGTCGCACGAGTCCTCGGTGCAGGCGTTGCTGTCGTCGCAGTTCGAGGCCGCTCCGGGAGCACACTCGCCCGCCTTGCAGGCGTCGTCTACCGTGCACGCGTCATCGTCGCTGCAGGTCGCCGCGTTCGCCAAATTCACGCAGCCCTTGGCGGCGTCGCACGAGTCGTCGGTGCAGAGGCTGTCGTCGCCGCACGCGAGCGCGCCGCCCGTGACGCAGACGCCATCCTTGCAGGTGTCGAGCAGGGTGCAGGCATCGTTGTCGCTGCAATCGCCCAACGCGGGCTCGGTCTTGCAGCCTGCGGCGGGGTCACACGAGTCGATCGTGCAGATGTTGGCATCGTCACACACGACCGGGACGGCACCCGCGCACTTGCCTTCGGCGCACTTCTCGTCGCTGGTGCAGGCGTCGTTGTCGGTGCAGGTCGCGTCATTGGCCAAGTTCACGCAGCCCTTGGCGGGGTCGCATGAATCGGTGGTGCAGCCGTTCTTGTCGTCGCAGTCCTTCTGGTTTGCCGAGGCGCACGCGCCGGTCTGGCATGTGCCCGCGAGGGTGCAGGCGTCGCCGTCGTCGCAGTCCACACCGTCGGGAGAGGTCTTGTGCTCGCAGCCCTTGGCGCCGCAGACGTCCGAGGTGCAGGGGTTGCCGTCGTCGCACAGGCCAGCGCCATCGGTCTTGCCGTCGCAGTCGTTGTCCACGCTGTCGCAGGTCTCGGTGATCGCTTCGGGGGCATCGCAGGCACTGAGGCCGCCCTCTTCGGGTGCGCCGGGCTCGCCCTTGACGAGGCAGGTGCGGGTGCCGGTGCAGGGGTTCGGCTCAACGGAGCAATTCGTCTGGAATCCAAGCTGGATCGCGCGGGGCGAGCAGGCACAGGTCGCGCCTTCCTTCGGCTGGCACTGCTTGACCAGCTGGCCGACGACATCCTTGCCAGTCGCGCAGGCGTAGCCGTCGGGGCAGTCGGTGTCCGCGTTGCAGATGATGCCGCAGAACGAGCCGTTGGCGCCGCCCTCGATGCAGGCGCTGGCGAGGTTGGCGACAGCGCAGTCGCCGTTGTTGTCGCACGGGTCGCATAGGGCGATGTCGTTCTCGACGCACAGCTTCTTGCCGGGCGCGCAAGAGAAGCCCGCGGGGCAAGCGTTCGAGCAGGGCAGTGCGCAGGTCTTGGTGCCGTCGCGCCGCAGCAAGCAGGCGCCGCTCATACACTGCGAGTCGCCCTGGCAGGGGCAGCCGACCTTGCCGTTGCAGGGCACGTCGATCTCTTCGACCGCGTCGGTGGCGTCGATGACGTCGATGACGTCGGCGATGTCGGGCTCGACGGTGTCGATGTCGGTGGGAGCGATGTCGGGGAGAATCGAGTCCTGGTCGACCGTGTCGGGCGTGACCTCAGCTACGGTGTCGCCGGGAAGCTCAGTGTCCGTGCTATCCAGAGCGGTGTCCGCCGTGGAGGTATCCTTGTCGGTGGTTTCGGTTCCACCGCCGCAGCCGTAGGCAGCAAGGACCAAGGTGAGGGCAGCAAGCGTGCGACTACAGTAGGGGGTTCTCATCAGATTGACTCCGGTGCCGCGTGAGGGTCGGGGCGGCTTCTAAGCGGGCCGGGAACCAAGGTGTTCCTGCGCGTGGGATGGGCTCTCTGTTCGGCATGTGCCCGGCTTGGAGCGGCCATGCTTCTGCAATGTTGCGTTTGCCCGGCTGCGACTGCAAGCGAAAGCCGCGGATGCAACCGATTCGGCACGGGGGGCACCGAATGGCGAGCGATCTTAGGTCGCCACGGGTCGAACGGCAACCCTTAGCGGCAATTCGGCAGGAAGGTTTGTGCCTTAGCCGTAGAAGTGGCCGCGCTTTGCTGGCATCCTTGCGTATGTCGACACCCACAACGCGTGGTCAAGCAACGGTGGTGCGACGGGGGGACGATGGTGCGGAAGTGGCAGAGTGCGGGACTGGCCGGCGTCGTTGTCGTGCTGGCGCTGTTCGGTTGCAGTGAACCAGCGGCGGTCGATGGGGGCATCTCGCTGCCCGACAGCATCAAGCCCAGCGACGGCAGCTTCTTGTCAGACGTGCAGATCCCGGACGAGTCCGACGACGACAGCGTCGTGCTGGATGACGAGACGGGTGGCGACGAGGTCGTGGACGGGGCGGGCACAGAGATCGTCGTCGACCCGGGCAGTTACGGCGCACCGTGCGCCACGAACGACGACTGCAACAGTGGCTTCTGTGTGCAGGACGCTGGCGGCAAGGTGTGTTCGCAGGTGTGTTCCGGCGAGTGCGAGAAGGGCTGGCTGTGCACCCAGGTCGCGTCGGGCTCTGACACCGCCTACATCTGCCTGCCGTCTTTTGCGCGGTTGTGCGACCCGTGCGCCACCTCGACCGACTGTAACCCCCCGGGAGGTGGACCGAATCTGTGCGTGTCGCGTGGCGATCAGGGCAGCTTCTGCGGCGTGGCGTGCGACCCGGAGGTGACAGGCCACTGTCCCACAGGCTTTGAGTGCAAGACCTCAGCCGGAGGATCTGGAACGTCGGCGGCGCAGTGCGTTCGCGTGTCGGGCGAGTGTCCATGCAGCGCAACGGCCGTCGCCAGCCAACTGCAGACCGGGTGCAGCCACACGACCAGCGACGGCAGCTGCACGGGCACGCGCGGTTGTGCAGGCGGCAAGCTGTCGGCGTGTACGGCCACCGAACCGGCGCTGGAAACCTGCAACACGCTGGACGACGACTGCGACGGCCAAACCGACGAGATTGAGGTCCCCGAGCCGTGCTTTCAGGAGAACGAATTCGGCAAGTGCACCGGCACCATTCAGGAATGCAAGGGCGGCCAGCCGGTGTGCTCTGCCGCCGTTCCCACTGCCGAGGTCTGCAACGGTTTGGACGACAACTGCAAGGACGGCGTGGACGAGGGGCTGTGCGCCGACACCGGAGACGCCTGCAACACGGGGGCTTGCGACATCACCACCGGCAAGTGCGTCCCTGTCCCCAAGCTGGGGGCGTGCAACGACCAGAACGCCTGCACCGAGAACGACACGTGCCAGAACGGTGCGTGCGCGGGAACGCCCAAGGACTGCTCCGCTTTCGGCAGCGCGTGCCAGCTGGCTGTGTGCGAGGAGGGCGCGTGCGTCGCGGGGCCCAAGGACGGCGCGTGTGACGACGGCAACCCCTGCACTGTCAACGACACCTGCGCGGGCGGGACCTGCAAGGGCGAGCTGTTGGACTGCAGCGCGTGGACGGACTCGTGCAACACGGGCGTCTGCCAAGCCGGCCAGTGCGTGCCGCAACCCAAGGCAGGCGGTGCGTGTGATGACGGAAATGCCTGCACCGTCAGCGATTCCTGTCAGGCCGGAAGCTGCATCGGCCAGCTAAAGGACTGCAGCTTGGCGGCCGACATCTGCAACGACGGCGTGTGTGCGGAAGGGGGCGTGTGCGTCCAGAAGCCCAAGTCGAACGCCACGGTTTGCAACGACAATGAGTCGTGCACGTCGTCCGACCACTGTCAGGCGGGCCAGTGTACCGGCACGACGAAGGACTGCAGCAACTTCACCGACTTGTGCAACATCGGTGCGTGCGAGTTCGGTTCCTGCACCAAGAAGGTCAAGCCGGCGGGAACCGTGTGCAGCGACGGCGACGCCTGCACGTTGAACGACGCGTGCGCGGGCGGGGTGTGCAAGGGCACCGCGAAGGACTGCTCTGGCGCCGGGGACCAGTGCAACGCTGGGGCGTGCTCGGGCGGTTCTTGCGTCAAGGTGCCGTCGAACAACGGCGGATCGTGCAGCGACAGCTCGACCTGCACCGTGGCCGACAAGTGCAGCAACGGCCAGTGCATCGGCACGTCCACGGCCGACAAGTACGAGCTGAATGACTCGAGTGGCTCTGCCACCGCGCTGGCCGAACGCAGCGACTGCGACCCTGCGATGTCCCTGACGGCGACGCACAGCCCATCGGGAGAGGTCGACTGGTACAGCTTCGTGGCCAAGGACGACTGGGGCTGCACCATCAAGCCCAACGTGCAACTGGCCTCGATGGCGTCGGATTACGACGTCTGCCTGTACTTCCGCTGCGAGGGAGGCTCTGTCGCTGAAGGCACGGTCTCCTGCACCAACGGTACCAAGACCAGCGGTGGTCCCGGTGGGTCGTGGGGCTGCTGCTCGACGCTGTCGAGCACCACGAACGAGTTTGCCAAGGTGAGCCCCAACTGCTCGCCCGGCGGGCTCTTCAGCGAGTCCGGAACCCTGTGGGCCAAGGTCTATCGCAAGTCGTCCGCGTCGGTTTGCGGCGGCTACACGCTGACGTGGTCAGCGAAGAACTGAATCGACACGCTGAGTTGACGCGGCAGGTGGGGCAGGGCGGCGGGCCCCTTGCGTCGGCTTCCCTTGCGCGTCCTGCGGGCTGGCTTACCCTGCGTGCGCACTTGGCAAGCGACGGGAGACGAGCATGGGCGGTGTGAATCCCTACTTGAAGCAGACGGCCAACGGCCCGGCGCAGCAGCCGTTCCGGGTGCGTGTCGCTGGAGTCGAGCAGCCGATCGAGGTCGCTCCGCAGGACCTGCCGTACGGTCGCGACGGGCTGCCGGGGTCGCTGCTGGACATCCTGTTGCATCACGGCATTGAGGTCGATCACGCGTGCGGCGGTGTGGTGGCGTGCTCAACCTGCCACGTCTACGTCAAGAAGGGCGGGGCGAGCTGCCGCCGTGCCGAGGAAGCCGAAGAGGACATGCTGGACACAGCACCCGCGCTGACGCCGCAGTCCCGGCTCTCGTGTCAGTGCGTGCCCGATGGAAGTGAGGAGATCGAGGTCGAAATCCCCAGCTGGAACCGAAATCGCATCCGCGAGGACGAGTTCTAGGCCTTCGCTGTCATCCGGGATTGCAGCACGTCCCCTCCGCTGGTATCTGACCCTGCCACACAGCCCCTCCTCCCCCGGCTGCCGCGGAGCCACGTGCCATTGACCTCCCGCAACCTCTCCGACTGGCTCGACCGCTCGCCCCTGCTGCGGCCTGTCGTGCTGTGGTCGCTGGTCGCTGTGGTCGCGCTGCCGCTGCTGGTGGGCGCCGGCTTTCTGACCCATGCGGTTCTGGGGGGACCCGAGCCTCCGCGCGGCAACGCTGCCGGGCCGATCCGTTCGGTGCGTGCGCCGGATTCTCGTTTACTTCTAGCTGGTTCTGGAAGCAACGTGCCGCTGACCCGACAACTTGCGGACGCGTGTTCCCGTGCGGACCCGAGTCTGCACATCGACGTCGATGAGGGCATGGGCTCGACGGGCGGGCTGCGCGCTCTGGCAGACGGCGAGATCGATCTGGCGCTGGTGTCACGGCCACTGCGCGACGCTGAGCGGAAGCTCGGGTTGACCGTGTTGCCGTACGCCCGTGCACCCGTTGCCGTCGCGACGCATCCCGACGTGGTGGACGAGCCGTTGACCCGGGAGGAGATCGTTCAGATTTTCCAAGGGGTTCGAGCGCGCTGGTCCGACGGGCGTGTCGTGGTTCCGGTGCAGCGAGAGAGTGGCGACTCGAGTCACGCGGCGGTCGGCAAGCGCCTGCCGGCCTTTGCGGTGGCCGACGATTTGGCGCGCCGGGACCAGCGCTGGCTCGTCGCGTATCACGACCGCTCGATGCACGAGACGCTGCTGGCGACGCCCGGGTCGGTCGGACTGGTCGACGCGAGTGCCGTGCGGGCCGGCGGTTGGCCGCTGCGGCTGTTGAAGGTCGATGGAGCGGCTCCGACGGGGGCGGCGGTCGCTGCAGGCAAGTACCCATTCTGGAAGGACTTGTTGTTTGTGTCGAGTGGTCGGCCGACCGGCGCCGTGGCGCGATTCCTGGCCTGTGTGGCGTCTCCGGTGGGAGAGGCCGTCATTCGCAAGGCGGAGTCGCTACCGCTGTTGGGAGGCGCGCGGTGACCGTGACGCATCCCATCGACCTATCCCGCGTGCTGCGCGCGCGCCTGACGCCCGTCGCCGTGATGGTGCTGGCGGTGGTCTGGCTGGCGATCCCCTTGGGTTGGGGGGCCTTGCGCGTGGGCGAGCTGCGTGCCCTGGCTCAATCGACCGGTGTCGAGGTGGCCGATCTGGTGCAGCGCGAGGTGTCGACTCGCCCCCGATTGTGGCGCTACGACACGATCAAGCTTGCCGAGCACGTGCGCAACCACCTGGCGCGACCCGACGTGGTTAGTCTGGTCGTGGTGGATGGGCGTGGGGTGGCGCTGGACGTGTCCTCACCGACGCAAGTCCAGACGCAGGGGCGCATTCTTTGGACCCGTGTGCCGTTGACCCTGCCGGGCGAGGGGCATGGTGCCGTGTGGGTGGGGCTGTCCATGGGGCGGCTGCTGCAGGGGGCCTTCGCGCAGGGAATCGTGTTTGGTCTGCTGGGGTTGGCTCTGGCGTGGCTGATTCGCTCGGTGCCGCTGTTGACCGTGCGGCGGGCAGAGGAGCGCATCTCTGGACTGGTGGGCGAGCTGGACAGGATGAACCAGACGCTGGCGGCAAGGGTGGCAGCGGCGGTACAGGCGCTGGAGGCCAGTCAAGCGAGGCTGCGAGAGCTCGCGGCGCGTTCTGCCGGGCTGCAAGAAGAGGAGCGGCGTCGCATCGCGCTGGACCTGCACGACGGTCTGGGGCAGACACTGACTGGATTGCGCTTGCGTCTCCAGGTGTTGCGTGAAACGTCCGGCCCGGAGGACGCGCCGCGGCAGGCGATGGACGACATGCTGCAGCTGGCGGACGAGTCGATCGAGGAAACGCGCCGCACCGTGCGCCGGTTGGCCCCGCCGCTGCTGTCCGAAGTCGGGCTGGGGCGCGCGTTGGAGCGGCACTGCCAGGCGCTGCACGACGGCACCGGGCTGCCGGTCCAGTGTACGGTGGAAGGGACGGCTCAAGTGCCCGCGGCGATTGAGGTGGCGTGCTTCCGCATCGCGCAGGAGGCCCTGACCAACGCCGCCCGACACGCCAAGGCGCAGCGCATTCAGGTGCGGCTGCAGGCGACCGAAGCGGGCGTCGAGCTGACGGTGCAGGACGACGGGCAAGGGTTTGATCTGCAAACAGTTTCAGGGGCGGGTCTAGGCCTGGTCGGGATGCGCGAGCGGGTCGAGTTGTTGGGCGGATCGTTCGAGATCGATGCGAAGCCGGGAGGAGGCACGCGGCTCCACGTCGTATTCCCGGCGTCGGCGGTCTCTGCAGCCAGTGAGGCGAACCCATGAGCGTGATTCGGATTCTGCTGGTCGACGACCACACGATCGTTCGTGAGGGCCTGCGGGCTTTGCTGTCGGGGCGCGAGGACATGACCGTGGTGGGCGAGGCGTCCACCGGTACCCAAGCCGTCGAGCTGGCGACCGCGCTGGAGCCCGACGTGGTCGTGATGGACCTGACGCTGCCGGGCATCAGCGGTCTCGACGCGACGGAGCTGATTGCCGGGCGACGGCCGGAAACGCGGGTGCTGGTGCTGTCGATGCACGACGGTGAGGAGTTCGTGCGGCCGGCGATTCGGGCGGGTGCCAGTGGCTATCTGGTGAAGGGGTCCGGTTTGGGCGACCTGGTGGCGGCGATTCGCGCGGTGGCGGCAGGGCAGGCGTTCTTCAGCCCAGCGGCGGCCAAGGTGCTGCTGACGGATGCGAAAGCGAAGGGGCCAGCGGCCGACGGTGGTCCGCCGGGACTCGAGGTGTTGACCGCGCGCGAACAGCAGGTGCTGAGGCTGGTGGCGTTGGGGCGGACGAGTCAGGACATCGCGGACGAGCTGGGCATCAGCGTGAAGACCGTCGAGGGCCACCGCGCCAACCTGATGGCCAAGCTGGGGTTGCGCGACCTGCCGGCGCTGGTGCGTCTGGCGATTCGCACGGGCCTGATCGGCCTCGAGTAGACGCGACACGCAGTCGGCAAGCGACACAGCTTGTCGCCATTCGCATGGATACTGGTGGTGCCACGAAGGAGGCCCGCCATGGCTGCGACCGACCCCGACGACCCCGTTGCACGACCGCGATCGAGGCCCCGGACGGCTCGCGACGTCTCGCCCATCGAGGCGGCGATGGACCTGCGGCGGCAAGGGCACATCGACCAAGCCATCGAGCTACTGTACCGCGCGCTGGCCCGCAACCTCCACGATATGGACATCGCCACCCTGCTGGCCGGGATGCTGTCCGAGCATCAGGAATTCGAGCGCGCTGGCCGCATGTTTCACCGTGTGCTGGCACACCCGCCGCACGGGTCGCACCTGCTTTCGAACTACGCCACCTATCTGGCCCACTCAGGGCAGTTCGCCGACGCGCGGCCGGCCTTTCGTCGGGCGGCGGCCGCGCAGATGAGTGAGGCGCAGGAAGAGCTCTGGTCGGACCACGACCCGGCCGTCACCGACCGCTTCTACGCTTTGGCGATGACAGACTGCAACCTCGCACGAATGCACCTGTTTGCGGGCGACACGGCCACCGCCCGCGACATCGCCGAGAAGTGGCTGGTCTCGGAAGGCGGTTGGCTACACGCGACCTGGGTGGTGCGCGCCTGCATCGAGGCCGAAGGGCTGGACCCGGTGGGGCACATCGCAAGCCTGCACGATCAGCGGCGCGCCTCGCCCGACATGGTCGTCGAGTTGATGCAGGTGGCCGCGACGTGGCCCGAGCCGCACCTGCCCGCCATGATCGCGTCGACCGCCAACGATTACCTTCACTTCGAGTGGGTGTTGGCGTGCGAAGGAGCGGTGGCGCTGCAGGAGACGACGCGTGTGTCGCGAGAGGCGGTGTTGGCCGGGACTGCGTCTGAGCAAGAGGCCGAGTGGCTGATGCTGGCGGGCAGGGCTGTGGATGCCGACTGGACGCTCGCGGGGTTGCGCAGGACGCCCGGGCGCAGGCGCAAGCGGAAGGTGGTGCTACGGGCGGTGTAGCCGGTGTTGGGCCCTTGCAGCGGGACGTAGGGACGGCTCAGTACTCGGCCGTCATCGAGACGGAAGCCCCGATTCCAGCCTCGTTGACGCCCGACCCGTGCAGTCGGTAGGCCGCGTCGGTCAGGTTCGTCAGGGCGGCGTCGATGTGCAGATCCTCCCACCGATAGCCGGCGCGCAGGTTCACGGTGGCCCATGCCGGTGTGCCGGGGCACTGACCGCCGCCCTCCTTGTAGGTCTTGCCGGGGTGCGCGGGGTCCTCGCAGATGCGCAGGTCGTTCTCGTCGCTGGCGTGCAGACGGTCCTGGGCGGCCGCAAAGCGCGAGAAGACCTCGACATAGCCACGGTCACGGGGCAGGGCGTAGCGCACGCCGGCGGACCCGAGGGCAGGCGGAATGCGGCGGGCGGGCGACTCCAACCCGGCGGCGTCGGTCAGGTCTCCCTCGACCCACGAGGCGCGCGCCCACGGCGTCACCTGCCACCACGGACCGCCCTGCAGCGTCAGCTCGGCGCCCTTGAACAGGCCCTTGGTCGAATTCACGCGCTGGATCACCGGGGTGGTGCCCACGTCGTCGGCCGCGATGCCCATCGCCTTCCACTCAGCCTCGGGCACCGTGCGCTCGTCGATCACGTCCTGCAGCCATGACACGAAGCCGGCGAGGTGCAGCGCGACAGCCCCGGCCTGCACGCGCCCGCCCAACTCGACGGTGTTGCTGGTCTCTGGCTTCAAATTGGCGTTGGGGATCTCGAACTTGCTGCCGGTGTTGCCCAGCACCGTCGACTCTTGCAGGTTCGGTGCGCGAAAGCCTTGGGCGAAGTTGCCGTACAACATGAAGGTTTCGCCGTGCAGGTACTTCAGGTCCGCCGTCGCCACCGCGCCGGTGTGGTCATAGTCCACATCGCCGATGCTGGGCACGTCCTGGGCGCTGGCCGTCACATGCGTCAACCTGGCGCCGGCACCCGCGACCACGGACTTGGCTCCCCATTTCGCCACATCGGCGTCGGCATGGGCAAAGGCGCCTCCCGTTGCATACGCCGATCCGTCGGAGAAGTTGCCTCGTGTCAGGTCCTTCCACGCCCAATCGTTCTTGTCGGCGCGACGCTCCCGCTTGCTGGAGTCGACCGCGTCGAACCAGGCGTCAGCGCCCACCACAGAGCGGATCCGCTTGTTCCAGAAGTCGAAGTGCGCCTCGACCAAGCCGCCGGGCGTCAGGACGGTGTCGGTGGCCTCGTCCTGGCGGGCGATCGGCGTGCCGGGCTGGGCCGTGGGAGCGTCGCGCCAGGTGTCGACCGCGTCGATGCAGTCGGACATGCCGGCCAGGGCCGCATCCATCGTGCAGCGCACCTGGTACGACGTCTCGTGGGTGCGGTGCAGGGCGCCGGCCAGTCGAAGCTCGCGAAGGGCCATGCGCTTGGGCCGCCACCGCGCGTCCAGCCAGCCGATGTCGTCCTGGTTGTCATAGCGGCGAATCCGGTTGATCCCCGAAGAGAGGCGCCGCACTTCGTCGAGCCGCATCGCGTCGTTCAGCCGCGCGCCCAGCCATGTCAGGTCCAGCGTCAGGGTGTCGGTGGGCTGGTAGCGCGCCCGCAGGTGCCAGGCGCCTTGCTGATAGTCGCTCAGCGGTTGCTCGACGCCGCCGCCCGCCGTCAGCGTGCCGAAGTTCCGCAGTGCGCCGCCGGCCAGCACGCCAAAGCTGTCGTTGCGCCACGACGCATCGGCCCAACCGGACGTCGACAAGTCCGCACTCGCAAAGCGCAATCCGCCGCGAGCGCCGAAACCCTGCTCGTGCACGAAGTCGGCGGGAAAGAACTGCAGCACGCCGCCGAGTGCATCTGCGCCGTAAAGAACCGAACCGGGACCCAACAGCACCTCCATGCGGGCGAACGAGGAGGGGTCCAGCATCGAGAGGTACTGGTTGGGCCCGGTGCGAAAGGTAGAATTGCTGAAACGGATGCCGTCGATCACCAACAGGTTCTGCGGTCCCACAAGGCCACGCAGATACGGAGCGCCAGCGCCGCGGTGGGTCGACTGCATGTGAACGCCCGTCGTCTCCTTCAACGCGTCCGGCATCGATTGCGCTTGCAGCTTACGGACATCGCTGTGGTCCACGCGTTGTAGGTTGCGGTCGACCTCGAACAGTTTCTGCTCGGTGCGCCGTCCCGTGACGACCAGCGGTGGCAGATCGACGGACGGTGGCTCGTCCGATGCGGTGGGCGGGGCGGGTGCGGCAAGCGCCTGGGATTCATCGGCTCGCGCAAGCGAAGGCGAGGCCAAGAGTGTGTACAGCAGTGCGCTGGAGAGCAGTTGCGACCAAACGTGGGATGGGCGGTTCATGGGTCCAACATCTCGAGCGGGGGATTCCGCAACAAGGATCTTGGCCTCTGCCGATGCACTTGGGTATCCGGGGCGTTCCCCGTTTTTGGGTAGGGGTTTCTCCGGGGTGACCCCGTGCGCCCATGCGACAGATGACGTCGCATACCGACAGTGCAGCCCCTTGACTCGCGTGCCGACGCCGCCCACGTTGGCCAAGTCGGCGCGCGCACTTCCGCGTGTCCATCGGAGTTGCCATGAACCTTGTGCTCGTCGCTGTGCTGCTGCTGCTGGTCGTGACCGTTGTGCTGCAGGTGCTGTTGCTGTTGCGCCGCCCGCCGCCCCCCACGACGTCGCCAGAGCTGCTGGGCCGTCTGGAAGGGTTGAACCAAGCCCAGGAACGCACGGAACGCAGCTTGCGCGACGTGCTGACCCGCCACCGCGACGACGTCCGCCAGCAAAACCAGGTCGATCGGGAGCAACAGGCAGTGGCGCTGCGGGATTTTGGCAACCAGATGGCGCGCGGTCTGGCGGAAGCGCGTGAGGCAGAGCAGCGGCAACTCGAGGCGTTCGCGCTGCAGCTGACGCAGTTCTCGGCCGCGAACGAACGGGCCCAGGCGGTGATGCGCGACGTGATGGAGAAGCGGCTGCAGCACCTGACCACGGAAAATACGAACAAACTGGAAGAGATGCGGGTGACGGTGGATGAGAAACTACAGGGAACGCTGGAGAAGCGGCTGGGCGAGTCGTTCCAGCAGGTGTCAGAGCGTCTGGAGCAGGTGCACAAGGGGCTGGGCGAGATGCAGGTTTTGGCGACCGGCGTGGGCGACCTGAAGCGCGTGCTGACGAACGTGAAGGCGCGGGGCGGTTGGGGCGAGGTGCAGCTCGAGTCCCTGCTGGCGGAGGTGATGGCGCCGGAGCAGTACCAGCGCAACGTGACCGTGCGACCCGGAGCGACAGAGGTGGTCGAATTTGCGTTGCGTTTGCCGGGACGACAGGACGGCGAACAGGCGGTGTGGCTGCCCATCGACTCGAAATTCCCGCTGGAGGACTGGCAGCGGCTGCTGGACGCCCAGGATCGCGCTGACCCGGTGGCACTGGAAGCTGCAGGCAAGGCTTTGGAATTGCGGGTGAAGGCGTGTGCCAAGGATGTGCATCTGAAGTATGTGCAGCCGCCGTGGACCACCGACTTCGGCATCGTGTTCCTGCCGGTCGAGGGGCTGTATGCCGAGATCAGCAGACGCCCCGCACTGTTGGAGCTGCTGCAGCGGGAGCACCGCGTGATCGTGGCGGGTCCGACGACGCTGGCCGCGCTGCTGAACAGCCTGCAGATGGGCTTTCGCACCCTGGCGATCCAGAAGCGGTCCAGCGAGGTGTGGAAGGTGCTGGGAGAGGTCAAGACCGAGTTCGGCAAGTTCGGCGATGTGCTGGACGGCGTGCGCAAGAAGCTGGACGAGGCGGCGCGCAAGATGGACGACGCCGCCACGCGCAACCGTGCGATTCAGCGACGGCTTCGGGAGGTGCAGGCGTTGCCGGTCGAGGGAGAATCGCAGGCGCGGGCTGTCGACGGGGAGGCGCTTGTGTTGCCCGCCGAGGGCGAGGTGTCGGGAGCGGACGGGTCTACATGACCGGCGAACCCGCCAAGCACCCTGCGGAGTGGTCCGGATCGGGCTGAGTGCGGTCACCGAAACGTTTCAAAAGGAATTGTCAAGTTGTGAGCTAATTCAGAGAACTCGGCGCTGGCTGTGAGGGCGGGGCGGGGGGATTGGCCGAACGCCGCTGACGTGTTTCGGGTGGGTTGACGACTCAGCCGATACGGCACAGGCTGGACCCGCAACGAAACGTAGGTGGAGGGCATCGCGATGACGGGCGCGCTCGCGGAAGACCCTTGCGGTGCGGCACTGGTTTCGTTTGCCCTCGACCGCCAGCACTACGCCATCCGACTCGGCGATGTGCGACGGTCCATCCGCGTGATGACGATTACGCCGCTGCCCGGTGCTCCAGAAATCGTCTTGGGAATCATTAATTTGGGCGGCGAGGTGCTGCCAGTCATCGACCTTCGCACGCGGTTCGGCCATCCGCGACGAGACGTTTGTCTCTCGGACCAACTGCTGATTGCGATGGCTGGAACTCGGTGGGTCGCCCTTCGGGTGGACGAGACTCTGGGGGTACTGGACATTCCGCTGACAGAAATCGTTTCGACCGATGCAATTCTTCCGGGGCTGCCGCTGGTCGATGGCACAATTCGTTGTGAAGACGAATTGATCCTGATTCATGACCTGCGCCGATTGCTGTCCTTGGACGAGGGAACCGCAATTGAAAGTGCGCTGACGCATATCGCCGTGGGTACCGGCGCCATCGCGTAATTGACGACAATAGAGGGAGAAACTCGCATGAAGTGGTTCTCGAACCTCAAGACACGGTCGAAGCTTTTGGTGGGTATCGGCGTGCTGATGGTGTTGTTCGGCGCCGTCATCGCCTTTGCCTTCGTGGGCATGACGGAGATCGAGGAGACGCAACGCGGCCTGTTTGAGGAGAACTTCCATGCCTCGCTGGACCTGCTGGCCGTTCGCAGCCACCAGAATCACCAGCGTGCAGACATGCTCGACGCCCTGCTGTCTACCGACAAGGTCGAGCAGGCGCGCGACGCGCGGATGATCGAGGAGCGAGCCGAGCTGATCAAGACGCTGCTGGCTGGAGTCGAGCGTGTATTGATCAAGCACAAGCACACGGAGGACCTGACCAAGCTGGCGACCGTCAGGCGGGCACTTGAAGTCTATCGCGACGTCCGCAACAGCCAATTGAGGATGCTCGCGGAAGGACGCGTCGAGGAGGCGCGGGCGTTGGGCACCGGGGCACAAGGCGTCCGCATGGACCAGATCCACGCCGACCTGGTCGCCCTGATGGCCAACTCGGAAAGGTGCATCACCACGTCGATGTCCGCGGCTCAGCAGGCCATGGACGCGACCAGGTTCTGGCTTGTCATCATCGCGATGATCGCGTTGGCCTTCGGTTTCCTTTTGGTCTGGACGATGAACCGATTGACCGCGTCGCCGTTGCAGTCGGTTACCCAGGTGGCCCAACGCGTCGCAGCGGGAGACCTTTCGGTGCAAGTCCAGACGACCGACCGGACCGACGAGGTCGGCGATCTGCTGCGCGCGTTCCGGGTGATGGTCGAAAAGCTGCAACAGTTCGCGGCAGCGGCGGATCGGGTCGCAGCGGGCGACCTGACCGTTCGCATCGAGACCGCATCGGGAGCAAGCGAGTCCGACACGCTGCAGCGGGCCCTGCGGGTCATGGTCGCCAACTTGCGCGAGACGAACCGCGAGCTGCGCGAGGGCTTCGGCGTGCTGGGGGCTTCGTCGTCCGAGATTCTCGCGACGGTCTCGCAAGTGGCCGCCGGTGCAACGGAAACGGCCGCAGCCGTGAACGAGACCTCGACGACCGCCGAAGAGGTCAAGCAGACCGCGCACCTGTCGAACCAGAAGGCGCGGGCGGTGCAGGACTCGGCGCAAAAGGCCGTGGCCGTCTCGGACGCGGGACGCGAGGCCGTCAATGCAACCGTCGAAGGCATGCACCGCATCCGCGAGCAGATGGACTCGATCGCGGGCACCGTCGCCCGGCTGTCGGAACAGGGTCAGACGATTGGAGAAATCATCGCCACCGTCAGCGACCTGGCCGAGCAGTCGAACTTGTTGGCGGTGAACGCTGCCATCGAAGCGGCGCGGGCGGGCGAGGCGGGCAAGGGGTTTGCCGTGGTCGCTGCGGAGGTCAAGAGCCTGGCCCAGCAGTCGCGCCACGCCACCACGCAAGTGCGCACCATTCTGATGGATGTGCAGAAGGCCACCAGCGCCGCGGTGATGGCTACCGAGCAGGGCAGCAAAGCGGTTGCGGCGGGCGTGCAACAGGCCACGTACGCGGGCGAGTCCATCCAGGTTCTCAGCAGCACGGTCGGCGAGGCGGCGCAAAACGCCACCCAGATCGCTGCATCCAGCCAACAACAGTTGGTGGGCATGGACCAGATCGCCTCAGCCATCGCCAACATTCGCCAAGCGACCCACCAGAACCTGGCGGGAACCAAGCAACTCGAAGCGTCGGCGAAGAGCCTGCAGGAGTTGGGCGTCCGCTTGAAGGTGCTGGTCGAGCGGCAACGGGTCGACGGATGACACGGCGGTCGGTCGCGGCTGCGGCAGGAAAGGCTTGAGCGGTGATGGACTTGGCGTTGGACAAATCAGAGTTGGGCGAGTTGAGCGACTTGGTCGCCGATCGGCTTGGTTTGGCATTTGGCGAGGACCGTTGGCCGGACTTGTTGCGAGGGCTTCGCGCGGCAGGCGCCGAGCTGGGGTTTGAGGGTGCCAACGACGGCCGACGTTGGCTGGCAGGCCCCCTGACGGCGCGGCAGGTTGAGACCCTTGCGAGTCACCTGACGGTGAGCGAGACCTACTTCTTTCGCGAACCCGGGAGCTTTGCCGTCCTCTCGCGCGAAATCCTGCCGCCACTGGTGGCCCGCCGTGCCTCGACCACCCGAAGCCTTCGGCTATGGAGCGCGGGGTGCTGCACGGGTGAGGAGGCCTATTCGCTGGCCATCGCGTGCGCCAGAGGACTGCCCGACCTGCCCACCTGGAGGGTCTCGGTCCTCGGCACCGACATCAACTTGAAGAGCCTGAGGAAGGCAGAAACCGGCGTGTATGGCGAGTGGTCCTTCCGCAACGCCCCCGAGTGGCTGCGCGCGCCATATTTCTCGCCAGCGCCGGGCAAGAAGTTTTCGGTGGCGCCGTTTGTCAAGTCGCTGGTTCACTTCAGCTATCTCAACCTCGCCCAGGACCGGTATCCGTCGCTTCACAACGAGACCCACGCGCTGGACGTCATCTTCTTTCGCAACGTGCTGATGTACTTCACGCCCGAGCATCAGGCTCGCGTCGCGGCGGCGCTGCACCGCTGCCTGGTCGACGACGGCGTGCTGCTGGTCGCGCCGGTCGAGGCCAGTTCGGCCCTGTTTTCGATGTTCAAGCAAGAGCGCTTTGGCGACGTCATGGTCTTTCGCAAGGCCACCTTGCCCGTGCAGGTACCCGTCGCGGGCCAACCGACCCACACGCCCGCACCGGTCGCCCACCCGCCACCGGCGGTTGCGCACACGCACGCCACGGCGGCCCGTCCCAGGCCCCGCCCTGCCGCCATCGAGGCCGCCCAACTGGCCTCTGCGCCAAGGGTTGTCGCCCCGGCCGGTGCGGACGCCCTGACTCTGGCCAGACGGTATGCGAACGAGGGTCGGCTGGTGGAGGCCGCCGCTGCGTGCCAGAACGCCATCGCCGCCGATCGCAGCAACCCCGCCGCCCACTTTCTGCACGCCGTCGTCTGCCGCGAACAGGGCCGACTGGACGACGCGGTGGCCGCGTTGGGCAAGGTGCTGTATCTCGACCAGGACTTCATTCTCGCGCACCACACGCTGGGCGGCCTCTATCGGCAGTTGGGCAAGGTCAGGCACAGTCGGCGCCATCTGGACATCGCGCTGCAGTTGCTGGCCGCCCGCGCCCGGGACGAGCTCGTGCCGGAATCGGAGGGCATGACCTGCGGGCGGCTGGCCGAGTCCATCCGCAACCAGAGGGAGGTATAGGCAATGGCAACCCTTGAGGATGCTCAGCCAACTCGCGACGAGGTGCGGCGAATTCTGGATGCCCGCGCCCGCGTCGCCGCCAGGCCCCCAGCAACCGAGGACGCCGTGGCGCGCGTCGAGGTGTTGGCGTTTTCGCTGGCTGAAGAGACCTATGCCGTCGAGACGCGGTTTGTGCGGGAAGTCTGCCAACTCAAGGATGTGACCGCGGTGCCCTGCGTTCCGCCCTTCATCGCCGGCGTGATGAATCTGCGCGGCCGGGTGCTGGCCATCGTGGATCTGCGCAAGCTGTTCGACCTGCCCGCGCGCGGGCTGACCGAGCTCAACCGGGTCATCGTGTTGCAGGACGGCGACGCCGAATTCGGGCTGCTCGCGGATACGATCGACGGGCTGCGTTCGGTGGCCGCGCAAGAGCTGCACGACGGGCTGCGCACGCTCACAGGGGTTCGTGATCGCTTTCTGAAGGGCATCACGCCGCAGATGCTGGTGGTGCTCGACGGCGGCCGACTGTTGTCGGACGGCGGACTCAAGGTCGACGAGTCTGCGGCCAGGTAGCCGAGGGGCTGGACGAACATCGCCTTGCCGAGCAAGGGGGCCGAGCGTTCCATGGACGACAAGAAGCAACAGTTCCTCGCGCGCCTGCGAGAGACCTTTCGCGAAGAGGCGGCCGAACATATCGGTGCGATGTCGTCGGGCCTTCTGGCGCTCGAGCGCTCGGAGGGTGCCGAGCGGGCCGCGATCGTCGAGCGGGTCTTTCGCGAGGCCCACTCGCTCAAAGGCGCTGCAAGGTCGGTCAGTCTCGCGTCCGTCGAGTCGTTGTGCACCGAACTCGAGAGCCTGTTCGCGGCGATGAAGCGGGGCGCGCTGGTTCCATCGACCGAGATCCTCGACGCGGTGCACCCTGCGCTGCGCCTGCTGACCGTGCTGTGCGACAAGCCGGACGGGACCGCCGGTGGGGACACGCAACAGCATGAGCGGCAAGCGCTAGCTTCCCTGAAGCGTTGGGCCGGCGCGGCCGGTGCCGAGTCCGCGGTCGCGCCGTCCGTTCCGCTTCCCGTCGCCGCCCCGGCGCCAGACCAGGTCGCCCCTGCCGCGCCGGCACCCGTTGCCCCCCCCCGGCCTCCCGCCGCGATTCTGGCTCCGACGACACCCCCAAAGCCCGCCGCGCGCGCGTTCTTTCGCGATCGAGCAGCACCGACGCCGGCCGCCCCCGCCCCGCCAGAGCCGGCGAAGCCCGCCGAACCAGACACGCCCGAGGAACCGGCACGGGTCTCGCCGCGGCTGCCGACGACGGCCGCCGGACCCAACGACACGGTGCGTGTGTCGACGCAGAAGCTGGGAGCGATTCTGCTCGAAGCTGAGGAGCTGCTGGGGGCCAAGCTGACGGCAGGCGGTCGCGCGGCAGAAGTTCGCGCATTGGCAGCGGATCTGACGAGCTGGAATCAGCGTCGCGCGCAGCTGACGGGCAACGCGCGTCTGGCCAAGGACGACGCAGCCGGTCTGGCCGAGCGGCTGGAGGCCGAGGTGCTGCACGCGCGGGCGCTGGAACACACCCTGCGCAGTCTGGCGGCGGCGGTGTACCAGGATGCCCAGTCGCTGGCCGCCCTTGCGGATCGCCTGCTCGACGACACGAAGCGACTTTTGCTGCTGCCGTGTTCGCACCTGCTGGCCACTTTGCCCTCACTGGTGCGAGACCTCGCGCGCGCGCAGGGCAAGGACGCCGAGCTGCGGGTGACCGGCGAGGACATCGAGATCGACCGCCGGGTGCTTGATGAGCTGAAGGACCCGCTGACCCACCTGTTGCGGAATTGCGTGGATCACGGGATCGAGAAGCCCGACCTGCGGTTGGAACGGGGCAAGGCGAGCCATGGAACGATCCACATCACCGCGCGCGCGGCCGAGGGCAACCGCGTCGAGCTGACGGTGGCCGACGATGGTGCCGGAATCGACCCGGTCAAGGTGGGCAAGTCTGCGATCCGCCTGGGGCTTCTGACGCCGCAAGACGCGACGCGGACGGCCGCGGACGAGCTGGTCAACTTGGTCTTCCACTCTGGGCTGTCGACCAGCCCGATCCTGACCGACCTGTCGGGGCGCGGCCTGGGCCTCGCCATCGTGCGCGAGAAGGTCGAGAAGCTGGGCGGGACCATCGATGTGACGTCGAAGGAGGGCAGCGGCACGGTCTTTCGCATCCTGGTGCCGTTGTCGGTGGCGACCTTTCGCGGCGTCTTTGTCGAGGCGGCAGGCCGCCCGTTCGTCGTCCCCACTGCGCATGTCGTTCGTGTGGTGCGGGTGCAGCCCGACGAGATCCACAGCGTCGAGAACCGCCAGACGATGGCGGTCGACGGCCGCCCGATGTCGTTGGTTCGCCTCAGGGATGCCCTGGAGCTGTCGGGCGCGGACGGTCGGTCGGCCGACCGGGTGCGACCGGTCGTCGTGGTGCGCGCTGGCGATCGACAGGTCGCCTTCTTGGTCGACGAAGTGCGCGGCGAAGCAGAGGTGATGCTCAAGGGCCTTGGCACACAGCTGGTGCGCGTTCGCAATGTGGCCGGGGCGTGCATCGCAGGCAACGGCGCGGTGGTGCCCATCCTCGACGCCACCGATCTGATCGAGTCGGCCGGTCGAGCCGCGGCCGTGGGACGCGCCGCGCCTCGCGACGACACGGCCCTCGGGCGCGCGGCCCGCATCCTGATTGCAGAGGACTCGATCACCTCCCGCACCTTGGTCAAGGGCATTCTTGAGGGCGCAGGATACGAAGTGGTGGCGACAGTGGATGGGATGGAAGCGCTGACGACGCTGAAGGTCGAGCCCTTCGACTTGGTGGTGTCCGACGTCGACATGCCCAGGATGAACGGCTTCGAGCTGACGGCGAAGATCCGCGCCGACAAGAAGTTCGGTGAGTTGCCGGTGGTGCTGGTCACCGCCCTGGGCTCTCAGAAGGATCGCGAGTACGGAGTCGAGGTCGGCGCAAGTGCCTACATCGTCAAGTCCGACTTCGACCAGGCCAATCTGCTCGAGGTCATCCGGAGGCTGCTGTGACGTGCACGTCAAGGGAGCCAGCATGATCTCCGTACTCGTGGTCGAGGACTCGCGGGTGACTCGGGACTACCTGGTGTTCGTCCTGGAGTCCGACCCGTCGATCGAGGTGGTCGGCGCCGTCGAAAGCGGCGAGGCGGCCCTGGAATTCGTCGCCCGGCGGCGCCCGGACGTGATCCTGATGGACATCCACCTGCCCGGGATCGACGGCATCGAGGCGACCCGCCGACTGATGGCGACGACGCCGGTGCCTGTGGTGATGTGCACGTCCAGCCTGGGGTCCAACGAAGTGCACACCGCCCTGCGCGGCCTGGAAGCCGGTGCGCTGGCGCTGCTGAAGAAGCCGTGCGGACTGGCCGACCCAGAGAGTGCGCGCGAGTCTGCCGCCATCGTCAGCAGCTTGAAGCTGATGTCCGAGGTCCGAGTCGTTCGCCGGTGGCATCGCTCGGCGAGCTCGGGACAGACGCTCGCGGTCGTGGCATACGACAAGCCCACCGAGCGCGCGGCGCACGACGCCCTCATCGTGGTGATCGGAGCATCGACGGGCGGCCCCCCGGCGCTGGTGCAGATCCTCACCGCCCTTCCGCGCGATTTTCCCGTGCCCATCCTGATCGTTCAGCACATCTCCGCGGGATTCGCGGCCGGGCTGTGTACGTGGCTGACGGCGGCGTCTGGACTGCCCGTGGCCATGGCATGCGCAGGGCAGGTTCCGCAGCCCGGCCATGTCTATGTGGCCCCGGACGACCACCACATGCGGGTCGGCCCGCGCGGAGAGTTGCAACTTGCCCAGGACCCACCGCAACATGGCTTGAGACCGGCGATTGGTCCGTTGTTCAAGTCCGTGGCACAGCGGTATGGCCGTCGCGCCATTGGCGTGCTGCTGACCGGAATGGGCCGCGACGGTGCGGACGAACTCAAGGAAATGGCAGACATGGGGGCACTGACGATGGCGCAGGACGAGGCGAGTTGCGTCGTATTCGGCATGCCGGCCGAGGCCATTCGCCTGGGAGCCGCGCGCCACGTGGCCTCGCCTCATCGAATCGCAGAGTTGTTGAGTGCAGCGGTGCCAACCGCCGGGAACGCTGCTGGAGGGACAAATGGATGACACCCTGGTCGCGGCGCGCGTGCCGCCCACGATTCTCATCGTCGAAGACAGCGCCACGCAGCGCGCGAATCTGCAGTTCCTGCTGGAGGAAGCCGGCTTCACCGTCGTCGCGGCCGTGGATGGCAAGGCCGGACTCGCAGCAGCGCAGGCTCACGAGATCGACGTCGTGGTGTCGGACGTCGTCATGCCCGAGATGGACGGCTATGGCCTGTGTCGGGCGTTGCGCAACGACCCGGCCCTGCGCCACCTGCCCGTCATCCTGCTGACGTCTCTGACAGACCCCCGCGACGTCGTGAAGGGACTCGAGTCGGGCGCCAACAACTTCCTGTGCAAGCCGTACGACCCGCGCGTGCTCGTCTCGCGCGTGCAGAACGTCTTGGCGAATCAAGAGATCCGCAGGGGATCGACCAGCGAGATGGGCATCAGCATCTCGTTTGCCGGCCAGCGCTTCTTCATCACGGCCGATCGGTTGCAGATCCTGGACCTGTTGCTGTCGACGTATGAGAACGCCGTGCTGCACAACACGGAGCTGATCAAGGCCCATGACGAATTGCGCCTGCTGAACGAACGGCTCGAGTCCAAGGTCGCCGAGCGCACCGCCGCGCTGACGCAGGAGGTCGGCGAACGCAAGCGCGCCGAGGCAGTGGCCGAACTGGCCGCGCACGAGTGGCAGGCGACCTTTGACGCCGCCAACGACGCATTCTGGCTGTTGGACAAGAACCAGCGAGTCATTCGGTCGAACAAGGCGGCCGACGCGGTATTCGAGCATCCCTGCGGAGCGGTGATCGGACTGCCGTGCTGGGAGGTCGCGCACGGGAGGAATTGCGCCATCCCGAACTGCCCGGTGATGCGGGCGCGCAAAAGCCTGCACCGCGAAACCGAGGAACTGGTCATCGGCGACCGGGTCTACGTCGTCACGGGCGACCCGATCCTGGACGAGCACAGCGAGTTCGCCGGCGCCGTGCACATCGTCAGCGACGTGACCGAGCGCAAGCACGCAGACGCCGAGCTGAATCGACTGCGCAAAGCCATCGACACCACCCACGAGGCGGTGTTCCTGACCGACCCAGCCGGCGTCTTCACCTTCGTCAATCCAGGCTTCACGGCCATGTACGGCCACCGCGCCGACGACATCATCAGCAAGCAGACGCCGCGCGTCCTGAAGAGCGGTCTGCTCGATGCTGCCGACTACGAGCACTTCTGGACCCACATCCTCCAGGGCGGCGAGGTCCGCGGCGAAGTCACGAACCGCAAACGCGACGGCACGTTGATCACGGTAGAGGGGTCTGCCACCTCGATTCGCGACGACAACGGCCAGATCGCCGGCTTCCTGGGCATCCAGCACGACGTCTCGGACCGCAAGCGCGCAGAACAGGCGCTCCTCGCCAGCGAGGAGCGGCACCGCACGTTGTTCGAGGGGTCCAGCGACGCCATCATGACGGTTTCGCCAACGACCGGGCAGTTCACCAGCGCCAATCCGGCCACGCTCGAGATGTTCGAGGTCGCCGACCAGGAGGCGTTCCTGCGGCTGCATCCCTGGGAACTCTCGCCGGAAATCCAGGCCGATGGCGAGTCCTCGCGAGAGAAAGCCCTCGCCATGGTCCAGGCGGCCGTCGCCAACGGTTCCCACCTGTTCGACTGGACCCACCGGCGGCTGGGAGGCGAGACCTTCCCGGCGTCCGTGCTGATGTCGCGCACGGCCATCGCCGGCGAGCTCGTGGTGCTGGCCACGGTGCGCGACGTGACGCCACAGGTGCGGGCAGCGACGGAGCGCGAGAAGCTGAAGGAACAGCTTCGCGTGGCGCAGAAGATGGAGGCGATCGGCAGCCTGGCCGGCGGCGTTGCCCACGACTTCAACAACCTGCTGTGCGTGATCCTGAACAACGTGCGGTTTGCGCTCGAGGGGGTGCCGGAAGACAGCCCGCAAAGGGAGGACCTGCTCGAGATCAAGCACGCGGGCGAGTCGGCTGCCGCGCTGACCCGGCAACTGCTGGCCTTCAGCCGCAAGCAGGTGCTGCAGCCCGTGGCGTTGGACTTGAACGAGGTCACGGCGGGCGTCGAGAAGATGCTGCGGCGGATTCTGCGCGAAGACATCGAGTTCGTTCGGGTTCCCGCGCCCGACCTGGGTCTGACGATCGCCGACCCGGGCCAGGTCGAACAGGTGCTGATGAATCTGGTGGTCAATGCCCGCGACGCGATGCCGATGGGCGGTCGCCTGACCATCGAGACGGCCAACGTCGACGTGTCCGAGCAGTACGCGGGCCAACAGGCCTCGCTGAAGCCGGGTCCCTACGTGATGCTGGCTGTCTCGGACACCGGTTCGGGCATGGACGAGGAGACGCAAGCCAGGATTTTCGAACCCTTCTTCACGACCAAGGAGGTCGGCAAGGGCACGGGCCTCGGGCTGTCTACGGTCTACGGCATCGTCACGCAAAGCGGCGGCGGGGTGTGGGTCTACAGCGAGGTGGGCAAGGGCACCGCCTTCAAGATCCTGCTGCCACGGGTGATCGCAGACGGGGGCGAGGCGGGGCTGCCCGCGGTAGAGGGCAAGCAGCCGACGTCGGGAAACGAGACCATCCTGCTGGTCGAAGACGTGGACGCGCTGCGACGGGTGGCCGCTCGAACGCTGACGAGCGCCGGGTATACCGTGCTGACGGCGGCCAGCGGCGAGGCGGCCCTGGAAGTTGCCGCCGCTTTCGAAGGCCGCATCGACCTGTTACTGACCGACGTGGTGATGCCGCGCATGGGCGGCCCCGCGCTGGCCGAGCGTCTGCTCAAGGAGCGACCGGGCGTCCAGTTGCTGTACACGTCTGGCTATCCCGACAATGCCGTGGTGTTCCAGGGTCTGCTGTCTTCGCAGGCGCACTTTCTGCCCAAGCCGTTCACCGCGGCGTCGCTGACCAGCCGGGTGCGAGAAGTGCTGGACCTGAGCGGGGTTTCGCGTGCCGACATGCCGATCCATCACGAGCGGGCCGTGGTGGAACCGCCCGACGAGGAAGCGGTGTGGGCGAGCGTGCTGACGCTGCCGGAAGACGTGCTGCAGAAGCTGCGCAAAGCGGTGGGTGCCGCGCGCATGGACGAAGTGACCGCCCTGATTGCGGTCATCGCGTCGACCCATCCGGGCCTGGCAGAACATCTGTCCGACCTGGCGCATCGATTTGACTATGTAGCCATGCGCAACGTGCTGCGCGCGTGAGGTAGACCGCACATGGAGACCGTGGCCGGCAGTACCGTGTTGATCGCAGACGACTCTGTCGAGAATCTGCGCCTGTTGGCGACGGTGCTGAAGCGCGGCGGTTTGGTGCCTCGGCCGGTGACCAACGGCAAGGCGGCGATCGAAGCGGCGGTGGCCGACGCTCCCGATCTGGTGGTGCTGGACATCCACATGCCCGAGATGTCTGGCCTGGACGTTTGCCGGTGGTTCAAGCAGTACCAGCCGCTCAGCAGCATTCCGGTCATCTTCATCAGCGGCATGCAAGACTGGGCCGACAAGGTCGCGGCCTTTCGCGCCGGATGCGTCGACTTCATCTCCAAGCCGTTCAACGAGGAGGAGGTCCTGGCGCGCGTTGGAACCCACTTGCATCTCAGGAAGTTGCACCTTGCCATGGAGGCCAGCAACCTGACCCTCGAGCTGCGGATCGCCGAGCAGGTCAAGGCGACCACGGCGTCGCAACTGGCCACGATCTATGCCCTGGCCAAGCTGGCCGAGACGCGCGACGACGACACTGGTCAACACATCGAACGGGTGCAGACCTTCAGCCGGGAGCTGGCCACCCGGATGCAAGCAATGGGGATGCACCCGAACGTGCTGACCCCCACGTTCGTCGAGTTCATCTTCGAGACCGCGTCGCTGCACGACATCGGCAAGGTGGCCACCCCAGACGCTGTGCTTCTGAAGCCGGGCGTCCTGACCGACGAGGAGTTCGCAGAGATGCGCAAGCACTCGCTGTGCGGCGCGACGACGCTAGAGGCGGCACTGCAGCGGCACCCCGGCAACCAGTTTCTTCGTATGGGCGTCGAGGTCGCGCGGTCGCACCATGAACGGTGGGATGGCAAGGGCTACCCTGACAAGCTGTCCCGGGAGGCGATTCCGTTGTCCGCGCGAATCGTTGCACTCGCCGACGTGTACGATGCGCTGACGTCGAACCGCTGCTACCGCAAGGCCTTCAGCCACGAAGATGCCTGTCGCATCATCCATCAAGAGAGCGGATCGCACTTCGACCCTGACGTAGTAGCCGCATTTCACTCCGTCGAGGCAAGATTCCGTCGCATCGGCCATCAGATGCGCGAGCACTGAACCTCTCGGGATCTGGATCTGCCACCGCAGCGACGCAAGCCAACAACCCAAGGTCGGTCGCAAACAACAGGTACTGGCGGTCGAGGTCGAACCAGCTGCTGCAGCGAAGCAACCAAGGCCCAAGCGCAGATCAATCGGGCGGAGTCGCGCCGTGGCGGCAGTAGCCTTGGCCGTTGCAGCCGCTGCGGTACTTGCCGGCGGGGCATTCCTCATGGGTCTTGCACTTCATGGTGCAGTGTTTGCTGCCGTCGCCGAACTCGAAACAGAGCAGATTGCCCTTGCACTTCCCGTCCTTGCTGCAGTTGTCGGCAAAGCCGTCGGGGGTAGGGACCGTCGCGGGCGGCGCTTCGTCCGCCAGTTGGTCCTGCTTGCCCTTGCCCTCGCCCCGGCCGTTCGGGTGCAGCTTGGCGGTGTCGACACCGATCGGCGCAGCAGGCTGCACGGCAGGTGCGACGGGGGCGGGGGCGACCGGGGACGCTTCAGCAGGCGGAGCCACCGCCTCAGGCACAGGTGCGGCGGGCGGCGGAGCGGGTGCGGGCTCAGCCGGCTTCTCGCGGTTGCACGCGGCCACGGCGACCATCATCAGTCCAAGCCACCACTTCTTCATCGCGACTCCTCGTTCTGCGTGCAGTCGTCTGCACGGCCGGCGCATGCTCGCGCCGTGGGGTTGCGGCGTCAACGATGGCTTGGCAGGCTTGTTCGTGGAATCGAGCGCGCCAGCCGACCGTTGCAGCCCCAGCCCAATGTCCCGATCGCACGCCGAATGCCGATGCCCAAGGAGACCTCGATGAACCGCCGCAACCTGCTGACCCTATGCCTGATCCTGACCGCTGGGTTGTCCGCCGCACCCGCGCTGGCCGGAGAGCTGTCGCTGGCCTGGACCGGCCCCGAGACCGGCCCCGGCGAGACGATGCTGCTCGAGTCCACTCCTGCCGGTCCGGAAGTCCGCGCAACGACAAAAGGTTTGGTCTTCGCCGCCATGGGACAGCCGTGGGTGGTGCGCGACAAGGTCTTTCCGGTCTCCCACATCGACTGCAGCTGCGCGATGAACGCCGCGGGCGACGACTTCGATCCCGACAACCCGCCCAAGAAGTGTCTGCGAACCGGAAAGCTGAAGGGAGTCGAGCTGTTCTCCCCAGCCACCGGAAAGGTGCTGCCGGTCGGCAAGCCCCCACTGCTGCTGGGCGGCGAGGAGGGAGGCGGCACTTGGGACGTCGAGGTCCTGGGGCAAGCCGGCTCCGTCGTCTATTTCGCCGACCGACGTTGGAACTACACCTGCGGCGCCGCACACGGCAACGCGACCGCCGAGTTCATTGCCATCGACGTGGCCAAAGGCGGCGCGATTCGCCCGTGGACAGACGCGGAAGAGATCGAGCTGCTCAGGCTGGGGCACCGCGCCGCGTTTCAGACCATCGCCGACGCCGTGCGGCGGGACGACCCTGAGCGGAAGATGGAGGCCGACGGCGCGTCCCAGCTCACGCTGCAGGCCATGACCCCGCGCTGGAACGCAGAAGGCCAGCTGGTGCCACAGTACCTGTTCCAGATCGAGTGGGACTACGCGTCGAGCGACGGAACTTGGGGCGATTACAGTCGTTCCGCTTGGGTCCCTCTGGACATCATCCCCGCCGCGCTGTCGACCGGGGCGCGGCAACCGCCGCTGGTGCGCGATTGGTTTGCCAAGCACGCGTACAAGGCAGAGCGGCGCGGGGCCTCTATCGTCGACGAGATCGCCCGCAACGCCGTGCTGAAGCTGTTCGGCAAGCGCCTGCCGCCCCCCGATGCCTCGCTGGACATCCACGTGCGCCCCAAGACCGATGACGCACCGGCGAAACGACCGTCGCGTCCGGGTGCTGGTCGGCCTGGCCGCTAGCTACGCGTCCGCCAGCAGCTGCGGCACCAGCCCTTTCTCCTTCAGCCAAGCCGGGTTCAACACGCGCGACTGGTAGCGTGTGCCGTGGTCGCACAGCACGGTCACGAACGTCTTGCCCGATCCCCGCTCAGCCAGCGCCAGCCGATACGCAGCCATCGCGTTCAGCGCCGCTGAAGTGCCGACCACCAGCCCGTCGTGCCGCGCCAAGTGGTACAGCATGTCGATCATGTCCTGATCGGACTGGCGCAGGGCATCGTCGATGCGAGCGGCGTGGAAGTTCGCGGTCAGGCGCATGATGCCGATGCCTTCGGTCACTGACGACCCCGTGGCTGTGACCGCACCGGTGCGCAGATAGTCGTACATGCCCGAGCCATGCGGGTCGACCAGCACCACACGCACCGACGGGTCCTGCTGCTTCAGGTACCGGCTGATGCCGCTCAGGGTGCCGCTGGTGCCCACCGAACAAGTGAACACATCGATCTTGCCGCCGGTCTGCGCCCAGATCTCGGGGCCGGTCGTCTCGAAGTGGAAGTCGCCGTTGGCCGGATTCTCGAACTGGTTCGCGAAGTAGGCGCCCGGCGTCTCGTCCGCCAGACGCTTGGCCGTGTGGTAGAAGTGATTCGGGTTGGCAAAGGCAACCGCCGGGACCTTACGAATGTCGACGCCCAGCGCCTCGAGCAGGTCGTATTTCTCTTGCGTCTGGTTGTCGGGCATCGCCAGCAGGACGCGGTAACCCCGCTCGGCCGCAAGCGTTGCCAGACCGATGCCGGTGTTGCCCGCGGTGCCTTCGACGACCACGCCGCCGCGCGAGAGCAGGCCGCGTTGCTCAGCATCGCGCAGGATGCCTTTCGCCGCGCGGTCCTTCACGCTGCCGCCCGGGTTGAGGAACTCGGCCTTGCCGTAGATGCGGCAGCCCGTGCGATCAGAGAGCGATTTCAGCAGGATCAGCGGGGTGTTGCCGACGCTGTCCCAGACGCTGCCGGTCGTGGGGATGTAGGCGGACTGGGACATGCGGGGCTCCGGACGGTTGTTGTCTATCTTTCCGGTAGGCTAAAGTTGGCTCTGGTTCGCGTCAAGGGTCGCAGGGGGAAACGCAGCGGGAATGCAGGGCTGGCCCTGCCGACCTTGGCGGCGTCCCGTGGGCCTGTCACGATGCGCGGCAGCTCTCCCCCCCCTTTTTCGAGCGAGGCCCCCATGGATGAAAAGACCTTCCGCGACCGCTCTCGTGCCATCTTCCAAGCCGTTCTGGCCCGCCTGGACCTGGAAGACCCGGACGAGATCGAGGGAGAAAACTCTGCCGGGGTGGTCAAGATCCGCAGTGCCAAGGGCGCGACCTTCGTGCTGAACATCCAGCCGCCGCTGACCGAGGTATGGTATGCGGCCGGCGACCGCGCCTGGCACTACCGCTTCGACCCGGACACGCAGCGCTGGGTCGACCCGCGCAACGGCGACGAGCTGGCAGAGACGCTGACCCGCACGGTGTCGGCGCAGGTGGGGCGCGCGATCGCGTTTCGCCTTTGAGCCCATCCCATGGGTCAACGTAGGCACGGCCCGTCGCACCCGCTATCCTTGCACGCCATGAACACTTCCCGCCGATCGATGTCCAGTGGCCTCAGGCTGCTTGCGCTGTCCGGTGCCTTGCTGTTGGTCCCTGCTGCCGCCCACGGGTTCGCCCTTGAGGTGCATCAGGCGGTGACCGCACGCGCGCTGGAGGGGCGCAAGACCCCGGGACCGGTCGCGATGGCAACTGTGCAGGACCAAGCCGCGTTCTTCGCGTGGGTGGTGGACCGCATGCGGGCAGAGGGCGACGACAACAGCCCCGAGCGGGCGCGGTTTCGCAAGCGTTTTCCGCCGGGAACGGCTGTAGATGCCTTTGATCTCAATGGGTTCTTTGGCTTCGGTCAACACGACGGACCGGGGGTTGTCGGTCTGGACCGCGCGATGCCGGGCGGCCCCGAGACGTTCGTGCGGTTGCTGGTGCAGGCCTCGGTCCAACCCGATCTGGACGCGCGCAACCAAGGCCGTCTGGCCTCAAACCCCGACCGCACGCCGCTGCGCCTGCCCGACGGCCGCCCGGTGCCGTTCGATCCGATGACGCTGAACATGGGCGCGGTCGATGGCTTGTCGAGCCAGGCGCACGCGCACTACCAGCTGGGGGCAGACCACCCGTCGGACTCGGTCGAGACGCTGCAGCGTCAGCCCTGGAATTTCGTATTGGCGACCGGGTTCCCGGGACCTGTCGAGACGTACGCAGCGGCGATGGCGGCCATGCATCTGGACTTGGCCATTGCGGCGCGGCAGTGGGGCGTCGAGACGGCCAATCCCGCCGGCTTGGCACTGGCGGGCCTGTGGCTGGGCGCGGGGCTGCACTACGTCCAGGACGTCGCCGGGCCGCTGCATACGGTGCAGGTGGGCTCGTACGACCTGTTCAAGCGGGCCAAGATCGCTTCGTGGATCGAGGCGTTGCGTACAGGCGGCGGTGTCTGGGGCGCGCGGCGCGGCTTCGTGTCGATCGGCCTGGGCTTCCTGCACAACCACCACCTGATGACAGAGCAGTGGCTGGCCCGCGAGCTCGTGTCGGTGCTGCACGGTCAGCCGTCGCATCCGGCGGTGACGGCGGCGTGGCAGAAAGCGCAAGGGGACGACCCGGCGGTCGTGCAGGCGATGCCGACCGACCGCGGCGAGCTGTTGATGCAGGCGCTTGCGGGCTTGGGCGCCAAGGATGGTGCCGAGTTGTACGCGGCGACGCTGGCGGCGGGCGCCCCCAGATTGACCGACCCGGACTACCGGCTGGGCGATGAAGAGCCCGTGGGGCGTGAGTATTTGGGCGACCAGACCGACCCTCAGGTCAGGGCCGCGTTGGACCGCATGGCGTCGGTTCACGGGCGGTCGCTGCAGCGGGCGGTGACGGCAAGTCGTCGGTACTACGAGGTGTTTGAGCACGGCGAGGCCGGTGCCGCGCTGACCCGCCTGCGCAAGACCCGTCTGGACGCGCTGGACGCGGCAGAGGCCCGGCGTGCGACGTACCTGAAGCACCCGCCCCCGGCGGCGACCGACTTGGTAGAGCCGGTTTGGGCAGTGGGAGAGGGGCTGTTGCTGGCGCTGCTGGTCGGCGGAGTGGCGTGGGGTGTGCAGCGCAGGCGCAGGCGTGTGGCGGAGCGGCAGGCGGCCGCAGTGAGGACGGCACCATGACCGGAACCGTACTTCAGACCCTGATTGCGGACCTGCAGGCCACCAAGGCCGCGGATCTCGTGCAGCAAGAGATCCGTCGTCTGCGTGGGCGGTTGCGCGAGGTCGACCCGGTCGGACAGGACCCCGACTTGGACGCCGCGCTGGCGACCATCTGGGCGGGCGCTGGCTCGACCCAGCGCGCGTTGGGTTGGCGGCCGGTGCTGGAGGAGGGTCCCCTCGGGCCCGCTTTGCGCGAAGCCCTGTTGCGCTGCGTCGAGGTCGACGACCCGATGTCGGCCAACGCCGCGCTGCGCGTGCTGGACGGCGCGACCGTGACGGACCTTGACGGGCAGCGGCTGGCAAAAGTGGTTCGGCGTGAACGGGGCCAAACGCTGCCCGACCGCAACACTGCGATCTTTCTAGCAGGTCACGGTCCGGAGTCGTGTCTGGCGACTTTGGCGCTGGTGGCCTTTCGCGACGGTCCAGAGGATGCCGACGACCGTCTGGCGGCCGCTGCGGCGCTTGGGCGTTTCTCCGACCCCCGGGCCGCCGAGTGGACCTTGCGATTGCTGAAGATGGGCGTGGCGAGTCTGGAGTGCCTGACCGCGGTCTCGCTGGCGGCGGCCCGGTTGCGCCCCGATGCAGCGGCATTCGAGCCGTGGCGCGCGTGCCTTCGGCTGGCTGCAGGGCAGGGGGACGACACGGGTTTTGCCTCTGCTGACGCGACGGTGCGCTGGGCTGCGTTGGACGCCTTGACGCGTCTGGACGGCGACCTTGCGCTGCCCCTGCTGTTGGCCGCGTGGCAAGTGGGGGGCAGCGACCTGCCACCCTGGTTCGAGCCGTACTGCAAGCAGCGCGCCGCGGCCTTGGCGCCGCAAGTCCGCGATCCGTCTTGGGAGCATCTGGCCCAGCGGGTGGGGCACCCGGCGATTCCTGTCCTGCGTCCGCTGCCGAGTCTGCAAGAACGCGTGGACTCGCGATGTGCACGGGTGGCGCGGCGTGCGGCGGTCGAGTGGCAGCAGAAGCACGGCGCAGAGACCATGGTCCTGAGTCGTCGCGCGGCCTTGGAGCACGCGCTGGTCGAGCGTGGTCAGCTGTCGGGCTCGCTGTTGACCCGACCCGAGGGCGTGACGGTCGAGCCGGGGCCAGACTGGCGCAAGGCAAGCGAGGCGTTGACGGACGCTGAGCGAACGGCACTGGTGGCGGAAGAACGCGCGTGGGTCGGGGGTTGACAGGGTGTGCACGGGTGAGGACGACGAAGCCGAGCGCGATGCAGCGCTGCATGGGGTGAACCGATGGCATCGCGGGTCGAGACCGCCGAGTACGTGTTGGCCCGCATCGCCGGCGCAGGCAACGTCAGGTATCGCAAGATGTTCGGCGAGTTTGGCGTCTATTGCGACGACAAGATGGTGGCGCTAATCTGCGATGACCGGCTGTACGTGCGACCCACGGCGGCAGGGCGCGCCTTCATCGGGACGCCGGCAGAGGCCCCGCCGTATCCGCGCGCCAAGAACCATTTTCTGATTCAGGACCAGCTGGACGACCCACCCTGGCTGAGCCAGCTCGTGCAACTGACCGCGGCTGAGCTGCCCTTGCCGGCGCCGAAGAAGCCGCGCGGCGGCTTTCTTGCCCGTAGCCCCGGCGGACGGTAGCTTGCAAGCCCACGCCCATCCCCCCGCGTGGGTGCCAGGATGTCCATGACGCTGTTGTCCCTTCGCAAGCTGTCGGTGTTCCTCCTTTTGCCGGTGGCCTTGGCGGCGTCGGCCTGCAGCTCGGGCAGCAGTGCACAGGACGTCAAGGACGGCGTCGTTCAGGACGCAAGTGACACGGCGGACGGTGACACGGTGCCTGCCGATGCCGATGACGCGGTCGAAGTTGTTCAGGACACGCAGGAAGAGACCGTTGAGGAAGTGGTCATTCCGCCGCCGGACGTGCCCTACAACGGCTTCCGGGTGGTGTTTTTCGACGTGGGGCAGGGCGACGCGATTCTGGTCGAGGCCGGCAGCGGCGAGACCATGCTGATCGACGGCGGCAAGAGCGACTCGTTGTTGAAGGACCGCTTGCTGCGTCTGGGCATCGACCATCTGGACACCATCGTCGTGACGCACCCCGACGCCGACCATGTGGGCGGTCTGGTCGGTGCGCTGGCGCTGTTCAACGTGGCGAATATCTATTGGAACGGGACGGCCAAGGACACGGACGTGTTCGCGGAGTTTCTGACCGCAGCCATGGACGAAGAGGCGCCGATCGGCGTACTGAAGCGCGGTGACGGCATTCCACTGGGCGGTTTCCAGGCCAACGTGCTGAACCCGGGCAGTCCGCTGACGGGCTACAGCAACGACGACTCGATTGTGCTGTCGATCGGCTGTCCGGGGTCGATGGTCCTGTTGACCGGTGACGCGGAGGTCTGGGCTGAGGCGGACATGGACAAGGCGGGGATGCTCGAAGACGTCGACGTCCTGAAGGTGTCGCACCACGGCGCGGCTTCGGCCACTTCCGATGCGTTTCTTGCCGCGGCTTCTCCAGAAGTTGGCATCTTGAGCGTCGGCCAGAAGAACTCGTACGGCCACCCGGCGGCGGTGACGGTCGACAAGCTGAAGGCCGCTGGCGTCGAGCTGTGGACCACGGACACGACCGACGGCGACGACAGCATCGAGTTCGTGACGGACTGCGAGAACCCTTACGTGATCAAGCGGTTGTATGAGTAGCCGACGGGTCTACTCCAGCGTACCCGCATCGACACCCGACGGGCGCGGCGTGACCACCAGCCAGTTCGTCGCCGTCGCCGGGTCGCGGTAGAAGCGCAATCGCACCGACCGCGGCTGCATCTTGAACGAGAAGACGTAGTCCAGCTCCAGATCCAGTTCGCCCTCGCGAATGCCAGCCATGACGCGGCCATAGACCAGCCGGTTGTTCATGCAGGGGGCCAGCTCGCCAAACAGGTGCTTGCCCGCGGCTCGTTCCGGCGAGACCCGGGCAAAGTCGGACTCGGCGCGGTTGTAGACGGTGACGCGCGCGTCGTCGTCGAAGCCGATGATGCCGACCGGCAGGGCGTCGATCTCGGCAGACGTCATGCGCGCCAGACCTTCCGGAACGGACCGCACGGCGTCGTCGTCGCCCACCTCAAGCCGTCGGAGCTTTTCGACCGAATCGACCGTGAAACGCCTGTGCCCACCCAGTGTCCGGACGGCTTCGATGCGTCCTTCGTCGGCCCACCGCTTGATGGTGGTGGGGCCCACGCCCAACTTCTCAGCGGCTTCCTGTGTGGTCAGCAGATCGTCCATTTCGTTTGCCATCCTGCCACCTATCGCCTGAGGCGGCCCCGTTTGTTCAGTCCCTGCTGTTCACCCCAAACCCGCAGCTTGCGCCACGGGTAGGGACAGCTACGCTTGCGTCTTCCCCCGCCCCCGAGGACCCGCCATGCCGCCCCGCCCAAAGCCCCCCGAAATCGACATGGCCACGCAGCTGGAGTCGCTGTACGCAGAGCGCGAGCGGCTGTTTCGCGAGCTGGGGACCGCCGACGCCGACGAGGTGATCTCGTTGGTTCGCGGTCTCGAGCTGCAGCTGGCCGACGTGTATGCCGAGCGCGAGGCGGCCTTCCACTTGGGGGCTGCGCCACCGCCGCCGCCTCCGCCGGACGTCAAAACTCACCCCGGACTCCGAACGAAGGGATGATCGGCAACCCCGACTGATACACCTTCTGACGGGCGTCGTAGCTGTAGGTGATCCCTTCGGCATTCGCGCGGTTGTACGCATTCTGCAGGTCCAGGTACGTCGACAGCACCCACGAGTCGAAGGCCCACGTTTTGTCGACGCGGATGTCGAGTTGGTGGAAGTCGGGCAGTCGCTCGCAGTTGACGCACGTCGACGAGACGTTGGACCACGTGTCGTTGTCCGCGTTCCAGGTTGAACCGACCACGGGCGTGTACGGGCTGCCGGTGCTGAAGCGCCAGCGTGCGCCGATCTCCCAGTTGCGCGGCAGCTTGTACGACCCCAGCGCCGTCAGGATGTGCGTCTGGTCCCAGCCGAACAGGCGCTCGACTTCGCCGGGGCGGTCGATGCGGGTGGCGCGTTGCAGCGTGTAGCTGACCCAGCCGAAGAACTTGCCGACGGGCGCGTGGCGCACCAGCAGCTCGAGTCCGCGCACCTTGCCCTCGCCGATGTTTTCGTACGATACGCCGCTGGCCGGCCAGTTGGGGTTGGGCGACACCAGATCCGACAGCGTCTTGTCGAACAACTGCAGCTCGACCTGGATCGCGTCGGTGACTTGACCTTCGACACCGGTCGAGACCTCGAAGCCATGGATCGCGTTCAGGTTCGGGTTGCCGACCGCGGTGCCCAGTTGCTGCGGGTCAGGCGACTGCGACGTGTAGCCGGCGGCCGCCTCGACCGTCCACTTCTCGCCGATCTTCTGCCGCGCCGCCAGCCGGGGCGACAGGGTCGAGTCGAGGCGGTTCTTGGTGGTGGTGCCGTCGGCCAGATCTTCGTAACTCATGAAGTAGTCGAGTCGCACGCCCGGCACGAGCTCGGTCGTCTTCGTCGGCCGCCACACGGCGTCCAGCCACAGGGCAGGGTAGTAGAACGCGCCCTTCTGCGCGATCTCGATCGTCGTTGACGGGGCGCCCGTGTCGCCGGTACCGGGCTCCTGGCTCGACGGGGCAAAGGGCAACTTGATCGCGATCTCATAGGGTTGCCACTGCCAGTCCATGCCGCCGCGCACCGTCGCCGGGCCCAGGTCGTAGGCAAGGTCCTGCCGCAAGGTCACCCGCGTGGACGACAGGTCGAACTTCAGCGCGTCGCCCACGCCCAGGTTCAGCGTCTGCGGCACGATGCCCAGCGTCGTCTGCGCGCGGAAGTCCTTGTCGACATAGCGGAACACGCCCAGTCCGCCGAAGAACGAGGTGCCGGCCGACACGCCGCCGCGGGCATCGGGAAAGCCGGCCGGGGGCTTGTCGACCAGCGCCTCGAATTTGTCGTCAGACCCGAACAGGAACAGCGTCGCCGACGCCTTGGCCGACAGCCGGTGGTCGATCTTGGCCTGGTAGTCGTAATAGCGGGGCGCGAGTGCGAACGGCAGGGCGCTCGCGGGCACCACCGTGTCCAGCACCACGTCGATGTACGACCGGCGCGCCGCCAGCGCGATGTGCGTGTCCTTGCCAACCGGGCCACTGGAGATCACGCCGGTGTGGAAGAGGTTGGCCTCGATCACGGTGCGCCAGCCGTCGTCGGGCTTCGGGATGGCCAAACGTGTCTCGATCAGGCCACCGGTGCGCCGACCATAGCGAACGGGCTGGTTGCCGGGCTGGAAGTCCACCGCATCCAGGAAGTCGGTGTTGAAGACCGAGTAGATGCCGCCGAAGTGGAACAGCGCGGGGATCTCGACGCCCTCGACCACCGACTGGGTGTCGCTGGGGGCCGAGCCGCGCACCACGATCTGGCCGCTGCCCGAGTTGCCGGTGCGGGCCACGCCGGGAAGGTTGGTCACGACCTTGAAGCTGTCGCCGTAAACCCCCGGAACCTTGGCGATTTCCTCGCGCGAGATGGTGCGCTTGGCGACCTCTCCCGACTCGGCGGGGGCGACGGCTGAGGCGCGGTACAGGACGTAGCTCTTCAGCTCTGGGCGCAACACGGTCTCGACCTCGCCCTGCTGGGGCACGCGCACGGTCGCCCGCAGCGGCTGGTGGTCGGTGCCGGGCAGGAAGATCGGCGTCGAACCGGCGGGCACGCCCTCAAACACGAAGCGCCCGTCGTTTTCCGTATACGTCTCCAGATCATGCGCGGGCAGCACCACCAACGCCCCGGCGACCGGCCGCTTGGTCCCGCGCTCGAGCACACGCCCAATGACCCGCGCTCCCTTGCGAACCTCTTCGGCGGGCGGCGCATCCAAAGACGGCTGGGGCGTCTCTGGTGCGACCGGAACCGTGGCCTCGGCCGGAAGGGCGACTGGTGCAACCGGCTTGGCATCCTCCCGAATGCGATAGCGAAACTGGATCTTCACCGCGACCGGCTTGCCGTCCGATGTGGCAGGCTCGAAGCCCAAACCCTTCGCCGCCACCAGCGCCGCCTGGTCGAACACCTCGCCGCCCGACGTCAGCACTTTGGCGTCGCGCACCTGGCCATCGGGGGCGATCTCCAGCTCCAGCACCACGACCCCTTCCTGACCCGACCCGACCAGCACCGCCGGGTACACCGGCCGCGAGTCGCGCACCAGCTTGGGCGGCACGACGACCGGGGCCGTCTTGTCCGCGGAACCGACCGAACCGTCTGAACCGGCTTTACCGCCTGCTTGAGCGGGTCGTCCACTCTTCTGTGGGGAGGGTGTCGGTGCCTGCGCCATGGCGGCCATCGCGGCGCAAAGACCTGCTGTCACAAGGATATACTGCATCGTACGGGGGCTGGCGACGTGCATCCGGGAGCTCCTGAGTCGGTGGGTGGGGCCGACTGTCGAGAGACAACATAGGCGGTTGGGTCGACCTTGGCAAGGCAAATAAGTGACGTCGCGCAGAATCCGAGTTGACAAGTCGTCTGAAACGCCTATCGTGAGAGGGCCGATGGCGACCGGGTGTGCCGCGACAAGAACCCCCCAGCTTCGGCAGCGCATCCGCCGGCAAACTGCTGCATCTTACGGCCAGGACGAGTCGAACTTCTGAGGAGACGCCCGAGATGATGACGCACGAGATCGTCGACCACACCGCGCAAGTGCTGGACCTGTTTGGTGCCGCGTGGATTCTGTATCTGCTGATGTTCATGTCGGTATTTCTGGTCGCCATCGCCGTCGAGCGCCTGCTCTTTCTGCGCCGCAACCGCGTGCCGGTCGAGAAGCTGCAGCAGCCGCTGTTGAAGGCGATGGACGAGGGGCGCGAGGCCGTCGAGAAGCTGCTGGCCCCGTATTCGGGCATGGCGGCCCAAGTCGCGCTGGCGGGCGTGGCGGAACTGCACCGCGGTTCGGCGTCGGTCGAAGAAGTGATGGGCGCCCGCGAGGCCGCCGAGTCCAAGCGGTACGACCAGCGGCTCGCGTGGCTGGGCACCATCGGCTCGAATGCGCCGTTCGTCGGCCTGCTGGGCACCGTCATCGGCATCATGGGCGCGTTCTCGGACCTGCAGCTGGCCACAGGTGCTGCCGCCGCGACTGCCAACCAGGCGATCATGTCCAGCATCTCGGAAGCGTTGGTGGCCACCGCCATCGGCTTGTTCGTCGCCATTCCGGCGGTCGTCGCGTTCAACTACCTGCGCACCCGCGTGAAAGAAGCCCAGTCGGACACCCGCGTTCTGGCCGGCATCGTGCTGGCGTGGACCAAGCAAGAGGCGCCTCGCGGCGACGCCAACTCGCAGTCCTTTCGCCGCGTCGCCTGACCGTCGCCCAACTGACGAACCCTGAGCCGTCTGCATTCCGAACGAGGTAGACCATGGCCGCCCGCGCGAACTCCGGAGACGACATCGTCGCCGACATCAACGTGACTCCGCTGGTCGACATCATGCTCGTGCTGTTGATCATCTTCATGCTGACCAGCACCAGCATTGCCGCCATGCAGACACCCAAAGTGGTCGAAGTGAACCTGCCCGCTGCCGCCAGCGCTGAGGCCAAGCCCTCGCGGCCCCTGTCGGTGGTGCTGAACAAGCAGGGAAAGCTGTTTCTGGACGGCAAGCCCACGACCCCCGACCAGCTGCGGACCGAGGCCCGTTCGCGTGCGAAGGCCGACCCCAAGGTGCCGGCCATCCTGAGTGCGGACCGAGACGCCACCCACGGCAGCGTGATCCAGCTGATGGACCTGCTGCGGCTGCAGGGCGTGACCGACATCGCCGTCAATACCAAGGCCCAGGACATCGACTAGCCGCAAACGTGGAGCAAGGACGAGGACTTGGAGATGGTTGTGACGCGCGAACAAAAGATCGCTTGGCTGGTGGCTGTGGGCACGCACGTGGCGCTCATCGGCGCTGCGATGACGCTCGACCGCCAGCCGCCACCGACCGAGCCCGCCAACATCCACGTGGCCAAGACGGTGCAGTTCGACGTCGAGCTGCCCAAGCCGGAAGTCGTCCAGGACCCGCTGCCCGAACCGCCCAAACCGACTGAAGTCGTCAAGGCGGAGCCCGAGGCGCCACAGCCCGTGGCCCGCCCCAAGCCCAGGTCCACCAAGCCAAGCCCTGCCGATGCGCCGTCGCCGTCCGAGCCCGCACCACTTGTCTTGTCGCAGGTGTACGAGGGAGGCGGCAGCATCGTGGCCGAAAAGGGTGACGAGGACGTGTTCGGCGACCCCGCGGTCGAGGCCAACGAGCGCAACCGCCGCAACGCCCCCGACGCCCCAGAGGCGCCACGCACGTTCCAAGCTCCGGCGGCCGCCGCGCCCGCGGTGGTGCGGCCTGAAGACGTGATCCGCCGCGCCGTGCCCCGCAACGCCTGCCCGGTCGAGTGGCCAGCCGATGCCTTGGTCGAGCGCCGCATCGTCGAGGTCAAGCTGCTGCTGACGGTCGACCGCGATGGCCGGGTGACGGGCGTCAAGGTGCTGCGCGGTGTCGGCGAGCCGTTCGACCGCGCTGCCCGCGAAGCACTCGAGCGCTGTCCCTTCGAGCCCGGCCGCCGCAACGGCGAGCCCATGGTCGACCGTGTCCCCTTCGTCGTGGAGTTCAAGCCGCGCGACGCGTGATCCGCCGTCGCCCACGCCGTGTCAGGAGCCCCGCCATGTCCCGATTCCGCCTGTCCTTGTTCGTCCTCACACTCACGGCCGTCGCGCTTGCTGGGTGCGGCAGCGACTTCGACCCGCCGTCACTGGTCAAGGGAATACGCGTGCTGGCCGCTCGCGCCGAGCCGCCGTACCTGGCCGGTGCGCCCGGTAGCTCGACCGTGCTGGACGCGAAGGTCGTGGGCGTCACGGCGGAGACCCAGCTGTGCCACGCCTGGGCGCTGTGCCTGTTCGCCACCACAGTGAACGGCAAGTTTGCTTGTGTGGACCCGCAGCTGCAGGTCGATCTGGGCGTGCAGGCGACGGCGACCGCGTCCTTTGAGCACCTGACAACCCTGGCAGCGGGTCTGGCGGCCTACCAGCAGGCCAACCCGGGAGCGGGCGGTACCTCTGGTGTGGGCGGCATCCCGTCCAGCATTGCCGGCGCCAAGGGACCCCCTGAGATCAAGGTGTTGTTCGGCGTGGCTGAGGCTGCGTCGTTCGGCGGCACGTGCCCCGCGACCGCGACGGCGTTCCTGGCCCAGGGCTGCCCCGACCGCGACCACTGTGTCATCGGCTACCGCAGCCTCACCATCCCCACGGACGCCAAGGACTTTCACGCCAATCCGGCGATCGACTTGCTGAAGGTAGAGGGTAAGGCTTTGTTGACGGGAGAGACGGCTCAGGTCGTCGGCAAGGCCGAGGTCGCGCTGGCGCCGGACTGGACCGAGTTGACCCCAACGGGCCTTCCCGTCGACGCAACCGCAACGGGCGACGTGTTGTTCGCGTGGTACTCGACCGCAGGCGACTTCGACCAGCAGCGCAGCTATCAGGACTATCCCGACAACAAGTGGCTGTCGGACGGCGTCGCGACGGGCAAGGCCGTAGACGTCTGGGTCGTGGCCCGAGACGACTTCGGCGGCGTGGCTTGGCTTCAGGTGAAACTGCAGCGGTGATGCGAGGTTGCTGCGGCAGTTCAGCGGTCAATCCACGGCCCGGGTGCTTCGTCCTGGGTCTTGAGAGAACGCCGGCAGTCCTCTAGCCTGACGTCCTTGCCTCAGGGAGCCCCATGCATCACTTCGCGCTCACGCTGATCGGCCGCGACCGACCCGGCATCGTCGCCCGGCTGACCCAGATCCTGTACCAGCGCGGCGCCAACCTTGCCGACTCCAGTTGCACCATCCTTGGTGGACAATTCGCCATGATCCTCATCGTGTCGCACCCCACGGTGGCGACGGTGGCGGGGTTCGGCGACGCGTTCTCTGCGCTGGCCGACGACGACCTCGCCGTGGTGCTGCGTGCGCTGCTGCCGGGTGGTGAGCAGTCGCCACGCCTGCGGGGAGAGCTGTGTTTGGTCTCGGTCTACGGCGCTGACCAGCCCGGCATCGTCTACCGCGTCACGCAAGAGCTGGCGGCCCGGCGCATCAACGTGACGGACATGAACACCAAGCTGGTCGGCACGGCGGAGAGTCCGGTGTATGTCATGATGCTGGAAGGTGTTTTGCCAGACGACGTGACCATCGACGCCGTCGCGCAAGACCTGCAGCAGCTGGGTCGCGACCTGCACGTCGATCTGTCCGTGCGCTCGATCACCCCGGTGGAACTCTAGCGCATGGCCGTTCGCCCCATCCGTGTCTATCCCGACCCGATCCTCAAGGTCGTGTGCGAGGCCGTGACGGTGTTCGACGCCGATCTGGCCGCGCTGGCGCAGGACCTCGAGGACACGATGGTTGCGTCGGGGCACTCGGTCGGCGTGGCGGCGTCGCAGATCGGTGACACCCGGCGCGTGGTCATCGTCGACGTGTCGAAGTCCAAGCTGGGCAAGGACGACCACCACGGCCGCCTGTTGCTGGTGAACCCGCGCATCGTCGAGCGCCAAGGCCAGCAGGTCTTTCGAGAGGGCTGCATGAGCGTGCCCGACTACACCGGCAACGTGGCCCGCGCCTGCGAGATCACCTTGGAATACAGTGACCTGCAAGGAGGCGTGCGGCAACTTGAGGCGCGCGGTTTCGAGGCCGTAGCGATCCAGCATGAGCTCGACCACTTGGACGGCCTGTTGTTTCTGGATCGCGTGTCGAGTCTGAAGACCGACGTGTTCCGCCGAAAGGGCGCCTGACCGCCGTGGACGGTGGCGCGGCTCGACGGCACTGAAGGGTCACTGCTTGATTTCGGACCTTGAGCGTCCGCTGGATGGGGTCTGGATGCACCGCACGCCGCAACGTTTGTTTCGTCGAGAGCGCGAGACCGCCTAGGATAGCAGCTGCCACGCGCCCTCCTTTCCGCGTGCCACAGGTAACCCAATATGCCTACGCCACAACCGACTCCGCAGCACACCCCGCAGCAGGGGCAGCGACCGCGCCCGGGAACTACGCCCCAGCAGGACGCGGGGCAAGTTGCCCAGACGCCGGTGCCGCCAGCCGCCCCAGGCGGTGGAGCCCTGACGCAGCCGCTGTTCTCTGGCGACCACGTGCTTGAGGCCGTGGCGGCCGGGCAGGGTACCCTGAAGCAGGGGGCCCGCGGACCATCTGTTCGTGCGTTGCAGAACTTCCTGCTGGGCCAGGGGATTCAGGTAGGGCGCAGCGGTGCCGACGGCGTGTGGGGGGATGCGACGACCAAGGCGGTGCGCAGCTGGCAGGCCTCGCATGGCCTGAATCCCGACGCGGTGGTCGGCAAGGACACCTTGGGCGCGATGGACCGTCAGTCCGCCGTGTCGCCGCCCTCGCCCGGTACGACCACGCCGGCGACTGCCCCCGCACCGAGTGGACAGACGCCGCGCCCGCCGACGACGCAGCCTGGCCCCGCCACACCAGCGCAGGCCCAAGGCGGCAACGGTCCGCAGCAGGCGCCGCCGGGAAGCAGCAACGGTGGGCTGCCCGAGGACTTCCAGAAGATGTGGGACGCGCACCCGCACAACTACCAGACCGACGGTACGCAAAACACCGACAGCGGCGACCTGCAGGTGCAGCAAGGGTGGAATCCGGACACGTACAGCAACACGTGCGCGATTCGCCTCAGCATCATGCTGAACAAGCTGGGCGGCCCGCTGACGATCACCCGAGAGAAGGCCAAGGCTGCCGGCATCGACCCGGGCCGCGTGCCTTTCAGCAAGAAGACCGGCTGGTACTACCTGTTGGCGGCCAAGGAGATGTGGACTTTCCTGGAGTTCCACGCCGGCAAGCCCCACGCCGAGTTCCCGGCCCGCGGACGGTTCGCCAATGCTGCGCAGTTCCAGAAGACGTTCGACGAGGAAATTCAGCCTCTGGTCGCCAGCAAGCGCGGCATCGTCGCCTTCGACAAGATCTTCACGTTCTCGGGCACCGGTCACGTCGACATCTTCGATGGCATGCAGCTCTCGGACGGCAACTGGTACCCAAGTCAGGCGTTGAAGCTCTGGTTCGTATAGCCCCCACCTGGACGCAACCATGGCCCACTCAGTCACCGCGCCGCTCGTGGCCTTTCCGGTGCGCCGCGACGGTTTGGTCGGTTTCATCGACCGCACCGGGCGCCTTGTCATCCCCGCAACCTTTGCCGACGCACAACCGTTCCGCGAGGGCCTGGCCGCCGCACGTGCAGGCGACGCTTGGGGTTACTTGAACTTGACCGGCACGTGGACGGTCCCGCCGGCATTCGACGACGCCCACCCGTTCTCCGACGGTCTGGCGGTCGTCATGCGCGACGGCAAGGCGGGTGCCATTGGTCGTGACGGTGAGGTGGCGGTGCCGCTGGTGTTTGACGACCTGCGACCGTTCCAGGACGACTTGGCTCCGGCCCGTGACGGGCAGCGGTGGGGCTTCATCGACACCACCGGTTCTTGGGTGATTCAAGCCACTTGGGAGGATGTCTGGTCGTTCCACGAGGGCCTGGCGCGCGTGACGGACGGTGACCAGATGTGCTTCATCGACCGCGAGGGGCGCCCAGCCGCGGCCGGCTGCTACCCCGACGCCGGTGACTTCGCGGAAGGCTTCGCTGCCGTCCTCGCTGGAGACCGCTGGGGCTACATCGACCGCGCAGGCAAGCTGGTCGTGGCCGCCGTGTGGTCGAACGCCCGAAGGTTTTCGGAAGGTTACGCAGCCGTGCAAAGCGACGCGGGCTGGGGCTGGGTCGGACCGCAAGGTCAGGTCGTCATCGCACCGCGGTTCGACACGGCGGGCGAATTCTCGGAAGGGCTGGCCGCAGTCCGTCTGAACGGCGCATGGGGCTACATCGACCGTGCTGGCAACATCCCGATTCCACTAAGCTTTGAGGCTGCGGGGCCATTCCTGGCCGGGCTGGCGACGGTCGATGTCGATGGCAAGCCCGGTCTGATTGACCGCAAGGGTGGCTGGGTGCTGGCGCCGTAACCCGCGCTCTCCCTCACCGTCAGCCTCACGAAAAATGCCCGGTCAGAGAAAATGTCGCTCCTAACCGGCGTGGCAGCCCTTGCACGAGGTCGGTGCCTTCAAGGTCGGGTCCTTGGCCATCTGCTTCTTGTGACAGGTGCGGCACGTGTCGTGGAAGGCGTCTTCGGCGGTCGGCAGGTCCACGCTGTCGTTCTTGTGGCAGTCGGTGCACGCCTTCTCGACCTTGGCGCCGTCCACCGCGTGGTGGCAGGTCTTGCACGAGATCCCCAGACCATCCTTGCCCTTGTGGAAGTCGTGGTGGAAGGGAACTGCGGGCTTCTTGGCCTTGGCGCCAGCGATCGACACCACCTTGCCGGTTGCTTCCTTGTGCCCCCCAGCGGCGGCGGCGGCGGGCGGATCGGTCGGTTTGGCCGGTTCAGCGGCAGGCGAAGGCGTCGGGGCCGGAGCAGGCGTCGGCGCCGCAACCACCTTGGCCGGCGCGGGGGCCGGGTCGGGGGCCGGCGCCACCTTCGCGGGTGCGGGTGCGGCAGCGGCAACGGGCGCCGGGGTGGGCCTGCCGACCGCGGGCTTGGCAGGCGCTGCCCCAGGAATTACAGCAGGTTTGGCAGCCGGTTCGGCAGCGGCAGCAGCGGCAGGCGCGGGTTCGGCGGCGGGCGCAGGCTCGGCGGCCGCAGCGGGGGCGGGTTCGGCAGCGGGTGCCGGGACCGGTTCAACAGCGGGAACTGGAGTTGGGGCAGGGGCCGCTTCGACTGCCGGAGCTGGCGCGGCGGCCGGCGCGGGGTCGGCTGCAGCAGCGGGTTCGGCGGCCGGTGCCGGAGCCTCCTTCGGTTGGCACGCAACAGCAGCCAGCAGGACGCCAACCGTGGCGAGACCCAGAACGAAGCGGTACGAGTTGCGAGCGAAACGCATGGCAGTATCCCCCCTTTGACGCAGTTGTGACGGACGACCCGACCCGGCAACGGCAACAGAGGTGGCCACGGCTGTCAAGTCGGACGCGGCCTGTTGCGGTCGGTCGTGATTTCGGCTATCTCCGCGCGCCGCTTTGCCGCACCGCCGCCCTGTCGCGTGCCCCTGCGGCCCACTCACTGGAGAATAAGATGAACGTTTCTCGTATGTTCCTTGTCGCTTTGGCCGTTGTGGCCGTCGGTGCTGCGGCCTGCAAGAAAGAAGAGAAGCCCGTGGTTGCCGAGCCGACGCCCGCCGTCGAGCCCGCCGTCGAGGCCCCGGCCCCTGTCACGGAAACCGCTGCACCTGCTGAGGTTACCCCGGTCGCCGCCCCTGTGGAGGCCACTCCCGTCGCTCCCGCCGCTGAGGCCAACCCCGCCCTGAAGGATCCGGCCCAGGCGATCGCGCAGGCGCCGGCCACGTTCAAGGCCAAGTTCGACACCACCAAGGGCGCGTTCGTCGTCCTGGTCAACCGCGAGTGGGCCCCCCGTGGCGCCGACCGCTTCTACAATCTGGTCAAGATCGGCTACTTCCAGGACATCGCGGTCTTCCGCGTCGTCTCCGGCTTCATGGCGCAGTTCGGTATCCACGGCGACCCGGCGATCAGCGCGATCTGGCGCGACTCGATTATCCAGGACGATCCCGTCACGCAGTCGAACAAGCGCGGCCGCCTGACGTTCGCCACCCGCGGTCCCAACAGCCGCAGCAACCAGTTCTTCATCAACCTGGTCGACAACGCCAACTTGGACCGCATGGGCTTCTCGCCCGTCGGTGAGGTGGTCGAGGGCCTGGACATCGTCGACAAGCTCTACAGCGGCTACGGCGAGGGCGCGCCCCAGGGCGGCGGTCCCGATCAGATGCGCGTGCAGATGGAAGGCAACGCGTACATGAAGAAGGACTTCCCGCAGCTCGACTACATCAAGACCATCACGATCCTGTAGTCGGGCCTCCCGTCGCTGCCAGGAGCTTGCCGCTCTGGTGTCGCGGGGCCGGTTCTGTCACCTTGCACGCGCAACTCCCTTGCGAGGGCTCCGGCGTGCGCATCGTCTTCTTGGCCATCGGCGACGAACTCTTGCGCGGCGAGTCGCGTGAGGGCAACGGTGCGGTCTTGTCCGACCGTTTGAGCGTGCGCGGTGTGCGGTTGGACCAAGTCCGGGTCCTTCGCGACGACTTCGAGACAATCGCGAGTGCGCTTCAAGACTTGTGTCGAGCGCCGACGCTTGTCGTCATCAGTGGCGGCCTGGGTCCCACGGACGACGACTTCACACGGGCAGCGGTGGCGCAGGCGGTGGGGGTCGAGGTCGTACGCGACGAGTCCGTCCTTGACGGCCTGCGGGCGTGGTACCAGACGCGCGGGCGGACGATGGCCGAGGCGAACCACCGGCAGGCCGACTTTCCGCAAGGTGCCGAGGTGTTGGCCAACCTGCACGGCACCGCGCCGGGCTTTGCGCTGGTCCACGGCGCAGCGCGCATCGCTTGTCTTCCCGGCGTGCCGCGCGAGTTCGCGGCCATGTTGGACGACCACCTGGACGATCTGCTGCAGCGAAGCGGGCTTGCGACCGTGCATCGGCACGAGGCAACGTTTCGTCTGTTGGGTATCCCCGAGAGCGACCTGCAGGTGCTGTTGTCGCGGCTGCCGCATTGGTCCGCCGCCACCATGCGCTCGCTGCCCAGCTGGCCCGAGATTCGCTTGATGCTGGCCCCGCGCGGCGACTCTGAGGACTTCGCGGCCCTGCTGACACATGTCCGCGAGGCCTTGGGGACGCGGATCTATAGCGAGCGGCGCGACGACACCCACGCAGCTGCGACGCTGCGAGCCCTTGCGGTGCGGGGAGCGACGTTGGCGGTGGCGGAGTCTTGCACAGGGGGGCTGATCGGCCACCTGCTGACGGAAGTGCCCGGGGCAAGCGCGACGTTGCTGATCGACGCTGTGACCTATGCCGATGATGCCAAACGGGAATTTCTGGGTGTTGCGGCGAGCACTCTGGAGGCTCACGGCGCCGTCAGCGAGCAAACCGCCCGCGAGATGGCCGAAGGCGTGCGAAACCGCAGCGGCGCCACCGTCGCGGTGGCCACGACTGGCATCGCCGGACCCGCTGGAGGCACGGACGCCAAGCCGGTCGGCACCGTCTTCGTCGCGGTGGCGGGGCCCGACGGTACGGTTGTGCGGAGAGTGCGTTACGTGGGGATCGACCGCAGTCGCTTCAAGCTGTCGGTGGCCCACTTGGCGCTGTCAGAGCTGCGGTCGTGGGCGTTGCGGCAAGGGTAGGGCGAGCTACCAATCCTGACCCAAGTACTGGACCTCAAGGTACGCATCCTGATTCCACGCAGCGGTCGACCCGTACATGCGCAAGTTGAAGTACTCCCCGGCGGCCAGGTACTCGATGCGGCTACCGGTGTCGTGCGTGACGGCAGTGCCCGTGTAGCGGTTGTCGTAGCCATAAGCGATCGGGGCGCCGTTCTTGTACATGTACCAGTAGGTGAGGTAACCCGACCCGGCCTGGTTGAAATTGAAGCGGTAATACCCCGGGATCTTGGCGGTAATGCGCCCGACGGTGTTGACGGTCGAGGTGGCGCTGTTGGTCACCTCGATCGTCAGGTAGTCGGCAGCCGTGTTGCGGATCTCGGAGTTGAGGCAGTAGTAGAACACGCCGCCTGCGGCATTCGTCCCGCAGCGCCCTTGGTAGATGACCGGCCGGGGCAGGGCGGCCACCCAGGTTGTGCCGTTGCAGGCCTGCAGACCGGCGGTGACGGCCCAGCGCAGGGTTCCCTTGTTGCCTGCCAGGCACGTGGTCGGGGTGCCGAGGGCCAGTCCTCCCGTCGCCTGTACCAGGCCGGTGGATTCGACGCCGCCGGCTGCTGTCACCTTGCCTGTCAGCGTGCTGGTCCCATCGACGATGAAGGCGCCGACGACGCTGATTTTCTTGCTCGACAAGGTCTGGACGTCGACCGACCACGAGGTAATTGCGCCGTCGGTCCCGTTGTTGAAGTAGTCGTTGTCGATCACCTTCAAGTACCACTTGCCCTTGGGGTTCTTGCCAACCCACGTCGTCAGGTCACCGGACACGGCCTTGGTCGGGTCGGGATAGGTGGTCTTCAGCACGGTGCCGGTGCCGGTCTTGGAGTGCAGCACGTACTCGACCGAGTTGGGGTCGATGATCGAGACGACGAGCGTGCCGATCTTGGAGTTCGTTAGGTTGACCGACACGCCCAGCTTCTGCGCGAGGCCGATGTCCGGAAAGTCGAGCACGTCGGAGACGCCCACAGGGTTATGGTCGGGGATGGCGACTCCGGCCTTGCCTGGGATCGAGTCGACGTACTGGTTCTTCAGCAGGCCGTTGCTGATCTCGTCGATGCCATCCGCGGGCAGGGCGGTCGGGTCCATCGCCTTGACACATTCGTACGCGCCGTCGGCGAGGAAACCCTTGATGACCAGACCAGTTCCGCACGATGCACCAACCTTGGGCACCACGGGCGTGTTGGCCAGGTCTGCGTACGCGCCTGTCGAGGCGACCTTGGCATAGGCGGGAGTACCCACCAGATCGGCATACGCGCCAGTGGTCGCAACGTCGGCCAGAGCGGCGGACTTGGCGTACGGCGACAGGTCGGGGCCGCCGACCAGATCCGCATACGCACCGGAGAACGCGACCTTGGCCAGGGCCTGAGTCTTGGCGTAGGGCTCGAGCAGCGCTGCCGACACCTGACCAGGACCGATGCAGCCTGAACAGTCCAGCCCCTCGGCCATTGCTGCCCGAACGGCGAAGAACGAGCCCGCAAGCGGCCGGCGCGGTAGTTCAGGGTCGTTGCCGACCTTGATGCCGATCCACAGGCTGCCAGTAACCTTTGCGCTGTCGAAGGCGACCTTGGAGCCAAGGAGGTGGTTGAAGGCACCGTCCTTGACCGTGAGGGCAACCGGTCCCTCGGACCAAGTCGGGTCGACGGCTGTCTCCGTTGCGTAGACGGCGAAGGTGACCGCGTAATCGCCATCGGCCACGGGACCCCCGCCCACCGAAGTCAGCACGCCTTCCATCTGCGTGGTGGATGGAACCGATGCGGCTGCGACGCTTGCGCAGAGGAGAACCGCCAATCCCAAGAGAGAGGGCACGAGCATGGCGTACATGGGGGGCTTTCTCATGGCAGTCCTTGTTGTCGGAGACCGTGGGTGCAGCCGATGTGAAGAAGGGTGAACGCGACGGACCCATTTGGACCGTAGCGGGGTGTCAGGCAGGCCGGCAAGCGACGAGACCCCGCGGAGGCGAACAGAAAGGAATCAGGTCAATGCTTGGGCTGATGGGACGCGAAAAGATGAGGAATTGTGAGTGTGAAGAAGTGTAAGGAATGCGCGTGGGGCTGACCCGCGCGATCGTCGCAACCTGCAAACACCCTTCAGTCTTCAAGACCCCAATGTGCCGCGACAAGCAGTCCCTGTTCCTTGAGACTCAGCACCCTTGGCAGTATGGTCCGCCGCCATGGAATCGGCGCGAGGCGTGTCAGGGCGGAATCTCTCCGCCCACCCGCGCGGTCCCGGAGACCAACCATGCGGCTTCGAAGCGGGTGGCTGCTGTTCTTGGTGGGGTTGATGGCGGCCTGCACGCAGCCGTTGCCCACCGAGGACCAGTTTACGTCTGTGGACGGGGTCGCCCCTGACGGGGAAATCGACTCGGTTGCGGAGACCTTCCTCGACGTCCCCGCCGACCTTCCGGACGCCGACGTCGCGCTTCCGGACCAGCAGGTTGAACCCGACGCGGACACGCCGGACCTGCCGGACCTCGCGGACGCCGACGTGGATACCCAACTGCCTGACGATGTGCAGGATGTGCCGGATACGGTTCCGGACGCGGTGTCCGACGTGGGCCCCGACGCAATGGACGTTGTGGAGGTCGATGTCGCGGACGTGCCGGGGGACACTGCACTCGGCTGCAAGAAGTCTCTGGAGTGCCAGGGCTTGTGGACGCCCGCATCGCTGGGTCCTTGCCGTGCCGTCGCCTGTATCGCCGGGCAGTGCCAGCTGTATTCGATTGAGGAAACCAAGCCTTGCGACGATGGCGACCCGTGCTCGCTCGACACGTTCTGCACCAAGGGCGACTGCTCCGGCGGCAGCGAGCAGGGGTGCGACGACGCCAACCCTTGCACCGACGATGCGTGCGTGCCGATGGCCGGCTGCTCGTTCACCGCCAACGTGCTGCCCTGTGACGACGGCGACGCGTGCACGGTTGCGGACACCTGCGCCAACACCGTTTGCAAGGGCACGCCCAAGGTCTGCGACGACGCGAACGTATGCACGCAGGACACCTGCCTGTTGTCGGGCGAGTGCGCGGCGGCCGGAATTCCCGGCGTCTGCTCTGACGGAAACGCCTGTACGTTGAACGACTTCTGCCAGAATGCCGCCTGTCAGGCCGGAACCGACAAGTCATGTGATGACGGCATCCTTTGCACTGCGGACACTTGCGTTTCCGAGACCGGAGCCTGCGTCGCCACCCCCAACCAAGTCCCCTGCGACGACGACAACGCCTGCACGCTGGGCGACACCTGCGGCCAGTCCACGTGCCAGCCGGGCGTTGGGTCCAAGGCCTGTGGCGACAGCAACTCGTGCACGGACGATTCGTGCGACCCCAAGCTGGGTTGCGTGACTGTGCCCAACAAGCTGCCTTGCGACGACGCCAGCCAGTGCACCAGCAACGACACGTGTGCTGCCGGGTCGTGTGCAGGCGAGCCCGTGACGTGCGCGGACGACAAGGTGTGCACCGACCAGACGTGCAACCCGCTGTCAGGTTGCGTATTTCCGTTCAACACCGCTCCGTGCGACGACGGCAGCGTGTGCACCAAGGACGACGTGTGTGGCGGCGGCGTGTGCAAGGGCGTGGACGTCCCGTGCTCGGACGGCAACGCGTGCACCGACGACCTTTGCTTCCCGGCCGGCGGGTGCCTGTTCGTGAACACCACGAACGTGTGCAACGACGGCAAGGCCTGTACGGCGGATGACGTGTGCAACAACGGGGTGTGCGCCGGCAAGACCGTGGTTTGCAACGACAACAATCTATGCAGCAACGATGCGTGCAATCCCGCCACCGGCGCCTGCGTCTTCACGCCCAACACCGTCGGCTGCGACGACAAGAGTGCTTGCACCATCAACGACGCGTGCACCGGCCTTGTCTGCAAGGGCACAACGAAGAACTGCAACGACACCAACCCGTGCACGACCGACAGCTGCAACGTGACGACCGGGTGCACGAATCAGGTCGTGGCCAACGGGACCTTGTGCAACGGCTTTGACTACTTCTGCTGGAACGGCGGCTGCTACTGGTACGGTGGTTGACGTCCCGCTCGCACCGGTCCGTACGGCAACGGCGCTTCGACCGACCAGTCGCGGTTGTCGAATTCTTCCACACCATGTAGAAAGTTCCGACATGTGGAGGGAACCCACCATGTCGCGCGATCCCCTTGCTGCCACCGTACTTGACCTCGAGGTCCTCGACCGCATCGGCGGGGGAGGCGGCGGCACCGTCTGGTCGGCACGCCTTCGGGGCGAAAGAGAGTCACGCTTCGTCGTCAAGGTCCCTGAACCCGGGCAGGAATCTGCGCTGCGGACGGAGTGGCTGGCGCTTTACGACGTGCCCTCGCCGCTGCTGCCGCAACCGGTCGCTTGGCAGGACGCCCACGGAACCGAGCCGCCTCGCTTGGTCATGCTCCGGCGTCCCGGTGCGCCGCTGGACCGTGCGCTGGACGACGCTCCGGTGGCCTTGGTGTGCGAGGTCGTCCGGCAGATCCTGCGTGGACTTGCGGCGTTGCACGCAGCCCATCTGGTCCATGGCGACCTGCACCCTGGCAACATCCTGCTGGACGTCACGGCAGAGGGCGCGGCGGTCTCCCTGCTGGACTTGGGGCTCGTGCAGCGTCCGGGAACGACGGTTCGCGGCCCTGGGCGCCTGACGTTTGCGGCGCCCGACCGGCTGCGTGGCATGGTGGCCGACCCGCGCGACGACCTGTTTTCCTTGGCAATGTCGGTCTGGACCAGCTGGGGGCTGCCGGCGCCTTATGCGGACTACCCCGCGCTGTTGCCCGAAGCGGGGGCCCGGCCGATCTTGCCCACCCTGAAGGGGCCGAACGCGAAGGACAAACTGCGGGTGCTGGCGGTGCTGGCGACGTGGCTGGCGGCCGACCGAGACCATCGCCCAGACGGCGCCGAGCCAGCGTTGCGTCAGTGGTCTGCGCTGCCCGGCGGCGAGTCTGCGGAAGGTCAGGCTTTGGCTCAGGATCTCGAGGCTCTGGCGCGGCGGCCCTGGCGGTGGCGTTTGGCGGATGATGGGCCGACCGCGACAGCAGGGCAGACGCAGTGGCTGGTGGGACCGCATGGGTCAGGGCGCACAGGGGCGCTCGCAGGGCTGGTCGAGCAAGCCCGGGATGCGGGTCGGCGGTGCGTCTACCTGCTGGGGGCCGTGGCCCAGGAGGACGACGAAGCGGAACCGGCGCCGGACTTGGGCGCGTTGGGCGACCGGACGGGAGCCGCCGTCGCGCGGTTGCGGCGTCAGTTTCACAAGCTGCGGGAGCAGCTGGGACCCGATGCGGTGGTGGCAGTCGATGGGCTGGAGCAGCTGCCCGAGGCGTGGCAGCAGGCGCTGGCCGGTCACGACGAGGCGCAAGGCCCGACGCGTCTGGCTGCGCTGGCGGTGGCTGCGGTGGACCTGCCCGTCGGCGCCGCTGGGACGGCGTGGCGGCTGCCACCTGCAACCGTGGACGAGCTGGCAGCCGTGCTGCAAGCCCCAAGCGGTGGGCGGACTTGGGATGCAGCGGTGGTGGCGCGGATCCTGGCGGCGACGGGTGGCCTGCGTGCAGGACTGCTGGACTTGGCCGCGGCGTTGCTGCGCGCGGGTGCCGTGCGGACGTTTGCCGACCGCGTCGAGCCGGCGGGGACCGATGCCGACGTCGAACAGACGCTGCACGAGGCGATGCAGCGGCGTCATCACTTCGAGCTGCCGGTGGGCGACGACGTGGACGTGCTGGGGCACTTGGTAGTCGCGGGGCGCTGGGTGCCGGGTGACGGCCGCGTACAAGCTCTGAAACATCCCAAAGAGTTCGCCAGGTTGGCGCTGGTCCGTCAGGACTCCGGCGGCGGGTGGACGTTAGCGGGAGAGGGGGCGCGACGGTTCCTGCTTGAGCATTTGCCTCCCAAAGCGGTGTCGCACGCAGCATTGGTGCGCGCGACCGCGCTGCAAAACGCGGACCCCGATGAGGCGGTGCGCTGCGAGGTGCTGGCGGCCGAGTGGGGTGGGCCGATGCGTCCGCGCGGAGCGACGGTCGTGCCGGTGTTGCGGCGCATGCTGGACCGGGGCGAGACGCAGCGGGCGGTCGAGCTGGCCGTGGGTTGGCGCGGCGCGCAGGGCGACCAGAAGGACGCAGAGACGAGTGCGGTACTGGCGGCGCTGCTGCGGGCCCGGGTGGCGTTGGGGCAATTTGCGCAAGTGGACGCGGACTTGGAACACGCCACGCCCGTCCAACGCCACAACCCTGAGGTGCTGCTGGCAACCGCCGAGGGCGCCTTTCGCCGCGGTGACTATCCCAAGTGTCGCGACTTGGCAGAGCAGCTGTTGTCGACGGACGACCCGACCGGCGGAGAGGGATCGCGAGGTCGGGCGCGGGTTTGGCGTGCCTTTGCGGCGACGTGGCAGGGCGACCGGGCGGCGGCAGGCGAGGCAGTCGCGCAGGGCCGCGCCAATGCCGCGATCGACGCTCCCAAGTCCCTGCCTGTATTCGACTATCTGGCGGGTCTGGGCCTGTACTACGCAGGCGATCTGGACGCAGCTGACGCCGTGTTTGCCCAACTGGTCGACGGCGGTGACCCGACCCTGCAGGCGGCAGCAACGGGGGGGCGCGGGTTGGTGGCGCATCGGCGCGGGTACCTGGTGCAGGCGAGGGAACACTATGATCGCGCTCGGCATTTGGCAGAGCAGGCGGGTGACCGTCCGAGGGCACTGAACATGGGCATGAACGCGGCGGTGCTGGACCACGAAGCGGGCGACCCCGGGCGGGCGTTGGAAGGCTATGACCGCGTGGTGACGTCGGCGCAGCAGCTGGGCAACACGGGAGCCCTGTCACGCGCGCTGAACAACCGCGGGAATTTGCTGGCACTGTTGGGCTGTGACGAGCGGGCGGCGGCGGATCTGGCGGCGGCGTTGGAGGCCCTGCAGCAGGCAGGCAACGCGTATCTGGAGGGCAACGTGCGCTGCGTGCTGGCCGAGCTGGACCGGCGGCGCGGGCACCTGACGTCGGCGGCAGCGCACCTGGACCGGGCGGAGCAGACCCTGCGCGATGCGGGCGCACAGAGCGAGCTGCTGGAGATCCAGTTGGAGCGCGGGTACTTGCACCTGGCCCACGACGAGCCCGAGCGGGCACGCGAGCTGGCGGTCCAGGTCGGCGATGAGGCGGCGAGTCTGCACAGCCCCGAGCTGCAGGCGCGGGCGCTGGGTTTGCTGGCGGCGGTGCAGGTCGACGGTCGCGTGGCGGGTGCCCAGGCGGTGCCGGTGGCGACGGCGCTGGCCGAAGCGCGCGAAACGCTGGCGGCGGCGCGGCAATTGGCGCCTACTTCCAAGCCCTTACTTCAAATCGCGCTGGCGGCTGAGCACGCACGCGTGCTGGCTTGGGGCGGCGATTTGGCAGGCGCAAGGACCGTGGCGCGCGACCAGCTGGCCCGGCTGGACCGCATGGGTGCAACGCTGGCCGCGACGGAGCGGCTGGGCTTCGAGCGGGCGGCGGCTCACGCGCAAATGCGCATGATGCTGAGGCTGTTGGCGGGGTTGCCTGAGTTCACGGGCGGTGCGTCGTTGGCGGCGGCCAGTGGTTCGAGTGCGGCGCTGCAGGCGGTGTTGGCCATCAACCGGCGGCTGGGGACAGAGCGCGATCTGGGCCACCTGCTGGAGATCGTGATGGATGCCGCGGTGTTGCTGACCGGGGCGGAGCGCGGGTTCCTGCTGCTGGACGACGCGGCAGAGACCGAGAGTGACGCGCCGTCGAGTAGCAGGCCCAGCAAGCCTGAGCTGCGGGTGGCCATCGCGCGCAACCTGGACCGCGAGAACCTGCGCAAGCCGGCGCACAAGCTGAGTCAATCCATCGCGTTGCGGGTGTTCAATTCCGGCGACCGGGTGCTGTCGACCGACGCGCAGGCCGACGAGCGTTTTGCGGACCAGGCAAGTATCCACGCGGGCAGCCTGCGGTCGATCCTGTGCGTGCCGTTGGGCTGGCAGGGGCGCACCATCGGCGTGCTATATGTCGATAATCGCTTTACTTCCGGTGCCTTTACCCAAGACCACGCAGGGGTGCTCGAGGCCTTGGCAGACCAGGCGGCCATCGCCATCCAGTCGGCGCGCCTGATTGCCCACGAGCGGGCCACCGCCGAAGCCCTGGCGCGCAGTCGCGCGGAGGTCGAGCAGCTGAACGCCCAGCTGCGCGTGCAGTTGGCCGACGTCGCCAGCGCCTTGGACGACGCCCGCGAGGATCTGGCCGCCCAGCGTGCCGAGCTGGCCCGTCGCAGCGACTACTCGCAGATTCGTGGCGAAAGTCCCCGCATGTACAAGCTGTTCCGTTTGATGGACCGCGTGCGCGACCACGACTTCCCCGTGCTGATTCTGGGCGAGAGCGGGACGGGCAAAGAGCTGGTCGCCCGCGCGATCCACTTCACCGGCAAGCGCAAGCGTGGGCCGTTCGTCGCGGTGAACTGCGGCGCGCTGCCCAGCAACCTGCTGGAATCCGAGCTGTTTGGCCACGTCCGCGGCTCGTTTACCGGCGCGACCGTCGACCGCCGTGGTCTGTTCGAGTCGGCGCACTGCGGAACGCTGCTGCTGGACGAGGTCGGCGACATGCCGCTGGACATGCAGGTCAAGCTGCTGCGCGTGTTGCAGACCGGCGAGATCCAGCGCGTGGGCGATTCGTCGGTGCGCAAGGTCGACGTGCGGGTGGTGGCGGCGACGCACCGCAACCTGGCCCTGATGGTCGAGGCGGGTACGTTCCGGGAAGACCTGATGTATCGCTTGCGAGTCGTGGAGTTGGAGGTGCCGGCCCTGCGCGAGCGGGTCGAGGACCTGCCCCTGCTGGTCGAGCATTTTCTGGCTGAGAATCGCAAGGCGCATGTGGGGCAGGTCGAGCGCGTCTCTGCCGCCGCGCTGTCCCGCCTGCGCCAGCACCCGTGGCCGGGCAACGTGCGGCAGCTGGAAACGCTGTTGAAGTCCGCGTGTCTGTTCGCCAATGGCACCACACTGGACGTCGCGGACGTGGAACCGCTGCTGACCCGCGAGCGGGCGACGCCGACCGAGGCTCCGAACCCGCAGGATCCCGGCGTGTTGCCGCACGGTTGGCTGATGACGGCGAGCTTGGAAGAGATCGAGTCGGCGGTGATCCGCGCCCGCGTCGCGGCCCTGGGCGGCAACAAGCGGCAGGCGGCTGAGAGCTTGGGCATCGACCGCAGCACCCTCTACAACCGCCTGCGCGGCCACACGGTGTCCTGACATGGCCCAAACGCCCGCGCGTCCCATCCCGTTTGGCGACTATCTGTTGTTGCAGCGCATTGGCGTGGGCGGCACGGCCGAGATCTTCCGCGCCGTGCGGCGGGGCAGGCGACCCGGCGACCCTGAGGTGGCGTTGAAGCGGATGCTGCCGCCGCTGGCCGAAGACCCGTCGCTGGTCCAACTGTTCTTGCGTGAGATCGGGGCGTTGGACCGCATCGACCACCCGGCCGTGGTGCGCCTGCTGGACCATGGCGAGACCAACGGCCTGCCGTTTCTGGTGATGCCGCTGCTGGACGGTGTCAGCCTGCGCCGGGTGCTGGTGCCCGACCCGCAGGACGACGCGCCGGTGCAACCGCTGCCGGTGCCGGTGGCCCTGGGGGTGGCGGGTCGCATGGCCGAGGGGTTGGCCGCCGCGCACCGCGAGGGCATCGTCCACCGCGACGTGTCGCCCGCCAACGTGCAGTGCACGGCACAAGGTCTGGTCCACCTGCTGGATTTTGGCATCGCGCGGGTCGCGGGCATGGCGCAGACGACGCATGGGCAAGGGTTGCGGGGCAAGTGGGCCTACCTGTCGCCGGAACAGATCGCCGGGGGGCCGATTGACGGCCGAAGCGACCTGTTTGCGCTGGGTTCGGTGCTGGTCGAGATGCTGACGGGGCGCCCGCCGTTCGCCGGCAGCGACCGTCACGACACGCTGGGGCGTATCCAGGCGGCGCGGTTTGAGTCGGTGCCGGGTCTGCCGGGTGCAGTGGCCGATGAGCTGAACACCCTGCTGCAAGCGCTGTTGCGCCATGCCGCGCAGGACCGACCGGCGAATGGCGACCTGGTGGCGGCGGTTCTGGGGCGCATGGTGCCGGGCGACGCTTGGCGCCAGACGTTGGTTGAGCGGGTGAGCGCGGTGCCCAGGCCGACGCAGGGCGGGTGGATGGACGCGGCAGAGCTGCGGGGCGAGCAGGTCACGGACCCGGCGATGGACGACGTGACGCAGGTTCGGGACGAGGGAAGTCCATGAAGTGGCTTGAGCTTGCCGCTGGTTATGCTTGCAATTGCAGATGCATCGGGTGTCAAGCGTGTAGTGCTGCTTCAAGTGACCAGATGGCGCCTGCGGACGTGCTGGCTTGGCTGCAGCGGGGGCGGCGGCAGGGCGCGGAACACCTTTGGCTGGGCGGCGGCGAGCCGACGCTGCGACGGGACTTTCTGGCGACCCTGCGTGCCGCGCGGCAGTTGGGCTATCGGCGCACCAAGGTACAGACCAACGGCATGCTGTTTGCCTATCCGGCTTTCGCGCAGAAGGCGGCGGCCGCGGGCATGACGGAGGTCAATCTGCTGCTGCGGACGCTGGACCCCGCGCTGCACGACGAGCTGCACCAGACCCCGGGCGCCCACGTGGCGATGCGGGCGGGGCTGCAGGCGCTGCAGGCGACCGACGCGCGGCTGGAAGGGGACGTCCTGCTGACCACCCGGACGTTTCGCGAGCTTCCGGCGTTGGTGCAGGCTTATGCGCGCGAGGGGCTGAAGCATTTCAACCTGTGGCTGTTTTCGGCCTTCGAGGGCGGCGACGCGGTGCGCGACCTGGTGCCGCGACTGGCGGACCTGACACCCGTGTTGCGGCAGGCGCGGGCGGTGGCGGACGGCGAGGGCGTGACGCTTTGCACCTTGCACACGCCGCCTTGCACGACGCCGCCCGAGCTGTGGGACGGCCTGTTCGACGCGGCGGGCATGGCGCTGGTGGTGGTGCAGCCGGACGGGCGGGCGTTTGCGATGGAGACATCGGCCTATGAGCAGGGCATCTACCCTGCCGTCTGCGAGGCTTGCGCGGCCCGGCCATACTGTCGTGGCTTGCGTAGTGATTACATCGGTCTGCATGGTGATAGGGAAGCTAATGCTTTAACTGAAGTCGACCTTGCCGGGCGGGACTTGCACGGGCGGACGTTGTAGCGGTCAGGGCCGATTGCGCTGCGGGCAAGCCGTCCCGGTCCGCGGCTCGACGTGACCCGGAATTCGCCCTAGACTCGCGGCCCCTCATGACCTCCCCCACCTCTACATCGCCCGCGTCCGCGCCCCCGCCCTTCGGTGGACCCGTCGTGGCCGACCTGCCGTTGCCGTGGCCGCCCAGCCGTCACTTGGGGCGTGCCGACGTGTCGGGCGCGTGGTCGTGGTCGGGTGAAAAGCAGCGACTGCACGGCGAGATGACGTGGGGTGCCGACGCCGAGGGGCTGCCGCTGCACGTTCACGGCGGGCTGGTGGCCGCCCTGTGTGACGAGGCGATGGGATGGACCTGCTGGATGGCCGGTTGGGTGGCGGCGGGCGCTCGGGTGTCGACCGACTTCCGGTTGGCGCAGCACGTTGGCGACACGGTGACGATCGACGCGTGGGTCGAGGCCGTCGCGGGCCGAAAGCTGAGTCTTCGTGCGGAAGTAACGAAGGGTGGTCGAGTGTGCGCCAGCGCAGAAGGGCTGTTCGTGGCGATTGCGCCGCCCGACTGGTCGGTGTTCGCGGGCTGGCCGGCGCTTGACCGATTCGACAGCGTCAGGGGCCCAGCGTGAACGCGGTGTTTCCGGGCGAGCCCTTGTCCGAAACTCAGGCTCGCACTATCCTGTTTCAGAACTTTCTGAAAGATGAGAAGACGCCCGCACCCATGATGCCAGACGCCCCGAGAAACTATCGACTGGAAGCTGAGTTGCTCGCCGCCGACGCGATGGGCGACATCATCGAGCACTGGGGTTTCCGCAAGTGCCTCGGGCGCATCTGGACCGTGCTCTTTCTGGCGGGCGAGCCCTTGCCGGCGGCCGTCATCGGCGAGCGCCTGCAGATGAGCGCAGGCGGCGTGAATACGGCGATGCACGAATTGCAGCGTTGGGCCGTCGTCAAGCGCGTGTGGAAGCCTGGAGAACGCAAGGACTACTTCGAGGCCGAGACCGACTTCTGGCGCATGATTTCCAAGGTCTTCGAGCAGCGAGAGAAGCTGCTGGGCGAGTCCGTGTTGGGGCGGTTGCAGCGCGCTCAAGCCCTGCTGGATCAGGCTCCCCGCGGTTCAGTTCCCCAAGTCACGCGCGACCGATTGCGCCGACTGCTGGCCTTCATCCTCCTCGCCAAGACCACGCTGGACGCCTTCATCGCGTCTCGTCGCGTCGATCTGACCGGCTTCGGCGACCTCGTCCGCTTTCCCCTGGAGGGCCTGCGTCGCCTCAAGGAGCACCCGTGAGCACCCTTCCATTTCCCGCCGAGCACTCGCGGCGCGCCGACCTGCCGGTCGATCCGCGTCCGACGCCGCTCCGGTCGACTGCGGCGGGTCAGGACCCGCTGGAGCTGATCGACAAGCTCGAGGTCATTCGTCAGGAAATGGCCGACGACATCGCGGTGATCGAGTCGCTGCTGACGGGCATCGCGCACGGTCGGTCGGTCGCCCACCACAGCGCCCGTCACTTGCTTTCGGCGGAGGGCAAGCGCCTGCGTCCGATGTGTGTCGCGCTTGCCTCGCGCATCGGCACAGGTTTTGGCGAGAACGCGCGCAAGGTCGCTGCCGCCGTCGAGCTGGTGCACAACGCCACGCTGTTGCACGACGACGTGGTGGATCTGGGCGAGCTGCGGCGCGGCACCCCGACCGCACGCATGATTTGGGGCAACGCGGCGTCCATCTACGGCGGCGACTTGTTGCTGGTGGAAGCCCTCGAGCTGATTCGTGAAACGGGTCTGGTGGACCTGATCGACCACGTGCTCAGCGTGATCCGCCAAATGGTCGTCGCAGAGGCGCTGCAGCTGGGGCGGCGCGGCAAGGTCGATGCCGATGAGGCCACCTACTTTGCCGTGATCGAAGGCAAGACGGCGGCGCTGTTTCGCGCTGCGCTGTTCTCCGGGGCGCGGGCGGGTGGCGTGGACGAGACGGTGGCGCGTGCGCTCGAGGCGTACGGGCAGGACTTGGGCCTTGCGTTCCAGATCGTCGATGACGTGCTGGACATCGCGGGCGACCCGGCGGTGACGGGCAAGGCGCTGTTTACCGACCTGCGCGAAGGCAAGATGACGTATCCGCTTTTGCTGGCCCTGGCGCGCGACCCGGCGCTGCGGCCGTTGCTGGAGGGGATTGCCGCGAATCTGGACGTGCCGGTCGACACCGAGACGGCCCGCGCGGTGCAACGTTCGGTGCTGCAGACCCATGCCGTTGAAGATTCGCTGGCCCGCGCCCGGGCCTATGCCGAGTCTGCCGTCGCCCGACTGGACGCGGTGCCGCCGTGTTGGGCCAGGGAAGCGCTGGAGACTGTCGCCTGGGCGTCGCTCGCCCGCAGCAAGTGAGCGTCTGATGATCGTTACGGTTCAAAGCAGGCAGCAAGTCGCTGAAGTGCAGCGGGAATTGACCGCGCGTGGTCTTTGGATCGCCTCGGTCGAGGATGCCCCGGGCGGCGAGTCGCATCTGGTCATCGCGCCGTTCAGCGCCGTCGTGGACCCGGACGAGCTGCGCCGTATTCCCGGCGTGTCGGCCGTCGCCGTGCCTCAGGCTGCGTGGCCGCTGGTGCGCGCGATGGGGCCCTCGCTGAATGTGGGCGGGGTGGTGTTGTCATCGCAGCGGCCGATGGTGTTCGCCGGGCCGTGCAGCGTCGAGTCGCAGGACCACATCGACAGCGTGGCCGCACGTCTTGCGGGGATGGGCGTTGCGTTTCTGCGCGGGGGCGCCTTCAAGCCGCGCACGTCGCCGTATTCGTTCCAAGGTCACGGTGCACGGGCGCTGGATTGGCTGCGGCAGGCGGCGGACCGCCACGGGCTGCGGGTCGTGACGGAAGTGATGAGTGAGGCCGACGCCGAGGCCGTGGCCGAACACGCCGACGTGATGCAGATCGGTTCGCGAAACATGCAGAACTTCGCGCTGTTGCGTGCGGTCGGCAAGACCGGGCGGCCCGTGCTGCTGAAGCGGGGCATGGCGGCGCGCATCGACGAGTGGCTGTTGGCGGGCGAGTACCTGCTGTCGGCCGGCTGCCAGGGCGTCGCGTTCTGCGAGCGCGGTGTTCGTGGCTTTGACGACTCGACCCGCAACCTGCTGGATCTGGGCGCAGTGGCGCTGCTTTCGCATGGCGAGCGGCTGGCCGTGGTGGTGGACCCCTCGCACGCGACGGGTCGCCGCGACCTGATCGCGCCGCTGGTGCGCGCTGCCGTGGGCGCCGGGGCCGCGGGGGTGATGGTCGAGGTCCACGACGCGCCGGGTCAGGCGTTGAGTGACGGCGCCCAGGCCCTGTCGACCGCCGAGCTGGAGTCGCTGATGAAGGAATTGCGCTTGGGCCGCGAGCCCTTGCCCCCTGTCGATCGAGAGGCGACGGTTCATGCCTGACCGCTGGCTGCGCCTGTTCGAGCAGGTCGCCCGGACGGTGCGGCCGAACGAGCTTGTGTCGGTGACGGTCGGCTGCGACCGGGGGCCGGATGGGCTGCTGGCGGGCGAGGGCGAGTGCGGCGGGTTCCTGCCCGGTGACGGCGGGTTGCGACTGGTCTGGCGTGGGGCGACGGTCAGCGTGACGGCGTCGGGCGACCGGCGATGTGTTCACGTGCGGCAGTCGGCGCAGGAATTGCTGTCACGAATGGCCGACTTGCGCGAACCGGGGCTGGACGCGCTGCCGGGGCCGGTGTTGGTCGGCGGCCTCGCCTTTCGGCCAGACGTGCAGCGGGGCGAAACGTGGCAGGCGTTCGGTGACGGAAGCTTCACGTTGCCGCGCTGGGTTTGGGGGCAGGTGGGCGGTCGCGCGTTCGTGCGCCTGACGCTGGTGGCCGGCGAGCTGCACGACCCGAACGAGGCGCGCGCGGTGGCCCTGGAAGCCTCCCGGATCGGACAACACGCTGAACTGGAAGCGAATCCGTACGCCAGTGCGAGCCAGGACGCGGACGACGAGACGACGCGCTGGCGAGAGACCGTCCAAGCGGCGCTGCGGGCGATGACGGCGGGGCAACTGGACAAGGTCGTGTTGGCGCGTGAGGCGACGGTGCGGCTGGACCGTCCACTGGACCCGGACAGCGTGGTGCGGCGGCTGGCGGCGGTCGAGCGCGATGCCACCGTGTTTGCTTTCCAGAGGCAGGGCAAGACGTTTCTGGGGGCCACGCCGGAGCTGCTGGTACGTCGCACCGGCCGTCAGGTCACCAGTGAGGCGCTGGCCGGAACCGCTGCCGATGCCGCGCCCCAGTCGACGCTGCAGGGCGACAAGATCGAGCGGGAGCATGGGTGGGTGCGCGAGGCCGTGCGCGAGGCGCTGGGGCCCCTTTGCGACGCCCTGCACATCGATCAGCAGCCGACGGTGCGCGAGCTGCAAGGCCTGCGGCACCTGCGCTCACGGGTCGAGGGGACGCTGACGACCGACGTGCACGTGCTGGACCTGGTCGAGCGCCTGCATCCCACACCCGCAACTTGCGGCACACCCCGACCGGCAGCGCTGGCTTTCCTGAAAGAACACGAAGGCTTTGACCGTGGCTGGTACGCGGGTGCCGTGGGTTGGTTCGACGCGAAGGGCGACGGGTGCTTCGTGGTCGCACTGCGATGTGGGTTGGTCGAGGCCGACCGTGTCCGGTTGTATGCCGGCGCGGGTCTGGTCCGTGGCTCTGACGCGCAGGCCGAGTGGACCGAGACGCGGTGGAAGCTGCAGCCGATGTTGCGTGCGCTTGGGGGGACGGCATGAGCTGGCCCGACCTCCAGACGGCGTGCGCGCGGCTGTTCCTGGCCTCGCTTGCGCGTTGCGGCGTGCGGCATCTGGTGTTGAGTCCCGGCGCGCGGTCGATGCCGCTGGCGCTGGCGGCGGGTGCTGAGCCCGGCCTGCAGGTGCATCCGGTCGTCGATGAGCGCGACGCGGCGTTCTTTGCCTTGGGGCTGGTGCGCGCGACAGGTGTTCCCGCAGCGATCCTTTGTACTTCTGGCACTGCGGTGGGCCACTGGCTGCCGGCGGTGCTCGAGGCTCATGAGGCGCGCTTGCCGCTGGTGCTGCTGTCTGCCGATCGGCCGTGGGAGGTGCAACAGGCCGGCGCCTCGCAGACGCTGACGCAGCTGCCCATGTTCCGGCCGTACGTTCGCGCGGTGCTTGAGGTGGGCGAGGTCGATGCCTTGACGCCGGCCTTCGGTGCCGTGGCGCGGGTGGCGGCGCAGGCGGTGGCTTTGGCGCAGTCGCCGGAACCGGGGCCCGTGCACGTCAACCTGCGATTTCGCAAGCCGTTGGAGCCACGCGAGTCGGCCGATACCCCTGCGTGGGGTCCGGCGTGGCGGCGGGCGATGGCGGTGATGCCGACGCGGCATTTCGCAGCCAACAGGACAGGTTGCGAGGTCCCGGCAGCGTGGCTGGCCCAGCAGGCGCAGTCGTGTCGTCGTGTGCTGGTGGTGGCAGGGCCGTCGGTCGGTCCAGCGGTTGACGGGCTGAGCGACGCACTGACCCGGTTGCACGCAGCGACGGGCTGGCCGGTGCTGGTCGAAGGCCCCAGCGGCGCGCGCTGGACGGGAACGGGAGCCGACGCGTTTCTGGGTGGATTCGAGGGGTTCTTGCGCGATGCGTCGCGACGGCCGCCTCGTCCCGAGCTGGTGCTGCAGCTGGGCATGACGCCCGTGACCCAAGCGCTGGCGGCCTGGACGGGTACGACGGTGACGAGGGTGCGGGTCCACGTCGCGCCGCACGGCTGGTACGACCCGCAGGGCCGCGCCGATGCGATGGTCCACGCCCAGCCTGTCGAATTCGCAAACGCGCTGGCGGAGTTGCTGGAGCCGACCGGCGTTCGCGGTCGCCGTGATGAGGCATGGGGGGCCGAGCTGTGGCGGCTGGAGTCGTCGGTCCGCGAGGCGGCGCGGCAGGGCACGACCGACGCCTGGCACGACGGCACGGTGGCGCGGGCGCTGCTGGAGTCCCTGCCCGCGGGCGCGCAGCTGTGCGTGGGCAACAGCATGGCGGTCCGCGGTCTGGACACCTGGAGTCCGCCGGCCAACCACGGCGTCACTGTGCTGCATCAGCGCGGCGTGGCCGGTATCGACGGCCTGGTGTCCGGTGCAGCAGGCGCGTGTCTGGGCGCCGACCGGCCGACGGCCCTGCTGCTGGGCGACCTGGCGGCGCAGCACGACCTGGGCGGCTTCGCGAGCCTGCGCAACTTGGCACAGCCCTTGGTGATCGTCGTCACGAACAACCACGGCGGCCGCATCTTTGCCGAGCTGCCGGTGGGGCGCGTCCCCGAGCTGGCCGAGACGGTCGAGCGGCACCTGATCACCCCGCAGCATCTGGACTTCCAGCACGTGGCCGCAGCCTTCGGTGTGCCGTTCGCGCGAGTGACGGATGGGCGGAATTTGGCGGCGGTCCTGTCTGAAGCATGGCAGCGGCCGGGAGCGACGCTGGTCGAGGCTGTTGTGGCGGATGGGGCGGGGGGCGATGCGCGCGCGGCGATGGGCGTTGCGGTGGCGGACTTGGGGGTGGCGGGCTCAGAAGTCAGCGACGCCCCCACCCTCGTCCTCCTGCACGGGTTTCTGGGCCTGCCTAGCGTCTGGCACGCGGTACTCGACGCGTTGAACTGGCCGGGACCCGTCGTGATCCCAACGCTGCCCGGCCACGGCGGCGTCGATTTGGAGTCGCACGAGTCGTTTGCGCAGGCCATCGATCGACTTGCGGCCACGCTGCCGGAGTCTCCCTTTGTTCTGGGGGCTTACTCGATGGGTGCGCGGGTGGCGCTGGGCCTTTTGGCGCGTCATCCGCAGCGCGTGCGGTCGGCCGTGCTGGTCGGCGTGAATCCCGGCTTGGGTCCGACCCAAACGCCGGAGCGAAAGAACCGTGCAGAGCACGAGTTGGCCCATACCACGGCGATCCGGCGCGACGGTTTGGCCGATTTCGTTGCCGATTGGCAGCGCCTGCCACTGTTCGCCTCGCAGGACCGCCTGCCCGTCACCGTGTTGGACGCACAGCGCCGCGTGCGGCTGGGACACGACGACGAGGGAATCGCCAGATCTCTCGAGACCTTGGGGCTGGGAGCCATGCCCGACTTCGCGCCATCGCTGGCCGTTTCCGGGCCGCCGGTGTGGCTGCTGACGGGGGCGCTGGACGAGAAATTCACCCGGATCGCGGCCGACTTGCGTGCCGTGAATCCGTCCCGCCTAAACCATCGCGTGGTTCCCGATGCGGGCCACAATTTGCTGCTCGAAGCCCCGGCCGAAGTCGCCGCCGAGGTGCTGCGGGCCACCAACGCAACCGTTCAGGAGTGACCGCATGACCGTGCAGTGGCAGAAGATCGAGATGGGATTCGAGGACGTGCGCTACGAGAAGGACGGCGAGGGCATCGCACGCATCACCATCTGCCGCCCTGAGGTCCGCAACGCCTTCCGCCCCCGCACCGTGATGGAGCTGAGCAAGGCGTTTGTGGACGCGCGAGAAGACGGCGACGTCGGCGTGGTGATCCTGACGGGCGAAGGCCCCGACGCGTTTTGCTCCGGCGGCGACCAGCGCGTGCGCGGCGACGGTGGCTACGTGGGTGCAGACGGCATTCCGCGGCTGAACGTGCTGGATTTGCAGCGCCAGATCAGGACCTTGCCCAAGCCCGTGATCGCCGCGGTGGCCGGTTATGCGATTGGCGGTGGCCATGTGCTGCACCTGTTGTGCGACCTGACGATTGCCGCCGACAACGCGAAGTTCGGCCAGACCGGCCCCAAGGTGGGCAGCTTCGACGGCGGCTACGGCGCCAGCTACATGGCGCGCATCGTGGGGCAGAAGAAGGCGCGCGAGATCTGGTTCCTGTGCAGGCAGTACGACGCGAAGCAGGCGTTGGAGATGGGCCTCGTCAACACCGTGGTGCCGTTGGCCGATCTTGAAGCGGAGACGGTGAAGTGGTGCCGCGAGATTCTGCAGCACAGCCCCACGGCGCTGCGTTTCCTGAAAGCGGCGCTGAACGCGGACTGCGACGGTCAGGCGGGACTGCAAGAGCTGGCCGGCAGCGCGACGTTGCTGTTCTACCAGTCGGAAGAGGGCAAGGAAGGCAAGCAGGCGTTTCTGGAGAAGCGCAAGCCGGACTTCAAGAAATTCAAGCGGTTTCCGTAGGTCTCCGGCGTCGTCGTGCAACCATTTGGCCGCCGACCGCCCGTTGCCACGCACGGACCGGGCTACCCAGGGTTAGAAACCCTGAGCTATCACACGGGAAGCCCACCCTTTTCAATGGTGGGTGGATCGGCCAGACACCCCCCGCCCGCCCTACTTCACACACCGCACGAAATACGCTTTGTCCTTCCCGCCGACGGTGACCTCTCCGTTCGCGAAATCCACGCGCCAGCCCTCTTGCATGTCCCCAACACGCGACGTGTCGGTCCAGAAGCGTTGGGCCGCAGTGCCGGGGAAGGCGTTGGCGTTGATCAGCGCGGTCGGCGGAGCGACGGAATAGTCCACAATCCCTTGAAGCTCGTTGGCCTTGGGTACGCGCCAGCCACCGCCTGCCAACGCAAGGGTCGAGCAGTAGGTCTTGGCCTGTGACCATTTCTGGTTGCTGCCCGGGACCAACTGCCACGTCTGGTTGGTCCACTTGTCCATGACTGCGGTCTGGTTCGCCGCCACCACGTAGCGCGGGGTCAACGTGGTGTCGAACGACCCTCTGACGCAGCGAGAGTAGATCTTGTCGGAGTTCTGCCTGGCCTTGGTTTCGCCTGTAAGCGACGACAAGGTCCACGCGGAGCCTGAGTTTCCCGCCACCGCGTTCCAGGTCCAATACGAGCCGCCGGGGCTGCCCGCGAAGACCGCGGCAAGGGCGGGGTTGACCTTGGTCCAGTCGATCAGCGTGGCCAGTTCGTGGACGGTCGGCAGCCGCCAGTCGCCGTGAACGCCGTTGACGAGGCCGTCGCAGTCCCACTGCGCTGAGGTCCAGTCCTGGTTCTGGGCGACGTTGATCATCCAAGTCAGCTTTGTTTGCGAGTCGTAGAACTTGCCTGCGTCGTTCACGAACGTGCTCGGGCTCTCGGCCCTGGGTCCCCAGATCGGCCCCATCGCACCGCAGACGTTCTTCTTCTGGCCGCCGACGTCGACGGCAATCGTGACCGTGCCTTCAGGGCAGCCCGCGACCACGCACTGGCCGCTCTTGCACTGAAAGCCGTTGCCGGCCGGGCAGGGCGTCCCGTCGGCGACGGGCGTGAAGGCGCACTGGCCGACCGCGCACGCGTCGGTCGTGCAGGTGTTGGCGTCGTCGCAGCCCTGGTCGACCCAAGTGCCGTCGCCCTGACAAGTCGAGACGAGGTCGCCGGTGCACTTGGTCGCATTCGGCTGGCAGTTCAGGCACTTGTTGTTGGCGCACACTTGACCGACGTCGCACGGTGTCAGGTCCCAGCCGTTCTGCGCCGCGTTGCAGGTGCCCAGCTGGCCGTTCTGGCACGACACCACGCCCACTGCGCAAGTCAGCGCGACGCACTTGCCGGCGTCGCACGTCTTGCCCAGCGTGGCGCAGTCTTGGCCCAGGTTCCAGCCCGTTCCGGTCGCGTTGCACTCCGCCAAGACCTTGCCCTGGCAGCCGACCACGCCGGGCTTGCAAGAGAGCGCAACGCACGCGCCGACTTCGCACATCTGGCCCGATTTCGCGCAGTCTTCGCCGGGGATCCAGGCGGTGCCGCTTGCGTTGCAGGTCGCGGTGAACATGCCGTTGCAGGCCAGCGTACCCGGGTCGCATACGGTGGGCAGGCACTTGCCGCTTGCGCAAACCTCGCCCTGCGGGCAGGCCTGCAGGTTCCAACCGGTGCCGTCGGCCTTGCATGTGCCGACCTTGCCCGCCTGGCACTGCACCGCGTTGGGAGCGCACACCTTTGCCACGCACGCGCCGTTGATGCACGCCTTGCCTTGCAAGCCGCAGTCGCTCGCCGGCTCCTGATGGGTGCCCATCGGACTGCACGTTTGCGCGACGGCGCCGTTGCAGCTCTGGGTGCCCGGCTGGCACACGATCGGCTCGCAGTGGGTGACCTCGCACAACTGGCCGCCCGTGCACGCTTTCTTGGCGTAGCCGGAACCGTCTGCCTTGCAGGTCGCCTCATTGTCAGAGTCCGCACACAGCGCCGCACCCGGCTGGCACTGCGTCGGCACGCACGCGCCGCTGAGGCAGGTCCGCGATTCGCCTGCACTACCTGGCTTGCTGCAGTCGTCGGTGGGTTGAAAGGCGGCGCCGGTCGGGTCGCACTGAACCACCTGCTGATCCAGACACTTGGCCTCTCCCGGGGGACAAGCCGTTGCCGGTTTGCACGCGCCGCTCGCACAAATCAGGTCGCCGGGGCAGGCGATGGGCGCACCCAACGCCGTTCCGTCCGCGTTGCACGTCTGCACCGCCTTTCCCGTGGCGTCGCACACCGCCGCGTTTGGCGCGCAGGCCTGCGAGCCGCACACGCCGCCGAAGCACGTCTGACTGTCGCCGCACGCTGTCGTCGTCCAACCGCTGCCGTTCGCCGTGCACGTGCGCTTGGTCTTGCCGTCCACGCACTCGATGGCGCCCGCAAGGCACGTGTCGGGCACGCACAGGGTTTCCAGGCAGTGGTCCAGGTCGCCGCAGTCGTCATCCCCGATGCAAGCGACGCACAGGCCGGCCACCTTGTCGCAGATCAGGTTGTTGTTGCAGTCCTTGCTGCTTGCACACGGCAGCGGCGCATCCACACACGTCTTGGCCTTGCACGACTGGTCGGCGTCGCAGTCGGCATCCTCCAGACACGCGACGCAAACCCCTTGAACGGTGTCGCAGACCTTGCTTTGGTCCAGACACTGCTTGTCCGACGTGCAACCGGTCTGGGCTACGCACGTCTGGGCGATGCAGACCTCCAGGTCGGTGGGGCAGTCGTCGGACACCAAGCACGGCACGCAAGCCCCTGTCGCGGGGTCGCAAACGCCCTTGCCGGCGCAGTCGTCCTTGGTCTGGCAAGTCGTCGCGGTGACGTCGGCGGGGCCGTCGAGGGCCGACGTGTCGGTGCCCGCATCCGACTCGAGCAGGACCGGCTGTTCCAGTGGCACGTCACTTCCGCAGCCGGGCAGCAGGGCAACGAACACGGGCAAAAAGGGCAGCACAAGGCCGATGCGCTTCATGGTCATCCAATCGGGGGAAGCCGTCTCGCGCCGGACACCCCCCACGAGGCCGACGCGAGGCACCCGGGAAGACTAGACTTTGCGCGGGGGTAGGGCAAGCGGTAGCGGGTCGGGCGGGGGGCCGGCTACTTCACGCAGCGGTAAGCGTACTTGCCGTCTTTGCCGGGCGCGTTGACCTCGCCCCAAGCAAAGTGGATCTCCCAACCACCCTTTGCGGTCCACTCATTGGCCGTCCAATACTCGGTCTTCACCGTGTCGGGGAACGTCACGGTGTCGATGAACAGATTGGGCTGCGCCTCGTAGTCCAGCAGTCCGTGCAGCTCGCGGACCTGAGGCACACGGAAGCCGCCGAGCCCTGCGCAGTGGACCTTGCCCTCATACCACGTCAGCGCGGTCGCCGCGGTCGCGCGGTTCCATACCAAGCTGGTCCAGTTGTCGGTCGCGGTCTTGCCATCGCCGCTGACGGTAAAGCGCGGCCACTTCGTGGTGTCGAACGAGCCCCGGACGCACCGCGCGGCCTGCAAGCTCGTCTTGGCCTTGTCGTGCACGCCGCCGCCGGTGAAGTAGACGGTCCACGCATTGGTGATCACGCCCACCCGCGGATTTACCGTCCAGTACATCCCGCTGGTGATCGTGGTCGGGAAGTACGTTTTGTCGATGGAGGGGTTGGTCTTGGTCCAGTCGACCAGCGAAGCGAGCTCGTGCACCGTGGGCAACCGCCAGTCCTTCTGCCCACCGATATCGAGCGTGTCGCAAGCGTCGCGTGCCGTCTGCCAGTCCACGTTCATGAAGTGGTCCTTCTGCCACGTCAGGCCGGTCTGCGCGTCCGCAATGGTGCCGTTGCCCTTGTCGCTAAAGGTGTTGGGACTCTCGGCCCGCTGGCCCCAGATCGGTCCCATCGCGCCGCACGTCTGGACCTTTTGCCCGTCGACGTCGACCAGAATCGTCACGGTTCCCTTGGGGCAGTCCGGGGTTGCGCACTTGCCGGACTTGCACTTCCAGCCGTTGCCGACCGGACACGGCGTGCCGTCTGCGACTGCAGAGAACTTGCACTGTCCAAAGCCCGAGCACGCCTCTGTCGTGCACGTGTTGCCGTCGTCGCACACCGCAAGCGCCAAGGACCCGTCGTTCTGGCAGGTGGCCACCATGTCGCCGCTGCAGCTGGTCGCGCCCGGGACACAATTCATGCACTTGCCGCCAGAGCAGACCTGATTCACCGGGCACGCCGCAAGGTCCCAGCCGCTCTGCGCAGCGTTGCAGCTGGCCAGCTGGCCGTTCTGGCACGTCAACGCGTCTACGGAACACGCGACGGCCACGCACTTGCCCGCGTCGCACGTCTGGCCCTGTGCGCCGCAGTCGAGGCCCAGCGTCACGCCGGTTCCCTGTGCGTTGCACAGCGCCAGCACCTTGCCCTTGCACCCGATCGTGCCCGCCTGACACGAGACGGCGAGGCACGCGCCATCGACGCACGTCTCGCCCTTCTTGCCGCAGTCGTCCATCGCCACCCACGCTGTGCCGGTGCCGTTGCACGCCGAGGCGATGGCGCCGTTGCAGCCCATCGTCTCGGGTTCACACACCTTGGCCGCGCACTTGCCCGACGCGCACACCTGGTCGATGGGGCACGCCTGCAGCGCCCAGCCGGTGCCGTCGGCCTTGCACGTCCCGACGCTGCCCGCCTGACACTGCTGCACGCCGGGCGCGCACACCTTGGCCAAGCAGACGCCGTTTTGGCACACCTTGTTGGTCAGCGCGCAATCGGCGGTGACGGTCGAGGCCGTGCCGGCGGCGCTGCACTTCATGGCGACAGTGGTCTCACACGTCGCAGCGCCCGCGGTGCATACGACCGGTCGGCACGCATTGTTTTCGCAGGCCTTGTTGGGGCCGCACGCGGACTTCTCGAAGCCTTGGCCGTCGGCCTTGCAGGTGGCCAGCGTCTCGGTATCGGCGCACGTCATCGCGCCCGGAGCGCACGACACGGGGACGCAAGCGCCACCCAGACACGTCTGAGGCTTGCCATCCTTGTCGGGCTGGGTGCAGTCGGCGACGGCTTGCAGTGCAGTGCCGGCGGCGTTGCACGCGACGACCTTTTGGCCCTGACACGACTTTGCAGCAGGTTCGCACACTTGGACGACGTTGCACTGGCCGTTCTTGCACACCTGGTCGACGGGACACGCAACGGGAGCCCCCTGCTCGGTGCCGGTGGCGTTGCACGTCTGGGTCGCCTTGCCGCTTGCATCACACACGGACGTGCCGGGGACGCAGATGGTGGACTTGCACGCACCGTCGACGCACGAGGTGCCGTCGCCACACGCCTGCTCAGTCCAGCCGCTGCCGTTGTCGGAACAGACCTTGCGGGTCGAGGGGTTGGCGCACGCAACGGCCCCTGCCTGACACACGTCGGGCACGCAGACCGTCTCGAGGCAGTGCTGCAGCGGGTCGCAGTCGTCGTCACCGACACACTCGACGCAGAAGCCGGCCAGCTTGTCGCAGATCAGGCCGTCGGCGCATTCCTTGCTGCTGGCGCACTTGGGCGGTGGGGCGACGCAAGTCTTGGCCTTGCAGATCTTTTCGTCCACGCAGTCGACGTCGGCCAGGCACATCACGCAAACGCCTTGGTCCAGGTCGCACACCATGTCCTGCGAGGCGCACTGCTTGTCCGACACGCACGGTGTTTGCGGTACGCATTGCTTGGCGATGCACAGGTCCTGGTCGCCGGGGCAGTCGTCGGACGTCAGGCAGGGCACGCAGGCGCCCGTCTCGAGGTCGCAGACCCCTTGTCCGGCGCAGGCTTCGTTGCCCTGGCAGGGACCGGGGTCGGTGTCGTCCAGGCCGTCCAGGTCGCCTGCCGGTGCATCGGTGTCCGCTGAAGTGCCGACAGGGTCGATGACACCGTCAGTGCCGCACGCCGCCAGCAGCAGCAACGTCAGGAAAGATCCGTAAAGGGCGATTCTCATGGGTGTATCTCAGCGCAGGGGGCCACGGTATTCGTCGCAAGGGGGGGGGGAAGAGCGCCGAACCACCGCAAGGCTATGTCTTTCGGCCGGGTGGAACAAGCGGGAACACGCGCGGCGAGGGCGGGGCTATCGCAGGAAACACCGCGGATCTGCGCCCCTCCCCGGCGCTGCCGCGCCTTCCCCTCCCCATTCCGTAGTATTCTTGTTGCGTTCGATGCTTTCGATGGCGGAATGTGGATGGGAACTCGCCCAACCGGTCGTGACACTTTGAGGTGCGGCATCCCGAGTCGGACGGTGCATGTGAGGAGACGGCAAGCCTGCCCGCCCGGCCCGGATGGTGACGACGGAGAACCCAGGGCCCCATCCCTATTGCGCCAGCGAAACCCCCCAACGTCTCGAAAGATCACGCAATGGGGAGGGGGCGCGCGGAAGCGGGGGGAGGGGCGCCGAGGACCGGTTGCCCACGGTACGGCCCGGCGACATCCTTGACACTTGTGGAGCCGACGCTTGCGACGGCATGGGCAACTGGCCCTGCGACAACGGCCTTGCGGAGCGGTCCGCTAAGACTCAGGCTGTCGGCGACCGGTGCGTGACGCCCTGCTACGCGAATCCGAACTTCATCGCGGCATCGGGGCAAACTCCGGCGCAGTGTCCTTGAGCGCGCAGTGTCCGTGAGCGCGCAGTATCCCCAACCGCGCACCGTCCTTGACCCCACCCCGCAAACTCCCTAGCTTCCCTGTCCGCTGGCGCCCGTCGCCGCGCGGAAAGCCCCCATGACGTCTGACCCTCCTCGCCTGCCCGCCCCCGGTTCTCTGGGCGCCTGGGTGCTGGCCGCCCGCCCCAAGACGCTGCCCGTCGGCGTGGCGCCCGTGCTGCTGGGCATGGCGGTCGCGTACGCCGCGGGCGGCTTCTCGCTTGGCCCGGCGCTTGCGGCGCTGGTGGGCGCGGTCCTGATCCAGATCGGCACCAATTTCGCCAACGACTTGTTCGACTTTCGCAAGGGCGCCGACACCGCAGCCCGCATCGGCCCCGTCCGCGCTGCCGCCGCCGGCCTGCTGACGCCCGTGCAAGTGCGCAACGGCACCGTCGTCGCCTTTGGCCTCGCCACCCTAGTGGGCCTGTACCTGGTGTCGGCGGGCGGCTGGCCCATCGTCGCCATCGGCATTGCCTCGATCCTGTGCGGCGTTGCGTACACCGGCGGCCCGTATCCGCTGGGGTGGAATGGCCTGGGCGACCTGTTCGTGTTCGTGTTCTTCGGCCCCGTCGCGGTGGCCGGCACCGTTTGGGTCCAGCTGCACTGGCTGCCGCCTGCGGTGTGGTATGCGTCGCTGCCGGTGGGAGCGCTGGCCACCGCTGTGCTGATCGTCAACAACGTCAGGGATCTGCCCACCGACGCTGCGGTCGGCAAGCGCACGCTGGCGGTTCGCTTCGGTCGCCGTTTCGGCGTGGTCGAGTATGGGGCGATGCTGGGGCTGTCGGTCGGGGCTCCGGTGGCGCTGTGGTTGTCGGCGTTCATTCCCGGCGCGTGGTTCGACTCGTCCGGCCTGCTGCTGCTGCCGCTGCTGACGATCCCGTGGGGGTTCAAACTGTTGTGGACGCTCGCGCGGTCGACGGATGGACCGACGTTGAACGACACGCTGGCGTCCACGGCCAAGCTGGGCGTCGTACATGCCGCGCTGTTCGCCATCGGCATTGCCGCGCAGGCCAGGTGACCCCCCCGCGACGCCAAAGGAAACTCACATGACCCGGTTGACCGCCACGCTGCAGCGCTCGTGGGCTGACTCGCACCCCGCGTACCGGCGCGAGTGCCTGCTGCTGACGCTGCGCGACGACCAGGGGCGCGAGGGCGTCGGCGAGGCCGCACCGCTGACCGGCGACCCCCGCGAGACACTCGACGCGGACGAGGCGGCCCTGCGCAACGCCATGCAACGTCTGGCCAAGCTGCGGGCGCCGGGCAAGACGCTGCGGACACTGCGGCCGTTTCTGGACCGCTTTGACGACCTGCTGCAGGACCTGCCGGCGGCGCGCTTTGCGTTCGAAGGTGCGTTGCTGGACCTGACGGCGCGGGCAACGGGGCGGACGGTGGCGCGGCTGCTCAGCGGCTTTGACTCGGACCGCGTCATCGAGGTCAACGGCCTGCAAGCGCTGGACCAGGACCTGACCGACGTGCGGCGGCTGGGGCTGCGGACCGTCAAGGTCAAGGTCGGTCGTCGGGACTTCCAGAGTGAGCTGGAGGGGTTGCGACGGTTGGCGCGGGCGCTGGGCCCCGAGGTGATGCTGCGGTTGGACGTCAACGGCGCGTGGTCCCTGCAAGACGCGCCCGGGCATTTGCAGGCGCTGGCAGACGCGGGGCTGGCCATCGCCTATGCGGAACAGCCCGTGCCGCCTGCGGATCTGCCGCTGTTGCCGCGCGGACCGGTGCCGGTGTTCGCCGACGAGTCGCTGCAGGACGACGACGCGGTCGAGCGGATCATGGAGGGGCGCACCGGTTGCGCTGGCGTGGTCGTCAAGCCGACGCGACTGGGCCTGCTGGGCGCGTGGGAGCAGGGCATGGCCGCGCTGGCGACCGGCCTGGACGTGACGGTCACGCACGCCTTCGAAGGTCCCGTGGCCATTCGGCTTTGCTGCGAGGTGGCGTTGGCCCTGCCGCGGACCCTTGCGTGCGGTCTGCTGCCCGACCCCAGCCGACTGGAGGCACTGGCGCCGCTGCTGCCGCACTTGAGACTGACGCACCCGCCGGTGGTTGTCCGATCCCGACCGTCGGACGCTTGACGACGCCGCGACCGTTACTCCGCCCGAGCCATCGCCTGCAAGTAGGCCGCCCGCGTGGTCTCGGCCAGCGCCCGCGCATCGTCCGCACCCAGCCCGGCCGTCGAGATTTCGGGCAGGATCTCGACGCGTACGGTGCCACGGCTGCACGCGCGACGTCCCCTGGGCCACAGGGTCGCGGCGCCGTGGAAGACCATGGGCACGACGGGAACGCCAGCGCCGATGGCCAGATGGAACGCCCCCATCTTGAACGGTCCCAGCTCGCCGGACTTTGACCGCGTGCCTTCGGGGGCCATCACGGCCGACAACCGCTCGCGCCGCAACCGCTGTCCGTTCCGCTCGAGCACCGCCGTCGTCTGCGCCCGATTCTTGCGGTCGATCGGGATGACGTTGAGCACCCAGATCGCCTGGCCGATCAGCGGCACGCGCAGCAGCTCGCGCTTGACGACCGTCACGCCGCCCTCGGGCATCAGCGCGGCGCCGATGAACAGGTCGAGCGTCGACGAATGGTTGAACGTCAGGACCCGTCCGCACCGCCTGCGCAAGGTCGCCTGCGTGGCATCGTCCAGCTCGAGTCGCACGCCGGCGATGGCCAGGCCCGCCTTGCCGAAGCCGCGCATCATGGCCGAGCCGAGCGTGTCTTTGCGCCGGCCCAGGGTCACGGCGCCGACGACGAGAATTGCGGGGATCCAGACGCACATGAACACCCAGCCGGCGCAGAACTGCCAGCAGGTATGAAAGAACCTTGACATGACTTCCCCGCGCGCCGGCCGCAAGGGCGGCCCGGGCCGAGCGTAGGGCGTGCGCGTCGGGAGGGCAAACGGGCCGTGGCTGAAGCGCTTGGTCCTGGATGCCGCGCCGCTGGGTGCGCCGAGCCAGCCGCCGGGGCGGTCGGGGGGACCGCCGGCCGTGCGACGGAACGGACCGACCAGACTGGCCGCAAGGCTGGCGCCGTCGCGCCCCAGTCGCCATACTCCCGCACCGTTCGACGCGGCCCCGACCCCCAAGCCCGGTTGCACCCACCCATGCCCAAGAACACGCAGAAGCGGTGGACAGAAGCGGCGCCCGGGCGACAGGTAACCCCATGACGCCGCCGCGCTGGACCCCCGCCCCCGACGACCGCCTGGCACCCCGGCTGGCTCTGGCCGAGCCCGGCGTCGCGCACCGGCCGGCCCTGGCAACCCCCGATGGCGTCTGGACCTTTGCGCAGCTGCACGCCCACGCCGAGGCTCTGGCGTTGCGGCTGCACTTGGACACGCTGCCGCCCGCCGCCCGCGTCGCCTTCGCTGCCCCCAACACGCCGCAGACGGTGGCATTGCTATGGGCGCTGCTGGACCGCGGGCTGTGCGCCATTCCCCTGCATCCCCGCTGGACCGACGCCGAGCGGGGCGCGCGCCTGGCCCACGTGACGCCGCACCTGACGCTGGACGCCGCGCTGGACGTCGCCGGTCGCGACCTGCAAGCGCCCGCCTCGCCTGGGGATGCCGCGGCCCTGGTCTTCACTTCGGGCACGTCGGGCAGCCCCAAGGCAGCGATCCTGACCCGCAGCAACCTCCAAGCCGCCGCGCGTGCGAGCGCGCTGCACCTGGGGACGGCGGACGACGATGCGTGGCTGCTGGCGATGCCGCTGGCACATGTGGGCGGGCTGTCGATTGTGACGCGGATGCTGGTAGACCGGCGCAAGGTGGCGTTGCTGCCCCGGTTTGACGTCACGGCGGTGCTGCAACAGGTGGAGACGGGGCGGGTGACGCTGCTGTCGGCGGTGCCGGCGATGCTGCACGACCTGTTGGCCGCCGACACGGGCAACGTGCTGTCCCGGCTGCGGATCCTGCTGGTGGGCGGCGACCGGTGTCCGGCGCGACTGCTGGAACAAGCTTGGGCGCGCGGGTGGCCGGTACTGCCGACGTACGGGCTGACGGAAACGTGTGCGCAAGCGGCGACGGCGCGGCCCCAGGACCCGTCTGGCGGCGCGTGTGCCTTGCCCGGGGTCGAATTGGCGGTGCTCGACGACGCCGGGCTGCCGGTGGCGACGGGCGAGACGGGAGAGGTGGCGGTGCGCGGTCCCAGCCTATGCGCGGGCTACTGGGCGCAGCGCGAATCCCACATCGATGCAAGGGGTTTCTTCCAGACGGGTGATGTGGGACTGTTGGACGGGGCCGGGCGGCTGACGGTCGTCGGCAGGCGGTCGGACCGGCTGATCTCGGGCGGCGAGAACGTTGCCCCCGCTGAGGTCGAGGCCGTGTTGCGTGCGTGTCCGGGCGTGGCGGACGCCGCGGTGGTGGGCGTGCCCGACGAGCGGTGGGGCGAGGTCGTGGCGGCGCTGGTGGTGGCCATGCCGGGGACGCAGCTGGATCTTCAGACGGTGGCGGCGCACATCGCGGACCGGCTGGCCGTGCACGCGAGGCCGCGAAAATGGGCCCAAGCGTTGGAATTGCCGCGGAACTCGGGCGGCAAGGTCGATCGGGGGGCGGTGCGGCGGTGTTTCGGGTAGGCCATGCGGCTGTCGGGACGGGTGGACACCGCCGCGTGACACCTTGACCTTCCCCCCGCGCCGAACGATGGTGCCGACCCGGAGGTTCCCCCCCATGCGCTACATTCCCCTATTCCTGCTGGTCCTGATCCCCGTGCTGCCGAGCTCGGCGCTTGCAGAGGTGCCCGAGCGGACGTTCTGGGCCGAGACCTCTGACGGTCAGACGCTGCTGGACGTCACCGCCCTGAGCGAGGGCGAGCGCGCCAGCGTCGAGCAAATGGCCGACAAGTACCCCGACGAGGGCAAGGGAGCCCCGCGCATCCCCGCCGACGAGCCGTTGCTGTTGCCGCGCTTCCGGGTGGGCGAGCGCTATGCCGTCATCACGGCCAAGGGCACCTATGGGCTGGGCATTGTGGGGTTCGCCGCCACGCGTGGAGCCAGCGAGGCCCACCTGCTGGTCTATCTGGAAAAGCTGCCGAAGGGCGCGGGCAAGGAAGGGCTGGCCGTCCCTGAGGCGTGGCTGCCGCAGGATTTTCGCCCCAAGCTGACGCCGCTGAAGGCGGTTCCGCTGCCCAAGCCGATCGCGGCGAAGCTGCTGGACAAGGCGCTGGCGGGGCTGTCGGCGGAGGAGAAGACGGGCCTGGGCAGGCGCAAGCCCGCAACCAGCGACCTGAAGGCGTATACCGCGCGCATGCCGTCGGGCGTTCGCTGGATCGTCACCTGTGCGAAGAAGCTGAGCCTGACGGAAGTCTTCTCCGGGATGGTGTACGTGTCGGCCACGGGGGAGACGGTTGCCACCCACGCGCCGTTCGGTGTGGGCATCGAACATCATTTGCCCCGGTACGCCATCGATCTGGACCGCGACGGCCTGGACGAGATTCTGTTCGATTCGGTCTATTACGAAGGCGATTATCGGCTGCTGTTGAAGTGGGAAAAGGGCGCGCCGACGGTGGTGACGCTGACCGGTGACGGTGCCTGACCCCGGATGGAGCCTGCCATGTTGCGACTCGCCACCTTCAACGTCGAAAACCTGTACACCAAATTCCGCTTTGCCCGCGGCGTCGACCCGCGTCTGGCAGCAGACCAGGGCTTTACGACCGAGATGTTGCGCGAGCGGATCGCCGACACTGAGGCCAAGATCCTGACCGCCGACCTGATTGACCTGCTGGACGCCGACGTGCTGGTGCTGCAAGAGGTCGAGGGCATGGCCACCCTGAAGCAGTTTCGCGACCGCTATCTGGGCGGCCGCAACGCTTATCCGCACGTCGTCGTGCTGGAGGGCAACGACTCGCGCGGCATCGAGGTCGGTGTGCTGTCGCGGCTGCCGATCACCCACATCCGCTCGTGGCAGCACATGGTCGATCCAGCCTCGCATCACCCTGTTTTCAATCGCGATTGTCTCGAGGTCGACGTCCACCACCCCGACCACGGCACGCTGACGCTGTATGCCAACCACCTCAAGTCCATGCGCGACGGCGAGGCAGACGGCGGCCGGGCGCGCACCCGGTGGATTCGGCAGCAGCAGTGCCGCGCGGTGATCGAGGTGGTACAGGCGCGGTTTGGCCCCGAAGCGGGCGACCACCCGTTCGTGGTGCTGGGCGACTTCAACGACTATCTGGAGACCGACGAGCAGGGCGAAACCGGCATCGCCGACCTGGTGCGCTGGCCGCAAGTCGTCAACGTCGTCGAGCGCCTGCCGCCCGACGAACGCTGGACGCATTTCTGGAAGGGCCAGCCCGACCGCGAGCTTCAGCCGACCTACCAGCAGCTGGACTTCATCCTGCCGTCGCGTCGCGTCGCCTTGGCGAACCCGTGGCCGCCCCGCATTGAACGGCGTGGGCAGCCCGGTCGAGCCCAGCGTTACGAGGGTGCGCGACTGCCGGGGGTGGGTTGGGACCGTCCCAAGGCTTCGGACCATTGTCCGGTCGTGCTGGATTTGTCGGGGTGGTGACGGTCAGGGTTGGGGCGACGTTGCGCTGACACACCTTGACCCTGCGGCACACCGGACCTCACCGGCAGGGGCGGCGGCCTGCGTCTCGTCCTCCAACCACTCTTGCGTGGGCGGCGGGGGTTCGCGGACCTCAGGCTTCGACGGCGCGGGCGGCGGCTCGACGGCTTTCTCTGCCGCTTCCAGGCACAGCGTGCGCTTGGTGCGGCAGTCGTTCAGGCGCGCCAACCCGGTGGCGGTGCCCTCGCATGACCGGGCGCGCAGATCGCACACAGCAACGTCCTTGTCCCATCGCTGCCTGCGCTTGCCACTGGCGCGGTCGTAGCGGTCCGTCCGCACTTGCACCTGGCGCACCAGGGCGGCGTGCCGTTGCTTGGTCGCATCGGTCGGGCACACGGCCAGCGCCTCGTCGGCAGAGGCAACCGCCTCGACCCCGAACCCTGCGTCGGCATAGGTGCGCGCGGTCGCCAGCTTGACCTCGGCCCAACCGCAGCGGACTTGCTCGACGCGAGCGGCGATCTCGTCGAGCAGCACGCTGGCGGGCGTGACCAGCGGGTCGCCCATCGCCTTGGCAACCCGGCGCGCCTCTTGCAGATCTCCGCGCGCCAGGGCGTCCATCCCCGCCTCGAACCGCTCCATCGCCTGCTGGTGGCCCTGACACGCCTCGCCCGGCAACGGCAGACCTGCGCACACCTTGGGCTTTTCGGTGCACAGGGCGGCCACTTCCGGGGCCTCGTCCTCTTCGGCCGTCCCGGGGCGCAACTTGGCCAGCGCGTCGTACAGCGGTGTGCTGCACGTCTCGTCCCAATACCGGGCCACCGTGCGCACCAAGGCGCCGCTCTCGCCGGGTTGCCACTCCCAGATGCGCACGCTGCCCTCGGTGTCGGTGTCGCCGAACGTCGAGCTCACGCACGTCAGCGCGCCGTCGGCAAACGCGAGCGAGGTTTCGGTGGCCCATTCGTAGCCCGTCTCGCCGTCGCAGAAGCGCGCGAGCACCTGCCGTGGCCCGCGGTCGGTCGATACGAACGCGGCGGTGTAGTCCTGGCTGACCCGAATCCGGCCGACCTCGCCGGGGACCATGCGCCCACAGCCGATCCGCGTGACCGCGTCTTTGCGGCCGTCGCCGTTGAGATCCGGGGTCAGCAGTTGGTCCAACCGGCACTCGACGGGCGCCTCGCCGCGCGCGACGTAGCCCTTGAAGCGGCCGTTCTTGAGGCTGGGCGCGGGGCTGGAGGGCGAACGTCGCAGGACGTCGTACGCGAGGTTGCCGTAATCGACGCCTTCGACGACCCAGGCGCTGGCGGGCGGTGGGGCGGGGCGGTTGGGCGGGGCGGCCGTGGCCAGGGCGGGCAGGGCGGTCAGCAGGGTGGCGGTCAGGGTGGGGAAGATCGGGTGGCGCATGGGGACCTTTGCGGGGTGCGGGCGGGGGTGGAGGTCAGCGTTTCAACGTCGCCAAGACGCCCGCGAGCTTCTGCTGCAGCGCCTCTACGGCTTGAACGGCGCGTTTCCGCTGGAGGGGCCTGAGCTTGCTTGCGTCCATGCGTGCCCACTGTGCGGACCACGCGTCGGTTTGGGTCAGCCACTTCTCGGCCTGCGCGACCATGCGGCCGGGTTGTGGCAGCTTGCCGGTCGGGGCGGGTGCCGGCGGCGGTTGCGTGCCGGGCGTGGCCGGGTCGGTGTCGTACCAGTCGCCGGACTTGGCGGCTTCGATGGCCTGCTGCAGGGCTTGGACCGTCCAGTTCTGGTCGACGATGGCGAGGGCGAGGCGGGCGCGCGTCGTCGGGTCGGAAACGCGGGTCAATTCGACCACGTGCGAGAAGCCGAGCGAGTCGCGGACCGGGGGTGGCAGCGTGTCGAAGACGAC
>CAYURO010000009.1:38084-163684 GCA_964447285.1 uncultured Enterobacteriaceae bacterium | reverse complement strand
TCCTGCGGCAGCAGCAGCACGGGCATCCGGTCGTGCACGGGCGCCACCACGGGGTTGGCGTCGGTCGTGATCAGGCACACGGTCTGCAGGCGCCCGCCGTCGGGGGCGCGCCACGTCTCCCACAACCCCGCCATCGCAAACGGCTTCTGGTCAGGTCGGTGGAACCAGTACGGCGTCTTCTTCTTGCCGTCGGTGCGCCACTCGTAGAAGCCGTCGGCCAGCACCAGGCACCGCCTGCGCTGCACGGCCTCGCGGAAGGTGGGCTTGTCGGCGACGGTCTCGGCCCGGGCGTTGGCCGCGCGGTTGCCAACCGACGGGTCGCGCGCCCAGAAAGGCACCAGGCCCCAGCGAAACGCCTCGGCAAGGCGCGGTCCCGGCAGGTTGGGGATGGCGAGGATGTCGAGGCTGGGGGCGATGTTGTAGCGCTCACCCAGATCGGGCGGCGGCTCGGCGAGCGCGAAGGCTTCGGCCAATTCTTGGGGCGTCGTCTTTTGCGTGAAGCGTCCGCACATGGTGCGGTTGTCGCTTGGGGGGGCGGGTGGGTCAAGCCGCCGATGCGCAGGTGACGAGCCGTCAAGGCTTTGGCGCCAGGCCATGGCCCTCGACGACGAGCTTCTTGGTCGCAAAGGCGTTCGAGGTCACCTCGATCGTCACCGTGTCGGGCGGCGCGGGGGTGCCGTTGCCGTCGAGCGGTGTGACGTCCTTGGGCGTGTAGCGCACCGACACGATGGCGTCGCCCTTCTGGGTCAAGACGAGCGGCTTGGCGGCGGTGGGTCCGGTGGCGTCGAGGCTGGGGAACTCCATGATCGTCTTGGTGAAGTCGAGCGAGAACTCGTCGGTCGTGTCGGTGCCGGTCAGTGCGATGCCGTAGACTTCCAGGTCCTCGCCGCCGCAGCTCTTCACCACGAAGTCCTTGGTGTCGCTGATGCCGAGTGGCACGCCGCCGAAGGTTACCTTGGGGATGGGTTCGACCGTGAGGCACGGGACCTTGTAGTTGGCCGTCAGGGTGACGGCGACGTGGTGGGACGTGTCGTCGTACGGGTCCAGCTTCGGTGCCGACGGATCGTTGACCAGAAACCGGAGGACGCCCTGCTTGGGCAGGTCGTCGGTGGGCGAGAACCGCACGGCGAACGTGTGGGTCGCGCCCGGAGCGACCTGCAACGACGCCAGGAACTTGGGATCCTCCGCCAGGGGATCGAACGCGATGTCGTCGCCGGGGTGGACCACGACCGTGGTGTCGCTCGGTCCGGGCACTTCCAGGCTGAAGTCGCTGCTGCCCTCGAACTGGATGCGGCTGACGGTCAGATAGCCGTCGCCCACGTTGGTCAGCATGACCGACCGCCACTTCTGCGCTTCCGCGGTCGTCTGCTGGATGAACGGCCACGTGACGTTGGACGGCGAGACCACCGCCTTCGGAGGCGCGGTCTTGAACCCGATCGTGAATTCGCTATTCGTCTGCTGGGCGAGGTCGCGGTCGCCGTCGAGGTGCACGCGGACCTTCGCCGTGCTGTCGCCGCCGTCGATTCGGGTGTAGCGCACGACGAACGTCTGGCTGGCGACGCGCCCCTTGGATGCGTCCGCCAGTGCGACCGGCACGATCTTCTGCCACTTGCCCTGCATCTGGCCGCACTTGACGGGGTTGCCGGCGCTGAGCGAGTCGCCCTCGAAGCACTCGAAGGTCTTCGGCCCCGTGCTTTCGTCGGGCCCGGTGACCGCGTACTCCATGAAAATGAAAGCAATCCGCAGCTCGGCGGCGGCCGGGACAGACGTGGTGTTGGTGATTACGAACCGCAGGTCCGTGCTGGCGCCGATCGGAATGCTGCTCACGTCGATCGCGAACTCGTCGCCGTTCGCGACCAGCGCCCCGGTGGACTCGACGCGGACCTCGGCAACGGCGGTGCAGTCGACAGTGCTTCCGGGGGCGATGCAATCGTACGCGGACGGAAGCGTCGGGTCGGGCTCCGGCTGCGGATTGGACTCGCAGGACGCCGACGCCACAAACAGACAACCCAGGAGGACAACCCGCAAGCGGAGGTACGACATGGGAAACGCTCCTTGTTGCCGGTCAACTTGCGCGCCGCCTTCGCTGGGGTCAAGGGTGCAACCGCGCGCTTGCCTTCCACCCTCGGCTCGTCCGCGCTACCCTGAAAGAAAGCGGCAACGGCGCTCACCCGACACCTCGAGAGGTCCCCCCATGCGCGACACCGTGGCCGTCATCCTGGGCGGAGGCAAAGGCACCCGCCTGTTCCCCCTGACCCGCGACCGCTCCAAGCCCGCCGTTCCGCTGGCCGGCAAGTACCGCCTGATCGACATCCCGATCAGCAACTGCATCCACAGCGGCATCCGGCGCATGTACGTGCTGACGATGTACCAGTCGGCGAGCCTGAACGCGCACATCGCGAATTCTTACCGCTTTGACCAATTCTCGCGTGGTTTCGTCGACATCCTGGCGGCCGAGCAGTCGACCCGCGGCGGCACGTGGTTCCAGGGCACCGCCGACGCGGTGCGGCAGGCCTGGCACCACATCACCGACCGGCCGTCGGAACACCTGCTGATCCTCGCGGGAGACCACCTGTACCGTATGAATTACAGAGACTTTCAGAAGGTGCACATGGACGCGCGGGCCGACCTGACGCTCGCCGTGCAGCCGGTCACTCGGGAAGAAGCGCCCGAGCTGGGGCTGCTGAAGGTCGACGCCACCGGTCGGGTGGTCGCCTTTGCCGAGAAGCCCAAGACGCCCGAAGCCATCGAGGCGATGGTCGTCGACACCACGGCGTTTGGACTCTCGGCAGAAGAAGCGAAGCGGCGCCCGCTGTTGGCGAGCATGGGCATCTATCTGGCCCGCACCGAGTCCATGCGCGAGCTACTTGCGCTCGACCCCAGGCAGACCGACTTCGGCAACCACGTGATCCCCGCCGCGATCCACACCCGGCACGTGCATGCGTTCGGATTCTCTGGCTATTGGGCAGACATCGGCACCATCGGCGCGTTCTACGAGGCCAACCTGGACCTGGTGGAACCCGAGCCCAAGTTCGACTTCTTCGACTCCAAGATGCCCATCTATACCCACGCCCGCTATCTGCCCGCGGCGCGCGTGTTGCAGGCGTCGATCGAAGAGTGTCTGATCTCGGATGGTTGCGTGATCGAGGGGGCCACCGTGCGCGACTCGATCCTGGGCGTGCGGTCGCGCGTGCACCGGGGGACGTTGCTCGACCGCACCTACGTCATGGGCGCCGACTCGTTCAGCCGCGAACCCATCGACGGCGTACCCGTGGGCATCGGCGAAGACTGCGAGATCCGCCGCGCGATCGTCGACAAGAACGCGCGCATCGGCCGCGGCGTGCGCCTGATCAACGCGGCGGGTCTGGACGTATACGACGACCCCGCCGGTCGGTTCTTCGTGCGCGACGGCGTGTTGTGCGTGCCCAAGGGGGCGGTGGTGCCGGACGGCACCGCATTCTGACGAGACGGCAGCGGCAAGGTGGGGCCTCGCGATGCTTCGTGGTAGAGTCCCTGCGTTCCCGCGAAACCGCCTAGAAAACCATGATTTGGATCAAATTCTGGAGGGTTCCATGCGTACTGCCTGCGCCCTGTTGTTTGCCGTCTCGTGCCTCGTCGTTGCTTCCCCTGCCGTCGCCGAGCCCAAGGACAAGTGCACCGGCGCCGACGGCATCGCGCCCGCGCTGGTCGAGGCCTGCAACCAGGCCGCCTACGACCGCTGCCGGCCGTCGTACCAGCCGCGGTGCGTCAACGGCGTGATCAAGGACTTCCAGCTGCAGACCAAGGAGCAGGGCAAGCAGGGCCAGCGCGACCAGGCGGCCACCGGAGAAAAGGTCTGCGACTCGGACGACTTCGTGCAGGCCTGCACCAAGGCGCTGGACTACAGCAAGAGCGTCTGTATGCACCAGGGCAGCCTGGCCGGCGAGCAGGACTCTGGGCGGTTGGCGGCGTGGCGCGCCGTGTTTGCCAAGGCACCGGAAGCAAAGGCGTACTGGGCTGCGTTTGCTCCCAAGTACCCGCAGTGCAACCTGTCGCGGTTTGCCTGCTCGTTCAGCGAGTTCGACAGCCAGGCGTGCGAGCAGGTCGAGGACAAGTTCCGCGCCAAGTGGGGCGAGTTCCGCGAGGCCCTGATGCAGCGGGTCGAGTTGGCCAAGGACGACGTCAAGACGCTGGCCCGCAACCCGTTCGACTGGGCGGCCGCGGCGACGTTCGACCGGCTGGCTACCGATCTACAAGAAGCCAGCAAGTTCGCAGAGATCGCTTATCTGAACGTCGATGCCGCCGAGCTGGCGGGCTGGTCGAAGTGGATCGGCGAAGAGAAGGTGAAGTGGCAGGCGAATCGCGAGAAGGCGTTGGCCAAGATTCAGTGCCCGACGGCCACGAACAGCGACAAGGGCCTGACGGCGCTGCTGCGCAAGGTGTTAGACGAGCACCTGTCGTCGACTCGCAACCCCGAGTCGACCATGGTCGAGACCGTCCGCAGCTTCGGCTTGCTGGGATCGGCCGTTCAGTCGCACCAGCAGCTGCCACCTGTTACGTTCGAGGACCAAGGCAGCTTTGCGTGCGTGCGGCAGGAGAAGGAAGGCACGACGACCTGTCGGATCCTCAAGTTCACCTTCCGCCGCAGCAAGCCCGCAGGCAGCAGCTGGAGCGATCGAGCGTTCTACTCCGTCGGCGGCGGCGAAGAGATGTCGTGCAAGAACTTGAAGTAGCGCGGTGACCTGGCGTGGGTCTCGGCGGTTGCGGGTGGAGGGGGCGTGCCTGCGCCGGCCGGCCGACCTATCCCGCCACCCCGTCCCGATTGAAGTTCGCCAGCACGGCCACATCCCGCACCGGCACCTCGACGCGAGCTTCGGGGGGCAGTCCGGCGATCCAACGATCCAGCCGCGCGGTCCCACCGTCCAGCGCCAGCAGCTCGCGCACGGCAACGGGATCCAGCAATACCGGATGCCCGTGGCGCGCGAGCGGCAGCCCGTCGGCGCCCGGCACCACCACCTCGGGACGCGCCACCCGTGCCGACCCCGCCGCCTGCCACGCGGCCTCGAGCGCGGCGAACACCTGGCGGTCGGGACACGGGCAGTCCACCGGCAGCAGCAGCACCGGTCCGGCGTGACCGGCCTGGGCGAGGACGTGCAACCCCCTTTGCAGGGACGCGAATTGCGGGGCGTCGGGGTCCGACGGTACGGTCACGACGTGGGGCAGGGGCGGTTCTGCGTGCTGCGGCAACAAGGCGTCCGGGTGCACGACGACGACCACGGGCTGGCAACCGACTTGGACCAGCCGCGCCGCCTGCCAGCGCCACAGCAGGTCATTCTCCCAACCGATCAAAGCCTTGGGGCCCCCGGCGCGGCGACCGTGGCCGCCAGCCAGCAGCACGGCGGCAGAAGCCGGCAACGGGGGCGAGGGGGCAAGCTTCGGCTCTGCGGCAGACGACATGGCGGCGCAGGATAGCATCCGAAGCCTCGCGGGGGCATCCTATCTCGCCTTGGAGGTACCCCATGGGACCAGCACTGCAATCCACGCTAGGCGGCAGCATTCTCGTCGGCAACCTCGCGGGCATCCTCGTGCTCGCCGTTGGCCTGTGGATCGCAAGCGTGCGGCTGCGCGACGTCAGCATCGTCGATGCCTGGTGGCCGGTGTTCTTCGTTTGGGTTGGGTGGCACACGGCGCTGCGCACGGGCCTGACCCCGGGCAAGACGCTGTTGATGACCCTGGTGTCGCTGTGGGCGTTGCGGCTGGGCGCGCACCTGGCCATCCGCAACCACGGCAAGCCTGAGGACGCTCGCTACGCCGCCTTCCGCCAGCACTTTGGCGCGTCACGCTACTGGTGGTTCAGCTTCTTCCAAGTGTTTCTGCTGCAAGGGGTTCTGGCGTTTCTGATCTCGGCGCCGTTGCAGGTGGCGGGCAGCGCGCAGGGCCCCGACCCCGTGACGGACCTGGACCTGTTGGCGACGCTTGTGTTCTACACCGGGTTCTTCTTCGAGGCGGTGGCCGACCAGCAGCTGCAGCGGTTCCGCCGCGTGCGCAAGCCCGGGCAGGTGCTGGACAAGGGCCTGTGGCGCTATAGCCGGCACCCCAACTACTTCGGCGAGGCGTTGCTGTGGTGGGGCTTGGGCCTGTTCGCGCTCGACGTTCCCTATGGCTGGCTGGCGCTCGGCGGTCCCGCGATCTTGACCTGGCTGCTGCTGAGGGTGTCGGGCGTGGCGATGCTGGACGAGCTGCTGCGCCGCACCAAGCCCGGTTACGACGACTACATCCATCGCACGTCTGCGTTTCTTCCGCGACGGCCGCGCAAGCAGTGAACCGCGTTACTGCCGGCTGAGCAGCTGCGCGGCTACACTAATCGCGATCTCTCCCGGCAGCTTGCCGCCCAGCATCCGCCCGTCGGGCAGCCGCAGCCCGATGGGCGCCACCAGCTGCGCCAGCAGCGCCGGGTCCGTGCCGCGTCGCCGCAGCCGCTGGTGCAGGGTCGCCACCTTGGTCTTCGAGCCGATCATACCCAGATAGGCCAGCACAGCCGTCGAATCCTTTGTCCGCAAAGGCACATGCAGCAGCGCATCGACGATGTCTCTGTCCAGGGCATGATCGTGCGTCATCACGATCGCGTGGGTCGCGCGCGGGGACGGGGCCGGTGGAATCCGTCCCAAAGTCGAAGCCTTGGCTGCGGCCAGACTCTGCTGTGCCTCGGGGCCCAGCCAGCCCCAAGCCGCCAGCAGTCGCAGGGGTTCGGTGCACGCGATCTCGGTGGTCAGCGGAAAGCGCATCGGATCGGCCCAGTCCGGGCGCGGGTCCAGTACGATCACCCGCCAAGGCAGCGGTTGCAGCACCCGCGCCAGCGCAGCGCCCACATGGCCGGCGCCGCACAGCAGCACGACCGGGACCGGCGTGGGACGCTCGCGCAAGGCGCCCTGCCCGAAGCGGGTCTCGAATGTGCCGCCCGTCGTCTCCAAGGCGCTGACTTGTTGGGAGATCTGCCGGGCCTTGCGCGTATCGATCGCTTGGAAGTGCAGCCACACGACGCCGCCGCAACACTGGGCCAGCTGCGGACCCAGCGGATAGCGATTCAGGCGGGCGTGATGGCCCTCGGTGTCGGCCTCGACCTGAACCTCGATCGCCGCTTCGGCCGGGGCATCGGCGTCATCGGCCTCGAGCGCGCCTTCAGCCACACGTAAGCTGTCGCGCAGCGCCTGTTGCTCCAAGTGCCCGCCGCCGATGGTGCCCGTCAGCAGCTTGCCACCGCGGGCGAGCAGTCGGGCTCCCACTTGCCGGGGCGCAGAGCCGTCGACCGCAAAGACCGTCACCAGCACGGCGGGTTTGCTGCGGTCCGGCAGCCAGTCCGGCAGACGCTGCAGCAGACGCTGGCCTTCGGGGTCCATGGCGACCGGGTCCTGAAGGGGCACGAGTGTCACGCGAAAGGCTCCAAGTGGCGGCCGCGAAAGGCGCCGGGCGCGGAGCTTGCCAGATTCGCCGACACCACGCACGACCGCAACGCACCTGCCGCGCGGTCTGCCCTTGCCCCGCCCCGATCCCGCCGTTACCCTCTGCCCGCGCCGACCCCCAGCCGGCTCTGCCGACGTCGCCAAACCCCAGAGAAGCCATGACGATCCATCCCAAGGACCTGCGGACGCTGTTGATTCGCGTGCTGCTCGTGACGCTGGCGATCCGCGCCGTGCCGCTATTCTCGACCGACCTGGCGCCGGGTGAAGTGGCCGCCGCTTGGGGGCTGGCCGCGAACGGGCCGTCTGCCGAGCCCGTGGCTCAATTCCACAGCACTTGGACGATGATCTCGGGCGGGTCGGCGTCCCTGACCCGCTTGCCGACGCTGCTGCTCGAGTTGGTGCTGCCCCTGCTGGCCGTTGGTTTGGCGCGAGTGGCCGGCTGGGGCGCGATCCCGGGGCTGCTTGCGGGGCTGATCCTCGCGATGGCGCCTCTGGGCATCGACGGCGGCTTTCGGGTCGATGGCGGCTCGCTGGCCGGCGTGGGCGCGCTTTTGTCGCTGTGGCTTTTGCGTCGGGGGCTGCGCGATGCATCGGTGCCGTGGGTCGTCGCTTCCGGCGTCGCGGTGGCGGTTGCGGGCTTTCTGGCCTCGCCGGTGCTGCTGATGGTGCCGGGCGGCCTGTATCTGGCGTGGCGAGCCGTGACCACCGACCGGTTGCGGACGATGGCGGCGGGCACATGGGCGCTGGCCGCCGTCGTCGCCTTGGGCCTGCGGTGGTTGGTCGTCGGAGCTCTGGCGAATCAAGCAAATGCGGCGGCGGCCTGGCTGCTGGACCCTGCGCTGTCGGGCGTGCCCTCGGGTTTCGCGCACGCACCGGTCGTGTCGGGCGCACACGCGCTGATCGCAAGCCTGCCCGGCGGACCCATCGGCGCGATGGCGCGGCAGCTGGGGCTGACGGCGGCCCCGTGGTGGACGGCGATCTTGGGTGCGTTGTTGGGCGTGGTGGCCGTCTGGGGCTTGGGAACCGGTCGCGTTCGTCCTGACCCGGTGGACGCAGAGGAACCTCCCGTCTCCACGGAGGAAGGGGCCGGCGAACAGGATGGCTGGCGGACGCTCGGCGTGTCGGCTTCGGCCCTGCCGCGCGAGCTGGGCGACCGCGACAGCTTGCCTTTGGCGTTGGGGCTGTTGGGGGCAGTGACGTGGGTCGCGGTGGCGGCCAGTCAGGGCACGGCCGATGGCGTGGTCGAGGCGATGGGCGTCGCACGCGCCGTATCGGCTGTGCTGCTGGGCCTGGGGCTGACGGCGGTCGTCATGCCGGGCAACCTGCCAGACGAGACTCAGGCGCGGCCGGTGCGACGGCGCTTCTTGGGCACCATGGCCTTGTTCGCACTGGGGATCTTTGCGCTGGGCGCGATGCAGCTGCTGGCCCACACCCAGGCACCTGACCGGATGGCCGGCCGCAAGGTCGCGGTCCATGTGCGCGAGACGATCGGCCAGACCGGCATCGTCGTGGCGTTGGGGCCGCGCGGGCTGCCGGTCGCGTTCCTGCTGGATCCCCTGCGCAACCACACGCAGGTCCTGGTGTCTTCGCTGAACGGCGACGCGGTGCAGACGGTGCTGGCCAAGGCCGTCGCAGCCAAGCCCGACCAGATCGTGCTGGCCGGCGACCGCGACGCGCTGGGGGGCGACGGACACACGCCGGTCCTGACGCCGATGGGACCGCTGTACACCATGATCGAAGCAAGCCTGGCGACCTTCGGCTACCTTGCGACCGACGATGGCCACCGCTACTTGGGTGACTCGGCCGGGCGTACCTTCGCCCTTGTCCAAGCGGGCGACCCGACAACCCTTCGTCCCCAGCTCGCGCCCGGCCAGACTCCATGACGCGACTGCTCGACCTGCTTGGCGGCGTGCTCGACCGCTTCGAGGCGCGCCCCGGCCAGCAGGTGATGGCAGAGGCCGTCGCCCAAGCCCTAGCGAATCAAAGCGATTTGCTGGTAGAGGCGGGCACCGGCACCGGCAAGACGCTGGCCTATCTGCTGCCGATCCTCGCCTCAGGGCGGCGCGCGATCCTGTCGACCGCCACCCGCCACCTGCAAAGCCAGCTGGTCGAGCACGACATCCCGCTCGCCCTGCGCGCCACCGGGCTGGAGCGGGCGGTGGCGGTCCTGAAGGGGCGCTCCAACTACCTGTGCCGCCAGCGGATCGAGCGGGCGATGCAGGCGGTGCCGCTGGGGTCTCCCGCCCCTCAGGAGCTGCTCGCCATCGAGCAGGTCGCCCGCACCAGCCCGCACGGCGACCGAGCCGAAGTCTACGGCGTCGACGAGACCCACGCGATCTGGCCTGAGGTCACCAGCACCGCCGACAACTGTCTGGGCAGCGCATGTCCGCAGGTCGAGTCGTGTTTTGTGCTGCAAGCCCGCCGGCGCGCGGTCGCGGCCGACATCGCCGTCGTCAACCACGCGCTATTGCTGGCGGACTATGCCGTGCGCGAGCGCTGGGAGGCCGCGTCGCTGCTGCCGAGCGCGGGCGTGCTGGTGTTGGACGAGGCCCACGCGCTGCCCGACGTCGCGACGTCGTTCTTTGGCGCGTCGCTGGCCGAGCGCAGGTTCTGGCTGCTGGTGCGCGACATGCGCAAGAACGCGCCGCTGCTGCTGGACGGCTCGCTGCGGCAGGCCGTGTTGGACGCGCTGGACGACATCGATCGAAGGGTCGCCGCGCTGTATGACGCCACCAGAACCCTGAATCACCAAGCGGTGTTGAGTCCGGACGTGCGCGACCGGCTGGAACCCACGGCGGCTCTGGTCGAGGGTGCGCTTGGCTGGCTGCAGGACCTGTTGGCGCACGAAGAGGCAGCCGCCGACCCCGCGTGGCAGAAGGCAACCGAGGCCGTCTACGCCGCTCGGGGCGATCTGGACCGCCTGCTGTTTGCGCGGGACACCCCGGGTGAGCCGATGGTGCGTTGGGTCGAGCACCGCGGCCGCGAGTCCGTGCTGATCGCACAACCCATTGAAGTCGGGCCGATCCTCGCACGCACGCTGCTGGCCGAGCCGGCGGTGCGCATCTTCACGTCGGCGACCCTGACCCTGTCCGGTCGCTTCGACCATATCCGCGATCGGCTTGGGCTTTTGCCAGAGACGACGTCGCTGACGGTGCCGGGCGGGTTCGACTACCAGCGGCAGGCGCTGCTGTACGTCCCCGCGGGCGTGCCCGACCCCTTTCAGCCCAAGCGCGAAGAGGCGGTGGCCGCCCACGTCGAGCAACTGGCTACTGCAGCGGCGGGCGGGACATTTGCGCTGTTCTCGAGCTTTCGGGCGATGCGAGACGCGGCGGAGCGCCTGCGCCCCCGGCTGCCGATGACGTGCCTGATGCAGGGCGAACAGGGCAAGGAGCAGCTGCTCGAGCGGTTTGTGCAAGAGCAACCGGCCATCCTGTTTGCCACGATGGGCTTCTGGCAGGGCGTCGACTTGCCGCAGGGCGTGCTGCGGGTGGTGATCCTGGACAAGATCCCGTTTCCGCCCCCGGATGACCCGCTGTTCGCCGCCCGTTCCGCTCGCTGCGAGGCCGAAGGGCAGTCGTCGTTCCAGATGCTGTCATTGCCGATGGCCGCCATCTCGCTGCGCCAAGGGTTCGGCCGGTTGGTGCGCAGCCGTCGCCATTGGGGCGTCGTCTCGATCCTGGACGGACGCTTGACGTCGAAGGCCTACGGTCGCCAGCTGCTGGACTCGCTACCCGCCGCACGTCGTGCCAGCAGCTTCGCAGAAGTCCTTGCTTTTCTGGGGGATCGTCTGGCCGGCGAGGCACAGTGATGGTCCTGTTCCGCAAGTCCCTCACTTGTCTGGACACAGCGGCACGACGGAACTCGAACGAAAGCTAGCCATTTTGCCCGCATTGACCCGCAGAGACCCGACGGGCACAGTCTGCTCGGCAGCGTTCGTCAAGGACGCGGCACGCGAGGCGCAGGACATGCTCGGCACGGCAAAGGCATCGGGACCCGCGCGGCATGGCGTTCTCGCCGTTTGGGTGTGCGTGGCGTTGTCGGCCTGCAGCACCCCGAACAGTGACGGCGCGGGCGACTTCGTGGCGGACGGCTTCGTTTGGCGCGGCCTCGACGCGGCCGATACTCCAGCCGCCGACGCGACAGAAGACCAAGCGCAGGAAGGACTTGTCGATGCCGACGGCACCTCGGACACCGACCCAATCACCGACGGCGACACGACCTCCGACGGCGACACGACCTCCGACGGCGACACGACCTCCGACGGCGACACGACCTCCGACGGCGACACGGTTGCTGACGCAGGCACGGTTGCTGACGCAGACACGGTTGCTGAGGCAGACACGGTCTCTGACACGGACGCGGTCTCCGATGGCGATGCAGTCATCGACACCGATGCGGTTTCTGACGCCGATACTGGCTGGAACCCGGTGGACACGGAGTCAGATGCGGGATGGGACGCGAGTCCGGACACGGCGCTGCCGCCCGGGTACTGCAACGAGCGCACGCAGCAGGTCTACGTCTCGACCCAGAACATGGAGCTCCTGCAGTTCCAGCCCGACCTGCTGACCTTCAAGCTCGTCGGCCCGCTGGACTGTCCGGCCGAATACGCCAATACCCCGTTTTCAATGGCGATCGATCACGATGCCAATGCGTGGGTCCTCTACTCCAGCGGCGAGCTGTTCCAGGTATCGACGTTGGACGCGAGCTGTCAGGCCACCGGATACCTGCCGGGTCAACAGAAGTTCATCACCTTCGGCATGGGCTTTGCGTCCGATGGCGTGGGCTCTCCGGCCGAGACGCTGTTCATCGCCAACACCACGGGCCAGCTGTTCGGCAAGATCGGCTTCCCCGATTTGCAGGTGACCAAGGTCGGCACGCTGGACGGGGGCAACGGCAGTCCGGAGTTGACCGGCAACGGTCTCGCCGAGCTGTGGGGCTACTTCCCGTCGTCCAGCCCGCCGTCGGTGCGGCAGATCGACAAGGGGACGGGCAAGTCGATGCACGTGTTCCCGATCCAGGGCGTGGACATGTCGTCGGTCAATGCATGGGCGTTCGCGGCGTGGGGCGGGCAGTTCTACATCTTCTACCGCGGCGCGGGGATGGCGAGCTCGCAGGTGTGGCAGCTGGATCCGGTGACGGGACAGGCCAAGCTTGCCATCGCCAACACGGGGTACGTGATCACGGGTGCCGGCGTGTCCAGCTGCGCGCCCACGCAGATGCCTTGACCGCAGCCGTCAGCCCTGTGGCAGCTCCAGCTCGAACCGTGCTCCCGACCCGTGCCGCCCAGTCACCAGCTCGATCCGCCCCCGGTGGGCCGTCGCCACTTCGCGCACCAACGCAAGGCCGATGCCCGTGCCCCGATCCTTGGTGGTCGTGAACGGCTGAAAGATCGTCTCGCGCTGGGCCTCCGGAACGCCAAGGCCGCTGTCCTCGATCGCCAGCACCGCCGTCGGTTCGCCGCTGCCGCTGCGACGCACGCTGACCTCCAGCCACAGGTCGCCGCCGCCGGGCATCGCTTCCCACGCATTGCGCACCAGATTCCACAGTGCCTGCCGGACCAGCGACGGGTCGGCCTCGACCATCACGCCCGGGGCGAGCTCCAGGTGGGCCGTTACCCCGCGACGCTCGAGCTCGCTGCGCACGAAGTCCGCGAGACTCCTGACGATCTCAGATGCGTCCAGCCGGCGTGGCTCGCCCTGGGGCGGTCGGGCGCGGTCCAGGTAGCGCTCGGTCACTCCACGCAACCGCTCGACCTCGTCACTGATCGACCGCACCAGCCCCCGCGCCTCCGCGGCGTCCAGCTGCGGTCCGCGCCCCAGCTCCTCGTCCAGGAGCTCGGCGTTTAAACCGATGGAACTCAGAGGGTTGCGAACTTCATGGGCCATCCGTGCGGCCATGTGGCCCAGCGCCGCCAGCCGTTCCGATCGCGCCATGTCCTCACGTTGCGCCCCCAGTTCCGCCTCGCGCAGCGCCAGCGAGTCGGCCATCCGGTTCCACTCGTGCGCCAGCGTGCCGATCTCGGCGGCACCGACCGTCGCCGCCCGCGCCTTGCGGTCGCCGCCCGCGAACCGTCGCACCACGTCTGTCAGCGCCGTCATCGGCCGCAACGTCGCCAGCATCGCCAGCAGCATGCCGATCGAGATCACCAGCGCCAGCACCGACGTCAGCGGCACCAGCACCGACAGGCGCGACTCCGACCGTTCGGCTTCTTCGAAGCGGGCGTCCAGCGTCTGCTCGAAATCCCGCTCGACCATGCCCAACGCACCGTGCACATGGCGGATCATGCGGCGGATCTCGACCACGATCCGCGCCGCGTCCGTCAGCCTGCGCTCGGTGATGGCCCGCTGCAGCCCCGCCACCAAGCCATCGAACGCCTGGGCGTCGTTCTTGGCCCCCGCAAAGCCGCCCACGGCCGCCACCAGCTCCTTGTCCTGCGCCATGCGCGCCAACGTGTCGGTCGCCCCGCGCAGGGCCGCCAGCCGCGAGTCCAGCACCGGCAACGGCAACGGCTGGCTGGCGAGCAGGCGGGCTAGGCGAGGCGGTTCGCTCGAGTCGCGCAGCGCGCGGGTGCGCGCGAGAATCCGGTCCACGCGCGGATAGGGCTTGGCGTTGGGCACGAACCGCACCACCCACTCCAGATCGTGGGGTGCCGCACGCTGCAAGGCCTCGTCGAAGCCACGCAACTCCGTTCCAGAACGGCGCATGTCGTCCAGCATGGGCAGGGCACGTTGACGCAGGAACCCCAGCTCGTGTCGCAGCGAGGTCACGGCGGCAATTCCGTAAAACGACGCGGCCCCAGAGCACGCCACCATGACCGAAAAGGCCAGGAAGATGCGCGTCGACAGCGACATGCGGTTGGCGGTGGGGGGGCGATCGGTGAGGCCGGACATGGCCGCGGAGCCTAACCCAATGCAACCTTGCGGACCAGCAAGGTTGACCCGACCGCAGAATGCTGTTGGAATGCCGCGCCTCGCACCGGGCCCCTGTGGCATTCCGGCGACGAAAAAACGGAGCCTTCACCCCATGCTCGACATCTTCCGCAAGAGCAGCCGATCCACGCTCATTTACGTGCTGTTCGGCATCCTGATCGCCGTGTTCCTCTTCACCTTCAACACGGGCGGGCCGGTCCAGCAGGGCCAGAACGTCGAGGTGATGGCCGAGGTCGCCGGGACGAACATCGACACGCGAGAGCTCAGCCTCGCCATGTCGCTGACGCCCGACCCCGCGCCGCAGGGCGCCACCGGCTACGAGAAGATGCAGGCCGAGACCCGCTATGCTGGCATGCGCCTTCCGTTTTCCGGCGTCGCGCCTGAGCTTGCGGTGTTCACGCCGTTCGAGAACGGTCCGCCGCCCAGCAAGCTCGAGAAGGTGTTGGAAGAGCTGATCGAGTCCGTGCTGGTCGCCCGAGAGGCCCACAAGCAGGGCTTGGGCGTCAGCGACAAGGAGCTTGCCCGCCGCGTGCTGGCGCTCGAGAAGGTGTTTGGCGATTCCCTGACCGACGACAACGGCGCCATCGACCCGCGCAAGTACGAGATCTTCGTGCGCCGTCGCCTCGAGACCTCCAAGTCCGGTCTGGAGCAGTTCCTGCGCCGCGAGATCCTGCGTGACAAGATGGTGCAGATCGTCACGGGCGGCGTGACCGTCTCGCCCGTCGAGATCACCTCGCTGGAAGCTGCCGACAGCCAGCGCCCGCGCTTCGAGTTCGTCTCGCTGGATGCCGACACGGCCGCTTCCGCCGTTGAGATCGCCGACGCCGATGCCGACCTCTGGATCCCGGCCCACGCTGAGGACCTGAAGAAGGCCTACGACGCAAAGGGCGAGGCCTATGTCGTGCAGGCCAAGTACAATGTTCGCGGCATTCAGGCCTCGACCAAGGACGCCGCCCAGGCCATCCGCGCCGATCTGGACAAGGCTTGGAATGGCGAAGTGGCCCTCGATGCCGTCGCGGCCGCTCCCGCCGCCGAAGGTGCCGCCGCTGCCCCCGCTGGCGACCCCAAGAAGGCCAGCGAGATCACCGATGCCGCCGACAAGGCTGCGCGCCTGCTGCAGTTCTTCAGCAAGGTCGCCACAGAAAAGACCGAGCACGCCATCACCAAGGACTCGGGCGGCAAGTTCGTCGATGACCTGGGCAAGGATGGCTTGGAGCGCACGCCGTTCGGTCCGGCCGTTGCCGAGGCCGTCGCTGCCGCCGCCGAGGGCACGCTGGTCGGCCCCGTCGAGGGCAAGCAGGGCTTCTGGGTGCTGGCCGTCGAGAAGAAGATCGAGGGTTCGGTCAAGCCGATGGAGGCCGTGCAGCGCGAATTGGCCAAGGAAATCTTGCAGAAGGAGCGCGCGGGCGCCGAGCTCGAGAACCTTGCCAAGAGCGTGCTGGCCGCTGCCAAGGCCGACCCCAAGAAGCCCTTGATCGACGTCGCCAAGGCGTGGAACAAGGCGCGCACCGGCAAGGAAGACGGTCCGCTGGTTGCCGCCGAGTCGGGCGCCATCGGCAAGTCCCCCTTGGACGCGCTGCAGGGCGACATGGAAGCGATGCTGGGCCTGCCCCCGCGCGCCGACGACCCGAACGACATCCCCGGCATGGGCAAGATGCCTGAGCTAGCGCCGCTGGCGTACAAGCTGACGGCCGCGGCACCGGTGCCCGACAAGGTCTTCAAGTCCGAGGACGGCAAGACCTATTACGTCGCGCGCCTGGCGGGTGAGAAGAACGACGCGGACGCCAAGGCCGCTGCCGAGAAGCGCCGCGAGTCGCTGGGCCGTCAGCTGCTGTTCGTGCGCAAGACGGAGGCCTGGCGCGCATACGTCGGCGCCCTGTTCGCTCAGGCGGAGAAGGCCGGCGATCTGACGCGTACCGAGGCCTTCAACGCCGCAGTGCAGGCGGACCGCGCGCGCAAGGCTGAGGAACTCAAGAAGCTGCCCGGCGCCGCGCCTGCGCCCGCCCCCGCTGCCGGTGAGTCGATGCCGATTGAATTCAAGATCAACGAGAAGGCGCCTGCCGCGCCCGCCGCCAAGCCCAGCGAGCCCGCAGGTGACGGCCAGAAGAAGTAGTTCTCCGACGCCTGCGGACCCGCCCGGCCTTCCTCGCCGGCCGCGGTCCGCTCCCGGCGCCGTTGCCGACCCGCCAGACAAGGCGGCCGAAGTCTCCCCGTACACAATGGAATTGGACGACGCGGCCCTGCCCGGTGCCGTCGCCGACCCCATCCGCCGCGAATTCGACTTCGACGAGCGACTGCGCAGCGCCCCCGACCGTCCCGGCGTGTACCTGATGCGCGACCGCAACGGCGTGGTCTGCTACGTCGGCAAGGCGGCCAGCCTGCGCACCCGGTTGCGGCAGTACGCGTCGGGGCAGGACAACCGCTTCTTCGTCCACCTGCTGCACCACGTGCTTGGCAGCATCGATCTGGTGCTGACGCCGACCGAGAAGGCCGCGCTGCTGCTCGAGAACGAGCTGATCAAGGAGCACCAGCCCCGCTTCAACGTCCGGCTGAAGGACGACAAGCGCTTCCTGCACCTGCGGATCGCGTCGGACCAAGACTTTCCTCGGCTCGAAGTCGTTCGCAAGCCCGCCCGCGACGACGCGCAGTACTTCGGTCCCTATGCGTCGGCCAGCTCGGCGCGTGCGGCCATCGCGCAGATCAACCGCCACTTTCAGCTGCGCACCTGTACCGACGCCGTGTTTCGCAACCGCATTCGGCCGTGCCTGGAGCATCAGATCGGCCGCTGTCCCGGCCCTTGCGTGTTGCCCGTGCCGGTGGCGGAGTACCAGGCGCATGTGCGCGACGTGACGCTGTTCTTGTCGGGTCGGCGCGGCGAGCTGTTGGATCGGCTGCGAGCGCGGATGCAACAAGCGGCGGCCGACGAACACTACGAGCAGGCGGCGCGCAACCGCGACCAGATCCTCGCGTTGGAGCAGAGTCTGGAGCAGCAGCACGTGAATCTGCTGAATCAACGCCGATCGATCGACGCGCTGGGGATGTACCGCGAAGGGGCGCGCGCGGCGGTGGCCGTGCTGACGTTCCGCGAGGGCGTGCTGCTGGGCAGCCAGGGTTTCGTGTTGCGCGACCAGGAGTTCCCAGACGGCGAGGTGATCGAGGGGTTCGCCAGCCAACTGTACGATCGAGGTCTGCCCGTGCCCGACGAGGTGCTGCTGCCCATGTCGACGGGCGACGACGCGCTGGCCGAGTGGCTGACCGACTTGCGCAAAAGCCGCGCGGCGTTGGACGGCAGTGCGGTGCCCAAGGCGGCGGTCGAGGTCACGGTGCCGCAGCGCGGGATGAAGGCGCGGCTGACGGCGATGGCGCACGACAACGCCAAGCAGGCCTTCGAGGATCAGGTGCGGGCGTCGGCCTCGGCCCAGGCCACGCTGGCGGGGTTGCAGCGGCGGCTGCACCTGCTGAACCTGCCGCGGCGTATCGAGTGCTACGACATCAGCAACATCTCGGGCACCGACGCGGTCGGCTCGATGTCGGTGGCGCTGGACGCCGAGATGGCCCCGCGCGAGTACCGCACGTTCGCGATCCGTTCGATGGAGACGCCCAACGACTTCGCGATGATGACCGAGGTGCTGGACCGCCGGTTTCGCCGCGCGCAAGACTCGGGCGGGCCGCGGCCGGATCTGGTGCTGGTCGACGGTGGGCGTGGGCAACTCAAGATGGCGCAACAGGTGATGGCCGATCTGGGCATCCACGACGTCGAGCTTGCCTCGCTGGCCAAGGCGCGGACGCTGGACGGCGACGATCTGGGGACGAGCCAGCACAGTGACGAGCGCGTGTTCCTGCCCGGCATCAAGAACGCTCTGGTGCTGCCGCAGAATTCCAACGAGCTGTACCTGCTGGTGCAGCTGCGCGACGAGGCGCACCGGGTGGCGATCACGTTTCACCGCAAGCGCCGCCAGACCCGGCAGCTGACGAGCACGCTGGACGCCATCCCCGGCGTGGGCGCGGCGCGCAAGAAGGCGCTGCTGACGGCGTTCGGGTCGCTGAAGGGGATTGCCCAGGCCGACCACGCGGCGGTGGCGGCGGTGCCAGGCATCGGCCCCGAAGTGGCGCGGCGCGTGCTGCTTGCGTTGGGAAACCGCGACACGTAGGCCCGATGGAGGCTTGGCGCGTTGACGAGGCTGGGCTTGCATCGTACACCCGCCGCGCCCCCCATGCCTGCACGGCGCAAAGGAACCCCGTTGGACAAGTTCATTCGCGCAGCCCTGACCGAAGCGCGCAAGGGCATCCTGCGCGGTCACGGTGGTCCGTTTGGCGCCGTGATCGTCCAGAACGGCCGGATCATCGCCCGTGGCCACAATCTGGTGGTCAAGACCAACGACCCGACCTCGCACGCCGAGATGACGGCGATCCGCAAGGCGGCCAGGAAGCTGGGGCGCTTCGACCTGTCTGATTGCGACATCTACACGACCAGCGAGCCCTGTCCCATGTGCCTGGGCGCCATCCTGTGGGCGCGCATCCCCAAGGTGCACTACGGCGCCAGCAAAGAGGACGCCCGCGCCATCGGCTTTGACGACGAGGCGTTTTACAAAGCGCTGGAGTCGCCGTACCAGACGCCGCTGATTCGCTGGGAGTGTCTGGACGCCGACGCTTGTCGCAAGCCCTTTGCCGAGTGGGTCGCCAAGTCGGACAAGACGGCGTACTGACGCAGGCGCTATGCTTGCAGCCTCGTCACCGGCCGAGGTATCCCATCGAAAACGCTCGCCGCCCCTACCCGCTGTTGTCCCGCCTGCTGGCTCCGCGCGGCTCGTCCGACCTGCGCGCGCTGCATCATGCCGTCGGCGGCCGCACCGTGCTGATCACGGGGGCGTCGTTCGGCATCGGCCGGGCACTTGCGCTGCAACTGGGCGTGGCCGGGGCGGATCTGCTGCTGGCGGCGCGCAGTCTCGACGAGCTCGAAAAGGTGGCCTCGGACCTGCACGAGCTTGGTGGCCGTGCCCGCGCCTACGAGGTCGATCTGACCGACCCCGCCAGCGTCGACGCCTTCACCGCACAGCTGGCCGCCGAGGGCGTGCAGGTCGACGTGGTCGTGCACAACGCCGGCAAGTCGATCCGCCGCCTGATTGCCCAATCGCTGGATCGCCCCCACGATTTTCGCAGGACCATCGGCGTGAACTACCTGGGGCCCGTGCAGCTGCAGCTCGCCCTGCTGCCCGCCATGATGGACAGACGCACAGGGCACATCGTCAGTGTCCAGAGTCTGGGGGTGCGCCTGCCGTCCGCGCCGCGCTGGGCCGCCTACACCGCCGCCAAGGCCGCCTTCGACGTGTGGTTGCGGTCGGCGGGACCCGAGCTGCGTCAGCACGGCATCGCTTGTACTTCCATCTACTTGGGTCTCGTCCACACCCGCATGAGCGCCCCCACCGCCGCCTATGGCCAGATGCCCGGCATGACCGCCGACGAGGCCGCCCGCGTCGTCTGCCGTGCGTTGATCCACCGCCCGCGCCGCATCCAGCCGTGGTGGCTCGGGCCGCTGCGGGTGCTGGTGCCGTGGTGCGAGGGGCTGGTGGACCGCGTGCTGGGCTGGTCGCTGCGACGGGAGCGAACCCCTTGATCCCCGTGGCTCTTCTTTGGCGGTCGGCGCTGGCCCTGTGGCGCTCGGGCCTGATGCGGCTCTCCCCTTGGGTGGCGTGGCGGCTGTTGGGCGCCTGGCGGCGGTGCTCGGCGTCACTCGCGTTTCTGGCCGAGGCCGCGGCCCTGCGCAGTGGCGAGCGGGTGGCGCTGCACGACGACGACGGCCCGGTCACGTTTGCGGAATTGCGACGGGAGTACGAGCGGTTGGCAGGCGAGTTGATCGACCGTCACGGCATCGGGCCGGGTCGGCAGGTCGCGCTGCTGGGGCCGAACCACCGCACGCTGGTCGTCGCCTTGCTGGCCGTGGCGCGCACCGGTGCCGACGTCCTGCTGCTGAACCCCCAAAGCCCGACCGCGGTGATGCGCCGGCTGTTTGCGCCGCAACCTGTGGACCTGGTGCTGGTTGCCGGCGACCCGTCCGTCGACGTCAGCGCGTTCTGCTTGGGTTTGAAGTCGTTGCACCTTCCCTCCGCCATGTCGCCCCGCGAGACCGCAGCGCTGCCGCTTCCCCTGCCACGGGTGCGCAGGCCGGGCCGGTTGGTGGTGCTGACCTCGGGTTCGACCGGACTTGCGCGGCGGGTGGGGCGTCAGCCCAGGCTTGGCCAGGTGTTGCCGTCGGTGCTGGGGCTGCTCGAAGCGCTGCCGATCGCGCTGCATCGCCCCACCGTGGGGGCGGTGCCGTTGTTTCACGGCCATGGGCTGACCATGTTGTCGGTTTCGCTGGCGTTTGCCGCGCCGCTGCAGGTGGGCCGCAAGTGCGAGGTGGCGCCCCTGCTGGCGCGCGTGCCGGCGGGTCCGTTGCCGCTGGTCGTGTCGGTGCCGACGCTGCTGCATCGATGGCTGGCCTTGGGCACGCCCGAGGCGCGGGTGGCGGCCGTCGTGACGGGGAGCGCCCCCTTGGAACCCCGCTTGTGCACGCGTCTTTTGGACGCGGTAGGTCCGGTGCTGTTCAACCTGTATGGCTCGACCGAGGCCGGGGTGCTGACGTTGGCCACCCCCGACATGCTGCGCTCGGCGCCGGGAACGGTCGGAAAGCCCTTGCCCGGCAACGAGTTGCGTCTGGTCACCGCAGACGGCACGACTGCCGCCGCCGGGCAGGTCGGCCGCGTGCAGGCGCGTGGGCCGTTGGTGCTGTCGACCGACGCGCAAGATTGGATGGATACAGGCGATTTGGGGAGACTGGACCCGGCCGGCCGGCTGCTGCTTTGCGGGCGGACCGACACGATGGTGGTCTCTGGCGGCGAGAATGTGTTTCCCGGCCAGCTTGAGGTCTGCCTGCTCGAGCACCCGCAGGTCGAGGAAGCGGCGGTGGCGGTCGCCGAGGACGCCGAATTCGGCAAGCGTCTCCGCGCGTTTGTCGTGCTTCGTGACGGGGCCTTGCTCGACACGGCGGAGCTGCGTGTGTGGCTGGGTGAGCGGGTGGACCGTTCCCTGCGGCCCCGCACGCTGACGGTCCTGCCGCAGCTGCCCCGCACGCTGTTGGGCAAGATCGACCGTGCCACGCTGCAGATGTGGTCAGAGGCCACTGGGGACGCGCAAGCGGAGGCGACCGCGGTGGCAGCGACCGCCCCTGCGGACGGATGTGCACCACCGGAGCCCACGTTGTACGCGAAGGCTTGAGGCCGGACGTGCCCCGGCGTATCGTCCCGCCGCGCCGGACGAACCCCCCGCCGGCCAGGGAGTCGCGACCATGCTCAGCTTCATCGTCAACCAGCAGGTGGTCCGCACCGACCAGCACCCGGGCATGGTGCTGTTGGAGTTCTTGCGCGACGTCCGCTGCCTGTCGGGCACCAAGGAAGCGTGCCGCGAGGGCGAGTGCGGCGCGTGCACCGTGCTGGTCGGCAAGCTGCAGGCCGACGGTCGGGTGGTGTACAAGGCTGTTGCGTCTTGCCTTTTGCCGATTGGCGACGTCGACGGCGGCCATGTGGTGTCGGTCGAGGGCCTGCTGGGCGCGCCGCTGACGCTGGTCCAGCAGCTGATCGTCGACCACACGGCCTCGCAGTGCGGTTTCTGCACCCCCGGCGTCGTGCTGTCGCTGACGGGCTTTGCGCTGACCAGCCCCACCCTGTCGTACACGGACGCCATCGACGCGCTGGACGGCAACATCTGCCGCTGCACGGGCTACGTGGCCATCCGCAACGCCGCGCAGCAGTTGGTCCATCAACTGGCGACGACGGACCACACGGGCGCCGGGCGACTGGCCGCGCTGGTGGCCGCAGGGGTGGTGCCGGCCTACTTCCAGACGATCCCGCAACAATTGGCGGCCCTGCCCCAGCCGTCGGGCAAGCTCGACCCCAACGCGGTGCTGGTCGCGGGGGGCACCGACCTGTTCGTGCAGCGCCCCGAAGCCTTGATGGAGACACCGCTGGCCTTCCTGTCGCAGCGCCGCGACCTCGACTACGTGCGGGTCGAGGGGCAGGTGCTGCGGGTAGGCGGTGCGGTGACGCTGGAGGATTTCCGCAGGTCGCAAGCGGTCTTACAGCACTTCCCGGCGCTGGCCCGCGACATGCTGTTGCACTCGTCGACGATCCTGCGCAACCAGGCGACGCTGGCGGGCAACATCGTCAACGCCTCTCCCATCGGCGACGCGACGATCATGCTGCTGGCAGCCGACACGACGTTGGTCCTCGAGGCTGCGGACGGCACGACCCGCGAGGTCAAGCTCGACCGCTTCTTCCTGGCGTACAAGCAGGTGGACCTGCGCAAGGGCGAGCTGATCCGCGAGATGGCGATTCCGCTGGTGCCCCCGGGCGGCCGCTATCGCTTCGAGAAGGTGTCGAACCGCGTCACGCTCGACATCGCCGCCGTCAACACCGCCATGCGGCTGGTCCAAGCCCCCGATGGCACGATCGCCGGCCTGCGCATCTCGGCGGGTGGGGTTGGGCCGATGCCCTTCATGATTCATGGGTTGGACGCCTTCACCGGCCGCACGCTGGACGCACCGACGGTCGACGCCATCGTTCAGGTGGCCGCGGCTGCCGCCAAGCCGATCGACGACGTGCGCGGCTCGGCTGTCTACAAGCGGCTGCTGCTGCGCAACCTGGTGCGCGCGTTGCTGACGTCCGCCGTCGCCGAGGAGGTGGCCCGATGAAGCAAGAAGTCATGGCCATGCACGTCCGCGGCACCTCGCAGTTCGTCGACGACATGCCGACGCCCGCCGGTTGCCTGCACGCGGTGCTCTACACGTCGCCCATTGCCCGCGGCCGCATCCGGTCGCTCGACCTCTCGCAGGCGCAGGCCGCGCCAGGCGTGGTCGCGGTCTACACGCACAAGGACGTGCCGGGGCTGAACCAGGTCGGCCATATCTTCAAGGATCAGCCGCTGTTGGCGATCGACGCGGTCGAGTACATCGGGCAGCCGATTGCGCTGATCGTCGCCGAGTCGAACCGCGCCGCGCACCGGGCCGCCAAGCTGGTCCACGCGGAATTCGAGAAGCTGGACGCGGTGTTCGACCCTCGCGAGGCCGCCGCTCGCGGCATGCTGCACGGCAAGAAGCGCGTGCTGGTCAACGGCGACCCCGACGCGGCGTTCGCCAAGTGCGCCCACGTGGTCGAAGGCAAGCTCGGCAGCGGGCCACAAGAGCACTTCTACTTCGAGACGCAGCGCGCCCTGGCGTGTCCCGGTGAGCACGACACGATGAAGGTCTACGCCAGCGCCCAGGCGCCCGGGGCCTTTCACCACCACCTGGCCGAGGTGCTGGGCATCCCGCAGAGCAAGGTCGAGCTGGACATCCGCAGGCTGGGCGGCGGGTTCGGCGGCAAGGAGTCGACGGCGGTGTGGATCGTCGCGCCGGCGATGGCGGCCTTCCTGCTCAAGCGCCCCTGCAAGCTGGTGCTGGAACGCAACGAGGACATCGCGACCACCGGCAAGCGCCACGCCTACCAGTACGACTACAAGCTGGGCGTGGATTCCGCAGGCCGCATCCTGGCTTACGACGTCACGCTGTACCAGCACGCTGGCGCCTGCGCCGACATCTCGCCGGCCGTGCTGGGGCGGTCGTTCCTGCACGCGTCGGGCTCGTACCGCATCCCGAACATCCGCATCACGGGCATGAGCTGCCGCACCAACATCCCGCCCAACAACGCGTTTCGCGGGTTCGGCGTGCCCCAGGGCACGTTTGCCATCGAGGCGGCGCTGACGCGAGCGGCCGAAGTGGCGGGCATCGACGTCGCGGTGGTCAAGCGCAGGAACCTGCTGCAGGCGGGCGACACGCTGCCGTACGGCATGAAGCTCGACTGGACCAACGCCATGCGCTGCTGGGACATGCTGGACACCCAGGTCGACTTGGCGGCCCGGCGCCAGGCGGTGACGGACCACAACCGCACCCACACCGACACCCAGCGCGGTCTGGCCGTGGTGCCGGTGTGCTTTGGCATCTCGTTTGCACAAACCGCCTTGAACCAAGCCAGTTCGCTGGTCCACATCTACGTCGACGGCAGCGTGTCGGTCAGCACGGGCGCGGTCGAGATGGGCCAGGGCGTCAACACCAAGCTGCAGATCATCGCCGCCCGCACGCTTGGCATCCCCGAAGACTTCGTGCGCGTCGACAGCACCAACACGTCGCGCATCCCCAACGCGTCGCCCACGTCGGCCAGCACGGGCGCAGACTTGAACGGCATGGCCACCCGGCAGGCGTGCGAGGACTTGCTCGGTCGGCTGAAGTCGTTTGCGGCCCAGCACTTGCGACACCCCACGACCGAGGACGTGACGATCCGCGGCGGCGCGGTGTTCCTGGGCGACCGGCCGACCGACCTGCACTGGGAGGCGCTGGTCAAGGCCGCCCAGTGGGCCCGCGTCGATCTGGGGGCCCATGCCTTCTACGCCACCCCCAACCTGCACTACGACCTGGAGACCGAGCGCGGACGGCCGTTTGCCTACTACAGCTACGGCACTTCGATCACCGAGGTGCAGCTGGACGTCCTGCGCGGCACGTACACGATCCTCGCGTTCGACGTCGTGCACGACATCGGCCGGTCGCTGACCGAGGCGGTCGACCGCGGCCAGATCGAGGGCGGCGTCATCCAGGGCATGGGTTGGGCCACGCTCGAGCAGATCCACTACGCACCCGACGGCCGCGTGCTCACGGGCGTGAACGCCTACAAGATCCCGGACATCAAGTTCGTTCCGCCGCACTTCGGCGTCACGCTGCTGCCCGACTCGGACAATCCGTTTGCCGTCTACAACTCCAAGGCGGTCGGTGAACCGCCGTTCGTGCACGGTCTGGGCGCGTATTTCGCGGTATTGGATGCGTTGCGCGCGGTCCGGACCGACCGGCCGCTGCCCGACCTGCCGGTGACGCCCGAGCGCGCGTTCCTGTACCTGCACGGGCCGGACCTTTCTGCGTAACGACCGTTGCCACGTCGGCAGCCGCCTCTCGATGGGCGTGCGCCTCGCTCTCTTCTTGCTCCCCGGACGCCCGGGGTCCATCCTGAATCCTTCGTCTGCGACGTCCGGGAGGAACCATGGCCGCCATCACGCTCGTCGTCCCCATCTTGGCAGGCAAGGCCGAAGCCCACGCGCGCTTTTGTCAGGCGATCCTCACCACCCGCCGTGACGAGCACACGCGCTCGCGCCGCAACCTCGGCATCGTCCGCGAACGGGCATGGGCCCAGCACTTGCCCGACGGCAGCACCGGCATCCTGATGCGCGTCGAGGGGCCCGGTGCCACCGACTTCCAGCAAGCGCAGGTGCGGTCTGCGGATCCCTACGACCACTGGTTCTTGGAGCAAGCCCGTGAAATCAATGGCGACTCGTACTACGACGAACCCAAGGCTCCCGAACCCGGCTACGACATCACGACCAATGCCCCCGACCAACACCGCGAGATCTCGTATCTGGTGCCCGTGCCTGAGGACTGCGTGGATGCGTGGTGGGAGTGGACGCGCGACCTGGAGGGAATGCAGCGCATGGAGCTGCTGATGTCCCGCGAGCGGGCGCGCATCCATCGCGAGACGGTGTGGATGGTTCAGCTGCCCAACCTCAAGGCCGCCGCCTACTACATGCAGGGCGCCTCGGCGTTGGACGAGCTGCAGAAGCTGTTCCTGTCGCACGACCCGTTCGACCGCGCGTTTTCCACCTGGGCCCGCGAGATTTACCGCGTCGATGTGACCGAAGAAGCCTCGCTGATGCCGCCCACCTTGCGGTTTGCCTGGGACGCCGACAGCCCACCTGTTCAGCAACGGATGCCGGCGTACTGATCGCGCCGGGCCGCCCATCGCGCGACCCCGACCCCGCGATTCAGCAACGGAAAGCCTGCGTCCATCGCGGAAACGTGCACCCGATCGTGACCGCTGGTACACTCTGCGCTCCACCGCCCAAGGTCGTGCGCCGCCCTTTGCAAGTGCATGACGACACGAGGCTTTTCGATGACGACCCGCCTGACCGCCCTCGCATGCGTCGGCCTGCTGCTCGCGCTCTTCTCTGGCTGCGGCTCTCCCGTTGCCGGCCAGTGGCGCGGTACCGTGGACATCGGCCCCGTCGCTGCCTATCCGGTCGAGATCCGCATCGACCCGGAGGCCACCACCGGCCGCATCGACCTTGCGGAGGCAGGCAAGCCCTTCACGCGCTTCGAATTCTGCACCATCGCCGACGCCACCACGCGCAAGCTCGAGCTTGTCTACGACCCCCAGACCCCCGCATGTGACCCCAAGGGCAAGCCCGACGGCCGCCGCACGCTGCGAGGTACCGTGGGAGAGGCGACGCTGTTCGGCGAGCTGTTCGAAGGCCCCAACCGCATCGGTTTCTTCCGCCTGTTCAAGGTGGACGCGACGGCACCCGCGGCGAAATCCCCGACACCGACGGCCGCAACGGCGCCCCCGGCCGCAATTCAGGCCAAGTAGTCCCATCCCCACCGCAACTTCCGCCCGACCCGGGCAACGGAGCGACCCGTCCATGGCCGACATTACCTTGCATCGCACCCACGCCTACGGCTCCGCCGACGCGCGCGCCCGTCTCGAGCGGATGCTCAAGGACTTCCAGGCTGCCAAGCCCGACTACGTCCAGCAGGTCATCTGGGCCGGCAACGGCGCGACGGCCAGCGGCAAGTACTTCAAGGGTCAGTTCACCGTGACCGAGACGGCGGTGGACGCCGAGATTGACCTCATCGGGTTCGCGGCCAAGCTGGCCAAGGGGATCGTCCGTGAACGGCTGGAACAGGCGCTGGCGACCGATTTTCCGGTCTAGTCTCATTGGGTTATGGGCGATCCTCGCGCTCTCCCTGCCGGCGCACGCCGCTCCCCAGCGCTCGCCCGTCGCCGCCGCACAGGTCTGCTACGGTCAGGGCGACTTGGGCTGCGTAGTGCAGTTGCTTGAAACCGCAAACGCTTCGGCGGCCGACGCCCCAGAGCGCTGGCGACTGCTTGGATTCGCCGCAGCGCGGCTGGACCGCCACGACCTTGCGCGCAAGGCGTTTGCCGAGTGGATCGCCCTGTCGCCAACCCATCGCCTCGACCGCACGATGACGCCGCCGGCGATCTACCAGGACTACACCGCGGCACTGCTCGAACGGCACGGCGCCGAGCTCGACCTGACCCCGCGCACGGGCGACCGGCCGCAAGCGCCCGTGCCACCGACACAAGTCGTCGCATTGCCCAAGTTCGCGCCGCCGCCGCGGGCAGAACGCGACCAAGCGACCGACTTCGCGTTCTACGCCGGCATTGCGGTCGCAGAGTACGACGGCATCGTGGGCGCCAACCCCGTTGACCACTTGGGCGGCTTCCTTGGCATTGAGCATGACGTGGGCGGACGCTTTCGGCTGGGGCCGCAGCTGGGCGTGTGGCAGTACGGCGCGCCCAACGACGTGGGGGGCGAGACCGCCCGATTGACCGCCTTTGGCCTGATGCGCGCAGGCGTTTTGCTGGCCGGCGGCGGCGGACACTCGGTCGAGGCGTGGCTTGGGTTGGGCGGCGGCTACGAACCCGACGAGGATGTCGCGGGTGCGGTGGCTCCGGCCGTTCGCTATACTTTCCGGCCCGCCGCGGGCAGGTCCAAGATCGCCGTGACGTGTGAGGTCGCGGCCGTCACGCTGGTGGCAGGCGACGAGCTGCGGCAGCTGTTCACCCTGGGTGTCGGGGTGGGGTTGCGGGACACGAAGGACGTTGGGGGCGCGCGATGACGGGCTTGGCGACGGTGGAGAACAGGGGCGACGAGGCGGTGGCCGAGCTGCCCGCGATGGACGACCACGAGGCGCTGGACTTTGCGCGCGAGGCCCGTCAGGCGGTCCTTGCCCAAGTGGCGCGGCGTGTGGTCGGCCACGATCAGGTGATCGACCTGCTGATGACGGCGCTGTTCGCCAATGGCCACGCCCTGTCGATCGGCGTGCCGGGTCTGGCCAAGACGCTGCTGATCGGCACGCTTGCCGAGACGATGCAACTGCGCTTCGGGCGTGTGCAATTCACCCCAGACCTGATGCCCAGCGACATCACGGGTACCGAGGTGCTGGAGGAGGAGCGCGCGACCGGCCACCGCAGCTACCGCTTCATCCCCGGTCCCATCTTCACGAATATCCTGCTGGCGGACGAGATCAACCGCACCCCACCCAAGACTCAGGCCGCGCTGCTGCAGGCGATGCAAGAGCGGCGCGTGTCCGCGGGCGGCAACCAGCACACGCTGGAAGACCCGTTCCTGGTGCTCGCGACGCAGAACCCGATCGAGCAGCACGGCACCTATCCGCTCCCCGAGGCCCAGCTCGACCGCTTCATGCTCGCGATTTACTTCGACTATCCCAGCCTGGACGACGAACTGGAGATCGTGCGCCGCACCACCGGCATGGACGAGGCGGTTATCGAGCCCGTGCTGACCCGCGCCCAGGTGATGCGGATTCAGGCCTTGGTTCGGGCGGTTCCGGTGGCCGACCATGTGCTGCGCTATGCCGTTCGTCTGGTCCGCGCCACCCGCCCCGAGGACGCAGCCTGTCCTCCCGCGCTGCGGCCGATGCTCGCCTACGGTGCCAGTCCCCGCGCTTCGCAGTGCCTGATTCTGGGCGCCAAGGCGCGCGCCGTACTGGCCGGTCGCACCACCATCTCGCTCGAAGATGTGCAGGCGCTGGCCGTACCTACGATCGCCCACCGCGTCGTACCCAGCTTCCGCGCAGAGGCGGAGGGCATGGACGGCCGCAAGCTGGTCGAGCGGCTGCTGGCCGAAGTCACCGCCTCGCCCACCCAGGACTAGAGAGGGCTGCCCGTGAACCGCTTCGGTCGCTGGCTAGGAGAGAGCCCCCAGGCCGCCGCTGAGGGGCGTCGCCGTGCCGCCCAGCAGCGCAGTGTGCTCGAGCGGACACCGGCGCCGCGCGGCCATGAGGCGTTGTCCGAAAAGGCGTTGCGCAGCTCCGCCTTCCACTGGTTTGGCGAGGACGAGGCCTCGGCCGAGCGCCCCAGCCTGGCCCAGCGCGCGACCGAGGTTCTGGCCGGTCTGGGCCCTTTGCAGATGCCTTCGCGGCAGGTCGACGATGGCCAGCCGGGCGGTCTGCACCGCAGCTTGCGGCGGGGAGCAGGTGTCGAGTTCTCGGAGCACAAGGAGTACGCCCCCGGCGACGACCTGCGCTTTCTGGACTGGCGGGCCTACGCACGCACCGACCGCTACTACGTCAAGCGTTTCGAGCAGGAAGTCCACGGCACGCTGACGCTCGTGGTGGATGCTTCGGCCTCCATGGGCTTCACCGACCTGCGCGGAGGCGACAAGTTCGACGCCGTGTTGCTGATCCTCGCGGCGCTGGGTCTGGTGGTCGTGCGCCAGGGCGACTCACTGGGCCTTGTCGTCATCGGCCGCCCGGAGCTGAACGTGGCCCCGGCGAACGGCCTGCGCCACTTTGCGAACATCGCGGCGCAGCTTGAGAAACTGCAGCCGGGCGGTACTGCGGGCCTTGACGTGCTGGGGCCGAACCATTGGCGCGGCATGGAGCGTCGTGGCGTCGTGGTCGTGGCCTCCGACGTGCTGGTCGACCCGCAGCTGGCCGTCGCGCCGCTGTTCGACCTGCGCCGCACTGGGTTGGACGTGCTACTGCTGCACTGCCTGCATCCACGTGAACGCGATCTGGATTTCCGTGCGCCAGCTTGGCTGCACTGCCCTGAGACGGACGACAAGCGCTTGGTCGATGCACGGCTGGTCCGCCGCCAGTACGTCGAGATGATGCAGGCGCACTGCAAGAAGCTGCAGACCGTCGCGACCCACGGCGGACTGGGCTATCTGGACGTGGACACGTCGATCGATCCGCGCGGCGCGATTCGCCGGATCCTGCGCAGTACCGCCAAGCTGCGGCGACACGGGTATGGACTGGTCGAGGTGGCGGGCGAGTACGGTGAACCGGGACTGGACGCGGCGACGCTGCTGGAAGACGAGCCGTGATCGACTTTGCCAACCCATGGATGCTGCTGGGGTTGCTGTTGGCGGCGGTGCCGATCGCGGTGCACCTGTTTGGCCGGCGCAACGCCCCGGTGGTGCGCTTCTCCGCGTTGGCGTTCGTTCTGGCGTCCAACCCCCGCAAGGCTCGCGCGCTCCGGATCAGTGAGTGGCTGCTGGTAGGCCTGCGCAGTGCGGCGGTGGCCTTCATCGCCATCGCCTTGGCACGCCCGATGTTACCGGTACTGGGACCGCCAGAGCTGGTCGAGTCTGGGGATGGGCCGGTCGCGCTGGTCGTGGTGCTGGACGACAGCATGTCCACGATGGCGACGTCGCAGGGAGAGCCGCTGTTCGAGCGCGCCCGCTCTCGGGCTCTGGCGTTGATCGAGCGGCTGCCGCCGGGGTCCAAGGTGGCCGCCGTCGCTGCGGGTCACCCTGCGCGGATTCTTGTCCGCACACCCACGGAGGACCGCGGCGCTGTACTGGACGCAGTGCGCCGACTCGAGCACCGGCCCCGCCGTGACGACGGCGCCCGTGCGCTCGGTCTTGCGGATGCGCTGCTGTCCGGCAGCGGCGTAGACGACCGGCGGGTCGTGGTGCTGACGGACTTGCAAGCATCAGGCTGGCAAGGCGTATCTGGCCCTTGGAGCGGCCGCAACGGCGGTCAGCCGGCCGTGCACGTCCGCGTCGATCGACTGGACCCAGACAGCCGCGAAAACACGGCGATTACAGAGGCATTGGCCTCCCCCGCCACCGACCGTGGCCCCAATCAGGTGCGCGTCGAGGTCGGTCTGGTTCACCACGGGCAGAAGCCGTTTCGCGACTATCTGACGCTGAAGGCGGGCGACCGCGAGATCAAAAGTCTCGTGTCCCTGCAGCCCGGCGAGACCCTGCGCCGCAGCTATGTCGTTCCAGCAGGCGCCGCCATCGCGGAGGTGAGGTTGCCCGACGACGGTCTGAAGGCGGACAACACTCGGTTGCTGCGCTTGGACGCGGGAACGGGCGTGCGCGTGGCGCTGGTCAACGGCGCGCCCCGGCCGGTGCCGCGTGAGGACGAGGCGTTCTTTGCAGCGCGCGCCCTCGAACTCAGTGCCACCCACCCCGGCGAGCTTGCCGTCGACGTGCTGCAACTGCCCGGTCTGACCCCGCAAGCCTTGAACGACTATGACGTGATCGTGCTGGCGAACGTGGGCGAGCTGCCCGAGACACTGGTTCAAGGTCTGGCGTCGGCCGTCGAGTCCGGCAAGGGCCTGCTCGTGACCGTCGGCGACAACCTGCCGGCCGACCTGCCCACCTTTCTGTCCGATCTGTTGCCTGCGCCGTTGCAGGACCAGCGGCTGGGTTCGCGCGAGCGGCCACCTGCCCCTGAGTCAGGAGAACCGGGCGCCGACCCGCGGCCCCGCAGCGCGGTGTCGGTGCGGGTGGTCGAGGCCGAGTCGGGCTCGGTGACGGCACTGACCGTTGCCCATCGTCTGCGCATGCAACTGGCTGCTTCGGTAGGGGATTCTCTCGACGCGACCTCGGTGTGGCGGTACGCGCTCGCCACCCCGTCGGCCAGTGCCTCAGCTCAGGCAGTCATGCGCTACAGCGACGGAGCGCCCGCGTTGCTGGTGGCGGCGCATGGTCGCGGACTGGTGGGCCTGTGGACGACCAGTCTGGACCGCGACTGGACCGACTTGCCGCTGCAGCCGGGCTTCATGCCGCTGCTGCACGATTTGGTGATGGCGCTGGCGGGTGAGCGAGGCCTAGAGCGCCGCAGCGCGGTCGAGATCGGCGACGTGGCGGTGCTGTCGCGAGACAACCGCGCAGACCAGCTGGAGATCAACATCGAGGGGCCGACCGCGACGGCGCCCGAGCGCCGGGTCCTGAACGCAACGGCGCAGCGCGGCCGCGGCTGGCAGATCGCCGGGTTGGTCGAGCCGGGGCGTTACACGGCGACCGAGCTGCGAGCCGGCGTGCCCCTGACTTCGCGGACGGTCATCGTGGTCCCGCCGGGATCGGAAAGCAATCTCGCAGCCTTGGCCTCTGGTCCGCTGGTGAGGCCTCCTTCCGCCGCGGGCCTGCTGTACCGTCCCAAAGCTCCTGGCCATGCGGCGGTGCTGGTCGTGTTGCTCGCACTGCTGGCCTTCGAAGGGGTTGTGTTGGCGCGAGGGACGCTGCGGCGGCGCGAGGACGCGGTGTAGCGCGGCAACTTGGCCGGTGGCACAAGGGCCGGACCCGCCGAATGCCAACGCGATCTACTGGTTTTGCCGCAAAAAACGCTCTCGGTCCCGCGGTCTCACGCTTTCGCCTGAGGCGGTTTGCGCGTATATTGACCGATCCGTGCACCTGCCGGAGGACCCACCCGCCGTGACCCAGCCCAAAACGCTCCTCGCCGAACGGGGTTTGCGCCTCGTCGTGGCCGCTGGCGCCGTCGCTGTCGCGTCCACTTTCTTGCTGTTCGCCGCCCCTCCGGTGTTCGCTCAGGCGCTTGCGCCGGTCGAGATCCGCGAGCTGCCGGCCCACCCAGAGCTGACCGCTGCCAAGGCGCTGCGCGAGGACGAACGCTACTACGACGCGTTCGGCAAGCTAGCGACTCTGCTGCCCAAGCTCGCACCGGACGACTCGAATCGGCTGGCCGCGCAGTTCGTGCTGGGTCAGGTCCTGTTCGATCTGGGCCTGTACCAGTCGGCGCTGCGCACATTCGACTCGGTGGCGGTGCAGCAGACCCATCCGTTGTACAAGGAAAAGATCCGGTACTACCTGCAGATCCAGCGCGCGGTGCCGGGAGATCTGGCGACCATCGAGCGCCTGTCGGACGCGCCCACGTCGGTGCACCGCAAGGACGAACTGGACGAGATCCGCTTCCTGTTGGGCCGCTACTACCACGGCGTCGGCGACGAGAAGCGGGCGATCGAGCAGCTGCAGCTGGTCAAGCCTGAGTCCGGCGAGACGTATCTGAAGTCGCGCCAACTGTTGGGCGTGCTGTACGTGATCCTCAACCAGGCGCAGCCCGCGCTCGAGTCGTTCAAGGACGTGCTGCGGTTTGAGGAGCAGGTCGGCAATCCAGGGTATTACAGCTATTACCGTGACATCGCCAACATGTCGCTGGGCCGCCTGTTCTATTCGATCAGCCAGTTCGAGACCGCCGGCCGCTACTACGACCGCGTGCAGGAGGGCACCACCGCGTGGCTGGACTCCCTGTTCGAGCTCGGGTGGACCTACTTCCAACTGGGTCGCATCGACCGCGTGCTGGGCCAGCTGCACACGCTGAACTCGCCGTATTTCGAGGACCGCTACTATCCGGAAGCGCGCGTGCTCGAGTCGCTGATCCTCTTCCGCACCTGTCGCTTCAACGAGACGCTGCTGTCGGTGCAGCGCTTTCTGGTCGACTACCGGCCGTTGAAGAAGGAACTGGACGCCCAGCTGTCGGGTTCGCGCTCCGACGCAGAGTTCTACGAGTACCTGTCCGCACTTGCGCGAGACAAGGAGAAGCTCTCGGTGCAGCTGCGCCGGATCTTCAACGCCGCGCTGAATGACAAGCGTCTGCAGCGCGCGTTCGCCGCCGTGGTCCAAGCCAACAACGAGATGGACGGTCTCGAGAAGCTGCTTCGCAACACCACCGCTCGCAAGGCTGCAGAAACGCTGCGAGATGACATGGGGCGTGTCCGAGCCGTGATGATCTCGTCGGCCGGTGGCCTTGCGCGCGAGCGCCTGAGCCGCGTGCGTGAGGAGCTGACGGAGATCATTCGTCAGGGCCTGCGCATCAAGTACGAGTCGCTCAAGGCCCGCCGCGGCAGCATCAACGATCAGGTGCGCATCGACATGCAGGAGACGGCCAAGGCCGTGTCTGAGCCCCGTGCGGCGGACCCTGAGCACATCGTGTGGCCGTTCGACGGCTCGTATTGGCGCGACGAATTGGGCGGTTACACCTACGACACGCGCTCGCGCTGCACGGCCGAGCACATGCCCAAGGGCAGCACGGCGGCGCCTTCGGGCGACCGATCCGGCGCACGCCCTGACGCCAAGTCCGCCCCCGCCACGCCTAACGCGAAGCAGCCTTGAGGGCCAGCCCGATGCCGGAGAGAGCCATGACCGTGTCGCGTACGCCGTTCACCGCCCGCGTCGGACTGCTCGCCAGTGCCTGGGCCGCCGTGGCCGTCTTGGGCCTCGCCGCTCCCGGAGCCTTCGCGCAGCCGACCCCGTCGCGTCCCAAGCCGGCCGCTGAACAGGGAAAGCCCACCCCCGGTGCTGCCAAGTCGTCGGGAGAGGTCAAGACCTTCCGCCGCGCTGCGCCGCCCCCCACCGACCCCAAGGCTCAGGCTGCGGAGGAGGACGTCCAGAAGAAGGGCCCCGCCGGCCCCGAGCAGCGCCGCACACGCGAGCGGACGAGCGCGGAGGACATCGACGACGAGCTCGCGATCCTTCGGGAATTGTTGGACATCGAGCGTGGTTCTGAGACGGAAGCCGACACCCTGCTCGAGCTCAGCTACGTGCTGTGGGACCGCGCGGAGGCGTACGAACTCGAGGCCTTCGACGAGCAGGTCGAGGTCGCGATTGCTGCTGCCAACGACAAGGGCGACAAGGCCGAGGTCAAACGGCTGAGCATGGTGCAGGAGGCGCTCAAGGAGCAGGCGCGCGCAGCCAAGCTCGACGTGATCAACCACCTCAAGCGCATCGAGCGCAACTTCCCGAAGTTCGCCAAGCTGGACGAGGTCTTGTATTCGTTGGGCTTCCACTTGCACGAGCTCGAACGGCCCGGCGAGGCCGTCGACGCGTACATGCGCCTGGTGCGCAAGACGCCGCGATCCAGCTACCTGCCTGACGCGTACTTGGGCATCGGCAACTACTACTTCGGCCGCAGCCAGGGCGCCGAGGCGGTCAAGTGGTACACCAAGGTCATCGACTTCCCCGACTCGCAAGTCTATGGCTGGGCGCTGTATTACATCGCGTGGGTGGCCTACAACACGCAGAGGTACGACGACGCGGTCAAGGGCTTCGTTCGGGTGCTCGACTACTCGAAGAACGAGGCGCGCGGTCGTGTCAGTTTTGTCGAGGACGCCACCAAGTACCTGGTCCGGTCGTGGGCTGAGACCGGCAAGCCCAAGGATGCGTTCAAGTTCTTCAAGACGGTGGCGGAGGGCTCCGAGAACGATCTGCTACTGGCGCTGGCTCGGTACTACGCCGAAGTCGCCGCCTACGAGAAGAGCAACCTCGTTCTGGAAGACCTGGTCGGCGTCACGACCGATGAGCGCGAGGTGGTGGGTCTGCTCGCGCTGATACTGGACAACGCGTACAAGCTTCGTGACCTGCCAACGGTCGTCGAGACCGCGGTGCGGGTGGCGAACGCGATTCGCGCATTGCCCAATGGTGCCAGTGAGTTCGAGTCTCTCGAGCTGCTGCTCGCCGAGGTCGGCTCGACCTACCACGCCGAGTCTGAGCGCACGCTGGACCTGGCCACGCTCGAAGCCGCCGAGAAGGTCTATCGCTCTTACCGCGACAGCTTCCCGAATGGCCCCAACGCGTACGACATCCGTCACAACCACGCGCTTGCGCTGTTCCAGCTGGCCGACCGTTACGACTTGCTGGCCGAAAAGTCCAGGGCTGACAAGAAGCCTGACATCGCGCTGCAGCAGATCGCCCAAGCCGACGTGTACTGGAAGGACTCGGCGCAGACCTACGAGCAGGTCATCGAGATGCAGCCGGCGGGCAAGTACGCCGAGCCGTCGTCACACCGGGCGCTCATCGCGTACCTGCGCTTGCAGGACCTGGACCAGATCACGGCAGAGCGCAGCGTCGACACCGCCGACCTTCGTCCCGTCGCCCTGACGAACGACCAGCAGCGCATCGCGGACGCGTGTGAGCGTTACGTCGGCATCGCGCTGAAGAACGGCAGCAAGGAGGACGTGCCCGAGGCCCTGTTCGTTGCCGGTCGTTTGTACTACCAAACCAACCACTTCGACGAGGCAGGGCGGTTGCTGTCCAAGCTGGTCGAGTTGTTCCCCGGCCACCCCAAGCTCGCTTTGGACTCAGCGCGCCTGATGCTGTCGGCCTTCAACCTGAATCAGGATGGCAAGAGCCTGATCGCGTGGACCAACACGTTGATCGTCGACCCGCGCTTCAATCAGGGACCGCTGGGCGTGACGCTGACCGAGATCAAGTCCAACGAAGAGTACAACAAGTGTCTGGAGTTGAAGGCGACGCCGGTTCAGGCCGCCGAGTGCTTGGTGCGGTATGCCAAGGCCTTCCCCGACAGCCCGCAGTCGCCCCGCGCGATGGCCGGCGCTGCCCGCTTCTACCGCGAGGCCAAGCGGCGTGAGGACGTGATCGCGACCTACCACGAGCTCGCCCGCGTCTACCCGCAGGACCCGCGCGCTGCCCAGGCCGTGTTTGAGATCGCCGAGATCTATCGGGAGTGCGCGTCGTTCGACGAGGCCGCCACCGCCTACGAGGAGTTCGTCCGCGCCTATCCGACCAGCAAGCTGATCCCGCAAGCGCTGGCCACTGCGCGGGTCATTCGCGAGAAGTTGGGCCAGTTCGACAAGGTGGTCGAGAACGGCGAGGCCTTCCTGGAGCACTGCGCCGCCGACGGCGCCAAGGAAGAGCGCTGCAGCCCCGACCGCCGCGCACAGGCCGCCTACGACGTGACCGAGCAGTACATCAAGAAGGGCGACTGGAAAGGCGTGCTTCGTGCCTCGGACAAGTTCCTGAAGCGGTCGACGTCGATCCCGACCCACCTGCGCCTCGCCGCGCTGGTCAATACCGGCACGGCACAGGCCAAGCTGGGCGTCGGCGACAAGGGCCGCAAGCTGTTCGACGAGGTCTTGCGTCAGGCCAAGGAGCTCTCGGACGCCACCCCGCCCGTGACGTTGCCTGAGATCGGTCGCGAGGCGATCGCCCAGGCCCTGTTCATGACGGGCGAGCTTGAGTACGCGAAGGTCGGCGCGCTGAAAGGCAGTCCGCGTGACCTGAAGGCTGCCGTCGACCTTGCCGCCAAGAAGGCCACCTTGGCCAAGGGTGCCGAGACCTACTACATCACCGTTGAGTCGACCAAGAATCCCCGCTGGGTCTCCGCCGCCGCTTCGCGCCGTGGCCGCATCTACCAAGACATCGCTACGGAAATCAAGAAGTTGCCGCCGCCGCCCGCCTTCAAGGGTGACCTGGCACTCGAGTGGCAGACCCAGCTTGCCGACAAGGCGCGACCCCATGAGGAGACCGCCATTGAGCGCTACCGCGAGGCACTGAAGAAGGCCGGCGAGATCTTCGCGTTCGACTCCTACTGGGCGGAAGCTCGCGACAACCTCAAGATTCTGGATTCACGCTTTGCGGAGCAGGCCGACATCAAGGAATTCACGGTCGATGTGGCGCCAGTCAAGTGGAGCGACCCGCAGAAACCCATTGACGCCATTCACGATCTGCAGCTGCAGCTGTTCTCGTTCTCGTCGGGTGAGGTGGGAGAAGACGACATCGCGCCTGGCGACAAGACGGCCGAGACGACCAAGGAGACGGCTCCCGAAGTCAAGAAGGCTTGGCTGCGTCTGGCGCTGGCCCACCACGCGCTGGGGCAGCACCGAGAGGCGCTGGTCGTCGCCACAGTGGCCATGCAGGTCGCTCCGGAGCTTCGCAAGTCCGCGCAGCTTTGGAACATGGTCGGCCAGTCCCACCGCGCGCTGGGCAACACCCGCGAAGCACTGTTGGCCTTCCAAGAGGCTGCCAACGGCGACCCCACGGCCGTCGAGCCGCTGCTGAATGCCGCCGCGATCACCATTCGCAGCTTGGACTTCTCGGCGACCGTCGCCCTGCTGGATCAGGTGTTGTCGCGTGACCCGGCCAACTACTGGGCGCGCGTGACCCGGCCGGTGGCCCTGCGCCGCACCAGCGACGACCCCAAGGTTGGACAGCAAGCCTTGGCGCTGTTGGACCAAGTGGCGGCGGTGGAGCGCATCGAAGGCCACTACAACCGCTGCATCGTGGCTCAGGCGGTCGCAACCAACGAGCGGGCTCCCCTGCAGCGCGCGTTGGCGGCTTGCGAGCAGGCGCTGCGCATTGCCGGGCCCAAGCACGCGCTGACGGGTGAACTGAAGAAGCGCGTCGACGGTCTGAAGACGACGATTGAGTTCCTGCCCGCGGACGACGTCACGCCCACGGCGCCTGCGGCCGATGCGGCGCCGGCTACTGCCCCGACAGACGTCGCAGCACCCGGTCCTGCGTCGCCCGCAGCGGCCCCGGCGACCCCTTGACCCGATTGAAGAACATCGCGAACACGTAGCCGCGGTCAGGCGCCTGCAAGTAGCCCGCCAGACCCACCACGTCGTCCAGCGTTCCCGTCTTGGCCTGCACGCGGCCCTTCATGGCCCCATGCAGCCGTCCGCGCAGCGTTCCGTCGACCCCACCCATCGCCAGTGACTGCCGGTAGTTCGCCCCGGTCGAGTCCTTGGCCATGCCGCGCAGCAGATCGACGACCGCTCGGCACGTGACCTGATTGGCGTGGTACAAGCCAGAGCCGTTGCCCAGCTTGACGCCCTCCCAGCGAATCCCCAGTCCATCCAGAGCCTTGCGGGCCGAGGCCTCCGCGGTCTCGGCGGTCGCCGGGGCATGGCCGTGGGCGACGGCCGACAGCTTGAACAGCGTCTCGGCATAGCCGTTGTGCGATGTCTTGTTGGTCACGGTGACGATCTTCTGTAGCGTCGGGGACTTGCGCGTAGCAACCACAGGAAGCTCGGCCGACGCCTTGGCGAAGACCGTCTCGCCGTCCACCGCGATGCCGCGCTCCTCCAGCACCGCCCGCCACACACCCGCGGCAAAGTACGTCGCATCCGCGACCCGCCGCCGCCCGCTGCCGACCAGCTTGCCGCTCAGGCCGACCGAGCCCTTGATCACGACCTCGGTCTGTCGTCCGGCAGAGCGCGTGCCCACCGCGGCTCCGTTGGTGCGTCCCTTGACCGTCTTGGCCTCGTTGCGAATCACTACGGCCTTGCCACACGCAGGCGTGACGTCCACACGAGGAGGATCGCCCACCCGGGCGCCCGGGCGCACGACCACGGCCACCGTCGAGCCCTCGACCTGAAAGCCGCCGATCGGTGCACGGTAGGCGGCGTCAGTCTGCTTTTCGTCGAAGCCGCGCGGTGCCCGGTCGTCGAACACGGTGCCATCCACCACCAGCCGACCAATGCGCGAAACACCAAGCTTCTTCAGCGTTTCCGCGAACACCGCCAAGTCCTGCACCTTCAGCGTCGGGTCGCCTGAACCCACCACGGCGACCTGTTCGGCGCGACCTTGCACTGTCGGGCTGGCGCGCAGCTCGGTCACCAGCTCTTTGTCCGCCGGCCATGAGCGCAGGATCGACGCCGTCGAGAACAGCTTGGCGACCGATGCCGGGTAGACGGGCTTGCCAGCGTCCAAGTCCAGCACCACTTCGCCCGTGGCGGCATCGACAATGAGGGCCACGGCCAGCGGCCTGCCGGGGGCTTCGCGGAGGATCTGGGTCAGTTCAGCAGGAGTTGCGGGTCCTTGCGTGGCGCCGGCGGCGGGCAGGTCTTCGACGACATCGCTTTCGGGGTCCGGCTCGGGCGTGTCAGCGGCAGCTGGTGCGGCGGCCTTGTGGACCTTGGGCACCAGCACCACCGTCTTGCGTGCGACGACGCGGCGCGCGACCCGTCGGTGGGAAACCTTGCGCGGCTTCTTCTTGCCCTTGGCCTTCTTGGCGATGGCAGCAGGTCCGGCGGCGATGGCCTGGGGCAGCGGTCGGCTGGCGGCGACGGCGGCCGGGGCCAGCTCAGGCAGCAGAAAGGCGAGGACCAGCAGCGCGAGCGACCAACGGCGCAGCGTCGGCGGCAGTCGGGGGGCGGTGCGAGGCGTAAGGGCGGCCGGGTCGGTCATGCCGAGGCGTCTCCGGGTGGGGGCCGCGATCTGCGGCGGAGGGCGCCCCCGAACCCGGGAGGCGGTACGGGCGAGCCTAACCGCTGAAACGCGAGAGGCGAAGAAAAATGCGGCGTCGCGTCACTCGGGGGACGCAGACCGCGTGTCGATCGGCGCACCGGGGGGCAGCACCGCCTCGACCGTCGCCTGCAGTGTCGACTTGCCCTGGAACGAGTTGCGCTCCAGCTTGATGACGCCGTCGAAACGATCGCCTCGCTGCAGGCCCTCCAGCACGCGCAGGGGGCCGAAGAACGGCAGCGTTTCTCGCGCCCACAGCGCCTGACGCCCGCCGGCGACGACCACCTTGCCGCGCACCCAGTCGCGCTGCTTGCCCACGATCTGGAACTCCGCCACCTGAACGTCGCGCATCAGGAAGTGCGGGCGTCGGTTGCCCTTTCCAAAAGGCTCGAGCTGTTCGATCTGGTCGACCGTCTGCACGGAGACCTCGCCGGGAACCACGGCGGCGTCGATCGGCACCACCTCGCCCCGCTGGTCGGCTGGCAGCACTTCGGCGACGTGGCGGCATAGGCGCTCGCGGAACGCATCGATGCGGTCGGCGCGGATCGTCACACCGGCCGCAAACGTGTGCCCGCCGTACCGTTCGGCCAGCCCGTCGCCGCAGCACGCACGCAGCCCCTCGACCAAATCGTAGCCGACGACAGACCGCCCAGAGCCTCGCGCCATGCCGTCCGGGTCGACCGCCAGCACGAACACCGGAACCCCCAGCGCGTCCTTCAGTTTCGACGCCGCGATGCCCACCACGCCCTGATGCCAGTCGGCGTCGGCGACCACGATGGCGTCTTCGCGGCCGACCTGCGTCTCGGCCCGCAGCAGTGCCGCCTGCACCACGTGCGCTTGCAGGGTGCGTCGCTGGTTGTTCTCGACCTCGATGCGGGCGGCCAGGGTGGCGGCCTCGTCCGTCAGCCGGGTCGTCAGCAGCCGAAAGGCCGTGTGGGCGTCCGCGACCCGACCAGCGGCATTGATGCGCGGTCCCAAGTCGAAGCCCACCCGGTCCGCCCTTGCACCCTCCCGCGGTCCCGCTTGAGCGGCAAGTGCCTGAATTCCGGGGCGGGTCGACGTGCCCAACAACCGCAGCCCGTGCCACGACAAGATCCGATTCACGCCGCGCAGCTGCACCATGTCGGCGATGGTTCCCAGCGCGGCGAACTCCAGCAACCCCTTGAGGTCGATGCGTTCGGCATTGGCGATGCGGCCTTCCAGCGCACGACGGGTCGCTTGGGCCAGCACCAGCGCCACACCGACTGCACTCAAGTGCTTGTCCGGATAACGGCAATCCAGCCTGTGGGGGTTCAGGAACGCGGTGGCCGGCGGGTGCTCTGGGCCCAGTGCATGGTGGTCACACACGACAAATTCGATGCCGCGCGCCCGCACCGCAGCGATCTCGTCGACCGACCGCGAGCCGCAGTCGACCGCGATGAACAGGTCGACGCCCTCGTCCGCAAGCTCGCGCAGTCGGTCGCCGTTCAGGCCGTAGCCGTCGCGGAAGCGGTCGGGCAGGAACACGCGGGTCTCGACCCCCAGCAGCAGGAAGAATTCGTGCAGCAACGCGGACGCGCTGATGCCGTCGACATCGTAGTCGCCGTAGATGCAGATGCGACCGCCGCGCTGGACCACCCGGGCGATGCAGTCCGCGCCGGTCTTGGCGTCCGCCATCGTCAGGGGATCGGGGAGGTCGCGCAGCGAGGGGGCAAGAAACGCCCGTGCGGCCTCTGGGGTGGCGTGCCCGCGGTTGACGAGCAAGCGTGCCAGCAGCGGGTCCAGCCCCAGCGTGTCGACCAGCGCCGTGACGGCCTGCGGGTCGGGCTCGACCAGAATCCAACGCAGCGGCAAGGCCACCATCGGCAGGTCCGTTGGCGCCGGGAGAAAGGGCGGCGTGGAAGGGAGGTTGCGGGTCTAGGCGTGCGCGGCAGCCGGGCTGGAGGGCTTGACGGCAGCCTTCTTCTCCATCCGGTGGTGCAGATACAGATAGATCGGCGACGCGATGCAGATCGACGAGAACGTGCCGACGATGACGCCGATGACCATGGCGAAGGCGAAGTCGCGGATCAGACCGCCGCCGAACAGGAAGATCGCGCCGGACACCAGCATCGTGGTCAACGACGTCAGCACGGTACGCGACATCGTGGAGTTGATGGCGGCGTTGATCACGGTCTCGATCGGCACACCCGGGAACTGCTTCTGGTTCTCGCGGATGCGGTCGAACACAACGATGGTGTCCGTGATCGAGTAGCCGGCGACCGTGAGCACGGCGGCGATGACGGGCATCGAGAACTTGACCTGCGCGAGCGAGAAGGCACCGATCACCAACAGCACGTCGTGGGCAAGAGCGATGAACGCGCCCGGGGCATAGCGAACGTCGAACCGCAGCACGATGTACAGCACGATGCCGATCAGCGAGTAGAGGATCGCGACCAGGCCCTGGGCCAGCATGTCACCCGCGACCGAGGGCGAGACGGAGGTTGACGACTCGACGCCGATGAAGGCCTTGCCGTACTTCTCGCGCACCGTGTTCTCGAGCTTCGAGCGGAACTCCTGCACGACCACTGTGTAATTCATGTCGTTTTCGGTCTGCAGCTTCTGCACCTTGGCGGCGCGCAGGTTCTGCTCCTCGGTCTGCAGTTGGGCTTGGGTCTTCTTCTCTTCGGTCTGGCTCATCTCAAGCTGGCGGTACAGCTCGTTGTCCAGCACCTGCTCGACGCCCGAGCTGGCGGTGACCTGCGGAAAGCCCGCGTCCGCGAACATCTTCTTCAGCGTCTCATAGGTCGCGGGGACGGGCTTCTTTTCGGCAAGCTGGATGTCCGCGCGGTCCTCGCCCTCGGCGGCCCAGTTGACCATCGTGTTGGGGCCGAACGCGGTGATGATCTGCTTCTTCAGCGTTTCCTTGGCCGTCTTGGCGACCAGCGAGGTCACTTCCGTCACGACGACGAAGTGCTGGCGGTCTCGAGAGCCGCCGGAGCCGGTGTCGAATTCCTGCACTTCGACCTGGCCGGCCTCGCGGCCCAAGGCCGCCGTCAGCGCCTTCTCCATATCGGCGCGCAGTCCGACGCGGGTCACCTGAGCCTCGTTCTTGAACGAGACGATCAGCTTGGTGCCGCCCTTGAAGTCGATGCCCTTGTTGAAGCCGATGGTCGAAAGCGACACCAGCGACACGAGCATGCCAATGCCCGTCAGCGCGTAGAAGAAGCGACGCCGTCCGACGAAGTCGAAGTTGGCATCGGGGTTGAACAGGGTGAAGTGCTTGTGCTGCTGCTGCATGGCGAAAGTGCTCCGGAACGGGTCGCGCAAGGGGCTGAAGTGGGTGCCGCTGGCCTGGGCTAGACGGACAGATGCTTGAGCTTGCCGTGGTCGAGCAAGTAGTCGTAGATGACTCGGGTAGCGACGATCGACGTGAACATCGAGGTGACGATGCCGATGAGCAGCGTGACCGCAAAGCCGTAGATGGCACCCGACGAGTACATCATCAAGACGAGACCAGCCATGCCGGCGGTCAAGTGGGAGTCGAAGATGGTCCAGAAGGCGTGGCCGTAGCCCAGCTCAACGGCCGCTCGCACGCTGCGACCCAGCCGCAGCTCTTCGCGAATACGCTCGAAGATCAGGATGTTTGCGTCGACCGCCATCGCCGTCACCAGCGCCAGGCCGGCCATGCCGGGCAGGGTCAGCGCGGCGTTGAACGCCACCAGCAGGCCCAGCTGCAGCAGGATGTTCAGCAACAGCGCGAAGTCGGCGATCAAGCCGCCCTGACGGTAGTAGAAGATCATGAACGCGATGATCAGCAGGACGCCCACCGCCATCGACAGCAGACCGGAAGCCACGGCATCGGCGCCCAGCGACGGACCGACCTCGATGTCGTGGACCTTGATGACGGGGGCCTTGTAGGCGCCGTTGTTCAGCACGGTGACCAGCGCGCGGGCCTCATCCTGCATGACCTGGGCTGACGCACCCTGGCCGAGCGTGATCTGGGCGCGACCGCCGCGGATCGGCTCGCGGATGACGGGGGCCGAGCTGACGTCTTCGTCGAGCATGATGGCCATCAGGTTGCCGACGTTCTTTTCGGTCAGATCGCCGAAGATGCGGCCGCCGGCGGCGTCGAACTCGAGGTTGACGACGGGTTCGCCTTTCTCGCCGAAGCCCAGATTGGCGCGCGCGAGGTTGTCGCCGCTGAGCTCAGCGCGCTGCGTCAGGTTCCATGTGCGCCAGTACTTCTCGGTGATCTGGCCGGTCAGCTGGTCCTTCGTCTCGATGAACTCGTAGCCGATCATCAGGTCCGTACCGAACTTCGGGTCCTTCTCTTGCAGGCTGCGGACGAATCGGACGAGCTCGCTCTTCTTCTCGGCACGCAGAAAGGCGCCGCCGGTCGCGGGGACGAGGGCCAACGTCTTGGTCTGTTCGGCGTTGGCGGCCTTGAAGGCCTGAAGGTCCTGATCCTTGTCGTCAAACGGCTTGGCCTCGCGCACCACCATGCGGAAGGTCAGCTGGGCCGCCTGACCGACGCGCTCGCGGACCATGCGCATCTGCCGATCGGACAGGCCGGGCAGCTGCAAGTCGACGTCGGCGTCGCCCGAGTGGCGGACGTCGGGCTCGACGAGGCCGAATGCGTCGACGCGCTTGCGGATCACCTGCAGCGTCTGCTCGATGATGGTCTTCTTCAGCTCGAGAACCTTCTTGTCCGACATCGAGACGCGCTTGGCCTGATCGCCGGCGCCTGCGATGTTGAAGTCGTTGCTGATGGTGTTCATCAGGTCGCCGTTCAACAGCTCGACGTCTTCCTTGTTCTTGAACGCCACGTTGAGCGTGGTGAAGTCGATGCGCGTGATGTCGAAGCGCTTCTGGATCTCGTCCTTCTGCGCCTGCGACAGCGTCGCCCAGTCGAGCTTCTTGGTCTTCGCGTGGGCCTCGCCCAGCCGTTCGGTCAGGCCGTCGCGCATGCGCAGCGTGTTGTCGCCGATGGCCCGCTTGTAGTCGACGGTGTAGCGCAGCTCGAGGCCGCCCTTCAGGTCAAGGCCGTAGCTCAGCTGCTTGTCGAACAGGTTCGTGTAGAAATCCGGCAGATCCGGCACGAACGTCGGCAGCAGCTGCAGGATCGCGATCACGGCGAACCCGACGGTGGTCCAGACCTTCCAGTTGAATTTCTTGTCCATGTGCGGTGACTCCGGGACGGTCGGCGCGGCCGGTGGGGGCGCCTTCCCTCGGGTGGGCTGCCGCAGCGGTCGCCGCGATCGGCGCCGGGCGTCAGCCGGGTACGGCTAGCGGGCGGTGGTGTTGGCGACGGCCTCGGCGGCGTTGGCTTCGGCGCCAGCGATCTGGCTCTTCAGGATGCGAATGACCACCTTGTCGGCGATCTCGATCTTGGCCTCGTTGCCTTCGAGCGCGACGATCTTGCCGAACATGCCGCCGGTGGTGACGACGCGGACGCCGACCTTCAGCTCGTTCAGGAAGGCACCGTGCTGCTTGGCGCGCTTCTGCTGGGGCCGCAGCACCAACAGATAGAACACCACGAAAATGCCTACGAAAATAAGGATTTGCGCAAATCCGCCGGCGCCACCGCCGGTCGGAGCGGCGCTGGCTGGGCCACCCGCAGGTGCCACAGCATCCGCCACCGCGCTGTTGGCGTCGCCTTGTGCCAGCCAACCGCCCACACGCATCGCGCCGTTCAACAAGAGGTCAGTCATCGTCTCGCCTGTCGGTCGCGCCGGGTGGCCTGAGGGCCGGGCCGGCGGCTACACCGTTGAATTTGCATAACAAAGCCAAACCAATGCCCTGTGCCGGGTATGGGGCCGGGCGGGTATAGCAAAGGCGACCCGCACGGTCAATGTTGCGGACGCTTCACGCGCGGGCCGACGCGGCCGGAAGTGGGGCTGACGGCGACGATTCCAAGGTTCAGGGTCGACGCACTGGACGGCAGCCCGTCATCACCGGGCGAGCCACTGCAGGACCACCGGCTCGATCGTCCGGTGCAGCAGCAGCCATTGCAGCGCGGCCAACGCCAGAAACGGGCCAAAGGGCAGCGCAAGGTGGCGCAGGGACGAGAGGCCCCGCTGAGACACGGCACGACCGCGGGAGGCAATCGTGTAGGCGAGCCCGAACAGCAAGCCCTGCAACGCCCCTGCCAGCAGCACCAGAGGCAGCGCCGTCAGGCCCACGAAGGCACCGATGCCCGCCAGCAGCTTGACGTCACCCGTACCCAAACCTTCCCGGCCGGTGGCTGCGGCATAGCCCCGCTGTAGTGCGTACAGGCCTCCAGCACCGACCAGTGCGCCGCTCGACGACGACGCCCAAGACACGCCGCGCAGGTCGCCCACACCTACGGCCACCGCAAGGCCCAGCAGGGGCAGCGGCAGGCTGAGCGCGTCGGGGATTTGGAAGGTTTCGGCGTCAATGAGCGCCAAGGCCACCAGCGCAAAGGCGAATCCCTGCTCGCCCAGCGCGGCGGTCAAGGCCGGCCGCCAAGCCGCGCCGTCGATCAGAACGGCCTGGACATAGGGCAGCGCGAGACCGACGCAGAGCAGAGCGAACAGCGCCTCGACCGCCGGATATCGCCACGAGATGGGTTGTCGGCAGTGGGCGCAGCGGCCGCGCAGCCAAAGGAAGCCCAGTACGGGGATGTTGTGCCAGGGAGCGATCGGCTTGGCGCAGGAAGGGCAGGCGGAACCCGGCCGGACCACGCTGCGGCCGCGGGGCAGGCGGTACACCACGACGTTGAGGAACGAGCCCCACAGGGCACCCCAGACGGCGACGACGGCAAGTACGCTGGCGAGGGAGGCTTCCACGGCTCGCCATGGTAGGCAACGACGTGGCGCAAGTCGATGGACGGACCGCGGATCGGCCGCAGGGCAAGCCGGACCTGTCGGAAATCAGCGGCGGGACGGCTCAGCAGCGCGTCGGCGGCGCAGGGCGAAGGCCAAGAGCAGCAGCCCGACGCCCCAGCCTTCGGTCGTGCTGCCCGTGGAGCCCGCGGTGCAGCCCCCGGGAGCGGCCACGTACACGATCTTCACGTTCGGCGCCGTGTCCTTGACGAGGTCCGGCCAGTACCGGAAGGGATTGTCGCCTTCGTCGCCGTCGGCCGTCGTCGTCGCGTCCGCTGGCAGGTCGGAGGTGACGTCTTGGGGTCCATCGGGGGGCAGGTCTTGTGAGGCATCCAAGAGGGTTTCGTCGGCCGCGTCGGGCACCACGTCCGGGGCGCTATCTGTCGCGACGTCTGGGGCGATGTCGGCCACCACTTCGGCTGGGACGTCGGGTGCGTCGACGGTGTCGGGGCCGACATCGCTGCTGACATCGGGGCCGGGGTCCGCAACGATCGGGTCGCCCTTTGCCTGCCAAGCGTCAATGATCGCAAAAACTTGCGGGTGCTTGTCCGTGTAGCCAAGGGCCCACAGGCCCATGTGCACATCGCGCTGGTCCAGATAGTCGGCGCGAAGCTGGAACGCCTCGATGTTGTCGGACCACGTTTGCAGCCAGCAGGTCGCTGCCCCGGACACGCTGCAGGGCGATTGCTTCTGGACGACCCACGAACTCTGGCTCGCGGAGTCCCACTGCCACCCGCCCAGCGACTCGGCCAGCGCCATGCCGTTGTCGAAGAAGATCGAGTTGCCTTTGGCGACCTTTGCCGCGCCGGTCTTGTCGGAGTTCGCCAGCCATTGTTGGCCGTACAGCGGCAGTCCGATGCGCAGTTTGTGCGTGTTCTGCGACTTGGCGTAGGCGAGGTAGTCGTCGATGATCCACTGCAACGTCTTGTGTTTCCAGGGGGATTGCGCGCCCATCGGCAAGTTCGGGCCGGGATCTCCACCCGTCCAGTGCAGACCGTACGCCATGACCATCAGGCCGTCGGAGTGCTCGGCCAGGTACTGGTAATCCCAAGCGCCTGACCAGTCGACGGCCGGGGTTGCGAGGGTCACGTCAGAGTTGGGCAGTTGGGTGTGGAAGGCGGTCGTCAGCTGGGCGATGAACGCGTTCATGTTGTCGCGGTCGGCCTTGGGCAGTCCCTCGAAGTCGATGTTCACGCCGTCGCCGCCACCTGCGATCACCAGATCGACGATCGCGTTCACGGCTTTGGAACGCGTCGCGGCGGTCGACAGGATCTGGGAGATCGAGGCCGAGTCGAACTGCGTGATCGTCAGCACCACCTGTACGCCGTGCGAGTGTGCCTCAGCGATCAAGGCCTTGGCGTTTGCGCCGCCCCAGTTCTGCGTGGTGCCGATGGTGGCATTGCCATTCAGACCGGCCGAGAAGTAGCCCAGCTGCGTCAGCTGGTCCCAAGGCAGTGCGGCGGTCTTCATCGTCCAGTACGGCAAGTAGCCCAGCACCTGACGGCCGGGCTTTGCGGGCTGGGCCTGCGTCGGGGGGGGCGGGGCGAAAGGCAGCGCATTCGGTGCGTTGACGGGTTCGGCCGGCGGGAGCAGACCCTGCGCCTGGGCCTCGGCCAGCATCCGGCGGTGGGGGCTCTCATCGACCAACTGGGCCAGCCAGGCGGCCTCTTCGGCGGGCGTCAGCAACGGACGCTGGTGGTCGGGGGGCACGGAAGCGGTTGCGTGGGAGGCGCCGAGCGTCGTGCAGGCCCAAAGCGCAAGGAAGCACCCCAGCGGCAAGCCCGCGTGGGAGCGATGGATCTGGGGGGAATAGGACCGAAACGACATGCACTCCTCCGGATGGAGCGGGCGAAGCGTACTGACTCGGGAGGGGCGCCGCCACCGTGCAGGGTTGTGCCGTGCGGCTCTGGGGTTTGGTGGCCCCCTTCGGTGACACGGTCCGTGTTCGCAGGGACGGGGTCGCAGCACGTGTGGTCGTCGTCGCGGCCCCTGCGAGTCGCGGTCTGACCAAAGCTGCCGGGACCGAAAAGGTGCGTTCGCGCGTCAACGAGGCTAGCCTTGCGCCTTGGCACGCGGGAGAAGTCGGATGTCGAGTTGGCAGCGCGCAATTCGGGTCTTGGGCTGGGCGATCGTCGTCCTGGCCATGCCCTGCGCAGAGGCTCGCTCCCAGTCGGGGGCCCCGGTCGTGCACGAGCCGTTGCCGCCTGGAGCGCCCGACGTGCGGACCGACAGGGTGACCCGGTCGGGTGACGCGAGTGGCTTGCCCAGCTCGATCCAGACCGCCTCGGGTACGGTGGCACGACCCGAACCCGCCAAACCCGGAGACGATACGCCGGTTTATCGACCTTCCCCGACGCCGAGGGTCGGGCTGGACCGCCGCACCGGCGCCGACAGCGAGTTGCACTACACGGTCGTGTTCGACCCCTCGGTGGCTCCCTTCAAGCGCGAGCTCGCATTCGACACCGTGCGCCCCGACATCACTTTGGCCCAAAGCGGCCGGGGCCTGCAGCGCGTGGGGATCGGGCCGTCGCAGCCCCAACCGGGGCGCGAGTTGTTCTGGGGCCACGTGCGCTTGGTGGTCACGCCGGGCGAGCGGTCTCCGCTGCCGTCGGTGGCGCCGACCTCGCGCGTGCTGGAGTGGCAGGCCAGTCCGTCGGTGCCGCTGGAGCTGTGGCGCGACGCGGCAGGCAACTTCTCGGTAGGGTCACCGCAGGCCGCCGAGGTCGACTTGCGATTTCTGATGGACGCGCCGTCGGACTATTTCGGCGCCCCGATTGGCCTGACTCAGCGCCGTGACGACCCGGAGCGCCCGAGCTTGGACCCGGGGCTGCAAGCGCGCGCCAGGGCATTGTGGGAGCCGATGGCGGTGTCGCCGGGACAGCCGCGGACCCAGCAATTGATGAAGCTGACGGAGTGGTTCCGCTCGTTTGAGCCGGGGACACCGGGCCTGCCCGGCGACGACCCGCTGGCCGATCTGGTGCTGGCGCAGAAAGGTGTCTGTCGCCACCGCGCGCTCGGTTTTCTCGTGATGGCGCACTCGCTTGGCATTCCCGCCCATTATGTGATGAACGACGCCCACGCCTTCATCGAGGCCTGGACGCCGGGTGCGAATGGAGACGGGGCGTGGCAGCGCATCGATCTGGGCGGCGGCTCGGACTCGCTCGAGCTGCACGCGGCGCGAAACAAGCACTTGCACCAGCCGGCCTATGGCGACCCGTTCCCGCGGCCGGCCGCCTATACCTCGGGGTCAGGGCGTGTGACCGCCGATGGTCAGCCGGTCGGCTCGTGGGCAGGTGCGCGTCAGGTGCGTGGCGCTGAACAGATGCTGGGACCCGATGCCCGGTCGGCGTCGGCCCAAGGCGTACCGGGAGTATCCTCAGGGTCGGGGTCGCCACCGGGCATCGGCAACACAGGCACGGGAGCGGCAACCCAAGCCGAGGCGCGTCGGGCGTGGCTGCGGCAGCGGGCAGAGCGGTTGGCTGCGCCGATCCGGCCCCCGACGTTTGGTCCGCCCCCCGCGCCACGCGCGGAGGACCGTCGCAAGGCGACCGCCACCGATCTGGCGACCGCAGCACCGCTTGCCTGGGTGGGAGAGACGCTGGAGGTCGCGGGCGCCTTCCGCACCGCCCCGGGCGGCCGTTTGGCCAGACAACCCATCGAGATCTGGCTGATCGATCCCGCTCGCCCCCTGCAGGGACGGCTGTTGGGTTTTGCCGTCACGGATGGCAACGGGGTCTTCCGCTCCCGTCTGGGCATCCCCGCCGAAGCCGACCTGCAGGCCTACGATCTGGTCGCCCGATTCGCCGGCGACGCCCGACACCTCCCCAGTGACTCATCTACCCGCTGACGCTCACTTCCTCTTGAACCGATTGGAAATGCTATGGACTCTTCTGCACCCTTGGCCTGGATCGAGCTCGACAAGGCCGCCCTGCGCCACAACGTTGCCGTCCTGCGTGCCGGAGCCCTGCATCAGGGTGGCCGACCGCCGTTGCTGTGCGTGATGGTCAAGGGCAACGCTTACGGGCACGGGCTGGTTGCAGCAGCGCGGGAATTCGCCGCGGCGGGCGTCGACTGGCTGGGCGTGGCCGATCTTGCGGAGATTCGCACCCTGCGCGAGGCGGGCATCGACCACCCCCTGTATGTCGTCAGCTATCTGCCGCCGCATCAGGTGGAGGCGGCGATTGGCTACGGCGCGCGCTTTGTCGTGTATGACCCGGACGTGGTCCAAGCGGCCTCGGCCGCCGCCGCTCGCTTGGGGACCGTGGCTCGGCTGCATCTGAAGATCGAAACTGGCAATAATCGTCAGGGGTTGCGTCACGACGCGGCGGTCGAGCTGGCGCAGGTGATCGGCGCGGACCCGCACCTGCAACTCGAAGGCATGTCCACCCACTTCGCGGATATCGAGGACACCACCGACCACCGCTTTGCGCGCAGCCAGCTCGCTCGCTTTCAAGCCTGTGTGCTGGCCATACGTGACGCGTTGCACCTACCGCCTGCGGGCCACCCGGACGACCGCCTGCTTGCCCATGCCAGCAACACGGCGGCGCTGCTGCTGTGGCCAGAGGTGTGCGGAGGACTTGTGCGGTGCGGCATTGGCGCCTATGGGCTGTGGCCGTCCAAGGAAACTTGGCTGTCGGTGTGCGAGCTGGGGCACAAACCTATGGAGCTGCGGCCAGTTCTGACTTGGAAGACCGCCGTGGCACAGGTGCGTTCGGTGCCTCCCGGCGAGTACGTCGGCTACGGTCGGACCTTCCGCACGGTGCGCGAGACGCGGGTGGCGGTGCTGCCGGTCGGCTATGCGGACGGCTACGATCGTGGGCTGTCCAATGTCGCCAAGGTGCTGGTCGGTGGGCAGCGGGCTCCCGTGGTCGGTCGGGTCGCCATGAACATGACCACGATCGATGTCACCGATGCGCCTGGGGTGCGGGCAGGCGACGAGGTCGTTCTGTTGGGCAGTCAAGCCGCACCGGACGGTGGCGAAGGCGACCGTATCAGCGCAGAGGAACTGGCCGGCTGGGTCGGCACGATCCACTACGAGGTCGTGACGCGCATTGCCGAGCGCTTGGAGCGACGCGTGGTCGTCTGAGGCTTGGCGACTTGCGAGGATGCTGTGTGCTTGCAGGACTACGTTGGCAACGTCCGCAACGGCGCGCAGGCGTGGCGGTCGGCGGCCGAGACGCGTCGGGCGGCGTCGTCGCAGGGACTGCTGCTGGAGTTGGGACGCCTGGACGCGCCGACCGAACCGAAGCTGTCGCCGGAAGGCAGACCGTAACCGCACGAGGGCCCACAGCCGTGGCGACTCCCAAGCAAGCTCCCGCACTCGTGTTTTTCGACATGGACGACACGCTCGTCCTTCGCAACACCGCGACCCTTTACGTTCACGAACAGTACCGCGCCGGCATGGTCGGTCGCCGCCAGCTCGCGCGCGCCGCGTGGGCGATGGCCGCGTATCGCTTGGACTTGGTGGACATGGATGCCCTGTCGCGCACCGCCGCCCAGCAAGCTGCCGGGACGCCTGAGGCCGACGTCCACGCCATGTGCGAGCGGGTTTTCGAGCGTCAGGTCCGTGGGCTGATCTGCCCCCAGGCACGCGCCGCCTTGCGCGAGCACCAGCTGGCGGGGGACTGCGTGGCGATTCTGACGGCCTCGACGCCCTACATCGCCCGGCTGCTGGCGGCGGAGTTGGGGGTGGTGCACCTGCTGGCGACCGACCTGGAGGTCGCCGACGGCCGCTTCACGGGTCAGCTGGCGCGCGAGGCGTGCTTCGGAGTGGCCAAGTTGCGGCGCGCCGAAGAATTCGCGTCAGCGCATGGTTTCGACCTGTCGTCGGCGTGGTTCTACACCGACAGCCACAGCGATCTGCCGTTGTTGGAGCAGGTGGCACACCCGTGTGTCGTGCGACCCGACCTCAGGCTGCGGTGGGTTGCCTGGCGCCGAGGGTGGCCGATTCTGCCGTGGTGACAGCGACTTCTATCCGTTTGCGGTCAGTGCCGGGTCCAGCTCGCGGGCCAGCGCCGCCCACTGCGCGACCGACAGCGCCTCGCCACGGATGCGTTCGTCCAGTTCAAGCACGCCCAGCGCCTGGCGGATCGTCGTCGCCGACAGCTTCGTCGTCGAGGTCAGACTGTTCGACAGCGTCTTGCGGCGTTGCGCAAATCCTGCGGTGACCAGGGCCGAAAACCGACTCAGGTCGGGCACGGCAAACCTGGGCTGCGCAAGGGGTTCCAGCACCACCACGGCGCTCTCGACCTTGGGGGCGGGCGTAAACGCGCCACGGCCGACCTTGAAGGCAAGCCGCACGTCACATCGAAGCTGCACCTTGACCGAAACCTGACCGTAGTCGGGCGTGCTGGGGCGTGCGGCCAGGCGGTCGGCCACCTCCTTCTGCACCATGATCACCAGTCGGGCGGGCTGGCGCGAGGTCTCGAGCAGCGAGAACAGGATCGGCAACGCTGCGTAATAGGGAAGGTTTCCCACCACGGTGGGCCGGGGGCCGCACGGAGCCAGCAGCGTGGGCCAGTCGACGTCGGCCGCGTCGGCTTCCTGTACGGTCACTGCGTCGCCGAACCGCTCTGCCAGTACCTCACGCATGCGCCGGTCGCGCTCGATCGTCCGCAGCGGGCCCAGATCCTGACCGCGGGTGGCGCGGACGGCCAGCAGGTGCTCCGTCAGGTTGCCGGTGCCGGGGCCGATCTCGATCAGGTCGCTGCCGACGGGCGGAAGCGACAACTCGGCAATGCGGCGCAATACATTCTGGTCGTGCAGGAAATTTTGCCCGAGCGACTTCTTGGGGATGATTCGGGCGCGGTCCACAAGGTACCTCGGGGGGGGGGGCGGAGTCGCGGCACAGGCCCGCTCCGGGCGGTCAGGCGGAGGTTCCGCGGCGCGCGAGGCCGGTCGGCACCGCGTCCAAGCTGTGAGGGTCGTCGCGGCGGCCTGCGAGCAGAAGCGCCTCACCCAACCCCGCGATCATCGCGGCATTGTCAGTACAGTAGGCCATGGGGACCGGCCAGAAGCGCAGACCGGCCGCCTCGCAGGCCACGCCCATCTGCCGACGCAACTCGCGGTTTGCCGCTACGCCACCTGCCACCACGACATGGCGCAGGCCGTGGGCGCGGGCAGCCCGCAGCGTCACCCGCACCAACTGTTCGCACGCAGCGTGCTGAAAGGAAGCGCACAGGTCCTTGAGCAGTTGGCCTTCCAGCACCTGACTTTCGTCCCGCAGCGCCTCGATCTTCAGACGCATCGCCGTCTTCAAGCCCGAGAACGAGAACGCCGCGTCTTCGCGTCCCAGCATCCCGCGCGGCAACACGAAACGATGCGGGTCGCCGCCTTCGGAGCCCTGGTCGATCGATGGCCCACCGGGGTAAGGCAGCCCCGCCAACTTCGCGACCTTGTCGAAGGCCTCGCCCGCGGCATCGTCCAAGGTCCGGCCGAGAAGCGTCGAACTTCCCGGACCTTCCACGCGGTACAGGCTGGTATGGCCACCGGAGACCGCCAGTGCCAGAAACGGCAGACTGGGCTTGGGCCACGCGTCGCCCTCGACCTTGGGCGGCCGCAGCATCGCAGCCCAGACGTGCGCTTCGATGTGGTCGATGCCAACCAGCGGCAGGTTCCACGCGAGCGCCAGCGTTCGGGCGGTCTGAATGCCGACGAGCAGCGCGCCCACCAACCCGGGCCGGTGCGTCACGGCAAGTCCGCCCAGCTGTTGAGGAGTCAGCTGGGCGTCGTCCAGCGCGGCCTCCAGCGTTGGCAGGATCGTCAGCAGATGGTTGCGGGCGGCGATCTCAGGCACCACCCCGCCAAAGCGAAGGTGGATCGGCACTTGGGTGGCGATGCGGCTGCCACGGACGATGCCGTGCTGCACGATGGCGACAGCCGTCTCGTCGCAAGAGGTCTCGATGCCCAGCACCGGCCCGATGGTCATGGCGCAGCCGCCCCGGGCGGGCCAGGTGCCTGGACGGTGGCAGCCGAGCTGAACAGGTGCTGGTACACCGCACGGGCGCGACCTGCATGTCGAGCGTCCGGAATCGCCAGATAGGCCAGCAGATGCGTGCGCGCCGCCTCGAACTGGCCGGCCTGGGCCTCCAGCACGCCCAGCTGTAGACCGGCCTCGGGCTCGACGTCGGGTTGGCGCATCAGCTCGCGCAGCAGTGCCGCGGCTTCCGTGGTCTGGCCCGCGTCGATCAGGGCGTTGGCCCGCAAGTAGGCGCGCACCTTGGGGTCTTCGGCGACGGCAGGAGCGGGAGCCACCGGCCACAGCAGCACGGCAATGCCTGCGCTGAGCAGGGCCGCGGCAACGAACCAAGGCCAGCGGCGTGGACTGACGCTGGGCAGCGGCTCGTCGTCCTCATCATCGATGGCGGGGCCAGGCGAAGGCGGCACCCATGCGTATGGACTGGATGCCTCGCGGATCGGCTCGCCCAGCGAAGGCGACGTAATGCCCGAGGGAACCCGATGCGACGGCGCGACCAGCCGATCGCGGCCATCCGTTCGCACCGCAGTGCGCAACCCCCCTTCATGACGCAGCTCGACAGACTCGCCCTCGTCGCCGACCTGCAGGCCGAACCAGCCCGACACCGGCGTGGGCAGACGGGTCCCACCTGACAATGGACGCTTGGGCAGCTCCGGTGGCAGGTCCGACGGCGGGGCCGAGAAGCTGGGCTCGCTGGGGCGCACCTCAAAGCCGGGGGCCAGACGCTCGTCGCCCGTGCGATAGATGTTGGTTGTGGGGTGGCGTCGGTGGTCCCCGAGCGAGACCAGCGTCTCAACGGGCGCGGGTATCGAAAATCCAGATGAGTTTCGATGGGCTCTAGGTATCGGCGTCGTGACGCGTGCCGGCGCTTCACCGGGAGGCGGCCTGGGCGCCGAGTCGATCTTGGGCACCACCGCCCCCCGCTTGATGCGGGCCTCAAGTGCAGCGAAAGCCTCGAGTTCGTCGTCGCCGTCCCCGGACAGCGCGTCGCCCAGCACCACACCGGACGCGATACGGCGGAACAGCGCCTCCGCCACGACGGGCAGCGGGCGCACGCGCTCCCACCGCACCGTCCACACGCAGTCGGTGTCCGGAAGGCTCTGGCGCGCCTCAGCTACGCGCCTTGAGTACTCTTGCGCCACCGCCAGCAGACCGAGGGACGAGCCCGTCAACGAAGCAGACCCCTCATAGCGAGCGGGTTCGCACTCGTACGAGCCCTCCCGCCACGAGCACAGCCGCTCAAGGACGTGTCGCCCTCGCTCGCCGTCGACCTCCGCGTGTACCAGCTCGCCATCGACGACCGCGACCAAGCCGCGGCGCCCCTCAGACTCGAGCCGCACCAGCACCGTCCTGCCTGAGCCGGCTTTCGGGTGACGGTCAAGAAAGGCGGCGAGCACGACCGGCAGCGGCTCAGTGACAAGCGACCCCGCGCGAGAGGTGCGGTCTGGTTCCGGCCGTCCGCGAGCCGCCGCGTGTTGCACGATGCCGACCAGCTCGTCGGCATTGACCGGTCGCACGGCGACGCCCGCCCAACCAGCCTCGCGTGCCAACCCTTCGGCCGCCTCGCGCTGCACGCGCAGGACCACGGCGACGAAGCAGGGATCGACCCCGCGCGCGGTCAAGCTGCGGTAGACCTCAGCCGTTTGCGCGAGATCGCGGTGGGCCGCCACGACCACGTAGTCGCGCGGCGTGGTCTGCACCTGTTGGTAGACGGCGGCCGTGTCGCGAACCGCCTGAGCAGGGATGCCGGCCTGGACGAGATCCAAGGCAAGCATCCCGGCTTCGATCGGGTCATCCGCAACGACGACGACCTGGGGCTGGGGCGAAGGCAAGGGCATGGATCGACAGCATGGCACACGGCACGGCTACGGGCAAAAATGACCGCCCGCGGCCGCGCCGGTCCACGCGTGCGTCAGGGGAGGGAAAGCCGGGCCTAGGCCAACTTGCCCAGCAGCATGAACGCGATGACGAGCGAGTAGATGACCAGCGACTCGATCAGCGCGAGGGACAGCAGCAGGGGAGTGAAGATCTCCTTGCTGGCGGCCGGGTTACGGCCGATGCCCTCGAGTGCTGCGGCAGCCGCCCGGCCCTGCGCGAGTGCGCCGCCGATGACGGAGATGCCGAGGCCCAAGCCGATCGCGATCGCGACGGCAGCCTTGAACGACCACTCGTTGGAACCGGCTTCGGCGGCGGCTGTCTGGGCGAAGGCCGAGCTGACAAACGCGATCATCACGGACACGAAGGCCACCGCGGCCGCACCAATACGCTTCAGGTTCATGAAAGAATCCTCCAAGGAAAAAAGCCGGACGCTCCCGCCGGTTCAGTGATGGTCGTGCGCCTCGTCGCCGTGGTCGTGGTGGGCCGTCGCCATCGACAGGTACACCGTGGACAGCAGCACGAAGACAAGGGTCTGGACAGTGGCCACAAGCAGCCCAAGGAACATGACAGGCAAAGGCAGCAGAGGCACCTGGAAGCCCAGGAAGATCTCCATCACCTTGTGATCACCCGTCATGTTGCCGAGCAGACGCAGCGAAAGGGAGACGGGGCGCACCAAGTGGCTGATGATCTCGATGACGATCATCAGGGGCGCCAACGCGACGATAGGGCCGGCGAAGTGCTTCAGGTAGCCGATCGGCCCCTGAACGCGGATGCCAGAGATGTGGGTGGCCAGGAACACGGTCAGCGCCATCACGACGTTGGTGTTCAGGTTGTCGGTCGGGGGCAGGCCGCCCGGAATCAACGCCAGAATGTTCATCGCGAAGATGTAGACGGCCAGCGTGGCGACGATCGGGAAGTGCCGTCGCGCCTCGTCTGCTCCCATCATGTCCTTCATCAGGTTCCACACCGAGCCGACGACGATCTCGAAGACGAGCAGCGGCCCAATCTTGCGCGACGGCAGCACACCGGCGTCGGCGTCGCGGGCCAAGGCACGGCGGGCGGCGATGGCGGTGGCGAGCACGATCAGCAGGGCCACGAACGCCATGAAGACGTGTGACAGGTGGCCGGCGGTGCGATAGTCGGCCTTCTCGATGAAGGTGGTGCCCGCGACGTTGTCGGCCAGCCAGTTCTTCAGCGCGATCTGGTTTTCGGGCCCGACGAACAGCGACATCCAACTGAAGATCTCAGCGTGGCCGGCGCGTGCGCCTTCGCCGTGGCCGGCCGCAGCGGTCTCCGCCAGCGCGGGAAGGGCGCTTGTCATGCAGCAAGATGCGATCGCCAACACCGAGAAGGCGCGACGGAAGGACCGGAACATCAGTGCGCCTCGTGGGGGGTGGAGCTTCCCGCAGTGACGGGCAGTTTCGCAGTCGCTGCGGGCAGGGCCGACCCGGCGGGAGTCTCGTGGCCGCGCCGCCACAGCAGTACGACGACCAGACACGCGGGCGCCAGCGACAGACCGCCCAGCAGCCCGAACGCATCGGGAACCAGCACTTGGGTGACGAAGCCGATACTGCCACCCAACAGCGCGAATTTGATGACGAACCAGCCGATGGCGGAGTTGCGCGTCCGGGTCTCGCCGGCCACTAGCCGGACCGTGACCATGCCCAGCAGCCAGAAGTTCAAGGCACCGATCAGCAGGCCCGTCAGTACGCCGCTCCACACGTCGGTCGAGCCAAGGACCCAAGCCGCCGCAAAAACCGCAACACCTACCACCGCGTGGAGGCGCTCGACCTGGGCGACAAGCGATGGCGTTTGGGTCTGAGGCATGGGTCCGAAGCGGTCTGGTCTCGGCTGGTCGGCAGCAGAGCGCGGGGCGAAGGCTCGATCAAGTGCGAAGCAGCGAAACCACAGAAGTTTCTCAGCGAACCGCCTCTGTTGGCCGGCCGTTTGGGCGCGCTTCCTACCACGCAGCCGCGCGACCGGTCAAGGCGGAAGCCGGTTTGCCGCGCGCCAACCCGCGACGGCGACAGCCCATCCCGGACGCGGCGAGGCGTGCGCGAGGGGTGAAAGGTTTGACAAGATCCGACGCGCTCCGCATCGTGCGGCGCCATACGGAGCCCCGATGTCCCGGCCGCTGACGCTATTGCCCCTACCGGTTGCCGCTGCCCCGGCCGAGGCAGGCGACGCTGCGCGTTTGGTGGACCACGTCGAGGCGCGTCGGGCCGAGTGGCGTCGACAGGTTGCGGCTGAGGCCGGGCTGCTGGCTTTGGTCGTGTTTCTGGGTGCCACGGTCGTCAGCGCATGGGTGCTGGCCGGGTTGAGCGCCGCCGCCAGTGCCGCCCAAGGGGTGCTGTGGGCGGGTGGGCTGGCTGGACTCGGCGCAGCCGCGTGGGTGCTCGTCTCCCGACTGCGGGGTTCGCGTCACTTGGGTCGCTGGGCGGCACGGCTTGCGGCACAGGAGCGGCACGCCGACCACGCGGAGTTCCTTCGATCGGCCCTGGAGATCGCTGCGGCATCGCTGCAGCGCGGATCGGCGCGACTGCCGGCCGTGGTTGGATTGGGGTCGCCTCAGCTTGTCCAACTGACGCTTGCCCAAGCCGGACAGCATGTGGCGACGCTGGAACTGTCCAGGCAACGTCTTCGCAACCGTTTGCGTCGCTATGGGTTTGCCCTGATGGGCGCCACGGCGGCGTGGGCGGCGACGGCGCTGGCGGCCCCGGCAACCTGGCGGGAGTTCGTGGACCCGAGTCCCAGCGTGGCGCCACCGCCGCGCGCAGTGGGGACGCTGGTCGGCGACACGCGGTTGCGCATCGACCCGCCACCGTATGCCAAGGCCAGGGTAGATTCGCGGGAAGAGGAGACGGCGGAAGCCACAGTGCTGCGCGGCTCGCGGATACAGCTCGACGCCCTGCCGTTGCCCGACCAGGACGTGCGCGAAGTCGAGATCGAGCCACTGGAGGCTGCACCGGGAACGCGAACGGAGACCGTGCGTCTGGAGCCCGGTCCCGGCGGGGCACTGCGTTGGAGTAGGACGGCGATGGAGCCGTCACGGTACCGCTACCGCGGCCTGGATGATGAGGGGCTGCCGGTGCGCGAAGCGGCGTGGCGGACGCTGCAGACCCGGCGCGATGCGGCGCCCCGAGCGGACATTCGCACACCTTCCGAGGAGATCGAGGTGCGCGCCGGACAGTCCGTGACGATCGAGGGCGAGGTCTCGGATGACCTAGGGCTGTCGCTTGTCAATTTGGTGATCGCCCGGCCGGCGTCCGGTGTTGAGCGTCGTCCCGTAGCGCTGGCCCCCAGCGATGTGCTGGTCGAGGTCCGCGAGAAGATCGCCGTCGATACGCTGCAGCTGCGTCCCGGCGAGGTCGCGCTCGTGAATCTGGAGGCGGCCGACAACAACCCGCTGGACGGCAACCAGCGAGCAAGCTCCGACAAGCTGCGGATTCGCATGTACTCGGCGGAGCGCCACCACGCCGGCAATCTGGACGCGATGGCGCAACTGACTGAGTTCTGGGCATTTCGTCTGGCCGACCGGCTTGAGTTGGATCCGACCCAGCGCCAGGCCGACCTGCCGTGGGCACTGCGCAATCGAGGCGAGCTGGCGGAGCAGGAACAGAGGGGGCTCGAGGACCTGAGGACGTTGCGGTTGCAGCTGACAGAGGACCTGCTGAGCCGGGCCAAGACGGTCGCCGACCTGCTGGAACTCGAGCAGCTGCTGGGAGACCATCTGGCCGACGAGACCCGAGTCTCGACCCGCATCGTCGCGGAGACGACAGGCTATGCCGCGGTGCGCGACCTGTACGCGCTGCAACGGCAGCACGCGCTCGTGCTGGCCAGTCAGGAGCACGCGGTGACGTTGCTGGCGGCGCTTGCATCGGCCGAGCATCAGGGGGCGTTGGCGCGTGACGGGGCCACACTGGCCGACGCGGAGCGGCAGCTGATGGCGACGCTGGAGAAGCTGGCCGAGGCGGGGACACCGCCGCTATCATCCGAGGCCGAACGCCTGCTGGACAACGTGGAACAGCAATTGGACCGGATGGCGGCGGCGGCCCAAAAACAGATGCGGATCGTGCCCTACGAGCACATCAACCAACGTGGCATCGACGCGACCGGCTTGAACCGCGACTTGGGTGACCACCGGCAGGCGCTGGCCGAGGTGCGTCAACTGCTGCGTGCTGGCAAGGGGCGCGAGGCGCTGGACCGGATGCGGCAGATCCAGCAGGCGATGGCCGGCGTGCTTGGCGACGTGCAGCAGGGCGTCGACCGGCAGCGGACCGCGGAGGAGGAGGCGTTGGGGCGGCTCGTCGCCGATCTGCGCCGCAGTATCTCGCGGGCCCAGCAGGGCGAGGGGCGGCTGCGCGACGACCTGCGCCACAGCAGCGAGGATCAGGAACGGGCGACCGCCGACCACCTGCGGGCGGCTCGCCAGACGCTGCTGCCGGGCGTGGTTGAGCTGATTCAGGGCGCCCGCGATGATGTGCGGCCGCAGCGGCTGGCGACGGCCCTGCTGCACGGTCACCGTGGGCTGGCGGGGGCGCGGGCGGCGCTGGCGACCGCGCTGGGAGCCTTGGACTTGGGTCAGATCGACGCCACCTTGCAAGCGCTGATGGAGGCGGAGGACCTGTTGATGGTGGCGCGTCGGACGCTCGCCGAAGCCGAGGAGACCGAAGAAGCGGCCGCCAACCGCCGTTCGTTCGCAGCGGACGGCCGACGACTGGACGTCGCCACCGAGAAGGCGCAGCGGGCGTCCCAGAAATTGCGCGATGCGCTGCCTTCGCCTCAGTCGCTGCTACCTTCGCCCACGCGGCAGCGCTTGGACCAGAACGCGATGCAGCAAGAGCAGGTGCGGCACGCTCTGGACAAGGCGCGGCAACGGCTGAGTCAGGGCGGCAGAGCGCATCCCGCGCTGCAGCGGCAGGTCGGCGACCGTCTGGACCACGCGCTGCAGACGATGCGCGAAACCCAAGACGCGCTGCAGCGTTACGATGCCCAGCGGGCGTTCCAGCAGACTGCGGAGACTCTGGACGCGTTGGACCGTGCTGCGGCGATGCTGGAGAACCAAGGCGACCCGCGCGATGGACAGTCGCCGGCCGCAGAGCGGGTGGGTGCCGACGGAGCCGACGGTGAGGTGCAGCTGCGCTCGGGCAACCAGAGCGACGCGGTCGAGACCTTCCGTCAGGACGTCTTGCGGGCGATGCAGCATCGGGCCCCAGGCGCGTGGCGCGATCGGTTGCAGCAGTACTACAAGGCGATCGGGCGGTGATGGTCTTGTCCGTTTCGTCTTGACATGCCCCCCGATCCTCCTTTCGTTTCCCTGTCTCCGCCGCACAGAACCCGACGGAACTGCACTCTTTTGCACGTGGCTGCGAAGGACGCGCCGACGTGCGTTCGCTTGACCCGAGGACCCTTCCGATGACCCAGAACAAGCTGACCACCAACGCGCAAATGGCCCTGAAGCTGGCGAGCGAGACCGCCATCCGCAAGTCCAATCCGTTTCTGGAGCCCGAGCACGTGTTGCACGCGCTGACGGGTGAGGTGGAGGGGCTGGTCAAGCCGTTGCTGCAGCGCATGGAGGTGCCGATCGAGCCGTTGCGCGTCGAGATGGAGCGCGAGATCGCGCGCTTTCCGTCGGTGCAGGGCGGCCCGGGGTTGATGCCGTCGGACAGGCTGCAGGCGTTTCTGGAGGCCGCAGACGTGGAGCGGGGACGCTTCAAGGACGACTTTGTGTCGTCCGAGCACCTGCTGCTCGCGTTGCTGGAGGATCGGCGCGGCGTGGCCGGGCGGGCACTGGCAGAGCGGGGGCTGACGCGTGAGAAGATCCTGACGAATTTGAAGCCGTTGCGCGGCAGCGAGCGCATCGCCACCGAGGACCCGGAGTCGGCGTTTGCCGCACTGGACAAGTACACGCGCGACCTGACCGAAGCGGCCCGCAGCGGCAAGCTGGACCCCGTGGTCGGGCGAGACGACGAGATCCGCCGTGTGATGCAGGTGCTGAGCCGGCGCCGCAAGAACAACCCCGTGCTGATCGGCGAGCCTGGCGTAGGCAAGACCGCCATCGCAGAAGGCCTGGCCCAGCGCATCGTGGCGGGCGACGTGCCAGAGGGGTTGAAGGGCAAGCGCTTGCTGAGTCTGGATCTGGCCTCGCTGGTCGCGGGATCCAAGTATCGCGGCGACTTCGAGGAGCGGTTGAAGGCCGTGTTGAAGGAGCTGGAGAACTCGGCGGGTCAGGCGATCCTGTTCATCGACGAGCTGCACAACCTGGTGGGGGCGGGACGGGCGGAAGGCTCGATGGACGCCTCGAACATGCTCAAGCCCGCCCTTGCGCGCGGCGAGCTGCACTGCATCGGCGCGACGACGCTGGACGAGTACCGCAAGCACATCGAGAAGGACGCCGCCCTGGAGCGTCGGTTCCAGCCTGTGTTTTGCGACGAGCCCAGCGTGCACGACACGATCTCGATTCTGCGAGGGCTGAAGGAGCGTTACGAGGTCCACCACGGCGTGCGCATCCAGGACGGCGCGTTGGTGGCGGCGGCGACCCTGTCGGACCGCTACATCTCGGATCGCTTTCTGCCGGACAAGGCGATCGACCTTGTCGACGAGGCCGCGAGCCGCCTGCGCATCGAGATCGACAGCATGCCGACCGAGATCGACGTGCTGGAACGCCGCATTCAGCAACTGGAAATCGAGCACCAGGCGTTGAGCCGTGAGAAGGACGAGGCCAGTCGCGAGCGCAGCGCCGAGATCGAGGCGGAGATCGCCGACCTGCGCGAGGACTCGGGCGCGCGCAAGACGAAGTGGCAGGGCGAAAAGACGCTGATCGACGGTCTGCGCAAGGCCAAGGAGCAACTGGAGGAGCAGGGCTTCCAGCTGGAGGCGGCGGAGCGGCGGCACGATCTGGAAGTGGCGGCGCGGCTGCGCTATGGCGAGATCCCGCAACGAAACAAGGAAATCGAAGAGTTGCAGGGCAAGCTGGCCGAGGCCCAGAAGGACGGCAAGATGCTGGACGAGGAGGTGACGGCCGACGAGATCGCCAAGGTCGTCAGCGCCTGGACCGGCGTGCCGCTGCACAAGATGCTCGAGGGCGAGATGGGCCGGCTGCTGAAGCTCGAGGGCGTGTTGGGCAAGCGGGTGGTGCACCAGGAGCAGGCGATCGAGGCGGTGGCCAACGCGGTGCGGCGGTCGCGGGCTGGCCTGCAGGACCCCAACAGGCCCATGGGATCGTTCATCTTTCTGGGGCCGACCGGCGTGGGCAAGACCGAGCTGGTCAAGGCGCTGGCCGAGACGTTGTTCGACGACGAGCGCGCCATGGTTCGCATCGACATGAGCGAGTACATGGAGAAGCACACGGTCGCGCGGCTGATCGGCGCCCCGCCCGGCTACGTGGGCCACGAGGAGGGCGGGCAACTGACCGAAGCGGTGCGGCGGCGGCCGTACTCGGTCGTGCTGTTCGACGAGATCGAGAAGGCGCACCCGGATGTGCTGAACGTGCTGCTGCAGGTGCTGGACGACGGGCGGCTGACCGACTCGTTGGGACGCACGGTCGACTTTCGCAACACCCTGATTTTGATGACGTCCAACATCGGGTCGAGCGCGATTCTGGAAGCCTCGGCGGCTTCCACCGAGGGGCTGCGCGACGCGGCAGTGCGCGACGTCGTGCATGACGAGTTGCGTCGGCACTTCCGCCCGGAATTCCTGAATCGGATCGACGAGGTGGTGATCTTCAACAGCCTGCGCGCCGAAGACATGGCGCACATCGTCGACATCCAGCTGCAGCGGTTCGCCAAGCGCCTGGCCGACCGCAAGCTGGACATGACGGTGACGGACGAGGCCCGAGAGCTTCTGGCGCGTGAGGGCTATGACCCGCAGTACGGTGCAAGGCCGCTGAAGCGCACGCTACAGACCCGCATCGAGAATCCACTGGCGATGGAGCTGCTGCAGGGCAAGTACCCGCCCGGCAGCCATGTCGTGGCCCATGCTGAGCGCGGCCGGCTGTTCTTCACGCTGGCGGACTGACCCGGGCTGTCCGTTGGGTTACTGGAAGTCCGCGAGATCGAAGGCGCCTTGGTAGACCCGAACGGCCGGGCCGCGCATATGTGCCACGCCGCCCGCGTCCAGGTGGATCGTCAGCCAGCCGCCCGGCAGCCGGACTTCGACGGGAGCCCCGCCCGGCACCACGCCCAAGTGCAGCGCTGCGGCCGCCGCCGCGGTGGCTCCCGTGCCGCAGGCGCGCGTCCAGCCACAGCCGCGCTCGAAGACCTCCACGCCGAGTCGAGGGGAGCCCCCGGGACCGTCCGGCAGCCGCTCGACGAACTCGATGTTGGCCTGTGCGGGGAACAATTCGTGCCGACCCAGCAGCGGCCCCAACTCCCGGCGCTCGTCGGCCGTGAGTGTGTCGAAGACCACTCCGTGTGGATTGCCGGTGTGGATGGCGGTCAAGTGCACGGTGCGTCCGGCGACCAAAAAGGCCTGATTGACGGTCGGTTCCGCGCGCGAAGTCGGTACTCGCCGCGGGTCCAGACTGGGACGACCCATCTCCACCGTCACGTGCGTCACGTCGCCCTGCACGTCGCGCTCGACGGTGCAGGTCCGCGGTCCTGCGCCCGTGCGCACCACCAGCTGGCCCACGCGGCGGTCCTGCGTGTCGGCCAGGTGTTTGACGAAGCAGCGCAGACCGTTGCCGCACATCTCGGCAATCGAGCCGTCGGCGTTCACCACCACCATCTCAGGGTCCGCGAGCGAGCCTTGCCACAGCAGCACGCCGTCGGCCCCCAGTCCCGTGAAGCGGTCGCACAGCCGCCGCCCCGGCTGGCCGCCCAAGTCCAGATCCAGATCGCGGGCGTCGATCACGGCAAAGTCGTTGCCCAAGCCGTGGTATTTGACGAAGTCGATGCGCATCGCGGCGGTGCCTCCAAGGGGACAGAGCATGAAACCTGCCGCGCGGCCTGTCCATTCCGCCGGTACGGGTGGCTGCTTCTGCCAGAGCTTGCCGCTCGTGCACTTGGCCCCGACGGGTGGACCGTGCGAGGATCACGCTGCCATGGACGCACCCCCTCCCACGCCAACCGATGTCGCCGCGCCTGAGTTCGAGGGCGCCGATCTGCTGCGTGCGGTGGCCACGGCCCTGCGCACCGCGCGGTGGAACGGGGCAGAAGTCGTCGACCGCGGCTGGGCCTCGCCGCTGCCCGCGCCGCAGCCGGTGCAGAACCCGCCGCCCGCGCCCCGCCCTGTCGCCCAGCCGCCCGCGCACCTGCCGCCGCGGCCACCCACGTCCAGCCTGCCCGCGCGCGCGCCTGCCGTCGCACGGGCCACGGGTCCCATTGGCCGAGTGACAGGCCCGATCGCCCTGACGCCGACGTTACCCCCGTCTCGTCCCGGCGCCGCGTCCGCGCCCCAGACCACGGCGCAGCCACCCCGTCTCACTTTGGTCGAGGCGCAAGCGGCGCTCGACGCCTTGCGGACCCGCATCGGCGACTGTCAGCGCTGCCCGCACGCGGCTGGCCGCACGCACATCGTCCATGGCTATGGCAACCCCGCGGCGCGCCTGATGATCGTGACGCCGCCGCCTGGCCCCGCGGAGGACGCCGCGGGCCTGCTGCTGCAGGGAGAGGCCGGACAGCTGGTCGACCGGATGCTCGCCGCCATGGGATTGCAGCGGGCCGACCTGTGGATCGCGCCGCTGACCCTGTGTCGCGTGCCGGACGATGGTCTGGCCGACGCCGTGGCGCTCGAGGCATGCAGTCGCTTCCTGCGGACCCAGCTGCAGACGGTGCAACCCGAGGTGCTGCTTGCGTTCGGTGAGCCTGTCGCCCGCTTCCTGTTCCGCAGCGCCGCGCCCATCGCCGCCCTGCGCGGCCAGTGGCAGACCTTGGTGGGGGTGCAGACGATCGCGACCCACGCGCCAGACGACGTGCTGCGCCGTCCGGAGCTGAAGCGCGAGGTCTGGGGCGACCTGCAGCAAGTCATGCAGCGCCTGGCTCTCGTGCCGCCCGGTGCCCCCAGAAGTTGACCCTCGTCACGGGCCGGATCTCCCGATCCTTCGCGTGCTTGGGACGTCTCGCTATCCTCTGCAAGTGGATTTGGTACCTTCGCGTGGTGGCCGTTGGGAGCGGCCGATCGAAACACCCTGGGAGGGAACGTTCGACATGGCCGATCCTCAGCCCACGTTGGCTCCAGCGCAACGCATGGACTTGCTGCTGGCTCGCCAGTGGCTGGCCGAAGCGCTTGAGACCGACATCGAGTGGACGGGACCGGCTGGCCACCCCGAAGGACTGGCCGTGACGTATCCCACCCACCAGCAGCTGCTGAGGATCCACGACCGACTGCCGCTGCCTCTTGTTGTGTTGGAGACGACCTTTTGTGCTTTTCCGCGCCGCCGACGCGACGTCTTGCCGCTGCTGGCCCAAGCCAACTCGCAGATCGAGCGCGGCAGGTGGTTCCTGCAGCGAGACCCACCGCGACTGACGTACGCGATGGAGCTGCCGGTCCCGCACTTGGACCGCGAGAGACTGGTCCGCGAGTGGCAGAGATTTTGTAACGAAGCTGTGGCGTTTGGCATTGAGCTGACGCTGCGTACCCGTGCGGTGACGTGGCTGGAAGTGCTGCGCACAGGCAAGGGTTCGGCCCAACAGGGCTAACGAGGAGCCGCCATGGAGACGGTGATTCGCACCTCCGAGCCAGACTGCGGCGACTGCGCCTGCGAGGCGATCGATCTGTCCTCGCCTGTGTCTGACGCCTGCTGGCGTGCCTTGCGCGGGTGGCTGGAGGGCTTGCAGCTGCCGTTCGAGCCCACCCTCAGCGACGACGTGGGGCTGGTGGGGTACTCGATTGCCCTGCGCAACTATCTGATCGGTATCGGGTTGAACGAGCGCGCGACCGGTCCGGTCCTGACGTTGACCGCCGTGCTGTGCCGAGGCATGGACCGCGAGACCGCCGCGCTGGGGGCCGTCGACCGCGCCAATCGCCTGCTCGCTGTCGGGCAGCTGCTGTACGTCCCGGGTCCGCCGGCCGAGCTGACGTTTCACGCTGCCGTCGCGTTCGACCTGCTGGACGGCGAGTCGTTCGCGCTGCTGTTCGAGGCGATGCTGGGGGAACTGAACAATGTCGGTTTTCCCGCCGTGATGGCCGTGGGCGGTTACCATCCCACCGACTACGCCGCCCCTTGGGGTGACCCGATGCGCGCGCCCATCGACGACGACCCCGACGACATCGCCCAGGACTTGCGGGCGCTTGCCGCCCAGACCGGGTGCGGTGCGGCGTCAGGCGATCGCTGCTCCAGCCAGACCGATCGCGGCTGCGGCTGCTCCGACTCCGCCCACGCGGGTCCCGCCGCCGCCGCCGACCCGGGCCAAGATCCGCAGGCGGTAACGGCATCTGGAGCCAAGGACGACGCCGAAGTGGGCCCCGTTCGTGTCCGCCGCCGTCGCTGACAGCCGCCCAATCAGGCGCACGGGACAACTCCGCACCAGCACAGGTGATCTGTGGATAATCGCGTGTAACCAGACGGATTTGCAAAGAAACTCTGGGTGCGTCGCAATTGACCCCTGCGCAGCGGCCTTCTAGACTTCCGCCCTTGGTTGTCGCGCCGACCGTTGTTCGGGAAGTGCGCCTGCGCCGCGTCGTTGTCCCGCTTTCCCGAGCCGAGGCTTCGTTTGCCCCGTTCCGCAGCCCCCCTTTTGCACAGAGGACTGGCCGTGCTGTTGGCCGGTGGCGTTGGCGCTTCGGTTGCGCTGTCGGTTTGGCTGGTGTTCGCGCCGACGGCCCCCGTCCGGCCTTTCGCGTCCGTAGGTTCAGCCTCTCAGGCGGTGGACGACGGCCTCACCGACACGCAGCCCGTTGTCGCCGGCACCTTTCCCGCCGGTACAGGCTCGCCCTCACCCTTTGATGACGGGGACTCCGGCGTGCGGTCGCCGCTGCGGCGCTACGTGGGCCAGTCGATCGTGCTGCTGACCGATACCCGCGACGACTATGCGACGGCGCTGCTGGCCAAGCTGGACTCGTTCATCGCTCAGGCGAACGCGAACATGGCGCGCATCCTCGAGACCGAGGGCTCACTGCGGCAGACGCAGATCATCGTGTTCGAGACGCAAGAGCGGTATCAGGAGCACGCGCGGCAGAACGCCCCTGGCCTCGTCAACAACGGCGGCTACTACGACGGCGGGATGCGCACGGTCGTCACCTACCGCTTCAACAACTCGATGCAGCTGTACTTTCACGAGCTTGTGCACGCGATGATGGGCGAGCAGTTCGGCGACCACCACTTCTCGCGGTACACCCGGCGCAACTGGCCGATCTGGTTCGACGAAGGCATGAGCGAGTATCTGGGGTCGTTTGAGGTGCATGGACAGGGGATCGTCATTCCCGCGGCCAACAAGGGCAAGCTCGCCTACCTGACCAACGCGATTGCCCACGACGCGTATGTCGATCTCGCGTCGCTGCTGCGCGCCCCGGCCGACAAGTTTTCCGGCGCGTCCATGAACATCTATTACGCCGAGGCATGGGGGCTGTTCGACTACCTGCTGTCGACCCCAGCGCTGCGCGGGCGCATGGCCTTGTTTTTCCGCAAGATTCGGTCAGGCGATGACGGGATCGCGGCGTTTCGGGCGAGCTTCGGCGACGATCTCGCGGCGCTGGACACGGCCTGGCGAACTCACGTGCAGCAAGCCGCGCAGCCAGCCGCGGGTTGGGTGCCGCTGTTCTCGGGAGACAGCATCGACGACTGGACCATCCACGAGGGCGGCCAGTGGCGCGCAAGTCACGGCGAGATCTCTGGTGCCGGTGACCGCAACTACAACTACCTGATCAAGAGCGAGCTGCCGCTGACCGATTTCTCGTACGAGGTCGAGCTGCTGCTGCAGCGGGGCACCGCCGGCCTGATCCTCGGCAACAACTACCACGGCGAGTACCCCTACCACTACCTGATCGACGTGGCGCGCGACGCCGTGATGCTGCGGCGGGCACACTCGTCGAGTCAGATCGAGCCCGTGCTGCAGGCCTACGCCGAGATGCCGCTGGGCGAGTGGGTGCGGCTGCGCGTTCAGGTGATGGACCAGACGCTGCGCCTGTTTGTGAACGGCCGCGAGGCGCTGTCCTCTCGCGTCGACCGCGACCGCTTCTCGCTGTTCGGGATGTACCTGTACCGGGCCCGGGTGAAGTTCCGCAACATTCAGGTGCGGGCTGAGCCGGTGAGCGACGTCGCGACCCTACCTGTTCGGCCGACCGCTATCAGTGGCCCGGCACCCACGGCCACACCGGTGCTGCGCGGTGCCGAAATCCCGGGCGGTCCGGCCAGCCCGGCACCCCGCAGTCCGGCAGGCGGCTCGGTCCGCCCCAGCGGCGCCGGCATGTAGCCCCGCGACGTCCGTCAGGAGCGCCCAATGTGCGGTTTCGTCGCCGTCATCCTCGATCCTCCGCAACGCGTGCCTGAAGCGCGCGACATCGCCCGTATGCGCGACCTGCTGGTGCATCGCGGACCCGATATGGACGGGCTGAAGCTGGGCGCAGGTTTCGGTTTGGGGTTCCGGCGGTTGTCGATTCTGGATCTCACGCCCGAAGCCAACCAGCCCATGAGCGACGAGGCGGACCTGGTCCACTTGGTGTTCAACGGCGAGATCTACAACCACGAGGCGCTGCGCGATCGGCTGCGGGCGCTTGGGCACAGCTTTCGGACCCACGGCGACACCGAGGTGTTGCTGCGGGCCTACATGCAGTGGGGCGCGGCCTGCGTGCAGGAATTCGAGGGCATGTACGCCTTTGTCGTCGTCGACGAGCGGAAGCATCAGGTGTGTTTCGCCCGCGACCACGTGGGCATCAAACCACTGTACGTGGCGCGGATTTCAGGTCGGCAGGGCGGCCCTGGATGGCTGTTCGCAAGCGAAATCAAGGCGTTTGCCGGCTGGCCTGGTTTTGAGATGGCCTTTGACCCGGACTCGCTGCCGGAGTTGCTGGCGTTTCGAGCGACGGCGGGTGAGCGAACGTCCGTTCGGGGCGTGCGCCGGGTCCTTCCCGGTCACACCGGCCTCATCGCATCGGACTGTCCAGAATCGCCTGTCATGACGAGGTTTTTCGACGCTCGCGACGCTTGGCAGCCGGCGGGCACTCCGGGGTCGCTGCTGCAGGCGTCGGTGGAGCTTGAGGCGCTGCTGACCCAGAGTGTGCACGCAGAGCTTCGCAGCGACGTGCCGGTCGGCACCCAACTCTCCAGCGGCATCGACTCGGGCGTCGTGACGGCTCTGGCCCGCCGCGCCAGCTCGCAACCGCTCGATGCCTTTACCGTCTGGTTCGACGGCGACGCGCCGGACGAACGCCCAGGCGCCCGTGCGGTGGCCGACCGATACGGTGTGCGGCTCAACGAGATCCCGGTGCGACGAGCCGACTTCGCCGACGTCATGCCCGAGCTCGCGTGGCACATGGACGAGCCCATCGACCACCCGAACTCCGTGGGCGTCCATGCGCTGTGTCGTCAGGCGCACGGACAGGTCACGGTGCTCCTCTCGGGCCAAGGTGCCGACGAGTTGCTGGGCGGATATGAGCGTTACCGCACGGCGACCGTCACGCACGCCTTGTCCCGTCGGGTGCCGCGGGCCTTGCGTGCGGCGGTGCGCCACCTGCCACCCGGCCGCACCTACGGACGAGGCGAGTCGCTTGAGCGTGCGGCTCGCATGGAACCTGAAGAGACGCTTCTGCTGTCGAGTGCCTATGTTGACCCTGCGCTGCTGCGGGTGCTGGGTGTGGCCGGAGACCCGGTCGGCGACTTCCGCCGCACGGCTCTGGCCCGGTCGCCAGGCACGCCGCTGGAGCGCCTGCTGTTCTACGACCTCGACACCTACCTGGCGTCTCTGTTGCAGCGCGACGACAAGATGTCGATGGCGGCCAGCATCGAAAACCGCGTGCCGTACCTTGAGCGTCGCGTGGTGGAGGCGTGCGTGCGCATCCACCCCACCCACAAGCGGGTGGATCGCGACGGCAAGCGGGTGCTGCGGGCGGTCGCCGGCCGACTGCTGGATGCGCCAGCCGTTCCCACGGGCCGAAAGATCGGTTTTGCCGCGCCCGTTGCGAGTTGGTTGCAACTGCCCGGTCTGGCAGAGCGGCTTGAAGGTTTCGGCCGAGGTCAAGGACGCATCACGTCGTTGGTGTCGGCGGAGCTCGTGGCGTTTGCTCGCAAGGGTCTGGGCCAAGGGCATCGGCAGGCCACCGAACTCGCGTGGATGCTCATGACTTTGGACCATCACTTGGACGCCCTTGCGAGCGCAGCGTCGCGCGCTGCAGCCGTTCCTGCATCACGAGGCTTGCAATGACGACGACGCTTCCCCTGTGGGCCCGCGCCCACGCGCGCGTGGTCGGGCGCGTGCTGCGACCCCTGCGCATGGACGTTCAGAACGACCTCAAGATCGGCGCGACGCTGCGAAAACTGCGCGAGAACGAGCACCTGCCGTCAGACGAGTTGAATCGTCGAGCGCTGACCGCGTTGCGCGGCTTCTTGGCCGACATGCGCGAGCACGCCCCATTCCATGCACGGCTGCCGGAACTCCCCGAGCGGGACGAAGACCTGCCCAAGTGGCTGCAGCAACAGCCGATTCTTGGACGATCGGACCTGCAGGATCATGAGCAGCAGCTGCGCCATCGACGGCCCACCGGTCGGGTCGATCAGAGCGGGTCCGGCGGCACGAGCGGGATGCCTGTGCGATTCGTCATCGACCACCACGCCGTGGGGAACAGTCTGGCGCAGGAGTTGCATTGGTTCGAGTGGGGCGGCTACCGCCAAGGAGACCCCGTCGCGCGCATTTGGGGCCACCCAGTCGAGACGATGCACGGCTCTCAGGGGTGGCGAGCCCTGTTCATGCGCTGGCTGTTGAACGAGCGCGTGTTTGATGCGTTCACGCTGGACCCCGTCAAGGTCGAGCGCTACGTCGGCGAACTGAATCGCTTTCGGCCGACAGTGATCTTGGGGTATGCGGGAGCCCTGTGGGACTTCGCGCGCATGGCCCAGGCGGCCGGTCTGAAAGTCCAGGCGCCCCGGGCAGTGTTCGCAAGCGGCGAGCCCCTGCGAGACGACATGCGGCCGCTCATCGAGTCGGTGTTCGGTGCCCCGGTGTTCAACCGCTATGGCACGCGCGAGCTCACCGCGGTGGCGTGCGAGTGTGAGGCGCATCAGGGCATGCACTATGACCCGACCCGCATCTGGCTCGAGATCGCGCGCGAGGACGGCAGTCCCAGCCAGCCGGGCGAGGAAGGAGACGTCATCGCGACCCTGCTGACCAACACCGCACAGGGCTTCATCCGCTACCGGATCGGCGACCGGGCGACCGTGGCTGAACCGGGACCGTGCCCATGCGGTCGGACCTTGCCCCGTATCGCTGGAGTGACCGGCCGTTCGGTTGACACGCTAACGGCAACGGACGGTCGGTGCGTGTCGCCGATCTTGTTCCTGCAGATGATTGGGGGCTACCGCAATCGCGGTGTACTTTCGCGCATGCAGTTGGTCCAAGACCGGCGCGACCACGTCACGGTCCGGGTGGTGCTCGCGCCGGGGCAGTCGGCCGCATCGACGCAAGAAACCTTCGGCGACATCGGCGAGGTGCTGGCCACGGGGCTAGGGCGTGACATGCAGATCGACATCGATGTGGTAGACGACCTGCCCACCAGCGGATCTGGCAAATTCCGCTATGTTCTAAATCAGATCGAGACTCAAACAGACCCGCGCCGCTGACCCTCTCAAGGGCAAGCGGAGCACCCGGTCCGTCACTTTCTGTCAAGGGCGGCTGAGGTTGTCGGCAGAAAGGTTGCGAACGAGCACAGTCGCGGCCATCATACACCCCCCCGTGCAAGGCATTTCCAATGCGCGGGGCTCAGGGCCGACTCCCCCCGACGGCCAGTTCGTCGCCGGATTGCGACCCCCTGCAAGGAGAAAGATGGGGCTCACCACCGTGGCCGCCCTCCGCGAACTCGTCAGCGCTGTCGAGCAGGCCGTAGGGCCGGTCCGTGCGCCGCTGGGGCTCGTGCTGGGCTCGGGCTTGGGCGAAATCGCCGACGAGATCGAAGACGCACGCAAGGTTTCTTACGCCGACCTGCCGCACCTGGCTCCGTCGACAGTGGCCGGTCACTCCGGTCAACTGGTGGTCGGACGCTGGCACAAGCACGAAGTCATCGTGTTGGCAGGGCGTGTCCATGCGTACGAAGGGCATGATTTCAAACAAGTTTCTCTTCCCGTTCGGTTGCTTGGCGCGCTGGGCATCGATACCCTGATCGTGACGAACGCCGCCGGGGCCGCGCACAACCGCATGGCGCCGGGCGACCTGATGGTCATCCGGGACCACTTGAACCTGACCGGTGGCAATCCGCTGGTGGGAGAGAACGACGACAGCCTGGGTCGCCGCTTTCCCGACATGACGGAGGCCTACGACCGCCAGCTGCGCGAGCTGTGCCTGGAGATCGCCCATCGACAGGGCGCGCCGGTGCATGAGGGCGTGTACGCGGGTCTGCTGGGTCCCAGCTACGAGACGCCTGCCGAGATCCGGATGCTGGCAGCGTTGGGCGCCGACGCGGTGGGCATGTCCACCGTGCCCGAGGTCATCGTGGCGCGTCACATGGGCGTCCGCGTGCTGGGTCTGTCCTGCATCACCAACCTGGGCGCAGGGCTGGGCGAGGGGCTGCTCGACCACTCCCACGTCAAGGAGGTCGCCGGCCGTGCGACCGTGCGCATGATCAACCTGCTGGCCGGCGTCGTCGAAGCCCTGCCGGAGCTGCCGTTGCACCGGAGGGTCCCATGAGCACACCCGAAGAGACCGCCGAGCTCGCCATTCAGCAGCTGCTGCGCGAGCGCCCCGATCTGGCTGAGGTCGTCAAGGCCGCTGTCGACGTCCGTCGTCACGCCTATGCGCCCTATTCCGGCTTTCTGGTCGGGGCCGCGCTGCGCACGAAGTCGGGCCGGATCTTCACCGGCGTCAACGTCGAGAACGCCTCGTTTCCCGTCACGATCTGCGCCGAGCGCTCCGCTTTGGTCGCCGCCGTGACGCAGGGCGAGCGCGAGTTCGATGAGGTCGCGGTCGTCACCGACGCCGCAGAACCCGCCGCTCCATGCGGATTGTGCCGCCAAATGCTCGCCGAGTTCGGTGTGGACTTGTGGGTGACGGTCATCGGTCGTCAGGGCCCGGCCTATCGCGTGCGCCTGAGCGAGCTGCTGCCCCACGCCTTCACGCCCGGCGCGTTCGAGCCGCGTCCGGCGCCGCTGACCGTTGCCGAGTTGGGCGAGCCGGACCACGGGCACAAGACCTAGCGTTTCCGCAAAGAAAACAGGAAGTTTTTTGGGTGGGCGGCCGCTATTGCGCAGCCGTCTGTCGGGCGACCAGCGCCTGAATCAGGAACGAGGCGACGTCGGGAGGCAGCGTCCCGGGGCCGAAGCCGGCGTCAAAGCCCAACTCCAGCGCGATTGCGTGCGACAGGCGTGGTCCGCCGGCCACGAAGACGATGCCCGATCTCAGGTTCTCGGCCTCCGCGAGGTCAATCAGCGCCGCCAGGTTGGTGCGGTGGCAGTCCTTTTGCGTCACGACCTGAGACACCAGGATCGCGTCGGCCTGAAACTCGCGGGCTTCGCGCAGCAGGACCTCGTTGGGCACCTGCGCGCCCATGTTGCGGACCTCGAAGCACTTGTAGGCCTCCAGTCCCTTCTCGCCGCTGTAACCCTTGACGTTCAGGATTGCGTCGATGCCCACCGTGTGCGCGTCGTCGCCCGTGCACGCGCCCAACACCCGTAGCTTGCGGGTGAAGTGCTCGGCGGCCAGATGCTCGACGGCGTGCTTGTCCAAGCGGTGCGAAGTCACCTTGGGCACCGAGATCTTGGTGAAATCCACGGCATACGGCGACCGCGCGTAGACGACCAGATAGGTAAAGCCCTCGCCGAGATCGTGCGCGTGGTAGACGGCCGGCTGCTCCAGCCCCATCTGGTGGCACAGCTGGCGGCCGGCCTCCTTGGCCTCGTCACCAAACGGCACCGGCAGCGAGAACGACAGCATCACCTGTCCATCGTCCAGCGTGTCGCCATAGGCGCGCACCGCCGTCAGGTCCACGCCGCGTGGGCCTTGCGCCCCCGGTTCGCCCTTGACGGGCACAAAGCCGGGGCCCAACTGCGGATCGACGCCGTGCGCCTCGATGTCGGCCTCGGTCACGTGGGGTCGCAGCGTCACTTCGCCCTTCATGCCGCACCTCCCACTGCCCGGCCCTGGGCATCCAGGTGGCCCAGCCGCTGCAGCTCTGCCGTCACCAGATCCTCGCAGGGGTCCCAGTACCGGTCACCGCGCTCAAACACGCCGTCCAGCCCGCGACCGCCCGTGGGCGACCGGCGGATGTCCGCGAAGTGGCCGCGCGACAGTCCCGTCATCAGGCCCTCACCCGCGATCTCCGTCAGCAGGTCGATCGCCGCGTCCAGCGTCGCGATCGCGCGGGTCTCGATGAACCCTCCGGGCCGCAACAGCAATTCGCTGCCCAGCGCGCGCGCCCCCGCGAACACCAGACTCGCCGCTTCCAGCGACAGGTAGCGGTCGTGGATGTGCGGCGTGTGCATCGCCTCGGTCGGCATGCCCAGCAGCTGGATGCCCTGGCCGGTCGTCACGCCCACCAGATTGAACAGCGCGTCCTGCACATGGCCCCGCAGCACGTTGCCCGTCATGTGCTTGGTCGGCGGCATGAATTTCAGCGGAGCGCCGGGGAACAGCGTGCGAATCAACATGGCGTTGGCGATCTCGTACAGAATCGAGTTCTCAATCGTCGGGTCGATCTCCATCGCGTGTCCCAGCCCCAGCTGGTCGGTCTGCAGGCCGCACGCGCGGGCCAGCGCCTCGTTGACCAGGGTCGAGGCCACCACCGTGTGCGCCGCCTCGATCGCGTCGGCCGTCGTCAGATAGTTGTCCTCGCCCGTGTTGATGATCAGGCCGGAAAGTGCGCTGAGTCGGCGGCTGACCCGTTGATCACACAGCGTTCGCTGCATGTTGATGTCGCGGAACAGGATGCCGTACAGCGCGTCGTTCAACATCATGTCCAGACGTTCGAACGCCCCCGTGCACGCGATCTCGGGCATGCACAGGCCGGACGCGTAGTTGCACAAGCGGATGTAGCGCCCCAGCTCCTCGCCGACCTCGTCCAACGCCGCACGCATCAAGCGGAAATTTTCCTGCGTCGCGAATGTGCCACCAAACCCTTCGGTCGTTGCGCCGTGGGGCATGTAGTCCAGCAGCGACTGGCCGGTCGAGCGGATGACCGCGATCACGTCCGCACCCTGCCGGGCCGCCACCCGCGCCTGCACGATGTCCTCGTAGATGTTGCCGCTGGCGACGATCACGTACTTCAGGGGCTGAACGCCGCAACCCAAGCGGCCAAGCTTTTCGGCGCGCGCGGTCCGCTGCACGAGGATGCGGTCGACGCCCGCCCGCGCCAGATTGCGCCCCAGCTCGTCCACCGCCGCCCACTGCGCGTCCGGCACGGTCTCGGCATACGTGGTCAGGTCCAAGTTCCCGTCGGCGATGCGCTGGGCGAGTTGCGTTGGGGTCAGTCCGGTGGCGTGCAGCGCGAGGCAGAAGGGGCGGGCCACGCCGTCGCGCAGCAGCCCCACCGCCATCAGGCGGTCGACGCACGCATTGACCAGCGGCACGCCCTCTTCATTGGCTCCTTCGACGCCAAACAGCCGCAGCACCGTGCGTTCGACGGCGACGGTGGACCGCGTCTCGGTAAACGTCTGGACTTCCTGGGCGATCTTGCCGGCCAGCTCGCGGGCCCGCGCCACGCGCGCCGGGTCGAGCGGCAGCGGCGGGCACGAGAAGCCGGGGGCGACCGGCGCCGCCGTAGAGATGAGCGACTGGACCATCTGGACCTCTGACTCGCGAAAAGATTGGGGGGAAAGTCCGCGAGGAATGGAAAAAGCTAGCGATGAAACCAAGGTGCGGGGTCGACGGGCTCGCCGTTGCGGCGAATCTCGAAGTACAGGTGACGGCCCTTCAGGGATCCGGAGGCACCCGTGTCGGCGATGCGCACGCGCGCGGGAACCACGTCGCCGACCTTGACGCGGACTTCCTCCAAGTGGGCATAAACCGAGTGCCAGCCACGGCCGTGGTCCAGGATCACGGTCTCGCCATACCCCGTCAGCCAGCCGACATAGGCGACGCGCCCCCAGAACACCGCCCGCACGGCCGACCCGGGACCCGACACCGGGCGAAACGCGAGTCCGCGGTGCAGCGTCACGGTGCCGAAGCGAGGGTGGCGGATCTCGCCAAAGCCCGTGCCGACCGCTGCCGACACGGGGGGCAACAGCTTGCCGACCGTCATCGCGAACGTGTACTTGCGCTCCTGCCACTCTTTCAGCGTCGCGATCTGTGCGCTCAGTTGCTTGTTGGCGGCGTCCAAGTCGCGCACCGCCCGGTCGTGGAACTTGCGGTCCGCCTCGATACGGTCGATCAGCGCGAGCTTGTCCTGCCGCTCCTGCTCGCCGTGCGCCTTCTCGTCGTGCAGCTGCAGGTCGACCTCGTCCAGATGCTTCAGCGCCGCGTCGCGTTCGTGGGTCAGCCGCTCGAGATCGGTCAGCTTTTGACGATAGGCCGCTAGCCGTTCGCGGTCTGCCGCCAGCAACTGACGCAGCACGCGGTCCTTGGTCACGGACTTGGCGAACGCCTTGGGCGACAAAGCGAATTCCAGCTGGGGCTGTCGGGCGATGCGCAGGATCGCCCGCAGCCGCGACCGCACCGCCCGGCGCATTCCGTCGAGCTCGTGCTCGGCCTTGGCGCGGCGGTCTTCGGCTTGGGTCAGCACGTCGGTGGCGTGGGCGCGCTCCAACCCCAGACGCAGGATCTGGGCGTCGATGTCCGAGGCATCGCGGTCCAGCTTGTCGAGTGCCTGCAGCAGTCCCAATTCGGCTTGCAGTGCCTGACCATAGCGGGAGTCCAGATCCTTGCGCGACACGGCGTCCAGACGAGGCTGCGCGGCCGCGTAGCCAGCCCCAAGGGTGGCGAGCAGCAGGGTCGCAGCGAGCAGGGTTCGCGCGGGCACCATCGCGTCACACCTTCAGGTAGCGGCCTACGCTCATGGCGCTGGCCGCCAGCCCGACCGCGGGTCCGCCAAGGAGCAGCCAGAGGATCATACCCGGCGGCAGCAGCGACCACGTCGCGTTCAGCATGTAGACGTCGCGCACCAGACTTCGCAGCTCCAGGTGCAGCAACCCCAGCAGCAGCATGGCCACCAGCGCGCCGGCCAGACCTTGCAGCGCGCCCTCGACCAGAAACGGCAGGCGGATGAAGCCGGGGGTGGCGCCGACCAGCGACAGAATCTCGATCTCGTCGCGGCGCGAGAACACGGCCAGTCGAATCGTCGAGAACACGAAGAACATCGCACTCGACAGCAGGACGATCGACAGCACCAGTCCAACCGTGCGGGCGATCTCGACAATCGCGAACAAAAGCCTAAGCTTCTCAGCACCAAACTCGACGTCCTCGACCGACTGCACGCCCTTGACGGAGCGCGTCCACTCGACCAGCTCCTGCACGTCGCCGCGCGAAGCCAGATCCGCGTCGATCTCGACCTCGAGCACCGGCTGACCGGGCAGCGCGGCCTCGTCCAAGCCCTTGAGCAGCTCGGGGTCCAGCAGCTTGCGGTTGCGCTCTCGGTCCATCTCGCGCGTCAGCATGGTGACGGACTTCACGCCCTCGTGCGCCCGCACCTGCTTGTCGAGAGAGGCAAGCTCAGCCGGGGTCGTGGCGTCCTGCACGTAGACCGACAGCGTCAGGGACTGCCCCAGCTCGTGCATCATCTTGCCCGCGTTGAACAGGATCATCGCGAACAGGCCGACCAGTGTCAGCGCAAGCGCAATCGTCAGGGCGCTGACACCCGTCAGCCACGGCGAACCGCGGACAAGCTGGGCGGCCTGGCGCACGACATACTCGGGGCGGGGGCCGTGTCTCATGGCTCCTCCCCGGCGGTGTCGCGCGGCAACGGCTGGGTGCTGTGGCCTGCCAACGGGTCGGCTGCGCGCAGCGCCTGAATTGGAATCGGCTGTGAAAGTCGCTCGTTGGGGCGGGTCACCCGCGGGCGGTCCTCGACCAGCGACCCGCGCGACAGCACCAGCGTGCGCAGGGCGTGGCGCTCGAGCAGCGCGACGTCGTGGGTGGCGACAACAACGGTAGTGCCCCGGCGGTTGACGTCCAGCAGCAGGTTCATGATGTCGTTGGCCAGATCGGGGTCCAGGTTGCCGGTGGGCTCGTCGGCCAGCAGGATCGCGGGCTCGTTGACCAGCGCCCGGGCAATCGCCACCCGCTGCTGCTCACCGCCCGACAGGTCACCGGGATAGGCTTGGGCGCGGTGGACCAGACGCAGGCCTTCGAGCAGCTGGTTCACGCGGCGCTCGATCTCCTTGCGGCCCAAGCCCATGATCTCCAAAGAGATCGCGACGTTGTCGAACACCGTGCGGCGCGGCACCAAGCGAAAGTCCTGAAACACGACGCCGATGTTGCGGCGCAGGAACGGCACCGAGGCGTCGCGCAGGACGTGAATGTTGCGGCCACCAATCAGGATTTGGCCGTCGGTCACCCGCTCCATCACCAGCAGCAGCTTCAGCAGCGTCGACTTGCCGGCACCGCTGGGGCCCGTCAGGAAGACGAACTCGCCCTCGCGCACCCGCAGCGTGACGTCCGACAGCGCGTCGCAGCCGTTGGGGAAGCGTTTGTGGACGTGGTACAGCTGAATCATGACGGGGCACACCCTAGCACAGCGCCCCAAGGGGCGACAAGTCGGGCTGCTGCACGGCAATTCCTGCAAGCCACGAAGAACTTGACAGTTGCGTGCCTCTGGCGACACTCCGACGTGGTACCAGAAAGAGACTGCGGCTCGTTGTGTTCTTCACGTCCTAGTCAAGCTGTGTTAGACCGCGCATCTGAATCCGTTGTCGCGTCATCCAACATGGGAGCCGTCGCACCGCGACACCCTTCGAACCGTCAGACATCGCCCATGAGGGCGACCTCACACAGGAGTTCCGTGATGAAGAGATTGCTTACGGCAGCGCTCGCGACCGTAGTCGGCCTGGCGATGGCCGCTTCGGCGTTCGCGACCGACACCCGCATCAACAGCCTGTCGGGCGGAGAGAAGGCGTTCACGGTGCACGACAGCGCCAACATCTACGTCCTTCCGCAGTACATGGTGAACTACAAGAACAGCGTCGATGTCGATGCGACCAATGGCGCCACCTACGGCACCATGAACATCCGCTACGCCCTGTCGGACGATGCAGTTCTGCTGCTGTTCGGCAAGAGCTCGCCTTGGGAGTCGGTCGTCAGCACCAAGAGCTTGGGCGGAGCCAATCCCGCGACCGCCGCCGGCTTCACGCCCGGCTCGGCTGACCCGACCAACCACCAGTTCGGCATCGGCTTTGGCATGAAGGCCAGCGAGACGATGCGCATGGGCGCCACGCTGTCGTTCGGCGCGTCCCGCAACGACGGGGACGGCACCAACCAAAACAACAACAAGTTCTTCGACCTGAACGCCGGTCTGGGCTTGGACCTCAACGAGACCAACTCGCTCGACTTCGGCCTGAACCTGCGCTTCGGCACGTTCTCCGACGTCAAGGGTACGCAGGGCGACATGTTCATCTCCGACGGCATCTTCGGCCTGGGCCTGCTGGCCAAGGGCGAGTTCCAGGTGCACCAGATCGCCAAGGTTGTCCCCTACTTCGCGTTTGACTACGACACCCGCGGCGTTGCCCACGCGTTCCGTCAGGACACGACCGGCGCCGAGACCCAGCGCGGCAAGCTGAACACGACCACCGTCTCGCTTGGCGCCGATCTGGCCATCACCCCCGTCGAGGGCGTGCTGGTGCAGCCCGGCCTCGGTCTGGCCTACGTGGGCACCGGCCTCGACGGCAACTCCGCCGCCGGCGCGCAGGCCTTGACGATCGAAGACTCCAGCGCGCTCGTGCCGTACTACGGCTTTGCGGCTGAGGCCAAGGCGTTCGATTGGATGACGCTGCGCTTGGGCGCCCGCCAGACCATCGTCAAGACCAGCTTTGCCAACACGATGACCCCGCCCGCCACCAACGAGAGCCACACCTCGGCCGTGCTGAACACGGTCACCACGGGCGTCGGCTTCCAGCTGATGGGTTGGAACCTCGACCTGAACGTGAACCCGGCGTTCATCAACAACGGCATCGACGCGGTCTCGGGTACGCCGACGGCTGGCTTCGCCACCGACTTCGCCCTGTCGTACGACTGGTAGTCCTTCGCGGACCCGGTTGAGTTGATCCTGTCGGCGCCTCGGAGGGCAACCCCCTTCCGGGGCGTCGGCGTTTTTGCGTCGGTGCGGGAAGAATCGGGACGATCAGGATGTTGCAGGCAGGCGGGGGGCGGGGCGTGTTTGACACGCCGCGTGGCCCAACCCCACACTGCCCCGCCGCGCCATCGCCTGCGAGAGCCCATGACCCGGACCCGCTGCTCCAGCCCGACACCGCCCACCACCGCCTGGATCGGCATCGCCATCCTGGGTTGCGGGCTGGCGTTTGCGGCGGGCTGCACCCGCCCGGACTCCTCCACGCCCCAGCCTGACGTCAGGGGCGCCCGCAAGTCCTCGCTGCCCTCGCTCACCCCGGCTCCAGCGCCGTTGCCGGCTGCGCCGACGACGACGGACGCTGCCGACGACGCCTTCGTTCGGCCCACCGGACCCGTGGCCACCGTCAATGGCCGTGACATCGCCGCCGACAAGTTCAACGGCGAGTTTGACCGTCTGGTCGGAACGGGCAGTCGCATCCCGGCCGAGCGGCTGCGCAAGATCGCACGCAACCTGCTGAATCGACTGGTGGACCAAGAGCTTCGCGCGCAAGCCATCCGCGCGGATGGCCTGACGCTGACCGACGAGGAGTTCGACGAGGCCTGGCGTGAGCACACGGCCCGCTGGACCAGCTCCGATGGTCGCTTCGATGACGTGCGGTTCCAGTCCGATCTCGCCCGCACCCACACCACCGCGCAGGAGTTGCGGGGGCACGTGCGCGACCTGCGGCTGGCCCGCAAGCTGGTCGAGCGCCAGGGCAAGATTGAGGTGAAGGAAGCGGACCTGCGGGCCTTTTATGACCACAACCCGTCGGCGTGGCAGCAGCCGGCGTCGCGCATGGTGCGGCCGGTGCTGGTGCGCGTTGCGCCCCGGACGACGCCGGAACAGGTGGCCGAAGCCGAAGCCAAGGCGCGCGAGGTGGTGCAGGCCCTTCGCAAGGGAGAGGACTTCGAGCAGGTCGCGGCCAAGCACGGCTCGGGCGCACTGCCGCCGATTCAGCTGGTACGTGGGTCGTCGGAGTCCGAGCTGGAGGCCGTGGCATTTGCGCTCAAGCTGGGTGCGGTGTCGGAGCCCGTGCGGACGCGGTGGGGATTCTACGTCCTGCGCCTGCTCGAGAAAAACGACGAGCGCGTACGCCCTTATGCCGAGGTTCGCGCAGAGATTCGCCGCACGCTGACTGTTCGCCGCCAGTACCTGGAGGATCGGCGTCTGGTGCAGGGGCTGCGGCAGACCGCCCATATCGTCGAGCACGCGAAATTCTGAAAGGCGTTCGCGAGGGTCAGGCCGGTGGCGATCGCAGCTCCAGCCGCCCGCCCGGCGCCTGCCCGCACCAGTCGATGCCTCGCCGCACCACCCGCAACGCCAGACGACCTTGGCGGATCTGCGGACACAACCCGGCGGCTTGCAGCGTCAGGCGGCGGCCATCGCGCAGCACGACCTCGCCGTCCAGCGTCCGCGGGTCGATCGGCTGGCCCGTCCGCGACAGCGCGGCGGCTGGCATTCCTGTCCACAACAGATCGTGGTCCGCAGTCAGTGGGGTCACCAGCAGCGTTCCCTCGGGGCGGTCCAGCCAAAGTGCGCTACCCAGCAGAGGCTTTCGAGCGCGTGGAGGCAGAGCCGCGGTTCTGGAGGTCATGGCAGCCTTGCCCCGACCGGCACGCGCGCGGCCTCATCGACCCATGCGCGGCTGGCCTTGTCCAGACGAAGAAGGCCTGCATTTTCAGCCACATGACGACGGTCAGTGGTTCCGACCAGCGCCGCCGTGACGCCAGGTACGGACCGAGCGAAGTGCAGCGCCAGCGCGGCGGCGGACAGGTGAGAGGCCGGACCTTGGGCAACCACGCCGCTTGGCAGTCCGGTGCGGGCCAGACGCCCCTGCAGCAGCGGACTGGCAGCAAAGACCGTCAGACCCAGACGGGCCGCGGCCTCCAGCGCCGAAAGGGCCTCTCCACCTAGCGTCTGATCGCGACGAACCAGCGCCTCTGGCCCCCCAAGACTGATCGGCAGCTGCACGGCGCGCAGCCGGTGTCGGTCGCCCGCCACGTCGTGCGCGCAGCGGACCAGACGCTCGAGCGAGAGGTGGTCGCGTTCCCCCGGCAGCGCGCGCAGGCCGGACCAGGTCGCCACGCCATACGCCTGCAGGTGACCCGCGTCAGCCGCGGCCTCCAGCGCAGCAAACGCCCGGCGCAAGCGGTCTTCCAGCAGTGTCGGATCGACGGTCTGCAGCTGCGCCTCGGGGTTGTGCAGGAAGTAGATGTCCAGCGTGCGCACGCCCAGATTCTGCAGACTCTGGGCGACCATCGCGGTCACGAAGTCCGGTGCCAGACAGTGGCAGCCGCCCCACAGCTCGTCGTCCGTGCAAAGCCCTTGCTGCACCGTGCGCTCATGCGCCCACTGCAGCGGGTTTGGCGGCGTCTTGCCGTCGTAGGGGACGAAGCCCGCCTTGGACGTGACGACGATCTCCTCGCGAGAGATTTCGCCTGCCTGAATCAGCAGGTCCAGTGCCCGGCCCACCGACCGTTCAGACCGCTGGCAGCGGTAGCTCGTGGCGGTGTCCAGCACATTGACGCCCAGCCGCACCGCGTCGACCAGCGCCTGCACATACGCCTTGTCGGTGGCATCGTCAGCGCGACCAAGGTAAGTGCCTATGCCAACGGACGAAACCGTCAGATCTCCGGCCAACCCATACGCGTCCGCCGCGGTGTGCGAACGGTGGCGCGCGGCGAAACGCCGGGTACCCGCTGCGGTGGCGAAGTCGGCGGTCGTGGGGCGCTCCTGGGGCATCGATTCGTTCAGGCAGGGCCCAGCGCGGCGGCCCTGAGGTCGGCGATCGCAGCCCTGCGGTCGGGACGGCCAAACACGGCGGAGCCTGCGACGAACCAGTCGACGCCCGCTTGCCGTGCCTGACCGATGGTGTCGACCGTGATGCCGCCGTCGATCTGGATGCGCAGTTCGGGGCGGTGCAGGCGGCGCCACGCGTCGATGGAGCGTACCTTGTCCAGCACCCCAGGCAGGAAGGTCTGGCCACCGAACCCGGGATTCACGCTCATGATCAGGACGAAGTCGAGCTCCGGCAGAATCGGTTCCAAGGCCGCAAAGGCCGTGTGCGGGTTCAGCGCCACGCCGGGCGACATCCCTAGGTCGCGGATGCGCTGGACGGTGCGGTGCAGGTGCGGGCAGGCCTCGATGTGGACGCTGAGCCACCGGGTTCCGGCGTTGGCGAAGTCCGCAAGCAGGTGGTCGGGCTCGACAATCATCAGATGGCAGTCAAGCGGCAGGTCCGTCACCCGCTTCAGCGCAGCCACGACGGGCGGTCCGAGCGTCAGGTTCGGCACGAAGCGGCCGTCCATCACGTCGACGTGCAGGAAGTCGGCCCCCGCGTCGGCAACTGCACGGGCCTCATCGGCCAGATGGGCGAAGTCGGCGCTCAGGACCGAAGGGGCGATGGCGATCGGGTGCATGGACACGTCACTTGTTGGGCGAGGCAAAGGTCGGGGCAGAGAACGACTTGAACGTGGGCGCACCGTCGGGAAAGCGACCGTAGCTGCCGCCCTCAGGGCTGTCGCCCGCCGCCCAGTTGAACCCGTCGATCGGGGTGCCGTCGGGGGCAAAGATCGCAGCCTGCTCGCCCTTGCCCAAGGCCTTGTCGACCACCGGGAATCCGGCTCCCGTGTGGTTGAAGAACACGACCACGAAGCCCTTGGCGGCGATGGTGACTCCTGTCGGCAGGGGCAGCGCTTCGGCCGTGTCGCCCATCTTGTCGCCAATCAGGTAGCCGGCCAAGTCGACCGTCTGCGTACCCGCGTTGTACAACTCGACCCAGTCGGATCCGGAGGGGTTGTCGGCGGTGATGGTGCCCTTGGCCACGATCTCGTTGACGAACAGCGGCTGGACTGCGGGGCTTGTGTCGCCGGAAGTGTCGGTGGCATCGCCGCTGGTGTCGCCCGCGATGTCGCTGCCGGTGGTGTCGGTTGTCGCGTCGGCGGTCGCGCCGTCGTCGCCGCTGGACGTTGCGCTGTCGCAGCCGGACCACACGCCCACAAGCGCGACAAGGGCGATGGCTCCAAGCGAATTTCGCATCTTCATGTCTTTCCTTGGCTTTATCGAAAGCTGGCTAGGGTGTCGGCCCCGCAGGGGGGACCGCGGGCTCGGTCTCCTGAGGGGGGGCCTTCGTGTGATCGACGTCCGTGGGCGCCTCGATCTCCTCAGCGTTCACGAACACCAGACAGTATTGCCGCGGCAGGATGTCGAACCGCAGCGTGGCCACAAAACCTGCACCTCGCGCCTCGGCCTCGACGGTCTCCACTTCCACGCGCTCGGTCAGCGGCGGCCCGGGGATCGCTTCCTCCGGCCGGGTGTCGACGACCACCAGCCGACCGGTCGGCTTCAGCAACGTTTTGAGGGTCTTGAGCATCGCCACGGGCTCTTCCAGCTCGCGGTACGTGTCCAGTAGCACCACGCGGTCGGCCAGTTCGTCGATGGGCACATCGATGGCGGTCGACTGCACGACGGTCACGTTGTCGAGCTTCTCGGTCGCGACGCGCTTCTTCAGCATCTGCACGAATTCAGGCTGAATTTCGACCGCGTACACCCGACCGCTGGGTCCCACCGCCTTGGACAGCCACGGCACCAGGTAACCTGAGCCCGCGCCCAGATCGACCACGGTCATGCCCGCACGGATGCGCAGGGTCTCGACAAGCTGCTGCGGTTTCTGCCAGGAATCGCGTTCCGGAGCGTCCAGCTTGGCGGCGGAGGAGGGGCTGAACAGCGGCGCGGGGCGGCGGCCGGCACAGGCGAAGGACACGGTCGCCAGGACCATCACGGCGCAGGTGAGGGAGCGGCGGGCGTCTGGGGTCATCATGGGCGTTTCCCGGGTGCGGCAGATGGACACGAGATTGTGCCTGTTGCGCCCCGTGACCCGCAAGTTCTGCAAGAGGACTGGAGCGTTGCCAGCGGACCCGGTCTCACTCGCCGCCTCGTTGCGGACGGGTGGAGAGCCAGGCCTTGGTGCGGGCGTGCTCGTACTCGCGTTCGGTTCGCCGGGTGCGGTAGCCGCAACCACGCGAGATCAGTTGGGTTGTCTGCTTGGCGCCAGGGAAGGCCGACAGAAGCTCCGGCAGCACCAGCGACGTGTCGAAGAACTTGCAGGAGAACAGGTCGAAGTACGCGCGGCCGCAGGACTCTTCGATGTGCAGCGCGATGTGGCTCTCGGCGATCATCGTCATGGCGCTGAGCCAGCGGCTGCCGTCGGGTCGTCGCGAACGCAGGACGTAGGGGCGCATGATCGGCGTCATGTCGATGCGGTGCGGCAGCTCGTCGAAGCGGGCGAACAGGCTGTCCATGTCCTGGGGGCCAGAGTAATCCTCAATGTTGACAAGCAGGTGCGGACCGAAGTCGTCGTCGGGTTGGACGGCGATCTCGGGGAAGGACGCTTGGGGCCGCCGCACGAAGTGGATGTCGGCTTGGTGGACGGGCAGCGCAGTTCGCAGCAGACGCTCGGCCTCTTGCGGGTCGAAGGCGTCGGGCACCACCAAGTCGGCGAAGTAGCACTCGCGGAACGAGAACGTGTGCAGCGTCAGGTGGCCGCCCGCCAGAAACAGGAAGGCTGAGATGCCGCAGTCATCCGGGTCCACGCCGTTGTAGTACGGCAGCAGCATGGGCGGCATCGCAGCGGGCAGCCCCAGACGTGCGGGCAGCTCGTCGACCAGCTCATGAACCAAGCGAATGTCGTCGAAGCGGGAGCGGTGGCCGCCAAAGCCATCCATCGTAAAGTGCTGCATCAGTTCACCAGTCCATGGGCGTTGGGGGGCGAGAGCATGCACCGCGCCGCCCCTGCCTCGCAACCCGCCGTCTGGGCAGCACTGGCAACCGTCTGGAAACAAGAGGGGTCTTTGTGTGGCTCGGCGGATCCTCGGCTCTGGTTCGGCGCTCTGGGGGCGTCAGCCGCCCACCTGATCGTCGCGCGTCACGACCGTGCGCCGAAGTTGGTCGAGGGTGAAGCTGCTGGCGGCAAGGTCCGCGTCTCGCAACACGCCACCCTTCAACGCATTCAGCACGATCCACCAGTCGGTGCCGACGACGGCCTTGTCGGCCAGCCGCCCGCCGTCCAGCTCCGCGCCAGAGCCGTGCAGGGCCGCCCGCGTGTAGGCGACTGCCAGCGCCAGCGCCGCGAGTGCCCGTTCGCGCGTCGGAACCCAAGCACCTTGAATCGCGTCAATTTGGTCGGGGTGCAAGATCCACTTGCCGGCGAAGCCGACCGCGCGCGCATCGTGCGCATCGCGCGCGCACAGGTCGAGGGCGGCACGGCGAGCTCTTGCCTTGTCAAGGAATTCAGCAGGGTAGCGCCAGTTGTCGAGACTGTCGGGGTCGGGCGCATCCAGCGCCGCTTGGTAGTCCGCGTCGCTGAGCCCCAGAGGCTTGGTCGGGCGGATCGGCAGCGTGCCCGTCACGGCGTCCACGGCCTCCTTGCCCTCTGACGCTGCCAAGATCGGCAGCAGCTGGCGAGCGACCGCCTGATCGCGAAGCCAGTTCTGGGCATTCACCTCGCCACCGACGGTGCGCGCGAAGTCCCACGCGCCAAACGCCAAGGCCGCCACGTCGGGCACCGCCGCGATCTGTTGCGCCTGCACCAGGGCTCGCGGGCTCTCGATCAGCACCTCAAGACGCAGGCGGTTGGTGTGACCGCACTTCTCCTGCACCCGGCGCACGATCTGCGCGACGTCTGCAACCTCTTCTGCACTCTCGCTTTTCGGGATGACGAGAGCCTGAAGGCGGTCGCCCGCGCCGCGCAGCACCTCCACCACGTCGTCTTCAAAGTAGGCGGTGCGGATGTTGTTCGGACGAAAGGCCACCACGCGGTCGCCGAAGTCGTGGGTCCGCAAGGCCTCGACCACGAACTGCCTGGCCCACTGCTTGTACTCCGGCTGGTCCGGGGCAGCGTCCTCGAGATCGTAGAAGAAGAAGTCGACGGGCAGCTGCGTCGCCTTGGCCATCAGCTTCAGGCTCGTCGCGCGCCCGTCCGTTGCCGGGTTGCCGCCTGCCGCCATCTTGAACGCCGGGATCGACAGCTCGCCGCGCCGCGAATAGGGCACATGCAGGCCGCGGACGTGCTCGGGGGTGGCCCGGTGGCGCGCTTGGGCGTGGCGGATCTCGTCGCGCAAGGACTCGAACTCGCTCATGAAACTCCTGTCGTTGCGGGGCGTTGTGCGGTCTCGTCGGGGTGCCAAGGCCAGCCTGGCGGCTCGGGCGCGGCAAAGGTCAGGCGTTCGTGGGTCGTCGGATGGTCGAATGACAGGCGTGCCGCCAGCAGCGCGATGCAACGGTCCGGCAGTGGGGCGGGAGCGCCATAGCGCAGATCGCCCAGCACAGGGCAGCCGATCGCCGCGAATTGCACGCGGATCTGATGCTTTCGCCCGGTGTGCAGCCGGACCTCGCACAGCGTCGCGTTGCCACGCGTCTCGAGCACGCGGTAGTCCAACTCAGTCCGCTGGCCCTCGCCCGTCCGACCCACCCGCGTACTGGACTCGCTGGGGACCAACCAGTGTTCAAGAGAGCCCTCTTCCTCGGGCGGACGACCCAACACCACGATCTGATAGGTCTTCTCAACCGACCGGCTGCGGAATTGCTCAGACAGCCGCGAGGCCGCCTTGGACGTGCGCGCCAGCACCACCACGCCGCGGGCCGGGCGGTCCAGTCGGTGCACCAAGCCCAAGTACACGTTGCCGGGCTTGGAGAACCGCTGTGCCACCCAGCGCTTGCCAAGCGTCAGCAGGTCGAGGTCGCCGGTTGCGTCTGCCTGCACGGGCAGCCCGCCGGGCTTGTAGACCACCAGCAAGTGGTTGTCGTCGAACAGGATCTGCACGCGCTTCCTCGAGTTCTCCGGCAGCCCGCGTGGCTTACCGACATGCCGGGCGGACGGCGCGCAGGATACCGCACCCGTGGCGACTTGTCGGCGCCTGCCCGAACGCCCGTGCTCTGCGAGAGGAAGTGCTTGCCCCAAGCGGTGTTGTCGGGATCTGCCGCCTCCGGTATGCTGGGTGTTCGCCGCTGGCGCTCCGCTTTTCACCGTCTCTCACCCAGGTCCTGCCATGCCCGCGCGTCAGGTCCGCCCACCCACCGCCGTGTTGGTCGCCTGCGCTGTTGCGTTCGGCACACTCGCCTGCTCAGAGCAGCTGCAGGCTGGTGGGGGGATCGTCTGCACCGAAACCTCGACCGGCCAGTGCGTTGCGTGCCCGGGCGTCGTCGTTTGCATCGATCCGATCAGCTGCAAGGTCATCGCCTGCCAGCCCACCGACGTGAATTTCGGTTTTGACATCGACACGACCGATGGCGCCGTTCTCCAAGACGCCGTCACAACGGACCAGGTGCAGGCGCCTCCAGACGTCCCTGAGGTCGAGGACACCGTTGCGACAGTGGACGCCCCCGAGATCGACACGAATACCCAGGACATTGCTGAGGTTGCCGACGCCGACACCACCGCGCCGACCGGAACGCTGACCTGTGCCCAGGTCACGGGTTGTGTCGGTCAGTGTCCTGTGGGGGCGACGGCGTGCAAGGACCTTTGCGTCTCGCAAGGAACGGCGACGGCGCAGCTGCAGTTGTCCACCCTGACGACCTGCATCACCGCGACCTGCAAGGCGATCTACGACTCAGGCCAGTACAGCGAGACGATGTTCTGCCTGTACACCTACTGCGGGGCCGAGCAGGCGGCGTGCATGGGCTCGGGCTCAGGCTCCTGTTCCCAGCTGAATTCGTGCTTGGGCGGCTGCGGGACCAGTGCGGTCTGCAGCACCAACTGCCATGCCCAAGCCAGCGTCGCAGCCGCCACCGACTACTACGGCCTGATGGCCTGCGTCGAATTGAAGTGCGGCGCGCAGACCGGAACCGCCCTGAACACGTGCGCCCAGACGTACTGCAACCCCGCGTGGCAGAAGTGTTTAGGGGGGGCTGCTTCCGGCCTGTCGTGCCAAGGGATCCTCACCTGTGCGGGCAAGTGCACGACCACCGAGTGCGCCCAAGCGTGCAAGGCAAAAGGCACGACACAGGCGCAGCAAGCCATCGACACGCTGGTGCAGTGCCAGTCGCAGAAGTGCGGCTCCTACTGCCAGTCCGACACGCCGCAGTGCACCTCCTGCATGAACACCTACTGCGCCGCAGCCCAGAACGCGTGCACCTGAAGCCGTTGCTCGCTCGCCCGCAGACCGCCGTCGTGCTAGCCTGCGCGCTGCGAGTCGCGGGTGGACAGGTGGCCGCTGGCGGTCGGGTTCGTCCCGTGCCGACAGAGGAAAGTCCGGGCTCCACCGGGCGGGATGCCGGTCAACGGCCGGCGGGGGTAACCCCAGGGAAAGTGCCACAGAAAGCAAACCGCGTCCCCGGCTGCACCTCGGTGCGGCCCGCGGCGTAAGGGTGAAAGCGTGCGGCAAGAGCGCACGGATTGCGGCGGTAACGTCGCTCTCGGTAAACCCCATCCGGAGCAAGGTCCCATCGCAGGCATACGCCGCGCAAGCGGCTGGAGGGCGGCCCGTCCGAGCCTGCGGGTAGACCGCTAGAGGGCGCTGGCAACAGCGTTCGTAGACGAATGGTCACCACCGCACGTTCGGCGACGAATGCGCGGAACAGAACCCGGCTTACGGCCACCCGCGGCTCGCAAATTTCCTTCCTTTGGCGCGTGCGCCGACGCGCCTGGGCCACTGCGCATGACCGTCCAGACCTTCCGGCCGCTTCCCCGTCTGGTCGGTGCCGCCACCGTGCCGGGCGACAAGTCCCTGTCCCACCGCGCGTTGCTCTTGTCCTCGCTTGCCAACGGCCTGACCGATGTGATCGGCTTGGGCACAGGCGGTGACGTTCGCTCGACGGCGGCTGCACTGCGCGCCTTGGGCGTGGACATTCAGGTCTTGCCGGCACCATCGCGTTCCGCTGCGGGCCCCGTCACCCGTGTGCACGGACGTCCGCCCAGGTCTTGGCGCGCGCCGACCGAGCCGCTGGACTGTGGCAACTCCGGGACCACCCTGCGCTTGTTGACGGGCGTGCTGGCGGGTGCCGGTTTGGACCACGGTGGGCTGCGTGCGGTACTGACCGGGGACGAGTCGCTGCGCAGCCGGCCGATGGGGCGGGTGGCGCGGCCCTTGCGTGAAATGGGTGCACAGATCGCGCTGGGGCCCGGCGATCGCGCGCCAGTGACCGTGACGGCGGCCGAGCTCACAGGCCGGCACCATGACCTGCCGGTCGCCAGTGCTCAGGTCAAGACCGCCTTGCTACTCGCGGGGTTGCAGGCCGATGGCGAGACCGTCGTGCGCGAGCCACACCTCAGCCGCGATCACACGGAGCGGATGTTGCGGGCGATGGGAGCGCCGATCGAATCGCACGGCACCATCCACCGCATTCGTCGCGCGGACCTGTCGCCGTTGGGCCGTTACACCGTGGCCGGCGACCCGTCCAGCGCGGCCTTCCTGATCGTGGCGGCGCTGCTGCACCCTCGGGGCGACCTGCGGATCGACGGTGTGTGCCTGAATCCGGGGCGCGTAGGCTTCCTGCGCGCGCTTGAGCGCATGGGCGCGCGCGTGGAGGTCGACCTGCACAGCGAGGTGGGGGGCGAGCCGGTGGGGGCGCTGCGGGCGCGGACCTCTGCGCTGCACGCGACCGATCTGGACCCGGCCGAGGTGCCGGGGACCATCGACGAGCTGCCGATTCTTGCGCTGGCGGCCGCATGTGCGGAAGGCATCAGCTGTTTTCGTGGGCTGGCCGAGCTGCGAGTCAAGGAGTCCGATCGCCTCGCCCGCACGGCACTCTTGCTTCGGTCGTTGGGCGTGCAGGTCGAGGAAGGCGCAGAGGAACTGACGATCCACGGCCTGGGCTCAGCCGCATCGCTGCAAGCGACGGCTTTTGACGCGGGGCTGGACCACCGCATGGCGATGACGGCAGCGGTCGCGGGCTGGGTGGGTGCAGAGCGGGTCGACGTGACGGGGTGGTCGGCCGTCGCGACGTCGTTTCCGGGCTTCGCGGAGCTAGGCGCCGCGCTGTCGCTGAGCTAGCGACCGCGACGGCGCGGGGCAGGACGGCCGCTCCCGCGGCGTTTCTCAGGACCCGGATCGCGCGCCGGCAAGTTGCCCGACTTGAAGTGCGTCAAGGCAAAGCGCAACGCAACGCTGTCTTCGAGGTCGCGCTTCTCCTCGGTAGGTGAGAACAGCAGCGAAATCATCTGCCGTTCTGGCCGCATGTCGTCAAAGATGGGCGAGAACATGACGTTCGGGTCTGGCCCTCGCGAGCGATTGCCGTTGATGCGGTCGAGCTCGACGTCGGACTTGTGCGAGTTGCGCAGTGCCCGCCGCCCGTCCAGACCGTACATGGCTGCGACGGGGTCGAAGGTGGGCTGGGCTTCCTCGACCGTGGGCTCGTAGAGCTGGCGGCGGACCTCTTCACGATTCAGGCGGTTACCGCGGTTGTCGCCGGGCCGCTCAAACGGGTCGACCTTGCCTCGCTTCTCGGTCTTGACGGCCGGAGCGGGCTGGACCGGCCGCGCCTCCTTGGGGCGCTGCTCGAACGCGGGTTTCACCGGACGATTCGCCACGTTGCCGTCGACGCCGAGGGGCGGTTGACGCGCTTCGAGGGGCGGGCGCGGCAGGGTGTTGCCTTCTTCGGGGCGCACCACAGGCTTGTCGGGCTTGCGGGGGGCGGTCGCCGCGTTGCGGAGGGCGAGATCGTGTCCGAGCTCAGCGGGCCAGACTCGGCCAGAGCGCAGGCCTTCGACCATGGCCTCTTGGTTGGTCGGCGGTGCAGCGAACAGGGTGGCGACGGTGCCGAAGCGGTCTTGGCCAGGCGCGGACGCCGAGCCGCCCACGCAGGCGATACGCGCGCCCTGGGCCCACACCAAAACTCGATCGTCGAGCGCGCTGGCGGGGTCGAGGTTGCCGGTCACCACGATGCCGGCCACTCCCGCAGGACGCGTCGAGTCGTCGGTCGTGGGCTCAAGGACCGTCGCCGCATCCGGTGCGCCCATCACCACAGCGCCGCCGCGTTCGGCGAAAGCCCGCAAGACGTCGGCACCGCGGTACACGGCCCGCTCGCCCCCGTTGGTGTGCTCGAGGGTGCGCCAGCCGCAGCCGCGGAACCAGTCGTCGATCTCGCGGGGATAGCACAGCAGCTGGCCCAAGTCCGAGTCGAGTGCGACGCCGGAAAAGAGCTGGATGCCGGTGGCGTCCGACACAGCCGAGGTCTCGCCCAAGTCGACTGCCGTGTCGTCTCCGATCACGACCAGCCCATCCAAGCCCTGATCGCGCGCCTGAACGGCAAGCAGTTCGATGTCCTGACGGCCCTGTTCGTTCGGCATCGGCCGTACGTGCAGGTCTATGAGTGCGGGGATCACGCGATCTCCTTGCCTGGTTCCAATGGGTCAGCAGTAAGGGAAAGGGTGCGGCGAACGTCGAGCGGCATCGGTCCAGGACCGGGTCTCGTTCGAAGCGTTCGGGCAGTGAACGGTGCGTTCAAGTGGCAAACCCACCAAGGATCGAACCTGAGTCGATCCCCCGCACGGTCCGATCGCCCGGTTTGGAGGCGAAACGACGCTTTTTGCTGCGGCCGTGCGGTGATTGCCGGAGGAGGGGGACCTCTGGTCCGATCTCCTCGCAGCCGAACCTTATAGCAGATGGGGAAGCACTGCAAAAGGCCCCCAGAACGACGCAGCACCGAAAGGGTCCACAAGCCCCGCCTGCGTTTGACAACGGCCACCGTCTGCGATGCCATCGGCGTCATTCCCGCGGCCAACCGGTCCGCAGCGAGGCCCCGTCCTTGGAGATCCTGCGCCAGCTTCCCGCACAGTCCGAGCCCAGGCCCGCCGCCGTCGGCTTCGGCAACTTCGACGGCGTCCACGTGGGCCATCAGGCGTTGCTGGGCCAGTTGCGCGCCGCCGCGGACCGCATGGGCGGACCCGTCACCGTCATCACCTTCGACCCGCACCCGTTGCAGCTGCTGCGTCCCCAAGCCGCTCCGCCCGCGATCGACACGCTGGAAGGTCGGTTGCGGGCGCTGGAAGCGTGCGGCGTCGATCGCGCGCTGGTTCTGCCCTTTGACGCGGAGTTGGCGGCCCGTCCCGCAGAGTGGTTTGCCCGCGAAGTGCTGTTTCAGACGCTGGGGGCGCGGGTGCTGCTGACCGGACCCGACACGCGCTTTGGCCGTGGAGGACAGGGGGACGTGGCGCTGCTGAAGGCGATCGGCGACGAGTTGGGGCGTCAGGTGGGCGTCTTTCCGGGCGTGACGCTGCGTGGGGGAATCGTCTCGTCCTCGCGCGTGCGCGCGGCCGTGCTGCGCGGTGACGTCGCGGACGCGGCCGAGCTGCTGGGAAGGCCATTCTGCCTGCGCGGGCCGGTGATGGAGGGCGACAAGCGGGGACGGACGCTGGGGTTTCCGACGGCGAATCTGGCGGCATCGGGGCAGGTCCAGCCAGCGCCGGGCGTGTACGCGTGCGTGATGGAGGTGGACGGTCGGCTGCTGGACGCCGTGACCAACGCGGGGCGAAGACCGACCTTCGTGAACGCCGGACCGCAGACCGAAGCGCACGTGCTGGACTGGCATGGCGATCTGTACGGCCGACAGGTTCACCTGCACTTTGTGGCGCGGCTGCGCGATGAACGGAAGTTCGCGGGTCCCGGCGCCCTAGGCGAGCAGATCCGACGCGATGTTGCCGAGGCTCGGCGGGTGCTGACGGCCTGGCGGTCCGAAGCGAGGGTGCCCTAACCGATGGCGACCCACGACCCAACGAACCGCGACGCGACGCGCGGCCTGCGCCTGGGCTTGCTGGGCGCGGACATTGGCCATTCGCAGTCGCCACAGCTGCACCTGGCGGCACTGCGGACGCTAGGCCGGACGGGGACTTACGAACTCTTCGACGCGGCGACGCAGGTGCAGGCCCAAGCGGTGCTGGACCGACTGCGTGCCGGCGAGCTCGACGGTCTGAACGTCACGACCCCCTGGAAGCGCTGGGCGGCGGCGCAGTGCGCGTGTGGGCTGGACGCGGCGGGGCAGCTGACGCCAGATTCGCCTGACCGCCCGGTGAACACAATCGCGTTGCGGGACGGGCGGTTGTGCGGCGGGTCGACCGACGGACCGGGGCTGCTGGACGCGCTCGATTTCGCCGGCGTGGTGCTGCTTGGCGCGCGGGTGCTGTTGCTGGGGGCAGGAGGAGCCGGCGCCTCAGTGGCTCCGGAGCTGCTTGCGGCGGGTGCGGCGCGGTTGGTGATAGCCAATCGGGGGCAGGAACGGGCGCAAACACTGGCCACCCACCTGTCGCTGTTAGGTCCGCGCGCAGATGTGCAGGTGCTGCCCTGGGGCCGACGCGTGTCGGACGCGGCGATCGACTTGGTCGTGCACGCGACACGGCTGGGCCACGGTGAAGTGCAACCCTATGATCACAGTGATGTTGTGGCGTGGAATTGGCTGCCATGGTCGGCTTGGCGCGACGGTGGCACGGTTGTCGCCGACTTGGTGTATGGCGCGTCGCCCACTCGGCTACAGGCCTTGGCACTGGGGCAAGGGCTTGCCGCGGACACTCGATTGGTGGTGGGCGCGGACACTCACCCAGTTGTGGGCGAGGCGCTGAAGTCGCCGCGAGGGGTGTTGCTGGGCAGCGGCGAGGCCATGCTGGCCGCACAGGCGGCGCGCGCGTGGCGGCTGTGGACGGGCGATCAGGTGGACTGGCTGGCGCTGAGCACGGCCCGACAGACCCCCGACGGACGCTGACCTACCAAGAATACATCATCGTCGCGTGCGGCAGCGGATATGCGGCGTAGAAGCGGGTGTTTTCCCACCGCGCCGTCATCACCAAATCCAGCGCGACGGAGAATCCTTGGCGCTGTACAGCCCCGAATTCAAAGCCGAACCCTACGCCTGCGGAGGTGTAGGCAGTAGTCTCGGTGCCGACCTGCTGCAGCGCCTTGCACTCGGGCGTCGGGTCCGTTCCGCAATCGATGTTCATGGAGCTGTCATCACTGCTGAGGTGCAGCGACGTGTTGGCCACCAGACGCAGCGCAGTGGTTGAGGGGGCCAGCGCGCGGCTGCGAGAGCCTTGGGCCCACACCAGCATGTAGTCGATGTACTGCGCGCCCAAGAACACGGCCACGTAGTTGCCACGGTCTGCGACGATCGGCAACAGGTTGACCTGCAAGGCAGAGTTGCCGAAGTACTGGCGGTAGGCGAAGCCGGTGCTGCCGTCGACGCCGCCGGTCAGGCCGATGCCGAAGCGGTTGCGCTGCACCTGCCCCTCATGGCCGCGCAGCAAGCCGGTCTTCGACGGTGTGGTGGGGGCCAGCGCGTGCGCAGACAACGGGGCCAGAACGCCAAGGCCGGCCGCCAAGACCACCGCGAGAAACGAGAGACGAGCTGTGAAATGCATGGGTTGCTCCACGTGCGCCGGCCTCGGGGGCCGCGCGGCACTGCGTCCGATCACCAGCTGTACATCAAGCCCGCGGTGGGCAGCGGCAGGATGAACGACAGTCCAGCCTCGTCGAACGCGGCCGTCAGCATCAGGTCCAAATTGACAGAGAACCCAGGGTGCATGATCGCGCCGAACTCGAAGCCGATGCCTGCACCCAAGCCGAACAGCCTGTCGGTCGAGACGGTTTCCTCGCTGATCCAGGTGCAGAAGTCGTTGATGCCGCATGAGGGGTCGGGCACGGAATCGAAGTTGGTCTGTCGTGAGTAGAAGTACGTCGCGCCGCCGACCAGACGCAGGGCGGTGACGCTGGGCAGCAGGCCGCGCGAGTTGGCTTGGTGCCAGATCATCAGGTACTGGATGACGGACAGGCCGCCGAACACCAAGGCGTCGTTGCCGTAATCGCTGACGATCGCGATGCCGTTGAGCTGCGCCGCGGTGTCGCCGAAGTAGCGGCGGTAGGAGAAGCCGCTGCCCGTGGTGAAGCCGCCCGAGAAGCCGAGCCCGTGGATGTTCGACTGGCTGCTCGGGCCGTCGGAAGAGGCAGGGTAAGCGGCCGGAGCCGGGGGGAGGGCAGCAGGCGGCGGCTCAGCGACAGGCGTGGCCTGAGGTGCCGCGGGAGCTTCGACCACAGGGGTTGCCTGAGGTGCGGGAGGCTGTGTCGCCTCCGCCGCGCGCGCGGGAAGTGGCGCAGGTGGGGGCGGCTCCATCGGTTGGGCGGCGGCGGTCCGGGCGAACAGCACCGCGCAAGTGCACAGCAGCGCGCGAAACGGTCGAAGGGTCGACAACATGAGGCGTTCTCCGCAAAGGGTGCACCCGCGAAGGCGGCGGGTCCGCGACGGCGAGCACCCGGGGCGACCGGATGAGAGCGCCAGTGTAACAGAGCCCGGCCGGGTGCAAAGCAAGGCCAGAGCTGTCAGGACGTTTCGGCCGGAGCGGAGATTCACGCTGCAGGGTCAGCCCGGCTTGTGGCGCTTGCGGGCCGCCGTGTGAGCAAGCGCGAAGTTGCAGAATTCCGCGGCGATGTCGCCGTCAACCTCAGGGTCCAGCTCGGTCAGGGTCACGATGTGGTGGTCACCCTCGCGCTCGAAGTGGAACTTCGCGAAGTCCTTGAAGTCCTCGGCGGCTTGGTGAATCGCCGCGGGCAGGTAAAGCGACTTGTGCAGGCGTACGGTGGTGGCGGCGGTCACGGGTTGCCTCCGCCCTTCTTGGGGTACTTGTCCTCCCAAGGCACGGCGATCCCCAGCGGGTCGTCCAGGAAGTCCAAGCCGTCGTCGTCCTCCAGAAAGTCCACCGGCGCCGAGCCTCCTGCAGCTCCGGCAAGGGCGCGGGTGGTGATGTCCTCGATCAACTTTCCGTTTTGCTTGACGATTTGACGCCGCAGCGCCTGGGTCAGCAGCTCGTTGCCGAATTCTCCTGCCAATGCACGCAACCCCGCTTCGTCCGTTGCCGTCTTGCTGCGCAAGTGAACCAGATGCCGGCTGTTGCGCCCGTCCTCTCCGTCGCGGTCCAGCAGCACATATGCGCGGTCCAGTAGCACGAAGGCCGCCCCGTATAGCACCTCGATCGGGTACAGGCCGGCATCCAGCGACAGCGTCATCTGGCCCTTGGCGGGGTCGAAGTGCTCGAGTTCGGGCGAGGTCATGGGGCTCCTGCGGTCGGTCGGTGGTGGTCGGCTTCTACCCCGGTCCCCGCGTGCCAGCAAGCGCGTCGTCGCCGGGCGTGGCGTCTTTCGCTGCTTCAGCAACGGGTTGCCAGTCGCGGGCTTCCGGGTCGTGGCGGCGGCATGGGTCGGTGCTGGGCTGCACCAGACGCGAGCCGTTCGGGGCGCTGGGGTGCGCGGGTCGCGGCGGGGCGGCGGGAACCAGCTGCGCCAAGCGGGCCGGATCGGGGCGCCACGAGGGGTCGCTGGCCTCGTCCTGCACGATGCGCTGCACGATGGGGCGCGGGTCCAGATAGACGGGCGAGAGTTCGGCCGGGTCGTAGGCCTCGCCGCGGTCGAACAAGCCGCCGCAGATCAGGCGCAACGAGCAGGTCGCGCAGACGTCGGCGTACAGGTGGCCCCAAGAGGTCTGGCGCACGGTGCCCTTGTCGTCCAGGAAGTGCACGATCCGCTCCTCGCCCTTGACGATCTTGCGCGTCTCGGTCGAGCAGTGGGCAAAGTCGGTCATGTAGCAAAGCGGCACGCGCTCGACCCGAAAGGTGCGGCCGCTGTCGTGCAGGCGGCGCATCGCAAGGGCAAGACTGTATTCGAGATCGCGCAGCCGCGCCGTGAAGAAGGTGTTGGCGGTCGCGCGGCCGATGCTGGGGTCCAGGTTGTTCCAGACGACGTGGCGGATGAAGGGAAAGCGGTCGATCATCCAGTCGACGGTCTCGTGCAGATGGTCGCAATTGTAGCGGTTGATCACCGTGTTCAGGTTCACCGCGACCGGTGACATCCCCAAGTGGTCCAGCGCCTGCTCGGCCCAGTGCAGCGAGCCGGGCGTGCCGGTCAGGAAGTCCTCGACCTTGGCGCGGTGGGTGTGCAGGCTCAGGTGGACGTGCTGCAACCCGGCGTCGATCAAGGTCTTGGTGTACGAGGCGTCGGCCATCTTCTGGCCGTTGGTGATCAGGCGGACGTGCAGGTCGCGCGACCGCGCGTAGGCGATGGCTTGGGGCAGCACGGGCGACAGCGTCGGCTCGCCGCCCGTCAGGATCACGCCGAAGTAGCCGCGCGCGGCAAAGTCGTCGACGATCGTGCGGTACTGGTCGAGATCGTGGAAGAACGGCGTCTCCGGATTCGAGCAGAATCCGCAGTTCTGGTTGCAGTGCCGCACCATCTGGATGTAGCCGAGATTGGCCAAGAGCTGAACTCCACTAGACTTCTGAGTTGTCGCCTGGGTGGAGTGCCTCGGGACGGTGGCGACCCACCAGCCGCTTCAGATCGGCTCGGCTCCGGCGGGCGTTGGCCTCGCGCAGCGACTCGGTCAGGGTCTCGAACGACGTCGCGTCGGGCAGGGGCTGGCCATCGGCGTCCAGCGGCATCATCACGCCAAACCCGTGCTCGCGCAGGTAGTTGACGTGCAGCCCGTCGCAGCGATCGACCTCGGCGCACCGCGCACAGCGCAGCGACTTCACGCGGTATTCGCAGACGATGTAGTGGTGGACGAACCGGTCGAGGTCGAGGTTGCCCTCCCCGTCCAGCAGCGCCGCGTCGAGCTCGGGGCGGTCGGCGGGCTCGACCTCGGCCCTTGCCACGCAGCGCGGCACGGCCTTCAGGCGCACGCCGGACAGCGCAAGTCTTTGCAGCGTCTGGGGATCCGGGTCGTGGTCGACGACCCCGCTGCGGAACTCGTGGGTCTGCAGCGCCGCGATCAGCCGGTGGCCGCGGGCGCGACACAGCTCGGGGCGGTCCAGCAGCCATCCGGCCAGCTCACGGGTCAACGCGACCTCGATCTCGACGTCGTCGGGCAGCGCGGCGGCTCCCAGCAGGTACGCTTTGGCTTGCGCCACGGTCGATGCCACAAAGCGATCCGCGTGGCCCAGCAGCGCCGTGGGGTCCGCACCGGGAGCCAACGCAACAGCCCTCCTTGCATGGGGAAACGCCAGCTCGTCCAGCGTCTGCACTGCAGCCGCCGCGTCCGGCGCCGTCACCCGCACCCGTGTCGTCCGCTGGGACAGGAACGCCAGCCGCGCCGCATCGCTCGGCCAGACGTGCCGGGCGTCGATCCGCACCGAAGGGAACTCGCCCCGCAGCAACCGCTCGCGGTAGGGCAGCAGCGTTGCGCGGCAGGGGCCTTCCAGGAAGCAATAGTCGCACCGCTCTCCCCAGCAGTCGGGCTTGACGCCCGTGCGCAACCAGCCCTCGAAGTTGTGCCGCCCGCCGTCGAATTCCGATTGCAGCTTGTGCGGTTCCTGGATCAGGCGCTCGAAACCCTCCAGATAGGTCACGGGCATCCGGTTGGTCCACAGGTACACGCCCGGCTGGTCGGCCCACGCAAACGCCCGTCGGAAATAGGGAACCGCGTCGTTCAAGTCGAAGTACAGCGACGCCCGGTGCTCGTCGAAGCCGCGGCCGAACGGCACGAGATGCAGCAGGTCGAACTCGCGGATGCCGTGGCCGTACCAGAACGCCAGCATCTCGGGCAGCACCCGGTAATTCTGCTTGTTCAGCACGATGTCGATGTTCACGACGACCTGGCCCGTCGCCTGCAGGTTGCGGATGCCCTGCAGCGCGGTGACGAAGGCACCCTGCGTGACCGTCAGCTTGTCGTGCAGGTGCGCCGTGTGGCCGTGCATCGACACCGTCGCCTCGTTCAGCCCCGCTTGTGCCGCCGCACGTGCGAACCGCTTGTACGAGAACATCATTCCGTTCGTGACGACCTGGATCCAGCCGTAGCCGACCTCGCGCCCATAGCGCACGAGCTCCAGGAATTCCGGGTGGACCGTCGCCTCGCCGCCCGACAGGATCAGCCGCTCTCGACCCAGCCGCCGCCCCAGCGCGATGTAGGCCTTCAGCGCCGCCGTCTCGATGCGCGTGCCATCCTGGTTCATCGAGTCGAGGCAGAACGTGCAGCGCTGGTTGCAGACGCGCGTGGTGCGGACCCAGTGGCGCTTGTCGCGGGCCGCTTGCTCCTTGACGCGGTCCTTATCGTCCATGCCCGACGGCAGGGCCTCGCCGCGGGTCTGCTCCGTGCGGGCGGCGTCGGCCAGCGCCGCGGCCTCGTCTCGCGACAGAATGCCTTGCGTCACAAGAAGTTGCATCTCGTGGCCAAGGGCGGCGGTGTCGGGCGGCAGGGACAAGGCGAAACGCTCCGGTGGGCAGGGGGGGCCGAAGTCTGGCAGATCCGCGGCGTGGGTGCAGCCGGGCATCGCAACGCGCTATTCCACAGCGTCTTTTCGCGCCGGAGGGGCGTCGCTCCGCGGCACCACCCAACCCCAGCCGTGTCGCGCGGCGACGGGCGGGGCCACGCCGGGGCACAGATCGCGCCAAGTGCAGGTCTGGCAAGCGCGGCCGTGCTGGTGGGGCGGCACCGCGGCAGGCCCCTGGACCTCGCCGGCCGCGCCGATCGACCGCGCATCGACCGTCCACGCCGGCGGCCGCCACGCTGCTGTCGCCAGATCCTCCAGCAGGCACGGGGGGATGCCGGCGGTCGTCGCGCGCAGACCGGCGGTCCTGGCCTGTCGCAGCGCCGCCCGCACGAACGGCGCCGCCAGCGCGGGGTGGGGCAGCAGCGGGTGGGCTTCGCGGTCGTCGGTCTCGGCCAGGGTGATGCGCACGGCGCTCGCTCCCAGCGCCTGGGCGCCCGCGACCAGTCGGGGCAGCTGGCGAAACGTGGACCGGAGCACGGGGGCCAGCACCGCCGTCTGCAGCCCCGCCGCCCGCGCAGAGCGCAAGCCCTTGATCACACGTTTGAAGTGACCCTCGTGCCCGGCCACGAGGTCGTGGGCCTCGGCCGAGTCGCCGTACAGCGGCACGGCCACGTGGGTGGCACCGGCCTGCCGCACCTGGGCCGCCGACTCGGGCCGCACCAACGCAAGGCCGCTCGTCCAGACCTCGACGGCGGTGAACGCGAGTTGCTGAGCCAGTCCAAGCAGTTGCAGCGCCTCGGGGCGCGTCAGCAGGTCGCCGTCGCGCAGCACCGCCACCGTCGCACCGGCCTCGCGCACCCGTCGCAGCGCCCCGGCGACCTGTGCAGCATCGACCTCTGCCAGCCGACGCGCGTTCGGCCCGCGGACCTCGCACACCGGGCACACCAACGGCGAGTCGGCGTGCGGGCAGGCGCTGGCGGTCAGCAGGTGGACGAGCACGGCGCTCCGGTGCTTGGGGAAGGGGGGCACAGCCTAGGACCCGCCCCGGCGGAAACGCAAGCTGTGGCCCGGATGTGCGAGCGCTCGCGGTGGACGAACCCCACGTTCGCCCTTAGAGTGCCAGCCGGTTGACCCCCGCTGCCAAAGGAGCCCCGCGGATGCCCCTTCGTTCCCTGCGCTGGACGGCGCTGACCCTTGCCCTCGTCGTGATCGTGCTCGACCTGTGGAGCAAGCAGTGGGCGATCGACTCGCTCGCCAGCTTTGACCACCCGATGGTCCTGCGTGCGGCGGACGGAGCGACCGTTGCGTCTGCGCTGCAGTCGCGTGGGTTGACGGCGGCCGAGGCGGATGCCGCTCTGGCGCGCGGGCAAGTCGGACGTTATCTGCCGGCGCGTGACCTGAAGCTGGACCGGGTCCTGACGGTCGAGGACGTCGACACGCGGGTGCTCGTGACGGGCAGCATTGGGCTGCCCGCGCCGCGTCAGGTCCAGTTCACCACCCAGCAGGTCGGCCAGTCGCTCGGTCACGTGCTGTCTCAGGAATTCCGCGTCGAACCTGCGCAGCTGCAGCCGCTGGTGGCCGGGCGGCAGATGTACCGGTCGGCGGGCCGGGTGTCCGACCCGCAAGAGGCGCTTGCCGCGGACGGCCTCTTGGCCCTGAGCGACCGCAACCTGCCGATCTTCCCCGGCTTCACCTTCGTCTACGCCGAGAACCGCGGTGCTGCGTGGGGCTTCCTGTCGTCTGCCCCGCCCACCGTGCGCTTCCTGCTGTTTGCCTTCATCTCACTGGTGGCCAGCTTGGTCATGATCTGGGTGCTGTGGGGCGGCCGCATGGGGACGACTTGGAGCTCGCTGGCGCTTGCGGCCATCCTGGGCGGCGCCATCGGTAACCTGGTCGATCGGCTCAGGTTCCGCGTGGTCGTCGATTTCGTTCTGAATTACGTGGTGGTCGACGGCAAGACCCACGGTTGGCCCGTGTACAACGTCGCCGACATCGGCATCACTGTGGGCGTTGCCTTGATCGCGCTCGAGCTGTTGTTTCAGCGCAAGCCCGCTCCACCCGTCGCTGACCGCCCCAAACCCGGCTAGAGGCCCGCCGTGCACCCCTCTTTCGACATCGGCTTCACCAGTCTGCCCGCCTACTTCACGTTGCTGATGGTGGGCTTCACGCTCGCCATTCTGCTGGCCCACCGCGAGGGGCTGCGCAAGGGCTTCGACGGCAACACCGTGCTGGACGTGGGCCTGTTGATGCTCGCCTGTGGACTGATCGGCGCGCGGGTCCTGCATATTTTTGCCGACGGCCAGTTCTGGGACTACGTGCACCTCTGCACCGATCCCTCGAAGGTGCCTGCCCTTGCGCTGGGTAGCGGTCTGAAGTGCGCGACCGACGCCCAGTGCTTCGACGGCGGCCTGGGCGACGTGTGCGAGCAGGCGACAGGCCTGTGCCGCCAGAGCCAGGACTGCCTGCGCGTCTTCAAGATTTGGTACGGCGGCTACGCGTACTACGGCGGCTTCCTGTTGGCAGTTCCGGTGGGTTTGTGGTTCCTGCGTCGCCGTCGGCAGTCGATGTGGCACATGGCGGACTTGGCCGGGTTCGGCATCCCGCTGGGCCTGGTGCTCGGCCGCGCCGGCTGCTTCCTGGCCGGCTGCTGCTTCGGCGCACCGACGACAGCGGCCGTGGGCATCGCGTTCCCGGTCGGCTCACCCGCTTGGGACCAACACCAGCAGGCGCATCTGCTGGCCCAGCACGCCCACGCCTCGCTGGCGGTGCATCCGACGCAGCTGTACGAGGCCCTTGGCGCGCTGGCGATCTTCCTGTTCTGCCTGTGGTGGTACCGCCGGGGCACCCAGTTCCGCGGCCAGAACTTCTTCATCTTCATGTTGGCGTACGCGGTTTTGCGCTTTCTGATCGAGTTCTGGCGTGCCGACGACCGCGGCGCCGCCGTGGGCCTGTCGACCTCGCAGTTGATCAGCCTGCCGCTATTCGCTTGGTCCGCCTGGGTGCTGTGGCGGCGCAAGCCGTGGCCCGCAGAGCCCGACCTGACGAAGCCTCCCATCGATGCACGCAAGCCCGCTTGACACGAAACGATCCTGCCCTTCCACTTGCCCTTGGTTCGACCGTCCTGCTGCTCGCCTCTGGCTCCCCGCACCGCCGCGCTCCCCGACCTACGCCCCGGAGTTCACAGTGCTTGTTCGCGTCATCACGGGCCTGACCCTTGCGCCGCTTGTCATCTGGCTGGTTCTGTATGCGCCCAAGCCCGCGATGTTGGCGGTGCTGATCGTGGCCGCCGCCCGTGCTGCCGACGAGTTGGTGCGGATGTCCCCTGAGATCAGGAAGTTGGACCGTCTGATGGCCGCCGCGCTCGCCTCGGCCATTGCTGCCACGCCGCTGCTGGACCCGGCCTGGCGCTGGACGATCGCGGGTCTGGCGCCCGTGTTGCTGCTGGCGACGCTGCTGTGGCGGCCGCGCGACGTGGTCTCGGCCAGTCGGCGGGCGTCGCTGGGCGTGCTGGCGCTGGGCTACGTGGCGGTGCTGGTCGCCGTGCTGATCGGCCTGTTCACCCTCGGCCGGGCGCCCGTGGGTGCCGGTGCTTCGGTGGCGGGCCTGGTGCTGGGTCCGTACGATCTGGGCCGCGGCGCGCTGATGTCCCTGCTGGTCATGGTGTTTTTCGGCGACACCGGAGCCTACTTTGCGGGCCGCAGCCTGGGGCGCCACAAGCTCAACGCCCTGATCAGCCCCAAGAAGACGGTCGAGGGCGCGATCGGCGGTCTGCTCGCCTCGATCGGCGGCGCCTTTCTGGCCCGCTGGCTGTTCCTGCCCGACCTGGGGCTGGCCGAGACGGCGGTGCTGGGCGCGCTGTGCGGGGCGGTGGGCCAGGTGGGCGACCTGGTCGAGTCGCTGTTCAAGCGCGCGACGAATACCAAGGACAGCGGCCACCTTCTGCCCGGTCACGGTGGCCTGCTGGACCGCGTGGACGGCGTGATCTTCGCGGGGCCCGTGCTGATGGCCTGGCTTTCGCTGACGGGCCGTGGCTGAGCCCCTGCTGCGCGACGTCCCCCTGCATTGGTGGGGCACGCTGCCGTTTGCCGAGGCCGTGCGCCGCAACGCCGCCGCCATCGACCGCACCGCTGCCGGTGGCCCGGGGGAACTCGGCGCCTTCGAGCCCGCCGAACCCATCTTCACGCTCGGTCGCCGTGCCCAGTCGGCGGAAGGTCGCCGCCAGCTGGAAGCCACGCTCGCCGCGTGCGCCCAGCGCGACTTGCCGGTGCTGGAGGTCGATCGCGGCGGTCTGGGCACCCTGCATCTGCCGGGGCAACTGGTGGTCTTCGTGGCGATTGCGTGCCCGCGCGTGCGCGTGCGGCCGCTGGTCGACGAGTTGCTGCAGGCCGCGCGACTTCTCTCACTGGATCAGGGGGTTGCGGCGCGGGTGGACGCAGACGACGACGTCGGACTGTGGGCGCCGCACGGCAAGCTCGCCAGCCTGGGGCTGCGCTGGCAGCGCGGCGTCGCGGGGCATGGCATGGCGATCAATGTGGCCATCGATCCTGCCGAGGGCGACGGTCTGACCCTGTGCGGCCAGCCCACCACGCGGCTGGCGTCCCTGGGGCCCGCTCAGCCCCCCGGAGGTCGCGCGGTGGCCGAGGCCGCGGCCGAGCTGGATCGCTTGCTGCGTTCCATCGTCGCTTCGCCTGCTTGACGCGGTCGGGAGGGGTGACGCATCCTGCGCGCCGCTCGGGGAGTGGCGCAGTCTGGTAGCGCACCTGCTTTGGGAGCAGGATGTCGCAGGTTCAAATCCTGTCTCCCCGACCCAACTGAAATGACAGTGAATTTGTGGCGCGGACGCCGCTTCGTCAGGTGACGTAGTGGCGGCGACGGCGCTGCGTCGGGCGACGGGCCGTCAGACCCGGGTCGGCTTGCGCTTCTGCGTCGCCAGCGCCGCGTACAGGTCGGCCAGCTTCTGCGTGCGCAGTCGCTCGATCCGCGGATGCCCCAAGGCTTCGAGCCCCACGAATCGCACTTCGTCCGCCTGCGCCTTCTTGTCGCGACCCAGCCGCGCCAGTACTTCGGCGGTCGTCTCGGCCTCCCAACCGGTGGGAAGCCCCAAGTCCTCAAGCCCCTTACGGATCTCGGCGGCCAAGCCCGGATCGGCCCAGCCCAGCGCCTCGCTGACTTCGGCCGCTGCCACCGTTCCCAGCGCCACCGCCTCGCCATGACGCAGCGCAAAGCCGCTGTGCGCTTCCAGCGCGTGCCCCAGCGTGTGCCCCAGATTCAGCACCGCGCGTGAGGAGTTCGACCGCCCTTGTTCGCGCGGGTCGGCGGCCACCACGTCGGCCTTCAGCGCCACCGCTCGCTCCAGATGCGGCCGCAGATGCACGCTGCTGCGTCGGCGCAGGTCGGCCGCGTCGGAGCGCAGGTCTCGCCAGGCGTCTGCATTGAACAGCGCGAACATCTTGGCGATCTCGGCCAGCCCCGCGCGCCACTCGCGTCCCGGCAGCGTCTCCAGCGTTGCAAGAGCCAGCCAGACCAGCTGTGGCGGGTGGAAGGTGCCGACCAGGTTCTTGCCCTCCGGCAGGTTCAGCGCCGTCTTGCCGCCGACCGAAGCGTCTGCCATCGCCAGCACCGTGGTCGGCAAGTGCGCCACCCGCACCCCGCGCAGGAACGTCGAGGCCACGAACCCCGTCAGATCGGTCGTCGCGCCGCCGCCCACACCGATCAGCAGGTCGTCGCGCTGCAGTCCATGGGCCGCCAGCTCCTGCCACAACCGCCCGGCATGCCTGAGATCCTTGCCCTTTTCTCCGCCCGGCACCTCGCGCGACACGCAAGGCACCCCGCGCGCTGCCAGCATCGCCTGCAACGGGGCGGCATGGACGCGAACCTGCCGATCGACGATCAGCGCCACCCGCGCACCTTGGGCCAGCTCGGCCAGCCGGTCCGCGGCATCGCTGGCCTGCCCGCCATGCACCACGACCGGGCAAACTTGGCCGTCGAACGAGGACCCGATCGTGCCGGGAGGCGCCAGCGCCTCTTCCAGGTCGCGCACAAGCCTGTCGATAGGCCGGGTTGCGTCCAGTCGCAGGTGTGCGTGGGCATAGACGGGGCCGCGCACGATCGCCAGTCGCTCCAGTGCCGCCAGCTGTTCCTGGCGCGTGTCGCCCAGCAGCGGTCGGTCACCGTCCAGCAGCGTCCGCTCGACCAGGACTTGCGGCGGGGCGTCCAGCCACACCACCCGCGCCGTCGCCCGCATCCGCGCCATGCCGTCGTGGAACACCGCCGCACCGCCGCCCACCGACAGCACCAGCGGCGGACCCAGCAGCGCCTCGTTTAGCGCGTGGGCTTCGCGCACCCGAAAGGCAGACTCGCCCTCGCGCCGCAGCAGATCGCCCACAGAGACACGAGCTTCCCGCGCGATCACGTCGTCCAGATCGCGGTGCGGCGCGTCCCAAGCCCGCGCCAGCGCCGCCGCCAGGGTCGACTTGCCAGCGCCCGGCGGGCCCATCAGGACGATCGTCTGTAGAAGTGCGGACATGGGGGCTCCGGATGCCGCTAGCGTCCGGCCAGCGCGGCGGGCGGTACAATGCGGGGCGTCAGGAAGATCAGCAGCTCGCTGCGGCGATCGTCGCTGTGGCGGAACCAGCCCCCGATCAGCGGCAAATTGCCCCAGAATCCCGACTTGCGCGCGACCGCCATCTCGCCGTACAGACCCGCGACAACCGTCGTCTCGCCGTCACGCAGCAGCCACTCGGACGAGGCCTCGCGCTGCACCAGACCGCCTTCGCCCGCTTCGCCACCGCCAGAGCGCTCGGGTCCGCCGCGGGCGATCTGGACCGCCAGCCGGATCTGTCCGTCCAGCGTCAGGTGGGGCGTGGCGCGCACAAGCAATTCCGTGTCGATCCAATGGGTTTTCGTGCCCTGAGGGCCGGTCGTCACGGACGGAAGCTCGACCCCTTGGCGCAGCGTCGCCGTCGCATGGTTCAACGCCACGATGCTTGGGCTGGCGACGATGCGAACGACGCCCTCGCGTTCGGCCGCGGCCAGCCGCAGGTGCAAGTTCGCTGCGCCGCCCAAGCTTCCCAGCAGCCAGCCCATCGAGTCTGAATCGAAAGAAGTCGGCAAGTTTACCGCGTAATTGGGAACTGCTGCTGTGGCGGCCGAGCGGTCGGGGCCGGGTCCGCCGGGGCCACTTGCGACGCCTCGCACCGACGGGAAGGCAAGGCCGGTCGCGTTGCCGTACAGCCCCGCTGCCGCGAGATGGCCGCCCCACTGCACGCCAGACTCGCGCAGGAAGCTGCGGTCGGCCTCGACGATGCGCACCTCGATGCGAACCTGGGGCGCCTGCGCGTCCAGCCTGCGCACCATCGCCTCGATCGCGGCCACCTGCTCTGCCGTGTCGCGCACCAGCAACGCATTGGTCCGCACGTCCACGGCCACGGAGCCTCGCGGCTTGGACGCCATCGCCCGCACCTGCGGAGCCAGCACCGACGCGTCACCGTGACTGACCGGAATCACGCGCGAGATCAGGGGCTTGCCTTCTTCGGCCTTCTGCCGCCGCGCCACATCTGCCGCCGCTTCCTTGTCCAGCACCGCCCGTGACGCCACCCGGATCACGCCATTTTGGCGTACGGCATCCAAGCCGCGGCTCCGCAGGATCACGTCCAGCGCCAGATCCCAAGGCACCCGGTCCAAGTGGAACGTGACCGTGCCCTGCACATCCGGCCCCGCCACGATGTTGGTCTTGCCAGCCCGCGCCAGAAAGGTCAGCACCTGCTGCAGGTCCGCGTCTTTCAGCGTCAGGCTGATGCGCTTGCCCGTGTAGCGGCGGGGCGGCGTGGGGCGGGCGATCTCTGGCACCTCGGCTGTGACGACCGAGGGGGCAGAACTTCGCGTGCGCACAGTCGATTCCGCATCGGCCGCCGGCTGCGGTGCAGGCGCCTCGGCGTCGCCTCCAGAGCGGTGGTCGCGCCGCGCGGGGGGCCGCAGCTCCGCGACCCGCGCAGGGACCGGCGGCACGGTCGGCACGGCGGCGGGCTGTTCCAACTCCAGAAGAACCTTGCCGTTCGCGACGGTCAGGTGATCCACGGCCGGCCGCGCCAGGTCCACCACCAGTCGCGCTTCGTCGCTGCCCTGCTCTGGGCGGAACACGGTCACCCGGTCCACCGGCCCCAGCAGAGCCTTGGTGTCATACGCGCGCTGCAGGCGATCCGGCAGGCGCACACCGGTCACACGCACCACCAACCGCTTGGCGCCGCGCTCGGTCACCTGCGCGCGCGCGCCCGCGAGATTTCCCGTCAATGGCAGCTCGATCCGGCCCTGCTGCGGGCCGCGGGCAGTGATGGCGACATCGTTGACCTCCGCCGGACCCTTGGGCAGCGCGGGGGGGGGCGGGACCGCGACGCCTGGGTCCTTGCCGTTGTCCTTGTTAACGCTTGGCTTGCGGTTCTCCTTGCCCTTGTCCCGCTCCGCCAACAGCGTCAGGCGGGCCTGCTGGCGGCGCAAGTGGTCGTCCAGCGGCGCGGTCTTGGGCGGTGGCGGCGCCGCCTTTGCGGCTCGCAGGGCCTCTTCGCGACGCCGGTGTTCAGCGGTCAGGCCTTGGCGAGCGACGGAGGCGCGGGCCCGCACGTCGGCCTCCCCAATCGCAAGACGCCTTTCCCGTTGCGCCACAGCAGCTTCGGTGGTGGCGCCTTCGGCCGTGCGGCGCTCCTCGGTCAGCCGCAGGCACTCGCGGGTCGCCTCCTGCCGGGACAGTTCACGCGCCTGCACCCGCACCCGAAGCCGCTGCAACTCGGCAGTCCGTCGGGTGATCTCTGCGTCGCACGCCTTTGCCTCGTCTGGCGTCGTCGCCGCGGCTTTGCGCTGGCTGGCGTCGTCCAGAGCCGCGACCAGCGTCACCTCATGCACCCGCAGCTCGTCCAGCCACTGCTGCTGCAGCGCCTCGTGGTCGCGCAACAGGGTCTCCAGTCGAGTCTCGTGGGCCGCCAGGGCGACAACGGCCTGCCTTTGCTTCTCGGCTTGCAGCGCCAGCTCAGCTTGCCGCCTCTTCTCGGCTTGTCGCGCCAATTCGGCTTGCCGCTTCGCCTCGGCCTGTTGCGCCAGCTCGGCACGCCGTTGCTTCTCAGCTTGCAGCGCCAGCTCAGCTTGCCGCCTCTTCTCGGCTTGTCGCGCCAATTCGGCTTGCCGCTTCGCCTCGGCCAGTTGCGCCAACTCGGCCTGCCGTTGCTTCTCGGCTTGCAGCGCCAGCTCAGCTTGCCGTTTCTTCTCGACTTGTTGCGCCAATTCGGCTTGCCGCGCGGCCTCTTGCTGCAGCCGCGCCCGTTCGCGTTCGGCGGCGGCGACGGCGGGGTCTGCGGCAGGTTTGCGGTCGGTGCCGTCGATCGTCAGCACCACGGCCTGTCCGTCGACCTTGACGTGGTACAGGGCATCGCGCTGGAAGGTGACGATGATGCGGGCGTGGCGAACGCTGCCACGCTGGAACGGCAGGGCCTCGACCGACCGCACGACACCGTTGTCGACCGTCTGCGAGCCCAGCGCGCCGACCTCGATCCCGGCCCCGGCCACGTCTACGAACAGACGGGTGGGCTGGTCCAGACGAAACGAAGTAAAGGCGGGGGCTTGGCGGGTCCGCAGGGTGATGATGGTCGCCTGTGGCGCCTCGACCAGCTCGAGGGCGAGCAGGGACTGGGGGCGCGGCGGACTGACGGGTGCGGCAAGAGCCAGCGGCGTCAGCAGCCACAGCACCGCGATCGCCAGCGCAGGACCCAGCCTTGATCGAAAAGTGCCGTCTGCAAGCATGGTTGCTTCTCCACCGAGCGCCCGTACGACGCGCGGAGACGCAGGTCGTCCGATGCTAGTGCAGACCCCGGTGCTGTCAAAAAAAGGGCAACGGCGGCCGCTACATCCAGCCCTCGTCGTCGGGCGGGGCTACTTGCGGCGCGGGGGCGCCGTGGGGGCGGTGGCAGGCGCTTGGACCGCCGCCGGAGCGATCGAGAAGCGCACGGGATCGGTGCGTCCCGGCACCTCGATGACCAGCTCGTCCGGGAGCACCGCCTTGACGCGTCCGCCCTCGCTGCCCAGCGCATCTCCGGGTCGGACCTCGTAATCCTGACCGTCGGGGTCCACGACCAGGGCGCGGGGCTCGGCCAGACCGGTCAGGACGCCGACCAGACGGTAGTCGCCCAGCGGACGTCGCTGACGAGCGGCGTCGCCCGACGCTTCCGGGGCCTCGGGGAACTCGGGCGCCGGTTCCGCAGGTGGGGGGAAGACTTGCGGCGGCTGGGCGGGCTCGACAGGCACCGGAAGCGACGGTGCCAGGTCCTGGGTTGGCGTGACGGTCTCGAGCTCGGGCCAGCTGATGGGGGGCGGCTCTGGCGGCTCGCGGTCGGCAGGGCGGCCCAAGGGGGCCGTGGGACGGCGTTCGGCCTGACCGCCCTGCGGCGCAACGCCGTCGCGCATCCACCACAACGCTGCGCCGACCAGCAGCAGCGCAAGGCCGAGCAGGACCGCCCGGGCACGCCACGGCCGTTTGCGGCGCACGGCCGCGGGCTTGGGGCGGGGGCGGATCAGGTTGACGCGGATCATCGGTCCGCCTCCGCCATGCCGCGCAGCGCAAGACCGACGGCGACCGCGGCACATGGGGCCATGCGTCGCAACAGGATGGCATCAAACTTGTTCGGGTCGACCGTCAGGCGACGGAACGGGTCCAGCAGGCGCACCGTCACTCCCAGACACTTCTCCAGCGCCTCGACAAGCCCAGGCTGCGACGCTGCTCCGCCGGTCAGCCAGGCCGAGGTCGGGCGTGGGCCGGTCGGGCTCAGCAGATCCAGCGTCTGCCGCACCTCTTCCACCAACGCCTCGCTCACCCGCGTGGAGATTCGCTGGACCTCACGCAGCACTTCCTGCGTCGAAAGGTCTGTCTCGCTGGTCGTCTTTCTGTGCTCCGCCTCGTCCCACGGCACGCCGAACTGCCGGGCCACTTCCTCGGTCACGGTGTTGCCGCCGGTCGCAATGTCGCGCGCCAGCAGGGGCACGCCCCGCGACACGACGGCCATGTGGGTGTGCGCAGCGCCGATGTCCAGCAGCAACGCGACCTCGTCGGCAGCACGGTGACCGCTCGCCTCGAAAGCGTTGCAGACGGCCAGTGTGGCCACATCCACGACAACCGGCTGCAGTCGTGCCGCGCGGGCGACGGAGGTCCACTCGTCCACCGCAGCCTTGCGGGCGGCGACCAGCAGAACGTCCATGTGGCCGGGGTCGGGAGAGGGGTCGAGGATCACGCCGTCCAGATACGCGTCGCTCACGTCGAACGGCACGTGCTGTTCGGCCTGAAAGCGAAGCGCTGCCTGGTATTGCACATCCGACAACCGCGGCAGTCGCAGTCGCTTGACGAACACCGACGGCCCGGACACCGCGAGCACGACTTGCCGGGGCTTGATGCCGTTGAGGCGAAAGACGTCCTTGAGGCGCTGGGTCAGGAGCTTGGGCTGGCGGACCACGCCGTCGCGCAGGGTGTCCGGGGGCAGCAACAGCGAGTCAAACGCCACCAGCTGCAGACCTTGGGGGGTCTCGCGGACTTGCGCCACCTTGATCGCCGAGGCGCCGATGTCCACACCGACCGCGTTCCTGGTGGCCATGCGGCGAGTCTCCGCGGTTGCCAAAGGGAAGGGCAAAACCGGTCGGCAAGGCTAGGCGGGGGCTGGCCGAGCGTCAACCGCCGCGTGCAGCGAAGCGGGCTGCAGCGGGATTCTCGCCAACGCCCGTGGCCGGGAGTATCCTCGACGGCCTTGCGGGGCCCCGATTCGCCCTGCACGAGGCCCGTCCATGCCGACCGCCGCTCCCCCCGCCCCCGCGCTTCACCTTGCCTCTCACGACACCGCAGGCATCGTCGCCTTGGCCGACAAGTACCTGACGCCCAACTACAAGAACGCGCCGATCGTGTTCGTGCGGGGCGAGGGACCGTGGAACATCGCCGAGGACGGCAAGCGCTACCTCGACTTCTCTGCCGGCGTGGCGGTCAACGCGCTGGGTCACGGTCACCCGGATCTGGTCGCCGCGCTGCAAGCGCAAGTCGCCTTGCTGATTCACCAATCGAACTACTGGCACAACGCCCACGCTGCACCCCTGGCGCAGGATCTGTGCGACCGGTTCGAGAAGGCCACGGGCGGCGTCAAGGCCAGAGCCTTCTTCTGCAACAGCGGCGCGGAAGGCACCGAGGCCACCGTGAAGCTGGCCCGCCGCTACTACGCCAAGACGCTTGGCAAGCCGCGGCCGGGCATCATTACCATGCAGGGGTCGTTCCACGGGCGTACCTACGCCGCCATGACCGCGACCGCGCAGCCCAAGTACCAGGACGGCTTCGAGCCTTTGGTGCCGGGGTTCAAGTACGCGAAATTCGGGGATCTCGCTTCGATCGAGGCCTTGGTCGACGACCAGACCGGCGCCGTGATGCTGGAAGTGGTGCAGGGCGAGGGCGGCGTGTGCGTGCCCCCGACCGGTTTCTTCCGAGATCTCAGAAAGCTGTGTGACGACAGGGGCTTGCTGTTGCTGCTGGACGAGGTGCAGACAGGGCTGGGGCGCACCGGCACCTTCTTTGCCTTTGAGCAGGAGGGCATCGTCCCCGACATCCTGTGGCTGGCCAAGGCGTTGGGCGGCGGCGTCCCGGTGGGCGCGATGCTGGCGCGAGAACCCGTTGCGCAGGCCTTGGTTGCGGGGTGTCATGCCACGACGTTTGGCGCGAACGCGCTGGCCACGCTGGCGGGACGGGTGACCCTAGCCGTGATGGACCGCGACGGCTTGGTTGAGCACTCGCGCGACGTCGGCGCCTTCCTGCTGCAGCGCCTGCACCAGGAATTCGACGGTCGGCCGTACACCGGAGACGTGCGGGGTCGGGGGCTGATGGTCGGCGTGGCGGTTCAGGGAGATCCCAAGGCCGTGGTCGAGGCAGCGCGCGCACGCGGGCTGCTGGTGTCGGTCGCCGGCGCCAACGTCCTGCGCCTGACGCCGCCGCTCATCGTCGATCGGGACCACTGCGACTTCGCCGCCCGGACGCTGCGAGAGGCCGCAGACGCCGCGCTCGCGCCCTGAGCCATTGCCGCTGCCCAGCCCCATGCGGGAATGGAATGCGGCTTCGTCGGGTTGCGGTTGACGCTGGCCCTCGGAGACCCGTAGAGTGCTTGCCCCACGGGTCGCGCTCGCGGCCGCACCGCTTGTTCCCATCGGCATTCCCCCACCGAGACATTTGAGGCTGGCCATGCATATCGTCGCTCACGCTCCCCGGTTCCTCGCGCTCGTCCTGACCGCCGCGACCACCGTCGCATGTGCCAACACCGACGCCGGCGGCGGCGGTACGGTCGCCGACACGACCCCAGACTTCTCGACGACCGACACGACCGCAGGCACGGACTCGACCACGGGTACCGACACGACCACGCCGGATACCGCGGGTGCGTCGAAGACCGTTGCCGAGCTGCAGGCGATGAAGACCGCGTGCGCCACTCCGCCGGTCGCGTTCGACAACTTCTTGAACGACGTGATGATCCGCGACGTCATCGTCACCTCGCCCATGCGCATCTCGAGCGTCTACCAGGGCGTGTTCGTGCAGGACGAGGGCGGCGGCGAAAACTCAGGCATCTACGTGATGATGAAGGGCACCGCGACGGCGCTCGCCGACGTCAACCCGGGCGTTGTGCTGACGATCGTCGGCGATGCCAAGGAGTACTACTGCTTCACCGAACTGCAAGCCGACAGCGTCGTGCCGTCCGGCGAGACCAAGGAACTGGTTGCGGTCAAGGTCACGCCTGCGCAGTTGGACGAGAAGGCTTCGATGGATCTGGTCGAGCCCTTCGAGGGCGTGCTGGTCGAGCTCGAGAACGTCGTCGTCTCCGACTCGTTGGCAAACGGCACCGACGCCAAGCCCCACGGCGCGATCCTGGTCGGCGCCGACGAGAACAGCCCGACCGTGCGGATCGCCAGCGGTTTCGGCAAGTTCTACATGACCGAGTACGACAAGACCGCGAAGGTCTACTCTGAGAAGTACCCCAAGGGCACCAAGATCAAGTCCATCAAGGGCGTCATCGAGTACACGTACGGTGCTTTCCAGCTGCTGCCGGTCGAGGAGCCCATCCTCGAGTAGAACCCACGCGAAAGGCGCTGATGACCGTCTGAGTCGAGATTCACAGGAGAGTCAAGAGCATGGAGAAGTCGAATCTGTTCGCGATCGGCGCGGTGGTGCTGGTCGCAGGGTTTCTGATCGGTCGCTGGGATGGCAAGTCGCGCGCTCCGGCCGCCGCTGCTGACCCCGCTGCCGCTGTGGCCACCGCGCTGCCGGAGGGTGCTCCCGCGCCCGCTCCGACCCCGGAGCCTACCCGCGAGGCCGCCGCGCCTTCTGCCGCGCCCAGCCCCTCGCCCGCCGCGCCGTCCGCACCGTCGTTCTTGGACTCCCAGAGCGACGAAGGCGCCGGCAAGGGCGTTGACGTCAGCAAGATCGGGTTCTCGCCCAAGGACAAGAGTCCGTTCATCGGCACGCCGCAGCCGCTGGTGATCGTCAACGTGTTCAGCGACTTCCAGTGCCCCGTCTGCAAGCGCTCGGCCGACCCCATCAAGCAACTGGCGGCCGACTTCCCCGGCAAGGTCAAGGTCTACTTCCGCAACAACGCCCTGGCCATGCACGGCCGCGCCAAGCCCGCCGCGCTCGCCGCCAAGGCGGCCGGCAACCAGGGCAAGTTCTGGCAGTTCCACGACAAGATGTTCGCCAATCAGCAGTCGCTCGACGACGGCACGCTCCGTTCGTACGCGCAGGAGCTCGGGCTCGACATGGCGCGGTGGGAGAAGGACATTGCCGACCCCGCTCTGGCGGCTCGTCTGGACCAGGAATCCAAGTGGTCCGAGTCGATGGGCGCGACCGGCACGCCGGCGTTCTTCGTCAACGGCTCGCGTCAGGTGGGCTGGGGTTCGTATCTGGCGCTGAAGTCCACGGTGCAGCGCGAGATCGAGAAGGGCGAAGAGCTGTTGGCTCAGGGTACGTCGCGCGACAAGGTCCCGGCCGCCCGCATCATGGCCCTGGCCGCCAAGAACCAGCTGGGCGAGGGCGAGACCCCGATCGACGCAGCCACGTGGGTCAAGAACCTGACGGCCGAGTAGTTCGTCCGGCCTCCAGCGCGACGCAAGCCTGACCCCGCTTTCCCGCTCGGCCGCGTTACTCCGGTTTCAGCACCACTTCCACGCACTTGTCGCGGTTCAGCACCCGCCGCGCCGCGGTCAGCACGTCGTCGGACGTCACGGCCAGCAGGGCGTCCAGGTGGCCGCGGTAGGCCTCGCGACCCAGTCCGTACAGCTCATTGAGGCAGATCGTCGACGCCCGCGAGGACCGCCGCTGCAGCCCGATCGCGTGCGCGCCTGCCAGATACCGTCGTGCCCGGTCCAGCTCGTCGGCCGTGACAGGCGACTGCAGCACCTTGTCCAGCTCGGCATACAGGCCGTCCAGCGCCGTCTGCGCCTTGTCGGGCGAGGTGCCGATGTAAAGCGCGAAGTACCCGTCGTCGATACCGTCGGCGTGCATCGCGCTGACCGTGTAGGCCAGCGACTGGCGGTCGCGCAGCTCCAGAAACAGCCGTCCGCCCTGGCCGCCCAGAATCGTCGAGAGCACGTCCAGCGCATAGCGTTCCGGGCGGTACATCGTGGTGCCCAGAAAGCCGATCGCCAGATGCGCCTGTTGCTTTTCGGCGTGCAGACGAACCCGCACGACCTCGTTCAGGGGCTCGACCGGCTGCGGTGTCGGCGGGGCGAGGGCGGGTCGGTTGGCGGGCGTCCGGGCCACAATGGCCGCTGCCAGCTCATCCGCGTCGACGTCGCCTGCGGCCGCCCACACCAACCTGCCGGGGGCCAAGCGACCGCGCGCATCGGCCAGCAGGTCTTCGCGCCGCAGGGCCGTCACCGTCTCGGTCGTTCCCAGAATGTCCTGTCCATACGGGTGGTTGCCGTACAGCGCGGCGCCCATTGCCCGCAACGCCTGGCGCGCCGGCGCGTCTGCTTGGTGGCGGATGTCCTCCAGCTGCACCTTGCGCTGCTGGTCCACCTCGTACTCTGGCAGCGACGCCTCGAACAGCGTGTCGAACAGCAGGTCCAGCACGGCGTCGCGGTTGGTCGACAGGGTGGTCGCGTGCATCCCGACGCTGTTGCGGCCGGCAAACCCGCCCAAACCAGCCGCCAACGTCTCGATCTCGTGGGCGATTTCGTCGCTCGACCGCCGCTGCGTTCCGCGGGTCAGCAGCTGCGCAATCAGCTGGGATGCCCCGTTGGTGGCCGTCGTCTCGGCCCGCAGTCCGCCCAGTGCCGCAACCCGCAGGCCCATCATCGCGACACTGCGGTCTTGCTGCACCACCAGCAAGTCGCCGCTGGGCAGCACGATCCGCTCGATGTGGTCGACCACGTCGCGCGACCGTCCGGGGCGAGAGGACTCGGGCGTCAGCGTCAGTTGCTTCACCGTCTCGGTCAGCAGCGCTCCGGTGTCCGTCTGCGGCTCTGCCGACTCGGGTTTCGCGTCCACCTCGACGCCAGGCATCACCAGCACTTGCACGTGTTCCGGCCGCAGCCAGGTCCGCGCCACCCGCACCAGATCCTCGCAGGTCGCCTGCAACACGCGTTGGTCGTAGGTCTTTTCCCAGTGCGGGTCGCCCGTCGCCACCCCGAAGTAGCCCTGCGAGTGGGCCTGTCCCTGCACCGTCTCGAGCTTGTAGGTCGCGTCGGCCAGCACGTTGTTGCGGGCCTTGTCGAGCTCGGGGCGGGTCACGCCGCCCTCCAGCAGCTCGCGGATCTGCACCAGCACGGCGTGCCGCGCCGCGTCCAGTCGATCCCGGCTGGTCAGCAGCGTCACCGAGAAAAGTCCAGCACGTTCAGGGGTATAGGCCGATGCGCCGACGTCGTTGACCAGCTGCTGCTCGCGCTGAACGGTGCGGACGAGCCGCGATGAGTCGCCTTGGCCCAGCACGATGGCCAGCAGGTCCAGCGCCGGCACGTCGGGATGCTGCAGCGGCGGCGCGGGCCACGACAGCAGCACGCGACTCTCGGAAAATGCGGTCTCCAGCACCTCCGCACTTGCGGCCACGGCGTGGGCATCGGCAGGCGGCCGACTTGGTGCGGGCTGGTTCGGCAGGTCGGCAAACACTTCGCGAATCGCCTGCAGGACGGCGTCCTGATCCAGATCACCCACGGCGACGACGGTCGTGTTGCCCGCGACGTAGTGCTGCTCGTAAAAGGCGCGCATTCGCGCAGGCGTCATCGATCGCACGCTTTCGGCGGTGCCCAGTACCGGCAGCGCGTAAGGATGGCCGGCAAAGACCCGTTCGAAGACGCGGCGGAAGGCGACCTGCCCGGGGCTGTCGGCGGCGCGCTTGATTTCCTCGACCACGACCTCGATCTCGCGCTCGAGCTCCGTCGCATCGAACAGCGGGTGGCAGACGGCGTCGGCCAGGACACTCAGGCCGTTGCGCCACTCGTGGGCGGGCAGGACGATGTGGTAGCAGGTCTGGTCGTTGCTGGTCCAAGCGTTGATCTGGCCACCGCAAGCCTCGATGGCGGAAGCGATCTCGCCCACGCCCCGGGTCGGCGTGCCCTTGAACAGCATGTGCTCGTGCAGGTGGGCGAGGCCACGCTCGTGGTCGCGCTCATCGAAGCTGCCGCTGTGGATCCACACCTGAAAGGCGACGACGGGCGAGCCGTACAGTGGCTCCACGATCGCGGTCAGCCCAGAGTCGAAGGTTGTCTTCACGTCATCCTTCAGGCAGGCAGTCGCAGCGCCCGCACCCGCTTGGCCCGTTCCTGTGCCCGCGCCACCATCGCCGTCAGATCCGGCGTGAATGGGGCCCGCGCAATCCCCTCTTCCGTGATGATCCCCGCGATCAACGCGGCTGGCACGACGTCGAAGGCTGGGTTGAACACGCCCGTACCCTCGGCGGTGATGCGCTGGCCACCCAAGTGGGTCACCTCAGTGGGCGCGCGCTCTTCGATCGGGATGTGGTCCCCGTCCGGGCAACGAAGGTCCACCGTCGACGTGGGCGCAGCTACATAGAACGGGATGCCATGATACTTGCACAAGATCGCGACACCGTACGTGCCGATCTTGTTCGCAGTGTCGCCCTGCGCGGCGATCCGGTCCGCGCCCACGATGGCCGCCTGGACCTTGCCCAGCTTCATCAGGTGGGCCGCCATGTTGTCGGTGATGAGGGTCGCCGGCAGGCCGTCCTGCGCGCACTCCCACGCGGTCAGGCGCGCGCCCTGCAGCAACGGCCGGGTCTCGTCGACGTAGATGTGCAGCTCGTGCCCCAGCGCCAACGCCGACCGCAGCACGCCCAGCGCGGTGCCGTGCCCGCCCGTGGCCAGACCGCCGGTGTTGCAGTGGGTCAACACGCCACCCTTCTGCGGCATCAGCGGCGCACCGTGGGCTCCCATGGCCAAACACGAGGCAATGTCCTCGTTGTGGATGGCGATCGCTTCGGCCACCAGGTCGCTGGCGCGCTCAGCGACGGGCTGTCCGCGGGTCATGGCGGCGCGGGCGACCATGCGCTCGAGCGCCCAGAACAGGTTGACGGCGGTAGGGCGCGTCGCGGCGAAGCGGCGGGCCACCCCTGCGACCAGCGCGTCGAACGCCTCGTCGGCAAGTCCGGAGGAACTGGCCTGTATCAGCGACTGGGCAAGGCCGTACGCCGCCGCGATGCCGATGGCCGGGGCACCGCGCACCGCAAGCGTCCGAATGGCGTCGGCGACGTCGTCGGGGCGCTCGCACTCGAGCCACAGGGTCTGCAGCGGCAACTTGCGCTGGTCCAACAGGCGCACGACCGGACCCCGCGGGCCGTCCTGCCAGGCGACCGCGCGGATGGTGGAATTCGTCTCGATCATCTTGTTTCCGTTGATATTGCCATGGGCTAGCGAACCTGCAACTGACCGATGGTCGCCCGGTTGTCGCCGTGCTTGACCACGCCCTGCCCTGAGACAGCCAGCACCGGCATCCGCTGGTCGTTCGTGGGGTTGTACCAGCCCAGGATGATGTCGTTCGGGCCGGACGAGGCCCCCAGTGGCACTTCCTGCTCGAACGCGTCGGCGATGATGTCGCCCGGCATCCAGTGGTCGGTCTGGAAGCAGCCGACGCAAGGCTTGTTGTCGTCCTCGGTCGGGTCCGGCGCCGTCAGCGGCCAACGATCCGCGTGCAGCGGGTGCGGGTGCATGAACAGCTTCCAGGACGACGCCGTCGCCTTGTTCACGCGCCAGTACAGCGTCAGCCGGTACTTCTGCGAGCGAGCCACGGAGGCCTCGGCCAGCTTGTAGCCGATCAGGTGGATTTGGTTGTCGAAATTGACGAACACCCGACGCACGGCGGGCTCGCTGTCGAATTGCTGTTGCGTGATGATGGCCTTGCGCAGCCAGTTTTCGTCGGTCTGATTGGGCTGCAGGTGGTTGGCCGCAAGCACCAGCCGCGACGACCGCGCGTCCAGCACCGCCATGTGGCGACCATGGGCTTCGCGGAAGGCGTGGTTCAGCTCCGAGAACGTGTCCTTGGGTACCACGACGAAGCGTTGCACCGGAGCCTTTGCGGAGTGCAGCTCGTGTCCCGTCGGTCCCTGGGCGAAAAAGTCCAAGCCGAACGCGCCCCCGGTCGGGTCACCGGCGGTCAGCGTGACCATTTGCGACAGATTCACGAAGTCCGCGCCGCTGTCGACGACGGTCGCCCGAGCCCCTTCGGGTCCCGTCATCTGCGCACCGCGCCACTGCCCGGCCGTCCAGCCAGCCCCCCGTACCTGCACCCGGACGCCTTCGACGGCGCTCGCGATGCCGAACCAGGCCGGCGCGTCGCGCTTGCGGTCGTGGTCGCGGTCGTTGGCGTCGCTCCATCCCGGCAGCACCGCAGTCGTCGGCGCGCCGCCCTTGGCCGAGTCCAGGATCCGGGTCGCCACGTCGACGTCCGCCAGCAGCTTCAGCACCGCAGTGCGGTCTTCCAGAGTCGGCATCGATGCCGTGTAGAAGTTGTTGTCGCTTCCGGACTTGGTCGAGCCATAGGTAAACGTGCGCGGTGCCCCGGACGGGTCCGCCTCTGCCCCGCCGGCCTCGGCAATCCGCACCAGCAGGTGCTTCTGCGAGTAATGCACCGACAGCCCGGGCAGCAGCGACCAGCCAAAGCCCGCCGAGAACACCAGACCCGCCAGCACCAGCGCACCGGTGGCGATCCGCGGCTGCTCCAGTCGGCTGAACAGGTTGACGGCGCCGTCCACCAACCGAGCCACCAGCGCGCGACCGTCCGCCAGCCGGTTCAGCGCGACAAAGGCCGCGACGGCCAGCAGGGCGCCACTGTCGGACGAGGAGAACAAGGCGTGCGTCAGGTACTTGGCGGCCTCCCCGTTCTGCGGGGTCTCGGCGGCGAACCGTGTGGCCAGCGGCACAAACGCCGTGAAGGTGACCAACAGGCCTGCCCCAAACAGCGGCCAGCCGTACGCGGCCGCGCGCGTCTGCGCATGACCCACGACAACCAGAGCCAGCACGAGGGCAAGCGCCCAGACCGTCGCCAGCACGGCCCAGGTCCACGTGCCGGCGGCCTGGCTGGCACCGATGCCGACGCCGGCCAAGGCGATCAAGTACAACACCGCGGGCAGGAACCAGATCTTGGTGTCAGGTCCGCCGACCAGCTCAGCCCACAGCGATTCCTTGCCCGCCGGCACGAACCGCCGCACCGCAAGCACCACAACGCCCAGCACCGCAGGGATCGCGAAGGCGGCCGAGTCCAAGCCAACGCTCAGCCCCGCGCCGACTCCAGTGTGGCGCACGCCAGCGAACACGCTCAAGCCCGTGATCAGCAAGGCCAATGCGGCAAACGCGATCACACCGACCGCCGTCACGGGCGACTGCAGGCGGCGGGTGACGGCAAACAGCCAGCCCAGACCTCGCGGCGCGGCAGCCGTCTCGCCCCGCTTGTGCAGCACGCCTGTCAGGACCAGCAGCAGCGCGAACACGACGCCGCCGGCGATGACCTCTGGGCGCATGCCCTGGATCGTCACCCACATGCGGTCGTACTGGTAGCCGGTGACGTTGGCTTGGGTCTTCAGCAGCACGTCCAGCCGCGTTCCCAACGAAATCAGCAGATCCAGAGCCCACACGATGCCCAGCACGCCCAACGTCCAGGCCGCCCAGCCCGCGGTGCGCAACTTGGCCACCACCAGACGCAGCGACGCCATCGGCCGCGCCGCACCCAGCGCGAAGCCCAAGACCGACAGCAGTGCGACGGCCCTCAGCGCTCGGGGCAGCTGCAGCTCTTCCGGCCAGATGTAGGTGCCGGTGGTCATCAGCGGCGGATCGAAGGCGATGAACCGCGTCACCGCGTCCGCGCCCTTGCCGATCTCGCGATGCAACAGCAGCGTGGCCAGCGCGACGAACACGGCCAGCACACGTCCGGACACCTTGCCTGCCACGATCTCGGTCAAGAAGCCGGCAATGATCAGCGCGGCCATCGGACCCACCGGCGCGACGAAGTGGTTGTACTTGAAGATCAAAGCCGCTACGACCACGGCCGGCACGATGGTGCCCAGCAGCAGCGCGACCTCGCCGGCGCGGTCCTCGTCCTCTTCCTTGTCCGTGGGGCCGCCGATCAGCCGGCCGATTCCCAGCGCCAGCGCCGCGCCCCACGGGAATACAGCGAAGCCCAACTGCCCGACAAACCAAGCGAAGTCGCGGCTCACTGCTGTCACGCCGCCCCCGAACGGCCACTCCGTAAAGCGCAGGCTGCGCAACACCAGACCGTCTTCGTCCCCCAGCACCCACAGCGTGCCCGCGCCCATCGCTACGGCAGCGACCACGGCTGCGGCCAGCAGGTCTCGCCGGGCACCACCGACCACCACAGCCACCGCGACGGCCGTTCCTGCGCCCATCGCCAGTCCGCCCAGGCCCTTGCCCAGGAACAGCAGACCCAGACCCGCCACCAGCCATGTCGCCCAGGCCACCGGTGCCAGCTTGCGCGCCGCCGCCAGCGCAAGACCACCCGCCACCAGCACCATGCCCAGTGGAGCGGTCGCCTCGAACGTCACCGCGCGCGCAGTTCCCCAGGTCATGGGCAGGGTTGCGTACACCAGCAGGGCCAGCCAGCCCGCCGTCGTTCCCCAAAGGCGCCGCGCCACGAAGACGACCAGCATCCCCGCCAGCAACACCAGCAGTGCCCCGGGCAGCCGCGCCGCGGTCTCCGAGGGCCCGAACATGTCCAGCCCGTGCGCCACCGCGGCGGCCTCGAGCCAAGGCACCGTCACCGTCTGTCCGTCGCTTTTGTGCACAGGCATCGACCACGGAGAGGGCGTCTGCGCCGTGACCAAAGCGGCGATCCCTTCACGCGTGGCAGCCGGCAGGCTCTCGGCCAGCAGCGGACCCAGCGCCGTCGCCGGGCGGTCACCTTCCAGCAGCGTCGACAGCGGCGTGGCGCGCAAGCCCGTGTGCAGCTGACGAATTCTCGCCGAGCCGATCGAGAGGTCCAACTCAGCGGCCAGATCGGGACTGGCCAGCAGCAGCACCGCCGCACCCCGATTCTGACCCTGCAGTGTGGCGATTTGTCCCGCAAGCGCCTCCATGCGACTGGCGCCGAACCGCGGCGGAGGGGTTGCCTGTGCCACACCGGCCACGTCGATCACGACGGCGTGCGCCACCTTGCGCGCTAGGTCGCCCACGGCCTCTTGCATCGCGGCAGCGGCCGTCGGCTCACCCTGCTCGAACGGGTGCGCAAAAGCATGACCGGGCGCCTGCTTCTCCAGCAGGGCGCGCAAGCCACCGTCCGCAGACTCGACGACCACAACGCGGGGGTCGGCAGCCATGCGGCGAGAGACGGCGGCCCGGTCCATCTCCCACGGGTCCAGCAGGCCAGCCGCACCCAAGCCGGGTAGCAGCAGTGCAGCCAGCAGGGCAAGGGCGATCGGGACCTGCCAGCGCTGCAGGGCGGAGGCGAGCTTGGAAGCGTTGAAGCGATCGTTCATGAGCGGTGTTTCCGTCGTAGGTTCGGCCTTGTGGCACGATGCAGAGCACTCCAGCGCCGCGAAAGGGCGCGAAGTCTAACACGGCCGGTGGCAGAGGCGAACAAGTCGGGGAAGTCCCGGCGACTTCTGACTTGGGGGCGCACCACCCGCAAGAGGGGGGGGCTTGACAAAGGGGGGGACTTGACAAAGGGGCTTGACAAAGGTCGCG
>CAYURO010000009.1:0-37984 GCA_964447285.1 uncultured Enterobacteriaceae bacterium | reverse complement strand
AGGGGGGGGCTTGACAAAGGGGGGGACTTGACAAAGGGGCTTGACAAAGGTCGCGTGCAGGACCTTAGAAAATCCAAGGACATGCAGATCTCACCGATCCTTCCGCAGGGTCTGGTGGCCTTGACAGCCTTCCGTTCGCCGTTACACTACAGGGTCCCCCGCGACGGCTTGGCTGCAACGGGCGGCAAGCCACTAGTGGCGGTTGTGTGACCGGGTCGGGCAACAGGCGGCGGGGGGGCAGTTGGCAGGACGCATTCCCGACCGCACGGTGCGCGACATTGTCGAGCAGACCGACATGAAGTCCATCGTGGGCGAAGTCGTCGAGCTGCGGCGGGCCGGCACCAGCCTGAAGGGTCTGTGTCCGTTTCACAACGAAAAAACGCCTTCCTTCCACATCAATGAACACCGCAAGCTTTACCACTGCTACGGCTGCGGCGCGGGCGGCGACGTGATCCGCTTCGTGTCCGAGACCAGAGGCCTGAGCTTTGTCGAAGCCGTCGAGTACTTGGGCGACCGTGTGGGCATTCAAGTCGAGCGGGAGGAAACGACGCCCGAGGAGATTCAGCGGGCGTTGGCCGAGCGGTCGCAGCGCGGCAGGATGCTGGAACTCTACCAGGCAGCGCAGGCGTTTTTCCGCCACACGCTGGGGCTGCCGGATGGCGCCGAAGCCCGCAAGTACGCACAGGATCGAGGCTTGAGTCCCGAGATCTTCGAGCGCTTTGGTCTTGGTGCAGCGGGACGCAACTGGGAGGACCTTGTCCAACATCTGCATCGCCGCGGCTTTGCGCAGCAGGAGATCGTGGCGAGCGGTCTGGGCATGCCCCGCGACAGCGGCGGTCTGTATGACCGGTTCCGCGACCGACTGATGTTTCCGATCCACACCTCGTCCGGCGATCTGGTCGGCTTCGGCGGGCGGTCTCTGGGCGGCGGCAAGGAAGTCGCAAAGTACATGAACACGCCGGAGACCACGCTGGACACCGAAGCGCCTGAGAGCCGCTTCCGCCACTTCTACAAGAAGGGGCAGTGCGTGTTCGGTCTGCATCAGGCGCGAGCGTCCCTGCGGCAGACACACACTGCGATCATCGTCGAAGGCAATCTCGACGTCATGACGCTGCATCAAGCTGGTCTCGAGTCCACGGTCTGCGCGATGGGTACGGCGCTGACGGAGATGCAGGTCAAGGAGATCAAGCGGTTCGCCAACAAGGTCGTGCTGGTGTTCGACGGCGACGCGGCGGGACGCAAGGCGGCGATGAAGGCCGTGCCGGTCTGCGTCGCCGAAGGGTTCGACGGCGTGTTCGTGCTGCTGCCCGAGACCGAAGACCCCGACAGCTACGTGCGCAAGTTCGGCGCAAAGGCGATGCAGGACCTGATCCAGGCCGCACCCAACTTGGTGACGGGCTACATCGACGCGCTGGTCACCGAGAGCGACGGTTCGCTGCAGGCCAAGGCTGAGGTGGTGCAGAAGGCGGGGCTGCTGCTGGCGGCGATCCCCAACCCAATCGTCCGCGACATGGCCCGCGACCACCTGGCGTCACGGCTGCTGGACCGCGGCACCGACGAGAACCGCGCGACCTTGCAGCGCTATTTGCAGCGCATCGTGCCCGCGGCGCCGGTGGCCGAGTCCGGCGAGATGCCGATTCCCGACCCCACCCGCGACGAGCCGCCGGTGCCGACGATCGAGGCGGACCTTGCGCGGATTCTGGTCTGGTATCCGGGGTTGATGGGGCAGGCACAGCAGTTCGGCGCGCTGGAGTACCTGGGCCACGACGGCGTGCGCTTGGCGCTGCGCGACCTGTTGGGCCGAGGCCGCGAGTCCGGTCTGGACGCGACCGTCATCGCCGAGTGGGCCCGCGAGATGCCCGACGGCCACGCCAGACGGTTGATTCTGCGCTCGTTGATGGAAGGGGCGCCGGCACCGGCCGATCAAGCCAACCCTTGGTTGACCCAAGTGGTTTTGCGACTGCAGGAGCGCAGGCTGGACGAAGAGATCGACGCCGTGCGCGGCGCCTTGGTGCATACGGGAAGTCCCGAAGACCAGCTTGCGGCGCTAAGCCAACGGCTGGTGCGATTGAAGCAGGAAAAGGAACACGTGCGCGTCGCCCTCCGCAGGGCCGGCCAACCGGTGTGAGGCTTGCGGCGTCCTCGACTGAGGAAATGCCGCCACCGCACCGGGACATCTAGCATTTGATCCGCCGAGGGCAGGGCGAACACGCCAGACTCCGAACGGATCCAGGGGAAGGAAGGCATGCTCGAGCACATCAAGGAACCCGACCTCCGCGCACTCGTAGAGCGTGGCAAGGCCGCCGGCTTTGTCTCCGTCGACGACATCCAGCGCCTGGTCGGCAGCACGGACTTCGACCGCGGCGTGCTGGACGATATCTTGGCCGTTCTGGGCGCGAACTTCATCGAAGTGCTCGACCACAAGCAGGCCCGCGAGACCACGATCTTTGCGCCGCCGCGGCCGGTCGCTCCGCCGCCCACACCGTCGGGCCACAAGGACGAAACGGTAGGCTACGTCGAAGAGACCTACCTGCGCACCAATGACCCCGTCCGCATGTACTTGCGCAAAATGGGGTCGGTCGCCCTGCTGACGCGTCAAGGCGAGATCGAGATCGCCAAGCGCATCGAGATGGGCGAGCACGAAGTCCTTGACGCCGTGATGTCCACCAAGCTGACGTTCGAGGCCGTGCTGAACCTGCGCGACCACGCCCGGCAGATCATCCAGTGGGTGGAGCAGGACCGCAGTGCGCAGGCGCAGCTGGCGGCCGAGGGCGTGACCGACCGCGAGGAGATCCTCAGCCGCGCCGAGAACCGCCGCGGGGGCGATCGGCCGCCGTTTTCCCTCAAGGAACTCGTCAAGAGCATGGACGACGGCGTGGGCGGCGCCGACGAGATCGCGATCTGCCAGCAGCTGGTCGAGGCGCTGAGCGAGCTCGAGCGGTTCGCGCAGGTCCAGACCAAGACCCAGCACGACGTCCACAACGCCAAGAACGAAACGACGCGCCGCGACCTCATGGGTACGGAGCTCGACAAGGCCGTGTCCGAGCCCTACTTCGCTGAAGTCATTGGCGATATGCTCGAGAAGATGCAGTTGGGGCGCGCGTCGGTCAGCGACATCGTCGAGGTGGCGCTGCGTCGCTCGCGAACCGGCACCGAGGCCGAGACGCTGCCCGTGATGGCCACCCTGTTGCGCATCACCCGTCTGTACCGCAAGCGCGTCCGCAGCGAGGACCCGGCCGAAGCCGCCCGCGCTGACCTGGCCCGCAAGAAGCCGACCCGTCCGCTGGACGACCTGATGCGCGCCGTCCTGGAGGACGAGCCTTCCATGCGCGGCCTGATGGCGCTGGCCGGACAGGTCGAGAGCGAGTCGATCGAGCCCGCCAAGGTGCTGGACAACCTGCCCGAGAAGCTGACCAAGGCGCAGGCCAAAAGCTTCCAGAAGAGTCTGGCGCTTGCGTTTGAGGACGTGGTTCCGCTGGTGGAAGAGCTGTTCGCCCGTCGCGGCGAGGTGCTGCTGGGCGAGCCGTCTTCGCAGGACTACCAGAAGACGCTGCGCAACCGCAACGAGCGCATTGCGCAGATCCTCAACGAGATCATCGACCTGTTCACTTGGGTGCCGCGTCAGCGGACCAAGGGCAAGCCGATGCCGCCGCGTCCGCCGGTGGCCGCCTCGCTGGACGGCTCGAGTCCGCGTCCGACCGCAGAGACGCCCGACTTCGCCTCGCTGAACGCGAATTTCGCCGAAACGGTGGTGTTTGCCGAGGTGCGGCGTGCGCTTGAGGAGCTGCCGGTGTCGGTCAAGCTCTTCGACACGGTCCAGAAGCGCGCCCTGTTGGAGCGCCTGCTCGACTGTGGCCTGCACCGCAAGCAGTACGACCTGATCATCGACGACTTCAAGAAGATCGTGCGCGAGGTGATGGACGCCAACCACTCGCTTGCACAGGAGGAGATGAAGCTCGCCGACGTTGCTGCGGAGCGACTCAAGGCGGCGGGCAAGAAGAAGGCGGAGATCAGCTTCTCGTACAAGAAGGAGGTCGTGCGGCTGGTCCGCGACTTCAAGGACGCGCTACCGCCGCAAGTGCGCCTGCTGGAGAAGAAATACGGTGTGCAGCGCGCCGAGCTGGTCGACGCCCACAAGGCCATGCGCGAGTGCCAGCGCATCATCGACGCGTATGCCAAGCAGACCGGCCACAACCAGGACTCGCTCAAGAAGATCTACGAGTCGATCGTCCGCGGCGAGCGCATCGCGAACAAGGCCAAGAGCGAGCTGGTCGAGGCCAACCTGCGTTTGGTGGTGTCGATCGCGAAGAAGTACACCAACCGTGGCCTGCAGTTCCTCGACCTCATTCAGGAAGGCAACATCGGCCTGATGAAGGCGGTCGACAAGTTCGAGTATCGCCGCGGCTACAAGTTCTCGACCTACGCCACGTGGTGGATCCGTCAGGCGATCACCCGCGCGATCGCCGACCAGGCGCGCACGATCCGCATCCCCGTGCACATGATCGAGACGATCAACAAGCTGGTCCGCACCAGTCGCTACCTGCAGCAGGAGCTCGCCCGCGAGCCGATGCCTGAGGAAGTCGCGGCCAAGATGGAGATGCCGCTCGACAAGGTGCGCAAGGTCCTGAAGATCGCCAAGGAGCCGATATCGCTCGAGACTCCCATCGGCGAGGAGGAGGACAGCCACCTGGGCGACTTCATCGAGGACAAGCGCGCCGTCAGCCCGGTGGACGCCGTCACGATGGCCGCGCTGGAGGAGAAGGTCCGCAAGTCGCTCGCCTGTCTTGCCCCCCGCGAGGAGAAGGTCATCCGCATGCGCTTCGGCATCGGCGAGCGCAGCGATCACACGCTGGAGGAGGTCGGACAGCAATTCGGCGTCACCCGCGAGCGTATCCGGCAGATCGAGGCCAAGGCGTTGCGCAAGCTGCGCCATACCACCCGCGCGAAGATTCTCAAGCCTTTCTCAGAGGGTTAGCCCTTCTCGCCCCCCAGACTCCGCGCTCCCTCGGGCGCGCGGATCGCGTTCGGCGCGGCGGCGGCTTCCTTGACACGGGACCGGCCCGGGGGGTTCACTACTGCGCCGCTATGGCCGGGCCCATAGCTCAGCGGTTAGAGCTGCCGGCTCATAACCGGCTGGTCCCTGGTTCGAATCCAGGTGGGCCCACCGAGATCGATCGCCGAGATGCGACTCCGATCCACCAACGGCCGCTCGTCGGGTGCGTCCCGATGCGAGTGGCTGGCCTGCGGGGAAGCAGGTGCAAGGAGCTCAAGTGATTGTAACGAAGCCAGCTGACATCATGGACGTGTTGCGCAAGTTGCAGGCTCTGGACGACGAGACCCGCGACATCCGCGTCAGCCGCGATGCCATGGTCAGCAGCATGGAGCGCCTGCAGAAGGTGCTCAACCACCTCGACCGCGAGCTTGTCGACAAGCGCGACAAGCTGACCGAGGCCGAGACTTGGAACCGCGCCAAGACTGCCGAGCTCGAGGCGGAGCGCGAAAAGCTCGCCAAGGCCAAGGCCAAGCTCGCGGGCGTCACGCGCTCCAAGGAGTATGTGGCGGTCAACAAGGAGCTCGAGACGGTCCGCAAGACCATCACGCAGCGCGAAGACGAGATCAAGAACCTCGACACGGCGATCAACGAGTTCCGCGACGCGATCGCCCGCGAGGAGCAGAAGGTTCAGGACCTCCGCTCACAGGCCGGTGCCGAAGAGCGCTCGAACAAGGAGCGTCTGGCGGTCATGGACGCCCGCATTGCGGAGGTCGACCTGCGGCGCAAGGCGATCACCTCCCGTCTGGACAACTCGATCGTCAATCGTTACGCAAGGATCGCTCAGGCCCGCGGCGGCGTTGCGGTCGTTCGCGTGGTCGACAGCGCCTGCAAGGGCTGCAACATGATCCTGCAGCCCCGGTTCGTCGAGAATATCCTGCGCGGCTCCAGCATCGTCATGTGCCCGCACTGCAGCCGCTACCTGTACGCCGAGACGACCCACGAGTCGGACGGCTCGGTCGCCGCGCTGTAACTTCGATTCTCGCTTGCGGAATTCAGGTCATCGCCCGCGCAGGAACGTGGTCGCCAGCGCGTCCGCATACTCGTTCCAGCGGCTGCCGTCGTGCGCCTTGATCCACAGCAGCCGCACGCCGGGTCGCGCCTCGACCAACGCAAACGCCTGCTGGACAAGGTCCAAGTTCTTGATCTCGCCTTCCTTGCGCCGCCAACCGCGCGCGCGCCAGCCCTTCGCCCAAATCGTCATCGTTTTTACGCACAGATCGCTGTCACTGTAGACCGTGACGCGCGAGTCCAGCGGCAGTTGCCCCAATGCTTGGATGAGTGCGGTCAACTCCATGCGATTGTTCGTCGTGTGCGGGTCGCCGCCGTGGCCCTCGGCGACGATGCGGCCAGCCTCGACGTGTACGAAGCCCCAGCCGCCTGCGCCGGGATTCGGTCGTGCGCCGCCGTCGGTAAAGACACCGTCCTGCGGGCCCGCCGTGTAGCGTTCCAGCACTTCGGCAGGTGTCAGGTCGCCCTCGCCGTGCGTCGAACCACCACCGGAGGCAAATCGCTGCGGGGCCTTGGCTGCGGGGCGAGCGCTCGCGCCGGCCCTTGGCTTCGCGGAATCGGTCGTTCGTGCCTTGCGGTGCTGCATGCAGAAGCGTGGGGCCCATCCGGGAAATCGCGCCAACGTCTCATCGCCGACCTGAAACGGCTTGCCGCACTCCGCACACTGGAATTCCGCCATGTCGTTCAAGCTCCTTGCGGGTGCCTTTGCAGGCCTCTGGACAGGCCGCGGAAGATCGCACGGCAAGGGTCGAACCGCCAGAGGCCGACCCTGCGAGTCGACAAACGGCACGAAGCGCGTAGCGTCAGGACCTGATGGCGGAAACGGGTCTTGCCGGGTTGCGTAGGATTGTGTACATGCTGGCTTTTCTGAGTAGTCTCGCGAATCGCCCAGGGAGTGCCGCCATGCTGGTCACCAACCCCGTCCCGACGCTGGTAGGCCGTCCCGCGGCCTCGTTCTTGGGCCAGTGGTTCGCGGGGGCGGTTTGGGTCGGAATGCTTGTCGCTTGGGGTTGCGGCGGGGACCCGTCCCCAGCTGTGGAAGACACGGCGATCGAAGATGCCGTGGCCGACACGGACGGCGAGGATATTGCGCTGCCCGACGCCATTGAAGACGTGGCCGACACTGTCGATACGACTCCGACCCCCGACGTCGATCCCCAATGCCCTGTCGAGGGCGAGGCCGGCTGCCCCTGTTCCTCCGTGGCCCAGTGCAACTCCGGATTCTGCATCGAGACTCCCGATGGCCAGCAGTGTGGCGCGCTGTGCGGCGACAAGGCCTGTCCTGAGGGCGAGAAGTGCGTCGCCTCGTCCAGTTCTGGGGGCGAGACCGTCAACGTCTGCGTCTCGAGCGCCGCACGGCTGTGCAACCCCTGCAGCAGCAACGGGGACTGCCAGAGTTTGGGGCACGCGGACGCCCGCTGCGTCGACACAGGCGACAAGGGTGCGTTCTGTGGCACGGGATGTGAGACCGCCGCGGACTGTTCGACGGGCTACTCCTGCAAGGATGTCAAGGATGTGGGCGCAGCGGACGCCAAGCAGTGCGTTCCGGACTCGGGCGAGTGCACTTGTAGCCCCAGTGCGATGGAGCAGGGGTTGGCCACGGCCTGTTTCGCTGTCAGCGGCGAGTCCAAGTGCGCGGGCAAGCGGTCGTGCATCGCTGCGGGCGTTCCAGGGGCTCCGTCCGGTGGCGGTTTGACGGGGTGCGTGGGGGCGACCGCGGTCGTCGAAAAGTGCGATGCGATCGACAACGACTGCGACGGCCAGACCGACGAAGCGACCTGCGACGACAACAACCCCTGCACCGACGACAAGTGTCAGGGCGGCGCCGGGTGCCAGAACCTGAACAATCTGGCGACTTGTGACAAAGACGGCTCGGTTTGCACCCAGAACGACACTTGCCAGAACGGCAAGTGCGTGGCAGGCAAGTTGATGACGTGCGATGACGCCAACGCCTGCACCAAGGACCTGTGTGACCCGAAGGACGGCTGCAAGTTCTCCAATGCCGACAGCCAGCCCTGCAACGCGGACGACAATCCCTGCACCGTCAATGACGCGTGCAAGGAAGGGGCGTGCGCCCCCGGACTGCTGAAGGCCTGCGCGACCGACGACTCCTGCACGGTCGGCAAGTGCGCGCCCGACACCGGCAAGTGTTCTTACGCCTATCAGGACGGCCTGCCGTGCAATGACGGCAACCCATGCACCCAGGCCGAGACCTGCAAGGACACCGACTGTAAGGGCATCAACGTCACCTGCGACGACGGCACTTCCTGCACGGCCGATAGTTGTGACCCCAAGACGGGCTGCGTTCATGCCTCCGTGTCCGGTGTGTGCGATGACAAGGACAAGTGCACGACAGGCGACACCTGCGCCAACGGCGTCTGCAAGGGTGCCCTCTTCGACGTGGTGTCGAAGTGTGGCGACGGCAACGACTGCACCAAGGACTGGTGTGACCCCCCGGTGGGCTGCACGACAACCGAATTGACCGGTCCCGCATGTGACGACGGCAGCCCGTGTACTGAGGGAGATACGTGCAAGGCCGGCGAGTGTACCTCGGACATCAACACCTGCGGTTGCGCCGGCGACTCTGACTGCACTTCCAAGGAAGACGGTAACTTGTGCAACGGCACGTTCTACTGCGACACCGCCGGCTTGCCGTTCGTGTGCAAGGTCAAGACCTCGACGATCGTGAAGTGCGACGAGACGTTGAACGGCGAGTGCCAGTCCAACGTGTGCAACCCGTCGACCGGCAAGTGCGGTCTGCAGAAGAAACCCGACGGCCTTGACTGCGACGCCGACGGCAGCCTGTGTACCGCGGGCGACACGTGCAATGACGGCAACTGCGTACCGGGGGCCGTTCAGGTCTGCAACGACAAGAACGCTTGCACCAACGATAGTTGCGACCCCAAGGCAGGCTGTGTGTTCGCGCCCAATGCCGACCCTTGCGACGCCGACGAGAACCCTTGTACCGAGAGTGACGCCTGCGCGCTGGGCACCTGCGTCCCCGGCAAGGTCAAGCCCTGCGCGTCCGAGGACCAGTGCGTCGAGGGCAAGTGTGCCATCGATACGGGCAAGTGCCTGTATCTGTTCAAGGATGGTGCACCGTGCAACGACGGCAGCCCGTGCACGATCGGCGACTTGTGCAAGAACGATCTGTGTCTGGGCCAAGCTGCGAACTGTGACGACAAGAACGCCTGTACGGGCGACAGCTGCGACCCAGACAGCGGCTGCGTGCACGTGATCGTGGAGGGCGTGTGCTCCGACGACGATGCCTGCACCACCAAGGACGCGTGCGCAAACGGCACGTGCATGGGTCTACCGCTCGACGTCACCGAGGCCTGTGAAGACGACAACGTCTGTACGGCCGACAGCTGTGCACCGGAAACCGGGTGCGTCCATGACCCCGCCGCTGGCAGCTGCGACGACGGCAGCATCTGCACGGTAGGCGACGCGTGCGCCGCGGGCGTGTGCGTGTCGGGCACCAACGCGTGCGGCTGCTCTGCTGACAAGGACTGCGTGGCGCAAGAGGACGGCAACAAGTGCAACGGCACGCTGTACTGCGACAAATCCAAGCTGCCTTACCAGTGCAAGATCGCGCAGCTGACGATCGTGACGTGCGATGACTCGATCAACGGTCAGTGCCAGACCAACGCCTGCGACCCTGCGACGGGTCTGTGCACGCTGCAGAAGCAGCCGAACGGCCACCCCTGCGACGCGGATTCCAGCGTTTGCACGGCCGACGACGCGTGCAAGGACGGCAGCTGCGTATCAGGTGCCGTTCAGGTGTGTGACGACCAGAACCCTTGCACCGACGACACTTGCGACCCGGCCATTGGCTGCAAGTACGCGGCCAACATGGCGCCGTGCGATGGAGACCAGAACGCTTGCACGGCCAACGACACCTGTGCCCTCGGCTCGTGCGTGATCGGCAAGATCAAGGTTTGCGACGACAGCGACGGCTGCACGCAGGACGTGTGCGAACAGAAGACCGGCCTGTGCAAGTACTTGCCTTTGCAGAAGTCCTGCTCGGACGACAGCCTTTGCACGACGGGGGACCAGTGCGCGATCCACCCGGACACCGGAAACTACACGTGTGTCGGAAAGACGGTGAAGTGTGACGACAGCAACCCCTGCACGGTCGACACGTGCGACGCCGTCAAGGGCTGTGTGTTCACGATCGACGCCACCCTCTCGGTCGCCTGTTACACCGGACCGGTCGCCACCAAGGGCAAGGGTCTGTGCAAGGACGGCGCCCAGCAGTGCGGTGCGGACGGAAAATTGGGCGTTTGCAAGGGAGAGGTGCTTCCCGCGCCGACCGAATTGTGTGACAACCAAGACAATGACTGCGACGGCAGCAAGGATGAAGGGTGTGCTCCTTCCGGCTTCTCGGCTCGATTCGGGACGGTCAGCGTTTCCGGAGACGGCGTGAAGTATGGAGCCGAGGTCCTGGTCGGCGGCAGCGCGGCAGGCGGCGGCACGGGCGGAGCAGGCAAGTACAACGCCACACTGGGCTTTTTCGCCTGGTTCAAGGCGTTTCTGGGGCTCTGACCTCAGACCGGCCTGGGGCTCTGACCTCAGACCAGGAGTAGACGGCTTCGCTGCGCGCGGGGCCCATTGGGCAGCCACTTTGCGGGGATCTGAGCGGATCGCGGGCCACCGTCTCCTGCGGGAGAGGGAAACCGCTGAGCATGCTTTGGGGGGCAGCGTTGCCCCACCTTCTCGCAAAGTTCGTTTGAAACCCTCCATGCCTTGTGGCAGGCTAACGGCTTGTCGCAAGCGTGGACTTGGTATGTCCTGTGTGCCTCGCGGGCGATTCGGTGATGGCTCGCGTCGGTGGAGTGTCGAGTTGGCGGCCCAAGGGCGGCTGCATCCAACACGGTTCAGGGGAGATTCCCATGCGTAACATCCAGTCGGACCTTCGCACTGCGGCTCGCTCGTTCTCGGTTACCACGAGCGTTGCGGTCCTGTGTCTCGTGGCGCTGTCGGCGTCCTGCGGTGACAACGTGCCCGTGGGCGGCGACCCGGTGCCTGAAGACACCGTCATCGACCCCGATGTGGACATCAGCGTCGACGATGTGGCCGACACCGCCGATACAACGATTCCCGCTGACGTGACCCAGACCGATGTCGCCGGTACCGACGCCCTCGACACCGAAGTGGCCGACGACGCCGACACCACGGTCGAACCCGACATCGACATCGGCACCGACACGACAGTCGAACCCGACAAGTGCACGGACAATCCCGGTGCGGCCCGTTGCGGCTGCTCGTCGGTCGACGATTGCGACTCGGGCTTCTGCATCGACACGACCCAGGGCCAGCGCTGCGCGGGCTTCTGCTCCGAGGGCTGCCTGCCCGACGAGAAGTGCATCTCGACCGCGATGGGCGGCGACGTCGTCAACATCTGCGTGCCGAAGTTCCCCAAGCTCTGCAACCCCTGCAGCGCGAACGTCGAGTGCGAAGCCCCCGGCAACAGCGGCGCCCGCTGCGTCGACGGCGGAGACAATGGAGCGTTCTGCGGCAGCGCCTGCGCGACCTCCGAAGACTGCGCTTCCGGCTATGAGTGCGCGGACGCCAAGGACATCGCCGGCCAGACCAGCAAGCAGTGCGTCGTCAAGGGCGGCGCGGCCTGCACCTGCAGCCCGGCGGCCCTGACGCTCGAGCTCTCGACCAAGTGCTTCACCGTCTCTGGCGATGCCAAGTGCGAAGGCAAGCGCACCTGCCTTGCGGCCGGCAAGCCCGGCGCGCCCGATCAGGGCGGCCTGACCAGCTGCTACGCCCCGAAGCCGGACGTCGAGGCCTGCGACGGCAAGGACAACGACTGCGACGGCCAGACCGACGAGGCGACCTGCGACGACGGCAACCCCTGCACCGACGACGTCTGCAACGGCGCGGGCGGCTGCCAGTCGACCAACAAGAACGGCGCCTGCGATGCCGACAGCACGGTCTGCACCAAGGACGACACCTGCGTGAACGGCAAGTGCCAGGCCGGCGCCCAGCTGGCGTGTGACGACGGCAACACCTGCACCAAGGACACCTGCGACCCCGTGACGGGCTGCAAGTTCACCAACGACAACACGCTGTTCTGCGACGCGGATCAGAATGCCTGCACGGTGAACGACATCTGCAAGGACGGCACTTGTGAGCCCGGCCCGGCCAAGGCCTGCAAGAGCGACGACCAGTGCATCGAGGGCAAGTGCGGCATCCTCGACGGCAAGTGCTCCTACAAGTTCTCGGAAGGCATCCCCTGCAACGACGGCAGCCCCTGCACCGCCGGTGAGAAGTGCACGACCGACACCTGCAAGGGCACGCCGATCGACTGCAACGACCAGAACCCCTGCACGGGCGACAGCTGCGACCCCGCCAAGGGCTGCGCGCACGGCAACATCGGTGGCGCGTGCGACGACAGTGACGCGTGCACGGGTCCCGACGCCTGCAAGGACGGCTCCTGCGTGGGCACCGTTCAGGACCTCGTCAAGAAGTGCGACGACACCAACGCCTGCACGATCGACTCTTGCGACAAGGTCAAGGGTTGCGTGAATGCGCCGGCCAACCAGGGCGCCTGCGACGACGGCAACGTGTGCACCGAAGGCGACTCGTGTCAGGCCGGCAAGTGCGTCTCGGGTTCCAACAAGTGCGGCTGCATCAACGACGGCGAGTGCGTGAAGTACGAGGACGGCAACGCCTGCAACGGCACGCTGTACTGCGACAAGTCCGCCGCCCCGTACCAGTGCAAGATCAACCCGAACACGATCGTCAAGTGCGACGAGTCGCTGAACAACGCTTGCCAGACCAATACCTGCGACCCGGTCTTGGGCAAGTGCGGGCTGAACAAGAAGCCGAACGGCCTCGACTGCGACGCGGACGGCACGATCTGCACCGTCGGCGACTCTTGCCAAGACGGGCAGTGCGCGCCGGGCAAGGTGGAGAGCTGCGACGACAAGAACGCCTGCACGGACGACAGCTGCAACGCGAAGATCGGTTGCGTCTATCAGCCGAACGCAGTGGCCTGCGACGCCGACGGTAGCAAGTGCACGCAGAACGACGCCTGTCAGGGTGGCGTGTGCGTGGCAGGGGCGAAGAAGACTTGCAACGACAACGAGGAGTGCACCCAGGACGAATGCGCAGCGGCCACGGGCGACTGCAACTTTGTCAATCTGGTCAAGCCCTGCAGCGACAACAACCTGTGCACCACGGGCGACGCCTGCGGCAACGACCCGGGGACGAACAAGTACACGTGCGTACCCGGAAAGGCCCTGCCGTGCGACGACTCAAAGCCTTGCACCAAGGACACCTGCGACGCCTCGAAGGGTTGCATCTACACACCCGATGCGACGCTGAAGGTGGCCTGCTACACCGGCGACCCGGCCACCAAGAATAAGGGCCAGTGCAAGGACGGAACTCAGCAGTGCAAGGTGGATGGCACGCTCGACGTCTGCAAGGACGAAGTGCTGCCGGGGCCGAAGGAGCTCTGCGACGGCGTCGACAACGACTGCGACGGCACGATGGACGAGGGCTGCGCCCCCACCGGCTTCACGGCTCGTTACGGCGCGGCCGTGGTGACGGGATCGGGTCCGAAGTACAGTGCGCGCGTGTTCGCGGGTGGCAGCGTTGTCGCCGGCAAGGCTGCGGGTGCCAAGTACACGGCGGACCTTGGCTTCTACGCCTGGCTGAAGGCCTTCCTCGGCATCTAGTTCGGTACTGCCAAGCGGTTGATCTGGAAGGCCTCCCTCTCGCCCCCTTCGCTTCGGCAAGGCAAGGCGGGAGGGAGGTCTTCGTTTCTGGGGGACGGGCTCGCCGCGACGTGCCCTGCGAGGCTCGATGTCCAACCAGCTCATGACGCGTCGAGAGCAGACCCTGTGTGGACTCCACGCCGTTCAGGCGGCCTTGGAGCGGCGTCCCGGCGATGTGCTGCGGCTGTTCTATGCGCAGCGTCACGAGCGCGCGTTGGCCGATGCGTTGCGCGGTCTGGCGGCGCAGCGGCGGGTCTTTCGCAGTGTGACGGACGGCGAGCTGGAGCGGTTGTCGGGCTCCAGGGCGCATCAGGGCCTTGTGGCGGTGTTGGTGGCCCCGGCGGTCGTCCACAGCGACACGCGGCTGCTGCAGGACCTTGCGCACACGTCTGGCGTGACGCTGGTGCTCGACGGCGTGGGCAATCCTCACAACTTGGGGGCGCTGGCGCGGACGGCGGCCTTTCTGGGCGCGCGCGGTCTGTTGCTGGCCGAACAGGGGGCGGACTCGATGGCGAGTGCGGCGGCGTGGCGCACGGCGGAGGGCGGACTCGAGTCGCTGCCGGTTTGGCGCAGCCGCAACTTGGTGCGCGACCTCGAGCACTTTCAGGCGGCGGGAGGACTTGCCGTGGGACTCGCGATGGACGGTCGGCAGACGCTGGCGCAGCTGGCGGGTCGCGGCCGTCAGGCGCCGGGATGGATGCTGGTTGCGGGTGCTGAGGAGACAGGCCTGCGGGCTGAGGTGCGCGCAGCGTGTCGTCAGGCGGTGCGCGTCGAGGGCGTGGGGGCGGTCGAGTCGCTCAACGTGGGCGTGGCGTCGGGGATTGCCCTGGAGCGGTTGCTCAACGGATGACAGAGCGGTTGATCAACGGATAACCGCGCGGCCGTTCTTGATCTTCTCCATCAGCAGCATGATGCCATCCATGACCTGCTCCGGGCGCGGCGGGCATCCTGGCACGTAGACGTCGACCGGGATGATGTGGTCGATGCCCGGCACGGTGGCGTAGTTGTCGTAGAAGCCGCCGGTCGAGGCGCACGCGCCGAACGCCAGCACCCACTTGGGCTCCGTCATCTGCTCGTAGACACGCTTGAGCGCCGGCGCGTTCTTGTGCGTGACCGTGCCGACGACCATCAGCAGGTCCGACTGGCGCGGCGAGAAGCGGGGGACTTCGCAACCAAAGCGGGCGAGATCGTGCTGGGGCGCGTTGACGGACATGTACTCCATGCCGCAGCAGGCCGTCACAAACGGGTACTGGAACAGCGAGAACCGCCGACCCCAGTTGACCAGATCATCGACCTTGGTCGTGATCACTTGATCTTCCAGAGGATTCGCACCCTCGATGGAAAGCCCGGACTCGCTCTGGCGGAACATCAGACCCATCAGCGACCTCGTCGAACCGGAAGTGCCGCCCTCCAGCGCATGGAGTTGGGGGAAGGGCGGGTGCAGTGGGGGCGCGCCTCGGACCCGGTCGCTGCCGGGCTGGAGGCGGTCCCCTTCTACAACAGGCACGCGGTCCGGGCAATCCCGCTGGCGCCCAGCAATGCCCGTGGATTCGGGATTCCGCGGTGTTGGGTCAGGTGGCGTCGACGACCCAGGCCCCCGGCATCAGGTCCAGCAGGATGCGCGGCACGGGGGCCGTGAACTCCATGGGCTGGTTTGTGATGGGGTGAGGCACGCGAACGTGTGCACAGTGCAGGGCAATTTGGTGTGGAGGCAGGGTCGAGGCGTCGTGGTGCTTCTGCGGCGAGTCCAGCAGGGCGGACAGCGGAACTTCGGTCGACTGCAACGCATAGGCGCGGTCGTTGACGATGGGAAAACCGATGGCGGCCAGATGGATACGGATCTGGTGGCAGCGACCGCCGTGCAGGGTGATGAGCAGTCGCGACAGTCCTCGGCCCCGGGCGAGCAGCCTCCAAGTCGTGACTGCCGGCCGCCCCCCCAGCTCGAGGGGAAGCACTTGATGTTTGGTGGTGCGGCCGTTGCGAACCGCACCGATGGTCAGGGTGATGCGGCCACGGGCGCCGGTAATATCCCCTTGCGCTACGGCCAGGTATTGCCGCTCGCACAGGTTGCTGCGCCAGTTCCAGCGCAGGGCTTGCGCCGCGACCTCAGAGCGTGAAAGCAGCACAAGTCCCGTAGCTTCCGGGTCCAGCAGGCTGATCGGGTACAGGTTGCCCATGCCCTGCTCAGACAGCGCGACCAGCACCGACCGGCGGTGGAAGGCCCCAGACGGCACCACGGGAAACCCTGCGGATTTGTTCACGACGATCAGGTCGTCGTCGCAGTAGACGACGGTAAAGATGTCGGCGGCCGGTACCGCGGGCTCGCGGCGTTGCTTGCGTCCCGGCTTGTCCGCGGCGGACACAGAGGGCTGTGCCTTGGTTGCGGCAACGGCCTTGCGCTTGTTCGCCGAGGCGGACGGAACTGCGGATCGCTTGGGGGGCGGTGCGCCGCGCCTGGGGTCCATCAATACTCCCGCAGAGTTTGCTCTCAGCCGGAAAGAGCGCTTGGTTACATACCATGCGTTTGCACAAAGCGCACCGATCCGTGCACGGCAGCGGCCGTGTTGGTTCACTTGGGCGTCCATGCGCCGGAGGGACTCGAGGATTTTGCGCCGGTCCAGCCGGCGTCAGGAGGTACGCAGCGGACGGGAGCGACCCGAGCACTGCGGCGGGTCATGGGTTGGGGCAGTCGTCGGTCTTGCCGTTGCAGTCGTTGTCGTTGCTGTCGGCGCAGTCGGTTTCGGTGCCGGCGGAGTACAGCGAGACTGCGGAGTAGTCGCACTGCCACAAGCCTGCGGCGCACGTCGCGATGCTCTTGTTGTCCTTGCAGACGCCCACCTTGAGACAGGTCGAGTCGGCGAGGCCCAGACCGTCGTCGGTCTTGTTGTCGCAGTTGTCGTCGATGGCGTTGCAGACCTCGGTGGCACCCTTGTTCACCTTGTTGTTGGTATCGTCGCAGTCGTCCAGTTTGGCCTTCTCGGTGATCTTGTATTCACCCGAGACCGCACAAAGGCACTTCTTGTCCGCGGTCTTGCCCCAAGTATCGCCGTCCTGGTCGCGGTACGTGTCCACACACTTCGCGGCGCCTTCCTCGTTCACCAGATCGTTGCAGTTGTCGTCATAGGCCGTGTCGCAGGTCTCGGTCGCTCCGGGCTTGACGGCGGCCTTGGTGTCGTCGCAATCGTCGTTGGCCGCAGTCACGTCGAGCACCTTGTAGTTTCCTGCGGCCGTGCACATGCATTTCTTGTCGCTGAGCTTGCCGTACGTGTCGCCGTCGCCGTCCAGGAAGTAGCTCTTGCAGCCCTGCGCGTCGACGTCGTTGGTCGAGCCGGAGCAGTCGTCGTCATCCACCGTCGAGCACTGCTCCAGCACGCTGGGGTTGACGGAGAGTTTGGCGTCGTCGCAGTCCTTGTCCTTGGTCGCCGTCAGCTTGTTGGCGATGTCGGGTTGGCACAGGCAAACGGCCGTCCCGGTGCCGTAGGTGTCGCCGTCGACGTCCTTGAAGTAGGGCTTGCACAGCAGCGCGTCGGGCTCATTGGCGACGCCGTTGCAGTTCTCATCGACGTTGAACGCATCGCAGAACTCGGCTGCCGCAGGGTGGATCGCGAGGTCCTTGTCGTTGCAGTCGCCGATGCCGGCCTGGCAGGTGTTGGGTGTGCCGACCACCGTCATGTTCTTGTCGCACCAGTTGTCGTTGTCGTCGTCGCAGCCCTCGTCCGTGCCGAACGCGCAATTGTCGTCGAGGTTGTTGCAGATCTCGGTCATCAGCGGGTTGACTTGGCTGAGGTCGTCGTTGCAGTCATCGCCCACACCCTTGGTGGTTTTGGGACAAATCGTGGGGGTGTTGACGACCGTCATGCTGGCGTCGCAGTAGCCATCCGAGTCGTCGTCGCAGCCCTCGTCGACCACCGTTGAGCAATTGTCGTCGGCGTTGTTGCATTTCTCGGTCATGCCCGGATGGATCGAGGAATTGCCATCGTTGCAGTCGCGGTCCGACGGCAGCAGTGTCTTGGGGCAAATCGCGGGCTTGCCGACGATGAGCATGCCGGAGTCGCAATAGCCGTCCGTGTCGTCGTCGCAGCCCTCGTCCTTCACGCCTGAGCAATTGTCGTCCACGTCGTTGCACTGCTCGGTGATCGACGGGTTGACCTGCGAGACGTTGTCATTGCAGTCCTTCAGCAGCTGGGACGTGGATTTCGGGCACACCTTCGGGATGTCGACCAGCGCCATGCTGGCGTCGCAGAAGCCGTCCAAGTCGTCGTCGCAGCCCTCGTCGATGCCGGCGGCGCAGTTGTCGTCGACGTCGTTGCATTTCTCGACCACACCCGGGTTGACCGCAGAGGTCGTGTCGTTGCAGTCGCCGCCGCCTTTCGGGCAGACCGCCGGGGTGCCGGCCGTGGTCATGCCGGCGTCGCAGTAGCCGTCCTTGTCGTCGTCGCAGCCCTCGTCGGTGCCGGCCGTGCAGTTGTCGTCCAAGTTGTTGCACTTCTCTGTGGCGGAGGGGTGAATTGCGGCGTCGGCATCGTTGCAGTCGCCGCCGCCCTTTGCGCAAACCGCAGGAGATCCGACCAGTTGGATGGCCGCGTCACAGTAGCCGTCTGCGTCGTCGTCGCAGCCCTCGTCGGTGACGCCATCGCAGTCGTCGTCTTGGCCGTTGCAGATTTCGGCCCCCTTCTTGGATGCCGTCGAGCACACCGCCCCCAACTTGTCGGTCGCGCAGACCACCGAGCCGTTCACGCACACGCCCAAGCCACACGAAGCGCCGATGCCGACGGCCGCTTTGCCCGGATCGGTGTAAGTGAAGACCTCATCGGTCTGTCCCGAGCAGTTGTTGTCGATACCGTCGCACAGCTCTGGGGCGCCGGGATTGACCGCCGGGTTGTCCTTCTGGCAGTCGCCGCCGCCCTTGGGGCACACCTTGGGGCTGCCGACCGTCGACATCGCGACATCGCAGTAGTCGTCGTTGTCGTCGTCGCACTTCTCGTCCGTCAGGTTGTCGCAGTTGTTGTCCGCGTCATCGCACTTCTCGAACGAAGCCTGGTTCTTGCTGCCGTTCGAATCGGTCGAGCAGGTCGCCTTGCTGGGCGTCGCACACTCGACGGCGCCTGAGCCACACGCCCCGATGCCGTCGCACGTCATCCACATGGCCAGCGACTTGCCGTCGGACTGTTGGTAGGCGAAGTCCTCGTCCGTCTTGGCGTCGCAGTCGTTGTCCAAGCCGTCGCAGGCTTCGCTTGCCAGCTTGCCCAGGGTCGAGCAGGTCAGCGACTTCTGGTCGACCGTGCACAGCACCGTACCCGCCGCGCAAACGCCCGTGCCGCAGGACATGCCGACCTTGCGCGCGGTGCCCAGGTCGTTGTAGTCGAAGTCCTCGTCCGTCGAGCCGTCACAGTCGTTGTCCAAGGTGTCGCAGGTCACTTCGAGGTTGGCCTCGTAGGCGGCCACCTTCGCGTAGTCGCACACCCAGTTGCCAGCAGGACAGGTAGCGACCACGTTCGCAGGTGTGCAGGCTCCCTTGAGCTTGCAGGTCGATTTCGTGACCGGCATGTCGGAGAGTTCGTCCGTCTGTCCGTCACAGTCGTCGTCGGCGCCGTCGCAGTCCTCGTCGGTCACCTTGACCAGCGTGTCGCAGGTCAGACCGGTCTTGTCGCCCTTGCACACCACCTTGCCGCCGTTGCATGCACCGGTGCCGCACGTTTGCTGCACAAGACGCGTGGAGCCCAGATCGTCGAAGCTGAAGTCGTCGTCGATCTTGCCATCGCAGTCGTTGTCCTTGCCGTCGCAGGATTTCTCCATCATCTTCGAGCACTTCTGCGTCAGGCCCTCGCAGTGGCAGCCGGCGCTGCCGGGCGTGCAGGCCTGGGCCACGTCGAATTCAAAGCTGGATACTGCACTGTAATCGCACAACCACAGGCCCGAGATGCACACCGTCTGGATGCCTGGCAGAGAGGCTCCGCCGCAGACGCCCAGCTTCTGACAAGTCGAGTCGGTGACGGCCGTCAGGTTCTCGTCGGTCTGGCCGTTGCAGTCGTTGTCCAGATTGTCGCAGTTCTCGGCCTTGGACTGGTTGCCCGAGCCCTTGGCATCTGTCGAACACACCGCCTGATCCAGACCCGCGTTGCACTCGACCTGACCGAGGCCGCACGCGCCCACGCCGTCGCACTTCACGCCGATGACCAGCGAATTGCCCGACGCCTGCTCCTTGTACTTGTAGTCCTCGTCGCTTTGGCCGTCGCAGTCGTTGTCGAGATAGTCGCAGATGTCCTTGACCGGCCGGCGGTCGCCCTCGCAGCCGACGCATGTGCCCGAGGCGGCGTCGAACGGCTTGGCCAGACAGTCCAAATCGCCCGGAAGCTGGCCCGCGGGATAGTGCTTGCACACCAGCAGGCCTGGGAGCTTGGCGCACTCGCCGTCGGTGTCGCCGCACTTGGCGTCGGCAGCCTCTGGCGCGCCGTCATCGACCAGTCCGTCGCAGTCGTTGTCCACGCCGTCGCACAGCTCAGGGGCAGCGGGGTGGATCTTCGGGTCGTTGTCGTTGCAGTCGACGGGCGGGCTCCAGCCGTCGCCGTCCTTGTCCGTGACCGACGCGCACGCCGGGTCCTTGCCGAAGCAGGCCTGCACCTTGCCGTCGCCGCACTTCTCAGGGGCGTTGGGGTACACGGTCGGGTCGTTGTCGTCGCAGTCCAGAGAGGCGGGCGAGCCGTCGCCGTCCTTGTCAGTCGCGTCGCAGGCGGTCGTCTTGCCGTCGCAGTTCTGGTCGCACAGCTTGACGTCCTTGCCCGTCACACAGCACGGCTCGGGGGCCCCGGGGTGGAACTCTGCGTGGTACTTGGCGAATTCAAACGCACAGGCCTTGTCCTCCTCGCCGTTCTTCACGCCGTCGCCGTCGATGTCTTCCAGCGCGCAGCCGTTGTTGATCTTGCCGTCGCAGTCGTCGTCTTCCTGGTTGTCGCAGTTCTCTTGCGCCTGCTTCTTGGCGTCGGACGAACACACGAGCGAGGTGGACAGGCCATCGACCCCGGCTGGCCCGCACACGACGGTGCCGCCGGCGCACAAGCCCAAGCCGCACGCATCGCCCTTCTTGGCCGAGATACGTCCGCCGTCCGGGCCCAGCAGCGGGAGGTCCTCGTCCACCGTACCGTCGCAGTCGTTGTCCTTGTTGTCGCACAGCTCAGGGGCACCGGGGTGGACGCTGGGGTCCGTGATGGCACCTGGACCGCAGTTGGTTTCGAGGCAGTCGGCGACGCCGTCCTTGTCGCCGTCGATGCAGGGGGTGTCGGAGCCGTCGCAGTCCTCGTCGATGCCGTTGCCGCACTGGGTGCAGGCGCTCTCCTGATTGAAGGGGCTGGCGAAGAAGCCCTTGGGCAGCTTGGTCTTGTCGTCGGTTGTGCCGTCGTCCAGACAGTCGGATGCGGTCTGCTCGGGCTTCAGGCAGCAGCCGGCCTTGGTGCAGTCGGTTGTGCCGTCGCCGTCCGCGTCGCAGTCGGACTTGGGGGCGCGCAGCACGATCTCGACCATGCCCTTCTGCCGGGTGTCGACCACGCCGCTGAACGAGGTCAGGACGACGTTGCCTTCCAGTCCGCGGATCCGCAGCTGCACAGGTCCAGGGTTCGTTCCGGCCGCGACCTTGACCGTGAAGGGCTGCGCCACAATGCTGCGACCGGCAGGCAGCGGAAAAGCATAGGCGGGGTCGGCGGGATCCTCAGGCAGCTTGAACGCCGGGGCGTCCGGGACATTGTGGACCGCCAGATCCAAGTGCGTGATCGAGCCCTTGATCGGGGCTTCGCTGGAGATCGCCAGATACAGCGTGTCGTACTCAACGACTTCCTGGGCGCACCCGGCAAACAAGAACAGCGCCAAGGCGAGCGCCCAAGCCGGTCGGCTGCGCCAGGGCGCAAGCAGGGCTCGGGAACGCGCGAAGGGTGCGATCATGACGCCTCCTGGCGGCCCAGAGACGGGCGCGTGGCAGTGACCGGGCAGTATACCTGTCGCCTCGCTTGGAGGGAAAGGGCGTGAGGGGGGGGCTGGGGGCCGAAGGGACCGGCCAGTGCGAGCGGATCTCACTTCACGGCCGCTGCGGAACCGCGGCACAGCTGGTCGACGGCGCCGCCCGCCGGCCACGCCTCGGTCCAGGTGGCGCACCACTCGGCCAGTCGCTCAGGGCCGGCAGTCGGCAGTACGCTCTCTTTCGCCGCTTGGCCCAGCTCGGTGTCCAGAGTCACCAGAACCGGCCGCAGGTCGTCGGGCGTGCTTGTTAGCCACGGGCCCAGCACCGCGCGGACCTGGCGGTCGCGAGCCTCGTGGAGCATCGCGGCGTCGCTCGGCACTTCAGGGTTCGCAGGCAGCACGGGCGGTTGAGGGGCGGCAGCGAGACGGGCAGCCAGACGGCGCATCCCGCGCTGGTCGTGCAGGACGGCGATTTGCAGCAGCTCTCGGTGCGCGTCAGGGTGGCCGGTGGCGGCAAGCGCCCACAGCAGCGCTGCATCGCGCAGGGAGTCACGGCCACGCATCGCCTCGATCAGCACCTGATCGAACAAGAGCGCCGTCGCGCCAGTGACTTCGACCCGCTGACGGTGCCGGCCCAACAGCGCGCCAAGACCCAGGATGGCGGCCGGCTGGTTGACGCGAAGCCCAGTCAACACTGCGCGAATGAGCTCGGGAAGTGCCGTGAGGCCGCCCGTGCGACCCAGCGACAGGGCCGCCAAACCACCCTCGGCGCGCGACAGCAGGGACACGAGCTGCGGTGCAGCGCCAGGCACCGCCGGAAGGCGGGCGAGCGCCACGACCTGGGCGCGGGCGACCTCCTCATCGTTTTCCTGTCCTTCATTCAGGACTTCCACCAGCAGCCGCGCCGCAGCCTCGGTGCCGGACGCTCCCAGCGCCAAGGCCGTGTCGCGCCGCAGGATCGGGTTGGGGCTGTGGAGCAGCTGCCGGGCGGTTGCGGTCGGTACCGGTCGTCCCAGGAAGGTGATCTGTCGCAACGCCCTGACCTGCATGGGTAAATCGCCACTCGCCAGAGCGTTTCCGACCGGGCTGGGCACTGGATCCGGCCCGGTGGAACCGAGCTGGCGGTCCAGCGCGGCGTTGCGCATCCAGGCGTCGTAGGCCGCCAGACGGAAGCGCTCGATGGCCTCTCCCTGCGTGTGTTGGGGCTGAATCGTGTCGAGCCAGCGCACCAGCTCGGCAGACCGCCCGGCGGCGAGCGCAAGGGTCAGCAGGCGCTGGCCAGCGGTCTCCAGCTCGTCGGCGTCTCGGGCGCGGACCACGATTTCACGAAGCGCCCTCTCCTCTTCCTGCGAGTCACCGGCGATGCGGAACAGAGCTGCGAGGCGAGCCGTCGCGCGGGTGTCGCGCGGGTCTGCGGCGGCGGCACGGCGGAACAGGGCGGCGGCGTGTGCAGTGTCGCCGTAGCGGAGGTGAACCTCGCCCAAGCGCAGCAACGTGGGACCGTCCGCGCGCACGCCCGTCGAGGGACCCTCGGCGGTCAGGATGCCCTCTGCCGTCGCGGCGACCTGCTGCCGACCCTGAGCCAGCGCCGCCTCGACAATGCCGGCGAGCAGTGGGCGGGCGGCGTCCGGGTCCAAGGCGCCCAGCCGGTCGAGAATCGGCAGCGCTTGCTCCAACTCGTTGCGCTGAATGGACAATTGCGCCAGTGCGGTCAGCAGCTCAGCATCGCCGGGGAACGCTTGCACAAGCTGCGCGGTCAGCGCGGCCCAAGTCGCGGGGTTGGCGGGCGGTACATCGCCGTCCAGTTGGCCCTCCAGCTCGATCAGCAGAAGGGCCATGCCGAGGTCGTTCTTCCCCCCGAGCACCTGTTGTCGCAGCTGTGCGGTGCGGGTTCCCAGCGTCTTCGCTCGTCGCAGCAGGGCGGCCAGCGCCTGACGCGCTTCGGCTGCGCGGGCGCGGTCCCCCGGTGTGGCCTTGTCGGACAGCGCGGCCAAGCCCAGCCAGCGACGCTCGGCATCCGGCAGACGCCCTTCTCGCTCGTCCAGCAGAGCCAACAGCCGCACGGCCCGCGGGTCATCCGGCTTCAGCTGTTGCATCCGCAGCGCCGCCGCACGGGCCGCAGCAAGTCGGTTCTGGGCGAGAAGAAGCGACGCCTGTCGCTGCAACCCGTCGAATTCTCCGCCTTTGAGCTTGGCAAGACGCCCCAGCACCTGCAGCGCCTTGGCCTCGTCAGCGCGCCCCAGCAGCCACTCGGCATAGGCCTCGACGTACTGCGCTTCTTCGGGGGCGGCGGCCAGCAGCGCCTCGTATAGTCGCTCGACGCGGTGGGGGTCGTCGTCCAGCCGCTGCTCGCGATCGATCAAGGCTTCCAGCAGCACGTCGTTGCGCGGGTGCTTGCGCGCCAGCTCGTCGATCAGGTCCCGCGCAGCCTCGACGTCGCGCACGGCGATGTGGGCATCCAGAACGACCAGCCACGGCATCGGGTCGCCAGGCGCTTGGCGAACCACTTGTGCGACGGCCGCTTGCAGTTCCTCCCGGCGACCCAAGCGACCCAACAGGTCGACCAGCGCCGCTTGCAGACCGGGGTGAGCGGGGAACTGCTTGACAGCTCGGCGCAATTCCTCGACCGCCCCGTCGTCGTCGCCCTCCTCTTCCAGCAGCCCAGAGGCCAGCACCACGGCGTCGGGGTCATTCCAGCCGCGCAGTTGCTCGACCAGCGTCGTCAGGTCGCCCTCCAGCCGCGCCAAGGCGACCAGCCGCTCGAACAGGGACTTGCGGGCGCCGCGGTCGGCTCGGGACAGGGCAAATTCCAGCACCTTGCGGGCTTCGACGGCATCACCACTCGCCAGCAGCGCGTCGGACCAGCCCTCAGCAATGACGCGCCCTAGCAGCCGGTCGCCCTTGCCCGCCTGCCACGCCCGCTGCCACAGCTTGCGCTGCACGGGGTAGTCCTGACCCAACACCGTTGCGGCTTCCGTCAGGACGGACAGGCTTGTCTTGGCAGACGCGGCCATCGCCTCGGCAACTGCGACGGCCAAGGCCATTTGCCGCTCGGTGACGGCTTCGCGCAGCAGCTTCAGCGCCTCTGCCCCCGGCACATTCGGCTTGCGGGCCAGCAGTGCGTCGACTCGGACCTGCAACGAGGGGGCTGCGGCCGGCAGTGGGGCTTGGGTCGGGGTGGACTTGGGTTTGGCGGTGGACTTGGGCTTGCCGGGCTTCTTGGGGGGATCGGTCTTGCGGGCGCTCCACGCGTGGGCGGGCGGAGAGGTAACGACCGCCCCCAGACCCAACGCAAGCAGGCCGACCAGCAGGCGAATCAGGCCGCGCCGCCGCAGTGTGTTGGGTTGTCGTGGGCCCGTGTACATGGTTTCTGGCTCCCCGTTGCCCGGCCAGCCTAAGGTCCGCCCGGGCGATGCACAAGCGTTTCGGGCCGGTCTCGCGGCGGGATCGGCACAGGCAGACGTCGAATCGCCTTGCCCGCGGGATCCGTCGCCCGGATACTCGCCGCCCGGGCCAGCCCATGCTTCGACGCACGGAGCCCCCGGACCGATTCGAGGTGCGCGTGGCCCGCCTGCTCCTTCTGCAACCTCCGCTGCTGGTGGACGTCGATCACATCGACTACCCGGCGCTGTCAGGTTTGGGGCTGTGGCAGGCGGCGGCGGGGCTGCGGACTGCAGGACACGACGTGACCGTCCTGGATGCGTTTTGCCTGCCGACGTCCAAGCTGGCGGTTGAGCCCGACGGTCGGCTGCGGTTCGGTGTGGCGCTGGCCGGGTTCCTCCATCACCTTGAGGACTTGGCGCCTGACGTCGTCGTGATCGCCAACTCGCCCTGGCTGCGCGCACGGGTGGCGGCGGCGGAGATCCGGCGGTTGACCGACGCGCTGCAGCGACGCTGGCCCGGTGTTCCGCGCGTGCTGGCCGACTGCGACGTGGGCGGAATGCACCGGATCGCTTGGGATGAAGCGGACTTGGACGAGCTGGGCTGCGAATGGGGGCAGGCGTTTGAGGCGGAGGGCACCCTCGAGCCACTGGTGCGCGCCTTGGCCGTCCGCCAGCGACCCGAGCAGCGCATCGCGTCGTCGGGGCCGATCGACGTGCCGCTGGACGACCTGCCGCTGCCTGCCTACGACCTGATCGACTTCTCGGGGTTTCAGCGTTTTCTGGCACGGGTGCACCAAACCCTGCCCAAGCACTCGATCTTCTCGCACCAGCCGCCGCTCGCTCCCTTCAAGACCAGCCGCGGGTGCGCGTTTCGCTGCTCCTTCTGCACGTCGAACCCGTGGCAGCGCGCCGGACACACGGGGCACGCCTACCGCCGCCTGAGCAGCGATGCACTGCTGCGGCACGCCCGGCTGCTGCAAGACACGTACGGCGTGCGGCGGCTCGTGGTGCTGGACGAGCTGGCGAATCCGACGGAGCAGGCGCTGAATGACCTCCTCGATGTCGTAGAGTCGCTGGATCTGCAACTGGATTTGCCGAACGGCTTGCGTGCTGACCGCCTGACGCGGGTTCAGGTGCAGCGGCTGGCGGCGCGGACGGGGCAGCTGTCGGTGTCGGCGGAGAGCGCGACGGACCGCGTCACCAACACCCTGATCGGCAAGCGGTTCGACCTCACCGCGACGCAACGCGTGGCCCTTTGGGCGCGAGACGCAGGGTTGCCGCTGACGGTGCACTGGATGGTCGGCCTGCCGGACGAAACGCGCGCGGAGATCCGCCAGACGCTGCAAGCCGCGGTCGACCTGTACGACCGCACCGGAGCCGTGCCGCTGCTGCAGTTTGCGGTGCCCATTCGCGGCACGGCGCTGCACGACGACGTGACGGCCCGCAACCTCTGGATCGCGCGGGAGGATCGCGACATTGGCCCTCTGTTCCAAGGCCGACCGGTGCTGCGGGGGGCGGACTGGACGCCCGACGAGCTGCAGGTGGCCAAGCAGGCGCTGGCCGTCCGCGTCGCCTCGGCGCAGCCCCACAAGGTCATCGTCAACACGACCTACGTCTGCAACAACCACTGCGCGTTTTGCGCTGTCGGCAACCGCAATCAGCAGCACGCGGACCCCGACGCCGTGATCGCCGCCCTGCGCGAGCACCGAGACAAGGGCTTCGATCTCGTGGACTTCGATGGAGGGGAGCCCACCACCCATCCCAAGCTATTGCAGCTGCTTGGGGCGGCGCGGGATCTGGGTTACCGCGAGATCAACGTCACGACCAACGGTCGGATGCTCGCTGTTCCGCGCAACGTCAAACGGTTGCTGCGAAGCGGGCTGACCCACCTGCTGGTGTCGCTGCACGGTCCAGACGCTCAGGTGCACGACGAAAACGTGGGGACGCCGGGGGCCTTTGCCCAGACCTCGGCCGGCATCGCGCAGGCTGGGCCGCTGGCAGAGCAGCTGGGCGTGGGCTTTGGCGTCAACGTCACCCTGACCCGCAGCAACGTGCCGCACTTGTTGCGGATGGGGCCGCTGCTGGAGGCCTGGGGCGTGCGCGCGTGCAACCTGCAGTTTCTGACGCCGTTTGGTCGCGCGTCGGCCGACTGCCAGCCGGACCCGCACGACGCGGCGCGACAGGCGATGGCGTTGATCGACCGCCACGGCGACAAGATCCGCTTCCAGATCGTGAACTTGCCGCTGTGCTACCTGCCGGGCCACCAGCAGCACGGTCTTGCGGACCTGGGCAAGCGTGAGCGTCACATGGTGTTCGTGGGCGGCGACGAGGTGAACCTGCAGGACTACTTGCAGGCACGGCGGCGGCATGAGGCGGCCTGCGAAACCTGTCTGTTCGCCTTCGCTTGCGAGGGTTTCTACTTCTTCCCTGACGAGTGGCGTGACGCAGCCCGCGTGCGCTTCGGAGACTGAGACGCGCGGCTACTTGACGTCGGCGTCGACCGGCGTCGCGTCGGTGGGCGGCACCACGGCGGCGGGCAGAGACTTCAGACCGACGGGCAGCTTGCGACCCTCGACGACCGCGTTCCAGCCGCCCAAGCCGATGACTCCCAACGTCGTCTTGCCCTTCTCGTCGCGGACCACGTCGATCGTCACGTTGCCGCCCTGCAGCCGGATGCGCGTGAACTCGTCGCCGTTCTTGTCGACCACGGTCTCGGTCGTCTGGGTCATGCGGCCAAAAGTGGCATCGTCCAGTCTGACGTAGTCGAATTCGGCAATCCCGGCCATACGCTCGACGGCCACCAGCGCCAGGGCCGGCAGCCGCTCATCCACCACCACGAAGGGCTGCTTGGCTTGCACAGGCACGACGCGGGGTTTGGGGCCGTCCGTCGGCAGCGCCACCTTCCACGCGCCCTCGTACTGGAACAGCTTGGCCTGGGTCGTGGCACCGGTGACATCCACCCAGCGGTCGAATTTCACCACCTCGCCCTGCAGGTTCAGCACCAGATGGGCGCGCTGGGAAAATGTCCGCACGGTCTTGCCGACCTTGCCCTCCAGATCTGCCTCGATGGCGTAGTACAGACCTTCCTTGCCCGCGAGTGTGCGCAGCGTCGAAGTGCCTGCCGCCTTGTCCTTGTGCACGATCTTCAGCTTCAGCGCGTCGGCCTTGGCGGCTTCGGGCGCAGCGAGCGCAGCGGGAGCGAGCATCGCAACGGCCAGCAGGGTCGCCGTGACGGTCAGGGCGAGCGCAGACGAGCGAATGATCGACATCAGAACACCTCCGGTTGCGTGTACTGTTCAACACGCACGGCAGGCGTCAAGGATTCGCAGGGATTCCGTGATCGGCGGCGGGCGTGGCCGGTGCCGCGTCGGCAGGCGGGGTCGCCGGCGTTGCGTCGGGGAGCGTGGCGGGCTCAGGGGGGGGCAAAGGCGAAACCAGGGTCCGCAGGTCGACCCGCACGGCATAGCTGCCCTGCGTCGTGCGCACCACGTCCCGGTCAACTCGTCCAAGGGCGCGCACGGCAACGGGAAGGTGTTCGACCGGCATGGCGTTCAGGAACGCCAGCCACGCCGCGCCGCGATCGACGTCGTCAACGCTCACTTCGGCGCGCACCCAAGTCGTCCCCAGGCGGACCTCAAACAGCGGGCACTCGCACGGGGCAGGATTGAACCGCAACTCTAGCGGAGCATCGGTCGAGAGCGCGGCAACGTCAGACGCGATGCCCTGCCGCACCTGCTGCGGTTCGGCGGGACGGGTCGGTGCGCTGCCGCACGCGACCAGCACGTACGCGATCGCCGTCAGACCAGCTGCCTGCCGCACGGTCATGACTCGACCCCCAGCAGTCCGTAGATCACCAGCACCACGATCACGCCCCATGACGCGAGGTTCACGGTGAAGGGCAGGTCCCGAAGCATCCGCTCGGTCGGGCTGTGGGCGCTGTCGCGTGCGTCCATCAGCCGCATGAACCGCCACAGGCCGAACAGGGGAAACGGCACGGTCCAGGGCAGCAAGTGAGAGTGAAAGCGCGCCGCCGTGCCCGGGTCGAGGGTATAGCCCAGATAGGTCGTGGTCGTGGCCACTGCCAGGGAGGCTAGCGCAAGGTTCAGGTGCGACTCGCGGTAAAGACCCAGCGACGCACGGTGGGAGCCTCCAGTCGTCCGCAGCTCGTGCTTGCGCTTGCCCAAGGCCAGAAACAATGACAGGAGCACCATGCACGCGATCAGCCACCCCGACAGCGATACCTGCGCCGCCGCACCGCCTGCGACTACCCGCAGCAGGAAGCCGCCAGAGATGACCAGCGCATCCACATAGGCGACGTTTTTCAGGCCCTTGGAGTACGCGGCGTTCAACAGGAAGTAGGCGAGCACGCAGGCCAGAAAGAACGGCCCCGACAGCAACGACAGGATCCCTGCGGCCGCAAGCAGACCCCAGAACCAGCGCCAAGCCGTCGGGATGGGGAGCAGCCCCGCAGCGATCGGCCGCAGTCGCTTGACCGGGTGGCCGCGGTCCGCGTCGATGTCGTGGATGTCGTTCATGAAGTACGTGGCGCTGGAGGCCAGGCAGAACGCCACGAACCCCGCGGCCACCCTCATCAGCAGACTCGCGTCGACTTGGTGGGCCTGCAGCAGCTCGGGGCCTGCAAACACCAGCGGCGCGACCACGAAGGCGTTCTTGACCCACTGGTGGGGCCGGGCCTCGCGCCAGATCGACTTGAACAGCATGGGCTTGGGCGTGTCCGTCATGGCGCCTCCGTGGCGGAGACGGCAGTGACCAGCGGAATCGGAGCCAACGCGTGTTGGTTGGCGGCACAATAGGCCGAGAGCTCGCGGCGGTAGGCGTCAACAGCGTTGTGCAGGCGGGTGCGGACGGCCTCAAAGGCACGCAGGCCGGCGGCTTCCGTCAGGCCGGCTTCGAAGGCGTCGACCTCCTGTCGGGCTTGTGCGTACGCGGCGAGCAGCCGCGCGTGGATCGCTTGCAACTCAGGTGTGTTCGCCCGCACCGCCGCCAGCGTGCGCAAGAATTCATCCATTGCCGGAAGGACTTGCGTGCGTACCGCGGCCTTGTAGTCCGGCAGATTGCTGGCCTTGGCTGCCCGCGAAAACGCGGCAAGGACCGTTCCGTGGGCTTGGGTCGCCGCTTGCGCCTGTGCCGAGTAGTGGTCGATCGCGGCCACGGCGGTGTGAAGTGCCAGCGAGTGCGCGCGGTCCGTCTCGACCTTGTCGCAGCCGCCCATGACGACCACAGCCACCAGACACGACCCCGCGAGGCCCAGATGGCACAGCAAGGACAGTTGGCGCAGGGGAAGCGAAGCGGCGGAGGGCATGGGGCTCCTGACGAGTGGGCGATGCATCTTGGCGCACCCGGCTGGACCCGACAAGTCCGCAGGGGGGGCGTAGGCGCGGCGGGCAGCCGCATCCCCGCACGGTCGCGGCATTTCGTCCCGGTGGGGTTGCCTTGACACGTATGGCAGGCGCGGCCAAAGTAACGGTTCAACGGTGACCGGTCTCGTCCCTGCTGGCCGGCGTTCTGCGCCATCCCAAGGCCCAGACTCCCGCAGCGAACCGCCTTGCGGCCACGGAACCACATGCAACCGCTCGCGCTTCCCTTGAATCCGGTCCGCCGCCACGCTTGGCTGGCTTGCCTGTTGATCGGAGCGGTCGGCTGCGGATCGGTCACGGCAGCGACCTCGATTGGTGACGCCACCCGCGATCTCGAAGAAGCGCAGGGTCTGGAAGCCGAGAAGAACGCACCCTACGAATACACCCGCGCCGACGCGCTGCTGACCAAGTCCAAGGAGTTGCGCGGCCGCGGCAAGTACGAGCAGGCGGCCGATTTCGCGCGGCAGAGCCAAGCGGCGTCGGAAAAGGCAGTGGACGTCGCGCGCTTGGCACAGGACCGCACGAAGCGCCGCGAGAAGTTCGCCCCCAAGGCCAAGGAAGACCGGAGCAAGGGAGAGCCGCGTACGGAAGAGCCGCGCAAGGAAGAACCGCGCCGTGGCCCGCCGGCCTTCACCCCCTCTGGCGACGACTAGCTTCAGGACCAACCATGCACAGGATCGTGACGAGGCAAAGCAGCAGGAGCGGAGGAGCCTTGGGCACCTTTGCGCTTGGCTTGGCTCTGGCGTTGGCGGCGGTCGGGTGCGTGACGTCCGGCGAGGTCACCAAGACGACCGAGGAGTTGAACGAGGCGGTGCGCGGGGCCAAGGTGCCGGCGTACTACTGCGCTCCCAAGGATCTGGCACTGGCCGAGGCGCACATCGAATTCGCTCGGGTCGAGTCTTCCCTGGGCAACACGATCGACGCGGCCGACCACTTGGAGCTTGCGAAGAAGCACACCGCGGCCGTCACGGCAGTCAAGGGCCAGAAAGGCTGCTGCCCGGATCGCGACGGCGACCTGCTGTGCGACGCCGACGACAAGTGCCCGGACGACCCCGAGGACATGGACAAGGATCAGGACGACGACGGCTGCCCCGAGTATGACCGGGACGGCGACGGCATCCACGATCAGAACGATCGCTGCCCCGACCAAGCCGAGGACAAGGACAAGTTCCTGGACGAAGACGGCTGTCCCGACGAGGACAACGACCAGGACGGCGTGGCCGATGCCAAGGACCGCTGCCCGAACATCCCCGAGGACAAGGACTCGTTCGAGGACGGCGACGGCTGCCCCGACTTCGACAACGACGGTGACGGCATCAACGAGTACCCGGTCAAGTCGGACCAGTGCCCGGACAAGCCGGAGGTCTACAACGGTCTGGACGACATGGACGGCTGCCCGGACGAGCTGCCCGAGGCGCCGCCTCCGCCCAAGGAATTCAAGAACATCGTGGTCGAGGACGACCGCATCGTCTTCAAGAGGCAGATCAACTTCGCGACGAATTCGGCCAAGATCGTCGGCCAGCTGTCTGAAGAGATTCTGGACGAGGCTGCCGAGGCCCTGCGTACGCGCACCGAAGTCCGCGTGCAGATCGAGGGCCACACCGACGAGCGCGGTCCTGACAAGAAGAACAAGAAGTTGAGTCAGGCGCGCGCCGAGTCGGTCGTCAACGCGATGGTCGCCCGCGGCCTTGCGCGCAGTCGGTTGGTTCCTGTCGGCTTTGGTGAAGAACGGCCGCTCGATCCGGGCCACACCAAGGAAGCGTGGGAGAAGAACCGCCGCGTCGAGTTCAACTTCCTGCAGTAGCGCCCGCCACCCCTGTCCACATCGACGGTGACGCGCAAGGCCTCGCAAGGTCTGCGTTTTGCCGTGGTCTGTCCGGTGAAGGGAGCCGGGGGGCGGGTCTACAGACCGAGCCGCTTCGACATCAGGCCGCGCAGTCGCGGGTTGGCCCGCACCAGATCCATCGCCAGGTCCGCGTGGCCCTCGACGAAACCGTTGCCGATCAGCAAGTCGATGTCGGCGCCCACGCCCTCGGCACCCAAGGCGACGCGAGAAAACGATGTGGCCATGCCGAAATACAGACAGGTGCCGCGCTTCTTGGTCGCCAGAATGCCGGCCATCTCGGTGCCCGGCAGGCTGGTCATGTGGATGACGGCGTCGGCGAGCGCGCCGTGCGTGAACTCCTGCACCGCCGCACGAACCGCCAGCGCGTCGGCTGCGTCGACCGCGTGCACGCCGTCGCATAGACCAGCGGCGTATGCCTCGTCCAAGGGGCCCTGGTAGCGGTCGATCGCCCACAGCTTCAGGTCGGGCCGCACCGCACGCGCTGCCGCCATCGACAGCACGCCGGACTTGCCAGCGCCGATGAACAGCATGTGGCCGTTCTGGGGCACGCGCTGGACCATCCGGTGTACGAGCGCCGGAGCCCCGCACACGTCCAGCACCGAAAGCGCAAGCGTTGGCGCGAGATCGGCCGGCACCACCGCCGCGGGGGCCGAGGACGGCAGCATCGCAAACGCCTCGACTTCGACCTGATGCGCGTGCGGGTGCACGGCCAGAATGCGCTTGAGATGCAGGGGCGTCAGCGTCAGCGACACCAGCGTGGCGACGGGCGTCCCGACCGGCAGGCCCTTCAGGCACCCCTCGTAGGCGGGACCGATGGCGGCGATCCGGCCCAACAGCATGCCGCCCGATCCGGTGACCGGGTTCTGCATCTTGCCGCGTTGCTTGACGATTTCCTCGATCTGCTGGGCCACCGGCCGCCCGGTCGACTCTAGCTGGGTGAAGGATGCTGCGTCGACGTTGAGGCGCTCGACGGCGATCTGCACCTCGTCCTCAAACGGCGGCAGGCTGTTGTCCAGTCGGTCGGCGGCTTGGGGCAGCGTGCCTTGCGGATCAAGAACGCGGTGGCAGCCGAGCGGATCGCGGCCGGTACGGAACGCCGTGGTCATGCAAACCTCAAGGGGGGGGCAGGAGGGGGGGGGGGGAGCCTGACGGGAGCTACTTGACCTGATTGCTGAATTCGAAGGCGTTGGGGCCGGGGCGGACTTCGACGGCGCGCTCGAACGCTTGCGACTTCGGGGTCTTGCCACAGCGCACGACGTGGGGGCCCAGCAGCAGGCGCAGGCGCACGAGCTCGAAGCCGTGCATCTGTCCATCGATGAAGACATCCGCGCCACCGGGGCAACGCACGCTGACGGGGGCATCGGGTTCCTCACGCTCCAGCCGGATCTTCATGTCTTTGGGCAGGTCGGCGCGGCTCGAATTCACCACCATCGTGTTGGGCTTGAAGCCGGTCGTGACAGCCATGACGTCGGCGGCACCGAACGGGATCAGCACGCGCATCGGCGACACGAAGGGCATCTCCTTGCCGTTGATCGTGATCGTGGCACCCGGGGGGCTCGTCTCGACCAGCACGGGGGCGTGGCTGGCCCGCAGCTGGGCGAACACGGTGTCGATGTGGTTGGTCACGATCTCGCGCTGTCGGGGGTCCAGCGGCGCGCGCAGCGTCTGATCCAGATACGGAAAGGCGTCTTCGTACTGGCGCAGTGTGTAGAGCATCGAGCCGACGTTGAAGATCGCGTTCGACAGCGGGTAGTACTTCAGGGCGGCGTGGAACTTCTCCAACGCTTCCTCGTACTTGCCAGCCGCGACCAGACGCTTGCCTTCCTCGTTCAGGCGCTCAGCGACGCGGTCGGGGGACTCGCTCTTCGAGGCATCGGGGGCTGGCGCTGGCGCGGGTGCCGGCGCCGGAGCAGGCGCGGGCGCAGCTGTGTCGGGCGCGGGCGCAGCTGTGTCGGGCGCGGGTGGGCTGTCCGGTGGCGGCCGGCTGGCCTCGGGAGCCTGAGCGTAGGCCGAGCCCAGCAGGGCGGACAGCAGCGCGAGCGTGAAGACCAGAGACGAGAGGTGGCGGAGCATGGTCGATTCTCCAGGCGACGCGGGCCGATGCGGGCAAGACGTCTCGGTGCGCAAGGTAAACCGCTCCAAGCGCTTAGGCAACCCGCACGAGGTCGGGCCGCGTCGGGGCGGTCGCTTCGGGTCGGTGCAGCCGACATCGGCCCGGATACTGGACCGGACGTTTCGCACGGCGCGGCGATTCACGGCCTTCGACTCGCGCTTGGTCGCGGCGTGGGGCAGAATCCGCCTCCACCGGGCGGCGTTGTGCCGTCACCCCGTGCAGCCGAGGTCGTCCTGATCCTGCCCGCCACCCCACCCGCTGCCCCTTGGCGTCCGACGCTTCGGTCGCTGTTTGGGCGCCATCCCGGGCTGGTGCTGGTCCCGGCCATCGTGGCCGCCGCCTGGCTTCTGGACGCTTGGGTCGACAAGGGCCCGATTCTGTGCGCGTTTCGCTGGACGACCGGCGTGCCGTGCGGCGGCTGCGGCATGACGCGGGCGTTTGCTGAGCTGGCACACGGACATCTGGTCGCGGCTATGGGGCTCAACCTACTGTCGCCATTCGCTTTTCTGGCAATGATCGGCTGGTGGGGCGTCGCCGTCGTGGCGCTGCTGCGTGGTCGCGAGGTGCCGCAGATCCCGACCCGGCCGGCGCTGTGGGCGGTTGCGGTCGTGCTGGGCTATTGGGTCGGGCGGGTCGCGTGGTTCTTCGCCCAGCCTGACGCATGGCAGACGATGCAGCACGACTCGCCGCTGATGCGTTGGATCGGGACGTGGCTGAGCGGCTAGCTGGCGAACCAAAGACGCAGATCCGCAGCCAGCTCGAGCACTTCCGTCAGCTCGACCTGAATCAGTCGCCGGTCGATCCGCTGCTGGGTGGCGAACCACGTCCGCTGCCGCTTGGCGTACTGGCGGTGGGTGCGCACCAAGGCCTGGGTGAAGGCTGCGGGCGCCAACTCGTCGCGCACCACCGCCACGGCCTCGCGGTAGCCCAGGGCCTGCATCGCGGGCGCCTCGGGCGGCAGGCCTTCGTCAAGCAGCAAGCGGACTTCCTGCAGCAGCGGGGCGGCCATGGATTGCGCGCGCGCGGTCAGGCGGGCGTCGTGCGCGTCTCGCGGTGGGTCCAGCAGCGCCGTCCAGCAGGCGAAGCGGTCGGGTTGACTTGCATGTTCCCGATGCCATTGGGAAAACGGCTTGCCTGTCGCGCGAAACACCTCCAGCGCCCGCAGCACGCGCTGGCGGTTCTGGGCGGGCACGCCGGCAGCGTAGGCGGAGTCCACTGCGGCGAGCTCGGCGTGCAGCGCGTCGGGGCCGCGCGCGGCGAATTCGTGTGCCAAGGCGTCGCGCAAGTCCTTGGGAACGGGCGGGATCTCGGCGAGGCCACGCACCAACGTCCGCAAGTACAGCCCGGTACCGCCGACCAGCAGTGGCCAGTTGCCGCGCGCGTGGACCTGGGCGATGGCGACGCTTGCGAGCTCGGCGTAGCGACCGGCGGTCATCGGCTCGGTGGGCTCGGCGACGTCGATCAAGTGGTGCGAAACGGTCGCGCGCTCCGCCGGGCTGGGCTTGGCCGTGCCGGCCTCGAGGCGGCGGTAGACCTGCAGCGCGTCGCAGCCGATCACCTCGATCGGCAAGCCGAATCGCGCGGCCAAGGCCAAGGCGACCGCGGTCTTGCCCGACGCCGTGGGGCCGACCAACGCTGCGATACGCAAGGGCTTTTCGCTCATGTGCGGTGGAACCAGCGCGCGACTTCGTCGAGCCGGGCGCGCAGTACGACGGGGCGGCCGTGCGGGCAGTGGGTGGCCAGGTCGACGCCGTCCATTTGACCCAGCAATTCCGCCACTTCGCGCGCCGTCATCGAGTCGCCGGAGCGGACCGCGGCGTGGCACGCCAGCGTCGCCGCGACCCTTTCCAGCCTTTCGACCGTCGCCTGCCCGCGCCCGCCGTCCAGCAGCGACGCCGCCAGCGACTTCACCTCGGCGCCCAGATCGAGCGCGCGGGCGACCGACGGTTGGGCGCGCACCCGGACCATGCGCTCGCCGGATGCTTCCAGATCGAACCCGAGCGGGCGCCACACGTCGTCGGCCTCGATCAGCGCGGCAACTTCGGCAGGGGCGAGAGGAACCGTTTCGGGAATCAGCAGTTGCTGGCTGGGAAAGCCGCCTTGGCGAAACGACTGCACGAACCGCTCGAACAGCACCCGCTCGTGTGCGGCGTGTTGATCGACCAGCACCAACGCGTCGGCCGTCTCGCACACCAGGAAGCAGCGCCCCACCTGGCCGACATAGCGCAGCGACGCGAACGTGCCCAAGGGCGCGGCCGTCTCCAGCGGTTCAGTCACGGTGTCGGGCGGGGTCATCCAAGTCGCTGTCTCGCTTGAAGATCCCCCACCGCTGCCAGGTGCACGCCAGCCCGACTCGCCGCGGAACAGGCTGGACGACTTGGGCGGCGGCCACGACGGTCGGGACGAGGCGCCCCAGGTGCTGCGAGGCGAAGGCAATACCTCGCCGGTCTCGACATCGGTCACGCCCTCGCCGGCGGTCCAAGCCGCGCTGGGGGTTGGACGTGGCGAGTCCGGATTCGGCGCCTTGATCCAAGGGGTTGCAGCGAGCATCCCCCGCACCGCACGCGAGATTGCGGCGTGCACCGCCTGGCTGGACACGAAGCGGACCTCGGCCTTGGCCGGATGCACGTTGACGTCGACCGTGTCTGGCGGGCACTGCAGCGACACGACGCCCACCGGATAACGCCCTCGTTCCAGCAATGTGCCGTACGCCGCGGCGATGGCGTGCTGCAGCGTGCGGTCCGAGATGTGGCGGCCGTTGACCAGCAGCACGAGTTGCGACGGCCCCGCGTGGTCCAGCCCCGGGTCGCTGAGAAGACCCGTGACGTCATAGCCTTCGCGGCTCTCGATCGGGTACAGGCGACCGGCGGTCTCGCGGCCCAGCACGGCGTTCGCCCGGCGCGGCAGGTCCGGGTCCGGCGGATAGTCGGCCAGCCGCTTGCCGTTGTGCGTGACGGTCAGGTGCAGGTCCGGGCGGGCCAGCGCCAGGGCGTCGATGAAGCGCAGGACCTGACCCAGCTCAGTCGCGGGCGTGCGCAAGAACTTCAGGCGCGCCGGCACGTTGTAGAACAGATCGGCGATGACGAGGTCGGTGCCGACCGGGCACCCGGCGGGCTCCTCGCGCATCGACACGCCGCCGCCGCCCGACAGCCGCACGCCCACATCGACATCGGGCCGCCGGGTGGTCAGGGTCACGCGCGACACGGCCAGGATCGACGCCAACGCCTCGCCGCGAAAGCCGAACGAGCGGATGTCCATCAGCTCGTCGGCCGTGTGCAGCTTCGAGGTGGCGTGGCGGGCGAATGCCAGGTGCGCGCTGGGGCCGTCCATGCCGTGGCCGTTGTCGACGATCTGGATGCGCTTGCGGCCGCCGTCTTCGAGCAGGACGTGCACGCGGGTGGCGCCGGCGTCCAGGCTGTTCTCGACCAGTTCCTTGACCACGGACGCGGGGCGTTCGACGACCTCGCCCGCCGCGATCTGGTTGGCGACGGTCGGGTCCAGCAGCGCGATGCGCGGCCAGCGGTCG
>CAYURO010000008.1:141517-167282 GCA_964447285.1 uncultured Enterobacteriaceae bacterium | reverse complement strand
CGGGCAGACCGGCAGGGTCCATCGACTGCACGCACTCGTAGCTGCCGTCGGCCTTCAGCCCCTTGATGACCAAGCCGGTGCCGCAGGTGGCGCCCAGCTTGGCGAGGGTCGGGCTCTCGGTCAGGTCGGTGTACTTGCCCGTCGTTGCGACCTTGGCAAGCGACGCCGTCTTGGCGAACACCGAGGTGTCGGGAGCGCCGTCCACGTCCGCGTACGCGCCGGTCGACGCAACCGTGGCCAGCGAGGCGGACTTGGCATACGCCGACAGGTCTGGGCCGCCCTCAACGTCGGCGAACTGGCCGGTGGTGGCGACCTTGGCAAGCGCGGCGGTCTTGGCGTATGGGGCCAGTACCGCGGCGTCGAGCTGGGTGGAGGAGATGCAGCCGGAGCAGTCCAGACCCTCCGCGACCGCAGTCCGCAGCGCGAACGACGCCGAGCGCAGCGGCTTGCGGGTCAGCTCGGGGTCCTGACCGACCTTCATCGCCAGGAAGCCCTGACCGGCCAAGGCCGTCAGAACGTCTTGGGTCAACGGTGTGCTGGTCCCCAAGTCGTGGGCGAAACCGCCGCTATGTACGGCGATGTCGACGGGGCCTTCCGTCCAGACCGCGGCACCGCCTTGGGCGTCCTTGTAGAGCAGGAACGTCATGGAATAGGTGCCGTCCGAGGCCGGGCCCCCGCCCGTGGCCGCCAATGCTCCCTCGATTTGCGTCACCGACGGCACGGCCGCCTGCGCCAACCCGGCCCACAGCATCAAACACAGGGTCGCAACCCCAAGTGATACCGTAGATCCGAGTAGCCAAGGCCTCTTCTGTGCGCGGGACCAGCGGACCCTACGATTCTGGTACATGGTCAGGCTCCCTTGGATGATCCGTCGTCGTGGAACTGCCCTCTGCGAGCCGGACTCACTGGGTCCAGTTGCCGGTAGCGGTATCCAGGTCATCGACGAAAGCCAATCCCGCCGGAAGCGTCATCGCTCCGGCCTTGAACGCGAGAGCAAGCTCACGATAGCCACGCGACCCACGCGGGGTCCACGGCGGCGACGAGCTGACGAACCAAATCACGGTCGATACCGGCTGCGAGCCCGGAATCGTCAAGGTCGGCTGCGCGGTGGTGTTGCTGTAGCAATTGCTGGTGTAGGTCCAGGAGTTCTGGCCATTCACCGAGACGCTGGTGTACTCGCTCCAGCCGCCGTAAGCCGTGAAGTGGAAGGTCGGCGACCAGTCCTTGTTCACGCCCGACGTGTTCTTGATGCGGAACAACACGGCGAGGTGCTTGCCGATGTTGCCGTCGTTGTACATCGAGTAGTACTCGCTGTGGATCATGGCGCCGTTGCCGTAAGAGCTGCCTTTGTTCACGAAGAAGATGCGCTGCAGGTTCTTGTCTGCCGACACGTTGAACGCGTAGGCGCCGCCGGACCAACTGGAGGGGTTGACACCCATGTGCAAGGCCGCGTCGTCGCCGAAGTTCCAGGTCGCGCCGTTGATGTGCGCGTGGAACGTGTTCCAGCGGAATGTCGCGGGCTTGGGCACGCCGGACGCAATCTGCTGAGCCAGACCGGTGTTGGTCAGCGTTCCCTCGACGATGAGGTCGCCGGCGATGCGGATCTTCTTGTTGGACAGCGTCTGAAGGTTGATGGACCAAGCCACGACCTCGCCGTCGGTGGTGTTGTTCAGGAATGCGGTGTCGATCACCTGCAGGCGCCACTTGCCCTTGGGGTTCTTGCCGACCCAGTAGGAGAGGTCTCCGGAGATCGTCTTGGTGGGGTCGGGGTACGCGGTCTTGATGCCGTCGCCCTTCTTGCCGCCCTTGTTCCACAGCACGTACTGCTGGTTGGCCGAGTCGAACAGCGAGACCTGCACGTTGGTGACGTCGGAGTTGGTCAGCTCGAGCGAGACCGTCAGCTTCTGGGCCAGGCCTACGTCTCCCACGTCGATCTCGGAGAAGCCGCCGATCGGGTTGTTGTCGGGGATGGCCAGCTTGGTCTGGGCGGCGAAGACGTCGGTGAACTGGTTCCAGATCAAGCCGTTGGAGAGTTCGTCGATGCCGTCGGCGGGCAAACCCGTGGGGTCCATCGACTGCACGCACTCGTAGCTGCCGTCGGCCTTCAGGCCCTTGATCACCAGCCCCGTGCCGCAGGTGGCGCCCAGCTTGGGGAGGGTCGCCGTGTCGGTCAGGTCGGCGTACTTGCCTGAAGTGGCGACCTTGGACAGGTCTGCGGCCTTGGCGAACACCGAGGTGTCCGGGGCGCCTTCCAGGTCGGCGTACGCGCCGGTCGATGCAACGGTGGCCAACGATGCGAGCTTGGCATACGCCGACAGGTCGGGGCCGCCCTCGAGGTCAGAGAACTTGCCGCTGGTGGCGACCTTGGCCAGCGTCGCCGTCTTGGCGTACGGCTGCAACACCCCGGCATCGAGTTGAGCGGCGGTCAGGCAGCCCGAGCAGTCCAAGCCCTCGGCGACCGCTGTGCGCAGCGCAAACGAGGCGGAGCGCAAGGGCTTGCGGGTCAGCTCGGGGTCCTGACCAACCTTCAGCGCCAGAAAGCCCTGACCGGCCAAAGCCTTCAGCACGTCCTGCGTCAGCGGCGTGATGGCCCCCAAGTCGTGGGAGAACGACCCACTGACGACGGCCACATCGATGGGCCCCTCCGTCCAGACCGCAGCACCGCCTTGGGCATCCTTGTAGAGCAAGAACGTCATGGCGTAAGCGCCGTCGGAGACAGGGCCCCCGCCCGTGGCCGCCAGTGCGCCTTCGATCTGCGTCACGCTGGGGATGGCCGCGTAGGCTACCGCAGACAGGCTCATGACCAGCGCCATGGCGGCGAATCCGGCACTGCACCGGCCGAGAGATGAATCGTGTTGCATCGCAGGCCCCTCGAGAAGGTTGGACGGACTTCGCGCTGAAGAGCGAAGCCTCTGGTGTGCTCCTATACAAATGTGGCGACAAACGCAACATGGCTTCACTTTCTCCCGCATCTGGCCATTCGTTTTGGGGGCGGTGGCAAGAAGCCATTCCTGCCCGGTTCTTTGGGGGTGGCCGGTCCGGGACGGTGCAGAGCAGCAGCGCGACCACCACCGGGGTCGGCAAGAACCGCCACGACCCTCAGGCAACAAACGGTCGCAAGAGAGCACGGTGAGGGCCGCGCAGTGCGGCGAGTCCGGCAGAAGCAGGGGATGCGGTGAACTGTCCCCTTGCCCGGGACCCGTGGAAATGTCTAAGCTAGCTCACCCCCCCCGCCGCCAACGACCGACCTAGCGTTCTCGGAGAACCATGCGCGTCCGTGTCCTTTCGATGTCGGTGTCCTGGTCCTTCGTGGCGGTCGTGCTCGTCGCCTGCACGGCGTCGCCGACCAACCCCGGGTCTACAGGTGGCCTCAATTTTGAGACTTTCGATGTCCCAATCCCCAAGACCGACGCCAAGACCGACGCCAAGACCGACGCCAAGGACGCCGACGAGGTCATCGACGCTGAGCCCGATGCAGATCCGCTCATCGACGCCGAACCCGAGGCCGCGGTCGATGTCGAGCTGACCGATGCTGTCGAACCCGATGTTGCCCCTGAGGTTGTCGAGCCCGCTGACCCGTGCGACCCCAATCCGTGTGTGCAGCCGGGGCAGTCCGTGTGCGTCGCCGTGCCGGGAGGGGTTGCTTGCGAGTGCGACGAGGGGTTGGTGGGGACGCGGCAGGGGACGTGCGAGGCGCCCTGCGACGTGTCCGGGCCGGCGCCCGAGCCGCAGGCGATGAACAAGGGCGATCTGGTCGTCTCCGAGATCCTGATCCAGCCCGCAGCCGTGTCGGATGAGCAGGGTGAGTGGTTCGAGATCCACAACACGACCGATGCGCCCATCGACCTGAACGGCCTGACCGTCACGGACAAGGCCGGCGTTCAGACCCACGTGGTGCACCACTGCAAGCCGCTGTGGGTGCCGCCGGGTGAGGCGGCAGTACTGGGTCGTTCGGGTGACGTGAAGCAGAACGGCGGCTACTCGGCCGCCTACGTGTACGGCGACGACGTGGCCTTGGGCAACGTCAGCGACAGTCTGGTGCTGCGGGCGACTTATGATTCGGGGCCGTCGAAGCTCAGCGTGGACATCGACACGGTGGCATGGAACCCCACGTGGATGCAGAAGAATGCGGCCGGGCACGCACTGGCGCTGGACCCCGGCCACCTGCAGGCCACCGACAACGACGACGCGCTGCACTGGTGCGCTGCGACGACCCCGATGGCGATGGGGGACTTCGGCACACCCGGCAAGGCCAACCCGCCATGCCCTCCGCCACCCGACACCGACAACGACGGCGCAGACGACGTGGTGGACAACTGCCCCAAGGTCTCGAACCCCAATCAGGCCGACACGGACAGCGACGGCTACGGCGACCCCTGCGACAACTGCCCGCAGGACGGCAACGCGGATCAGTTCGATCTGGACGGCGACGGCAAGGGCGACGCGTGCGACCCGGCACAGTGCGGCGACGCAGAGCTTGACTACGCCGAGGCGTGTGACGACGGCAACGCGAACGAGGAAGACGGCTGCCTGAAGACCTGCAAGAAGGCCAAAGTACAGCTGAATCGACTGATGGTGTCAGAGGTGTTCGCGCACTCGGCCACCAGCTCGGATGCCACGGCGGAGTGGGTCGAGGTCTACAACGCCGACAGCCGACCGCTCTCGCTGAACGGATGGAAGCTGGAGACCGGCAAGGGCGGCACGCACGTCTTTCCCGCGGCCCCGGCGTTGTCGGTGCTGCCGGGCCAGTATCTGGTGCTCGGGCGCAGCAAGGACAAGGCCAAGAACGGCGGCGTGAAGGTCGATTACATCTGGCAGGACGTGCAGCTGGACGACGCGGGCGACAAGCTGACGCTCAAGACGGCGCTGGGGCAGGTCGCCGACACGGTCAACTACGGCGTGTCCACCCCCGCACCGCAGTCCGGCAAGGCCCTGCAGGTCGATCCGCAGCACCTGACGCCCTTCTACAACGACGTCGCGGCGAACTGGTGCCACGCGACCACGGCCCTGCTGGTCGGCAGCGCAGACTTCGGCACGCCGGGCACTGCCAACCCCTCGTGCGCCCCTGTCGGCCAAGACTCTGACGGCGACGGCGTGACCAATCCGACCGACAACTGCCCGTTGCTGGCCAATGTTGCGCAGACCGACACGGACAAGGACGGCATCGGCAGTGCCTGCGACCTGTGCCCCACGGTGCCCAGCCCCGGCCAGGACGATCTGGATGCCGACGGCATCGGCGACGCGTGCGACAATTGCCCGTTCGAGGTCAATGTAGACCAGAAGGACGCCGACGGCGACGGCTGGGGCGATGTGTGCGATCTGGCGACCTGCGGCAACGGCAAGGTCGACCTGTTCGAGGGCTGTGACGACGGCAATCAGGTGCCCGGCGACGGCTGCAACCCCGCATGCCAAATCGAGAACTTTGCGCCCGGGGCCCTGCTGGTCAGCGAGGCGATGGTCAACCCGACGGCGGTGGCCGACGCCGTGGGCGAGTGGGTCGAAATGCACAATCCGTCGGATGAGCCGATCGACGTGCGTGGCTGGGTCTTGCGCGATGAAGGCAAGGACAAGGTGGTGCTGGCGAGTCCGTGGCCGCTGTTGGTCCCGGGGCACGGCTTCCTCGCGGTCGGCGGCGCGACCGACGTGACCGTGAACGGCGGCGCTTCGCTGGCCTTCGGGTGGACCGTGGCCGGACAGAACCCGCCGTTTGGACTGGACAACGGGGCGAAGGACGCGGTGGTGGTCGTCTGGAACGGTGTGGTGATCGACCAAGTCGTCTACCAGCCCAAGGGCTCGCTGTGCGGCGAACCCAACGAGCCGCCCGACTGCCAGAACGTCGGCTTCCCGGTCACCATTGGCGCGTCGATGACGCTGGACCCAGGCCACCTCAACGCCACCGACAACGGCGACGCGACCCTGTGGTGCGAGGCAAAGTCCGCGCTGCCCGGCGGCGACAAGGGCACTCCGGGGGCGGCCAACGACTCGTGCAACCTGTGTCCTCCGACCGGCTGCTGCACGGTCGACACCGACTGTGACGACAAAAACGATTGCACGACGGACACTTGCGACATCGGCGCGGAGGCGTGTGTCTTCACTGAGGTCAAGGGCTGCTGCAACGTCGACTCGGACTGCGATGACGGCGACAACCTGTGCACCCTGGACACCTGCAGTGTGCACAAGTGCGGGTACGCGCCCACGAATGCGCCCGGCTGTTGCGTGCCAGAGCTGTGGTCGAACGCGTTTGACGGAGGCGACCTGAAGGGCATGCAGCTGTCGAACAGCGCGGGGGCCGCCAAGGGCTGGCAGTTGTGGGCCAACGCCTCGCCCGCCAAGTCGGCTCCCGGTGCGCTGTACTATGGCTATCCCGCCACGATGAGCTTTGACTTCGGGTCGTCGTCCGGCACCGCCCGCACGCCGGTGGTTGCACTTCCGATGAACCAGGTCGCTTCCGCGCGGTTTTGGCTGTACGTGGACACCGAGGCGGACGTCAGTTACGACCGGCTCGAGATCGCCCCCATCGTCAACGGAGCCAAGGGCGCGACGCTGTGGACCAAGGGATCCGCGGGGTTCTCGCTGAAGGGGTGGATGGACGTCACGTTGTCGCTGGCGGCGTACAAGGGCAAGCAGGTGCAGCTGGAGTTCAGCTTCAACAGCATCGACTCGCTGTACAACACCGGGCGCGGCGTGCTGGTCGACGACCTGCGGATCCTGGTGGCTTGCCCGTAGGCGTCCGGCGTGCCTGCATCGCCCGGAAGGGGACCCTTGCCGCCACGCGTCACACCGTTCGCGCCTCACGTTCGGACTTTACACCGCAGCAGGCCCGCACAAGAATGAACCGCGTCTGAGGGCACGGCGTCGTCGGGTCTCGTCCGAAGGACACGAAGGCGGCACGATGAGGGCGCTCTGGGCCAGCACAGGCTACTGTCTCGCGCTGGCCCTCGCGGCCTGGCCCGGGCACGCGTCGGCTGAAGAGGACGACCCGCCGCCGCCACCGCCCAACTTTGTGCAAGAAGCACCTGCCCCCAAGCGGGCTCCCGTTCCCGCTGCAACCCCAGTGCCCTTGCCGGCCGCAGCGACTGCGGTGGCGTCGGACCAGCCTGCCGTCCCGCCCGCCGGTGGCAAAGCCGGCGCGGTGCCCCCGGCTGCCGGCACTGCCGTCGCGCGGCCGGTGGTCAAGACACCGCCCAAGCGCAGCGATCGCTTCATCGAGGGCGAGCTGGCCAACGTGGGTGCGATGGGGCTGGTGCCGTGGCAGAACCGCTTGGGCGTGGTGTTGGGTGTTGAACGGATCGGCGACCAGTACTTCGGCGCAGTGACCCCGGAATTCAACTGGTCCAGCACCTTGGCGGACCGCCCGATCACGATGTCGCTGGGTGTGCCGATTCGGCTGGAACTGTACGACTCGCGGCCAGACAAGGCTTGGAACGCACTGGGAAATTTGCGCACGGACGATTGGAACGAGCCCAGCGACTTCGCCCAGGTGATTCGCCAGCTGCAGTACGGTGGCAAGGAAGAGCACTTCTACTTGGACATCAACGCCTTCAAGGCCAGCACGCTGGGCCACGGCACGCAGCTGCGTCGCTACAACCCCAACGTGAACCTGAACACGCGGCGGGTCAGCGCGCAGTTGGACGGGTTCGGCGACTACGGCGGCGCGGAGACGTTCCTGAACGACGTGACTGCGCCCAACGTCATGGGCGCACTGGTGTTTTTCAAGCCTCTGAGCTTCATCGACCGCAAGAACTACCTGCTGCGCTCGTTCTCGCTGGGGGCGTCGGCGGTGGCCGATCTGGACGCGCCGCTGCGCAATCGACTCGACTTGTCCGACGTTGACGACGACGGGCGGCGGGTGCGCGAGTACGAAATCGACCAAAAGAGCTTTCAACCCGTGTACTTGTCGACTCAGGTCGTGGCCTATGGTGCCGATGTCGAGATCAAGCTCGTGGATACCCCGGCGGTCGACTGGAAGACCTACGTGGACGGCTCGTGGCTGGTCTCGGGGCTGCCGACCGACAATCCCGACGCCCCGGGCTTCGTCCACGTGCCGACGCGCGAGGTGCGTCCCGGCGGTGCGACCTGGGGACACCTGCTTCGCTTGAACTTGGGCGAAAACCGCCGTCACGCCCTGCGTTTTCGCGCCGAGGCGCGACTGTACGAAGGCAACTACCTGCCCGGCTATTTCGACGTGCTGTACGAGGTCCAGCGCGTGCAGTATCGCCTGGACAAGCGCTGGGCCGACCCGAACGGCACCAAGCTGCAGCAGGTTTTGGGCCGACCGACGGACCGCATGGTGGGTGGCGGCTACCTTGAGGCGAGCTGGAAGGCAGGGGACTGGTTCGCGTTTGCCGCGGGGCTGGAGGTCAACGACCTGACTCCGGACAACCACCTGTTTGTCCACATGGAAGTCCCCCGGTGGGAGAACCTGCAGCTGCTGGCGACCCTGCACCGCCGCAACGCCACCGCCGCCGCCGAACTTGTCGCTTGGAACAGCACCGCCAGTGACCTGTTGCTGGTCAAGGCCCGCTATCGGCTGGCGGACTGGCTGCACATCAACGCAGAGGCCCTGACCCCCTACGGCATCGGCCCCGACAGCTTCTTCAAGCATGTCGTGGACTTCAACATGAACCTGGAGCTGGGCTTCGGGTATGGCGGGGGGGCGCAATGACTTGGCTGCGTGCGATCCAGCGTCTCTCGCTTGGGCTGGCGTGCCTGTCGGCGACCGCCTGCGGATTCGTCGAGGCGGCCACCGAGCTGACCATCGGCCCCGGTCAGCTGCAGCGGGTCAGCTACGACTTTCGCTGGCCCAGCATCGACGCCTTGATTGGCGACAAGTTGGTCACCGGGGCCTCGCTGCCACCCGAGCTGCCGGGGCTGCCCGGGTCGTATGAGGCAAGCACACTGGCGCACCTGCAAGGGCTGATGGTTCTGACGGGCGAGTGCCGGGGAGAGGTCAAGCAGGCCGAGGTGCTGGCGACGTCTGGCAACTTGCGGCAACTGGCCGTGACGGCTGTGAATTGCGGCAGCCCCGACCGCTGCCAGGAAGAGTGCAAGGGCTTTGTCGGCATGCGGCTGGAGACGCGCTACCAGGTCCAGCTGATCGACGAGGCCACCGCGCAGAAGGTCGCGGGGATGCTGACGGGGACCTCGCCCGGTGCCATTGTCCAGGTCCGGATGCGCTTCTACGAGCTCGCCTTCAAGCAGCTGCAGGGCGGCAAGGACACCGACATCACGGGCCTGTTCCGCGACTTCGAGCTGGGACTTGCGATGCCGGATAGCACGGACGAGACGGTCCTTGTGCAGGGGCCGTGGCTGATGGAGATCGCGCCCGACACGCCCAGACGCTTCGAGATCGACCCCGAAGCACACGTGACTCGGGAGATTCGCAAGGCGATCGTCGGTGGCCAGCCCCTTTGGGTCGAGGTGTACCAGCGGCTGTCGGTGGCCCAGCCGGACGTGTACTCAGTGCGCCTGACCGGCGGCGGCGTGCTGTTCGACTTCCAGCCCGAGGTCGTGTTGAGCGTGCTCGACATCGCGGGGGGCAAGCTGTGAAGGCGTTGTGGCGACTGCACCGTGGCGCGCTCGCGCTGCTGTCTGTTTGGGTGGCCGGTCTGTCGCTGGCCGGCGGCTGCGAGGGTGCGTTCCAACACGACGTCACCGACGCGCAGAGCGATGCGGCGCCCCTGCCGCGATTCGCAGGAAAGGGCGTGAATCAGTCGTGCAAGGCGACGCCGGACTGCCGGGTTGGCCTTGCGTGCTCGACATCCAAGTGCAAGCCCATGGGCAAGACTGCGAAAGATGGCGCGTGTTTGCTTACGGCGGAGTGCCTGCCGGGCATGCAGTGCGGCTGGTCGGGATTTTGCTCGCTGGCCGGCAAGATGGGCGTGGGCGAGTCGTGCGTGACCGCCGTCGAGTGTCAGTCCGGCCTGCAGTGCCTGCAGATCGGCGTTGCGGGCGAGTGCCATCTGGTGCATCCGGGTGCCAAGGACATCGGCGGCAAGTGCCAGAATTTGCTGGACTGTCTTCCTGGACTTGCCTGCTCGCCCGAGCGGATGCAGTGCGTAGCGGGCAGCCTGGTCCTGTATCCCGACTTGTTTCCCGGGGTCGAGTGTGCCGAGGCCGAGGAGGCCGACCAGCCCTTCCAAGGCGTGTTCCGCGTGCCACGCGAGGGTGAGAACACGCCCTTCTACGACCTGCCATTCCCCAATGATTTGAGACTGAAGGACGGCTTCATCGACCTTGCAGACCACCCTCGCCCTGGCCCCGGCGTCGTCGGGTTCGACGTGGTGGATCGGGTGGCTGCCGCGCTGGGCAACGAGGCGAAGGGCTTTGGCTTGTCGGCCGGGGTCTACCTGCGCTTCAACCGCGAGCTGGACCCGGCCTCGCTGTCGACTCAGGGGCTGGACCCTGCCGTGCGCCTGATCCGGCTGACGCCGGGCGCCGTGCTGCCGATCGACGTTTCGTTCATGGCGGCTCGCGACAAGTACATGTGCGGCAACCGGATCCACGTGCGTCCGCGCGGGGGGCTGCTGCTCGAGCCGGATACCACCTACGCCGTGCTGGTCACCGATGCGGTTCGCACCGTCGAGCCCGGCGCAGGCGCGCTGCCTTCCGCCGACCTGTTCGCGGTGTTGGCGCCGACCCCGCCAGACGACGCCGCGCTTGAGTCGGCGTGGAAGCTGTACGAAGGGGTGCGCGCGGCGCTGCCGGGGCTGGGACTGGATCCGGGGCGTGTCGTTCAGGCCACCGTCTTCTCGACCGGCCACCCGCTGGAGACCGTCAAGGCCCTGAATCAGGCGGCTGAGCAGGCTCTGCTGGCCAAGCTGTCGCAGCCGATGGTCCGCTGCTCGCCAGGGGTTACCTCACCGTGTGCGACACCCGATTGGGCCCAGTCCGACGAGGGCAAGGCCGGGGTGCCGGATCCGCGCGGCTGTCCGTCAAAAACATCGAACGTATTTCATGAGTTTCACACCAGGCTGCAGATTCCCGTCTGGCAGCACGGCACGCGGCCGTATCTGGAAGAGGGCGGTGGCCTGAACTGGCAAGGGGGCCTACCGGTCGCGGCGGGCACCGAGAACGTCTGCATGGCCGTCACGATTCCCAAGACGGGCATGCCCGCGGACGGGTGGCCGGTGGTGCTGTTCGCGCATGGAACCAATGGCTCGTTCCGTTCCGGCGCCGATGCGTTGGGGGACGGCTTGGGCACGATCACGCTGCCGACCGGGGCAGAGGTCCACGTCGCAACCCTGACCCTCGACATGCCCATGCACGGACCCCGTCGCGGCGCCGACATCGACCCCGGTCAGTTGGTCTACAACGTGGCGAATCCGGTGGCGTCGCGCGGCGGCTTCCTGCAGGGCGCGGCGGACCTTGTGGCGTTGCAGCGCTGGGCGTTGGCGTATCAAGGCTTGCTGCCAGGCGTGGACGGGGTGGTGCACTTTGACTCCAACCACATGATCTTCATGGGACATTCACAGGGCGGCACGACCGGCCCCGCCATCCTGCCGTATCGCAAGGGCATCGCTGGCGCGGTGTTCACCGGCGCGGGCGGGTCGTTGATCCACGGCTTGTTGGGCAAGACGATGCCCATCGACACGTCGCTGGGCCTGCGGTTCGTGCTGCAGGAGCTGAACCTGGACGAGCGCCACCCGGTCCTGAACCTGCTGGCGACCTACTTCGAGCCCGTGGACCCTCTGCTGTCGGGCCACCTGCTGCACGCCGCGCCGCTGTCCAAGCCCCTGCCGACTCTGCAGTTTTACGGCCATGATGACCACTACGCGCCGCCCGCGACCACCCGTCTGTTTGCGGCCGCGATGCAGGGGGTGATGGGGGCGCCCAACCCGATGCCGAAGTGGTTCGACATGGCGGCGGACCTGGGTATGACGACGGCGACATTGCCGATATCGCTGGGAGTTTCGGCCGCCGACGGCAGCGTGACCTGGGGGGTGACGGTGCAGTACCAGCCGGTTGCCGCCAACGCGTTCGACGGATTGCCCTACGACGGCCACTTCGTCGCCTTCAACGACAAGACTGCCTATCGCCAGCTGCAGCTGTTCGTGGCCAGCTTGGTGCAGGGCAAGCCGGTGGTCGCAGCACCCTGAGCTTGCCGTGCAGGCCGAGCTTGTCGTGCAGGCCGAGCTTGTCGTGCAGGCGGAAACGCCGGATCAGGCGGCGCGGTTGTCCTGATTGCGCTCGCAGATCGCCTGAAATTCTGGTAGCTTGGCCAAGAAGGCATCGACGATGGCCGGGTCGAAGTGATTGCCGCTGCCTTGGATGATCAGGTCGACCGCTTGGCCGAACGGCATCGGCTCCTTGTACGGTCGGCGCGTTGTCAGCGCATCGAACACGTCCGCCACCGCCATCAGCCGCGCGCTCAGCGGAATGTTCTGACCGGCCAAGTGGTCGGGGTAACCGCCACCGTCCCAGCGTTCGTGGTGGCTGCGCGCGATGTCCTTGGCCACACTCAGGAATTCGATGCGCTGTTCCGTGTCCGCCTCGGCCTGTTCGATGGCCGCCGCGCCCAGCGCCGCGTGGGTTTCCATCACAGTGCGCTCTTCGGCCGTCAGCCGACCGGGCTTCAGCAGGACCGAGTCGGGAATGCCGACCTTGCCGATGTCGTGCAACGGAGCCGACTTGGCCAGCAGGTCGATGTGGGCGTCGGTCATCGACGGGCCATGCTGCGGGTGTGTCCGCAGGTGTTCGGCCAGCAGCCGCACGTACGACTGGGTGCGCAGCAGGTGGTTGCCCGTCTCGATGTCGCGGGTCTCGGCCAGACGGGCCAGCGCGCGAATGGCCACCTCTTGCACCGTCAGCGTCTCGGACATCCGGCGGGCAACTTCGGCCTCCAGGTACGCGTTCTGGTCGCGCATCATGTCGCGGGCGCGCTTGAGGTCCAGCTGCGTGCGCACCCGGGCCAGCACCACCGACGGTTGGATGGGCTTGGTGATGTAGTCGGCGGCTCCGGCGGCGAGCCCGCGCTCCTCGTCCTCGACATGGTGCAAAGCGGTGACGAACACGACGGCCACGTCACGGGTCGCCGGCAGCTCGCGCAGCTGCTCGAGCACCTGATAGCCGTTCAGGTCCGGCATCATGATGTCCAGCAGGATCAGGTCGGGAAGCGGCTCGCTCTGGGCGACGGCAAGCGCCCGCACGCCACCGTTGGCCACCCGAACGCGGTACAGAGGCTGCAGCAGCGACACCAGCACGGCGATGTTGGCCGGCGTGTCGTCGACGATCAGCACCGTCTCTCGCCCGGGGGTTCTGCTGGCGTTGTTCGGCATGGTACCTGGCGACTCCGTCGCGGGCGGGCGTGCGGGAAGCGGTTTCCGCCCCGGGTCGGTCGCCGGCGGAGTGTGGCCCGAGGCTTGACCGGGTGCAACAGTTTGCGGTCATCCCTGTTCACACACCATGACAATTCGCTGCATATCGGGAACACTCTGCGTTGCCGTGGGGGCCTTCGGGGGGCGGGCCGCGGCGGGGAGCAAGCGAGATGGGGACCGACAAGACCGCGACTTTGCTTGTGGTCGACGACATGCCGGCGAATCTCGAGGTGCTGTCCCGGGCGCTTGCGCCGGAGTACCGCGTCAAGGCGGCCACCTCAGGCGCGCGTGCCCTGCGGATCTGCAGCCAGGACCCGCTGCCGGACCTGATCTTGTTGGACGTGATGATGCCCGAGATGGACGGCAAGGAGGTCTGCCGCCAGCTCAAGGCCGACCCACGCACCGCCGGCATCCCGATCATTTTCGTGACGGCGAACAACGAGACTGGGGACGAGACCGAAGGGTTCGAGATCGGCGCGGTCGACTACATCGCCAAGCCCATCCGCCCCCCGGTGGTGCTGCAGCGCGTGAGGCTGCAATTGGCCTTGCGCCGCGCGCAGTTGGAGCTTGTGGAGCTGAGCCAGCGCTATTCCTCGTACCTGTCGCCGCTGCTGTCCAACTCGATCCGCCGGGGAGAAGTTGCCGACGGCGTGGTCAGCCAGCGCAAGCACCTGACGATTTTCTTCTCAGATATCGTGGGCTTCACGCACCAGACCACCCAACTGGACCCGGGCGTGATGGCGCGCCTGCTGAACCGCTATTTCCAGGCGATGACGGACATCGTTCACCGGCACCAGGGCACGCTGGACAAGTACATCGGCGACGCGATCTTGGTGTTCTTCGGCGACCCGGTCACGCGAGGTCCCCAGCAGGACGCCGTCGTCGCGGTGCGCATGGCGCTCGAGATGCAGGGCAAGCTATCGGAATTGCAGCCGCTTTGGCGTGAGGCTGGGTTGGGCGAGTCCTTGGCGGTGCGCATGGGCATTGCCAGCGGTCCGTGTTTCGTCGGCAACTTCGGTGCGGAGCAGCAGCTGTCCTACACGGTGCTGGGCACGCCGGCCAACTTGGCTGCGCGCCTGCAAGTCCGCGCGCAACCTGGGCAAGTGCTGATCTGCTCCGCCACCCGCGACCTTGTCCAAGGGCAGATCGAGTGCGTGGCCAATGCGCCCTTCGTCGCACACGGGCTGACGGGCGAGATCGCGAACTACTCTGCGGTCTTGCGCTGACGGGTCGCGCTGCGGGCCGGTGAGAGGTCAGGTCTTGGGTCGACTTGGCCCACGCGGCTCGGACGGCTCGGTGCCGGTGTGGGGCAGCTCGCGGCACAGCACCGAGATCCCGGGCAATCCCCCCAGCTTGTCCTGCAACTCTTGCAACGCCAGCATCACGAGGTTGCGCCGTGTGGGGTGGTAGGACAGGGCGACGGTGGCCAAGCCCATCGACTGCACGATCGGCAGCTCCGCGCTCAGGCGCAGGAACGCCTCAGCCTCCCCACAAGTCGCAAAGCGGTTCGCAGGGTCCTTGGCCGTCGCCTTGGTCACGAACTGGACAAGATAGTCCGGCACGTCGACCGCCTTGCCCCGCATGTCCGGCATCGGCTCGGTCAGGTGCTTGTCCAGCAGGGTGTCCAGATCGTCGGCGTCGAACGGCAGGTCGCGCGTGATCAGCTCGAAGGCCAGGATGCCCAGCGAATACAGGTCCGACCGGCCGTCCAGCGTCTCGCCGCGGATCTGCTCGGGCGACATGTAGTACGGCGTGCCCATCAGGCCGCTGGAGCCGGGGGCCGACGCCGTCACACTCATCGCGATGCCGAAGTCCAGCAGCTTGACGCGGCGGTCGTCGTTGGTCAGGAACACGTTCGATGGCTTGATGTCCCGGTGCAGCAGGCCCTTTTTGTGCGAGTAGTCCAAGGCGCCGGCGATCTCGCGCAGGATTCGCTGTACGGCGCCCCAGGCCAGACGGGTGCCCCCCTGAATGATGTCGTCCAGCGTGCAGCCGGACAGCTTCTCCATGACGATGAAGTGCGTGCCGTACGCCCTCTCGGTGTCGAACACCCGCACGATGTGGTCGTGGTCCAGCTGGGCGACGATCTTGGCTTCGTCCTGGAACTGGTTGGCAAAACTGGGGTGGTGCACCAGCGCGTGCGACAGCATCTTCAGGGCGACGGTTCGCTCCAGCCCCGGGTGCACCGCCTCGAACACCGTCGCGACCGCGCCCGCGCCCAACCTGCCGATCACCTTGTACTTTCCGACGTGGTGGATGGTCTTGGCCTCGAGCAGTCGCTCGCCGACGATGCGCGTCAGGAAGGCCGCGACCCCTGGCGTGCGTGCCGCGACGGCTTGGAACGTCTCGCTGGACATGCGCAGGCAGCGCGCGGGTTCCTCTGCCACGACCGACGCCGTGCGGGGCGTGTGGGTGATCAGCGCCATTTCGCCGAACAACGCCGGCGACACCAGCACTCGCTCAAACGTCGCCGCCTTGCTGGTTCCCCGCACCAGCACGCGCACTGTGCCCCGGTCCAGGATGTACATGTCGTCGCCGTCGGCCCCCTCGCTCAGGATCACGTCACCGGGAGAGAACTCGACGACCTCCATGGCCTGACGCAGCTCTTCGATCGCGTCGGCCGACATGCCCTGAAGAATCTCGAGACGCGCCCACTCGGGCAGGCTCGCTGGTGTCGCGGTGGGCGCGTCCGGCGCAACGTCGACCAAGCGGTCGTACGCGATCGTCTGGCGGGACTTCATGGCAAATCCTGGGTAGGAGTCACGGGGCGGATGGAACCTCGGGGGCGGTCACGACGAATCCGGCCACGGCGTCGCCAAGGCCGGGGGCTGTGAATGGCTCGATGGCGTGGCAGTCGAACTGATCCTTGACGAGCCCGTGCGTGGTCTCGCAGACCAGCACCTCGCCGGGCTTGGCGCGGTTCTGCAGGCGCTCTGCCAGGTTGGCGGGCGTTCCCAGCACGGTGTAGGCCATCTGCTGCTCGCTGCCAAAGTTGCCGACGAAGCACGGACCGCTGGCCACGCCCATGCGCACCTGCAGTGCCTCTAGCCCGGCGGCCAGCCACATCGGTTGCAGCAGCGGGATCTTGGCCTGCATCGCCAACGCCATCTGCACCGCTGCGACCGCGTCCTGCTCAGGGCCTCGCGTGTCCGGATCGCCGAAGAACACCTGAATCGCGTCGCCGATGTAGTTGTCCAACGTGCCGCCGTGAAGCTCGACAACCTCAGTCATGGTCTGAAAGTAGTTGTTGAGCAGCCGCGTCATCAGGGCCGGGTCCAGCTGCTCGGTCTGCCGCGTGAAGCCGACGATGTCGGAGAAGAAGATCGTCAGCTGCTTGCGCGTCCCGACCAGCTCGACCGGTACGTCGCCCTTGCGGATCGAGTTGGACAGCTGCGGCGACAGGTACGAGGCATAGCGCTGGCCCAGCTCTTCAAGCTCCAACTGCGCGTGTCGCAAGGCCAACTGCAGCCTGACGCGCTGCAGCACCACGGGAGGGCGGATGGGCTTGGTGATGTAGTCGACCGCGCCGATCTCAAAGCCTCGCGCCTCGTCCTCGGTGTCGGTCATGGCCGTCACGAAGATGATGGGAACGTCGGCGGTGCGCGGGTCGGCCTTGAGCTGGCGGCAGACTTCTTTGCCGTCCATGTCCGGCATCATCACGTCCAGCAGGATCAGGTCGGGCAGCGGGTCCTGACTGCAGATGCGCAGGGCGCGAGCCCCGGAATTGGCCGCCTTGACGCGGTATTCCCCTGCGAGTACCCGCGACAACACCTCCAGATTCTCCGGCGTGTCGTCGACCACCAGCAGCGTGGCGGTCTTGGCCGGCAGGGTTGCGTTGTTGGGGGTCATGTCGCATCACCTTCGGGGAGCCACCCACACCGACCAGCGCACATCTTTCCACGATTGCCCAAGACTTGTCATGCGGCTCGTGCGCCTGCGGGGCAATTGCTGAACGGCGGCGCCATTGACGCTGTCTGCCCGCTGCGGCGAAACTTCCGCACTTGAGCCGCGCCGTGGGCTCCATCGGACCAGCCCATGCCCGCCAACTCTGGCCTCTCGGACATTCAGGAACTTGCGCATCAGGCGCAAGAGGCCCTGCGGATCGGAGACGAGCGCTTTCGCTACCTGCTCGACCGTGCGCCGTTCCTGATCCTCGTCGTCCGGGTCCGTGACGATGTGGTGTGCTATGGCAACCGTCGCACCTTGACCCACTTTGGCATTGACCCCGCCGGGGCGATTGGCCAGCGCGCAGCCCGCTTCTACCGTCACAAGCAAGACCGCGATCGTTTTCTGGAACTGCTGCGCAAGGACGGGGCGACCGGCGAGCAGGAACTGGAGATGCTGGATTGGTTTGGCAAACCCTACTGGGCGGAGGTATCCGGCGTCCTCATCGACTTCGAGGGCGACCCAGCTGTACTGACCACCCTCCACGACATCACGGCGCGCAAGCAGGCGGAACTGGCGCTGCTGCGCGAAGGGGCCGCCCTGCACGAGCGAGTCAAGGAGAAGACGTGCCTGCTTGCCGTGTTCCGGGCCTCTGAGGACCGGACCAAGTCGATCGAGCGCGTGCTGCAGGACATCGTCGACCTGATCCCCGCCGGCTGGCATCACGACGACATCACCACGGCGCGGCTGCAGTGGGGCGATCATAGCTTCCAGACGGCTGGATTTGCCGAGACGCCTTGGATGCTGTCGACCGAAATCCTGACGCAGGCCGGTCCAGCGGTTCGTCTGGATATCGCGCTGGCCGAGGCGCGACCGGACGCAGACGAAGGCCCGTTCCTGCACGAGGAGCGGGTGCTGGCCGACGCGCTGGTCCACCGCGCCGCCGAAGTGGTGGATCGCCGGTTCATCGAGGCCACTCTGCGCGAGCGAAGCGAGCTGCTCAGCGTCATGTTCTCGCAGACCAGAGACGCGATCGCCGTGATTGAGTCGGGCTCTGGCCGGATGATCGACTTCAATACCGCGGCGCATGAGGGCTTGGGCTACACGCGAGAGGAGTTCGCCCAGCTGACGGTCGCGGACTTCGACGTCAACGTGCCGCGCACGGAAGCCTTGATCGCAGCGGCCCCGGAGCCGCTGAAGGCCGAGTTCGACGTGCAACATCGCACCAAGCACGGCGAGATCCGCGACATCCATGCGCGGCTGCAGCCCGTCACGATTGGCGGTCAGCCGTTCAACTCGGCGGTGTGGCTCGACGTCACCGAGCAGAACCAGCGGGCAGCGCACGACCAGGCCCAGGTGCAGCGTCTGCGCAAGCACGTCGATGTGCTGGCGTCCATCGACCGCAGCGATGCCGTCGCGCAGGGAGACGTTGCCGCCTCCTCCCGCCTCGTCACAGAGTCCGTTGGTCGTGCCTTGGGCATCAGCCGCGTCTCCGTCTGGCTGAACGCCCCGGCGGGCGACGGCCTGATCTGCCATGACGTGTACGAGCTTGGCGACAACCGGCACTCCAGCGGCGAGTTTCTGCCGACCGCGGCGATGATCGAGGAAACCGCGACCCTGGCTCACCAGCGGTATGTCGACATCGACGACGCCATGACCCACCCGCACACGGCCGGCTACCGCGGCCAGTATGTCATTCCTCACGGCATCCAGTCGTTGCTCGACTGCAGCATCGTGTCCGCCGGTCGGCTGATGGGGCTGGTCTGCTTGGAGCACACCGAACAGCGCCACCATTGGGAGCCTGACGAGATCACTTTGGGCTGCCAGGTGGCCGATCGGATCGCCATCGCGCTGTTGATCCAGGAACGCACAGAGAACGCCAAGATCTTGGCGCACAACGAGAAAATCCTCAAAAACGCCCAGAAGGTGGCCTGCATCGGACACTGGTGGGTCGACCTCGCCAGCAACCGCCTGTTCTCGTCTGCGGAAGCCCAGCGTGTTTGGGGCGCCAACTTCGGCGACGTCCCAAGCGAAGACCTGTACAGCGTCGTCCATCCAGACGACCGCCCGTCGGTGCAGCAGGCCGTAGCGGCGATACTGCGTGGCGAAGCGGTCACCTTCAAGCATCGCACCGTCGACGGGCAACGCTGGGTCTCGGTCCGAGCGGAAGTTGAGACCGACCCGGACGGCACGCCGCGGTCAATTCTCGGCACCTCACAGGACGTCACCGAGATGACCCGGGACGCCACCGACCTCGAGCGCCACCAGTGGCATTTGGAGGAGTTGGTCTCGGTCCGTACGTCCGAGCTCGAGGCGGCCAAGGACGCGGCCGAGACGGCGAATCGCGCCAAGACCTCGTTCCTGTCCAAGATGAGCCACGAGATCCGCACGCCGATGAACGCCATCATCGGCTACTCGTACCTGCTGAAGCGCGACCCGCTGACCTCGCGGCAGAACGATCAGCTGGAACGCATGACGGTCGCGACCCAGCACCTGTTGAATATCATCAATGACATCTTGGACTTGTCGAAGATCGAAGCCGGAAAGATGACGCTCGAGTCCACCGACTTCGAGCTCTCGCGCGTTGTGGACCACGTTTTTGCCATCGTGACGGACAAGGCCTCGGCCAAGCGTTTGCAGATGACGGTCGATCTGGACCATCTGCCCATCATGCTCAAGGGCGACGCGGTGCGGCTGGGTCAGGTGCTGGTGAACCTGGTCAGCAATGCGGTGAAATTCACGGACCAAGGGCACATCGCCGTCGTCGCCCGCGTAGTCAACGAGTCGCGCGACCACACGCTGGTGCGCATCGAGGTGCGCGACACCGGCATCGGCATCACAGCTGAGCAGGTTCAGCGCCTGTTCATCGCGTTTGAGCAGGCCGACGAAACGATGACGCGGCGGTACGGCGGTACCGGGCTGGGGCTTGCGATCTGCAAGCGCCTTGCCGAGATGATGGGCGGCACCATCGGCGTCGAGAGCGAGCCGGGCAGCGGCAGCACGTTCTGGCTAGAGGTTCCGTTCGGGCGCGCTGAGTCGCTGCCGGCCTCTGCGGAGTGGACGTTCCCTTTCAAGGGCGCCCGTGCTCTGGTCGTGGACGACTTCCCCGATGCCAGCCAGATCCTCGCAGGGCTGCTGAGAGACTTGGGGATGCATGTCGATGCCGTGGCGTCCGGTCAGGCCGCAGTGGCTGCGGTCGCGTCGGCCGACCCAAGTGGTGACCCGTACCGCATCGTCTTTCTGGACTTGGAGATGCCCGGTATGGACGGTCTGCAGGTCGCGCAGGGCCTGCAGGCGTTGCCCCTGACGCCGCGTCCGCAGGTCGTGATGCTCACCGGTCATGGCGACCAGCTCTCGGCGGAAGAGGCGGAGTTTTCGACGGTCGCTGGCGTGCTGACCAAGCCCGTCACGCCCTCCGTCCTGCACGACGGGTTGAAGGGTCTCGTACGGAAGGAAGGGGCGCCCCGGGTGCCGACCGAAACGGACCCGACGGCCCAAGACATGCGGGCCTGGCACCGCACGCGGATTCTGGTGGTCGAGGACAACCCCATCAATCAGGAAGTCATCGCCCAGCTGCTGGATTCGGTGGGGCTGACCGCCTCTGTTGCGGCCAACGGTCGGGGCGCCGTCGAGCAAGTGCGTTCGGGCGTGTTCGACCTGGTCCTGATGGACGTGCAAATGCCCGTGATGGACGGGCTCGAGGCGACCCGGCAGATCCGCGGGCTGGTCAACGGCGGCGCGATCCCGATCGTCGCCATGACGGCCAACGCCTTTACCGAGGACCGCGACCGCTGTCTGCGGGTCGGCATGAACGACTACATCGCCAAGCCGATCTTGCCGCAAGCGCTGTGGTCGGTGCTGGCCAAGTGGCTTCCCTCTGCGCAGCTGGCCCCGTCGCCCCGCAAGCGGCCGGTGTCGGGTGCGATACGGCGCCGACCATCCGGAATTTTCGTTCAGACTTACGAAGAGTTGCCGACCGCTCTGGCGGACTGCCCGGGTCTCGATACCGCGGTGGGCATGTCGTCGGCACAACAGGACCCCAACCTGTATCTGGACTTGCTGCGCCAGCTGATCGAGCACCACGGACACGACGCGGAGCGGCTGGGCGAGCAACTGGACGAAGGCGACCTGAACGGAGCCGGGCGGCTGGCCCACAACCTGCTGGGAGCCGCGGGAGCCCTGGGAGCGATGCACCTGCGCGACATCGCAGCGGCGATCGTCGAGGCGGTGCGGCACGGCGCCACGGCAGAGCAGGTTCGGCCCCACCAAGCCCAGCTGGCGAGTGCCCTGACCGCGATTGACGAAAGCTTGCAGGGCCTTGTGGCACCGTCCACAGAGGCCGACGCGATGGCCGCCGTGGCGGAGTCGGCTGAGTTGGCTGCGTCGGCAGGCGCCCGTGCCCGCGCCAGCGCGCTGCTGGTTTCGCTGGAGGCTCTGCTGCAAGACCAGGACACGGCGGCGAACTCGTTGTTCGAAGATTCGTGGCTGCACCTGGGTGGGACGATGGACGAAGCGGCGATCGAGCGCATCGGCGCGGCCTTGCGGGCCTATGACTACGACTTGGCGCACGCACTCGTCCGTTCCGCGCTCGCGAGCGTGGGCTCCTGAGCGCACCGAGACGTCCCCAAATGGGACGCCCATGCGTTTCATAATGGTCAATGGTTGAAATTGGCACTCGTTGACGGAGTGGCGCGCAGGGCGGGAAATTTTGGCATCCGCAAACTCAGGCCAACGTGATGTAACCATCTGACATGATGTAGAAAGGATTTGCGGAATCCCGAGCAAGATCAGGGGACGGGCCCACTTTGAATTGAAGTGCCCGTCGTCAGAGTGTACCCTTTGGGCGATTCCGGCGGCCAGTGGCCGTCGAAATGCAGACAAGCGGTTCTATTGTCACGGCCATTTCGAAACTCACGACACGATCCTGGGACAGTTCCCACCCCCCCAACCCCGCACCGTTGCGAGTGCGCTGCGCCAGTGCCCGCGGGCCTTTGAGGCCCGCAATTCGGCGCGAGACGTACCTAAGTAGTGCAGGCCAGGTCACAGCCCCACCCTGAACGAGGACTAGATGCGCCGCTATTTCAGAGACCTGTCGATTCGCGGCAAGCTGACCTGGATCCTGTCGGTCCTGATCCTGCTGACCCTGATCCCGTTGAGCCTGACGCAGATCAACGCGTCGGGCATGAACGAGACGGCTGAAAAAATTGCCCACGTCCGCTTGGTGGCCACACAGCAGGCCGCTCGCGTGCACCGCAACCTGTACGAGATCCGCACGCAGGAAAAGGAGGTCATCCTCGAGCCCCACGCCGCGGACCGTCTGCCGATCGAAGCGGAGATTGGCCGGCTGCGGACTGAGTTGGAGGGGCGGCTTGCGGCCATCAAGGCATTGGGGCTCGACGCCGAGGCGCAGAAGCGACAGGGGGCCTTCGAAACGCAGTATTACCGCTATCAGAAGGTGCTGGACCAGGTCGTGGTGCTCAAGGAAAGTAGTCGGGAGGCAGAGGCCGCCGAGTTGAGTCGCACCCAGGGACGAACCATCGGCATCGCCGCTGCTGCCGCCGCCGTGCACTTCTCTGACTACCAGCAGACGCTTTTGGAACGGGAAACGGTGACGAATGCCGAGAACTTCCAGCAGAGCCTGTGGATCGCCGTATTCCTGACGTTGCTGGTCGTGTTGCTGGGCTTGGGGCTCGTGACCTGGGTCGCCAGTTATCTGGGGAAGACCGTCAGCCGGGTGGTTCGCAACACCGAGAGCATCGCCGGCGGCAACCTGAACACGGTGATCGACACGGCCGACAGCGACGAGATCGGCATGCTGGCCAGGGCCGTCAGCCAGATGCAGGACGCGCTGCGGGCGGCGGATCAGGTCACCCGCGAGCAGGATTGGCTCAAGACCGGCATCGCCCGCATCAACCGCGTGGTGCTGGGTCTGGACGACGTCGAGAAGCTGGCGAGCGCGGCCCTGTCTGAGATCGCTGCGTACCTGGACGCCAAGGTGGGCGCCTTCTACGTGCTGGAAGAGAACGAATCGAAGCCCGAGCTGGTGCTGATGGGCACCTACGCCTACGTGATGCGCAAGAACCTCGCCACACGCTTCCGCCTCGGCGAGGGACTGGTCGGTCAGTCCGCACGCGAAGGCAAGCAGATCCTTCTGCTCAACGCCCCTGAGGACTACGTGCGGGTCACATCTGGCTTGGGAGATGCGGTGCCGCGCAGCCTGTGCGTCACGCCGCTGGTGTTCGAGGGCAAGGTGCGCGGCGTGCTGGAGGTTGGCACGCTGGATCGGATGACGGAGCTGCAGCTCAAGTACCTGGAAGAAGGCATGATCGCCGTCTCGATGGCGCTAGAGATCGTCCGCAATCAGGCGGTCGTCATCGCCCAGCAAGAGCGGCTGGCCACCAGCAACGAAGAGCTGACACGCCAGGCGGAGGTGCTCGAGCGCTCGCAAGAGGAGCTGCGCGCCCAGCAGGTGCAGCTGCAGAGCGCCAACGTCGAGCTAGAGACGCAGATGCTGCGGGTCAAGGAGTCCGAAGAGCGGCTGCGCGTCCAGCAAGAGGAGCTGGAGGTCACGAACTCCGAGCTGAAGCAGAAGAACCTCCTGATGGAGCGGCAGAAGGTCGAGATGGACATCGCCCAGACCGATCTGGCGAACAAGGCCAACGAGCTTGCCCAAGCCAGCAAGTACAAGTCCGAGTTCCTGGCCAACATGTCGCACGAGCTGCGTACCCCGCTGAACAGCCTGCTGCTGCTGGCCCGTTCGCTGCGCGACAACGAGGAAGGCAACCTGTCGGCCGAACAGGTCGAGTCGTCACGGGTCATCTTCGATAGTGGCAGCGACTTGCTGAACCTGATCAACGAGATCCTGGACCTGTCGAAGATCGAGGCAGGGCGCATGGAGCTGCGGCTCGAAAACGAGCCTTTGGTCGACCTGACCCGCAACATCCAGTCGCAATTCGCGCACATGGCCCGCAATCAGGGGTTGGGTTTCCATGTCGAGGTTGGCGAAGGCCTTCCCGAGCACATCGTCACCGACCCGCAGCGGCTGATGCAGGTGCTGAAGAACCTGATCGGCAACGCGATCAAGTTCACAGAGAAGGGAAGTGTCACCGTGGCGTTCGAGCGCGTTGCGGGCAAGGTGGACTTGTCGAACAGCGGACTCGACCGGGCCAAGTCGTTCGCGGTCCACGTCACCGACACGGGCATCGGCATCCCCCAGGACAAGCAGGCGCTGGTCTTCGAGGCGTTCCAGCAGGCCGACTCTGGCGACCGCCGGCGGTTTGGCGGCACTGGCTTGGGGTTGTCGATCTCTCGCGAGCTCGCGCGTTTGCTTGGCGGCGAGATCCACCTGCACAGCGTGCCGGGCGAGGGTTCGACCTTCACCCTGTATCTGCCGGTTGACCGCGGCGCGCTGGGGGCCGACGCCGGGGCGGCGGCAGCGACCGTCCGCGCGACAGCCCCCGCCCGCGTCACCCCCGCGCGGGTGACCGGACCCGTGCCGCGCCCGATGCCGGAGGGCAAGCCCGACCAGACCCGGCCAGAGCTGCCGGTGACCAAGGCGGGGCCGCGGCTGGACGACGACCGCGAAGGGCTGGGCGACAACGATCACGCCATCCTCGTCATCGAAGACGACGTGAGGTTCGCCAAGATCCTGTCCGGACACATCAAGAAGCGCGGCTTCAAGTGCATCCTGGCGACGACGGGAGAGGAAGGTCTTGACCTTGCGCGCAGCTATCAACCCGACGGCATCGTGCTGGACATCGGCCTGCCGCGCATGGACGGCTGGGCGGTGCTGACCGCGTTGAAGCAGGACGTCGACACGCGTCACATCCCCGTTCACATCGTGTCTGCTGAGGACCCGTCGCCGGCCGGCCTGAAGATCGGCGCCATTGGCCAGCTGGCAAAGCCCTTGCAACCTGAGGACATCGAAGAGGTGCTGGCCCGCATCGAAGCGGCGTCGGCGCACGCGGTCAAGCGTGTGCTGGTGGTCGAAGACGACCCGATGATGCGGCGAGAGACGGTGCGGATCATCGGCAACGGCAACGTCCATGTCGACGAGGTCGGGTCGGGTCAGGAGGCACTGGATGCCTTGCGAAACAACGAGTACGTCTTGGTGATTCTCGACTTGGGCCTGCCGGACATCTCGGGCATCGAGCTGCTGGAGCGTCTGGCGAGCGAGAACGCCACGCTGCCGCCCGTCATCGTCTACACCGTCCGCCAGCTGACGGTCGAGGAGGAAGACGCGCTGCGGCGCTATGCCGACTCGATCATCGTCAAGGATGTGCGGTCGCAAGAGCGCCTGATCGACGAGGTGGCGCTGTTCCTGCATCGCGTGGTCAAGGAGCTGCCGGAGGACAAACGCAAGGCCATTCGGCGCCTGCACGAGTCCGACGAGCCCCTGCGCGGCCGCACCGTGCTGATCGCCGAAGACGACATGCGGACCATGTTCGCGATGGCCAAGATCCTGGCGGCGCACGGCGTGAATCCGCTGAAGGCCGAAAACGGCGAGAAGGCGCTGGCCCTGCTGGCCGAGAAGCCGGACATCGATCTCGTGCTGATGGACATGA
>CAYURO010000008.1:3098-141507 GCA_964447285.1 uncultured Enterobacteriaceae bacterium | reverse complement strand
AATGATGATGCCGGTGATGGACGGCTACGAGGCGATGCGGAGCATCCGGGCCCAGGACAAGTTCGCGCACCTGCCGATCATCGCGCTGACCGCCAAGGCGATGCGCGAGGACCAGCAGAAGTGCATCGAAGCCGGCGCGTCCGACTACATGACCAAGCCGGTGGACCCGGACCGCCTGCTGTCGCTGATGCGCGTCTGGCTGAGCAAGTAACCGGGCACCATCGACCCGGAACGGAGTGCGGATGGAGCCGGTCGAGATCGAGCGGATCGAGGTCAACCTGCTGCTGGAGGCGATCTTCCAGCGGTATGGCTATGACTTTCGCGACTATGCGCGCGCCAGTATTGAGCGGCGCCTGTCCCAGTTCTTGAAGGACGCGGGCATCGCCGACCTGTCGAACGTGACCTCGCAGCTGCTGCGCGACCCGGCGTTTTTCCACAGGCTGGTGCCGTACTTCTCTGTCTCTGTCACGTCGCTGTTCCGCGACCCGCCGTTCTACAAGGCGCTGCGCGAGAAGGTCGTGCCGATGCTGCGGACGTGGCCCCGCTTCAAGGTCTGGCACGCGGGCTGCGCGACGGGAGAGGAGATCTACTCTGTCGCGATCGTCTTGCGCGAAGCCGGGTTGCTGGATCGCGCGATGCTGTATGGCACCGACATCAGCCAGCCGGCGCTCGACACGGCCAAGGCGGGCATCTACCCGCTCGAGATCCTCAAACAGGGCAGCGCGAACTACCAGAAGTCGGGCGGCACCGGTTCTCTGTCAGACCACTACCACGCCAAGTACGACGTGGCCGTGATGAACGCCGCGCTGGCCAAGCAGATCACGATTGCGCGCCACAACCTGGCCATGGACAAGTCGTTTGGCGAGGTCCAGATGGTGGTGTGCCGTAACGTGCTGATTTACTTCAATCAGGACCTGCAGAATCTGGTGTTGCAGCTGTTCCTCGACAGTCTGGATCACGGTGGATTCCTGTGCTTGGGCGACAAGGAATCGCTCGCGTTCTCGGCCGTCGAGCATGCGTTTGTCGCCGTCGACGAGAAGGCGCGTATCTACAAGAAGCGGGTGATGTGATGGCCCCGTTTGCGGAAACCGCCGGCGTGCCCACTGTTCGTGCCGTCGTCATCGGCGGCTCTGCGGGCTCGACCGAAGTGAACCGCGCGATGCTGCGCGGGCTGTCGGCCGCGTTTCCCGCGCCCATCGTGGTCGTGCTGCACATGCACCCGGAGGACGACGGCCTGATGGTCTCGAACCTGAGTGCCATCCTGGCGATTCCCGTCGTCGAAGCCGCCGACAAGATGCTGGCGACGTCCGGTCGAGTCCACGTCGCTCCGGCGGGGTACCACCTGCTGGTCGAGCGCCAGGGCACCTTTGCGCTGTCGGTCGAAGAAGAAGTGCGCTGGAGCCGCCCATCCATCGACGTGTGCTTCGACTGCGCGGCCAGAACCTGGGGCAGCGGTTTGGTGGCTGTGCTGCTGTCGGGGGCCAACGACGACGGTGCAGACGGCCTTGTCCAAGTGTTGCGGCGCGGTGGCCGGGCGTTTGTGCAGGACCCCGCGACCGCTGCGTTTCCCTTCATGCCGAATGCGGCCCTAGCGGCCACCTCGCTGCAGCGCGGGCACTCGCCCGTCGAGCTCGCGGACATGTTGATCCGCATTGAACAAGGAGCCGGCCATGCCTGAGACGCCGGACCCCGTCATCCTGATCGTGGATGACAAGAAGCAGAACCTGTTTGCACTGGACCAGACCTTGCGCAAGGTCAAAGCCACGGTCGTGCAGGCCCTAAGCGGTGACGAGGCGCTGGCGCTGACGCTGAAGCACGACTTCGCGCTGGCGATCCTGGACGTGCAGATGCCCGGCATGGACGGCTACGAGCTGGCCGACATGCTGCTGGGCGACCCCGCGACATCGCGCATTCCGATCATCTTCGTCACGGCGGCCTACTCCGACGAGCAGCACCGCTACCAAGGCTACGAGGCCGGCGCGGTCGACTACATCGTCAAGCCGGTCGACCCCGCGGTGCTGCTGGGCAAGGTCAAGGTGTTTCTGGAGCTTGCGCGCTACCGCATGGGCCTGGAGGACTTGATCCGCGACCGCACCAAGGCCCTGCAAGCCAGCGAGCAGAAGTACCGGACGATGGTCGAGAACGCCTTCGACATCATCCAGCACGTCAACGCCGACGGTTCGTTCGCGTTCGTCAGCCCGTCTTGGGAGAAGACGCTGGGCTATACCGCGGAGGATCGCCTCGCCCTCAGCGTCGCCGACCTGTTTGCGCCGGAGGCACGCACCGCCGGCCGCGAGCTGCTGCGCCGGGTGCTGGGCGGTCAGGTCGTCGTCAACTTCCAGTCCACCCTGGTCGCCCGCGATGGTCGCAAGGTCTTCGTCGAAGGCAACATGGTGCCGAACCTGATCGACGGCAAGGTCACCTCCGCACAGTTCTTCTTCCGCGACGTCACCGAGCGCCGTGAGGCCGAGACCCGGCTGGAGCTCGCGATCTTGGGATCGGGCGTGGGCCTGTGGGACTGGGCGATCCCCAAGGGAGAAATCACGCTGACCCGCGGTTGCGTCGACGTGGGCGACCTGTTTGCTCAGGGCTTGGCGCCTGTGCGCTTCGAGGCCTGGCAGGACCTGTTGCACCCCGACGATCTGGCCCGCAGCGAACACGAGCGCGGGCGGCACCTGAACGGTGAGACGGGGTATTACGAGGCCGAAGTGCGCGTACGCCAGCAGTCCGGCGGATGGACTTGGGTGCTCGACCGCGGCACGGTGCTCGAGCGCAACGAGCAGGGCGCCCCCGTGCGCATGGCCGGCACGTGGCTGGACATCGACGGTCGCAAGCGGGCAGAGGCAGAGCGCCAGCAGCTGTTGAAGGCGGAGGCGGAGACCCGAGCCAAGTCGGACTTCCTGGCGCGCATGAGCCACGAGATCCGTACACCGATGAATGCGGTGATCGGCTATGGCCAGCTGCTACAACGGGAATCCGGACTCAGCGAGCGTCAGCGCGAGTACCTCAAGACCATCAACCGCAGCGGCGATCACCTGCTGAGCTTGATCAATCAGGTGCTGGACATGGCCCGCATCGAGGCTGGCCATCTGACCACGACCGACAGCGAGATCAACCTGCACGAGTTGCTGATCGATCTGGAACGCATGTTCCGACTCAGCGCGAACGAGGCCGGCATTCGGTTGGCGGTGAGCAAGCACGAGTCGCTGCCGCGCAGGATCATCGTCGATGGTGGCAAGGTCAGGCAGGTGTTGATCAATCTGGTCGGCAACGCGCTGAAGTTCACCCGCAAGGACGGGGCCGTCACGATTCACGGCTCGGCCGAGACCGCGGCGAATCAGGACGTGCACATCTTCCTGGAAGTCGACGACCAAGGCCCCGGCATCGCCCAGCACGAGACCGACCTTGTCTTCGAGGCGTTCGGCCAGACCGAGGCGGGCGCCCGCAAGGCCGGTACCGGTCTGGGACTTGCCGTGAGTCGGCAGTTCGCGCGGCACATGGGCGGCGACGTGACGGTGGTCAGCGAGGTCGGCGTTGGCAGCCAGTTCCGCTTCGACTTCGTGGCGGGGCGAGTGCCCGACCGCGACAGCGGCCAATTCGAGCGTCAAGTCGTGGGCTTGGGGCCGGGCACGGACTGCAAGCGGGTCCTGGTCGTCGAGGCCAGCGACGCCAGCCGCAACGTGCTGGTCCGCTTGCTGGGGGCGGTTGGCTTCGACCTGCGCGAGGCCAGCTTCGGACTCGACGCCGTTCGCGCCTTCGCCTCAGAGCCACCCGACCTCGTGGTGATGGGCATCGGACTGCCCGACATCGACGGGGTCGAAACGACGGTGAAGCTGCGGCGTGAGATGGGGGGGACGCTCGCGCCCGTCATCCTGCTGGGCGTATCCGGTACGGCAGAAGAGCGTGAGCGAGCGCGGGCCTCAGGCGCCAGCGGCTTCCTGATGCAGCCCGTGCACGAGGCGGACCTGCTGGCAGAGATCGCGCGGGTGGCAAGGGTCGAGTATGTCCATGAGGGCGACTCGGCGGTGTCGAACGGCGTCTACAGCAACAGTCAGGACCTGAAAGCGATTTGCGCGCTGCCGGTGGAAGTACACGAGGCGCTGCGCACCGCCGTCGAGAGTGGCTACACCGACACGATCGACGAGCTGCTGACCCGCATCGAGACGTCGGACCCCGTGGCTGGCGACCACCTGCGCTGCCTGGCCCAGAAGTTCGACTACGACGCCATGATCGCGCTGCTGGAGCCCGGCGAAGCGGACGGGTGACCGAAAGCGCTCTTGCCTTCCGCTTCGTTTCGCCCGAACCTCCCGGCCCTTGCTCTGGAGGTCCCCATGCTTTCCCTGCGCTCCCGTCCCCGCCGCAATCGCAAGTCCGCCGCCATCCGTGCGTTTCACAGCGAGACCACGCTGTCGCCGCGCCACTTCATCTTGCCGCTGTTCATCCACGCGGGCACGGGCGTTCAGCCGATCGCGTCGATGCCGGGCTGCTATCGTCTGGATCTGGAAGCGCTCGACGCTGAGGTCGCAGGCGCATGGTCCGAGGGCATCCGCGCCGTGGTGCTTTTCCCGGCCATCGCTGAGGAACTGAAGAACTCGACCGGCGACGAGTGCTACAACCCCAACGGCTTGGTGCCCGTCGCGATCCGCAGGCTCAAGGCCAAGTTCCCCGACCTCGTCATGGTCACTGACGTCGCGCTTGACCCGTACAACTCCGACGGCCATGACGGCATCGTGTCGCCCGACGGCCGCATCCTGAACGACGAGACAGTTGCTCAGCTGTGCAAGCAGTCGCTGTGCCACGCCCGCGCCGGCGCCGACATCGTGGCTCCCAGCGACATGATGGACGGCCGCATCGGCGAGATCCGCGACGCGCTGGACGACGCTGGCTTCACCGGCGTGTCGATCCTGGCCTACACCGCCAAGTATGCGTCGGCATTCTACGGCCCGTTCCGCGATGCTTTGGATTCTGCACCGAAATTTGGCGACAAGAAGACCTACCAGATGGACCCCGCCAACCGCCGCGAGGCCCTGCGCGAGCTGGACGCCGACGTGGACGAGGGCGCGGACATGGTCATGGTCAAGCCCGCCGGTCCCTACCTGGACGTCATCGCCGAGCTGCGTGCCGCGACCGACCTGCCGGTGGCCGCGTATCAGGTCAGCGGTGAGTACGCGATGTTGAAGGCTGCGGCAGAGAAGGGTTGGCTGGACGAGAAGAAGTCGGTCCTCGAGAGCCTGATGGGCATCCGCCGCGCCGGCGCCGACATCATCCTGACCTACTACGCACGCCAGGCGGCGCGCTGGCTGGCCGAATGACCGACTCGCTGCTGACCGGCCTCTCGGCTCCCGTCCTGCTCGGCCTCAGCGTCGTCGTGCTGGTGCTGGGACCGTTGTCGCTGGCCCGACTCGAGCGCAGTCGTGTCGCCTTGCAGCTGATGGACGGCTTTGTGCTGGTGTCGGTCGCCGGCCTCGTGCTGGCCGACGTGCTACCGCACGCGCTGCGTCAGGGCGGGTGGGTCGTGGTTCCCTTGGTGCTGATCGGCTTGATTGGGCCGTCGATGCTGGAGGGCAGGCTTGGCCATGCGGCGCGGCGGGTCCACTTGGCGACGCTGTTTGTCGGCGTGGCGGGGTTGGTGCTGCACGCGGGCATCGACGGCGTCGCGCTCTCCAGCGTGGGCAGCGAAGGTGTCAGCGGCAACATCGCGGTCGCCGTGCTGCTCCACAGGTTGCCCGAAGGCCTGACGATCTGGTGGCTCCTGCGCCCCAGCCACGGACGTTGGGTGGCGATGGGCACGCTGGGCCTGGTGGCCATGTCGACGGCGGTGGGCATGACCATCGGCCAAGCGACTGAGTTTCTTCACCAGACCAGCGGACTTGCGTACATCGGTGCGCTGGTCGGCGGCTCGCTGCTGCACGTCGTTGTCCACCGCTCCCACCCGATGGTGCACGCGGCCCCGTTCGGCAGGTGGCACTTGGCCAGTGGCATGGGCGCGCTCGCCGGCGCCGGACTGCTGACGGTGCTGCTGTCGACCGATCACGGTCACGGTGCGGAAATCGGCCCAAAGATCGAACACTTGCATGAAGTCGGCGGCATGGCGATGTTCTGGGACCTCGCCCGCGAGTCTGCCCCGGCGCTGCTGCTGGCCTATGCGGCGGCGGGTTTGGTGCAGGTCGCGTTGCCGGCGGCCTCGGTCGCGTGGATGCGGCGCGGCGGGTCGTTCAGCCAGGCGTTGCGCGGCATGATCTTCGGGTTGCCGTTGCCCATTTGCTCGTGCGGTGTGGTGCCCGTGTACCGCAGCCTTGTGTTGCAGGGCGTGCCCGCCAGCGCCGCGCTTGCGTTTCTGGTCGCCACGCCGGAGCTGGGGCTGGACGCCGTGCTGCTCTCGATCCCCTTGCTGGGATTGGACTTCACGCTGGTGCGCCTGTTCGCCGCCGCGACCGTGGCGCTAGGTGTCGGTTACGCAGTGGGTCGCATGGCGGACTTTGCGCGGAAGCCGGAGACCGACGTAGCCGCCGACGGCGAGGTCGAGTCTCTGGCCCAGAAGAATGGCCTGTCTCTGGGTGCACGGGTGATGCAGGGTCTGCGCGTCGGCCTGGGCGAGATCGTCGACCACACGGGGCCTTGGGTGCTGTTGGGTCTCGCCGTCGCGGCACTGGCCGCGCCGCTGCTGCAGGGCGGGTGGCTGGGGCAGGTCAATTCATGGTGGGGCGTGCCTTTGCTGGCGCTGATCGGCCTGCCCGTCTACGTCTGCGCCTCCGGAGCCACACCACTCGTCGCGGTGCTGGTCGCCAGCGGCGTATCCCCGGGAGCCGGCTTGGCTTTCCTGCTGACCGGACCCGCCACCAACGTCTCGACGTTTGGCGTGCTCTCGCGCCTGCACAGCCGGAAGGTCGCACTCGCATTCGCGTTGGCCGTGGCGGGGCTTGCGATCGGACTGGGCTGGGGCGTCGATGCCCTGCTGCCGCCCATGCACGTGCCCAAACTGCAGACCGTCGGGCACGAGTCGCACGGCTGGGGGGCGGATCTGGCCGTCTGGGTGCTGGCGCTGCTGTTTGTTGCCTCGCTGCTGCGTCAGGGGCCGCGGCGGTTTCTGGGTCAGGTGCTCGCGTTTGCCAACGGTGACGGGCTGCGCGAGGACTTGCACGACCACGACCACGACCACGGCCACGGCCATGACCACGGCCATGACCACGGCCATGACCACGGCAACGACCATGACCACGGCCACAGCCACGACCATGGCCTGCGATCGGGTTCTGCGGGGGCCACCTGCAGTGACGGCTGCGGGACAGGTCGGCCGGTGTTGAAGGTGAAGATCCCGGGCAAGACGGAGGCCAAGGGCAGCTGTCCGGACGGCTGCGGCCACTGACCGTGGCGCACGACATTGAATCGTTTCTATCCGTTCACTGTGACGCGGCCTGTGCAGCGAGTCAGCGCCCGGCCCCGTTCAGCGCGTGGGTCACGGCCAGCACGTCGCCCAGGTCGTAGAAGTCGACGGCGATCAGGTTGGGCAGGTGCTGTCGCTCTAGTTGGCACTGCAGCGCCCGGTCCAGCAGCAGCGGGTCGAAGTTGACTTGTTGGGCCAGCTTGGCGCTGCCGACCGGGTTGGTCAGGAAGTGGTTCAGCACGAACAGGTCGTTGCCCGGTTGGCCCCGCCCCACGTCGCAAGTGAAGTCCGCGGCGTGCTTGACTGCAAACGGCGTGTCGAAGGCGGTCTGCAGGTACGCGTGGTTCCACGGGCGTGTGGCGGGCCCCATCTCGGTCAGGATGACCACCCGCTGGTCGGCCGCCACCAGCTCCCCCAGCGTCGCCCAAGGCGACCCGGCGACGTGTGTGTGGGTGTGGTCTGCCAGACCGCTCGCCTGTAACTCGACGTCCAACTCCGCTTCTGCCACGTGGTTCTCGAACACGATGACCAGCACGGCCCCCGGATCTGCGTGCAGGAACTCGTGCAGCTTGCCCAAGCCGCCGCGCAGCCACTCTGCCCCCAGCCCGCACGGACCGTGGCACAGCGCGACCTTGCCCACCAGCGCGGGGTCCTCGCCGTCGTAGGACCACGCGTCGAGCATGAAGCCGCGCACACCGTCCTGCAGCTGACGGGTCAGGCCGTACTTCTGGTTGGGCAGCAGCCACCCTTCCGCCTCGTTGTTGAAGGCGTTGTGGGCCGTGGCGAACACAACTTGGTCCAGCCGCTTGCCGCACAAGGCTACCGAGCCGTTGCAGGTGGGGCCGGGGGGCGCAACATCCTGCGCGGGTTGGGTATCGTCCGCGGCTTCAACACCCGTGTCACCCGCGGGGACAACGTCCAGGGTCGCAACGGACGGCTCGGCGGTGGCGCACGCGGAGACGAGTGCCAAGCAAGCGAGCCAAGTCGGTGCGCTTGCGAAGGGGGCGGGTCGCGGTTGTCGGGGGGTCATGCAAGGGACCGGCCGTGTGGTCTGCCCGGCTTCTACTCTGTCGGCATCCTCGGGGACAAGGGGCGCATGGATCGGGTGGCGTGGCGAGGGGGAGAAACCTCGCTCGATGCAGCGCTTGCCGTGCAGGGGACGGCGACGCACCACACGCCTGAGCCTCCGGGTTTTGGCGCGGCCGTGACCTGAAACCGCTGGCGGCCGATCGCGACTTCGCGGTTCTGTGGCGCTCCGGCGACGGCCTCCTGAAGCAACTGACACAGCTCAGGCACCTTGGAAAACAGGGTCCACGCGTCCAAATCCAGCTCGCCCTGAGTCGTGAGTCCCAAGGCCGCCACATGCAGGCCGCTCATCGACTCGACCCGACCGTTGTCGGCCAAGGTCAGGAAGATCCCGGGCATGCGCTCGAGCCCCGCCGATGGGGTCCGCGGCCCCTGCGCCTGACGCCATTGCCGCGCGACGGTCAGCACATAGCCGGGGCCGAAGTCCAGAAAGGAAGCGGCGGCCTCGATCGGAGCCGCGGTGCTGCCGTCGCGTCGACCCCATGCGATGAAGTGGCGGTCGTCCTGCTGCCGCAGCCACTGGAAGTAGCGTTGCCAGTCCGCCGAATCGGCGAATCGCAGGTCCAGATCGAAAACGTAGGCCCGCAGCAGCTCGGAGGTAGGCCGCCCCAGCAGCGCCGAGGCGGCACGGTTGGCGAACACATAGCGTCCGCTCTCATCGACGACGGTGACGGCCCCAGTCGCATCTTCAGACTCTTGGGACCCCAAAGGGTTCCGGCTGCCCGTCATCGCCACTGGCCGCATTGGCGCGAAGGAAGGCATTTCGAACGCTTTGGAACCCATTCCAGCACCTCGTGTACGCGTCGCAGAGGCTGAGTCCGGTCAACACGAGCCGGTACCTAACGGGGACACCATGAAAGGCTTGCAGAAACGCATCCGGAAAGGCCCCCGGACGATACATGTATCGTTTCGAGCCATCGCGTACCGAAGTGAACTGTAGTCGCCTCCCTCGCGGCGACAAGTGTTGCGGAACAGCCGACGCCGGGCGCGGGCCGCCGGGCCCGGCAGAGCAGGCGGCCCGAGATCAGACCCGCGTGCAAAGTTTCGACTTGGAAGCGGAATCGTCGATGTGGCGGAAACAGCGCGGCCGGGGCCGCCAGACCTCACCCCAGGCGCTTGCGCAGGATCGCGTTGACCGCCTGCGCGTCGCCCTTGCCGCCCAGCACCCGCATGACCTGACCCACGAAGAAGCCAAACAGCTGCGTCTGCCCCCCACGGTACTTCTCCACCTGCGGCGCCAGATCTGCCAGCACGCGGTCGACGGTGGCCTCCAGCGCGGCCGAGTCCGACACGACCTCTCCCGCCGCCGCCAGCGCCGTCTGCAAGGCCGTTGAGAGCGGTTCCTCGCTGGCGAATCCCTGCGTCAGTACGTCGCCCAGCATCCGGTTGGACAGCCCGCCCGTCCGCCACTTGTCGCAGATGTGTGCCAACAGGGGGGCCGCCACCGTGACCTCAGCAAACGCCCGCGTCGACCGCATCAAAGCCGCATTTGCCTGTGTCATCAGGAACGTGGCCCAGGCCGCCGGGTCACCAGTCCCGCCCTCGCAGCCGGTCTGGAAGGCCTGTAACCGCTCAGGTTCTTCCACCAGCCATGCAGCCGCTTGTCCGGTCACGCCTTGTTCAGCCCGTAGTCGCGCCCGCTTTGCCGCCGGAAGCTCTGGCAGCGCTTTGCGCAGGGTCTCGACCTCGTCGGCGCCGATGACCAGCGCAGGCAGGTCCGGGTCGGGGAAGTAGCGATAATCGTTGGCGTCTTCCTTCGACCGCATCGCCTCGGTGCGGCCCCGCTCCTGACTCCACAGCCGGGTTTGCTGCACCACGCGCTGGCCGTCGTTCAGCAGCCCGACCTGTCGATCGATCTCGTAGGCGATGGCGTCGCGCAAGCTCTTGAAGGAGTTGACGTTCTTGATCTCGCAGCGCGTCCCCAGCGGCTCGCCCGGTCGGTGGACGCTGACATTGGCGTCGCAGCGTAGCGAGCCCTCTTCCATGTTGCCGTCACAGACGCCTAGGCACAGCAGGATCGCCCGCAATTCCTTGAGGTACGCGACCGCCTCGTCGGCGCTGCGCAGGTCGGGGTGGCCCACGATCTCGATCAGCGGCGTGCCCGCGCGGTTCAGATCGATGGCCGAGGTCTGCGCACCGCCCTCGCCGTGGATCGACTTGCCCGCGTCCTCTTCCAGGTGGATGCGCTGGATGCGCGCGTGTCGCCGGAGCGCCGGAGAATCCGCAGTCGGGCCAGGGAGTTCCAGGTTCAGGTGGCCATCCAGACACACCGGCAGCTCGGCCTGCGAGATCTGGTAGCCCTTGGGCAGGTCGGGATAGAAGTAGTTCTTGCGCGCAAAGACCGACCGCGGCGCAATCGTGCAGTCCACCGCCAGCCCCATGCGCACCGCCAGCTGTACGGCGGCGCGGTTCAGCACCGGCAGCGCTCCGGGCAGCCCCAGACACACCGGACAGACGTGGGTGTTGGGTGCAGCGCCAAAACTCGTGGGGCAACTGCAGAAGATCTTGGTGGATGTCCGCAGCTGCGCGTGCACTTCCAGACCGATGACCGGTTGCCAGTTCGGGGCTCCCGATGTGCTCATGCCGGCCTCCCGTCGACGGCGCCCGGCACACGCGGGGGCTCGAGCGTGCCGGCGTCCGCCTCGACTGCCGCTCCGGCGCGCAGCAGCGTCGCCTCGTCGAACGGCCGGCCGATCAGCTGCAGCCCCACCGGCAGCGTGTCCGGATGCAGCCCCACCGGCAGCGACAGCGCCGGCAACCCGGCCAGATTCACGCCCAAGGTGAAGACGTCCATCAGGTACATCGCCAGCGGATCCTGTACGAATTCACCAAGTTTCCACGCGACCACGGGCGAGGTCGGTCCCGCCAGCACGTCGCAGGTCTGCCACGCCCGGTCGAAGTCGTCGTGGATCAGGCGGCGCACCCGGCAGGCCTTGTCGTACCAAGCGTCGCGATACCCGGCAGAAAGAGCGAATGTTCCCAAAAGGATGCGGCGCTTTACCTCGGTGCCGAAGCCCTCGCCGCGGCTGCGGGCATACAGGTCGTCGATGCCGTCGCTGGGTCGCGCCTCTGCGCGTCGGCCAAAGCGCACGCCGTCATAGCGGGCCAGGTTGGCCGAGGCCTCGGCGGTGGCGATCAGGTAATAGGTGGCCAGCGTGTGTCGCGTATGCGGCAGGGCCACGGGAACCAGTGTCGCGCCGCGAACTTGCAGGGCGAGCAGGGCGCTGTTGATGCGGGTTCGCACGGCCACGTCCAGCCCCTGTGCGCCGTCCAGAAACTCGTGGGGCACGCCCACGCGCAAGCCTGCAACTCCACGATCAAGGTCCGCTTCCAGATCGGGCAGGGTGCGGCCATCGCTGGTGGCGTCGTCGGGGTCCGGACCGCCGATCACCTGCAGCAACCGCGCGGCGTCTCTCACTGTGCGCGTCATCGGCCCGACCTGGTCCAGCGACGACGCGTAGGCCACGACGCCCAAACGCGAAACCCGGCCGTAGGTGGGCTTGAGTCCCACGATCCCGCACAGCGCCGCCGGTTGGCGAATCGACCCGCCGGTGTCCGTGCCCAGCGCCGCCACGCCCAGACCCGCCGCCACCGCCGCCGCCGCACCGCCCGACGAACCGCCTGGAACGCGCTGTGTGTTCCAAGGGTTGCGAACGGCACCGTAGGCCGACGCCTCGTTTGACGAGCCCATCGCGAACTCGTCCAGGTTGGTCTTGCCCAGAATCACCGCGCCCGCCGCCCGCAGCCGCTGGACCACGGTTGCGTCGCGAGGGGGCGTGTAACCTTGCAGAATCCGCGACCCGGCCGTCAGCGGCATTCCCTGCACCGCGATCAAGTCCTTGACCGAAATGGGCACGCCGGCCAGTGGCCCCAGCATCTCCCCCGCAGCGCGCGTCTGATCGACGGCCCGCGCCTGCTGCAGCGCAGAGGTCGCGGCCACGTGCAAATAGGCATTCAGCAGAGGGTTTTGTGCTTCGATGCGCTCCAACGCGGCGCGCGTCACCGCCTCGGCCGACACGTCACCCGCTGCGATCGCCTGCGCGCAGGCCGTCAGCGACCGCTCGTGAGGCAGCAGAGGCGTCATCCGACCACCCGTGGCACCAGAAACAGGCCGCCTTCGGCCCGCGGTGCTTGATCCAGCATCGACTGCGGGTCCACGCCGGGTCGCACGTTGTCTTCGCGCAGCGGCATCGCGGCGTCGGTCGGGTGCACCATGGGGGGCAAGCCCGTCGTGTCGATTCCCTGCAGGTCCTTGAAATCGCCCAAGATCCGTTCCAGATCGGTCAGGAAGCGCTCTGCCTCGTCGGGCTGCAGCTCCAGTCGGGCCAAGTGCGCGGTGCGCCGCACGACGTCGGCGTCCAACGCCCCGAGCTCCAGTGGCGCGGCCAAACTCGGGTCGGCCTGGGTCACGCCGGCACCTCACCCACGGATGCAATCTTCTTGGCGTTTGCGACCGCGCGGGTCAGCTCGGCCTGGATGCGGTCGCGGCCTTCGGGCGTCTCGGCCTCGCAGCGCATCACCAGCACGGGACCGGTGTTGGACGCGCGCACCAGACCCCAGCCATCGGGAAAGCGCACCCGCACGCCATCGATGTCGATGACCTCGTGGGTCGCGCGAAATGCGGCGGTGACGGCAGCGACCACACCGAACTTCAGGTCGTCCGGGCAGTCCAAGCGCAGCTCAGGCGTCGCAAACGTGGGCGGCAGACCCGCCAACAGCGCGGACACCGGCTCTTCGGTGTGCTGCAGGATCTCGATCAGGCGGCACGTGGTGTACATCGCGTCGTCGAAGCCGAAGTAGCGGTGTTTGTAGAAGATGTGACCGCTCATCTCGCCGGCGAGCTCGGCGTGCTCCAGCTTCATCCGCCCCTTGATCAGGCTGTGGCCGACCTGGCTCATCACCGGCCGGCCGCCGTGGCGCGCGATGTCATCAAACAGCGTCTGGCTGCACTTGACCTCCGCGACGATCGCGGCCCCGGGGACTTCTTGCAGCAGCGCCCGCGCCAGAATGACCATCAGCTGGTCGCCCCACAGGATCCGGCCGTCTGCATCGACCACGCCAATCCGGTCGCCGTCGCCGTCATACGCGATGCCCAGATCTGCGCCGTGCGCCGTCACCGCCGCCTGCAGGTCGACCAGGTTCTCGGGCACCGTGGGGTCCGCGTGGTGATGGGGGAAGTTGCCGTCGAGATCGCAATACAGCTCGACCACATCCACGCCCAGGCGTCGCAGCAGCCCGGGCGCGACCGGCCCCGTCGGTCCGTTGCCGGCATCGACGACGACCTTCAGTGCGCGCGGGCCGCGGCGAATGTTCTCGATGATGAAGTCGGCGTAGGGCCTGTGGATTTCGTGAAAGCTGACGGTCCCTTCCCCCGTCTCGTAGTCGCTCGACGCGATGGTACGCCGCAGCTGCTGAATGTCGTCGCCGTGCAGGCTCTGCCGGTCCAAAGTGATCTTGAAGCCGTTGTCTCCCGGGGGGTTGTGGCTGCCGGTGACCATCACGCCACCGCAGATGTCCAGCGTGTGGGCGGCATAGTACAGCATGGGCGTCGCGCACAGGCCGATGTCGACGACGGACACGCCTGAGGCGACCAGCCCCTCGACCAGCGCATCACGCAGCGATGGACTGGACAAGCGTGCGTCGCGGCCCACTGCGATGACCGGTTTTTGGCCCTTGCGGCGCACAAAGGTACCGATGCTGCGGCCCAGCGATCTCACGACCGGCAGGGGCAGGTCGCGTTCGACCAAGCCGCGGATGTCCAAGGCACGAAAGATGTTCGCGTTCAACAGGGGCTCCGTTCAGGGGGTCCGGGTGGTGGGGAGGAAATCAAGGGGGCCCAACGGCCTACAGCAGGTCCGAGCGGCCCAGGCGCGCGATCTCGTCCACGACCTGCCGCACGTCCTGTGAGCGATCGACCGGCAGCACCAGCGTGGCTTTGTCCGTGACGACGACGGCCATGCCGACCAGACCGACGGCGGCGAGGTATGGACCCTTGGAGATCAGCACGCTGTTGTGGCAATCCAGCGCCGACACGGGGCCGTGCACGAAGTTCTCCTCACCCGCGGGCCGCAATCCCAGCACCGAGTGCCAGGTGCCGACGTCGCTCCAGCCGGCATCCAGCCGCACGACGCGCAGGTCGGTTTCACGCTCCATCACGCCGTAGTCGATGCTGACCGATGGGCAATGGCGGAAGGCGACGCGCACGATGGCCGCGAACGCTTCGCTGTCAAACCGGTGGACTCCGGCCCGCAGCTCGCCCAGGGCTACGCCAATCGCCGGCACGTGCTCGTCCAGCGCCCGCATGGCCACGTCGGCGCGCAGCACGAACACGCCCGCATTCCACAGGTGCTTGCCGCCCTCGAGATAGCGCATGGCCGTCTCGAAGTCCGGCTTCTCGACGAAACGCGCGACCTTCGACACGCCGCCGCCCAGGTCCTGATCCAGCTGGATGTAGCCATAGCCGGTCTCGGGCTGGCTGGGCGTCACGCCCAAGGTCACGATGTGCCCGCGCTCTGCGTGCTGGACGGCGATCGTCAGCGCATCGCGGAACTTCTGCGCATCGGCGACGTAGTGGTCGGCGGGCAGCAGCACCAGGATCGCGTCGCTGACCAGCTGTTGCGCCACCATCGCGGCCAACGCCATGCACGGCGCGGTGTTGCGAGGGGCAGGCTCGCCCAAGATCTGCCCCGGACCCAGCTCGGGCAGCACGGCCTGCACGGCATCGACCAGATGTGCGGCGGTGACGACCAACTGCCGCTGCGGTGGACACAGGGGGGCAATGCGGTCGACCGTGGTGCGCAGCAAGGTCTTGTCGCCAAAGAACTTCAGCAGCTGCTTGGGCTCGTCCTTGCGCGACAGGGGCCAAAACCGCGTACCGCTGCCGCCCGCCATGATGACGGAGACCAAGCGGTCGAGGGGGGCGGTGACCGGATAGGAGTTGCGCATGGGCGCCTTTGGGCGAAGCCGGGCTCCGCGGTGGAGTCGGGGGGACTCGTGGGGGCGCTGTCGGTCAGGCCGCGGTGGCGGTGGCCTTCAGCACGCGGATCTCGGGAGCAACCTGCAGTGGCGCGTCGGTCAGGCGCAGGACCTCCTCAACAGTGGTGTCACTGGCGATCTCGCGCAGGATCAGGCCCTCAGGCGTCACGTCGATCACGGCCAAGTCGGTGACGATCCGGTGCACGACCTTCTTGCCGGTCAGCGGCAGGGTGCACTCGCGCAGGATCTTGCGCTCGCCGGTCTTGTCACAGTGGGCCATCGTCACCACGACGCGCTTGGCGCCTGCGACGAGGTCCATCGCGCCGCCCATGCCCTTGATCATCTTGCCGGGCACGGTCCAGTTGGCCAGATCGCCTGCTTCGGACACCTGCATGGCACCCAAGATCGTCAGGTCCACGTGGCCACCGCGGATCATGGCGAACGACTCGGCCGACGAAAAGTACGACGACCCCGGCAGCTGCGTGATGGTCTGCTTGCCCGCGTTGATCAGGTCGGGGTCCTCGTCGCCTTCGTAGGGAAACGGGCCGACACCCAGCATTCCGTTTTCGCTCTGCAGGATCACGTCCATGCCGGGCGGAATGAAGTTGGCGACCAGAGTCGGCATGCCGATGCCAAGATTGACGTAGAAGCCGTCCTGCAGCTCCTCAGCGACGCGGGCGGCCATCTCGTTGCGGGACAGGGGCATGGCGTTCTCCTTGGGGGCGTTCAGTGGCTTGGGGGGGCCGGGGCTGCGGGAGCGGCGACGGGCGGAAGTGGTGGCAACCCGGCGAGCGCGCGCCAAGCCTTCGAATCGTTGCCCAGCTTGCGGCCGGTCAGGTTCTCTAGCGCGAACACCGCGTTGTTGGCAAGCGCGGGGGCAGTGGACTCGGTGAAAGGCACGATCTCACGCACAACCGACGGGTCACCCATGTCTGCCAACGCGCGCAGGATTCTGGCCTGCTGCGTCGGCGGGGCAGAGGGCAGACGCTTGGCCAGTGCTAGAGCGGCTCCGGCCGGTTTTCCGGCGACCAGCGCCTGCAGGACGCCCACCTGCTCGTCGTCCTGCAAGTCCGTGGCGACCGCCGCAGCCACCAACCCCGCAGCGGCAGTCTTCATGCCCAAGGCTGCCGCAGCCAGCGCCGCCTCACCACGCAAGCCCGCCTTGCGCAACGCGAATTGGACAGCGGGCTCGGCCCACTTCACCGGCACGGCGGCCAGCAGTCGCAGGGCGGCGCGGCCCAGATCGCCCTCAGGGGCCGCCACCAACCAGGTGCCGAGTCCGGCAGCCCGCAGCGCTCCCTGTGCAGCCAATGCGTCCAACGCGGCCACCCGCACGGCCACCGGGGCACTGGGGCGAGCCGCAAGGGCGATCAACTCCGGTTCACCGGCTTGGCTGCCATGTCGCCCCAGTGCGCGAGCGGCGGCGGCCTCGACTTCTGGATCACCGTCGCGCAGTGCCCGCACCAGCGACGGAACGGCCAGCGGACTCGACAGCATCGCCAGTCCTTGAGCCGCAACCTTGCGGGCGGTCGGATTGGGGCCGCCGAGCACCTCCAGCAGCGGCCGCACCGCGCGACGGTCGCCCAGCCTGGCCAGTGCCAGCAGGACATCGGCACGCAGCGGGTCGCCCTGCAACGATTCGGCCGTTTCGTCAAGCAGGTCCGCCTGTTCGCGGGCGTCCAAAAGCCCCAGCGCAACGGCCGCCCGTGCGCGGTCAACGGTGGGCGCCGACGGACGCTCCAGCACGGCCACCAGATCGCGAACCGCTTCCACCTTGGCCGCGGCAGCCTGCACCAGCGCCGGGCAAGTCGCGAGCTCGAGTTGCGGGCACTCGGCCAGCCGGGCGGCGTAGTCGGCGCGCGCTGTGGCGGGCAGGACGACCGCAAAAGCAAGCAGCAGCAGCAAGTTGCGCAGAGTGACCGGGGGATGGCGCGGGGCGTTCATGGCGTGAGCATAGGCGCAGCGGGGCTGCGGGCCAAGCCGTGCGCGCGAGTGGAAGATCGTCACAAGTCCGCCCACGACGCCAACCACGATGACGACCCATCCCGGAACAGTCACCAGGCCAGCGACCCTTTGCAGCGAACCGTACTGGCCCCGCGTGTCACCGGCCGCCTTGACCCCCGCCCCCACGGCAGCGAGCATCGTCCGATGCCACTCGCCGCTGACCGCTGCACGCGCCCCGCCAACCCACGCCCCGCCACGCTGTCCGCCTTCGGCCCCTTGTCCGTCGGCAGTACGCTGTCCGGTGACTGGCAGCTGGCGTTTGTCCTGCCGGCGGGAGAGCGGGTGCGACTGGGGCTTGTCGACCTGACGGGTGGCCGTGAGGTCGTGCTGTGGACCACCTCTCAAGACGCGACGCATTCCGCAAACCTACCGTTCGGCCACTTGGGGGGCGCGCCGTTGAACTACGAGCGCACGGAATTGGACCGCTTGGCGCTCTCGGCAGCCACCCGTGCGCTGCAGCTAGCGCTGGGGGACGCCGCAGACGTGGAAGTCTGGATCGCGCTCGCGTTGGCCTCGTCGTGTGACGGCAAAGGGGGACACCCTGCGCGCAAGCCGGTCTCTCCCTCGCCTTGGCAACAGCAAGCCCGAGAGCGCCTGACGGACCGCCGGGGCGAGTCGGTGCAGTTGGGGGACCTGATTTCGGCCGCGGACTTGCCGCAGCGGGCTTGCACGCTGCCGTGGACGTATCTGGAGGTATCGAACGAATTCGGCGACTTCGCTCCGTGCTGCTTCGACTACCCGGTTCAACGGGCGCGTGCACCGCTGGGGACGCCGGTCGCGGCATTGTGGAACCACCCGTCGATGCAGCGCTTTCGCGAGGCGATGGTCGCGGGCGAACCGGGCCGCACCTGCCGCACCACCTGTCCCCGGTGGAATGACGGGAGTGCCACGCTTGACCGGCTGGTCCTGCACGGCGGCTCAGCGGCCCTGATTCAGGCGCAGATCGAGGCGGTTGAGGCGATTTTGGCCGGGCGCACGGTGCTGGACACGCCGCCCGCGACGCTGCACTGCCGGCCCACGACGTTCTGCAACTACGACTGCTTGATGTGCTCCTGCGGCGAGACGGGGACGCTGGCAGACGAGCTGCCGCGGGCCTTCTACGATGCCGTTCTGGACCTGCCGGTCGGTCTGCACCACTTGGACCTGTCGGGGGGCGAACCGCTTGCGTCGCCGGTTCTGCGCGACCTGCTGACCACCTGTGACTTCAGCAAGTACCCGGACCTGATGATCTTCTTGGTGACCAACGGGTCGTACCTGACGCCCCGGCTGCAGCAGGCGCTCTGGCGGCCCGGCGGTCCTCGGCTGTCGCTTGTGGTCAGCCTGAACGCGGCGACGCCGGCGACGTATCGCAAGGTTCACCGCGGTCTGCCCTTTTCCCGCATCCGCGCCCATCTGGACCTGTTGTTGGCGGCGCGGCGCGACGGTCGGATGCAGGGTTCGCTGCGGTACAGCATGGTGCTGCTGCAGAGCAACCACCACGAGATCGAGGCGTTCGTCGACCTGGCGGTGCGCGATGGCGTTGGGTTTCGCTTGATGCTGCCCCAGTACGACCGCAACGCCGAGAGCATCCTGACCCGCGAGCCCACCATGCGCGCCACGCTGTCCGCGCTGCAGCGGGTGGTGGCGCAGTACGGCGAGCATCCGCTGGTCGGCGACAGCGCACGCATCGCGCAGGGCTGCGCCCAGATCATTGCGCATCGCCTGAAGTTGGGACTGTTTCAGCCGATTCCGGACCCTTAGCCTCCGAACCTGCCACCGCCGGCCGACTCGCTGCGTTCGGCGGCACTCTCCGGCGTATCTGTTGCAGATCCGACGTGTTCCGCCGACGGCAGTTCGAGCCAGAACACGGCCCCGCGCGGCTCATTTCCCGCCACACCGACCCGTCCGCCCATCGCTTCGGCCAGGTGCTTCACGATGGAGAGGCCCAAGCCGGTGCCGCCCAGCTGCCGAGAACGCCCTGCGTCGATGCGATAGAACCGCTCGAAGATCCGCTCGCGCTGATGCAAGGGGATGCCGGGGCCATCGTCCGCCACCCGCACCAGCAGTCGGTCGCCGGTGGCCAGCCTCGCCGTCAGCTCAAGGCGCGACCCCTCAGGCGTGTACTTGCTGGCATTGTCCAATAGATTGAACAGGATCTGGTCGATCGCCGCCGCACTGCCCCGAGCCGACGGGCGCCCTTCTACGGTAACGGTGACCTTTTGCCGACGGGCGAGCGTGGTCTCCTCCAGCAGCCGCGCCGCGTGTGCCAGACGCTCGGCGATCGGCACGGCCACGAGATCGAGCTCGTAGGCCCCCGCCTCGATGCGCGACAGGTCCAGCATGTCCGACAGCAGGCGCGACAATCGCTCGGCGTGACGCAGCACGGTCTCGGTCAGGTCGCGGGCGACCTCGGGCTCCTCCAACGCTCCGTACAGCATGGTCTCCGCCGCGGCGCGGATGGTGGCGACGGGTGTGCGCAGCTCGTGGGACACGTTGCTGACAAAGTCGCGGCGCATCGTCTCGAGCTTGCGCAGGCCGGTGACATCGCGCAGCACGATCAGGTTGCCCAGACCGGCACGCCCCAAGACCTGCACGCTGGCTTGCACCAACCGCCCATCCGCCATCGCCAATTCCACGTCACCCGCGGCCGGAGCCGCCGCGCCGTCTGGACCCGCCCCCGCGCCAACCAGCAGCCGTTCGTGCAGGGCCGGCACGCGCAGCAGCGATACCAAGGGCTCGCCGATGGGCGACGCCGTCCAAGCCAGCAGGGTCATCGCGGGTCGGTTGCATAGCAGGATCTCGCCGGACGGCGACAGCGCGACCAAGCCCTCGCGCAGGCCCTCCAGCACCGATGCGAAGCGCTCTCGCTCGGCCGCCAGATCGCTGCGACCCGCGCCATGGGCTGCCGCCAGGTCTTCCAAGGCCGCTGCGACCGCAGCCTCCGCACCGTCGATGAAGGCGCCTTCCCGAGGCAGGATGCCCAGCTCGCGGGCCCGATGCGCCAGTTGGTTCCACGGGCGCTCGACCAGCACGATGAGGCCCGCCGCCACCAGCGCTGCCAGCCCAAGCGCCGCGGCAAAAGCCCACCCCGGCACCGCAGCGTCGCTAGCGGCAGCGACGCCCACGCCCAGAGCGGTGCAACCGAGTGCAGTACCGGCAATGAAGGCCCGTCGGGCGGTCGACGTCACGGCCGGGCGCCCTCCGCTTGGTCCACGAACCGATAGCCCACCCCGCGCAGGGTCTCGACCCACGCCCCCGCGTGCCCCAGCTTCTCGCGCAGTCGCTTGACGGTGGCGTCGACGGTGCGCTCACCGATGTCGCTCTCGCTGCCCCACACGGTGTCGACCAGCATGGCGCGCGTCTGCACGCGGCCGCGGCGGGCCATCAGGCGACCCAGCAGCTTGAATTCGACCGCAGTCAACGGCACCAGCTCGCCGTCCAGCCAGCAGCGGTGGCCCTCCAGGTCCAAGCGCAGCGGCCCCCAAGCGAGCTTGCCCTCGGTCGGAGTGGCGGCCTGTACCCGGCGCAACAACGCGCGGATCCTCAGGATCAGCTCGCGCACGCTGAACGGCTTGACCAGATAGTCGTCGGTGCCGACCTCGAAACCCACCACGCGGTCAATCTCATCGCCGCGCGCCGTCAGCATCAGCACCAGCATGTCACGGGTGCGGGGGTCGGACCGTAGCTGGCGGCACACCTCAGTCCCGGGCATGTCGGGCAGCATCAGGTCCAGCAGAACGAGATCAAAGGGAGGATCCCCCTGCGCGAGCTCGAGTCCCCCTCGACCCGTGACCGAGTGGGCAGCCTGAAACCCCTCGCGGGTCAGGGCGTAAACCAGCGTGCGGGCGAGGTCGGTTTCGTCCTCGACGATCAGGATGCGGCCTGGCATGGCAGACTCCCGGTCGAACTGTTGGCCGCTAAACCCCGAACGCCTTGGGATCGTCGCCGATACCGGGCAGGGCGGTCGGCGGATCGTGGCGCAGGCGGCGTGCGACGTAGGTGGGCAGGGCAAAGGCCGCGCGGATCAGGTCGCGGTTCGCGTATCGCAGCTGCGGCTCCAGCTTGGCAATGCGCTCCAGCGCGTTGGGTGCGGCCACCTTGACGTCGACGGTCTGGCTGGCTGCGGTGTAGGCCCAGAAGCCGCCGGGATAGCCGACGACTTGACCCAAGTACAGAGAAGTCTTTGCGAAGACCGTCGACAACGTGCCGTACACATGCTCGACCCGGTCCAGGTAGAACACAGGCGAGTCGCTCTGCGGTACAAGAATCCCCGTGTCGCCCAGCAGCTGCGCGCACTGGCGGTAGAAAGGCTCGGTGAACAGGCCCACGGCTGCGTCCACGGGGTCGGTCGAGTCGATCAGGATGACGTCGAACTTCTCGCCCCGCGCTGCCGCCTGCGCCACGTAGTCCAGGCCGTCGCCGACGATCACCTCTGCCCGCGGGTGGTCCAGGGCCGAGGCGCACTGCGGAAAGTACTGGCGCGACACGCGAATCACCTCGCCGTCGATGTCGCACAGCACGGCGCGCTCGACCTCGGGGTGGCGCAACACCTCGCGCAAGGTCCCGCCGTCGCCGCCGCCAATGATCAGGACCTGCTTGGGGTTCGGGTGCGCCAGCAGGGGCACGTGGGCCAGCATCTCGTGGTAGCCGCTCTCGTCGCGGTCGGTGACGTTGGTCACGCCGCCAAGGGTCAGCACGGTGCCGAAGTCCTCCGTCTCGAAGACCTCAATCGTCTGGTACGGCGTCTCGAACGACTCGAGGCGTTGCGTGACCGTGTAGGTCAGGAACGTGTGCTTGGTCCAGGGGTCGAAGTAGCGGTCGCTCATGGGGATGCCTCAGCGTCGGGGGTCGGGCGGCCTTATAGGCCAGCGCGACGGCGAGAGGCAACCCCGGCTGCGGGGCCGGACAGCAGCGTGGCGAGGTGCGGCAGGTCAGTCGATAGGCGTATCTTGCGTCCGCAGCGAGACCTGCGGAAAGCCGACGCCCTCGACCTCAGCCAGCACAGACCGCACGCGGTTGAACTTGATGTGTTCGGCGCTCCGCACCACGACGCGGCGGTCGGGCTCCTGCTGACGCAGCACTTTGAGGTGTCCGATCAGGTCGTTGCGGGCGACCGGCAGGCTGTCGACCAGCACCAGGCTGTCATCGGTCAGCACCACCTCGATCGGGCGAGCCTGACTCGTCCCGTGTGGGGTCGACAGCCAAGCGGGAACGAAGATCGCGGCGATAATCAGCACCACCAGCGCAATATCGAGCTTCGACGGCTGCCAGAGGGTGCGGTGAGGACTAGAGAGCGTTGTGTCCATGGGGGCGACTCCTTTCTTGGGTCGAGTGCCTTTCTTGTTGCGATGGCGGGAAGATAGGCGCGTTCGGTGGCGGGCACAGGGCGGTTCTGTGACAAGTTGGAGACGTGTGAAGTTCCGAAGGGTTATGGGCGACGAACCAGCCGCGACTGGCCACGTCATCGACCGCCGCTCCAGCGCCTGAGCTGTCATGTTGTTGATGTGATGGGTATTTTTGACGACGGCCTCGCCAGTCGGCGCGGGGCTTGCCACGATCGCCGGCCGGTGCTTGCCGCGATCGACTGCCGTGTTAGCTTGGCCAGCCGAATTGCAGCCAAGTCCGCTCCCGAAAGCGTCGGTCTCGCATCTCAGGGGTCCTTCAGGAGGTTTTGATGGCGTTCGAATTCAAGTTGCCCGACATCGGTGAAGGCGTGGTCGAGGGCGAGCTCGTGCGTTGGCTGGTGGAAGAGGGCCAACAGCTTCAGGAAGACGCGCCGATGTTCGAGATCCTGACCGACAAGGTCAGCGCGGTGATCCCGTCGCCGCGCAAGGGCGTGGTCGGTAGGCGGCACTTCAAGGAGGGCGACATGGTCCCGGTCGGGGCCGTGGTCGTCACCATCGCCGAGAGCGAGCCATCGGCCGCCGCACCTGTGCAGCTCGACCCGGCGAAAGTGCCCGTCGCCGTGGTCGTCGAGACACCCAAGCCCGCTTCGGTTGCCGCAGCTCCCCAAGCTGCCGTCGCCAAAGAGGAAACGAACGACGGCACCGGCGGTCAGGTCCGCGCCGCCCCCGCGACCCGCAAGCTCGCCCGGGACCTGGGCGTCGACCTCGCCCGGCTCAAGCCGACCGGCGACAACGGTCGCGTCACACGTCAGGACGTCGAGTTGGCCGCCGCTCAGCCGCCTGCCGTCCCCGCCGCCCGTTCGGCACCCACGCCAACCGCGATCGAACGTGGGCCGGAAGAGGAACGCATCGCCCTGCGAGGCCTGCGCCGCAAGATCCTGCAGAAAATGCGCGAGTCCAAGGACCACGCGGCGCACTTCACCTACGTCGACGAGGTCGACTTCACCGCCGTCAACGCCCTGCGCGCCCAGCTGGAGGAGCGTGGCCTGAAGACGACGTTGCTGCCGTTCGTCGTCAAGGCGGCAGTGCAGGCCCTGCGCGACCCGGAATTCCGCTTCCTGAATGCGTCGATCGACGAGGCGACCAGCGAGATCGTGGTCAAGCGTCGCTACCACGTGGGCATTGCGGCGGCGACAGAGCCGGGTCTGGTCGTGCCTGTGGTGCGCGACGTCGATCGCAAGACCCTGCGCGAGGTGGCGGCCGAGGTGAAGCGCATCGGTGACGGCGCGCGCGCGGGCACGCTGAAGCTGGACGAGATGTCGGGCTCGACCTTCACCATCACCAGTTTGGGCAAGCTGGGCGGCATGTTTGCCACGCCCATCATCAACTACCCCGAGGTGGCGATCCTGGGCCTGCACAAGGTCGAGAAGCGCCCCGTGGTCGTCGACGACCAGATCGTCATCCGCGAGCGCATGTACATGACGTGCTCGTTCGACCATCGCTTGATCGACGGCCACGTCGGAGCCGCGTTCGTGCAGCGGATCAAGGACCTGCTCGAGAACCCGGGTCTGCTGCTCGCCGACCTCGCCTGACCTCGCGCGCTATCGTTGCGGTGCGATTGACAGGGCACGTGCAAGGCCGCATGTTCGCACACCTGTTGCCCGGTCGCCGCGGCCCGCCCGAGCCCATCGCCTCGTGCAGTGCCCCGAAATCCCGGTCAGGTGCAGCTGAATCTTCTGCGGCGTGGTGCGTTGCCAAGCCATGGACCGGAGTTGGCGTGACGGACGAGCGCGAACAACAACTGGTCTCGGCTGCCCTGACGGGCGACAAGGCGGCGTTCGGCGAGTTGGTCGATCGGCTGAAGCGGCCGGTGTTCAACCTCTGCATGGCGCACCTGAGGGACGAGGCGGACGCGATGGACGTCGTTCAGGACACCTTCCTGAAGGCCTACACAAAGCTCGAGCTCTTCCGGCCCGACTCGAATTTCCGCGCTTGGGTCTATCGCATTGCTGCGAACGGCTGCATCGACCGTATCCGCCGTCGTCGCATCCGTCGCGCCAGCGAGTTGGACGACCACCTGAGCGTGGAAGCGCTGGAGGAAGGCGACCTTCCCGCCGTCGGGACCTGGGGCCGCGCGTCGCCGTTTACCCAGCAAGCGCGATCGCAGCTGGGTGAGCGCTTGAGCGCGGCTCTGGATACGCTGCCTGAGACGATGCGCCAGTGCGTGCTGCTGTGCGACGTGCACGGCTACTCGTATCAGGAGATCGCTGAGGAGATGGGCATTCCCAAGGGCACCGTCATGAGCCGGCTGTTCTATGCGCGCCGCCGCTTGCAGGAACAGCTGGAAGATTACCGCGAGGAGGCGTCCCATGGCTGACGACCGTCAGATGGTCCCTCCGGGTTCGCCTGGAGAGCTGAACGAGGCCGAGCTAGAGCTCGTGCTGCTGTATGTCGACGGTGAGTTGCGCGATGCACCGGAGCAGCTGGCCCGGGCGCAAGGGCTGCTCGAATCGTCTCGGCTGGCGCGCGCGATCGCGGACGACTGGTCGAACGCAAAAGCGGCCCTGCGCGAGAAGATCCTGGAAGCCCCCGTGACGGCCGATCTGGGCATGCTGCGCGGTCGGGTGATGATGAAGCTGCCCGTCGATGCCACCGCGGCGGCCTTACAGACAGACGAGCCGCGGGGCATGATCGCGTGGCTGCGCGGCTTTGGCTTCGGAAAGGTCAGTCTGTTGGCGGGGATGGCGGCGGCGGCGGCGATCTGGATCGTGGCCTCGTCGACCGCGCGGCTGACCGAGGAAGTGACGCAACCGGCAGACCGGACGGTGGCCGCGGTGAACTCGCCGATGGGCATTGGCGACCCTTCAGAGCCATCCGTCATCATCGAGGACATGGAGATCGAGTCGGGCACCGTGATGGTCAGCCCGGCCGAACAGGGCGGAGCGACCATCATCTGGCACTTCCAGCCTGAAGAGCAGGGGGCAGGATGAGCAAGCGGCTGTGGATGCTGGTCTGCGCGCTGGGGGTCCTGTGGGCGAATCAGGCGTTTGCCCAGGCCGAGAGCGGGCCTGTGCCCGACAAGGCGGCCTTTGCCGTGCGGGTCATCGAGGCGACGCGCGCGGCCACGCCCAAGATGGACCCACGGCTGGGAGACGTTGAACGCGAGCTGCGCGTCTTCCAAAAGGATTACAACAGCTTCGTTCTGGTCCGCGATCAGACCCTGATTCTTCCCGTCGGCGGTCGCGGTAGCCTTCGCCTTCCCGACGGCGCTGAGTTTGCCATCCAACTGCTGGGCTTTACTCCCGGCAAAGTCCTGCGCGCCCGCCACGTGGTTGAGATGCCGCGCATGAAGATGACCCGCGCGGTGGCTCCTGGCGGTCGCACCTTGGACGTGCTGCCCGGCCAGGACCGGATGACGATCGTTTCGACGACGGTCCAGCGCGCCCCCTGATGGCCGCATTTCCGGGTTTCAGCGTCCCGTTTCGCTGTCGCCCGTTGCAGTTGCGTGGCACGGATCGGTTTGCCTCGCTCCGGGCCACATGGTAGCCTGCATCGATTCTCCTGACGCTGCCGAAGGATGGCGCGCGAGCCCACCCGACCATGCCCAAGTACCTGCCTACACTGACTGCCTTGTGCCTCGCGATGGCCGTGGCCCTGCCCGCCGTCGCTGAGGAAACTCCCCCGCCGCCACCGACCGTGGCAGACGACCCCGCCGCAATGGCCGCCGAGGCTGAGCGCGTGGGAGAACTGGGGCGTGTCGCCTACCGTGAGGGGCGCTACGCAGAGGCCTACGTCGCCTTCGAGCAAGCGTTCGCGCTCGATCAGAAGCCGGCGTGGCTATACAACATGGCGAAGATCAAGGAGAAACTGGCAGACTACACGGCCGCCGTCGAGCTCTTGGACCGTTACGTGGCGGCCTTCCGCAAGCAGAACAACGGCGCCGACCCGCCCAATGCCGCCGACGTCGCGAACATGCGACGGGATTTCGAGCAGCGCGCCTACACGGCCCTGCCGGAGGTGACGATCGTCTCGACGCCCTCTGGCGCGCAAATCATGCTGGGGGGGGATGGGGCCACTCTTGGCTCCACGCCGCTGACGACCCACATGAAGCCGGGGCGCTATCCGCTGTTGCTGCGGCTGGCGAACCACGAGGACCTGCAGACCGAGCTCGTCGTGCCGCTCAGCGGTGCGGTGCGGGTTGTGTTGTCCCTGAATTCCAAGGTGCGGCACGCGGCGCTGACGGTGTGGGCGAACGTGCGCGGCGCCCAGATCGCGGTGGACGGCAAGGTCATCGCCGTGACGCCATTCAACCGCAACATCGACGTCGAGCCTGGGCGGCATCAGGTGACGGTGCAGCGCATCGGCTATCACCCGGTCGAGGACGTGTTCGAGATTCCGCAGGACCGGCTGCTGAAAGCACGGTTCGTGCTCAAGCGGATCGAAAGCCCCACAACTTGGCGCACTTGGCTGGGGTGGCCGCTGTTGGTGGGCGGAGGGGCGCTGATCGGCGGTGGCGCGGTGGCTTCCTACTACGCGGACCAGGAGTTTGCGGGCAGCCCGTGGTTCAACAAACTGGAACAATGGCAGAATCTGGGCTACCGCGGCGGTGGATCGGCGGTGGGTTTGGGCTTGGTGCTGCTGATCTGGGACGGCGTGCGCGAGGGCATCCCAGCCGACGAGCTCGTCGACGGCGACCAACTGAAGGCGGGCAGCGAGCTGACGGTGCTGGACGCGACGGACCTACGGCGATGAAGGGGCGAGCGATGAAGGTGGTCCACGCAAGGCGTCGAGCGGGCTGGGTCTTGGCGGCTGCGGTGGCAGTCTTGGTGGCGGGGTGTGCGACCGGCAAGCCCTCGCCCGCAAGTACGGCAATGGCCACGGTGACGACAGGCCTGCAGTTTCAGTTCGGCATGGGCGAATTCGGCTGCGGTATCCCGCGCGACGACGTGGCGTGCAATCAGAAGCAGACCTTCGACCCCGGCGAGCCCGAGGTGCAGGTCACGCTGAAGCCGTTTGAGCTCGACGTGCACGAAGTCAGCGTCGAGCAATACAACTATTGCGTTGAAATGGAGGTCTGTTCGCGTCCCGCGGGCGACAATGGCCTTGGCTACGAGGACTATTACCGCAACGACAAGTTCACGAAGCACCCGGCTGTACTCGTGACCTGGATGCAGGCGGCCGAGTATTGCCACTTTGTTGGCAAGCGCCTGCCCACCGAGTTCGAGTGGGAACGCGTGGCGGGCGGTCCGGCTGCCGACGCTCTGACCAAGCGCCTGTTCACGTTCTTGCCCGAGCCGGGCCCCGAAGCCGTCATTCCCGCCAAGTGTGAGAGGCAGGTGGGGGGCCACATGCAGTCGCTCGACGTCAACCTGGCTGTCTGCACGCCCGGCACGTATCTGGCGCGTGAGGTGATGGGCTCGAAGGACGACGTGGTTTGCGTTGGCGGCACCGAGGCCGTCGGCATCGACGGTCACCCGACGTGCGGCGGCGGCACTCAAGTGTTTGATCTATCTGGCAATGTGGCGGAGTGGACCTCAAGTGACGCGGGCGACAACAACCCCAAGTTTCCCTACAAGGTCACCTGCGACGCCTCCCAGACCTACGAGTGCGAAAAGTGCACCCAGTGTCTCGTGCAGTTCGGCCCGGCCAACAAGGACTGCAAGTTGCTCTGTCCCGCGTGCAAGTGCGGCGTCGCTGAGGGCAAAGTCGACTGCTACACGCCCTGCGACAACCCGGTGTGCCCAAGATATCCCGAAGACCACACCTTCGACGGCAGCTACGTCGCCAAGAACTACTCCGTGCGCCGCGTGATCCGGGGGGGCAGCGCCGAAGCCAACAGCGCCGACGACGTCTGCAAGGGCCGATCCGACGACCGCCGCTTCACGATGGAGGCAGGCGCCGCGCCGCTGACGTTCGTCGGGTTCCGCTGCGCCCGCACGCTGTAACACTTTGCACAACAAGCTATTTTGCTGACTGCGGACCCTCAGGTGCCGCTTGCCGCTGCTACAGGATATCGTCCAGCAGGGCCGGGTCCTTGGGCTTGGGCTTCTCTTTGGGCGGCTCGGGCTTGGCGGGCTCGGGTTTCGCGGGCTCCGGCTTGGGGGACTCGACCGGCTTGACGGTGGGCTCGGGCTTCGCGGGCGCTGTCAGCACGGGGGACGGCGCCAGCACAGGCGTGCCAGCGACCTTTGGGCGCGGCTTGGCGACTGGCGATGGCAGCGGGTTTGCCGCGATGGGCGGGGGCGGCGGCAGCGCCAGCGGCTCGAGCGCAAACGTCAGGATGCGCGACTCGCCGAAGGACACGGTGACGTCCCGCGACTGGAAATCCTTCAGCACCAGCTTCCACGTCTCGGCGACGGCGCCCTTGGGGCGGTCAATCGTCAGGTTTGTCGTGCCCAAGGCGTCTTCACCGCGCATCACGGTCGCCCCGGCCGGAGTCGAGACCAGCGTGATTCTGGCCATGTCCGGCGCCAGCGGCGGCAGCGGCGCGGCGATGGTCGGGCCAACGGCGGGCTGTGGTGGTGGGTCGACGGGCTGCAGCCAAATCCACGCGGCCCCGGCCAGCGCAGCCAGCACGAAGACGCTGGCAGAAATGACCAGCTTTCCCGCACCCTTGGACGGTGCAGTAGCGGTCTGGCCTTGCACCAGTGTCGGCGAGGTACCATTGGCCCCCAGCTCGCGCCGGGTCGACACCTGCAGGGTGTGCTCGCTGGGCAGCCGCACGCCCAGGCGCTCGGCATCGGCGGTACTGACGCGCGCGTCGAAGTCCATCGGCAGGCTGTCGGCGATCTCGTGGCACAGCCGGGACAGCTCTTCGGCGCGTTGCAGACGGTCTTTCGGGGCCTTCTCCAGCAGGGCGAGCACGAGATCTTCCACCTCAGCCGGAATCGCCTGATGCGGGCACTCGAGGCTGGGCGGTGGTGGCGGGTCGTTCACGTGCGCGAGCAGCAGCGACAGCGGCTGGTCCGACTGGAACGGTGCGTGCCCGACGACCATCTCATAGAGCATGACGCCCAAGGAATACAGGTCGCTGCGGCCGTCGACCGGTAGGGCTGAGCACTGCTCGGGGCTCATGTAGCGCGGCGTGCCGAAGATGCTGCCGGCTTGGGTCAGCGTGCCCCGGTCGTCGTCGTTGTTGTCGCGCAGCTTGGCGACGCCGAAGTCCAGCACCTTGACGAAGTCGGCGTTGTCGTCCACGCGGGTCAGAAAGATGTTTTCGGGCTTCAGGTCGCGGTGGACGATGTCCTTGCCATGGGCTTCCGCCAGCGAAGCGGCGACGGCGCCCATGATGCGCAGCGCTCGGCGGATCGGCAGCGGCCGTTCGTTGCGCAGCAGCTCGTGCAGCGTCTGCCCCTCGAGAAACTCCATGGCGATGTAGGGGTTGCCCTGCGCCGTCTGGCCGTAGTCGAAGATCTGGATCGTGTTCGGGTGGCGCAGTCTGGAGACGGCCAAGGCCTCGAGCGTAAAGCGCCGCAGCACGGTCTCGTTGTCGACCAACTCACCCAGCAGCACCTTGACCGCCACGTCGCGGTCCATGCCCTCCTGCCGCGCCCGGTACACTGCGCCCATGCCACCTGAGCCGATCTTGCCGGTGACGAGGAAGCGGCCGCCCACTCGCTCGCCGATCAGGGGATCGCCTTTCTTCTTAGGGCCTTCGGCCAGATGTGCGCGGATCTTCTCGTCGAGAGACGCCTCTTGGCGGGTCAGAATCTCATCGTCCTGTCGGGTCGCCTGAGCTTCGGCCGGGACGAATACTTGGGGCGTCAACTGACGGGCATCGGGGAGAGTACGGTCGTTCACCACGTCCGCCGCGGGCTTGGGCGCGTCCGCTGCAGCGGGCGGGTCCGGCGGCAGCGCAACGTAGAGCTGCGTCGGCACGTGGACGTCGTCGGTCGGGGGCCGTGGCTTGTCGGGTCCCTGCGTCATGCGAGTTCGTCCTGGAGGCCGGCGGCGGAAGGGAGCAGTGGCGTTGCCCGTTCTGCAAGCGCCTGTGTCACAACGTGCAGCACATCATCCGCGATCGCTTCGCGGCTGCGCTGGGCGTCCAGCATCACCGTGTGGCCCAGCTGGGGGGGCGGCGCGGCGAACAACGCCCGATACTTGGTTCGGACGCGCTGCAAGGTATCTTCGATCTCATAGCGTTCGCGAGGCTTGCCTCGGGCGACGATGCGGTGGACCGCCTGGTCGACCGGCAGGTCCATCAGGATGGTCGCATCAGGCACCAACGCCTCGCGGTTGATGCGCATGACCCAATCCACGTCGATCGCGCCTTCCCCGTCCACAACCTGAAACGCAAGCGACGACCCTAGATAGCGGTCGCAGATGACGACTTCGCCGCGGGCAAGTGCAGGGGCGATCACGTGCCGGCAGTGGTCGACGCGGTCGGCAGCGAACAGCAGGGCAACCGTCGCAGGGTCCAGTCGGTGGACGGTCTCCCCGCGCAGCGCGGCGCGGATCAGGCGACCCACCTGACCGTCCGACGGCTGGGCGGTGCGCAGGACGGTGCGTCCCTGACGCTGCAATTCAGCCGCCAGCAGGTTGCCCTGGGTGGTCGTGCCAGAGCCGTCTGTGCCCTCGAAGCAGATGAAGAGTGACGTGTTCACGGTGGGTTGGACTCTCCTCGCGGCGCCACGGGCCCGCAGGGCAGATCGACCGTCTGCATTCCGTCAGGGCAGATCACGGCGAACACGTCGTCGGCGATCACGGTTCCAACCTCGACCTCGCGCAGCGTGACCGACACGTCGAGCTCCTGCCGGGCGTCCTTGAAGCGCAGGGTGCGCGGGGGTCCGTTGGCACCGACTTCGCCTTCGTACTGGATCGACGCCACCCGCGTCGACCCTTGGTGCAACACCGTGCCCGCAAAGCGGAAGGTGCCGGGCTGGACGTACACCTGTTGCCACAGGCCGTCCGGCGGACCTTGGTCGATGCGGTACAGCTTGCGTTCGTCGTCCCAGTGCAGCGTCTGCGGCGCGGTGTCCAGCAGCGGCGGGCGGCCCAGCAGCGCCGCGACGAACTGCTCCGGCGGCAACGCAATCGGGATGATTCTTGCCAGGTTGTGGGCACATGCATCGCCAACATAGCACTCGGTGCCGCCTCTCTCGAACGAGGTAAACCGCTTGCCGTCGGTGTTCAGGACCGCCAGCAGGTCCAGCGTCGGCGACAGCACCTGCATCTGCACGGCGTCTGGTCGGCGCGCGGCCACCAGCAGGTCGGCCTTGCGAGCCTCGCCCTTGACGTAGGTGTCCAGCCGCGCCAATCCTTGGACAGACTTGGGCATTTCCCGCGCGAGTGCGCGGGTCAGCACGTCCTCGGCGGTGGTCGGGCCTCCCTGCGGCAAGCCGCTGCGCCCGCTGCACGCGGCGGTGGCCAGCGCGAGCACAAGGACAAGGCCCCGCACGGTCACGCTGCGGCTGGCGGTTGCCATGGTCCTCCTTCGACGAAGGCGCGGTGCAGGGCGACCACGGCGGTGTCGGCCTGCGCCGGGTCCAGCAGTGCTGACAGGCACAGGCCGTGCGCCATCACCCAAGCAGGCGGCGCATCGGTCACCCGGGTCACAACTGAGCGAAACTGCACAAGCAAGGCGGGTTCGCGGCCAACGGCGGGACCGACGATGCTGACGAGCGTCCCGTGATGCTCGCCGCGCAGTCGGTCGCCCAAGAGATCGCGCAACTTGTGGATCAGACGCTCGAAAGCGGGGTCCACGGCATCGGCGACGTCGCGGCCAAGCAGCAGAGTGTGCGAACCGCCGCCTCCCGGGCCTGCACCAGCCAGCAGCAGCAGGGGCGCGACCGCGGCGTTGGCAAGCTCAGTCTCGACCTGTTCCTGACCTTCCGCGTCGTATTGCAGCACGGCGCAGTGGGCTCGCGAGGCAACTCCTGAGATTTGCGGACGGTCGGTTGGCTCGTCACGCCGCACCAGCGTCTCGCCGCCGCCGTGGGTGCTGCGGGCGTACAGTGCGATGCCGTGCATCCGGGCATAGGCCACCGCGTCGCTGCCCAGCACCTTCGCGCCACAGCGGGCCATCGCCAGCATCTCGTCGTGGCTCATCGCATCCAGCCGTCGCGCCTCGGGAACCACGCGCGGGTCGGCCGTGTACACGCCGTCGACGTCGCTGTAGATCTCGCACGCTTCCGCATCCAGCGCCGCTGCCAGCGCGACCGCCGTCGTGTCGCTGCCGCCACGGCCCAGCGTGGTGACTTCGCGTCGGTAGCTGACGCCCTGGAAGCCGGCGACGATGACGATCTGCCCTTGATCCAAAGCGTCTTGCACCCGGAAGGGCCGAATCTCGACGATGCGCGCGCCGCCCGGGGCGTCGTTGGTCAGGATCCCGCACTGGCTGCCTGTCAGCGACGTCGCCGGCATCCCTCGCGCACGGATCGCCATCGCCAGCAGCGCCATCGAGATGCGCTCGCCGGCCGTCAGCAGCATATCCAGCTCGCGACGGTCGGGGGTGTCCGTGATCTCGTGGGCCAGCTTGACCAGATCGTCGGTGGTCTTGCCCATGGCCGAGACGACCGCGACCACGCGCTTGCCCGCGCGTCGCGTCGCGACGATGCGATCCGCCACTTGCTGGATGCGATCGACATCCGCAACGGACGAGCCGCCGTACTTCTGCACGACGATCGGTTCGCCGGCCCCCATCTTCGTGCCCCCTATCGGTTGCGTCGCATGGGCGCGGGCTAGCCGGCCAGCAGTTGATCGAGCTCGCCGTTGGCTTCCAGTGCCGCTACATCGCTGTAACCACCAACAAATCGTTCGCCGATGAAGATCTGCGGCACCGTGCGGAATTGCGTGCGCTCTTGTAGTGCCGCCCGCTCCTCGGCCTTGCCGTCCAGGTAGATCTCCGAAAAGGCAACGCCGCGCCGCTCGAACAACCGAGCCGCCATCGAGCAGTACGGGCAGGTCTGGGTGCGGTAAATCGTGACGGGCGGGTGCGCCATGAGGCTTCCTGACGTGCGGGTGGACGGGTCGCGCCAAAGGCCGGGGCGCATGATACCCTGCGGCCGCTGTCGCGCAAACGAAGCGACCGATGCCCCGCTTTCCCATTCGCCTTTCTCATGGAGCATCCCGTGACGACCGACCCCGCCGCCGTGGCCGCCGAACGCAGCACCGGGCGCGTCGTGGCCCTGGACGTCGGCCGGGCGCGCATCGGCGTGGCGGTCAGCGACGTAGGGACGGGCATGGCCCTGCCACACGCGGTGCTCGAGCGCCAAGGCACCCGCATCGACCTTGTGCGCCTGCAACAGCTGTTCACACCCTTGAGACCGGACGCGCTGGTGGTGGGTTTGCCGCCTCAGAACGACGAGGCGCCGCAAGGTCAGGGCGCGACCAGCGCGGGGCTGTGTCGCCGGTTTGCACAGGCGCTGGCGGCCGCAGTGGCGCTGCCGGTGTGGCTGGTGGACGAGGCCGACACGACGACGGAAGCGCACAACGAGCTGCGGGCGTTGGGCATGCGCGCCGCCCGTCGCCGCCGCGAGGTCGACAAGGTCGCAGCCGCGCGCATCCTCGATCGGTTTTTGGCCGGTGCGGTGGCTGAGCGCATCGAACCCTTGGCCGGGGCCGGCGAACCTGAGTATCCTGCTCGCTGAATCGTCCGTCGCACGTCAAGGGGCCGAAAGACTGGGAGGGCGCAACCATGGACGGCACGCTGGGCAGGGTCGGTGGGCGGCGCAGGGCAATGCTGGGCGAATTGGCCAAGGTGGACCTCGCAAGTCCAGCCAAGGCGAAGGTCAAGGCGCTGTCGTACGCCTCATCCAAGCAAGTGTTGGAGCCCAATGCGCTGCGGCCGCCGACGGACGACCGACACTTGGTGCTGCAGAAGTGGGTGCAGGCGGCGCTCAATGTGGCGCTGGGCATGCGCCTCAAGGTCGACGGCCTCTTGCAGGGCGACACGCGCGCGGCGCTGATGCGGTTTCAGAAGGACCAGGGACTGACCGCCCACGGTTTTCTGGACGAGAAGACCCTGATGGCACTGGAGCTTTGCGTCGGCGTTCCCGCGCCCCGCGACGGCACCCACGAGGGCGTGCGGCGGTTGCTCAAGACCGACTCGGATCGGATGCCCGTCAAGCCTGCGCCTCCCCCCCGAGACGAGCGGGGCGTTGGCGAGCGTCCGGAGAAGAAGTCTCCCGAAGCTGAGCCGGCCGACCCCGAAGCCGCGCATCGCCTCCATGCGCACGCCTTCTTGCAGCGTGAGGCGCTGGAGGCCGTGGCTCGCGTGGCGTTCGAGCGGCCTTTCGTCGAGCAGCAGTTGGCCCGTCTGAGTCGCGCCGGTGCCCCTGCGCTGCACGCCGAGATGATCGCGTGGTACGGACGCGCTCAGGCGGTCAGCGAGCCCCCCACGTGGCTGTCGCGCCTGCGCGACTCCGCCCGCGAGCGTCCGCAGGAGGCCGCCGAGTCCGTACGGCAGGCCTGGATTCGCGAGCACGGTTGACCCGCGACCGCTCTTCTCACCTCACGCACTGGAAATGCACGCATGACGAACTTTTCGCGCGCCGCCCGTCGGCCTTGGTCCTTGCTGCTCCCGTTCTTCATGCTGTCGGTGACGCTGGCGCTCGGGACCGCCTGTTCCCGCCAGACGCCGGATGCCGTCGAGCCCGTCGAACTGGACGCCGCCGTAGAACCCCAACCCGACGTGATCGCGCCACCCGCGGACGTCGTCGTCCAACCCGGCGCAGACACAACGGGAACGGTTCCCGCGTTGGGAGGGCTGTGGGTCGTCGATGCACAAGGCCAACCCGTCGGCGTGCTGGTGCAGCGCGGTCACCCCTCGGTTTCAACGGGCGGACAGGTCGACCTGCTCCGTGACGGCGCGGTCGTCTACTCGCCGAAGGCCGGCGTCTTCTTCGGACTGCAGATGTCGACGGGTCAGGTGATCGCGCCGCGGCTGGGCGTCTCGGACTCTGCGTGCAACCAGCCTCTGGTCGCGGGCTATTACACCGACGAGGCGTTCGTCAGCGGCTTCGGCTTCGCCTTCGTCTACCGCAACGCTTGGTATCAGGTTCAGGGTGGTCAGCCGGTCGAGCTCGTGTCCTGTGCGGGCACCGTGGCCGACGGCGTAGGGGCCAAGTGCGCCCCCCACAGCGGTTCCTGCCGCGGCTTCCCCGTGGACGCCTGGGGCAACAAGCCTGCCCTGCCGACGTCGTTCCCGGCGCCGTTGGGGTTTTCTTGGTTGTCTGGGAACTGAGCAGGCGGGACGCGCCGCTCTCGGCAAACCCGCACGCGACTACCGCTTTTCGCCAACCCGGGTGAACTGGTCGGGCGTGCCGTCCGCGTTGGTGTCGGTGCCGACCTTGGTGAGCTCGCCCTTGGTGTAGTACTCCCACACGTCAACGGTACCGTCGCCGTCGTTGTCGCGGCGGCGCTCGATCAGGCGATTCACGGGCTTGCCATCCTCGCCTGTGGTCAACTGGTAGTAGCTCCATGTGTCGGTGCGGCCGTCAAAGCCCAAGTCCATCTCGACCAGCGTCACGTGGCCGTCCTGATAGTGGCGGGTCGAGTCGACACGGCCGTCGAAGTCCAGGTCCATCTCCTCGCGGATCATGACCTCCTTGCTGGGGTCGCCCGAGAAGTACTGCACGATGTCGATGCGCTGGTCGAAATTGACGTCCATTTCTTTACGGATCAGGGCCTTCTTGGCCGCCTTGACGTTGCCTGCCGCGCCTTCGCCTGCGACCGCAGACGCGGGTGCATCGACCAAGCGGTAGAATTTGAACACGTCCGGCTTCATGTCACCGTTCAGGTCGATTCGCTCGATGACGGTGTTGCCGTCGGTCTCGACCTGGATGGCACTGGCCGAAGGGCGCGTTGACTCATTTTCGGGTTGACCGTTCGCTGCCTTGGTCTGCTCCGCCTGCCCACCACAAGCGGCCAAGATGCAAGCGAGAACTGTGGCAGAGGCGAGAGAAGTCTTCATGTTGGACTCGTCGTTTGTCCGGGGCGGGACTGCAGGCGAAAGGGCTGGTCTGCGGTGCGAAAGGGCTGGTCTGCGGGGCGTCGAGCGATTCGGCGGGCGCACAGACAAGCCTCTGCATTGTGGGGGCGGGGCCTGCGAGGGTCAAGCGATCCGGTCGCGTGCGAAATAACGAGGCCGTGGCGCGCGTTGACAGTCGGGTGCGGAAGGGCCGATAGTGCCGCCGCTTCAAGGCAGAAGGGGAAGGCAATCGGCATGAAGAAACGATGGATCCAGCGCGGACTCAGCCTTGCGGCGTGTGTTGTCGCGTGTACCGTGGCATCGGCCTGCGAGAAGAAGCCCAGTGAACAGGCTGCCGTCGAGCCGATCGAGCCCGCCGCAGCCAAGAAAGAGCCAGCCAAGGCCGCAACGAAGCCCACGGATGCCAAATCTGCGGACGTCGCCAAGCCCGTCCGTGGTCGCCCGACGCCGCCAACCCGTCCGGCCGTCACGGCCGAGCAGCTGGCGCGCAACCCCGCCGCCGCCGCCGCTCCCAACGCGGGTGCCCAAGCGGCCTTGGCCGTCGGCGCAGTCCCGAACCCGACGAAGAATCCGCTTGCTGCGGCCGCTGTTGCCGCGCCCGCCCCGGTTCCCGCTCCCGTCGTGCCAACGCCGGCGGGAGCCAACAAGCCGGCGGCGCCTGAGGAGAAGCCCGCCGATGCGGCCGCCAAGCCGACGGGTGTCGTCACCGATGCCGCGCGTCGTACACCAGACCCTGCGCCGGCGACCGCCCTGCCTGGGCGGGGTACTGCGCCCGGGCCCGACGAGCTGAATCTCGAGGTCAGCGGTTACATCTCGGTGGCCGACCTCGAGCGCGTCCTGGGCTCCAAACAGAAGCTGCGCCGCTCCGAATTGCCCGGCATCGCTCCCTCACCGCGCTACAACTCGCTGTACTACGCGCCCGACAAGGGTGACGGCTTCGGCGTGGGCGTGCAGGTCTGGCGCGACGAGAACCTGGCAGAGAGCCGTACGCGCTTCAACACCATGCGAAACACCTGGTCCAATGTCGCGCCGACCAACAAGGTGACAGAGCAGGGCTTCCGCTCGTATTTCGGCACGTTGGTGTCGGTCGTGTTCGCTGACCCGCGCCGTCCGCTGGTGGCCGCTGTGTCGTGCTCGACCAAGCTTTGCGATGCCGACATGTTGATCGAGTTGAGCAAGCGCGTCGCAGAGCGGTTGCGCTAACCGCCCCTACTCCCCCGACCAGACCAGCCCTTGCACGTGGACGGCAGACTTCGCCTCGCCCGACGGCGTGATCTGCACGGTTGTCGAGGCCAGCGCCCAGGCCTTGCTGCCCAGCGCGACAATCGTCGGAGAGAAGCCTGCAAGCCCTTGGGTCGCCAGCGTTTGCCGCTCGGGCATTGCCCCCACCTTGGACACCCGCACCCACAGCAGGTCGCCCACCCGCGTGTCCTGATAGGCGACCATCGCACCGCCGCTCGAGTGCACCATCAGTGCAGCATCCGCACCTACGCGGTGCAGGCCGTCGTCGCGGCGACCGTCGTCCAGCACCTCGACCTGAAAGCCCGCGGCCGTCTCGCGCACCAGCAGCAGCCGCCCACCAGCCGTGTCTTCGCAGGCCATCCACGCCAAGCCATCCGGCTGCAGGGCCAGCGAGACAAACCGACCGAAGTCGATGGATCCACCGGGGATTATCTGGCGGTCCACCAGCTTGCGGCCCAGACCTTGGGCGACCGTGCCGCGGTACAGGGCCAGGTCGCCCAAGGTCGCGCTGTAGGCCGCCACGACCACCTGGCCGCCGTCGGTCACTGCCAGATCCAGCCACGAGCCGCGGCCGGCGGGGACCGCGCGGAAGGGGGAAGGCGCGGTCGGTGGCACCGGATCGGCCGCTACGGTCACGACCTGCCAATCCGCCGCCGACTGGGGCCATGGCAGCTTCGCGGCGTACAGGCGCAGCCTCGGCGGAGCCGACGGATCCTCGCGCGCCGGCGTGAACGAGAGCACGAGCGGCGCGCCGTCGGGCTGAAGCGCGACGGCGATGGCAGTGCCCGCACCGGTTTCTTGGGCGATCGCATGGTCGGGCCACGCCGCGCCGTCTGGCTCCAACCGCAGGAAACGCAGCTCGTCCGAATCCTTGTCGCGGAAGGCGACGAATGCCGCGCCATCCGCCAGCGCCACCGCGTCGAAGACCTCTCCCCGGTCCGGACCCGGCTCCAGAATCCCTTCCCGCGGCCCGTCGAGATCGCCCTGGACCGGACCGGGCTCGGGAAGACCGGCAACCGTCCGCGAGGAGATCACGTCGAACGGGGGCGCCGCGCTGTACGTGGTCGCCAAAAGGTCACCATACGTGCGATCGTAGGCCACGTGGGTCAGGTGCTTGCCCGTCCGCAGCAGCACGCCCGGCAGCCCCTGATCGCCCGGTGGCACGGGCGGCAGGAGCCGGCAAAACGTCTCCTGGTCGCGCGCGAAACAGCCTTCCGCCAAAAGATCCTCGTCGTTGGTCAGCACACGCAGCCGTCCCGGCGGGCAAGCCGTCGGCGAGGCCCTCAAGGCGACGCAGCGGTCGACCAGGACGGAGCACGCCTCACTCACGCCGCACGCGCCTCCGCAGGGCAGCCCGGCCGCGCATCGGCCCCACAGGCAGTTGGCGCCTTCCCCACACGTTGCATCGTTGGCGCACGTTTTCGGCACACATAGTCCCGCCTCACAGCTCTTTCCCGGGTCGCCGCACCCTTGACCGGGCGAGCACATCTGGCGCGGGCGGCACTTCTGATGCTCGCACGTCTCGCCCAGACAGCAGTCGGGGTCCGTCAGGCAGGCGACGTCGCCCGTACAGAGACCAGTTGGGCCGCAGTGGGTGCCGGACGGGCAGTCCGACGTCGCGGTGCAGCGGGGTGCAGGGCCGGGCGGCGCGTTGCATCCCGCCAGTGCGACCATCACCGGCCACGCAAACGTCAGGAGAATCCCGCAGGTGCAGCGTGGGGCGCCGTGGGTCATGGGGCCCCCTGTGCGCCGGCCTGAAGGCCCAGCCCCAGCACCAACCAGTCCTGCTTGTCCCCCCCCGCCTCTACCGCGATCAACTGCGCGGCCAGCGGCAGCGACAGGGCCTGCGTCAGCACCGACTGCAGATCCAGCTCGAACTCCATGGGTTTCGCCAAAAGCACCGCGGTCACCGCCTGGGCGACGGCCGGGGCCAGCACCTCGAGTCCCGCGTGGGCGAAGGTGGGCTCGCCGACCACCTCCAGACCTTGGACCAGCGCATCTTCGACGGTCAGCCGCAGCCGACCTGCGACGACACGCACGCCCAGCCGCACCACTACGTCCGACGTCATCTCAGCAACCGTCAGCCAGCGACCGCGCATCATGGCCTCAATCCGCAACCCGATGCCGTGCAATGTCGCGTTGATCTGGGTACTTCCGTTGGTCTGCTGGGCCATTTCCATCACGGGCGCGTCCTGCGGCCGGGCCGAGGGAGCCGCTTGAATCCGCAGCGGTGCGTCCGCCCCCGCCAGCCGCCGCAGCCCGGGCAGCACCAGGTCCGCCAGACCGGTCGACAGCACCAGCTTGCCGCCGCTGGCCGAGTGCAGCGTGGGGGAGTCCACCGCCAGACACAGCAGGCCAGAGCGCGTCACCGCCCAAGCCGCCTCCTCCAGCGCGTTGCGGCCGAGCACCACGGCCAAGTCGACCGGCTGAGGTTGCCCCTTTCCGTCTGCCGCAACCTGCTGCATCACTTGTGGAATCTGCGGCGCGGCGCCCTGAACCAGCTGTCCGAACGCGAGTGTGGCGTCCTGACCCGGGTCGGGCACGCAAGGGTGGGCTTGGGCGAAGACGGCGGCGTCGAACCTGCCCTCCAACCCCAGATCGACCACAGAAAACGCGGCCGGAGACGGCTTTCCGCGCAACCTCAAGGGGTTTGCATCCCCCAGCACCGACCCGAGCAGCGGACTCGCCTGCCCCAGCGTCGCTGTCAGGTCCACCGCCTGCTCCAGATCCAGCGGCTGACCGTTCAGCTTGTCCGCCAGCATCGCCTCAATCAACAGGTTGCCCGCCGCCTGCAACAGCTGGCCCAGCACAGGCTCCAGCAGCTGTTTCATCCCCGCCAGCGCACCGCTTGCCAGCTGGCCGGTCGCGCACAAGTCGCACTCCAGGCACGGCGGCTCGCCCATCGCTTGGTCGGTGCACTCTTTCAGGGCGCAGTCCTTGGCCAACGCGAAGCCCAGGTCATGCAGCACCGGGTTGACGATCTCCGCGTGCAGCTGCAGCTTTCCTTCCGCATCGACGTCCAGCACCAGGTCCAGCTGCGCCGACATCGTCGCCAAGTGCGCGCTGGGCAAACCGACGTCCAGCCCGTTTTCCAGCTGGCACGCAGCGTCCGACTCGAGTCCGGCAAAGCCGGCCTTCCCCGAGACGATCCCTTGTTGGACACCCACTTGCGCGTGGTCCAGCGTGATCCGCACCCGCGCCGGCTTCGAGTCCTCCACCAGCGCCACCTGAATGCCCGCAAGGTCCAGCGTCAGCATCAGGTCTCGCACCGCGCCTTGGCCCGCGAACAACCCCAGCCCCCCGTGAATCGGCGGCAGCGGCGCGCCCAGCGCCTTGGCGACGTCGATCACGGCGAGACCGTTGGCATTCGTTCCCAGAATCGCCTTGAGGATCACGAGGATCTGCCCCGCGACCACGTCAAAGCCATGCTGGGTCAGCCGCACCTGCGCCGCCTGGGGCAGCAGCAGCGTCTCAGGGGTCAGCTTGGGGGTGTTTGGGGTCGTGCAGCTCTGGCAGCCCTGGCCGCCGCACGCCACCAGCCAGAACGGCAGCGACCAAGCAAGACCGCGCCGTGCAAGCCGGACCCACGGGGAACTTGGAGTCGATGCGGACGGTTGGAGCGCACCGAACATGGCGTCGACTCCAGAGCGCACCTTGACCAGACGACAGGCTCGAGTCGCCATGCGTCAAGGGTCCGCGCGTCAGCCCATCACACGGTTGCGGCCCTCGTTCTTGGCGCGATACAGGTTCTCGTCCGCCACGACCAGCAAGTCTTCGGGGCGCGTCATGGTGTCGCTGACGACGGCGACGCCCAGGCTGCACGTCAGGCGCATGACGTTGCCTTCGAACGAAAAGGTGTGTTCCTCGACCAACCCGCGCAGCGTCTCGGCGAACCGCAATGCGCTGGGCTTGTCCATCTCGGGCAGCACGACGCAGAACTCCTCGCCGCCATAGCGAGCAAACAGCTCCTCGCGGCGGATGCGGGCGCCCACCACCTTGGCAAACTCGCGCAGCACGAAGTCGCCCATCAGGTGACCGAAGGTGTCGTTGACCCGCTTGAAGTGGTCCAGATCCGCCATGATCACGGCCAGATCGCGCTTGTAACGGCGAGCCCGTGCGAACTCCTTGTCCAGAAAGTCGATCAACGCACGCTTGTTGGCGATCTGCGTCAGACTGTCCTCGATGGTCAGCCGGTAGATCTCCTCGTGATACGCCAACTCGATGTTGTCGCCGGACAGGTACTTGAAGATTGCGTCGCCCACCTGCACGTAGTCGCCGGTGACCAGCGGGTGGTTGCCGCTGACTTGCACCTGATTGCGGTAGGTGCCGTTGGTGGACATGTTGTCGACGATGCGGTGGCCACCCTCCCAAGGCTCGATGCGGGCGTGGTAGCGCGACACGCTGTCGCTGCGAAGAACGACGCTGCTCTCGGGGTCGCGGCCGATGCTGATGACCTTGTCCTGAAGAATGAGTCTGCGGCCCAAGTCCGGTCCCCGCACCTGCACCAAATAGGCGTCACGCGTAGTGCCCGGAGCCGCCAGCTCTCGCACGGAGGTGATGCGCGTCTGAGCATCCAAATTGGTGGGGCGACTCATGGGAACACCGGATGGCGAAGCGAGCGGGAAGGAAGCCGGAACGCGCCACGATTCGGCCAAACTGGCCCAGATCGGCGCACTGGAACCCACCAGCTTACCAGCCGGCCCGCCGCCGTCAATCTCCCGGAAAGGGCGCCGGAAGGGAGCTCGAACGCACCGAACCGCACGCGTCATGCGTTTTCGCGCACGTACCGCACCAAGGTCTCGACATAGGACGTCGCGGGCGGGCAGTGCAGGCCACCGGGACCCAGCAGTGCCCGGGCCCTTCGGTCGTCAAACCGCACATCGGTGTCGAACCACTCCAGGAACGACCGCTCGTTGCTGCGCGCGGCAAGTCCGGGCAAGCCCAGCAGTGCGCGCGTCACGCTGCCGGGCAGCCACGCTGTCGAAGGTCGCGGGCGCTCAGCAGCATCGGCCACCGCTTCAAAAAACTGTCTAGCAGTCAAGGGGTTCTGGTCGACCAAGTGGAAGGTACCCCCCGCCGCCTCTGGGTGCCGCGTCAGGAACATCGCCGCCTTGACGGCGTGGTCCACCGGCACGACGTTCAACGGGTAGTCTCCGCGGCCGGGCAGCGAGACAGAGGTATCGGCAGCCGCCCGCACGATCGCGCCAATCATCTGGTACGGCCCGTCGAACCGCGACACCTCGCCCGACTGGCTGTCCCCGACCACGATGGAAGGCCGCACGACCGTGATGGGCAGCTTGGCCATCGCCGCGCGCACCAGCACCTCTGCCTCCGCCTTGGTCTGCTCGTACGGGTTGCGAAAACGCTGTCCGACCATCAATTCGTCTTCGCGCACAAGCCCTTCGCGGGCCCCGGCAACAAACGCCGTCGACCAAAGGCACAGCCGCTGCAGCGACCGCATGCCCAGGGCCAGCTCCAGGAGCTCCCGCAGCCCCTCGATGTTGACGGCGCGCATGCGCGAGGCCCGGATGCCCAGATAGCTGATGGCCGCAAGATGATGGATCTCTTGAACTTCCGCGTGCAGCTGCCGCACCCTCGCTCCCGTCAGGCCCAGGTCCAACTCCAGGATGTCACCCTCCAGCACCTCGACCGTGCCGCCGGCCACGCCCCCCAACGCCGACGCAAGCCGCGCTGCGAAGTCGGCGGCTTCACCGGCAAAAGTGGACCTGGCGAGCATCAGCACCCGGTCGCCGCTCGAGACCAACTCGCGGATCAGCCGCCGCGCCGCATCGACCGGAAAGCCCGTGACGAGCACGGTGCGTGCGGTGGAATGCGCGGTTGTAGCGTCTGGCATGGCTTGTCTCAGGGTGGCAGTCGTGGGTCAGGTCGAGGATGCAGCGGACTGACGCGCCTGAACAAGGTCCTGCAGGCAGGTCCACACCCGCAGTGTCTCCGCGTCCAAGTCGGCGAGTGTACCGCGGTTGTCGAGGACCAGCGAGGCGCGTGCCCGTCGCTCTTCCGGTGTCCACTGCGCGGCCAGCCGTTGCCGGGCTTGGGTCGCATCCAAGCCCCGGTCGCGCACCAAGCGCTCGACCTGCTGTTCCTGAGTGCAGTCGACCAGGACCGTGGCGTCGCAATCCCGGTCCAAGTCCAGCTCGAACAGCAGGGCCGCATCCACCACAACCAGAGCAGCCCCGTCGCGTCGCGCCTGCTCGCAGTCCTGCAAAACGCGCTGCACAATCAGGGGATGCAGTAGCCCGTTGAGCACGGCGAGCTCCTGAGGATCGGCGAACACCTGTGCCCCCAGTCGAGAGCGGTCGAGCGAACCGTCGGGCCGCAGGACGTCCTTTCCGAAGCGCATCACCACGTCGCGCAGACCGGGTGTGCCGGGCTCGACCACCTGACGCGCGATGCGATCTGCATCGACGACGCGCGCGCCGAGGCGAGAAAACCTTTGTGAAACGGCAGTCTTGCCAGACGCAATGCCACCCGTCAGGCCGACCACGACGGTGGAGTCGCGAAGCGGTGCAGGATGCGGCGGTCGCATCGGCAGGGCCGTCAGTTCTTGGAGAAGACGTAGGACTGGTTGAACGATTGCGGCGCAGGAAGCGCAGGCAAGCCGCGGATCGCCAAGAACTTGTTGCGGATGCAGTCCGCAAAAGCGCCCGATGCTCCCGAGATCGACACGTCGGTGACCGTGCCGGCCGTTCCAACGGTGAAGATGACCTTCACCTTGCCGCCCTCGTCAGGGTTGTCGCGAAGGGCCTGTTCGTAACAGCGCTGGACCGCTGAATTCTTGCGTGACACGACCTTGGCCACGTCCGCCTTGGCTTCGCCGGAGCCGCCCATCTCGCCCATCGAAAGGCTGATGTTGAGCTTCTTTTCCAGTTTGTTGGCTTCGACCTTGGTCTCGCCAGCCTCGCGGGCACCGAAGCCCTTGCTGCCGGTCGCCACGCGCTCCATGGTTGCGCCGCCGCCGCCGCCCGCAAGCTTCAGGCCAGCACTGGGACCGTCGCCCTCGCCTTCGCCGCCAGAGCCGCCGAACGTCTTGGCGACGACATCGCCGGCCTCGCCTTCGCCAGCCTCGCCGAACAGCTTCGTGGCCGCGCCACCCTGCATGAAGGCTCCGGCAATCGTGCGCTTCTGTACGGCTTCTCGTGCGTTGCGGCGCCGCTCTTCAGGGTCGATCTGCTGACCAATCGACACCGGCTTCGCTTCTTTCTTGGCCTTCTTCGCTTCCTTGTCGAGTTCCTTCTGTTCCGCCTTTTTCGCCGCATCGCTCATGATGTCGACGACGGGCTTCTCTTCCTCAGGCTTGGGCTCTTCCTTCTGTTCGATCAGGACCTCATAGGTCGTGGTCGTCAGTTCTTCCTCCGCCATCGCCTTGTCCAGGAATCGGCCGGTCGTGCGATTGAACAGCAGCGCCTGTCCCACGATAGAGGCCGTCAGCACAATGGCGATCAGCAGCGAGGTCGTCCACGTCGAATCCGACATGAACGCGCCGGTCATGTATGAGCCAAACGTCCGCTTGGGTGGTGCCGGGATGATGGCGGTCTGCTTCAGCAGCTGGAACAGCACCGTGTAAGGCCCAAGAGCCACCAGACCGCGGCCGCCGATGGGCAGGTCGAACTCAAAGAAATCCCCAGTCTTGACTGCGAGCCGGCGCTTGACCGCCTCGTTGCCGTCGATCGGGTCGGTCTCCGTCGACAGGCGCATCTGGCCGGTAACGGGCACCCGGACATGGACCTTGCCGTTGGCCTTGTCGGGCGCGAACGATGCCGACAGGCCCTTGTAGTCGACGTCGGGCAAGGACAGCGTGTCGTGAATCGTGCCACCCACGCTCACAGCGCGGGTCAGCGGGTACACCTGATCGGAGATCAACCGCGACTCATGTACCAAGCCGACGCGAAGGACGATTTCCTGACGGGTGATGGTCGGCGTCGCCTCAGAGCGGACGAACTGGAACATCACGATGACGTCGCCCAACGTCACCGAGCCGCCCGTGTAGTACTCGAAAGGAATCAGCTTGCGGCCGTGGACCTGAACGGCGTCTTCCTTTGCGGACGCGGCGTTGCCGGCGATTCCGCCGCGCAGGCTGACCTGATGGGTCGGATCCGTGGGGACGACGACGTGGTAGGCACCGTGGTGTAGCACCGCAATTTCAGCGAGGACGGGAAACCCCGGGTGCGTCTTGGGGTCGACGTGCAGCGTCGCTTCGGCCTTGGTCCCGACCGTCAGATCGACGCGGCGGTCCAGAACGCGCTCCGCGACGACCTGACCTCGCCAGACGACTCCTACTCGGAGGACACGGTTTGTGTCGACGGACATTCCCACGCTCCCTGTCGCCTGACTTCCACCACCAAGATCAGGTCCGATGTCTCATACAGGCAACCGGATTCAGGACAGGGTCGGTGCGGACCCAGGTTGGTCAGCAGGACAACGCTCGCGGCCCCCAACCCGGAACGGCAACGCGGAGTCCATGCTAATGGTCTGCTGACAACCCTGTCAAACTTCGCATCCCCTAGCTCTCCCGAAGGATCCGCTGCGGTGATTCGGAGTAAGTTCAGGTGTGTCGAGCGATTCGAACACGACAGTCATAGCCCGTCTGAAGCCCCGAGGGAAGGGCGTTCATATTTCCTCACAGACCCGCGGGCGGATACCCTCAGCTAGTTCTTGGCGAAGACATAGGACTGGTTGAACGACTGCGGCGCCGGCAGCGTCGGCAGACCTCGAATGGCGAGGAACTTGTTCTTGATGCAGTCCGAGAAGGCGCCGGCAGCACCGGATACCGTCACGTCGGTAATGGTGCCCGCGGTGCCGACGGTGAAGATGACCTTGACCTTGCCGCCCTCCTCCGGGTTGTCGCGCAGGGCCTGCTCGTAGCAGCGTTGGACCGCGGAGTTCTTTCGCGAGACGACCTTGGCGATGTCTGACTTGGCCTCGCCGGACCCGCCCATCTCGCCCATCGAGAGCTTGATGTTGACCTTCGCTTCTTCCTTCTTGGCCTCAACCTTGGTCTCGGATGCCTCGCGGGCACCGAAGCCCTTGGCCTTGCCCGTGTTGACCTTCTCCATCGTCGCGCCGCCGCCGCCGCCACCGGCCAACTTCAGGCCGCCGCCGGGGCCGTTGGCGTCGCCTGCATCGCCGCCGTCGCCGCCGAACTGCTTGGCCACCACGTCGCCAGCCTCACCTTCACCGGCTTCACCGAACAGCTTGGTCGCCGCGCCGCCTTGATTCATAAACGCGCCGGCAATGGTCGTCTTGGCCACGGTCTCTCTCGCGTTGCGGCGGCGTTCTTCCAGGTCCTCGACGGTCTTGCCGGTGGACTGAGGCTTGTCCTCTGCCTTGGCTGCCTTGGAGGGCTTGTCGTCGGACTTGGCCACCTCCTTCTCTTCGGCCTTCTTCGCGTCGTCGCTCTTGATGTCGATCGTCTCTTTCTCAGGCTCAGGCGCCTTGATCTCTTCCTTTTGCTCGATGACGACCTCGTACGTGGTGTTGGCCAGCTCCTCTTCCGCCTTCGCCTTGTTCAGGTAGCGGCCCGTGGTTTGCTGGAAGAGCAGGGCCTGACCGACGATCGAGGTGGTCAGCAGGAACGCGACCAGAAACGACAGCGACCAGGTCGGGTCGCCCATGAATGGGCTAAGCAGCTTCTGGAAGAGCGACTTTGGTGGCAGGGACGGCACGATGAGCGTCTGCTTGACCACTTGGAACAGCACGGTGTGTTCGCCAAGCGTCGCCCGGCCCCGGGTGCCGAGGGCGAGGTGGCAGATGACGTCGTTCCCTTCCTGCCGTGCTTTGCCCTTGGCCTGCAAGTCCTTGAGTTCCATCGGCGATCCGTCGACCGCGACCCGAACCTTCGAGGAAATCGCCGCAGGCACCCGCATGGTGACCGAGCCATCCTTGTTGTTGACGAACTGCAGCGGCGGACCCTGATAGTCCTCCGGCGGGAGCACGATCTGCAGGTCCTTTGCGTTGCCGATCGCGACCTTGCGGTCGTCGGGGAAGATGCGGTCCGAGATCAAGCGCTCGGCGAACACAAGGCCGATACGGAGCACCGTGCGCTCACGCGTCACCATCGGTGTCGTGTCCGCGCGCACAAACTGGAACATGATCGAGACGTCGCCCAGGACGATCGAACCGCCGACGGCGGTCTCGGCCGGGAGGCACCGCTTGCCCTTGACCATCACCGGAGTCGTGGCCGTCGTGGTGCCGCGCAGGCTGATGCGGGCGTTGGGGTCTTGGGGGATGACCAAATAGTACTGGTTGCCCTCGATCGCCAGCACGTCGATGGCGTCGGGGAAGTCGGGGTACTGCTTGGCAGGCAGTTGGATGGTCGCACCCGCCCGCAGGCCGACCGAAACGTCGATGCGACGGTCCAGCACCTCTTCGTGGACGATGGCGCCCCGGTAGACGATGCCAATGCGGAGATTGCGAGGAAGCACGCTCATGATGACCTCTGCCGGGCGAGTCGCAGTACCAGATTTCGGGGGTGTTGGCCGCAGCAATCGATTCATGCGAGGCACAACGCACCGCGGGGACGTTATGCGAAACTGGGCAAGACTGTCAAACATTCCGGTGCCTCCCGGCGCCCGTCTGAATGCAGCCGAGCCCACTGCGTCAGACGCTCCAACCCGCCGACCGATCTGCCCGTGCCCGGAGGCGACCGAGCTTGTCTCGCCCGAACGTCCCGCGTAGACTCCCGCCGCCTCGCGCCGGCGCGCCCGGAGGAAGGAGAAACGATGTTCCTGTCGCCCCTTGCACGCATCGACCGCAAAGCGCCCCTCGCCGGGACCGGCCGACGGCTCGCCCGGTGCGCTGCGTGGAGTTTGGCCGCTGTCCTTTCCGTGGCCTGCAGTGACGATGGCGGGGACGAGGCGCCCAACCGCGGCAAGCGCACCGTGCAGCAGCCCATCGCCATGGCGGAGTGGCAGGCGACGGTTGACCAGGACCCCGCGCTGGCCGGGCTGGTGGCCGAAACCGGACTCTCCTTTCAAGTTGCGGGTCGCATCGAAGACAGCCTGGGGCGGACGTTGCTGTGGGCCGAGTACGCCTCCAGCGCGACGGCTGCTCGCTCTTCGGTCGTCGGCCTCTACCGCCAATGCGACAAGGTCGGTGTCTGCACGGTGGGCAAGGCGGTCTACACCAACGAAGGTGCCGTGTTCGCCGCAGCTGACGGGACACCCGTGACCAAGTTCGCGTTGGGCGACCCCGTGATGGTCAAGCACTTGGCGGCGCACAACGTCGACAAGGATCCCACGCTGCTGGGCGCCCTGAATCAGGCGACTGTTGTGGATGCCGCGTCGGCCAAGGGCAAGCTGGGCCTTGTGAAGTTCGGTCAGCGGCGCTGCGCCATCGTGCACGCGCTGGGGCCAGAGGTCGGGTCGGACGTCGAGGCGATCCGCATCGCGGCGGTGAAGTCGGGCCTGTTCGACACGGTCGAGGTGATCCACTACGCGCGTCGGTCGGACGTAGACAACCTGCTGACTGCCCTGACGCCTCTGGACGTGCTGGTCTGGGTGGGCGCTGGCGTGGTCGAGAAGTTTCCCGGGCCCAAGCCGGAGTCTCCCCCCGTCAAGCCGTCGCGGCCGATGGGCATGACCGTCTCGCGCGGTGTGCTGGGGGACGAGCTGTATTCTGCCAAGACGCTGGGCGACCGGCTGGATGCGCCGCCGCTGGGAGGTCCGGGCCTGATCGTGCTGGCCGGAGCCAACACCCTGCATCCCGACTACTTCTTCGATCCTGCGACGCTTGCGCAAGGGCTGTATCAGGTTGTGCAAGAGCGGGTGGTCAGCCTGGACAGCAAGACCGTCGAGGTCCCCGCGCGCTATCGGCCGGTCGTCGGCTTTGCGGCAGAGTTGTCGGGGGCGCAGGTCGTGGCTGCGGTCGGGCGGCTGCTGGGCTCGCTTGGGGCCGGCAAGGATCTGGAAACCGCAATGGCGGCGACGGGTTCGGGCGTGCTGTCGCGGATGGAGAAGACCGAGCGAGCCAAGTGGAAGCTGCCCGTGGGCAACGCCCTGGTCTTCACCAAGCTGCCGTCGGCCGCAACCTTGAAGATGCACGTCAACGGCACTCCCAAGTGCGTCAAGCACGCCGACACGTGCGACTCGGCCGGGTTCACTGCGGCATGGAAGAAGGGCACGACCAATCAAGTGGCTGCGGCGGATCTGGACGGCAGCCGTACGGCGACGTTTGACTGCAAACCGGTGTTCGCGGGGCGGTTTTTTGAGTGCAACTCCAAGACGGACTATGCGGATTTCTGGATGAAGGGCATCCTGCTCGGCACCGGGCTGCACGATCGCTTCGTGGCGTACGCCGAGGGCAAGGCCAACTTGCAGTTCGAGGGGCTGACGGTGCTTGCAGATGCCGTCATTGTGAAGCGCGACGAGGCAGGCGGCACCACCCGCCTCGCGTTCACCGGCGAGGCCGCTACGACCCCGTACATCGACCCTGAGGGCCGCTGCTGCAAGGCCAGCTTGCCCATGTTGCAGACCTACGACTCGCAGCCCGGCGAGATCGTGTTGTCGCACTGACCGTTGCTCCTCCCCCAGGCCGCTCTCTGCGGCAAAGGCTTGAAACGCCATGGCAACTTTCGAAGGACATCTCAGCGGTACGGGTCTGCGGTTCGGCATCGTGCTGCCGCGGTTCAACGGCTTCATCACGGAGCGGTTGCTCGACGGGGCGCTGGACGCCTTGAAGCGCAGCGGCGTGGATCCCGACAGCGTCGACGTGATCAAGGTCCCGGGAGCATTCGAGATTCCGCTGGCCGCCCAGACCATGGCGCGCGCTGGACGCTACGACGCCGTACTGTGCTTGGGCGCCATCATCCGCGGCTCGACCGCCCACTTCGACCTCGTGGCCGGTGAGTGTGCCAAGGGCGTGGCCGCGGCCTCACTTTCCACGGGCGTGCCGGTCATCTTCGGCGTGCTGACGACCGACACGATTGAGCAGGCGATTGAGCGCGCTGGCACCAAGGCCGGCAACAAGGGCGCCGAGAGTGCACTTGCCGGCATCGAGATGGCCGACCTGCTGCGCAAGCTGCGGTCTGCGGGTAAGGAGTAGTCCATGGGCAGCCGTCGCAGGGCGCGGGAAGCCGCGCTGCAGATCCTCTTCGGGTTGGACTGGACGCCCGTTGGGATCCAGGCCGCCATGGCCGAGTATTGGTCGCGGTTCGCTGGCGAGCCGCCGGCTTCGGTGGACGACGTGCGTCGGCACTGTGCCGACATCGTCTCGGCCGTTGTCCAGCACCGCGAGGCCATCGACCGCCGCCTGCAGGCTGCCTCGCACCACTGGAAGCTCGAACGCATGAGTGCGGTCGACCGCAACCTGCTGCGGTTGGCAGCGTGCGAGATCCTGTTCATGGGCGACGTGGTCCCGCGCAAGGTCGCGATCAACGAGGCCATCGAGATCGCCAAGAAGTTCGGCAATGAGGACAGCGCCGCTTTCGTCAACGGCATCCTCGACCGCATCGCTCACGAGCAGGCCCGCACCGCGCCGGCCCGCAGCCCCGAACTCCCCGTCAATGAAGGCGAACCTGAGTCCGCCAAGGATGCCGTGTCGTGAAGGTTCGGCTCGCCCAACCCCGCCTGGAGTCGCTGGACGAACTCCGCGGCCGCTGTCTGGTGCTGACTTGCTTTGCCGATGACCGGCCGCTGCGGGGGCTGACCGGCCTGGTTGACTGGCGCCTGAACGGACGGCTGTCGCGTCTGGTCCTGCGTGAGTTCATCGACGGCCACTACCGCGAGGCGACGTTGACGCCCTCGACATCCCGGTTGACCTTTGACCGGGTGCTGCTGATCGGCATGGGAAAACGAAGCGAATTCAATGCAGAACGCTTCGAAGAAACCTGCCGGTTCTGCTTCGATACCCTCGTGCGCCTGGAAGTGCTGGACTTTGCGATGAGCTTGCCCGGCCGCGTGGGGCTGGACGTCGGGCTGCGGCAGGCGCTGGCAGGCTGGCGGCGGGCGCTGTCGGAGTCGTTTGCTCCCGAGCACTTGACTGAGCTGCAGGTGACGATCCTGGAAACCCCTGAGGTGCAGCGGGAGTTGGTCGAGCCGATGCGGTTGCTGGAGCGCGAGCTGACCGAGGTGGCTGACCGCTACACGGCGGAACAGGCGCGACGGCGCGCAGAGGCGGAAGCACAGGCGCTGGCGGACCTGCCCGAAGAATACCAGCCGCCGCCGGTCCGCTACTGATTGCAGTCCATCCGGACGGGTTGACCGTTGCGACGGCTCAGTCTGCGTCGTCGGCGGAGGGTGCTGAGGGTGCCGCCTCTGCGGACAGCGACGCCACGAACGAGCTCGTCAGCAGCCGTCGCGCCACCAGCCACGGTGGCCAAAACGTCGCGGGAGAGCTGCGCGCGCCCCTGCCCGTCATCGGCCGGTTCTGCACGATCCGCTCGATCAGCCGACCCGCGTTGTGGCGCAACGGCCCCCCAAGCAGCAGGGCTCGCACCAGATCGGGTAACGCTGTCCGGTCGATCGCCGTGATCGCCAGTCCCTGCTGCTGGAAGCCCGCGAGCACCAGCGCCTCGCGGGTCTGATCGACCGGCATGGCGTCCATAAACGCTTGCCACAGAACGACTTCCGAGTTGTCGTCGAGCGGCGTCGCAGGCGTGGCCGCACCGCGCAGTCTTGCGATCGCCGCGGCAAGCATCGGGGTGGTGTGGTTGGTGATGCGGCCCAGCGTGGCGCGGGCAGCCTCCCGTACCGTAGCATCGGCGTCGCCCAGCAGCGGCACTGCGGCGCGCGCGACGTCGAGGGACTCGGACTCCGACAACAGCTGGATTGCCAGCCGCCGCACGACCACTTGCGGCACGTCGAAGCGGTCGGCGGGGGGCAGCAGGGTCCGCGGGTCAGAAAGCCGTGTCAGGACCAGCGGCAGTGCATCCGCCTGAACCAGTCCTTGCAAGCCCACAGCCATGGCGACGGCATCCGACTCGACCGCAAGCGCTTCGCCTGCAGCCGCGACCACCTTGGCGTGGCCGAGCTCGAGGGCTGCCCGCAGCGCCGCCTGCCGCACCTGGGGTTCCGGGTCCCGACAGGCGACCGCAAGCCCGTCGCTGCTGTTGCCGTCTCGGTACAGTCCCAGCAGCCGAGCGGCACCGGCGCGCACGACCGGATCGGGGTCGTGCAGGGCCTTGCGCAGCTGGGGCAGGCGCTCCAGCACCCCCGGCGTCTGGCCCACGGCCTCGAGCGGCGCGCGACCCGGCACCAAGCACCCTTCGCTGGCGTCGTCCTCGGTGCAGCCGATGCGGACGTGCAAGTGGTCGTCGTGGGCCATCGCGTTGTGGGGTTGGGCGAGGAAGATTGCCGCGCGTTTCTGCATCGCCTTGGGTTTCTTGGTTTTCTTCGCATAGTCCAGCAGCGGCTTGCGCAGCCACGCAGCGATGAAGAGGCGCTGGACGTCGGCCCCCGGACAGCCAAGCAGCCCCTCGACCAGCGTCCAGTTGGCCGGAACGTCGAAGGTCAGGGCCGTGCGGCTGTCGGTCGAGTCGAGCTTGCGATTGAAGTGAACCAGACGGTCCGGAGACGCTGGCGACCCACTGGAAGTACGCGCAAGAAAAGCGAGATCCACGTCACGGCCATTGTGGTGCGAGACGCTCCACGGCAGGGGGCCGCCGCCCATGCGCGACAGGTTGCCGATGTGCAGCTTCTGGCCGCGGTGGGCCTTGCCGACCTTCTCGGCGGCGCACATCAGCAGGGATTTCATCTCGTCGGTGGTGAAGCGGGTCTGGCGCGAAGCGGCGACGGTGAGGATCCGGTGGTGCGGACCTTCCAGAGGGACTTCAGCGGCTTGCGCCAGATAGCCGGTCGTCACGGTGCCCACGGAGATCGAGCCGACAGCGTGGGAGGCGATCCTGGGGTGCGGGTGATCGGCAAGTGGCAGGACCAGCGGATGCAGCTCGGCGTCGTCGGGGCGGCGGGGAGCAGCGCGGGCCGGTTCAGCGACCCGACGCTCACCGTCGAGCTCAAGTGCAAGTGTCGGCTCTGTCTCTGCGACCGGTGGTGGCGGCAGGGCGACCTGCGGCGGCAGGGTCGGATGCGTCGGCGCTTGGGCGAGCTCCGCCGTCGTCCCGCAGGCGGTCACTGCCAGGATCCACAGAACGGCTAGAGGGTTGCGAAGGGTCGCCATGATCACCGACGGAGAGAGCCAGCCCCCACGCTAACATTTCCCGAGGGCAGGTCGAGATTCCTGACGGTGGGGGTGGGATCCAGTGCCGTGATCTTGAAGCGTTTGCGCGGAAGACTGCACTGAGCCGATGTCAGAGGGGGGCACTTGTCGAGTCGGCCCGGCGGTTGTTTTGCACCAGACTCGCCCGCATGAACGAGAACATGTAGCTCACGGCGCTGACCATCGAGAAGACCATGCTGAGCAGCAGCAGCACCAAGCCCACCCGGTGGTAGTCGACCACACCCGCGAAGAACACGAAGTCGGTGTAGATCGGGAAGTGCAGCAGCAGGCCAATGAGCCCAAGCATCTGCATGGCCGTCTTCCACTTGCCCCACCGGTCGCTGGGCAGCTCGAATCCTTCCTCCGCAGCGATGGCTCTGAGACCGGTGATGCCCACTTCGCGCGACAGCAGCAGCACGACCAGCCAAGTAGGGGCGCGGTTCATGTCGACCAGTTGGATCAGGCACGCCATGACCAGCAGTTTGTCAGCCAGCGGGTCCAGAAAGCGCCCGAACACCGACTGCAGGTTCAACAGCCGGGCCAGCCAGCCGTCCAGAAAGTCGGTGATCGAGGCGAGCGCGAACAGCGATGTGGCGATGACGGCAGCCCGGCGGGCGTCCCATTCAAACGCGTTCAAGTCGTCGCTATGCGCCATCGCCCAGATCACGAACGGGATGATCGCTACCCGCCCCATCGTCAAGAGGTTGGGCAGGTTCAGGATCTCCTCGCGCAGGGGCGAGCGAACATTGGGCTTGCGGCGCTTCTTCTTGCGGCCCTTGGGCTGTTCTTCCATCGTCGGGCTCCCCGTCTGTCGGACCCGCAGTCTAGGCAACCTGCGCCGGCAAGTCGATCTCCGCAGCGGCGAGACCAGACGCACTGGAATCCGCGCGCGCCATCGCGTGTTGCTGATCGGGCCGGCCGTGGCTCCGTGGGTCCGACGTTGCTAGCATGTGGTTTCTGCTGCGGCTCCCCGCACTGGTCCGACGCCGTCGATTGGCGACCTCCTCACCCTCTGGACTCGGGCACGTCTGAATGGACATCGAATTCCTCTCCGTCCTTGGCCTTGCCCTGTTGGGCGGCGTCATCCTCAACGTGATGCCGTGCGTGCTGCCGGTGCTGACCATGAAGGTCTTCCACCTGGTGGAGCGCGGCTCTGGCGCCCCCCGCGAGCAGCGGCTGCACGGTCTGGCGTACACCGGCGGCATCCTCGCGGCGTTTCTGGCGCTTGCGTCGGTGCTGGTCGTTCTGCGGGCGTCGGGCGAGATGATCGGCTGGGGCATGCAGTTCCAGAACCCGGCGTTCGTCGCCACGATGATCGCGATCGTCTTCGCTTTGGGCTTGAATTCCCTGGGCATGTTCGAGTGGAACGTGTCGCTGTCCACCCGCCCTGGCCGTGAGGGCTACGGCGCCTCGTTTGCCAACGGCATCTTCGCCGCCGTCATGTCGACCCCCTGTTCGGCGCCCTACGTGGGGACAGTCGCAACGTTTGCGCTGGGCGCCGGTGCCAGTGCAGGACAGACGCTCTCCCTGTTCGCAGCGATCGGTCTTGGGCTTGCCAGTCCGTTCCTGCTGGTCAGCTTCGTGCCTGCGATCGGTCGTCGGCTGCCCAAGCCCGGGCCGTGGATGGAGATCTTCAAGCACCTGATGGGTTTTTCGCTGCTCGCCACCGCAGTCTGGCTCTTCCACACATTCGCCGGTCAGGTGTCGCGGTCGGCGAGCTCGTCCTTCCTTGCGTTCCTGCTTGCCCTGACGATCGCGCTTTGGGGCGTGCACCACTTCGGTGGCGTGATCCACGGCACGATGCGGCGGTTGATCGTGCGCGGTCTTGCGGTCACATGGGTGGTCGGGGCGGGCATCTGGTTGCTCGACTTCGCGCCTGCCGTCAAGGACTTGCCCGCGGTCGCCTCCCGGACGGCGCTGGCTGCCGACGGCGGCGACGGGCCGATCGTCAAGGATGGCCACATCGTCTGGCGGCCGTTCGACCCGGCGCGCATCGCAGTCGAGGGCAAGAGCAACCGCTTGGTGTTCGCGGACTTCACCGCCGACTGGTGCATGAACTGCAAGGCGAACGAGAAGCTGGTCATCGAGACCGAGCCCGTGCGCAAGCTGCTGTCGCAACACGACATTCTACCGATGAAAGCCGACTACTCGACCGAAGACGAGGGGATCTGGAAGGCGTTGCAGAAGCTCGGCCGCTCCGGTGTGCCGGCCTACGTGATCTATCTGCCTGACGGCACTTGGGACCTGCTGCCTGAGCAGATCACGACGTCCATGCTGACCGAGCGACTGACCGCAGCCGCGGCCAAGGTCGCCCGAACCCCTTAGCGGTTGCCGCTCACCTTGTCCGTCGTCCCACCGCCTGCTACACCGCGGGTCGATCTGCCGGTCGTGACCGGTCGAAGCGAGGCCATCTGATGCGGGTCCTGGTCACGGGAGCGGCGGGTTTCATCGGGTCGCACACCTGTCAGGCGTTACTGGCGCGCGGCGATTCGGTGGTCGGGATCGACAACTTCGACCCGTTCTACGATCCGGCGATCAAGCGTCGCAACCTTGCGGAAGTGCAGGCGTCTGGCGGCGACCGGTTTGCCTTCTTGCCGGGCGATCTGCTGGACCAGGCCGACGTGGATCGGGCCTTCGATCTGGGGCCATTTGACGTCGTCGTGCACCTGGCGGCCAAGGCAGGCGTGCGGCCGAGCATCCTGGACCCCATCGCCTACGTTCGCGCAAATCTGGAGACGACCACGCGGTTGTTCGAGACCTGCCTGCGCCGTGGCCCCAAGCGCGTCGTGTTCGCCTCGTCGTCGTCGGTCTATGGTGCGGACTCCGACGCACCGTTCGGTGAGCAGGCCCACGCCGACCGCCCCGTGTCGCCCTATGCCGCCACCAAGCGCGCAGGCGAGCTGCTGGCCCACACCTACGCGCATCTGCACGGCTTTGACGTGACCTGCTTGCGCTTTTTCACCGTCTACGGACCTCGCCAGCGACCCGAGATGGCGATTCACAAGTTCGCCTCGGCGCTGTGCAAGGGCGAGCCGATTCCTGTGTTCGGCGACGGCGGGTCCAGTCGCGACTACACCTATGTGGATGACATCTTGGTCGGCGTGCTGGGGGCGGTCGATCTGCCTCAGGGTTTCGCGGTGTTCAACCTGGGGGGGGACCGCGAGACAAGGCTGCTCGACCTGATCCAGATGCTGGGGAACGCGCTGGGCGTGCAGCCCAACCTTGTGCACCAGCCGGAAGCTGCGGGCGATGTGCCGCGGACCTCAGCCGACTTGACCAGAGCGACGGTGGGCCTCGGCTACCGGCCAAAGGTGTCGATCGAGGACGGGCTGGCCCGGTTCGCGGCGTGGTACCGCACACGCCAAGCCTGAACCGCAGGTTGGCGGCGGGTTTGCATTGACCTGCGGGCGTTGCGGGGTTATCTTGTCGGCCCCTTGCGGCTGCCCCAACCGCAGCCGCAACGGGGAAACCGAACGATGCGTCCCGCAGTTTGGACGCTGGGGTTGCTCCGCAACCCGCCACGCCGGCGGACCCGACATGGGCCGCCCAACCGAGGTACCCGATGAAGAAAGAAGGCCACCCCAAGTACGTCGAGTCCAAGATCCACTGCGGTTGCGGCAACACCTTCATGACCCGCTCGACCGCGGGGAACATGCAGGTCGACATCTGCTCGAATTGCCACCCGTTCTACACGGGCAAGCAGCGCCTGATTGACACCGGTGGTCGCGTCGATCGCTTCAACCGTCGGTTCGGTCTGGCCCAGCCCAAGACGCAGGGCTAGTCCCCCCGGACGGTTCCCGGCGTCGTTCTTTCCGTCACCGAACGGCCCTGTAAGGCGTGCTTTCGCCTAGGGACGCGATTTGCGCGCCGCCTGCCACGATTGGGCGAACGCGCGCAGCACACCCACATCGCGATGGCGCCCCAGCGGTCCCGCTTGGTCCAACAGGTCCAGCGCGGCGTCTGGTCTTCCGTGCTCCAGCCGTTCGCGCACCGCATCGGCCAAGGCGGCGGACTCCGTCGGAACGGGCGACGCCCACCGCAGCGGCACTGGTCCTGGCGCCAGCCGCTCCGTCAACTCGACGCCAAACAACGCGACGCCCTCCGGGGCGACAGCCGTGGCGGCTTCTCCGAAGGACTTCCGAGCACTTGCGAGATAGGCTTGTCGGTCTGCCGCGGGTCCGTCGACGGCAACGGCCAGTTCACGAAAAGCTGTCGTTAGCGTGTCGTCTCCCCGCTGCCGCGCACGCAGGACGTGGGGGGTGGCGACGAGGGCGGTCAGCGCGATCAAGGCGGCCGCACCGACCCATCGGCGGCGCCCTGCAGATGGCAGGTCCAGCGGGTCGCCGGGGATGGGCCCTTCGGGAAACGCGGGCATACCCCCTCCCCCTGAGACGCGGCTACTTGCGCATGAACGCGGGTCGATCGACGTCGCCGCCCTGGCCCTGGAAGGGATTGTTGATCAGGGGCTCACGGCGCGGCGGGTATTGCGTTGCCGAGGCGACGCCCTGCGCTGGGGTCGCGCGGCGAACGTACGAAGGCTGGTCCAGCTCCTCGTCATTCATCGGCAGCGCGGGCCAGCCTCCGGTCGTGCGCGGGCCGGGCTGAGGCGGCGGAACCAACGGACCAGCGATCGAGGCCTCTGCGGACGCGGCGACGTACACCCGCACCGGCTCCGCGATGGGCGGCGGCGGTGGCGGTACCGCCGAGAGCGGGCGCGTGGGCGGGGGCACAGCGACGGGCCGAGACACCGCGTTCATCGGTCGGGTGTGCGAGAGCTCGTGGGCGTGGGCCTGCGCGATGCGATCGAAACCGGTCGCGACCACCGTCACCTTGATCTCGTCGCCCATCGTCTCGTCAATCACGGCGCCGAAGATGGTATTGGTGTCGGCCGAGGCAGACTCCTGGATCAGCGTCATCGCGTCGCTGATGTCGGCGAGCGACAGGTCGGCGCTGCCTGTGATGCTGACCAGAAGACCCGTGGCACCTTCGATGCGAGCGTCTTCGAGCAACGGGCTGGAGATCGCCAGCCGGGCCGCCACGCGAGCGCGGTCCTCGCCCGACGCGCGACCGGTGCCCATCAGAGCCATGCCGCGGCCCTTCATGATCGCCACGACGTCCGCGAAGTCGACGTTGATCAGGCCGGGCGTCTGGATGATGTCGCTGATGCCGCGGACGGCCTCAACCACCACCGAGTCGACCAGCTTGAACGCGTCGCGAAACGATGTGCGGCGGTCGGCGACGTCCAGGATGCGGTCGTTGGGAATGACGATCAGGGTATCGACCGAGTCGGCGAGCTCGCGCAGGCCCTCGTCCGCCTGCCGCGTGCGGTTGGCGCCCTCGAACGCGAATGGACGGGTGACGACGGCGACCGTCAGTGCACCGGCGGCGCGGGCTGCTTGGGCGATCACGGGGGCTGCTCCCGTGCCGGTGCCTCCACCCATGCCGGCGGTGATGAACACCATGTCGCAGTCGGCCATGACCTCTTGGACGGCATCGATGTCCTCGAGGGCGGCGCGGTGTCCCGTGTCGGGGTTGCCGCCGGCGCCCAGGCCGCGGGTCAGCAGTGGGCCGATCTGCAGGCGAGTGGGAGCGCGGTTGCGTCCAAGCGCCTGCACGTCCGTGTTCGCGACGATGTATTCAACCTGATTCAGGTTTTCCGCGATCATGTTGTTGACGGCGTTGCCGCCGCCGCCGCCGACGCCGATGACCTTGATGCGGGCGCCGAACGGGGTCGGGGCCTCGGGGACGATGGATTCGAACATGGCTTGCTCCGTGGGACAGAAAAAGGATGGGGACGTCTGGCAAAGCGCCGCGGGGGCCGGTCCGCGGTGCGAGATAGGGTTCAGAAGGCTTGGCGGACCCAGTCGAGAACCGTGCCGATCCAGCCGCCCGCCTTGGGCTTCTGCTTGCCGCGGCCGGCGCTGGGGGAGTCTTCGGCTGCGCCCTGCATCACAAGACCGAGTGCGGTTGCGAAGACGGGCGAGTTGACCATGTCGCGCAGCCCGCCGACGCGGCGAGGGAAGCCGACGCGGACGGGAAGGCCCAGAACCTCCTCCCCAAGCTCCGCAGCGCCGGGCAGCAGCGCCGTACCGCCGGTCAGGACCACGCCGGAGCCCAATACGTCCGCGAAGTTGGAGGCCTGGATCTCTCGCTCGACCAGCCGATAGATCTCTTCCATGCGCGGTTCGATGATGTCGCACAGCAGCTTGCGCTTGCGCACGATGGGCTCGCGGCCACCCACGCAGGCGACCTCGATGTTCTCGCCGTCTTCGACCATGGTGGAGACGGCACAGCCATGCTGGATCTTGATGCGCTCGGCCTCGGCCTTGGGGGTGCGCAGGCCGACCGCGATGTCGCTGGTGATGTGGTCACCGCCGACGGGCAGCACCACCGAGTGCACGATAAAGCCGTTGTGGAAGATCGAGATGTCGGTCGTGCCGCCGCCGATGTCGACGAGCACCACGCCCAGTTCCTTCTCGTCGTCCTCGAGCACAGCGCGGGCTGAAGCCAGCATTTCCGCTGACGTCTTCAGCACATGCAGCCCGGCGCGTTCGGCGCACTGCGTGACGTTCTGCACGCCTGAGTTCAGTGCGGTCACGATGTGGACGTTGACCTGCAGTCGCACGCCCGAGATGCCGATCGGCGTCTTGATGCCGTCGTTGTCGTCGACCAGAAACTCCTGAGGCACGGTGTGCAGGATCATGCGGTCGGCCGGGATCTGCACCGCCTTGGCGTTTTCGAGCACGCGGTCGATGTCGGTCTGCGTGACCTCACGGTTCTGCACCGCCACCACGCCGCGGTTGTTGAAAGACTTCAGGTGTGCGCCCGAGACGCTGACGTAGACGGCGTTGACCGTGCAGCCGGCCATCAACTCGGCCTCGTGCACGGCGCGCTGGATCGCCTCCATCGTCTCGTTCACGTTGACGACGACTCCCTTGCGGATGCCGTTCGACGGGCTGGTGCCCACACCGATGATGTCGAGCGTGCTGTCGGCCTTCACTTCGCCAACGATCGCAACGACCTTGTGGGTGCCGACATCCAGCCCCACGATGATCTCGTCCTTCTTCGCCATCGTCCTTCCTCCCTGTTCGCTTGCAATCTTGCCCGGCCCGGGCGTGGTCTAGTCCTGAGGGTTGTCGTCGTCTTTGGCCGCGGGTTTCGCGGGCTTGACGGCGGCCTTGGTCGCGGAATTGGTGTGTGCTGCGGCCGGCTTGGCGGCAGCGGGCTTGGTGGGTGCCTTGGCTACAGGTTTAGCGGCGGCCTTGGTATCCACCTTTGCAGTCGGCTTGGCTCCGGGTTTGGCGGCGGCCTTGGCACCCGCTTTCGCGTCCGGCTTGGCGGCCGGCTCAGGCGGGGCCTTGAGGCTGCTCAGATCGACCAACGGGTGGTCCACATCGTCGCCGAGCTTGGCGGGGGGGCCGTCCCCAGCGACCGCCACGGGCTCGCCAGGACCGGCGGCGGCGGTTTCGATCTGGGGCGCGGACGCTTGACCAGCGCCACCCGCACGCGCCGCTTCGGCCTCTGCACTGCCGAGCAACTCTGAGCGCACGACGGCGCGGTCTGGCCGCAGGTCGTCGTCCATCAGGGCGTACTTCAGCCACTCGCCGCGCTCCTCGACGCGGGTCAGCAGGCGCCCGATGCGGTCGAACGCCCGCTCCGGGTCGGCCACCATCGCCCGGCCCAAGCGGATCTCCGAGCCGTCGCGGGCGGACACGAGGGTGGTGCCGAGCACGGGGTCCCAGTGGACCTCGCTAAGGGGAAAGCGCTCCCGGATGGAGGACTTGGCGTGGGCATCCACCAGTCGAAGCAGGTCCAGCAGGTGTCGACGGCCAACTTCGCGAGCCCCATCGGCCTCATTCGGCGGCGCATCGCCCGTCACGGTCGGCGGCAGGCCAGTCAGGATCGGCAGCTCGGGGGCGTCACCGACTTCGGCCTCCTTGAACAACTCGCCGTCGCGGTTGGCGATCCGCAGCTTCTTGCCCAGCACGACGGCGAACGGCACATGCTCGTCGACCTGAATGGCCAGCGTGGACGGCAGGACCTGCTGGACGCGCGCGCGCGCGACCCAGGGCAGCCGCTCGATGTTGCGTTGCACAACGGCGCGGTCCAGCGTGACGAGTGAGCTGCCCAAGCGCACTTCGCTGGCGGCGATCAACTGCTCCCTGGTCACACGGTGGGCCCCCGATACGTCGAATGTCGCGATGTTACCCGTGTCCGGCTTCTCTTTCAGGTAGTCGCCCAGATTCATCATCACGGCGACCACGAGCGTCAGGCATACGACAACAACCAAAACGGTGAAGATCCGGCTCCACAGGAAGCGGGGCTCCGCAGCCTCGACGGCTTCGTCGTCGGTCTCTGCTGGTTCGGCTGTAGGCGTCAGCGCCTGCCACGCCAGCGTCAAACGCTGTCGCAGAGGCACCTTGCGTACATTGCGCGGGCGGCGCTGGCCGAACAGCATCAGCATCCCCCCTCCAGCCAGATGGCGCAGTCCAGCGCGATCGCGCGTGCGGCATCGCGCGCACCGAGTCGACGGGCGGAATCTGAGGTGCGCTGCCATACCGTCGGGTCGCGGAACAGGCCCGCGATCCACTCGGCAAGGTCGGACGCCTGCCACTTCGCCTGACGCACCCACGCTCCCCCACCTGCGTCGACGAACGCCTTTGCGTTGGCGGCTTGGTGGTCTCCGGCAGCGTGGGGGAACGGCACCAGCAGGGCGGGCAAACCGGCTGCGGCAAGCTCGGCCACCGTCCCGGAGCCCGAACGCGTCACGGCGAAGTCGGCCCAAGCATAGGCTCCCGCCATGTCGTCGATGAAGCCGGCAACCGTGGCGTCCAGACCGGCTTCGGCATACCGCTGTGCTACGGGGGCCGCATCGAGCTTGCCGACCTGATGTCGGACCTCGAGCTCCACGCCCGCAGCGGCGACCAGACCCAGCAGGGCCGGCACTCGGTCGTTGAGGAACTGCGCCCCCTGCGAACCGCCTACGACCAGCACGTGAACCCGACGGTCGTGCGGTGCCTGGCGACGGGCACCCACCGCGACGATCTCCGCCCGCACCGGGTTGCCCGACAGCAGCGAGATCTCCTGCGGAAAGTCGCGCGCAGCGGCCTCGAAGCCCAGGTAAACCCGGTCGACCAGCGCGCCCAGAACGCGATTGGTCAGTCCCGGGACGGCGTTCGACTCGTGGATCGCGGTCGGCAGTCCCAAGCTCCGCGCCGCCAGCAGCGCTGCACCTGAGGCGTAGCCGCCTACGCCCAGCACCACGTTCGGTCGCTCAGCCGCCAAAATGCGGCGAGCTGCGAGGATACCGGTCGCCAACGACTGCAACCCCTTGACCTTGCTGCCGAGACCGCCGCCGACGAGCCGGGATCCGGGCACGAGCTCGATGCGGTAGCCCCGGCGCGGCACCAGCGTGGCCTCAAGGCCCTGCGGCGTGCCGACGAACAGGATCTCGGCCGTCGGATACTGGGCACGGATGGCGTCGGCGATGGCCAGCGCAGGAGTGACGTGGCCGCCCGTCCCGCCGCCTGCGAGCACGATCTTCGTGTGGACAGGGTGAGGTGTCGTCATGGCGTCCCTCCCGTCGTTGTCACGCGCGTCACCCGGGTGTTGCCGGTCCGCACGTTGGCGGGCACGCCGTTGCGGGTGCGGCGTAGCCAAGGAAGTCGGGGCATCGCTGGCAGCTGGATGTCATGGTCGGGATTGCCGCCACGACCTACGTTCAGCAGCACGCCGACGGCCAGCGACAGGGCCATCAGCGACGAGCCGCCATGCGACACAAACGGAAGCGTCAGCCCCTTGGTCGGCAGCGTGCCCATGACCACGCCGAAGTTGATCGCGGCCTGGGTGCCGAGCAGCACCGTGACGCCAGTGGCCAGCAGTCGGCCGAATTCGTCGCGGCCACGCAGGGCGATCCGGGTGCCGCGGTGCAGGATGTACACGAACGTCAGGGCAATGAGCGCGACGCCGACCAAGCCCAGCTCTTCAGCGATGATCGAGAGGATGAAGTCGGTGTGTGCCTCGGGGACGAAGCCCAGCTTCTGGCGCGAGAGCCCCAATCCGTTGCCGAACCAGCCGCCGGTGGCGATGGCAAGGCGGCCGTTGAACAGCTGGAAGCCTGCGCCATCCCGGTAGAGCTCCGGATTCAGGAACGCAACCAAGCGCTTGAATCGCATCGGACTGATCAGCACGATGGCCATCAGGCCCGAAAGCCCCACAGCCCCCAGTGAAACAAGGTAGATCTTGTTCAACCCGGCGATGAACGTCATGGCGAACACAAGCACCGCCAGCACGATGCCGGTGCCCAGATCGGGCTGCCACATGCACATCAGGAACACGAGCCCCCACACCAGCAAGTGCGGCAGGAACCCGACCGTGAACGATTCCATGGCGTTCGACGCTGCCTTCTTCGTCAGCGATTTGGCCAGGTACAGCACGAACGCAAACTTCACGAGCTCGCTTGGCTGCAGTCGAATCTTGAACAGCACCAGCCAGCGGGTGGCCTTGTTCACCGTGTCGGCGTAGGCAATCGGGTTGGGCGTCTGCGGAAGCACCATCAGAGCGACCAGCATGAGAATGCAGAGAAACAGAATGGGATAAGCGGCCTTGCGCCACACCTGATAGGGCGTGTGGATGCCCACCATCATCATGACCAGCGCCACGCTGATGTGCCCGATATGCCGCGTCAGGAAGTAGGTCTCGTTGCCGTTGTGTTGGTGCAGAGCCACAAACACGGACGCTGAGAACGCCATCACCACGCCCATCGTCATCAGGCCGATCACGGCGGCGAACAGCCTCCAGTCCATCCCGACCGGCACCGGCACGGGGGCATCGTCGCTGCGGGGCAGGTCCGGCGGCGGCATGACGCGGGTAGACCCGTACTCGGCCGACGTCTCGCCGTCGAGCGGGGTATCCTCGGTCTGCACGTCGAGGTCTGCGATGTCCTGGGCGCCGGGCGCCGTGACGGGCGACATGGGCGACTACCTCAACTTCAGGCTGGCCAAAGCGACCAGAGCCAACATGATGGAGATGATCCAGAAGCGAACCGTGACCCGCGGTTCGGGCCAGCCGAGCTTTTCGAAGTGATGGTGGACAGGGGCCATGCGCAACACGCGCTTGCCCGTGAGCTTGAAGGACGTCGTTTGCGCGATGACGCTGACGCCTTCGACCACGAACAGGCCGTTGATCACGACGGACAACAGCTCGTTCTTGCTGAAGACGGCGACCATGCCCAGCGCGCCGCCCAAGGCCAACGCGCCCACATCGCCCATGAACACCAGTGCGGGATAGGTGTTGTACCAAAGGAAGCCGATGCCGGCGCCGATGATGGCCGCGCCCAGTACCGCAAGCTCCTGCGCGCCGGGAACTGCAGGGATCAACAGGTACTTTGCGACCTCAAACTCGCCGAACCTCGCGCCACCCAGGTAGCACAGCGCCGCCAGCGTCAGGGCGGAAATGATCACGGGGCCAATCGCCAAACCGTCCAAACCGTCCGTCAGGTTCACCGTGTTCGACGTCCCGACGACCACCACCGAGGCAAACACGGCGTAGACCCACCACGGAATCGTGATGTGGATGACCTGCGCGCTGGCGAACGGCAGGTATAGACGCGTGTCAGCCAGGCTAGTGCCCAAGAAGCCGCCGTACAGCAGGCCAAAGAACAGCAGGGCTGCACCGAACTGAACGGCCAGCTTCTGCTTGCCGGTCACGCCCTTGGAGCTGCGGTCGCGGATCTTCAGCCAGTCGTCCAGAAAGCCCAAGATGCCGTAAATCAGGGTGATGCCGAGCGTCAGCCAGATGAAGGGGTTGTGCAGATCCGCCCAAAGCAGCGTCGACAGTCCCATGGCGACCAGCAGCAGGACGCCGCCCATCGTGGGGGTGCCGGCCTTGGAGAAGTGCGACTGCGGGCCATCGGCGCGAACGACTTGGCCGATCTGCTTCTGCTGCAGCAGCCGGATGAACCACGGGAACAGCGCCATGGCGATCAAAAGGGAGGTCGCCATCGCTCCGATCGACCGGAAGGTGACGTAGCGGAAGACGTTGAGGGGACCAAAATCGGCCCGCAGCAGTTCCGAAAGCCAGAGAAACACCTAGGACCTCCCGGGTTCGGCATCGGTGCCGGGGATGGGTGTGGGGGCGAGGGCGCGCAGCTCAGCGACCACGCGTTCCATGCGGGCACCGCGAGAGCCCTTGACGAGCAGCGTCGCCGCGCCGGGAAAGCGGTTGGCGATGGCTTGGGCGGCAGCGGCTGGGTCTGCGACGACCGCGACGGAGGCTGCATCCAGCCCGGTCGAAAGGGCGCCCGAGGCGTAGGCCGCCGCGAAATCACCCAGAATCACGAGGAGATCAACGATGCGGCCGGCGTGTGCCCCGACGCGCGCGTGCAGCGCAGGACCCGTCGGTCCCAGCTCGAGCATCGACCCCAGCACCGCGACACGCGGACCGGGCAGCGTCGCCAAGGTGTCGAGCGCGACCTCGGTTGAACGTGGATTGGCGTTGTAGCAATCCTCGAGCACCAGCCAATTCCCGATGCGCGACGGCAACATGCGCTGGCCCACGGGCGTGTAGCGGGCCAGGGCTTGCGCGGCCGCGTGCAGGTCCGCTCCCGCCGCGTAAGCCACCGCCAGCGCACCCAGCGCGTTGTGCGCAAGGTGCACGCCCAGACCCGGCAGGACGACCTCGACCGGCGTGCCAGCAACGTTTGCCGTGAAACGCTGCGAAAAGCCATCCACCTTCACGGTGCCTTCCAGCCGCACATCGGCGTCTGCCGTCCGGCCGAAGCGGACCACGCGGCACGACAGACCTGCCGCCCGCGACACCAGCAGCGGTTCGTCGGCGGGGATGATGGCGACGCCGTCGGCCGGCAGCGACCGCAGCAGGGCCACCTTCTCGTCGGCGATGTTCTCGATGGACCCCAGACCGCTCAAGTGCGCCTCGGCCACACTGGTGACGATACCCAACCGCGGCCGTGCCTGTCGGCAAAGCTCAGCGATCTCGCCTGGTTCACTCATGCCCATCTCGACCACGGCGGCGCGGTGCTGCGGCGCCAGACCCGCGAGCGTCAGCGGCACGCCGATGCGGTTGTTGAAGTTGCCGCGGGTGGCCAGCACCGCGCCCAGCGATTCGAGCGCCAGCGCGGTCAGTTCCTTGGTCGTGGTCTTGCCATTCGACCCGGTGACGCCGATGACCAGCGGCTCGAAGCGCAGGCGGTGCGCAAGTGCCAGATCGCCAAGTGCAACCAAGGGATCGTCGACTTCGATCAGGAACGCTCCGGCCTTCTCGGCATCTGCCGCCACCCACTCGCCACGGCCCCGGGCACACACCAGACCCGCCGCGCCCCGCGTCACCGCCTCGGCGAGGAAGTCCGCGCCGTCAAAGCGCTCGCCGGGAAGGGCCACGAACAGTGCGCCGTCCTGCAGAAGTCGGCTGTCGGTGCACAGTACGCGCGTGGTTCGCCGTCCCGCGACGCAAAGCGCGCCTCCCGACGCCGCGTGGGCGCTCGGTCCCGTGAACGCGAAGCCCGCGGACGCCAACGCCGTCGTGGGCTGCGTCCTGCGTTGCGCCAGCCAGCCTGCGGCGACCGCAGCGTCGTCGAACGACCGCACTTCGCTCCCAATCGTCTGCGTGACCTCGTGTCCCTTGCCCGCGATCACCAACACGTCGCCGATCTGCAAGGTCCCGACGGCGCGTTGAATCGCCCGATCGCGGTCCACTTCGATGGCGTAACCGGCGCGTCCGTTCAACGTCGCCAGCGCCGAGGGCACCAGCCGGTCGAGCTTCACGGCACCCGCGTCGATGAGTCCCCGCTCGATCTCCGCAAGGATCGCGAGCGGTTGCTCCGAGCGAGGATTATCGGACGTCGCGATGCTCAGGTCGGCCAGTCGCGCAGACACCTCGCCCATCAGCGGCCGCTTGCCCTGATCACGGTCTCCGCCGCAACCGAACACAGCGACAAGCTTGCGATTCTTCGCGACCAGAGGCCGCAGCGCCGCGAACGCCTTCTCCAGCGCGTCGGGCGTGTGGGCATAGTCGACCACCACCAGCGCGCCTACGTCGTTCAGAACCGGCTCGAGCCGACCGCGCGGAGCCCGCAACGTCCGGCAAGCGTGGGCAATCACCGTTTCATCGAGCCCCAGCGCACGGCAGGTCAGTGCGGCGGCGACCAGGTTCTCCGCGTTGTGGCGCCCGACCAGCGGCGCGTGGAGTTCGAACGCACCGTCGGCGCCGTGGATCCGTACGCCAACGCCGGTGGCGTCACTGTGCAGCAGCTCGACCCGAATCTCGGCGCCGGGCGCGTCGGCAAACGTCCAGCCCAGCGCATGTCCCGACTCGTGCACCGCGCGGCAGAAGGGGTCGTCGGCGTTCACAAATCCCAAGGCGTCGGGGGGCAGCAGCTCGGTGAACAGCCGTGCCTTGGCCGCCGCATACGCTTGCATCGTGCCGTGGTAATCCAGATGGTCGCGGCTCAGGTTGGTCCACGCCGCCGTCGCGAACCGCACACCAGCGACCCGATGCTGGTCCACGGCGTGTGAGCTGACCTCCATCGCGACGTGCGTGAAGCCCTCCAGTGCCAGTTCCGCAAACAGGCGCTGCAGGTCCGGGGCCTCGGGGGTGGTCAGGGCGCCCGGTCGCGTACCTTCCGGGGTCCACACGCCCAGCGTTCCAATCGCGGCGGCCCGCAGACCCGCGCCGCTCAGCAGCTGCGCGAGCAACACGGAAGTCGTTGTCTTTCCGTTGGTTCCCGTCACGCCGATGACTTTCATGTGGCGGCTGGGGTGGCCCAGCAGCGCGGCGGCCAAGGGGCCCACGGTCGCGCGGGCGTCCGACACCTGAAGGACCGGGACTTTGGAGTGCGAGAACGGCTCGTCGACGATCAGCGCGACGGCTCCCGCGGCAACAGCTTGATCCGCAAAGGAGATTCCACGGCTGCGGGCACCACCGCACGCGACGAACAGTGCGCCAGGCCCCACCTTGCGTGAGTCGGCGACCACGGAGCGCACCTCGACGTCGGCCCAGCGACCCTCCAAGGCCGTGGCGCGCACGCCGGCTTCCTGCATGAGGGTGTCAAGTCGCATCACAGCGCCTGAACCTCCTGACCTGGGGCGTCGGCCTGCTCGCTGAGGCGGCGGAAAGTCACATGGATCAGCGAACCTGCACGCACCACGGCACCAGGCGGCGGCCCCTGTGTCGCACCGACGCCGCTGCCACGGGCTTCGAGCTTCAGACCGGCGGTGGCCAGCTTCTCCCGCGCCACGCGCATGGGCAGCCGTCGCACGTCGGGGACGCGGACCTCACCCGGGCGCAGTGCGTCGGTCGGCTGGGCGGCGGGAGCGGTGACGACACCGAGCAGCGGCTCTGCAGCCTTGTCCGCCATCACCTTGCGCTGCTCATCCTCGCGTTTGGCCTTTTCGGGGTCGTTGCGGTCCAGATACGGCGCGCCGGGGCTGGGCGGCACGCCGAGATAGGGCAGCGCGAACCGCGCGATTTCACGGGCGATCGGTGCAGCCACCAAGCCGCCGTAGCGCATCACCTTGCTCGACCCGGGATACGTCGCCTTGGGCGTATCGACCAGCGCGACGATGACCAGACGCGGCTTCTCGATGGGCACCACACCGACGAACGTCGAGATCCAGTGCGTTTCCGAGTAGCCGCCGCCGGGAGCCGCCTGCTGCGCCGTGCCGGTCTTGCCGCCCATGCGGTGGTTGGGCACCCGCGCCGCCGTTCCCGTGCCACCCAGCGTTCCCTCGCCGTGACGCGGTTCGCAGACAGACGCCATGGCCAACAGCATCTTGCGCGACGTCTCGGGGGAGAACACCCGACGTCCCGCCTCGACCTGGAACAGTCGGTCGTGCGTTCGGTCCGGACTCAGTTCGTCGCGGATGATGCGCGGGCGCCGGAAAGTGCCGCCGTTCGCGAGTGCGGCGTAGGCGGCCGCCATCTGCAGGGGCGTGACGGCAATGCCTTGGCCAAACGCGATGTTGGCGTGTTGTATCCGTGGCCAGGTACTGGGCTGCGCGAGCTGTCCGGCGCCCTCGCCAAGGATGCCCAAGTCCACGCGACGACCAAATCCCAGCTTGACCAGATAGTCGTAGAACCTCTCCTTGGGCATCCGGAAGACCATCTTGGCCATCGCGATGTTGGACGACACCTGCAGCGCCTGCAGTCCCGTGACCTGGCCGTGCGGGTGGTCGTCCTTGATCAGCTTATTGCCCACAACGAAGCCCGCGCCGGTTGAGATGGTCTCCTCCAGCGTGATCGCCTTCTCCTCCAGCGCCGCGGCGAGCGTGAAGACCTTGAAGGTGCTGCCCGGCTCGTACTGATTCTCAATCGCAATGTTGTGCCAGCCGTACTTCGGCTTGTTCTTCGAGTCGTTGGGGTTCACCCCTGGCGCCACCGCAAGCGCGAGCACTTCCGCCGTGTTCACATCCATCACCGCGGCCACGGCGAACTCGGCCTGGAACTCTTGCACCGCCGCTTCCAGATGATGCTCGGCAACCGCTTGGATCTTCTCATCGATCGTCAGCACCAGACTGTGACCGCGGTAGAGCCCGGGCTCGGGTGCACCGTCCACGTGCAGCACTGCCGAGGTCGAGTCCTTGTACGTCCGCAGCTCGACCTGTTGACCGCGCAGCAGATAGTCGAACGACGCTTCGATGCTGCCGGTTTGCGTGGGGCGTCCCACCAGCGCGCCAGCCAGCGCGTTGTTGGGGTAATAGCGTTCGAATTCCGGTTGGACGGTCACGCCTGGCAGAAGGCCTTGGGACTGCGCAACACGCAGTGCTTTCGACGACTTCTCGTCCAGGTGGCGCGCCAAGTAGACGAAGCTGGACTCTCGATCCAGGCGATCGCGGACCTCTTTCTCGGGCAGGCCCACAAGGTTCGCGACCCGCGCCGCGACCTCGTGGCGGATCTTCACCACCTCGGGGCGCAGGAAGACCTCGTGCCACATGGCGGCCTTCTCTTCCTTGGTGGCCTCGGGCTCGGTGCGTGGGTTCACCTTGCGGGGCAGCACGCGCAGCGGGTTTGCGGACACCGAGTCGGCGCGCAGGCTGGTCGCCAGCGTCACGCCGTTGCGGTCCACGATATCGCCGCGGCGCGTCTCGATGCGCGTGACCGACGTGATGTTGCCCTCGGCGTCCTTGCGCCAAGTCTCGACGTGCGTGACGTGCCAAACCGCAGCGCCGAACGTGAACACCACCCAGATGCTCATCACCCAGACGATCCCCTTCAGCCGCGCCTGACCGCGGGCCAGTCGGGCTGCCGCCGTCATCGGCGCCCGGTCGTTGGCGGGGCGTTCTTTACGGAAGAAGGCGCGCATGGTCCCCTCCTTCCTTGGTGGTTGCGGCGGGGCCCAGACGGGTCCGGCACCTGCGCCCGAGCTGCGAATCCCCAGCCAACTCGGCACACTTGCGCAGCGCTACTTGGGCGTCTTCCAAGCGACCCGCAGCCTGCAAGGCCTCGGCCCGCTGCAGATGAAGCTCCGCGAACTGCGGGCAGCGGCGGGTCGCCTCGGTCATGTGCTCGACAGCGCCGGCCGGGTCGCGACGCTGCAGGGCGAGCAATCCCAAGTTGCGGTGTCCGTTGCAGAACTCCGGGTTCAGGAAGACCGCCATCCTCAGATGTTCGTCGGCCTTGGCGAGTCCTCCCAGCTTCAGCCACGCCCAGCCCAGGTTGTTGTGGACCAGATAGGGCGTCGTGTACGTGGGTTCACGCAGCAGCGGTTCAAGGACGTGGATGGCATCGCGCCATCGCTCAAGCTCGATCAGCGTGGCACCCAAGTGGTTGCGTGCCGCGAAGAATGACGGTCGTGCCTTCAGGGCCAGCCGGAAGTGGTCCGCGGCGAGCTCGAACTCCATGCGGCCGAACAGCACGAAGCCAAACAGGTAGTGCGCGTCGGCGTGGTCCGGTTGTGCTTCGAGCGCCTGAGTCAGCTCGCGCACCGTCAAGTCGACCTGCCCCTCGTGGAAGTACCCGGTTGCCAAACGGAAGTGCAGATCCGCCTGCTCCGCGCGCCGCTCGTCCTCAGTCTGTCCGCCCGAGCAGCCCAGCGCGGTCAGCGCGATCATCGATGCGACCGCGCCCGCGCACACCCGACCCGTCCGCGCGCGCATGGGGGCGCGTCGGGCAGGGGGGGGCAGCTGGGCACAGGTCTGCATCACGTTAGTCGACCTCGATCTGCTGGTCTGGCCCGGGCAGGTGCATGCCATGGACTTCGACAGCCTCACGCCGCAGGGTGTTGGGGTTCTTCATGCCGGTCAGGCGGGCTTCCGCGTGACGGTTGGCCTCGATCAGCTCGCGCAACGCGTCGTCGGCCCGCGAGACTTCGTAGGCGGTGCGAATGCCCTCAGAGCTGCGGCGCACTTGCGCGATGCCCAACAACCCAACCAGACCCGCGACCGACAGGATCGCCAGCACGCGCCACCAGAAGAACCGCTCGGACTGCAGCGCCCGGTCTACTTCGGTCGCCGGTTTCGTCCAGCGGTGCAATAGGTTGCTCCAACGGCTCACGGGTACCCCTCGCCTCTCTGTGTTGTCCTAGCCCTCGTCACCTTCGTCGTTGTCGTCACCCTCGAAGTTGCCATAGCGGTCTTGGCTGCCCGGCACCGCCCGCTCGAGCACCCGCAGCCGCGCGCTTCGCGACCGGGGGTTCTCGTCCTGCTCCCTGCCCTTTGGAATCCATGGCTTGCGCGTGATGCGCACATACTCGCCGTAGCGGCCGGGGGCCCGCTCGCGGAACGACTGCTTGACCAGCCGGTCCTCGCCGGAGTGAAAGGCGATCACGGCCATTCGACCGCCGGGTTGCAGCAGCGTCGGAGCGGTCTCCAGCAGCGTCTGCAGCTCGTCCAGCTCAGCGTTGACCCAAATCCGCAGCGCCTGGAACACCATGGTGGCGGGGTGGATCGAGCGGTTGCGCGGCAGGCGAGCGGCCAGACGGTTGGCGAGTGCGCTCGTGGTGCGGGCCCCTTGCTGGAAGGCCTCGAGCACCATGCGGGCAGTGCCGATGGACCGACGGATGTCTCCGTATTCGTACAGGACGTTGGCCAGATCCTCGACCGTGACCTCGGACAGCAGCTCCTCCAGCGTCTCGCCGCGGGTCGGGTCCATCCGCATGTCCAGCGGGCCATCTTGGCGGAAAGAGAAGCCGCGCTCGGCCGTGTCGATCTGGTGGGAAGACACCCCGACGTCGGCCAACACTCCGGAAAGACCCGTCAATCCGCGTCGTTCGCAGACCTGGGTCAGCTCGCTGAAGCGGCTGTGCTCAGCGGCAAAGCGGTCGCCGAAGGGCGCCAGACGTGCCGTGGCTGCCTGCAACGCCGCCGGATCCCGGTCCAGGCCCAGCACCGACAAGTGCGGAAGTTCATGAAGGATTCGCTCGCTGTGGCCGCCGCCGCCGAGCGTGCCGTCGACCACCCAGCCCGCAGGAACGGGGCGCAGGGCCTCGATCACCTCGTCGCCCATGACGGAGACGTGCGCGAATCCGGCCAAGGCAGCCGTGGGTTCGGTGGGCAGGGTTGTCAAAGAACCTCCCCTACTTACAGACCCAGGCGCGCCAGGTCAGGGGCCCAGTTCGGCAGGTCATCGGAGCAACGTACGAGCTCAGCCTCCCAGCGGTCCTTGGCCCAGATCTCGAACTTGAAGATCTGGCTCGCGATCACGACCTCCGTGCTGGGGCCGATGCCCGCGTGAGCTCGCAGCGTCGGCGGCAAAACCACGCGACCGTGGCTGTCCGGCTCCAGCAGCTGATTCCCTGCGACCTGAAAGCGCATCAGCTTGATCACGGTCGGGTCGCTCTGCGGCAGCGCACGGATCTTGTCCTCGACCGCTTCCCACTCCTTGGCCGTGTAGACCTGGAGGCAAGGGCCTGAGACGGCGCGGACCACGATCAAACGCGGGTCTCCGTGCTGCTCCAGAGCCTGGCGATAACCCGCAGGGATGCTCAGACGACACTTGTCGTCGACCCTCTGCTGGTACTCGCCTCGGAAACGAACCGTCACGTGTCGCCTGCCCGCGGCTCGATCGCCGTCAGAAACAACAAGAGAGTCAGGGTCTTGCATCCCTAGATGCTGTCGGGGAATCCGAAGCTGTCGGGGAGTCTCCAGTGTGATCCACAACTACCCGCTGCGATCCACTTTCTCCCACCAGCGAGGATAGGAACGGAGGCCTCGCAGTGTCAACCGTGAAGGCCTGCCGGGTCGGGACGTTGCCTGCGGTCAGCCATCCCTCGGTCCCCTTGCGAGCGCCGGTGAGAACCCCCGCGCGAGCCCCCGCGACCGCGATCCGGCCACGTCTAGCGATCGCTCGCATCCGCGGGGCAGCTCCTCCGCGCACGCCGGTTCGGTGCCGCCGCAGAAGGTCAGCGATCGGGATCTGTGCGCTGCCCAGGGCGTTGACGATAATCACCTGCAAATGAAAGGGAATTTTCTTCAGTGCCGTGCCCGTGCTCGATTCGTCCTCACGGCGCGCCCGCAGAGGTTGTGGGAGACGCGCGTGCGGGTACAATCCCTGCGCCCGCAGACGGTCTCTGCGGTGCTGTCGGCGACCGGAGGATGCGATGCGGCAACGGTTCTGGAACGCGAAGGCAGCATGGGCGGCGGGGACATGTGCAGCGGCGCTGCTGCTGGCGGGTGGCTGCGGCTCCGACGGCGCCTCGGCAACCGATACGGCAGGCGGCACGGACTCCACCGTCGAGGACGCGGGGGAGGACATCCCCGTTGTCCCCGAGTGCCAGCAGGTGATGCCGACGCCGTTCTCTACCCCGATCAAGGTTCCCGGCGAGGACGGTCAGATGATCACGGCAAAGATCAAGGGAACGTTCCTGCAGCCAGCCAACTGCCAGGTGGGCTCGACGTGTCCGCTCGCCATCGTCGTGTCCGACTTGCGCTCAGGCCTCGCCGACGACCCGCAGGCCTATCCAAACTACGTCGAGCCCGCCAGCAAGATGGCCGGCTGTCTGGGGATCAACGTCGTCGTCTTCAACCTTCCCGGGTTGGGACAGGGGTCCTACAAGTCTGAGGGGCCGGCCAACGACGTCGGAGGCATTTACGCAGAGGCGGCGGTCAAGGAGATGGTGCTCATTCAGTCGTCGCGTGAGTCGGTCGACAAGAAGCAGGTGGGCTTCATCACCATCGGCGCGGGTCTGATACCGGTCACTCGCGCGATCACGGTCTACAGCACTGGGGCGCTGAAGTTGACGACCTTTCTGCTCGACGTCGAGGGGCCGCTCGACCGCTGCTCCATCAGCGAGGCCAGCGAGAACTCGCAGCTGAGCATCGGCCCCAGCGACGGACCGGGCGTCTCCCCCACCGCCTGTAATTTCAACGCAGCACCGCAGTCGGCCCAGTATCCGCCGGCCCAGAACGGCAAGTCGGCCAGCATCGTCTGTGCCGAGGGAGCTTGGCCGATCACGCTGACGGGGCAGAAGTGCAGTGACAACTCGTGGTGGACGGTGCGCGAGCCGTCGACCTACTTGAAGAAGGTGTTCCAACGCTACCAGCGTCTGCAGTTCAAGTACGATCACCGCCTGCCCAGCCATTGGGCCAGCCGCATCGCCATCGAGAAGGTCGCGTCGTCCGAGGCGAAGTACTTTGCGCTGAACAGCATGCCGGAGTGCCAGGCACCGGTAGACGACGAGACGTGTGCCGCCCTGGAGGCCCAAGGGCAGCACTGCTGGTTGGAGGGTGACTACGGCAACGGCATGGCGCCGGCTCCCTACGCCGGAGCGGACTTCGATGAGGTCACACCCGAGGAGCTCTTCACGATGGTCCTGCCCGGCTATCTGACGAGGCTGCTCGACCCCGCCAAGTTCCCGAACTGCAAGGGCTAGCTCTCTTCATGACCGGCCCCCAGCCGCCGACGTTTGCCGCCACCGTCGTGCTGCTGCGCGAGGGCCCGACGGGTGCGTGCGAGTCGCTGGTGATGCGCCGCCACCAGGACAGTAGCTTCATGGGCGGCGCGACGGTCTTTCCCGGCGGCAAGCTGGACCCCGTGGACTTCGACGCGCCGAGCCAAGGCCGCTCCGACCGGGAGTGTGCGGATCTGTTGGGGATCGACGACCTGCATCTGGCCCGCGCGGCGTTCGTGTCGGGCCTGCGCGAGCTTGACGAGGAGGCGCTGGTTCTGCTCGCCCGCACGGCCGACGGGCGCTGGCCCACTGCCGACCAGCTGACAGAGATCCACAGCGAACTCAAGTCATTGCATCGAGGGCACCGCCTGGAGGCGGCCGACCACCATCGAGTTCTTTTGGCGGCGGGGCTGACGCTGGCATTGGACCTGCTGGTGCCGTTCGCGCGCTGGCTGACTCCCGCAGCCGAGCCGATGCGTTTTGATGCGTGGTTCTTCGCCGCCCTGCTGCCGACCGGCCAGCACGCCCAAACCGACGGTCACGAGTCGACCGAGGTCCAGTGGCTCACGCCCGCCGACGCGATGGCCTCGCACGCACGTCACGGCGCGATTCTGCTGCCGCCGCCCACGTGGCACACCATGGCGCGACTGGATGGACTAGGCGCGCGGACTCAGGACGTGCTGCGTCAGCTCGGGGACGGCGGCGTGGGACCGCGCTATGAGCCGTTCCGCATTCCGGAAACGGGAGAGGGGCCGGCCGTGCTGTTGCCCAACGACCCGCAGCACCCGCAAGCCGAAGCTTGGCGCAAAGCCTTGCGCGTGCACCCGGAGCGTCACGAGCCGGCGGTCCAGCGATTCGTGTGGCGCGACGGCCGGATGCAGCCGCAAGGCTGACCCGCAAAAGGTCCGGATTCCAAGCGTCTGGGGTCGAGTCGGCTAAGGCGTGGCGTCCAGAAACGCCGTCCGCCGCACCTGCCGCACCAAGTCGGTCAGGCCACCAGGACCGACCAGGGTCGGGAACGACGTCGGCGCAGAGAGCTCGAAAGCGGCGACCAGCGCGCGCTTGACCTCGGTCGTCGGATCGCTCTTGGCACCGAACAGGGTCAGGTCGGGCAGCTTCAGGGCTTTGCCTGCAGAATTGGCAGGTACCACGATCAGCCACTGTCGGTTCTGCGGGCCGATCAGGGTCACGCGGTAGAACTGCGAGCCGTCGACGGCAGCCGCAAGGACCTCGCGCGTGGCTGCGTTCCAGCTGGAACCCGCCGGGAATGCAAGAAAATCCGGAAGGTTGACGGTCGACGTGATGGCGCCGGGTGTCCCAATCAAGATCGAACCGCCCTCTTTCTTGCCCTTGCCGCCCAGGATGATCGCGGCCGTCACCAGCACGTGATTCGCCTCACCGACGCGCAGACCGCTGTGCAGGGGCGCGACGCTCAACGGCAGCGGCTGGGTCCCCGGCTCGACCGCGTCCCCATCGATCTTGCCGTCCGCGATGTCTTCCTTGTCGATCGAGTCCGAGCCCGCGGTCAGCCCCAGCGGCACGATGTCGCCCGACGGCAGCAGCGCTCCGCCGACGACGAAAGCAAGGTCCGCCCAGCCCTCACCGACCTTGGGCAGCGTCGGCAGTTTGACCTGAGTTCGCAGCCCGAGAGGGAACGTCGGCGCCAGATTCAACTCCTTGATCGGCGGGGCGAACGCGCTTGCGAATGCAACGTCCGTGACGACCTGGGACTGGAATCCGGCCAGATGCGGCAACAGCACGCTGACGACCTTGCCCACGTCCAGTCCGCCATCCACCGCATCGAAGATCTTGCTGATCTCGCCCAGCAACTCGGTCAGGCTCAATCGGCCCGCCAGCGTCCACAGGATGCTCTTGCCCGGGGGACCCGCGAGCACATAGCTGGTCACCACCGGCTTGCCCAATACAAACGTGATGCCGCCGGGCACCTCTTGAGGCTTGCTCGGGTCCGGATTCACGAAGCTGGGCGCGTCCTTGTCGAATGGCCGCTGCACGGTCGGCCCCAGGATCGAGTCGACGCTGAAGTTGAGCAGAGAGGGCCCGAACGCCAGCGAGGTCAGCCCAAGTGCGGCCTCTCCCGTTCCCGGATAATCGTGAGTGCCGCCCACCAAGTCCGCATTGACCAACAAGGTCTTGGTCATGTCCAGCTTGTTGTCAGCATCGAAGGCGATCTCGGCGAAGTGGTGAAGGGGCGACGGGAGCACGACGTCGGCCGGGCCACCAGCGGGGTCATAGCCCAGCACCGAAACCGGTGCGTGGTCGTCGTTGAAGAAGTGGATGTCGCAGGGGAATTGCACCCCCGAGAACGATGCTTGGCCCTCTGTCAGCGCGCCCTGCACGGGGGTGGCCTCGCCAGACAGCCCGACGACCACGACTTGGCCCGTCAGTTGCGTCAGCTTCACGTCGTCGACGACGGTCACGCGCAGGTTCTGGCCCTGCGGCAACGGTCCAAAATTCCACAGATCCGCCGGGGCCGACGCCGCTTTCGACGCGCCAACGACGGTCGCCGTGATCGTCGCATGGCCAGGCTTGCCGGTGGCGGTCAACTTGCCGTCGGCCAGAGTAAATGCGTCGGTGGTCGCCAGTTGCCAAGTAAACGCGGCCTTGGGCTCCACGTTGCCCTGACCGTCGACCGCCTGAGCACCCAGGGCCGTCGCCGCTTCGAACACTGCTCCGGGCGCACCGACCCACACCGGTCGCAGCAAACGCGCCGACAAGTCCGCGGCTGCCAGGGGGTCTCGGCAACCACCCTGATGGCACTGCTGACCTTCGGCGCAGCCCTCGTCGTTGGAGCACATCGTCTGGATGCAAGCGCCCGAGTCGATGTCGCAGCCACAGGTGAACCGGCCGTCCGGGCAAGCATCCGTCCCCAGCTTGACCGCGCACTCCGCATTCGACTTGCACAACACCTTCTGGACGCAGCAACCCGCGACGCAGGACCACTCCGACTGGGGTGCCGGGCACAGGCCAAGGTTCTCTTGACCCTTGTCGTTCAGGCACGAAGGCTGTCCGCCGCAAGTTGGCGCAATGTCAACCGTTTCCTCGCCACCGCTGCAACCTGTCGCCAACGCCAGCACCGCGCAGACAGCGAAGACCCCCCCAACCTTGACGAATGTGCGCATGTTCACCGCTTCCTCCGTGGACGTCTGTCGAGTTGCCGCTCGCCCGCTTCGCCCCCCCGGACGCTCGTGGGCGCAGAGCGGCGCAGCATAGCCGCAACCCTGCCGCGCCACAACGAGATCTCACGCGGAGCCGTACGGATGCGGCGCGCTTTAGGACTATGAATTACAAGCTGTTTTGCGCGACTTGGCCTACGAGAAGCGCGACCGGCCGGCCTTCACCAGCAGCTCCAGCTCGCTGCCGTCCAGACGGCTCGAGGCCTCCGCAGCCGGCGGCCGAACCTTGGCAACCCGGGTCGGGTCGGGCTCGCTGCAACGCTTCTCGAACCACCCCAGCCGCTCCGCACTCAGCGCCATCGTCGCGTTGAACCTGCCGTCGATGGCCGTGACCAGTGCCAACACGCGTCTGGCACACAGGGGTTGCTGTAGCCGTTCTGGCAGGGGCGACCGCCGCCAGACCTCACGCAGCGGCCGCAGCCCGGTACGGTGATCCCCCAGGCTGCGCCGGTGGGCGGCCAGCGCCAACACCAAGGCAAGCACCTCTGCGTCGCCGATCTCGACCCGCTCAGGAGGCGCCTCTCCGTCGGTGGCAGGGGCCTCTTCGTCCTCCGGCGTTCCCGCCAGTGTTTCCAGCAGTTGTGCCGCGCGGCCCAGACACATCCGTGCGGACTGCCGGGCGCTCTTTGGTGCGGAAGGCAAGCGCAGCAGCGTTGCCACCGCGCGGGCGTCCTGGTCCAGGACCTCGAACCACTCGCGGCGAGCGTCGGTCACCGGGGGCTCCTGGCTGAAGTGTCCTGTGCGGGGGCGGGCGCGTCGGCCAGCTTCTCGAACGCAAGCTGCGTTCCCGCCTGAATGCCAGCGCGTCGGGCCTCGTGCGCCGCAAGCTCCAACACGAACCGGGACGGCGCGCGGACCGACCGAGAGTCCTCCGTCAACGGCGGAACGTTCTCGACCACGCCGACGACACGCCAGTCCGCGTCGATGAAGATCATGTCCAGTCGCACATAGGTATTGCGCATATAGAACGACCAGTCGCGGTCGTAGCCCATCTCGAAAACCATGCCGTGGTGGTCGGGCAGCTCCTTTCGGAACATCAGGCCTTGCGAGAGTTCCCCCTCGGTTCGCGCGACCTCGACCTCAAAGGGGGCAAGTTCGGCGCGCCCACTCACGCGCACGCGGCCGCGACCGGGAAAGTGAGTAAGGATGCCTGGTTGAGAGGCCGCTTCGGGCTCGAGCGCCTGCGCCTCAGGTTGATCGACCGGGCTGGGCACGCTGGAACGGCTGCAGCAGGGTGTCACGGCGCAGGCGGTCAGCAGCAGGACGGCAACGGCGATCAGTCGCATGCAGCGCGCTCCTCGGTAAGGGTCCCGGAAGGCCAAGATTCTCCGCTGGCCCGGCCCCGTCCACAAGCCCAAGCTCAAGGCGGCAAGATGGCTTGCAGGTACGCGTCGTCGACCGGGCCCCAGACGGCAGGGGCGGCACCGGGCAGCCCGGCACGCTCGGCAAACGGCCGCGCGGTCCCTTCGTCCATGATCCAGCCGGGATGGTCCTCGGGGTGGTGGAAGGCGTCAGTGCCCGCAGGCAAGCCCAGCGCGTGACCAATCTCATGCGCCGCGGTGTGCGCGATCAGGCGGGCGGCGGTCTCGATCGCCAGGTTGGGGACTTGTCCGGTGGGCGCGGGTTTGCCACCCAGCCGGGGAGACCAAGGACCGAAGATCGCGTCGAAGTCCTTCGTTGCCTGACCCTCACCGGGATGCAGCTGGGCAGAGAACAGGAACAGGCCGTTCAGGAACACCCCGCCGTAGGCTGTCTGGCCCGCGACGGCCGCCGCCGCTCCGTAGCCCGTCAGCCGCTCGTCCAGCGTCAAGTTGCCCACGTCCTTGCCGACCGAGTTGTCGCTGCCCAGCAGGTCGAAGCCGTTGGGATCGCGGTCCAGCACGGCAAGCTGCAGCACCTCGACGGCCCCCGCCGGCCTTTGCGTCGCGACGACCACCGACAAGCCCGCGAAGTGGCTGGCCAGACGCGCGATCACGCGTTGCCGCACTTCCGCGACGTGGTTGCCAAGCCCCAGACGACCCAGACCGACGGCAAAGGCGTCGCCCAGCTCGATCTCGACCACCTGCACGGTCGGTCGCACGGGCCAAAGCACCGGCACCGCAGGCCCCCACCATGTCTCGTATCCACTCCGCAGGACCAGACGAGCCTCTCCGTGCAACGCTGTCGCGGGGGACGACGTCGCCGCCAATGGCTTGATCTGACTCATGAACCATGGACTGTCCAACCACGCCGCCGGTTGGCCCGCCCAGACTCGACCGTCCAGCAGCCGGGCCGTTGCGTCCGTCCACGCCGCTACTTCCTTCCCGTCGGTCTGCCACTTTCCCGTCAGGCGCACCTGCCAGCCGCCACTTGGCACTCCCCGGACGGTCAGTGGGGCCAGCCAACCGCGTCGCAGCTCAGCCTTCTCGTCCCCGGTCAGTTCCGCGGCCATGACATCGACGGCCACCGGTTCGGACCACGGCCCAACACGGCTCTGGGTCGCCGTCTCCTGCACCAATCGTAGCCGCAACGACCGTGCACCTGGCGTCAGTCCCAACCACGCGGGGGTCGCCTCCACTCGTCCCAGGTCTCTTCCGGCGTCCAGATCCGTCATCACGACAAAGGCTTCCGAGACCGCCCCCCCGGTCGTCGGCACCGACTGCAGGGTCACCGTTCCCTCGCCCGGCAGCAGCAGGCCGCCTGACGTCAAGGTGACCGGGTCGCCAAACCGTATCTCGCCCCCGCCCCAGTGCACACTGACGGCCGGCACCTCGCGCGTCCAAACCGTTGCGACCGGCAGGCACGGTGCAAGTCCCCCGGCCTCCGTCAGACAAGCCCGGTCGACCACACGCCCTTCGGTCCAGTCGAGGTCGGCCGGGACCAACCCCTCCGCGACCTCCACGCCGTCGGCACCGACCGCCGTCAGCGACAGCTCGAGCACGACCGGGTCCGCCCCAGCGTCCAGTCGCAATGCAGCGCCCGCAAGTCCCCAACCGAGCACTCGCACTGGGCTGCCCGCCCTCAGGGGCACGGGCAGCATCACCTGGGTCAACGCGGGAAAGACCTTGGTCGACTCCTCGCCGCAGCCCGCCGTTGCGAGCGCCACGGTCAGGCAGAACAAAACGCCGATCCTGGACGGAAATCGCAACGGAATCCACAGCAGCCGGGCGCTGTGGCCCGCCTGGTTCGTTCGGCCTGTCGTCACGAAGGGTCCTTGTCGCTTCGGCGGCCGATGGACAGCTGGCCCACAGGACGTCGATCACCGATCTGCGGCTCCTCGTCGAACAGGTCTTCCTCGTCGTCGCCCCACGTCTCGGCCGCGTGACCCAGCGCGATCGCAAACCGCGGGTCATCCAGGTCAAGCCCCTGACTGGCGCAGAAGGTCGCGAGTCGCAGCTCGGCCTCCGCTTCGACGAATCGCTTGTGCCGCCGGTCCAGTCCTGGAGCCCCGGCAAGCACTGTTCGCAGCGCCCGGAACGGCTTGGGACCCTCCAGTGCCGCCATCACGTCGGCTTTGCCCCGGCCTGCCGTCAACGAAGCGGCAAACGAGCCCGCGAGACCGAAGGCTTCGTCGCTTTCCAGAAAAGGTACCTCGAACCACCCCTGCTCGCGAAACAGTCGGTTCTCGAACGCCTCCGCCGTCGCCTTGCGGTTGGCCTGTCCATGAGGCAGCCAAAACACTTCGCCCGTCATGGGGTTCCAGTGGCTCATCGTCAGCGGGCTCGCCTCGGCGAACAGGCGCACCAGCGTCTCGTAGTTCCCCTTGGCCGTGACGGTGCCCTCCGCGTCGTCCAGCTCGAACGCTTCCTCCGCCTCAGCAACAGCCACCGGTGCTGCAGGCCCCGGGCTTCTCTCGCGCATCGACCGACCCTTCTTCGACATCCGATTCTCCTGACTCGCGTGTGACGCGCAAGGCTCAACGTACCAGTGCTGTCGCGCTCGCGGCAGGGGGGGGAGCCCGAAGAAATTTTGATCCCGGACGGCGGCTTCCGCAACCTATCCCTCGTCGCGGTTTCCTCAGGACCTACGGTGACCGCCCGGGCGCTTGAACCGGGCTCTGGCTGAAGGGGGGAAAACGCGACGTGCGAACCCGGACAGGGGGAGCGAAACAGTTGACAGCATCACGTACCGCGGCCTAAAGTACGACGACTTGGGCTTCTTTGGTGGAGTCGAACGCGCAGGTCTGTGTCCGAAACGGGACCCTTTCGATAGCGTGCGGCACATCGTAGCGTCCAAGTGGGAGTCAGGATCATGCTTCGCCAATACATCGCCATGACCGTCGGGGCCTTGTGCCTTATCGTCGCGGCAGCTGTCAGCGCTGAGGAAGGCGCGGCGCCGCCGGTCGATCCGGCCAACATCGAGCGTCAGGTCGATCAGGCCCGGGCGTATGTCGACCGCCTGCAAAAGATGCTCAGCGCCGGCTTCGCCGAACTCGAAGACGCGCGGAAGTCGCAGAACATCAGCCGCGTGAACTGCGTGAACGAAGCGCTGACCACGATGAAGGGGCTGGTCAAGCTCGCTGAGAGCAACTTGATGGCCATGCACGAGTGCTCCTCGCGAAAAGACGCGGCCTGCACCGAACACGAGTACGTGAAGATCTCGATTGCGTTCAACAAGGCTGAGGAGTTGGAAGGCCAGCTCAAAGGTTGCGGCGGTCCCTCGATCGACAGCGCAATCGACGGGCGGCCGATGATCGAGAAGCAGATCGAGAACGTACCGGACATCGATCCGACCGCCGGCCTGACCGATCTGGCCCCCAGGCTGGAGAACCCGCCGTCAGCCAGCCCGTTCTACGTTCACGATTGACCCCGAACGAAGCCACTGCCTCGTCCCCGGGGCGCATCTCAGGTTCCGCATACGGCAGCTAGCCCCCGACGGTTTCCCATAGCCCGACGGAGCACATAAAGAGTCCGCGATGCCGCCCCCCGACGGGCAGAACCGCAAAGAGAATTCCGCACGGGGCAGGCGAAGGTAAGCAGCAGTGCACATGACGACACCACAACAGGGAGCACTCAGCGACGCGGCGATGGGCGCGTTGGGTGTGTCCAGAGTGAGGCGAAAGCGCCTCGGGGTCATCTTCGTGATGCTCGTGTTCGGGGCCTTCCCGGCCTTGGTTCACGCGCAGACGGCTGAGATGCAGTTGCCGTCCTCAGCGAATCAGGACCGAGGTCTGCGCAGCGGCGACTTCACGCTGCACCCCAGCATTACCGTTCAGGGACACCACGATACGAACATTTTCAACGGCTCGGATGCAGAGGCGGCGGCAGGCAACCCGATCCGCGGTGCCACCTCAATCCGCATCCAGCCACGGCTGTCGCTCGCGAACGAAGCGAACAGCGACGTCAGCTTCACGTTCAATTCCGCTGGCGATGCACGCATCTATGTCACTGAGGAAGCGGCTGTTTCCGAGCAGGACGACGTTGGCGGCACGGCCGCTGTGGACGTCGCGTTCGGAGCCCGTCGGGCGCTCGCGTTTTCGGTGTTCGACTACTTCACCCGCTCCCTCCGAGCCAACGACTGGGGGACGTCCTACAACCTGAACCGGACCGGCAACGACGTCGGGGCGCGTATCGAGTTCCACCCGGGCGACATTCCTGAGCGTCGGCCGTTCAACATCGCGCTGATGGGATCGTACGCACTGGACCGCTTCGACGACTTCAGCGACGGCAATGCCGACACCATCCGTTCTCGGTTCAGCGCGTCCTGGCGCTTCCTTCCGAAGACAGCCGCGATCATCGATGCCGGCTGGGACTTCCGGAACTACACGAGCACCAGCCTGCTGCTGGCAGAAGGTCTTTCGGCCAACTCCAAGCCGTTCCGCGCCCGTGCAGGCGTCGCAGGCGCCCTGACCCGTCGCATCAGCCTCGAGGCGTTGGGTGGTTGGGGCATGTCGATGCACAAGTCGGGAGACGCGTTCAACAGTTTCCTCGCCAGCGCATCGCTCGGGCTGCGCGCGTCGGAGTCCACTCGACTCCTGCTGAACTACACACACGACTTCCGCGATGCCTACTACGGCAATTTCGTGGACTTCCATCGCGGGTCGCTCGCCCTGCGCCAGCGTTTCGGGCAGATCGTCGACCTCAAGGCGAACTTCGGGGTGACCTACGGGGTTTACGGAGCGTACGTTCCCAAGATCGCCGTGCTCATCACCCAGAAGAATCGCAAGGACATCGCCTTGGAGGGCGGGCTGTCCTCTACGTTCGACGTGACCCGACTCGTCGGCATGGACATTGGCTACCAGCTCCGCTCGGTCGTCACGGACTACAAGGTGACTGCGCTCGACGCCAAGCGGCGCTTGATCGACTCAGGCGCATTCCTCGCGCATGAGCTGTACGCCGGCATCACCCTCAGGTACTGACCTGGTTCAGCACCTGAACTCTGCCGACCCCGACCATCGCCAACCGCGCACGGTCTTCGGGTGCATTACACCCGGCCGAGGCACGCGAATCCGGACCTGAGAGGTGCATTGGTGCGGGTCGAAACTCCCTTCCCGTCGAAGCTGACTGGCGCCCTCCTGGCCCGGCTCTTGCTCGTCGTCTGGGGGGCGGCCGGTTGCTCGACCACGGCGACGTCGGAGTACACCGACTTCCGCGCTGACGTCCGGTCCGCGATTCAGGCGGCCAGCCTTGGACCAGGCGACGAGTTCGAGGTGCGTGTTTACGAGGAAGCCGGTCTGTCGGGCGTCTACATCGTGTCGCCAACGGGCCAAATCGACTTCCCGTTGGTCGGAACGGTGACGGTCGAGGGCTTGGTTGGTTCTCAGGTTGCCAGCCTATTGCGGCAGCGACTCAGCCAAGGGTTCCTGCGCAGTCCTTACGTCACGGTGCAGGTCAAGACCCTGAGCTCCAAGAAGGTTTTTGTGTTGGGGGCGATCAAGAACCCGGGGCGTTTCCAGTACTCCGATGCCATGAGCATTGTCGAGGCGGTGACGTTGGCTGGCGGCTTCGGACCACTCGCGGAAAAGAACTACGCCATCGTCACGCGCTTGGACGCGTCGGGTGAGCGGCGCATCCCCGTGCCGGTCGAGAAGATCATGCAGGGGCTCGCAGCGAACTTCCTCCTGCAGCCAGGCGACATCATCTACGTCCCTGAGACCATCCTGTAGACACCCCACCTCCATCCGACCGTGCGAAGCGAGCCGTGAGCCAGAACAACCGACCCATACAGCGAGACCACTCCACGAAACGCGACGAGGTGGATGCGTTCGCGTTGGAGGAGCTGTTTCGCCGGGGTGCCGAGGTCTTTCTCAAGCGACGCTGGTGGTTCCTGTTCTCTGCAGCCATCGTCCTCAGCGCCTCGATCGTTTGGACGAACAATCAGCAGCTCTGGTACAGGGCGACGAGCACGATCACCATCGACACCACGCCGCCCAAGGTGCTGAGTGAGGTCAGCGAGGTCGTGACGCTAGGCTCCAGCGGCTTTCTCGGCTCGCGCATCTACTTCCAAGCCCAGCAGCGGATCCTGCAGTCGCGCTCCGTCGCCGCCGACGTGGTCACTAGCCTTCAGTTGGCGCGAAGAGAGAAGTTTCTGGGCATCGACGACAAGCTGCCCAAAGCGAAGCGCGAGGCCTTGATCGCAGCAGCCGATCCCATTGGACAGTTGGCGTCACGCGTATTGGTGGAGATGGGCGAGGACACGATGATCGCCACCGTCTCTATCGAAGACAAGGACCCCGAGTTCGCCAAGGAACTCGTCAACGCTGTCGCGGAGGCCTACAAGAACCGCAACGTCAACCAGAAGCGGAGCATCCTCGAAGAAGCGACCAAAGAACTGGTCGCGATTCACGGACAGCTAGAGAAGAAGAAGCTTGCCTCGCAGACTCGGCTCTCCGATTTTGAGAAGAAGCACGACTTGAGCAAGAACCGCAGCGAGGTTGTCAACGAGCGATTACTGGCGTTGAACCGCGACGTGCGCGATGTCCACTCCGTTCGCGTACGTGCACAGCAGGAGGTCGCGCAGCTCAAGAAGTTCCGAGGCAGCCGGGACATCTTCTCGGCGTCGGCACCCGCCGTCATGCGAGACGGCTTGGTCGGTCAACTGAAGGAGCGGTATCTCGAGTTGGCCATCCGCAAGCAGGAACTCGACGCCACCTATCTCGAGCGCCATCCGAAGGTGGAGAGCATCCAGCAACAGATGGAGCAACTGGTCTCGCTGGGCAGCAAGCACGTCAGTGCGATGTACGAGTCGGCGTCGCAGTCTCTGGCCGCGGCACAAGCCCAAGAGGCCGACCTGCAGACCCAGATCCAGGCTGCGAAGAACGAGGACGCGGAGATCCGGCTGACCAAGATCGAGCACGATCAGCTTATTGCGCAGGCCGACGAAGACAAGATGTTCTACGACAAGGTGGCCAAGCGCTTGGCAGAGGCCGACCTGACCAAGAAGATTGGTGTCAACAACGTCAGCATCTTGGACCGCGCGATCACTCCGCAGGCTCCCAGTCGGCCGAACAAGAGGCTGAACTTTGCGATTGGTCTGGTGCTGTCGCTGCTGATCGGCATCGGCGTCGCGTTGATGGTCGACCTGCTCGACAACACGGTCAAGGACCGTCTCGACGTCGAAGGGGTGCTCGGTGTTCCCTACCTTGGCGCCATTCCGACATTCTCCCCCACGGAATTGAACGAGGGGCTGCCGATCCCCGACGGGCGCTTGGACCTGTACGCCTACTTCAGACCCAACTCTCGCGTGGCAGAAGCCGCTCGCAGCGTTCGCACCAACCTGTTGTTCATGCGGCCCGACAAGCCGTTGCACACACTCGTCATCACCAGCGCCCACCCGCGCGAGGGCAAGACGTCGACCTCCACCACGCTCGCCATCACCCTTGCGGCCTCCACCGGCAACTGCGTCGTGGTCGATACCGACTTGCGCAAGCCGCGTCTGCATCACGTGTTCGGAGTTCCGGGTGATGTCGGCGTGACCAGCTACATCCTCAGCCAGGAGCCGGTGGAGAAGTTCATCAAGAAGACCGATGTGCCTGGGCTGTCCCTGATGGCGTGCGGACCGGTGCCGCCCAACCCATCGGAAATTCTGCACACGGAGCGGTTTCGCCAGTTGGTCACCGAGCTGATGGCCAAGTACGACACCGTGGTGTTCGACTCGCCGCCCGTCGAGATCGTCAGCGACGCGCTTGTGATCGCCTCGTTGGTCGATGGCGTCGTGCTCGTCGGCCATTCCGAGAGAAGCAAGCGCGAGTCCATGAAGTCGACGATCCACGCGCTGCAGAGCGTCAACGCAGAGTTGCTGGGCGTCGTGCTCTCCCGGACGGCGACGCGTGGCGCGGGCTATGGCTACTATTACGGCAAGGGCTATCGTCGAGGCGTCGCCTATCGCTACCGCTACGCCACCGACCCCGATCCCAAGACGGTTGCCGCGCTACAGGCCGCCGCCACGCGTCCGACCACGTCGGAGCCCCGCCCGGACGACGCCGCCTGATGGCACAGCAGGGCTGAGGGATGGACGCCTACCTGCCCGACCACTATCGACTTCTCGGCGTTTCGGTGCGAGCCGGAACGGACGAGATCAAAGCCGCCTACCGCAAGCTCTCAAGGGTGTTCCATCCGGACCGCCAGCAAGGGTCGGAACGGGCGAGCGACTGCTTCAAACAGATCGCACAGGCGTATGCGGAGCTGTCTGACGAGCAGAAACGGGGTCGCTACGACCGCGCGATGCTGCTGAGAGACCCGCTCCGCATGGTTGACGACCCGCGTGCCGCCCGTGCGCTGGACGTGCTGGATTTGGTGGTCACCCGTTTTCGCCGCAAGACTCCTGAGTTGCTTGGACTTGAGCGGGGCCGCGACTTGCGGGTGCAGCAAGACGTGGACTTCACTCGGGCACTGCTGGGGGGCGAGGTTCAGGTTCAGGCGGCGTACGACACGGCCTGTTCGACGTGTGCAGGGGAAGGGACCTCTGACCCGACGCGCAATCCGGTGTGCCACGTCTGCCAGGGGCAGGGGCGTCTGCGGGTTGGCTTGCGGCGGCAGGAGATGACCTGCGGATTCTGCGTGGGGCGTGGGGCCGTGCTGCTGGCACCCTGCCTGAGCTGCCACGGGGACGGTAAGGTTCCGCATCGACAGCAGGTTTTGGTTGCAGTTCCACCCCGCACCCGCGACGGAACTCATCTGCGCGTGCGCGGTGCCGGCGAGAAGGCGACGCTTGGGGGGCCGGCGGGCGACTTGGTCGTCGTCGTCACGGTAAAGCCTCATCCCCTGCTTCGGCTGGAGGGCGACGACCTGACCTGCACGCTGCCGCTGACCTTCGCTCAAGCGACAGGTGGCGCGCGCGTCGCCGTTCCTACGTTGGAAGGCCCTGAGATCCTGAGAATTCTCCCTGGAACGCCGGTGGGGCGCGAATTCCGCATCGCTGGACGCGGTGCCCCGGTCGCGGGGGCGCGGCCAGAGTCTGCAAAGCCCGTGCGGCGCGGCGACCTGCGCATTCGGGTGACGCTTGACGTTCCCGAGCACGCGCCCGCAGCTGTCGTCGAGGCCCTGCGAGATCAGGAAGCCCGCATGGGACCCGCGGGTTTTGCTCAAGCGTCCGCCTTCGCACGCGCTGTCGAGGCAACTCGGCCGAGTGCGCCAGCCCCGGACCGTTCAGAGGGCTCGCAAACGCCCTCGTGAGGAACTGGCCATGTCCACCGTCGGCAAGCTGGGCGAAGTCGGGCTGGTCCGGTCGCTGCGGGAGGTGTTCGACCGACCCCTGCCGCATGTGATCGTGCCCAACGGCGACGACGCTGCAGTTCTGCGATGCGAAGGGCACGTTGTGGCGACCGTGGACTCGATCGTCGAAGAGGTCGACTGGCTGCCTGCGCTGACCCCAGCCGCAGCCATCGGTCACCGAGCTGCCGCCGTCAACCTGTCGGACCTTGCCGCAATGGGCGCCCGGCCCACCGGCCTGTTGCTGGCAGTCGAGCTCCCTTCCCGCGCCAAGGTCGCGCAAGTGCTTGAGTCTGCTCGCGGCCTTGCCGAGTTGGCTGACCGCTTTGGCACCGCGGTTGTGGGCGGTGACTTCGGACTGGCCCCAGGACCACAGCGCTGGTGCGTCACCGCGTTGGGCGAGGTCGCGGGTCAGCCGCTGCGGCGCGATGCGGCCCGTCCAGGAGACGTGGTGTGGCTGGTCGGTCAGGTCGGTCATGCCGGACTGGGCCTCGACTTGTTGCGTCGCCAGGGCGCGGGCTTCGGCGAAACGCCATGGGTGCAGGCCTGCGTGTGGGCGCACCTGTTTCCGCAACCACTCGTTTCGGAAGGACTGTTGCTGCAGGCACTTGGGGAGGACCTGGCCGCCATCGACGTGTCGGATGGACTGGGGGTGGATGCGGCACGGCTGGCACTCGCCAGCGGGCTTGCCATGGAACTCGAGGTAGCCGCGCCGGACTGGATGACGCCCGAGGTCGAGCGTGGCTTGGAGTTGCAGGGGCTGGACTGGCGGTCGGCGTGTGCAAGCGGAGGCGATGACTACGCACTGCTCGTCGCCGCGCCGCCGGGTGTGGACCTGACGCTGCTGTTCTCCTCGGTCGCACAGACGCTCGCCTCAGTGCGGCCGATCGGGCGCGCTGTCGCCGGTGTGGCCGGGAGCGTGCTTCTTCGCGTTGGCGGCCACGAGGTCTCAGGCGGCGGTTGGCTGCACGGACACGGCAAGCGAGGCCGCGTGCATTGAATCGGGCAACTCCGGGTCGATGCGCGCTTGTCCCGGCGGGGTCCCCTTGCTAGATTCCTCTCCCATGGATCGTCGCGCCTTTCTGATGACCTGCTCCACCGCCACCGTCGCGGCCGCGGTGGGCCACAGGGCGCTTTTTCACGTCGATCCCGCGTGGACGGTGGCAGGCGAGGCCCTGTTTCCCGGGGCGCTGCTGCGGGTGGACTTGAGTGACGCGGTTCCGCGCGGTGCCAGCGTCTGCGTCGCCATTGACTGTGATCACGGAAGGTTCCAGTACGGGCACTACGCGGCGGAGCCAAGTCGCCGCCTCGAATTCGAGACCCCTTACCCCTTCGACGACCTGGTGCCCGGCGCGTATGCCGTCGAGCTCGAGCTCGTCTCCCGCAACGGCGCCGTTCTGGAGCGCCGCGTGGTCGGTGGCTACCGCCTGCTGCCCCATCGGTTCAGCGCATGACCCAGCGTTCTTCGGTCTCCGGCGGTGCGTTCCGCGACCGGCAGCGGTCGGCCGTTGTCGCTGTGCGCGGGCTCGTTCTGCTCGTGTTTGCCGCAGGCTTGGTCGGCGGAGCCCGCAGCGCTGTCGGTCAGGACGATGGACACAACCATGGTCCAGTCGAACCCATTGCCCTTGAGCCGGCCGTCCCGCCTCTCGATCTACCGCAAGCCCGCATTCAGCGTATCGATGTGTCCGAGTTTCCCAAGGTTCGCGTGTTCGGCACGGTGTTGGACCGCAACGGCCGACCGGTTGCGCTGAAGGCCGTCAAGAAGCTGTCGGTGGTCGATGCCAAGCAGAAGAGTCGCCCGCCCTACATCGCGTTCCAAGCCGGCCAGCCGTTGGACGGTCGCAAGGACGGCGCGCTGATCCCGATGGACAAGGCGGGGGTGCCGACGGCGCTCGTGATCGTCGCCTCGGGCTACCAAGCACCCGCACTGCGCAATGGCAGTCTGGGTCGCCGGTTGAAGGAGGCGCTGGCGTCGGCGTTCAAGCCGCTGGCCAAGACGGACCGCGTCAACCTGATCTGGGCAAATGACCGCCTGTACCGCTTCGTGGGGCTGAAGGGGCGCACCGGTGAGCTTGCGGATGTCGAAGAGACGCGAAAGGTCTGCGCAGACGCCAGGTTCGAGGCGCTCACGGGGGGCGCCATCACCGGCGCGGGTCCGGGGACGGAGGAGGCTCCTGCGCCCGCCACGGGGACCGACTTGTGCGGCCTGGCGACAGACCCCAAGCCGATCCTGACCTTGTTGAAGGGCCAGCAGACCGCGTTCGAAGGCTACTTTCCCCGGCCGTTCAACCTTGGCATACCGTTCTACGACTACAAGCGGTACTGCAAGCCGCCTCGCGAGGCGCTGCAGAAGTACGGGGAGTTCACGCCAGAAAACGCCAAGGTCCAGTCCGACGCCCGTGCGGCACGTCAGCTGAAGGGTGAGGCACTGGACTACGAGACGTCTGCGATGGACGAGGCGCTGAAGCTGCTGCTGCGCGACTCGAAACAGGGCGAGCAGAAGGTGTTGATCCTTGTCGGCGATGGCAAGGATGGCTACTTCCGCGACATCGAGCTGTGTCAGGAAAACCCGCCCGAGAACTGCCGTGCGCTGGCCGCAGATGCGGTCAAGCAGCAGGACTGCATCCGTCAGTTCTTGAATCAGCGCCTGATCGCCCAGCAAGTGGACTTTCGCAATCGGGCTGCCTTTTGGATTGGCACCGCGCGGGCGGCCGGCATCCGTATCTTCGCGGTCGGTCTGGGGATGCTGGGCGAGCCCTACGAGCTGGAGCGGCTGCGACTGCTGGCTGAACGGACGGGCGGCACCTACCGCCAGGTCGAGAAGGAAGAGAACCTTGCCACCGAGCTGAATGCCACAATGACCGAGGTGCTGGGGCAGTGGACGGTCGAGTTCGTACACCAGGCGCCCGAAGAGGTGGAAGGGACCTTGAACCTGAAGCTGGCCGTCGAGTTGGACCCCACGATGGTGCGCGGCGACGTGACCAAGCTGGGCTCGGTCGGTGTGACGGCGGTGATCGAGCCCAAGCCCGACTGGACGATCCGCGTCGAAAAGTCGATGCGCGGTCTGGCAGCCAAGGCGCAGGGGGTGCTCGGGTACACGCTGTACGTGGTTGTTGGTGTGGCGATCCTGATTCTTTTTTCGTTGGTGTTCCTGCTGCTTCTGTTCTTGATCGTCCGCCGCATCTTCCGCAAGTCCAAGGGCTGAACCGATGACCTCGTCCGTGCAAGTCGCCCAGCTGGACCTCGCTACTCCGCGCAACACGCTGCAGGAGCAGGGGCCGGCCAACGCGCGCGACTACATCATCGTTGCGGGCGAGAGGCGCACGGTGGCAGACGCGCGCATCGTGACGTTCGTCGATGACCCCTCGCTCGACTTCTCGCGCCTGACGCACCCGGACCCGAATCGCAAGTACCTGTGGCCCAGACGCAACGAGAAGGGACTGCACATTGCGGACCTGCTGACGGCCCAAGGCGTGGTCGACTGCGTGGTGCTGCACGCCGACATTACGGCGAACTCCAAGGATTGCTTCCGGATCCTGAAGATGCGCGGCTTCTCGACGCATTTCATGATCGACTGGGATGGCACCATCTACCAGTCTGCCGACCCCATCACCATGGCCATCCATGCCGCGTCCGACCTTCGCGGCAATTTGAACAACTTCGCCATCGGCATCGACGTCAACTGCCTGCAGATGAACTACGCGCGCTCGACGGGCGAGGTCGACCCGGCCAAGGCGGGCTTGGCGGGCCAGATGGCGGCGGGCGGCGTGCGGCGGATGAGTGAGGTCATCGAGATCAACGGCGTGCCATGGAAGAGCTGGGGCTATACCGACGGGCAATACGACGCCCTGATCAAGTTGCTGCGCGAGCTCAACGTCCACTTCCCCAAGATCAAGCTGGCCGCCCCCGTAGACGAGCGGGGCGAGATCATCTGGCAGGTCCCTGAGGCCATCGATCCCGAAAAGATGGGGATCTACGGGCACTTCCACTTGACCGCGCAGAAGTTTGACCCGGGGCCGGGCTTTGACTGGGCGCGGCTCTTGCAGGGGTTGGCGAAGGAGCACAACGACTTCCCGCTCGAGCTGGTGGCCGGTGTCAGCATCGCCAGCCTGCTGACCGAGCAGAAGGTGCTGCAGCTTGCGGCGCACTACTACAAGAACACGGAAGCCAATGAACTAGGCGGCTTCTATCCCATGGGGTTGGGCGGTCAGTGGCACGGTGGCGTTCATTTGCACGCACCGCGTGGCACTGAGGTCCGGGCGATGATCGACGGCACGGTTGTCGCCGCCCGCAACGGCCCCAGCGCGCGGCTTGGCTCGAACAATTTCGTGCTGGTGCGTCACGAGGTGCCCTTCGACCCGGCGGACCCCAAGCGCGTGTTCGTCTTCTACTCCCTGTACATGCACCTGCTCGCGTTTGACGCCGAGCAGGACAAGTCCGACGCCGCGTACAAGGCCAAGGTGCAGGATGACGCGTCGTTGATGACGATGGCACCCGAGTGGGTGTCGAACGCCCGGCGCGGCAACACGGGCAAGCCGGCGGAGGGCGAAGAAGGGGCCGAAGCGCAGGCAGCAGCGCCCGCGCCCAAGCCGACGGGACAGAAGGTACCGGCCGCCAAGCCGGCAAAGGCGCAAGCAGCGGGCGATGACGCCGAGGACGAGGAGCCGCAGGTCGACGAGGAAGGCGCCGACCCCGAGTTCAAGCCCTTCCTGGACCACGGCGAGCACCTGGCGGCGCTGAAGCGCGGGGATGTGGCCCTGTTCGCTGTCGATGGCACCGACCAGACGCGCGTGCCGGCGGGCAAGGTCATCGGCCGCGTGGGAAACTTCGGCGATGAGCAGGGTGAGGACGGCGTCGTGCACGTCGAGATCATCGCCGACGGTCGCTGGCGCCAGATCGTTGACTTGCTGGGCATTCACAGCGAGTTCTGGTTCGAGCTCGAGGCCGACACCGACGACAACCTGATGGTCGACACCGAGGACCTGATTCGCATGATCCTGCCGGAAGCCGCCGGCACTGGGTCCAAGCGCAAGCAGGACGACTTCATTCTGTCGTCTCGCAAGGTTGCGCCCGACGACGTGCAGGCCTTCTACTCGGCGTCTGACGACAGCGATGAGGGCGTGGTCCGCAATCGACTGCGCCGCTCCATCACCCGCCATGTGTCCGAGTGGAGCGATCAGGTCGACTGGTTCAAGTCGATGGCGGTGGCCCAAGGTTGGAACGAGCGGGTCGAAGAGCTGACAAAGCTGTTACAGGATGAGCGGGGAATGTGGCGCAATACCCTATTCTCGCAGCAGATTCAGCGGCAGCTGCCCTTCATGTGGCTGACGGCCGACGTCGCCAAGTTCATCGGCCTCGACACGGGCGCGGCGTGGGACGGTCTGCTGTACCACTTCCACCCAGTCCACTTCGTGATGTGGCTGACCTTCCACACCAATACGCGGTTGCGGGTGCTGGCCAAGGGGATGGACAAAAAGCAGCTGTTGAAGCTGCGCGCCAAGGAACAGAAAGCTGAGGAAGATCGAAGGATGCGAGGCGAATTCCCTGAGGACGACGACCACGGCGGCGAGGTCGAACTGGGACCGATGGACGACGTGGCCGACCCGACGGAGGTTCTGACCGAGCTGTGGTCCGTCCCCACCCAGCCTGGCGAATGGCGTCGCATGGAAGGTGCGACCGAATAGACGGAGGTTCCCTGTGTCCGACTCTCCCGTGCCCACTGGGCGCGCCCCGACCGTAGCGTTCTACCCGGGCTCTTTCGACCCGCTGACGATCGGTCACATGAACATCATCGAGCGCGGACTGCGCGTGTTCGACCGCGTGATCGTGGCGCTGGCCCGCAACGTCGAAAAGCAGCCGATGTTCACGCTGGCCGAGCGCAAGGCTCTGATCGAAGAGTGTTTTCTCCACGACCCCCGCGTAACTGTCCTGGTCTTCGACGGTCTGATGGTCGAGGCCGCGCGGTTGAGTGGAGCCTCGGTTGTGTTGCGCGGTGTGCGCGGCGTTGCCGATTTCGAGTACGAGTTCCAGATGTCGACGATGAACAATCTGCTGGCGCCGCAGCTCGAGACCATCTTCATGATGACCGAGAAGGGCCATTTCTTCATTTCGTCCAAGCTGGTCCGCGAGGTGGCCGGTCTGGGCGGCGACGTCAGCCCGCTGGTGCCGCCCCAAGTCTTCCGCGCACTGCAAGACAAGCACGCACCGGAGCACCCGGCCGAATGACCGTAGCGAAGCGCGCACGCGGAGTTGTTGGGGAGTGGAGCGGGACGGAAGGTTGACGCTCAAGACGGCCGAGACTCAGAAGGGCCGTTTCTGTGCGCCCTTCACGATGCGGTCCAGAAAGTTCTGACGGAACTCGATGCCGGAGTAGCGAATGTCGCCGCGCGCGAGCACGTAAAACACCGACGGCTTGTAGATGCGTCCGTCGATGTCGATCACGCCCAAGTCGACTGCGCCGCCGCCGCGGTCCGCATCATTCACGCGGATTTGGCCGTCGCCCTTGCCCTTGATCTTGCTGCCCTTGGCCTGAGCAAAGGCGTCCGCGGGAACGGCGGCGAACGCGAGTACAAGCAAGGCCACGAGTGCGGCCAGCCATCCAGCGTTTCGGCGTACGTTTCGCATCGCTTCTCCTTGCCAGCCGCACGTCTTGCCAGCCGCACGTCCACCGTTGTTTGGACGCGCATCCTCGTTCCAAGGTTCAGGCCTTGAACCCTTCAGGTCAAGAACTCTATCACTTCACCTCACGGTGTGGCGTCTGGTCCGTCCTAGCCCTCAGGAGGCGGGGGCGGAGGGGGCGGAGGCTCCTCTTCGGTGGGCGGCGCCGGCGGCGGAGGAGCCGGTTCTTCCGACGGTGGCGGCGCAGGCTCAGGCGCAGGCTCAGGGGCAGGCGGCGGCTCAGGAGCAGGCGCAGGCTCAGGGGCAGGCGGCGGCTCGGGGGCAGGCGGCGGCTCGGGGGCAGGCGCAGGCTCGGGGGCAGGCGCAGGCTCAGGGGCAGGCGGCGGCTCGGGGGCAGGCGCAGGCTCAGGGGCAGGCGGCGGCTCAGGAGCAGGCGCGGGCTCGGGGGCAGGCGCGGGCTCAGGGGCAGGCGCGGGCTCAGGGGCAGGCGCGGGCTCAGGGGCAGGCGCGGGCTCGGGGGCAGGTGCAGGCTCAGGGGCGGGCTCGGGGGGCGGTGCCGGAACGGGAGCCGCGTCGTCGGGCGGCGGAGGAGGCGCGGGCGGAAGGGGCGTTTCATCGACCGGCGGCAGCTGACGGTTGGCCTCTTCCTCAGCCTTCTTGCGGGCCTCCTCTTCGGCGGCGCGCTGGGCTTCCTCGGCCTTGCGGGCTTCCTCGGCGGCCTTCTGCGCATCCGCTTCGGCTGCCTTGCGGGCATCGTCCTCAGCCTTCAGCCGTTGGGCGTCGTCCTCAGCGGCCTTCCTGCTCGCCTCCTCTTCCGCCTTGATGCGATCTTCCTCTGCCTTCTTCTTCTCTTCCGCTTCCTTCTGGATCTTCTCTTCTTCGGCCTTTCTCTTCTCGATTTCCTGTTCCTGCGCGGCCTGTTCCTGGGCCTTGCGGGCGTCGGCGGCCAGCTTGCGCAGGTTCACCGCTTCAGCGACGTAGTCCTCCAGCGGGTCCTTGTCCTTGCCGCGCACGAGGCCTCGTTTGTCGCGGTAAGCTGCGAAGTAGTCGATCGCCTTCTGGTAACGTTGCTCGTTGTCGGCGACGTCCGGCATCTCGCTCTCGAGGTACAGGATGCCAAGGTTGAAGTACGGTGCCGGCAAGGTCGGGTCTTGCTTGATGGCGCGCTCGTACTCCGCCTTGGCCTTGGTCGCCCGCTCCGGGTCCTTGCTGATGCGATAGGCGCTGCCCAGATTGACACGAGCCTCCAGCATCGTCGGCTCGATCTCGAGCGCCTTCGTCAGCGCCTCGATGGCCTCTTCGCCTTTCTTGGCGGTGACCCAGCACACGCCCAGATTATTCCAAGCTTCGGCGTAGTCGGGGCGCAGTCGGGTGGCCTGCAGGAAGTGCTCGCGGGCCTCAGAGACCTGATCGGTCTTGAGCGCCATGCGGCCGTACATGTAGTAGATGTGCGCGATGCCGGCGTCGCGGTCCAGCGCTTCCGCCCGCGTGCCGCGCATGCTCCCGCCACCCTTGGCAATGCGGACATCATAGGCCTTGCGTGGAGCCTCGACGGGTGCATTGGGATCGGTGACCACGGCCGCCTGACCCTCAACCTCATAGTCGCCGGAGTAGATCGAGAACGCGCGGTCAAGCGCCAGCTTGGCCAGACCGTCGCGCCCCATCGCCAAGTAGGCTTCGGCCATGTAACGCAGCGCCTCGGGGTTGTCGTGGTCGAGTCGCAGGGCTCGGACGCAGGTTTCCAGCGCCTTGCCGTACTCCTTCTCCTCGACAAACACCCGTGCCCGTGCGCCCAGCAGCATCACGTCAGCTGGGCGAGCGGCCAGCATTCCGTCCAAAACCGTTGCCGCCATGCCGGGTTCTTTGCGTCGCAGGTGAATGACCGAGGAAAGGACAGCCGCTCGCGCATAGGTCGGATTCAGTTCGAGGGCCTTGCCCGCCGACGCGAGTGCATCCTCGGTGTTGCCCATGCGGTGCTGCACAAGCGCGAGGTTGTACCAGGCCGTCGCCGACTTCGGGTCCTGCTGCGTGGCCGCCTGCAAGCGCTGGCGAGCGTCGAACAGGTTGTTGTCGTGCAGCAGGGTGACGCCTTCCTTGATCAGGTCTTCCGCAGGGGACGAATCGCGTCGGATGTCCGTGACTTCCTCGGCGGCCTTGGCCGGTTCGGCGGTGGTGGGCGTGGGCTCGACCGCCGGCTCTGCGGTGACGGGCGTGGGCTCCGCAGGGGTCTCGACGGGCGCAACTTCATCAACGGCCGGCGGCGGCTCGACCGGATCAACCGGCGTCTCTACGGGCGGAGGGGGCGGCGGCTCTACCACTTCGGGAGCACCGCAGGCCGTCAGCCATGCCGTCGTGGCCAAGACAGACACGAAGGCGGGCAGCCATCGCGGCGCGCCAAGGCGCAGCTGGAAGCGCAAGGCGTTCATCGCAGCTCCCTGTCCGGCTGCAGCAACGTGCCTGCCGGATCGGCGACGAGACGCTTCTCGTCCTTGAGCAGCGGGTAATCCTTGGGCTTGTACCGGTTGACCGCCTTGCGCAGCTCGGTGACCCACTGGTTCACGACGCCCTTGGACTCGGCATCGCTCAACGCGGACACGAACGACCGCAGGGCCTGATCTTCGATGGGCTTGCCGAACTGCTCCAAAGCGTTCAGGTATTCTTCTTCTTCGTCGGGGGACATGTTCTCGGGTGTCGGCGCGCCGTAGATCGACTTGGCAAAGAACACCAGCATCTGGCCACGATAGAGGTACGCCGCGTACGACCAGTCTCGCGAGCCGTAGCTGGCGACGGCGTCCTTGTACTCGTCGAACATGCCGCCACCGCGACTGGTCTCGACGGTGCCGTCGGGCTTCTTGGTCTTCTTCTCCGGGCCGGCCACGATGTCCATCATCGCCTTGACCTGATTCTGCAGGTCCTGAGCCTGCTTGAGCGCCGACAGCTTCGGGTTGGCCACAATCTTGGTCGCCATGAACCGCTGGTAGCGGGGCACCATCAGCTTGAACGTCGCCTGCGCGGCGGCCGTCGCTTCCGGGCCGCCGTTCTTGGCATAGCCGCCCGTGTTGAACGCTTCGATGATGCGGCGCCAGATCCTGTCGGCGTTCTTCTCGTCGCCGCGGCTCTCGTAGATCTCGCCGATCGTCGAGTACGCCTGGAACACGCGGTTCGACGCGAGCTTGTCGGTGGTATAGCGGGTGATGAACTCTTCCAGCGCCTCGACCTGCCGATCGATGTCGCCCTTCTTCTGCCAGGACTGCTGAATGCGCCAGGCCGTGGTGCGCACCGCATCGCGCTTCTTCACGTCGCCGCTGTACCGGGCGATGTACTCTTTGTCGAGCTGGACGGCGAGGTCCCAGTTGCTGTTGTACGACGCCAAGTCCGCGGCAGACTTCAGGTAGTCGGCGGCGTACGGTCCGTTCGGGTCGGTCTCGTACAGCAGACGGTAGTCCGCGATGGCCTCAGGGATGCGGAAGAACCGGTAGTTCAGTTTGGCGCGCGTGGTGACAATCTGGTCCAGTCGCTTGAGGTTCTCCTTGCGCTCGGCCTCGTCAGCGTCCTTGACGCTGCGGATCATCTCTTCGGCTTCCTTCAGCACGTCGAAGCACTTGTCCCACTTCTCCGCCAGCTGGAACGACTCCATGCCCCACATCAACGCGCCCAGCTTGGTCTTGGTGTCCTTGGCGTCTGCGCGCAGGTTGCGGTACTTGTCGCCAGCCTTGTCGTAGTACTCGCGAGCGTCGGCGAACTGCTTGCCTGCTTCGTCAGGATTCGTGCTGGCTTCTGCGGCCTTGCGGCGCTTCTCAGCCTCGCCGTACAGGTTTTCCGCATCGCGGGCCAGCACACCGAGCTTGAACAAGGCGACCTTCTTCTTGGTCTCGTCGATCTTGGTCGGGTCACCGAGGCGCGGGTGCTCCTCCATGTACTTGGTGACCATCTGCAGACCCTCGATGTCGTTCTCGACAGCGAAAGAGGTCAACAGGTTCTGGATCGACGAGATCGCCTGCTTGGACACAGGGAACTTCTCGATGATCCACCAGAAACGCTCGCGGGCGGACCAGAATCCGGCCGTGGTCCGCGGCGTCACACCCTGAGGCCACGGGTCGTAATTGCGGTTCTTGTAGAGCAATTCCGCCGCTTGCAGGGCCAAGCGCTGGGCGCGCTCCGGGTCCTCGCGGTTGAACCGACCCGCGGCGATGTAGCCATCGACGGCAAGCAGCCACTCGGTCGCCACGGGGTCGATCGTCTGCCGCGGCACGCGCTGGACAGCGATCGCGTCCTTCATGGCCTCGATGTCCGCCTCGTCCTGCGCGTTGCTGGGGCGCAGCTCGGGGATCATGCGGGACTCGAGGTACTCCGGGTCGTTGACGGGCAGCGCTGCACGCGCGTTCAGCACCTGGCTGGACGACAGGATGGCGGTGAATCCGGCTTCTTCGGTGTGGTCGAGAGGCTGGCCGTCTTCTCCCTTGCCTTTCTGGCCCTTCCAGTCCCGGACCATGGTGTAGTACTTGATCGACTTGCGCATTTGCTCGCAAGAGCCCTTCAGCGCAGGCACGGCCTCCAGCGGGTACGGAATCAGGGCGCCGGACTTGGGGTCGGTCAGCAGCTCGCGTTCGTTGGTACGCAGGGCGTCGCAGCGCCTGCCGGCGAAGTACAGGACCTCAGCGACCGTCCACGCGAGCTCGTAGGCTCCGGGGGCTTCCACGTCGTTGAGCAGCAGGACTTCGTATTCCTTCGAAGCCTCGATGTACTTGGCCAGCGCGGCGTCTTCCTCACCGGCGGCACGCAACGTCTGGGCTTGCTGGTGCATCAGGCGGGCGAAGTCGAGCCGGACCTTGTTGATGGTGTCGTCCACCTGCGCGGCCAGATCCTTGTCCCCGCCCCACTTCTCGTACCACGGCGTGCCCTTGGCGAACAGGTTCAGGTACTTGCGGCGCTCGACGACCTGCCGCTCCTGATCCGCCATCGCCATCTCGAGGCCCAGCTTGGCGGTGTTCTGCTCGGCGGCGGTGAGGCCACCCTTGGCAAGCAGCGCCTGATAGTTCAGGGCGGCGCCGGCCAAGATGTCGACTGCTCGGATGATCTTGCGCTGCGAAGCTTGGGACTCGCGGGCCTGCGGCCAGTGGTCGACCACGTAGCCCAGCACCAGGATGCCCTGCCGGTAGTAATCGTCCAACGCCTGCTCGAGCAACGTGTTTCCGTAGGTCAGCAGGATGTCGTAGATGTACGGCTTGCCGTTGATCAGGTCCTTGCGGACGGCCTGACGCGCGTTGAAGTTCGCCATGAGGCGGGTCAGCACGTCGCCCTGAGCCACCGACTGCCAGTTCGGGAAGTCCGTGAAATCCGGAGCAAGTACCGACGCGACGTACAGCCGTGGGCGCAGGCGCGGGTCCAGCGTCAGGCACGCGCTCTTGGCGTCTTCGTTGCCGAAGTCGTCGCAGCCGTCCTCATCCCAGCTAGGTTCGGCGAGCGACTTGGCCAAGTACTCGATCGCTTCCTTGCGCAGGTCCAGCTGGTCCTTGCCCTTGGTCGCCTTGATCGCAAGGTTGTCCTCGAATTCAATCAGCTTCTGGAACCACCGCACCGCTTCGGGGTACCGGTACAACTGGAAGTTCGACCAACCCAGCTTGTAGAGCGCGAGGCTGTAGTTCTTGTTGTCGCCCGTCTGTTCGGCGCGCTTGGCGGCCCGGCCATACGCGTCGGCGGCGGCCTCGAAGTTGCTGTCGTCGAAGTACATTTCACCGACGCGCAACCAAGCCTCGGCGACGTACTGGGAGTTCGGGTAGTACTGCTCGATTTTGGACAGCGAAGCGATGGCTCGCTCGATCTCGCCGCCCTCGAATTCGCAGTAGCCCTGCAGGTACATGGCCGCGTCAGCGAACTTGTAGTTCGGCCAGCGCGCCTCGAGCACGACGCCCTGCAGCTTGCCCGCCAGCGGCGACATCTGCGTACCCTCAGGCACCCAGTGCAGGTACTTGTAGATCGCGATCGAGCGGGAGAAGTCGCGCTCGCTCTCTGTCGGTGGGTCCAGCAGCTTGCCGCGGTTGTACAGGCCCATCTCGCGGTTGAAGTCGTCCTGCGAGCGGTTGTACGACGCGATCGTGTCTTCGTAGTACAGCTCGGCCAGCCGGAACATCGTGTCCGGGGTGTACTGCTCGTGATCGCGGTGGCGGAAGATGAAGGACTCGAGACGGGCAATCGCCTCACGCCGCAGGTCGAACTGCTGCTTGTCCAAGGCGTCGATCTGCGACTGGTAGCCGCTGGAAACACTCTTCTGTCGGTTCGAGACCTCGCGGGCGATGAACTCGCGGACCTCGTCGCGGAACTCTTTGGCGGCGAGCTTGTACGCCTCGAACGCTGCCTGGAAGGCCTTGCGCTCTACGTTGAGCTGCACCGGGTCGTCGACGACGTCGCCGCGAACCCGATACTTCGGCATGGTCCGCACGGGCTGCTCAGCAGCCGCGGACACCGCGAACAGCGTGACCAGGGCCGACAGAATCACCCAGAGGCGAAGCGGGGTGCGCATCACTCAGCACCTCCGTCGTTGGTCAGGTTGTCGAGGATCTCGCCGAGCGTGCGGATGCGCTGGGTGCGTTCCTCTTGCAGCTCGCGGATGGCGGTCGTCTTTTCCTGCTTGCGTTGCCAAGCGACATCGACCAAGCCCAAGTCAGCTTCCAGCAAAATGTCGGCCAAGCGGCGCTGGGCGTTGCGGATCATGCCGAAGCCGACGTCACGCGATAGGGACCGGGCGTTGTCTTCATAGGCGCGAACCGTGACCTGATACTCGGCGATGTTGCGCTTCTCGATGGTCAGGATCTTGGCGATGCCGGCCAACCGCTCGCCCGCCCGTGCCGAGATGACCGCCAGCGAACCTTCCATGCTGACGCCGATTTGTTCGAGTTGGGTGCGGGCGACACGCAGGCGCACGACCTCGTTCGCCCGTTCGCCCGTGCGTTCCAGGATGGTCGCGTACAGCATCTGCTCTGCGCGCTGGGTCGCGAGCAGGGCCACACGCACGGTGCTCTCGTCTCGACTGACCTTGTCGCCGGCACCCACGCCCTGGGCATACACCTCGACGTCCTGACTCAAGGCCTCGATGTCCCGGAAGATGCGCCGAAGCTCGTCCTTCTCGGCTTGCAAGGCAGTGCGGATCTCGTTCTCGCGGTCCTTGCCCAGCACCAGACCCTGCTCGCCAAAGACGCGTTCGTTCAGCATCTTCTCAACCGCCAGAACCTGATCCTTCACGCCGGCGAGCTGGGTCTTGAGGATGCCCACATCGGCCGCCAGATTGGCAAAGCCCGAGTCGACGCGGCGCTGGCGCTCGATGTAATCACCCTTTGTGGCGGGCACTTTGGCGAAGGCTTCTTCAAGTCGCTGGCGCTGTGCGCGAAGGGCGTCGGCGCGGGAGCGTTCCTCAGCTGTCATGCGCGGTTCAGCGTAGGTCCGCAGGAGCTCGACGATGCGACGCCCGGCGTCAACGGAGCGGTTTTGGTTCTCGACCACCCGCATCCAGCCGTCCTTGAGCTCCGGGAACATGTCCAAGCGGCTGGTCTCTTTCAGAGCGGCTTCGATGGTGGCTGCAAGGCGAGAAGCCTCTTTGACCTCTGCACGTTCGGCCGACATTTCGTCGAAGAGCGCGACCACGCGTTGAATGTCCTCGTCGTTCTCGATGTAGCGCGCGACGCGGTCTGAGACCGGGCGGACCACCGAGTACTCGTCGCTGCCGCGGTTGAGCAGCCAGGTGAAGAACTGCTCGAGGTTCTTGTCACTGGAGGCGAACCGCGTGAGCTCGCCCGTGATCGCGCTGTAGCGGTCGACCACGTCTTGATAGGAAGCGTCAGCCGCGTCGTACGACTTGTTGAGCATGTTGATGCGGCCACGCAGCACGGCAGCCTGTACCGCCACGTTGTCGTCGCTGACCGTCAGCAGCAGCACGTCCAAGGTCTCGAGTGCCTTGTCGGCCTTCTTGGCGGCCACGTAGGTGGCGGCGAGCTCGAACAGGGACTCTTCATACACGGCAGAGTTGCGGTCCACCGCCTGATAGTGCAGCGCGGCGTCATCGTACTGCTTCTCTTGCAGGTACAGGCGGCCCAGCGCGATGTTGGCGAAGTCCAGGACTTCTCGAGGGGTTTTGCGGGTCTCGTCGATGTTCTTGCCATTGGCGACGACCGCAAGGAACTCGCGCTTGGCGTCAGGGATGCGGTTCTTCGCAACGTAGGCGGCGCCAATGTAGAAGTGCGCGTGCGACCAGCGCGCCTCGCCGACCGCGATCTGCTCGAGGAAACTGACGGCACGGTCGTAGGAACCGGAGGAGAAGAACGACCGCCCGAACTGGTACAGCAGCTCAGACTTGCGCTGGCCGGCGGGCACGCTTGCCAACCGCTTGGCGTAGTCTTCCACCTCTTCCATGCGGCGCAGGCGGACCGCAATGTCGGCCAGTTCTTGCAGCGCGGGCTGAAAGTGGGGGCTGCCGGTCTGTCGCAGAATCAGGTCCAGATACCGCTTGGCACCCAAGTAGTTGCGCATCCGGTACATGCTGTCGCCGAGCATGAACAAGGCGTCGCTGTAGTCGCGCATCTTCTGGAACTCGGCATCGCTGACGAGGTCGGTCAACAGGACGGACGCCGTGGCCAGATTGCCGCGCTCATAGGCGAGCGTGGCCTCGATAAAGCGCCGGTCCAACGGGTACTTGCGTTCGCGGGCCATGGCGGTCCGCAGGTCGTTGTCGATGAGTTGCACAGACGTGCGAATATTCTCGACATCGTTCTCGATGCCCCGGACGTGGTCGCTGCTCTGGGCGCGGGCCGGAGAAGACAGACCGGCCATGGCGGTGGCCAGAACCAGGGTCGCACGCAGGCACAGCCCGGCCAACGCAGAACCCGCGCAGACGAACTGCGCTGGGCCGCGACCGGCCGAACCGATGGGCGCTGGAGCGACCGTGGGCAGCATCACTTTCCTGCGGGCTCCGCTTCGCCCGTGGGCTTAGCTGTCTTGTTCTGGATCTGCTTGACCTCGTACTTGACGTACGGCTTGTCTTCCAGGTCGGTGCCGACGCCTCCGCGCTCATAGCCGACCACCGCCACCTCGGTGACGCGGCCGCGGGCGGCGTAGAAGGTGTAGGAAGACTTCAGCTTGAACTGGTAGCCCTGCAGGTAGCTGAACAGGCTCGAGTTGCCCCGGTACACCAGCTCCACGGACAAGGCGTGGTTGCCGGGAATCACCGAGCCGTTGTAGATCTCGAATTCCTTGCGGTCGTTCAGCAAGCCGTTGGAGTTGTCCTGGTAGTAGATCTTCTTGCCGTCGAGGTAGTACAGCACGCTGACCAACTCGAAGAAGGCTCCCATTTCGTTGCGGTGCACGAGGATGGCGCGCGATTCGGCGATCACGTTGTCGAGGATTTGCTCCTTGAGCAGCAGCAGCTTGGTCTTGGTCTGAAAGATCCGCTCCTTGATCCCGACCACACGCTCTTCGATCTGGCGCAGGCGGGCCTCGTACTGGGCGTCGCCGGTCGCGGGCAGGGGAGCCGTGGCCCCAGCAACGGGCGCAGCAGCAGGCGCGGCGGCAGGAGCGGCGGCAGGAGTGGCGGCAGGAGCACTCGTGGGAGCCGTGGCGGCAGGAGCACTCGTGGGAGCCGTGGCGGCAGAAGCAGCGGGTCCTGCGGCGGGGGCGGCTGGCTCGGCTGCGGCCGCCGGGGCAGGGTCGGTCGCTGGTTGGGGCTGGGCCCAAGCCGTAACGGCGAGTAGCGTGCCGACCGCGATGAGCGCAGCCACACGTTGGAATTCAGGCGACATATTGCCTCTCTTGCGGGCCAAGTCTGGCCGGTCCGGCACCGGGTGTGCGGCGCGTGGCTGCCTGTTCGGGGCGGACGACCTGACTTGCATCGCTAGAAGGTCCTTGACGAGAGAACTCGAAACCACGCCCTGCAAGGGACGCACTGAAACAGCATGCCACCAAGCCGCGCCCGCTGTCACGCGAACGCTGCAATCTTGCGTGCTGTCCATGCCGGCGGGCCGAGCTCCTCCAGACAATGGTCTATCGTGACACCGCGGTTGCGCAAACATCAGCGGCGCCGGAACGCTGAAGTATAGGCAGGCGCCCGTAGACCGTCAAATACACGGCTCTCCGAAGAGTCCTTGAAATCGTAGAGGAACGAGGCTGGTGTCGTTTGGGTACTGTGCCATTTCGCTACCCACCGCGAGAGAGGCAACCCGTGCGACCTTGCGGAGCACCAGCTGCGGGTCAGTCCGCCATGGGGTCGTAGGTCGTCGGAGCTTGGCGGGGCGCCTGTGCAAAGCGGGACGCGAGCTCGTCGAGCAACCCCGGAACGCCGACCTTGGTGATGGGAGAGACCGCCAGCACAGGGCGGCCCAGCTCTTGCGTCAGGGCATGGACGACTTCATCGACGTCGGGTCCGAGCAAGTCGGCCTTTGCCAGCACCACCATGGATGGACGCTGCGGCAGGTCCGGGTCGTGGGAAGCGAGCTCCCGCTGCAGGACGGCGAGCTGCTGGGCAGGGGACTCAGCTTCGACCGGCGAGAGCAAGAACACGAGCGTCCGGCAGCGCTCGACGTGTTTGAGGAAGCGCGTCCCGAGGCCCGCGCCCTGGGCAGCTCCCTCGATCAGGCCGGGGATGTCCGCGACGGTAAACACACGACTTTGGTGGCGCACGACGCCCAGATTGGGGGCGAGTGTGGTGAATGGGTAGTCGGCGACGCGCGCCTGAGAGGCGGAAATGGCGCGAATCAGGCTGGATTTCCCGACGTTGGGGTAGCCCACCAAAGCGACGTCGGCCAGCAGCTTGAGCTCGAAGCGCAGTGACCGCACGAGGCTGGGCTGACCCGGATTCGCAAAATCGGGCACTTGGCGGGTGGCCGTTGCGAAGTGGATGTTGCCCCAACCGCCGTTGCCGCCGCGCAGGATCACCAACCGTTGGCCCTCGGTGAGCAGGTCGGCCAAGAGCTCGCCACTGTCCGCATCGAAGACCTGGGTACCGGGGGGCACGGCCAAGACGAGATCCTCGCCGTCGCGTCCGGACTTGCGGGCGCCGGAGCCGGGCTTGCCGGCCTCTGCCGCGTAGGTTCGACCGTAGTGGTAGTCGAGCAGCGACCGGGACCGGGGATCTGCGACAAGGACGACGTCGCCGCCCTTGCCGCCGTCGCCACCGTCGGGGCCACCACGCGGTACGTGTTTTTCGCGGCGGAAGCTGCGGCTGCCGTTGCCCCCGGCGCCTGAGGCGGCCACCACAGTGGCTTCGTCGATGAACTGCATGGATGCACTCTCCCTGAGGCCGGCGGCTGGGGGCGGCGCCGGCGGCCGTCGCGCGGGGCTTGTACGCGACCCGGGGCGCACTTTCAAACGGAGTGGGGACGACGCAACATGAAAGAACGTAATGTCGAGTGGTTGCAGCGTTCGATCGTGGTTTCGCTCGGTTCCGCGAGGGGTCGGTCCCCGTACGACCCGGATGATCAGGCGACGGCGGCGGAGAACCCCCGCCCCGGCGTCCACAGGTAGATGTCGCAAAAACATAAGCGCAAATGGACGGTTGCGTGAATGCATCCACAGGTCTTGCTTGCGGAGTTCAGGTTGTCCACAGCCTCGTCGACCCGGGCCTGCGGGTGTGCATATCGCGATCCAGGCAGGCGGATTCGCTGCGGAAAGCCGGGGCCTGGATCGACCGGATACCACCAGATGTAGTGGTCGATCGTCGCGGAGTGCACAAGATGTTGTGGTCGAGAAACTTGACCCCGACCCGAACCGGCGGCTAGCTTCCGGTGCTGCGCAAGAAGGAGCCGGTCTCCCTACGCAGCGGCGGCATCCGCCTCAAGCGGTTCCGCCCAGGGACGTCCGGCTTCGGGGGCGCGAGGCATGGCCAGGATCGCTGCGGTGCGTCGGTGTTCGGGTGCTCGGCGGGTGGCGTATGGGGACGAGGGGGGGACGATGAGTCTGCAATTGAGGATCCTGCAGGACGACACACTGGCGACGGAGCCCACGCTCGCGGTCTCCGGCGGGCTGTCGCAGGAGTCCGACGCGACCGGCGGGGAGGAGCCGGCAAACGAGATCCCGATGGTCGATGCGGCCCCGCTGGCGTTCGCTCCGCTGCCGTCGCAGAAGTTGGACCGCGGCGTGGGCTTGACCATGCGCCGCCACCATACCCGCGCCGGCGTGCACCCGTTCGACGAGATCACCTGGGAACGCCGCACCGCCGCCATCACCAACACGCGCGGCGAGACCATCTTTGAGCAGAAGGGCGTCGAGTTTCCCGCCACCTGGTCGCAGACGGCCACCGCCGTCGTCGTGTCGAAGTACTTCCGCGGCACCCTCGACACGCCTGAGCGCGAGTCCAGCGTGCGCCAGTTGATCGGCCGAGTCGTTGGCACCATCGGCCAGTGGGGACGGGAAGGCCGCTATTTTGCAACGGAAAGTGATGCCCGCGTCTTCGAGGACGAGCTGACCTGGCTGCTGCTGAACCAGCGCATGGCGTTCAATTCGCCCGTGTGGTTCAACGTCGGTTTCGAGGCGCGCCCGCAGTGCTCGGCCTGTTTCATCAACAGCGTCGAGGACACGATGGAGTCGATCCTGTCGCTGGCGAAGACGGAGGGCATGCTGTTCAAGTTCGGCTCTGGCACCGGCTCGAACCTGTCGCCCCTCCGGTCGTCGCGCGAGCAGCTGGCGGGCGGTGGCGAGGCCTCGGGCCCCGTGAGTTTCATGAAAGGGTTCGATGCCTTCGCCGGCGTGATCAAAAGCGGTGGCAAGACGCGTCGGGCGGCCAAGATGGTGATCCTGGACGTCACCCACCCCGACATCGCCGACTTCATCCGCTGCAAGGCCTCTGAAGAGAAGAAGGCTTGGGCGCTGATCGAGGCGGGCTATGACGGCCGCATCGATGGTGAGGCCTATGGCTCCGTCTTCTTTCAGAATTCGAACAACAGCGTGCGCACGACCGACAACTTCATGCGCGCCGTTCAGGACGATGGTGAGTGGACGACGCGGGCCGTCAAGGGCGGTCGGCCGATGGACACGTGGAAGGCTCGCGAGCTGATGGAGGAAGTCGCGAAGGCCACGTGGGCGTGCGGCGACCCCGGCATGCAGTTCGACACGACGATCAACAGCTGGCACACGTGCCCGGAGTCGGGGCGCATCAACGCGTCGAATCCGTGCAGCGAGTACATGTTCCTGGACGACTCTGCGTGCAACTTGGCCAGCCTGAACCTGATGCGATTCGTGGGAGCCGACGGCGAGTTGGATATCGAGGCGTTTCGGCACGCGGTGGCCCTCACGCTGACCGCACAGGAGATTCTGGTCGACTTCGCCGCCTATCCGACGGAGCGAATTGGCAAGAACAGCGTGGACTTCCGGCCGCTTGGTCTAGGCTACGCCAACCTGGGCGCGCTGCTGATGACCCGCGGGCTGGCCTACGACTCGCCGCAGGGACGGGCGTACGCGGCGGCCATCACGGCGCTGATGCACGGCGAGGCCAACCTGCAGTCGGCGCGGCTGGCCGAGCAGATCGGCGCCTTTCCAAAGTTCGAGCCGAACCGAAACGCCATGCACAACGTGATGTTGCGGCACCGCGCGGCTGTCGGGGCCATCGACGCGTCGGCCGTGCCCGCGCCGCTGATGGGCGCGGTGCGGCAGGTGTGGGACCAGACGGTGCAGGAGGGGACGCGTCACGGCTATCGCAACGCCCAAGTGACCGTCCTGGCGCCGACCGGCACGATTGCCTTCATGATGGACTGCGACACGACCGGCATCGAGCCCGACATCGCACTGGTCAAGTACAAGAAGCTGGTGGGCGGCGGCACGTTGAAGATCGTGAATCAGGCTGTGCCCGCGGCGCTGCGCAAGCTCGGCTACTCGCCCGACCAGATTGCGGACATCACGCTGTACATCGACCAGAACGACACCATCGAGGGCGCGCCGAACCTGCGGGACGCCCACCTGTCCGTGTTCGACTGCGCTTTCAAGCCTGCCAACGGCACGCGGTCGATCCACTACATGGGGCACCTGAACATGATGGGGGCCGTGCAGCCGTTCCTGTCCGGTGCCATTTCGAAGACCGTCAACTTGCCGAACGACGCTACGGTCGATGACGTGACGCGGACGTACATGGAGGCGTGGCGGCAGGGCATCAAGGCGGTCGCCATTTATCGTGACGGCTGCAAGCGCGCCCAACCGCTGACGACGCACAAGACGACCGACACCAAGCACGCGCTGGAAGCGCCGGCTGCAGCGGACGAAGCCGTTCTGGCCGTCGCCCCGGCCGCGCGCCGTGACCGCCGCAAGCTGCCCGACGAGCGCCAGGCGATTACGCACAAGTTCTCGATTGCTGGCCACGAGGGCTACATCACGGCCGGCATGTACGAGGACGGGACGCTGGGAGAGGTGTTCATCGTGATGGCGAAGGAGGGCTCGACGCTGTCGGGTCTGCTGGACGCCTTTGCGACGGCGATCTCGATGGCGCTGCAATACGGCGTGCCCCTGCCGGTGCTGTGCGACAAGTTCACGGCGACCCGTTTTGAACCCAGCGGCTTTACCGGCAACCGCGACATCCCGATCGCCAAGTCGATCACCGACTACCTGTTCCGCTGGCTTGCGCTGAAGTTCCTGAATAGGGGGCCGGCCGTCGAGGCTGAAACGGCCCCTGCCGTCGAAGCGGCGACTGGAAATGCAAGCGAAAAGGGAACCGGCGCGTCGGCTGACGCCGTCCGCACGCAAGCGGGCAACGGAGTGCTGTTCAAGGCCCACCTGGACAGCCCGCTGTGCCCCAGCTGCGGTCGCATGATGTTCCCGTCGGGTGCCTGCTATCGGTGCGACTGCGGCGCGACCTCGGGCGGCTGCTCGTAGCGGTTTGGGTCAGGCGGGCGTGACAAACGAGGGCTCATAGTCCGCCGGAGCCTCGTAACCCATCAAGTTGAAAAGCGTTGCTGCGACGTTGGCCAGGCCCGCTTGCGGCAGGTCTTCGCGCAGCTTCCATGCCGCGCCGTTGCGTGTGTCGAAGATGGTCACGGGCACGGGCGACAGCGTGTGACTGGTCTTGGGCTGTGGCGCGCCGTTGACGATGACCGGCCGGCCCTTGCCGTCGCGCATCCACATGTCGTCGGCGTTGCCGTGGTCAGCGGTGACGATCAACACCCCGCCCAGCTCTTCAGTCAACGCGATCAGCCGGCCCACCTGCGCGTCGACGCACTCGACGGCCTGCACGGTCGCTGCGAAATTGCCGGTGTGGCCGACCATGTCGCCGTTGGGGTAGTTCAGGCGCACGAAGTCGGGCCGCGGCTGGACGGACAGTGCCCGCTCGACGAGGTCGGTGATCTCTTGCGCGCGCATCTCGGGGCGTTGGTCGAAAGAGATGCGGTCTGAGGGGACCTCCGCGTACGCCTCGAGCCCCGGGGCCAGCACGCCTGACCGGTTGCCGTTCCAGAAGTAGGTGACGTGACCGTACTTTTGGGTCTCGCTGACCGCAAAGGTGCGCAGCCCCAAGGCGGCCAGGAACTCGCCTGAGGTGCGTTCGATGACGGGCGGTTCGACCAGAAACCTGCGGGGCAGGTGCAGGTCACCGTCGTACTGCATCATGCCGGCGTATCGCGCGGCGGGGACTCGCTTGCGGTCGAACACCTTGAAGTCAGGGCCGTCTTCGAAGGCGCGCGTCAGTTCGATGGCGCGGTCGCCCCGGAAGTTCCAGAAGGCGAAGCTGTCGCCGTCGCGCACCGGGCCCACCGGCCGGCCGTCGTCGCCCACGATCACAAAGGGCCCGAGCTTCTGGTCGCTTTCTCCGCCCGGCTGCTTGCGAAGTGCGGCGATGGCGGCACCGACGTTGGGGAAGCCCGGAGCCTGACCCAGCACGTGCGCGTTCCACCCGCGCTCGACGATCGACCAGTCTGCTTCGTAGCGGTCCATCGTCACGCCCATGCGGCCGCCACCGGATGCGATGCAGTAGTCGCGCCCCCGGGCGTTGTGGGCGTCGAGCTCGGCTTGAAGCTGGGCGATGAATCGGTCAAACGACGGATCTTCCACGTCACGGCCGTCGGCCAGCGGGTGCATCCGCAAGTGCTGCACGCCCGCACGGTCGGCGCCGCGGATGAGCGCGAACACCTGGTCGATGTGGGAGTGGACGTTGCCGTCGGAGAGCAGACCGCAGAGGTGCAACGCCGCATGGGGCAAGGAAGTCGGGCCGACGAGCGGCTCGACCAGCCACCGCCAGGCCTCGCCCTGGAACAGTCGGCCGCTTGCGATTGCGTCGTTGACCAAGGCCGCGCCCTGACGGAACACCCGGCCGGCTCCCAAGGCGTTGTGACCGACTTCGGAATTGCCCATGTCCGCGTCCGACGGCAGGCCGACGGCAAGACCGTGCGCTTGCAGCGTGCGCGTGGGATGCGTCTGCCACAGGCGGTTCAGGTTGGGCTTGTTCGCCTTTGCGACCGCGTCGCCGTCGTCGCCGGGACCCCAGCCTACGCCGTCCAGAATGGCGAGGATCACGGGACCGGTGGGGCGAGGCAAGTCGGGGTGGCGAGGCAGGATCTCGACGGACATGGGGACCTCTGGATGGCTCGTGTCGTGGGGGGAAGGAGCCGGGATGGGGAACGCGCCTTCGAGGGATGGCGCATTCGGTGGAGGCGGAGCCTCCGGGAGGGAGAGCCCGGGGCTGGCTACAAGCGATAACCGAGGCCAATCTCAGCCGACAGGGGGTAGTTCAAGTGGTCGGTGCCCGAGAAGGGCAGGAAGTAGGAAGAGGCAGACCCCTGCAGGGCCAGAAAGAAGTCGCGCCCGATGTGCAGTTGGCCGCCCAGCGCGAGGTTCAGGCCTGCCAGCAAGTCCTGATCCAGGTTGGACACGGTCGATGCATCGCACAAGGGGTGATCCAGACCCAAGAATTTGCAGTCGGCGTCGGTGCTGGCGACAAACGAGCCCAGCACGTGCAGGTCGATGCCGGGCCTGGCGAAGAGACGCAAGGGGCCGCGGCGCAAGGTGAAGCCGACGCCACCCAGCACACGGACCGAGTTGAACGAGTGCAGCAGGTCGCGGTACGGGTCTGACAGGCTGGTGTACATGTTCACGCGGCCGAACCACTCGAATCCGGGACGCAAGTCGTACGACACGCCCGCGGCGAACCCCACGCTGTGGAAGTCCTGGCGTGTGGGTTGGCGGGCGTAGAGGGCGTAGGACCCCGATGTGTCGATCCGCCACTTGCCGGTCGAGCGCGATGATGGGACGGCCTGGCCGACGGGGGCGCAGGCGAGCCAGCGGGACAGAAAGGCATCGATGCGTTCGGCGGAGTCCAGGGCGGAGACGCGGATTTCCGCTTCGATGATGCGACGTTGCGCGCCGAACACGGCAAGGTGCAGCACAGGGCCGTCGGGGCTGCCGCGCACCGTGCCCATGACCAACGCCGACACGCCCAACCGCGTGGCCAGATCGTGCATCCGTCGGTTGTCGCCGTACGGATGCAACGGGTCGGCCGTCGAGAGGTGATCGACAAGCGCGTTGGCAAGCGCCGTGTTCACCTGTGGGGGAAAGAAGTTGGGGCGAAAGCGCCGGTCGGCTTGGATCTGGAAGGCGTCCTTCAGCGCGATGTGCCCCTCTACGACGCGCCCAAGATCGACCAAACTGACGCCGAGCATAAACTGTGCGTCGGCGTAGGGCTTGGGGTCGGACACGTCCTGAAAGATGCTGCGGTACATCTCCGCAGATTCTTTCAGGTTCTCCTGAGCGCGTGCGGCCGCCATGCCGAGGTAGAGGTCCAGCCCCAGACGGTAACGGGCCTGAGCGGCACGGGCGATGGCTTGCAGCGCGTCGTCGTCAGAGAGCTCCTCTCGGACCCGTGCAGGCGTCTTGATCGCGACATACGGTGTCGCTTCGAGGCTGCGGAGCACGACGGCCTCGAGGTTGGCTGCGTAGCTCTCGTGGGAGACCTGGCCTTGCGGCGCGAACAAGTCCGACGGCGTGACCAGATGGTCCTTGAACGGCAAGATCGCAAGCGTGCGTGGGCGTTTCTGGGCGTCGGCGACGTCACTGGTCACCAGCGGCGTCGGGGTCGGTGGCTCAGCGACCGGCTGCGGCACGCCGGTGCGCGACACCAGCTGGCCGACCACCAGCAGGCCGACGAGCAGCGGACCGGCAGCGAGCCGTGTGGGGAGCCGCGAGGTCATCCTTTACCGCCCCGAGAAGACGTTGCCGTTGGCAGCGTCGGTGGGCTGTCGGCAGGCGAGCTCACTCGCGTCGGTCTCTCCCGGTCCGCCGATGCGGTCGAAGGTGATCTGCAGCGCCGTATCGTTCAGCGGCGACGTCGGATCATCGACGCGCAGCGTGCCGGCAAGTCTTTCGTCGGTGCCCAGCTCAAACTGTCCACGTAGCCGCAGGACGGCGTCGGGCGAGCTGCCGGGCACACAGCCCTTGAGCGTGAACGACACTTTGTTCGTCACAGGGTCGATGCGTCCCTGATGCAGCCACCCGCACTCACACTGGTTGTCCGGGGCTTCCGCCACCCGTGCACGCTCAAATTCCGGCGACGCGTAGTACCGCACCAGACCGCTGAGGTCAGGGCCGTACTGGCCGACGACCAGCTCAAGGCCCACGGCCGCGCCTTCCGGGCCGAAGATGAGGGCATTGTCGGACCCGTGGGGCACCAATTGCGCGCGCCACAGGCCATCGACGTCGCGGCTGGTCGAGCACCCCATGACCACGGCAAATGCGCCCGCCAAGCCGATGGCGGATGCCAGGACCTGAGCGAGACGTCGGCGATGGGAGAGCGATCGGCGCATGCAAAGGCTCGACTTCGGCGCGGCTTGCGCGGGGATCAAAGGCGCGGCGTGACTGGCCGGTAGCGATCGGTGCGGTAGTCATCGACGATTCGCGCGTGGTCGAAACAAAGGTGCGGCAGGGCGTCCACCGGCCAGAACCGCAGTGCTCCCGCGTCATCGCCGGCGACGGGCTCTCCGTCGGACTCTGCCACGAACACCACGCTGGCGGTCGGTCGTCGCGGGTCCCGCAGCGGGTCTGAGTAGGTGTGCAGCTGGTACAGCAAGCGTCCCCGTAGCGCAGTTTCCTCGGCAAGCTCACGCAAGGCCGCGTCTTCACAGCACTCTCCGGCGTCGACAAAGCCGCCCGGCAGTGCCCAACCGTAGGGAGGAAAGCGGCGTTCGACCAACAGCACCCCGCGGCGACCGTCGGCCAAGGGTCGTTCGACGATCAGGTCCACTGTCAATGCAGGTCCAGGCGCATGGCTCATGGTCACCTCGCCAGCTTGGTACCGCAGGTCCAGCGAGCAGCTACTCGAGCGGCGCGCAGACCACCTGGAAGTTGTCGATGTAGATACCGGAGCCGCCGCGGATGCCGATCGAGACCATGCCGGGAGGGCAGACCGCTTCGTAGGGGGTGCCGCCCGCGCCGCCCACGCTCTGCAGGTTGACCTGGTTGCGGCCGACACGCACCTTGACCTTGCGCTTCTCGAGGGCGTCGAGCGCCTCGCGCAGCTTCTCAGCGGTGAAGTCGCCCAAGCGGTCGGCGATGCCGGAACGCTCAGCCTCGTAGGCGAACCCAGCCTTTTCGGCGTATTGCACAATGCGGCGGTTGCCGGCGCCCAGATCGGCCACTTCAGCAAGGGACGCATCGCTGCCGTCCAAGGCCTCGGTGATGATCTCGCCCACGCCCGGGATGTTCACTGTCAGGATCGAGGACTTGGGGTCCAAGTTCTTGGGCAGCGGGGTCACGCGACCCAGCTCGAGGGCGTAGCGGCCGTTGTCGACGGCGACCCAGTGGGTCTCCTTCCAGAACGCCTTCTTCTGCTTGGGCTTGCGCAGTTGGAACTGCATGGGGAACAGGCCTGACACCGGCTTGTTGTCCTCGTCCTTGAGCGCGCTGTCCCACTTGAGCACCGTTCGCTTCTCGCCGGTGGCCACGGGAGCAGCTTGCGCGGGTGCCGGTGCGGCCAACGTGATGGTCACGCACGTGCCGACCGTCCAGGCGGCAAGAAGGTGCGGAAGGCGGATTCGAGAGCGGAAAAGCATGTCGTTCGTCCTTCGCCTGGCGCTTCTGCCGGGCGTTCGAAGGGCGCAAACCCTAGCAACTGTGAGCCTGAACGGCAACCGGGTCAGTCGCCCGGTGCGCTGTCGAGCCACAGCCACAGCGAGTCGCCTGCGCGGGAGGTTCCCGTGACCATCGTTCCAGGCGGTAGCCCGAGACCGAGTGGCAACACGGGCAATGTCGAGAAGATTCCCGCGACTGCAGCATCGACGACGGCGTCAAGAGCGGGTCCCGAGGCGGGCAGGTTGCCGCCGAAGAGCGGGCTTGAAACGAGCGAGCTGTCCCGCTTGGCCGAGACCACCTGAAGGCCCAGGTTGGCGCCGTCGACGACCGTGAGACGCAGGCGCACGCGGAATTCCCCTGAGACGGACAGCACCACGAGTTCGGTTCCGCCCACCAGACCGGTCAGTTCCAAGGTCGCGCCCGTGAGTCGCCAATCGACCACCGGGCCCGCGCTGTCACTGCCGAGCGAGACGACGGGAGCTGCACCTGGCCAGAATCGCGCGGCCAGCGGCGCACCTTCGACCCAGTCTGCCAGCGACGGCAAGGCTGCCGGTGCCCACGACGGACTGGCGTCGCGCACACGCTCGGTGGTGTCCTGGCACAGGGCGCCGGATCGGTGCAGCGCCCAAGCGATGCGGGAGAGCGAGGCGCGGTCGATCACGAGAGCCCGGCGCAGAAAGGAGCTTCCCTGAGGCGGAGCAGGAGGTTGCCCAGCGAGCGGGGTCGGGGCAATCGCGGGAGGCGGCAGGTCGGGCACGCAGCCGGCGCGATCTACGTCCACCCCGACAGCCACCGAGGCGTAGGCGCGCGGGGCCTCGTGACCGGCGATGAGTGCAGCATCTTCCGTGGACCACGGCAAATACGTCGTGGACAGGCGCAGCTCGCCGACATCGCCCCATCGGGTGGTGGTCGGGAGGCGGAGAGCGCGTTCGAGGGTGCTGGGAAACAGCGTGCGGGCCGCCAGATTCGCACCCGCCGACACCCGCGGCAGCACCGAACCCCGCAGGGTCGCGCTCACGTGGTCCGCCAGCATTTGGACGCCACTTGGCTCGAGCCCCGACATGCAGGCGTCAGGACCCTGCAATGTAGCTTCTTTCCAAGAGAATTCTGGCTCTTCTGCCAGTCCTCCCGCCACAGTTCCGATCGCCGACCGGCGAACATCCAGATCGGCCCGGACCTGCCCGCCGGTGACGAGAAACTGCAGGGCGCAGGCGATGTCCCCGGGGGCCGCCACCGACAAGCTCAGCGACAGATCCGACACGGGCCACGTCAGTTGCAGGCGACCGGTCGAGGTCCACGCCGCTTTGCCCGGTGCGAGTTCTACGGCGGCGGAGAGGGCGCCGAGCACGTGGCCGTCGGAGTCGTTCATGGGCCACGGCGCGCTGGCGACCTCGATCGTCTTTCCAATGGAGAGACGAATCGTCTCAGAGACTTCTGGAAGATCGGCGTCCAAGAGCACCAGATGTACACCGCCCGCCGTCACGTGGCTGGGGGGCAGCGGCTGTTCAAGCGGCTGGGTAGGCTGGTCGCAGGAGGCCGCAGCCAGCGCGGCGAGCAGCCAGACGGCGGGGAGGCGGCTCACGGGGCACCTCCCACCGGTACGGACCAGACCGACACGGCACTGGCGGCTGGGCCGCGAGGGGCGTCCAGTTCAACGTAACCCAGCTTCAGCCCACCGCCGGCCGGCGCGAGCAGGGATGGCCACAACTGGGGACGGGTCCCGGGGACGTCGTACAAGACGAAGCCGCCCGACACCTTCTCGACGGCGACGCGGAGCCGCAGTCGGCTGGCGTCGAGCATTGCGACGGCCACACGGTCACTTGGAAGCACCACGACGGACAGTGCGGTGCCCAGAAGTGCCACGCGTCGGGCCCCGGTGTTGGGGTCGTCGTACGCGCCATCGGCGACGACCTGATGCGTCAGCAGGCCCGCCGAGGACCGCGCCACCCACACCTGACCCCGCGTGCGGTCGAGATAGGCGACGGCAAGCGCTCCCTGCTGGCTGACAGCGGTCGCGACGGGACGGCCGACGTCGCCGGTATCCACCCCAGTTGTTGGGTCACACCCCGCGATGCGCGACACGCTCCACCCTTGCGGTGCGTTGACGGCCAGCACGAGGTCGCCGTGCGTGTCGTCGTGATACGCAAGTGCTGGTCCGGAAGGCAAAATGGCCATCGTGAGCGAGCTGCCCACCTCCGCTTCCAGCGGGGCTTCACCCATCGGGGGCGGCGGCGGCGGGACGCTCTCTCCAGTCCAAGTCCCGTCGGTCTGGCGACGAGCCAATCGAACCCAGGGCGCCGCCTCGGCCCGCCAGGCCACCACAGGCCGACCCTGCCACAAACCAAGCGCGACTCCGTCGCCGACCGTGCCGGCGGCCGCAGAGGAGATCGCCTCTGCGTGCCAGCCACTTGGGCCACCCGACGCGTACCACAAGCTTGCGTCCGTGGCGCGCGCCCAAGCCAGGTGTACGTTCCCGTCGAGACCCACGACAGCGGCGGACACGTGGCCAGAAGGCGGTGCTTCGGCTGCGGCGGCCGGCCCAGCTACGAAGGTGGTCTGCCAGTCCGAGGCCTGACCGCTGAGAAAGGCCAGACTTTGGTGGGCGGGAGCCAGACCGGCCACGCCGAGCTTGCCATCGTTCAGCTGCACGAGCGTGATGCGGCCAAACAGTCCGACCGGGTCGGGCTGAGGGCCGGTCGGAGCTTCGCACAGCCCGGAAGCGGTGTTGCAGGACGTACCACTGGGACACAACCCCAGCTCACACGGGCGAACATCCTTCTCGCAGGCCGTGATACAGGCGATCAGCCCCACGCACGCTGCGACCACCGTCCACGACCAGATGGTGCAGGAGCGTGAGAAGGGGAGTGCGGAGCGGCCGGGGGAGGAGCGCATGGCGCACAGGATGCGCGACCCCCCTGCCCGGCGCAAGTTGCGCCACCTGCTTGGGTTCGTCGCTTCCAGGCGGCACCGTTGCTGTGCAAGGCAGCGAGGCGTGTGTTATCGTTTGAGTCTGCGCATCGCACCCCGGGGAATCTGCATGTCCGTCGCTCACCTCGCTTTGCTGGGAACCTTACCGCTGGCTCATGAGCTGGCGGAGGCTGACCGGGCCGCACTGCTTGCCGTCCTGCGGCCACGGGAGCTCGTCGCTGGCGAGGTCCTGTTTCACCAAGACGATCAAGGCGATACCCTGGTGCTGGTCGGGCGCGGGTTGCTCGAAGTGTCGCGGGTAGATGCCGGTGTCCGCACCGAGCTGGGAACCTTGGGCATCGGCGCCTTGGCCGGCGAGATGGCGCTGCTGGATCCAGAACCAAGGGCGGCAACAGTGGTGGCAGCCCGCGACTCGCTGGTGTTCGAGCTCGGGCGGATCGGCCTGCATCGGCTGCGCGCGACCTGCCCGGCGGCCTCGACCGTGCTGGTGGGCGAGGTCATCCGTATCGTGACGGCGCGGCTGCGTCAGATGGACGAACGCATCACCCAGGAACTCGAGCCCGACCCGAGCCGACGGGCACCGCCGCGGTCCAACCGCCCCGTGACGTCGACGTTCACGCGCCTGTGGGCGCGCCTGGCCGGCGAGTAGCCCCGCAACGAAACGCCCGCGTGCATCCGGAGATCCATGCAGCAGATCAACCTGCGGACACTTCACTCGCTGAAGGACTACACCAATCCCGAGCTGAAGCTACTGGCTTCGGTGGCTCCGGCGCGCCCGTTTCGCACTGGCGATTACCTGTGCCGTGAGGGCGAGTTCGGCTCGTCGGCCTTCCTGATCGCGATTGGTCGGGTTGCGGTGACTTGCACGACGCCGGAAGGCTCGCGGGTGTTGGCCACGCTGGATGCTGGGGCGATCGTCGGGCAGATGGCGCTGATCGACCACGCCCCGCGCACCGCTTCGGTTGTGGCCGTAGAGCCCACGGTCGCCCTCGAGCTGACCCGCGAGGTGTTCGAGCAGCAGCTGCGGGCCAGCTCGCCGCTTGCGTTGCGCTTTCAGGAGCAGATCGCCATCGCCGGCATCCGCCAGCTGCGCATTGCCACCAAGCGTTTGGTGCAGCTGCGCACCCAGCCGATCCAGCCGACCGGACCGACGGAGCGACAGCGGTCCCAGTGGATGACGCTGCAGGCTTCGCTGACCGACTGGGACGTCGACCCCGCCTCGCCTGTCCAGGACCCCGCGCCCCCCACCAGCGGCGCCACTTCCCGTAACCCGTGACGCCGCATGTCGAACGCCCCTGACGTAGTCCCCGTGCACCGACCAGAGCACGACCTTCCCCCCGGGCCGCAGTCCTGGGTCCGCGGCTTCACGATTGGCGGCAAGGTCGCGATCGAGCGGCCGTTCATCCTCGCGCCCATGTCCGGCGTGACCGACAGCCCGTTTCGCCGCATGGTCCAGTGGGCCGGACACGGGTCGGTCGGTCTGCTGGTCACCGAGTTCATCTCGGTCGAGGGGATGACGCGCAAGAACGTCAAGTCCCTGTTTCGCATGGCCTTCGATCCGACCGAGGAGCAGCCGTTGAGTGTGCAGATCTTCGGCGCCGACATCGACCGGATGGTCAACGCCGCGCGCTTGGTCGCGGGGGCGGGAGCAGCGACGGTCGACATCAACTGCGGCTGTCCGGCGCCCAAGGTCGTCAAGCGCGGCGGCGGGGCCGAGTTGATGCGGCAAGAGGACCACCTGGCGCGGCTGGTCGAGTCGACGGTGAAGGCCGTGGACGTGCCGGTGACGGTGAAGATCCGCAGCGGGTGGAGCAGCGACTCGCTGAATGCCGTCGAGATCGCCAAGAAAGTCGTCGATGCCGGCGCGCAGATGGTGACGGTGCACGGGCGGACGCGGGTGCAGCTCTACACCGGGGTGGCCGATTGGGGCGTGGTCGAGGCAGTGGCTGCGGCGGTGAACGTGCCGGTGGTCGGATCGGGCGATGTCTCGACGGCGGAAGAGGCCCTGTGGCGCTTGCGGACGCCGGGTGTGGCGGGCGTGATGATCGGCCGCGCCGCCATCATGAACCCTTGGATTTTCGGACAGATCGATGACCTGATCGCGGGTCGACCGGTGCATCGGCCGTCGAACGCTGACCGGATGGCGCTGCTGGAGCGGTTTCGCGACCTGATGGCAGAGAAGATGCCAGAGCACGCGATTCCGGGGCGGATCAAGCAGCTGCTGGCGCGCATGACCAAGGGCTTTCACCACGGCGCACTGCTGCGCGAGCGGGCGATGCGAGCCAGGACGACTGCAGAGATGTTCGCTTGGATCGGCAGCTTCTTCGCCGCCGACGATGCCGGGGAACTGGAGCGCTGGGCGGGGCGAGAACCCCAAGCGGCCGAAGTTCAGGCGACCGCTGAGGAAACCGACGGCTGCCTGACGGCGATCGGGTAGTTTACGCCTCGGCCATCGGACACGTACCTGACGAGCACCCGCCTGCCACGCCGCACGCTGCGGGTTCGGACGGTTTGGACGAATTGGCGCCGCCGCTCTTGCCGTAGTCCGACTGGTACCAGCCGCTGCCTTTGAGGTGGAAGGTGCCGCCCGTGATCAGGCGCGTGCAGTCTTCGCTGGAGCAGCTGGGGCACGCGGCGCCTGCGGGGGCCGTGATGCGCTGGGTCTTCTCGAACGTGTGGCCGCAGGACTGGCAACGGTAGTCATAGGCGGGCATGGTCGGTTCACCTGGGTTCGGGCACGGGGACGTGCGGGCGAAAGGTAGGAGCCCGTCGGGGCGTGTCAAGATTCAAAATCGCCAAGCTGTCGCTATTGTTGCGGTCCTTGGGCCGTGCGGGTCGGGCCGTCGTCCAGCAGCTCGCCCACCGTTCGCCACAGGCGGGTCAGTTCGTCGGGTGTCGTGGCGTAGGGTGGCAGCGCGTACACCACGGGCCCCAGCGGTCGCAACAGGATGCCCCGATTCAGCAACGCCCGCGCCAACTTGCGGCCGCGCTCGACAGCGAAATAGCCGCTCGCTTCCTCGCGCAGCTCCAGCACGCCGATGGAACCCAGCCAGCGCACCGAGGCCACCTGGGGATGCGACGAAAGCGCGGTCAATTCCGCAGCATGGGTCTGCTCCAGCGCGGCGATCCGGTCCAGCACACCCTCCTGTTCGAAGATGTCCAGACTGGCGAGACCCGCAGCGCAGGCGACCGGGTTGGCCGTGAAGCTGTGGCCGTGCAGGAATGCGGTGTGTGCCGACGGACCCAAGAAAGCTTCGTAGATCTTTTCGGTTGCGACGGTGGCGGCCAGCGGCAGCGTGCCCCCGGTCAGGCCTTTGGCCAGACACATCAGATCGGGCGTGACGCCAGCGTGCTCACAGGCGAACAGCTTGCCGGTGCGGCCGAAGCCGGTCATCACCTCGTCGGCGACGAACAGCACGTCGTGCGCGCGGCACAGGTCGGCGACTCCTTGAACAAATTCATGCGTCTGGAACCGCATACCGCCGGCACCCTGAACCATCGGCTCCAGCACCACGGCAGCGATCCGGTCGGCATCCTTCAGCAGTAGATCGCGCAGCGGCTGCAGGTCGTCGGTGGGTACGCGGGCGACGGGGAACAGCAAGGGGGCGAACGGACTCGCGTATTCCTCCGGGTCGCCCAGCGCCATCGCGCCGACCGTGTCGCCGTGGTAACCGTGCTGGAATGCGATGAAGCCGCGCTTGTCGGGCTTGCCGCGCTGCGCCTGATACTGAAAGGCGATCTTCAGCGCGACCTCGACAGCGGTCGAGCCGTCGTCGGAGTAGAAGACCCGAGTCAAGCGCTCGGGGCCGAAGTCGGGCAGGCGCTGCAACAGGCGCTCGGCCAGTTCGACCGCCGGTGGATGCGTGCAACCCGCGAAGATCACGTGGTCCAAGGTTTCGACTTGGCGCGCAACCGCTTGGACGATGCGGGGGTGACCGTGGCCGTGCAGGTTGGTCCACCAACTCGAAATGCCGTCCAGCACGCGGCGACCGTCGGCAAGCTCGAGGTACGCGCCGTGGGCGGCGACGACGGGTAGCGGCTCCGGCGCGGTCGCGGCTTGGGTGAACGGGTGCCAGATGGCCGCGCGGTCGCGCTGGGCAAGTGCGGGAACGGTCACGACAGGACCTCTTTCAGCTCAGGGACTTGCAGCAGCTGATGGCCCCAAGCAGCGACCGTCTCGGGACCGAGCGGGTCCAGCCACGGGACTTGGGCCAGCACCACACCCGGGGCGTGATCGGCCAGCGCCGTCAGTGCCGAAGCGTCAGGTCGACCCAGCAGCACCACGCCCAGCGTCGGCAGCCCCAACGTCGCTAGGTGGCGCAGCGTCAGCAGCGTGTGGTTGATCGTGCCCAGCCGCGTGGAGGCAGCGACGAGCACCGGCAGACCCAGCGCGCGCACCAAATCGCAGGTCAGCAACCCCGGTCCCAGCGGCACCAGCAGCCCGCCTGCACCCTCGACGACGAAACGTCGGGAGGGGCCGTCGTGACGGCCGGCGATGTTCACCAGTGTTTCCATGGAGATCGGCTGTCCGGCCAGCGCGGCGGCGTGGTGCGGCGAGACCGGCGGACCAAACCGGGGGCCCTCGTCCAGCACGCGCTCGTCCGACAAGCGGGCGAGTCGCCGCACGGTAGGGGTGTCGCCCGCGTCGTCGTCCAGCCCGGTCTGTACGGGCTTCCAGTACACCGTAGAGGGACCTGCGCCGGCCATCAAGAGGGCACAGAGCACGGTCTTGCCCACGTCGGTGTCGGTGCCGGTGACGAAGATGCCTTTCATGTCGAGACCTTGACGTGGTGCAGCAGTCGGTCGGCAAAGTGCGCGAGGTCGGCGTCGGGCAGCGGTGCGCGAACGGTCACCCGCAAGCGCGAAGTGCCGTCGGGGACGGTCGGCGGGCGGATGGCGCGGACGTCGAAGCCGTCATTCTGCAAAGCTTGGGCGACGGCCAAGGCCCGCGACGGTGTGCCCAGCAGGATCGGCAAGATGGGCGAGTCACCAGTGGGTGACGGGGCGGGCAGCAATCGGGCGGTCGCCAGCTTGTCTCGCAGCCACGCGGTCTTGCGATGCACGTCGACGACCCGCTGCGGTTGCTGGGACCAGCGGCGCAGGACGGCCAGCAGCCCGGCGGTCAGCGCGGGGACGGGCGCGGTCGAGTAGATGAAGCTGCGGCTGTGGTTGACGAGATGCTCGATCAGCGGGCGCTCTGCCGCGACCCAGGCACCGCCCACGCCCAGCGCCTTGCCTCCCGTGTGCACGGTGGCCAGCACGCGGGCGGTCAGGCCCAGCGCCTCGACAAGCCCCGAGCCGCGCGCGCCCCACAGCCCGGTCGAGTGCGCCTCATCGACCACCACCAGCGCGCCGTGGCGGTCTGCAAGATCACAGATCGTTTGCAGATCCGCGCAATCGCCGTCCATCGAATACACCGCCTCGACCACCACGAACGTGCGACCCGCGCGCGGCTGCTTCAGCAGGGTCTCGAGCGCGTCGAGGTCGCCGTGCGGGAACACGAGCGTGCGCGCGCGCGACAAGCGCATGCCCGCGACCAGACTCGCGTGATTCAGCTCGTCGGACAGGAAGGTGTCGCTCGACTCGGCGATCGCAGGCAGCAGCCCGGAATTGGCTGAAAACCCGGAAGAATACAGCAGCGCAGCCGGCCGCCCCGCGCACGCCGCCAGCGCCTCGTGGGCAAGGGATTGCAGCGGCGAAAAGCCGTGGACCAGCGGCGAGGAGCCCGCGCCCGTTCCGTGAAACCGAATCGCTTCGGCCACTTCTGCGGCCAGATCGGGATCGGTCGCCCAACCCAGATAGTCGTTCGAACACATGTCCAAGCCCGCAGGTGACTGCAGCGTGCGATGCAGACCAAGGTCGCGGCGGGCAGCGAGCCCCTGCGCCAAGTGCTGCAGGTAGGCTGGCAAGTGGGCCGTCATGCCCCCACCAGTCCCAGACGCCCCAGCAGGTCGCGGTCGTCGTCGGCCGGCGCCTGAGGGGTCGTCAGCAGCCGCTCGCCCAGGAAGATCGAGTTGGCACCGGCAAGAAAGCACAGCGCCTGCGCTTCGTCCGACAGCGTCGAGCGGCCGGCCGACAAGCGCACCCGCGAGCCGGGCAGCACGATGCGCGCCGTGGCCACCGACCGCACGACGTCCAGCGGGTCGACGGGGGGCGCGTCCGACAGGGGCGTGCCCTCGATGGGGACGAGCACGTTGATCGGCACGGACTCGGGATGCGGGTCCAGATGCGCAAGGGTCGCGAGCAGGCTGCAGCGGTCGCGCGCCGTCTCGCCCAGACCCAGTATGCCGCCACAGCAGGCGTGCAGGCCGGCCTTGGCGACGCGGCCCAGCGTGTCCAGACGCTCCTGATACGTGTGGGTCGTGACGACGTTGGGGTAGTGGGCCTCTGACGTGTCGAGGTTGTGGTTGTAGGCGGTCAGGCCGGCTTCCTTGAGCGCCAGCGCCTGATCGTCGGTCAACATGCCAAGCGTGACGCACACTTCCAGATCCAGCGCCGCAACGCCGCGGACCATCGCCAGCACGTTGTCGAATTCCTTGCCGCTGCGGACCGACCGCCAAGCTGCGCCCATGCAGAAACGGCTGGATCCCGCGGTCTTGGCGGCGCGCGCCTTGTCCAGCACGGTGTCGAGGCCGAGCAGCTGCTCGCGTTCCAGGCTGGTTTTGTAGTGGGCGCTCTGCGAACAGTAGCCGCAATTCTCAGAGCAGCCGCCGGTCTTGATCGACAGCAGCGTCGCACACTGCACCTTTGCGGGATCGTGGTGGGCGCGGTGCACTTGGGCCGCGCGGAAGACGAGCTCGAGCAGCGGCAGGTGGTAGATCGCGGCGACGTCGTCGACGGTCCAGTCGTGGCGCAAGGGAACCTCAATCAGGCAGGGCAGTTGCCAATCGTTGCAGGCGGACGGTGCCGACCCATCGGCCGGCACTCGCGCGGAAGAATGAACCCAGCAGGCGAAAGGCGCCACCCGGGATGGCCAAGTGGGCGTGACGTCCCCACAAAGTGCCGGGGTTGGGTGCCGCATCCCTGCAACAGGTCTGCCAGCTTGACCACGAGCGTGGTCGGCCTCAAGGCCGTCGCAACCAGCGCTGCCACGAGACGCCGCCGCTCTCGCGGGCAAACCCCAGACGTGCGGCGGCTTTCTGCAGCGCGACGGCGTCAGTACGCAGCACCAGCCACTGCGCCCGGTTCAGCAGCGTCTGGGCGTCCGGCCTCAAGGCGGCGCCGTTCTCAAGCGCCACGGCCCCATCGCGCCAGGCGATCCACCCACGCTCTGACGACGCCGTGTGCGCCACAAACGACGGCATGGGCCGCGCAAGGTCGGGGCGCACGTCGCGCCAGGCCACCTCGGGCTGCACGAGCCCCGGACCCGCGGGGGCAGTCTGGACCAGCGACACGAGCTCGTCGGTCTCGGCCAGCGGCAAAGAGCGCAGGCCGATCCTTGGGTATTGTCTGAGGTAAAGTGCACCCGCGAGCAGGTGCAGGGCAAGCACGGTCGCCCAGAGCACCCGCACACTGCGCCGCTGCGGCAGCTGCACGAACCCCGCCGCCATCGGCAGTGCCAGCACCGCCATGCCCAGCAGTGGCCAGCGCTCGTTGCCGTGGCTGCGGCGCGCCTCGTCGCCCTCCCGGAACAGAACCGCGAACAGAACGGCACCGGCGAGCGAAAGTGCCCAGAGATCAGATGCTTCACTCTGCCCGCAGCGCAGTCTCGCCCACGCCCCGCGCATCCAGTCCAGCCACGCGGGGCCCGTCACCGCCAGCAGCCCGGCGGCGAACGCGAGCGCAGGCCAGGGCGACTCAGTGACGAGTGCCCAAGGGTGCGAAGGCGGCAGGTTGCAGACCAGCGCCGGAAGGGCGTGCAAGAGCAGCAGAGGAGCCAGACCCGCGAGAAACCAAAGCAGATCCTTGGTGTGGCGACGCGCGATCAGCACGATCACCATCGCGGGCGCCAACACCACCACCAGACCCGGTTTGACCATCGCACCCACGCCGATCCCCGCGCCACACGCGACCAGCAGGTGCCGGGAGCCGCCGCGCCACGCCTGCGCCGCCCAGCCGACGGCGACCAGCGAGAACACGAGGCTCCAAGCTTGGGTCAGGTTGTGGAAGGTTGCGCCGGTCGCAAGGCCGCTCGCGTAAGAGTCGGTGGCCGCAGCGCGCAACCCCTCGAGATCGTGGGAAAGCAGAGCCGGCATGGCAGCTGGCAACCAGCCCAGACCTCCCCAAGCGAGGACCCCGACGCCTACCCAACGCGCACGAGCGGTCGATGCGCCCCAGGCCACCGCGGTTGAGGCCGCCGCCAGCACCAGCAAAACCATCGCGCCGACACCCAGCCCGCGCGCAGTGGCCGCGGGAGGCAATGCGGTCCAGTCGCGGACCACAGCGGCAAGCGCCGGCAACCCCGTGTTCATCAACGGGGACCACGGCGTGTCGGGGCCGCCGCTGGGTTCGACCAACGGCAGTCCGTAAGTACGCAAAAGCTCTGCGTTGTGCAGGTGGCTGCCATAGTCGCCGTAGCGGTCGTTGAACCACAGGTGGTCGCCCCATCGGGCACCTTGTGCGGCGTGCAGCCACAGGCCCGCGAGGGTGCCGACCGCTGCGGTGGCGGCCTCGGGCCACTGCCAGACCGCTGCGGCGCGCGTGCGCGCGCGGAGGTGGCCCCAGACCGCGAGCAGGACGAGCAGACCACCGCCGCCTCGGGTGCCCAGCGGGGTCCACGCGCCGACCGTGCCCAGCACGACCGCAGCGGCCGCGCCCACGACGACCCGCCTGACCACACGGGGGGCGCCGTCGGTTGCGTCCATGTCCGGAGGCAGCAGGCCGGCCCCGGCGCGCTCCAGCAAGGCCGCGAATCCCAACAGGACAAGGCCCGACCACCACGGTCCACCGGCACCCAAGGTGACCGCCGCGACGGCGGCGGTGGACCAGAGGACCGCCGTGGCTGCTCTCACGCGTGAGCCTCGATCGCAAGGGGGACGGGCGCTGCGGACTCCGGCTGACCGGCCGTGGCAAGCCGCACGCGGTTCTTGCCGTCCTGCTTGACCCGGTACATCAGCGCGTCGGCGTCATGCAGCGCGGCGTCGATGCTGTCGGGCGGCCGGGGAAAGACCAGCGCACCGATGCTAGCCGTGATCGGCCAGCGGTTGGCCTGCATCTCGGTCTGCAGCGCCAACCGCACCCTGTCCAGCATCGCGACGGCAGCCTCAGCAGTCGTGTCGGGCAGCAGCAGCGCGAATTCGTCTCCCCCGACCCGCGCCGTCACGTCGCTTTCCCGGGTTTGCTGGCGCAGCACGTCCGCGACCTTGCGCAGGGCCGCATCGCCTACCTGATGCCCGTGCTCGTCGTTGACCGCCTTGAAGTTGTCGAGGTCGAGGAACGCAAAGGTCGTCGGCCGCCCGGACCGACGCGCCAACGACAGCAGCAGCTCGGCGCGCTCGTAGAAGCCCCTACTGTTCGGCAGCGTGGTCAGGGGGTCGGTGCGGGCCGCATCTCGCTCGCGGTCCAGTCGGTGCCGCACCTCGCCCACCAGCAGGGCGATGGCGGCGAACGCGATGGTCTGCGCCAACACGTTGACCACCCAGACCTCCAAATTCAACACCTTGCCGTCGAGATAGTTGGCCACCAGCCAGGATGCGCTGCTGAAGGCGGCCAAGCCGAGTCCCATGCCGCGGGTCACGCTCCACGCGGCCCAGGCGATGGGCACGAAATACAGCGGGTAGATGCGAAATTCCGAGCCGGTTGCGTAGTCTGCAATGCCCACCGCCAGCACCAGAAGGAGGCTGGCGATGGCGACGAACACCGGGAGGTCCCAAACCCTCGCCAAGTGGCGACTGTGCATGGACTTTGCGTCCTCCGAGGCGGTCATTGCCCGGGCTCCCAGCCGCAGATTGGCAAGGTTGGATGAGGCTTTCTATGGGCAGTTCACGGGGCTATTTGATCTGATCGAGCATACCGGTCAGTGGGCCCAGATCCAGGCCGGTCAGATCGCCGCCCTCGGCCTTGGTCAGCATTGCGAGGATGCCTGTCAGCGCTTGCTTGACGTCTGCCTTGTTCTTGGTCAGCTCGCCCAACCCGGTCTCGACCTGGGTCTTGACCATCGGCAGCATGGCTTTCCAGCTGGTGGCCATGTCGGCGGGGAGCCAGCAGCCCTCGACCTTGACCATCTGCAGCTTGTCGGTCGTGGGCTTGCCGTCGGGACCGGTCAGCGTGACTTCAAGCTCGGACTTGTCGCCCTCCGTCTTGATGACCTTGACCTGAATGCTGTCCAGACCCTTCTGGAACTCTTCGTATCCCTTGGCATCCTTGGCCTTGAACGTCTCGATGCCGAACACCATCAGCTTGGTGCCCCCGGACTTCAAGAAGGCCGGGACGTCGAGCTTGGACACGGTGCCGTAGTCCAGCAGCCCAGAGTCCTTCAGCGCTGCGTGACCGTCCTTGATCAGCTTGCGCTGGTCGGCAGTGATGGGCGGGGTCAGCTTGTCGCCCTGCTTGTCCACCACCACGACGGCCTTGTCGATCACTTGCACGGCGAGCTCGAACAGTTCCTTGTCCAGCTTGGTGGTGGCGGCGGTCGCGACGTCCTGCACGTCCTTCTGATACGACGGCGGCAGCAACACCCACAGATCACCGGGCTTGTTCGCCTTGACGGCGTCCACGACAGCGACCAAGGCCTTGTCGGGGTCAGACGGCGCCTTCTTGCCGCAACCGAAACCCAGAAGAGCGATACCCAGCAGCACGAGCGCGAGAATTCGAGACAGCTTCATCGTGTCACCTCCGCCAAGCGGGTCCGACCTTGCCGCCGGACGACCCGGGGCCAGAAGGACATGCGATGGGGGAAAATTGCGCCTGAAGGTTGTCGCGGTCAAGTGTGGGTTGGGTGAGGCCTTCTTCTCAGCGCGGCGTTTGGTGGCAAGGAGTCGGGGGGGCGTGGGCTGGCACTCCGGGTTGGTATGCGACACAGATTGTCGGGTTGCGTACTGGCCCCCTACCTGGGCGGTTGTTCGGCCGGACGCGGGTGTGCTAGGTACCGCCGGCCTTCGACACCCAGCCACCGCGTCAAGCCTGCCGCGCGGTCGGCAAATCGCGGAACACTCGAGACTGCGCGGGATGCTGGCCACGACAGATTCACGCGCATCGGAGAGGGTACGTGCAAGGAACGCCCACCGACTTCTGGGGAAAGCTCGACGCGACCGCCGGCACGTGGCTGCGGCTGATGGATCATTGTTGCGATGTCGCGATGGTGTGCGAGGCGCTGCTGCACCGGACGCTGCTCGGCAAGCGGTTGGCAACTCTGGCGGGGTGGACCGACCTCGACAAGGTGACTGCCGCCCGATTGGGCGTGCTCGCTGCCCTGCACGACGTGGGCAAGTTCAATCATGGATTCCAGAACAAGGCCTTGCTGACCATGCCCTTCCAGGCAGGCCATGTCCCTACGGCAGGCCATGTCAACGAGGCGCGTGCGCTGATCGAACAGCAAGATGGGGTGATCGCGCCGGTTCTCGGCCTCATCGACGACTGGGGCGATGCGGGCTGGGGCCTGTTGCTCGCCGCCATCAGCCACCACGGTCGGCCGGCAAGTCAGGAGCAGGCGTGGCAGCCCGTCCTGTGGCGGCCCTCGCAAGGCCGCGATCCCAAGGCGGGCATCGAGCGCTTGGCCGTGTGTTGCCGTACCTGGTTCCCGGTTGCGTTCACCGCGGGTCCGTCGTTGCCGCAGGCGCCCGAATTCCAACACGCGTTCGCCGGTTTGGTGATGCTTGCCGATTGGATCGGCTCGGATCGTGCGGTCTTCACGTTCAGTGACGAGGACGGCGACCGTGCGGACTTTGCGCGGTGCAAGGCGTCGGAATTGGTCGCGGCGTTGCACCTGGATCTCGAGTCGGCGCGCGCTTCGCTGCATGGCCGGGCGGTCGACATCGCAGCCCTTCTGCACCCCCACTTGCCACGCCCGTTGCAGGAAGTAGTGGGTGACGCCGGTCTGCCGGCGCCGGGCACCGTCGAGGTCCTCGAGGCCGAAACCGGTTCCGGCAAGACAGAGGCAGCGTACCTGCGATTCCTGCAGTTGCATCAGGCGGGTCTGGTCGACGGGCTGTACTTCGCGCTGCCCACACGCACGGCCGCCACGCAACTGCACGAGCGATTGGTCAAGCTGACCGCGCGCATGTTCCCCGAACGAGAGGCAGACCGTCCGCCCGTCGTGCTTGCGGTCCCGGGCTATCTGCAAGTCGACGATGCCGTCGGCAAGCGAGAGAACGCAGACGGCAAGAAGCTCGACGACTGGCAGGTGCTATGGAACGACCGGGACCCGAACGGCGCCAAGGCCCGCAAGTGGGCGGCCGAGGGCCCGAAGCGCTACCTTGCGGCGGCGATCGCGGTGGGCACGATTGATCAGGTGTTGCTGGCGGCATTGCAGGTGGAACACGCGCACTTGCGGGCGACGGCGCTGTTGCGGCAGTTGCTGGTGGTCGACGAAGTCCATGCCTCGGACGCGTACATGGGCGCGATCCTGCAGCACGTGTTGAAGTGGCACACCAAGGCGGGCGGCCACGCGCTGCTGCTGTCGGCGACGTTGGGCGATGCGATGCGCCGGAAGCTGACGGCGACCGGACCAGAGGTATCGCTGCAAGTCGCTGTCGCCACGCCGTATCCGTTGTTCACGAGCGGCAAGCAAGGCTCGCCCATCGCGCAACAGGGGCCCGGCAAGGCGGTGGCGATGGTGACTCTACCGTGGATGGGCGATGCGGATGGCGTTGCCGACCTCGCCGCCACAGCCGCGCGCGCAGGCGCCAAGGTGCTGATCATCCGCAACACTGTGGCGGCATGCATCGAGACGCAACGGGCGGTAGAGGCCAAGCTTGCGGATCGGAGGGACCTGCTGTTTCGCATCGGGGACGTCGCCGCACCGCATCACAGCCGGTTTGCCCGCGAGGATCGAATTCTGCTCGATCAGGCCATCGAACGTGGCTTCGGCAAGGACAGTTTGCGTGGGCAGGGCTGCGTGGCAGTGGCGACGCAGACCGTTCAGCAGAGCCTGGATTTGGACGCAGACCTGCTGCTGACCGACCTCTGCCCGGTGGACGTCCTGCTGCAACGTATCGGACGGTTGCATCGGCACGAGCGGAAGGATCGGCCGAAGGGCTACACTGAAGCCTGTGCCGTGGTGCTGGTGCCCGAGGACCGCGACTTGGGCGCGATGATTCGTGAGAAGACGGGCGAGGTGCGCGGACCTGCGGGTCTGGGCAGCGTGTACGACGACCTGCGAGTGATCGAGGCGACCTGGCGGCAGATCGAGGCCAAGCCGATGTGGCGGATTCCTGCGATGAATCGGGAGTTGGTGGAGCTGGCTACGCATCCTGAGGCGTTGCGGGCAATCGTGGCAGCGACGCAGGGGACGGCCTTTTCGGCCGGGTGGCGCAAGCATGACCAGCACTGCATCGGCGGCATCAGCGCGCTGCGCAGTCAGGCCCATGTCGTCAAGCTGCCGTGGAATGACCCGCTGGAGGACAACGCCTTTCCTTCGCATGAGTTGCGTGAGGTGAGGACGCGACTGGGTGCAGACGATCGGGTGGTCGAGCTGTCACGGCCAACCCCGGGGCCATTTGGCAGGCCAGTTGTTCGCCTCAACGTGCCCGGTTGGCTGGCCGTCGCTGTCCCAGCGGCCGCCGCCGTGGTAGACACGATTGCATTAGACGGTAGCCTGCGCATCGAGTACGGAAGCCTGACGCTGCGTTACGACAGGCTTGGACTGCGGCCAGTGCAGGCGGGCGACGACGGAGGCCTCGATGGCTGAGGGAACGGCGTGCAACCTACTCACCGAGCCGCTGATCTCCGTGCGAACGGCTGAAGGGCAGCGGCTGGATTTGACGCTGCCCGGAGTACTGTGCCGGCTGGCAACCAGGGACATCGAAGCCTTCTGCGCGCTGCGCCGCCATCAGCGGCAGCCGTGGTTTTGCTTCCTGGTGCAACTGGCCGCGATTGCGCTGAACCGGCAGGGGCTCGCCGGCGTGGATGCAGGGGCTGCTACCGAGGATGACTGGTGCGCCTGGCTGCGCGACCTGACCGCCGGCCAGAATGAGCCATGGTGTTTGGTGGTCGAGGATTTGAGCAAACCTGCGATGTTGCAGCCGCCGGTGCCGGAGGGGGCTTTCGCAAAGAAGTCGAAGAAGGCGGAGGGCACCGACCTCGCCGCCAAAGACAAGGAGTGGTCGGAGAAGCTCACGGCGGACGACCTCGACATGCTGGTGACGGCAAAGGATCACGACGTCAAGATCGCGACAGCGGCGCGCGCACTGCCCGAACAGTGGATGTTTGCGCTGGTCAGCGTGCAGACCATGGACGGCTTTGGCGGCCAATCCATCAACGGCATCGCGCGGATGAACGGTGGCTACGGGAGTCGGGCACTGGTGGCGTACGCACCTGGCCGCAACTGGGGCGCGCGCTGGCGGCGTGATGTCGCCCGGTGTCTGGCTGGCAGGGCGTCTGTCGCCGAACTGCAAGGCCTTGAAGGCGACCTCGCCCTAACGTGGTTGGTGCCATGGGACGGTTCGGATAGCCTCGCACTGGCCGATCTCGATCCCCTGTTCATCGAAGTGTGTCGGCGGATTCGCCTGGTCGATGGAGAGGGGGGGATTACCGCGAGGTCGACTGGGACTGCGGTCCTGCGCATCGCCGCAAAGGACCGCAACGGTCGCGTTGGCGACCCGTGGTGCCCGGTCGGCAAAGAGGGCGGCGCCGCGTTGAGCGTCAGCAAACAGGGGTTCCACTACGCGAAGGTCGTCGAACTTGCCTTCGGTGGCGACTGGCAACATGGCGGGGCGTATGGTGCGGAACGGGCCGACGCCGGATTGTTGATGCAGGCACTCACCCGCGGTCAGGGCAAGACGGAGGGCCTGCACGAGCGGTGGCTGCCAATTCCGCCGCGTGCACGAGGCCGGACCGCGGACGCGGCACTCGCCGCCACCGCCGTCGACCGGGTCAAGCAGGCTGCCGAGGCGCGTAAGTCAGTGTTGCGCCCGGCCGTGTTGACGCTGCAACAGGCGGCGCCCGACAAGCTGAAGATGGACGCCAAGTCAGCAGATCCTTGGACAATGGCCTTTGATCGGCGGGTTGACGAGCACTTCTTTGAGCGGCTCTGGGAAGACGCTGACCTCGACCCCGACACCGCCCAAGCCACGTGGGGCCGCTGGCTGTTCGAGCAGTGCCGCGCACTGCTTGCTGCGGCAATCGACGCCACACCCTTCAGCGGCCCCCGGCGCTATCGCGCCATCGCCGCGGCCGAAGGCGTACTCTACGGGGCGGCGGTCAACAAGCACCTCATCCTGCCGAGGGGGTCCGCAGGCGATTCAAACCCAAATGCCGACGCTGCGACGGCGTGAGGTCAAAGATGCCCACCATCAGCATGTTCCACGGCCTTCTGGTCAAGATGTTCTTCATGGACAACGAGCGGCACCACGCACCGCACATCCACGTCGAGTATCAGAGCGACAAGGCAACCTACGACATCCCGTCCGGCGACCGGCTGGCTGGTGCGTTGCCGATTTCCAAGGAGCGACTGGTCCTTGCCTGGATCGAATTGCACCGGGATGAACTGCTCGCAGATTGGCAACTTGCGGTGCGCGGCGAAGAGCTGTTCCGCATCGACCCGTTGAAGTAGGAGGCTGCCCATGGGTCCGTTCGTCACCAAGGTCACACCCCTTGCGCAGTGGCGCCTGAAGTTGTCATTCGACAACGGCGAGGTGCGGATCTTCGATGTCTCGCCTTACCTGGACACCGGCGTGTTCCGCCGTTTGCGCGACGGGCGTTTTGCCTCGGTGCGAGTCGTGTCGGGCTCGGTGGAGTGGCCAGGGGAGATCGATCTCTCGTTCGACACCCTCTACCTGCGCAGCCGTCCGGCAACGGACGGGGATCTGGAGGCGGCATGAGCCAGTTGGAGCAGAACCCCGGCGTTCGGCAACCGCTTGCAGACGTGGTCTGGCGGCTGGTCAAACATATCGGCCGCCTGGGCGCCGGCGATGTCGCCGACTTGCGGCGGGGCCGACCGTGCGACCCGACTCGGCCCGCGCTGTGGCGACTTCTGACAACCGTCGTCGAGCCGGCCGGGCATCTGCCCGCAGTCGAGGGACAGGAACGTGACACGGCCGAACGCGCTTGGGCCATGACGTGCTGGGCCATCGCCGCCGCGGGGCCAACGGACTGCCGGCGTGGCAGTGGCCTTGGGCGCACGTTGCTGTCGGCCGGCGTCAGCGAGTTGCGCCTGGTCCGATTCCTGCGAGCAGGGCCGGACCGACTCGAGGACGAAGTGCGCGGCGTGATCAGCCAGATTGCGAGCAAGGGCGAGCCGTTGCACCCGGTCGACCTCTGTCGCTTGATTCTCAGCGCCGGGCGCGACGACGAAGACGAGGTGCGCCGCGACATCGCCCGCAGCTACTTCGCGCAAGAGCGCGCGCAACGCCAACACTGACCCGACACCAGCCCACGAGAAGGAGCCCCACCATGACCGCCCGCTTCATCCAGATCCACACGTTGACCCCGTACCACGCCAGCCTTCTGAACCGCGACGACGCCGGGTTTGCCAAGCGCATCCCGTTTGGCGGAGCGACGCGAACGCGCATCAGTTCGCAGTGCTTGAAGCGCCACTGGCGTCGCCATGGGCTCAACGCGGACAACACGCCGGATGCCACGACCATGCACTCTTTGGCGTCTCTGGGCGTCGAGATGTCGGTGCGGTCCCGTGAAGCGATCGGCCGCTTTGTCGTCGAGCCGTTGGTGAAGGACCACCATGTGCCGGAGAAACTTGCCCAAGCGATTGCCGGCAAGCTCCAGGCTGTGGTGCTCGGCCAGAAAGAGAAGACCGAGAAGAAGAAGGGCGAGGAGGAATCAGCAGACGCAACGGGCTCCGAAGACGCCGGCAGCAAGGGAACGGACTCGAAGCAGGTGACGGTCCTGGGCCGGGTCGAGCTGCGCGAACTGGTCCGGGTCGGGCTGACGATTGCGCAAGATGCCGGTGTCCAGGCCGCCGCTGCAGGCACGGGGAAGGACGCAGCGAAGAAGCTCAGCGAGGCCATCGGCAAGCTGGTCGATGCCAAGGAGTTGAAGAAGAACCTGGAGGCGCTGCACAAGGGGGCGGCAGGTCTCGACGGCGCGGTCTTCGGACGTATGGTCACCTCGGACGTTCTCGCCCGCACCGACGCCGCCGTCCACGTCGCACATGCGTTCACAGTGCACGGTGAGAACTCGGAGTCCGACTACTTCTCTGCCATCGACGATTTGGTGCAGGAGACGGGCGAGCTTGGGTCCGGCCATATCAACTCGACGGAGCTGACCACGGGCCTCTACTACGGCTATGTCGTGATCGACGTGGACCTGCTCCGGGAGAACCTCAAGGGGCTGGATGGCGACGTCGCCGCCAAGGTTGTCGAGGCTCTGGTCCACACCATCACCACGGTCTCCCCCGGCGCCAAGAAGGGCTCGACCGCGCCCTACAGTCGCGCCCATCTGGTCTTGGTTGAAGCAGGCAATGCCCAACCTCGGAGCCTTGCCAACGCATTCCTGAAGCCGGTCAGGGCTGATGACCTCCAGACCAACGCGTTCAAGGCCCTCGGCACGCATCTGAAAGAGCTCGACGCGATGTATCTGACCAGCGAGGCCCGCAAGGCGGCGGCCATCGGTGGCAAGGACGCGCTGGGCCTCGCCGCTGGCGTGCTGGTGCCAAGCGTCGCCGAGGTCGCGAAGTGGGCGGCCGCGCAGATCAAGGAGTAGCCGATGCGCGACGTTCTGTTGCTGCGCTTCGACGCGCCGCTGATGAGCTTTGGCGCGCCGACGGTGGACGCCTTGGGTCGGACCGCGCGGCACCCCAGCCGCTCGATGTTGGCCGGGCTGCTGGGCAATGCGCTGGGCTGGGACCACGCGGATTGGGCGAAGCTGCAGGCGATGCAGGAACGGCTGCGCTGGGCGGCACGCCTGGACCGCGACGGGCAGCCTTTGACCGAGTATCAGACGGTGGACCTGGGCCAGCCGCACCTGCTGACCAAGGGAAAAGAAGCGGTCAGTTGGACGACACGTGGGCGGGTCGAGGAGCGGCGCGGCGGTGAGGCGAGCACCGGCACCCACCAGCGCTGGCGCGACCACTGGGCTGACGCGCTCTACACCGTAGCCGTGGGCTTGGACGGCGATGGCCACCCGGGCATTGCCGAAGTTGCGCAGGCCGTCCGACACCCGGCCCGACCGCTGTTCCTGGGGCGCAAGGCCTGCCTGCCTGCCGCACCGCTGTACCTTGGCATCGTCCAAAGCGAGTCGCTCGCGGCCGCGTTGTTGGCCGACTGGCAGGACCCGACGCGTCGCGTGCACCGTGATTCGCCGGGGCCGCGGCCCATCTGGTGGCCCGGCGACGAACCGCACCCACAGGGCGACTCGCGACACGAGGAGTTGTTCGTGACCGAGGAACGCGACTGGCGCAATCAAATCCACGTCGGCGAGCGGCGAATCTTGCACGGCCTGCTTCGGCGCGACACGGCCACGGGAAGTGCAACATGACCAGCAAGTCACACCCGGGCCAGACCGATCTGTTCATGCCCGACATGCCAGACCTGTTCGTGCCAGTCGCGCCGGTTTCGGGCCCGGCAGCAGTGCCGAACGTGCTGTACCTGCTGGATCTGCGGCTGGATCTGCCGGGTGTGTGGCGCGCGATCCGGCACGACGGCCAAGAACTTCGCGACGCCGACGAGGGCTACGCCGTCCATGCGGCGCTGTTCGCACTGCTAGGGCCAGAACTCGCGCCCAAACCGTTTGCGCTGCTGCCGGTGACGGCCGGGGTGCGGGAGCTGCGGGTGCTGGGCTATGCGCGGGCCGACCAAGCGGCGCTACAAGCTGCGACGGAACGCGCCGAGCCGCAGTGGCGTCAGGCGCTGCGCGGCCTGCAGGTCAAGGCCATGCCACAGGCTGAGTTGTGGCGCACGGGACTGCAGCTGGCATTTCAAGTGCGCGTCAGGCCGACGGTTCGCAACCACAAGATGGTCGATGGCCACGAACGCGACCTCGAACTCGACGCTTATCAGGCCGAGATCCAGACCCACGG
>CAYURO010000008.1:0-2998 GCA_964447285.1 uncultured Enterobacteriaceae bacterium | reverse complement strand
GACGCGGCACCCGGCTGATGACGATGCCGGAGGCCGAGTTCGAGGGCACGCTGGAAGTTCTCGACGGCACTGCGTTTCATGCGGTGTTGGCACGTGGCATCGGTCGGCACCGCGCGTTCGGCTACGGAATGCTGCTGGTGCGGCCGGCAGGCCAGTAGGCGGGGACTATGCTGCCAGGACGTCTCGGACTCGATGCCGCGCGCGTGCCCCATGGAGATCGGCACGGCCTCTTGTGGATGGGCCGCGGTCGGCTGTCGGCAGAAGACGGCACGCTGCACTTCGTGACGGCGGGCACCACGGATCTGCCTGCCGGGGCGTACGACATCCCCTACCAAACGGTGTCGGGCATCGTGCTGCAGCCAGGCTCGGCGGTGACGCACGACGCGCTGCGATTGTTGGCGCGCCACGGGACGGCTTTGGTGGCGGCCGGCGACGACGGCGTGCGGATGTACGCGTCCATGCCCTTCGGGCCGGACGACTCGGCATTGGCGCGACGGCAGGCGGCGTGGTGGGCGGATCCGGGGCTGCGCTTGGCCATCGTCCGCCGCATGTACGCCTGGCGCCTGGGCGAAGTGCTGCCACAATCCGACATCGACACGCTGCGCGGCATCGAGGGTGCGCGCATGAAGGTGACCTACAAGCGTCTGGCGGAACGTTTTGGCATCGCGTGGCACGGCAGGCGTTACGACCGGCAGAATCCCGACGGCGACGACCACGCCAACCAGGCCATCAATCACGCCTCGACCGCGGTGGTGGCGGCGGCGCAGATTGCCACGGCGCTGGTCGGCGCGATTCCGCAACTGGGCTTCATCCATGAGGACTCGGGCGTCGCCTTTTGCTTGGACATCGCGGACCTGTTCCGCGACAGCGTGACACTGCCGGTTGCCTTTGCTGCGGTGAAAGCCTGCAATGGCCAGCCCAAACCGGATATCGAACGGGCGGTGCGAGCGTTGTGCGGCAAGGAATTCCGCAGACAGCAACTGGTGGCCACGATGATCGACCGCATCAAGATGGCGCTGCGTGCAGACACCATCGACCCCAAGCGCCCGGCACCGCTGGAGGACATGGAACTTCCGCCCACGAGGAGCGCACATGGCGATGACGGTGGTGGTGACCCGTGACGTCCAACCGCGGCTCAGGGGCTTCCTGGCGTCGGTCATGCTGGAAGCGGCCCCTGGGGTGTACGTGCAGCCGCGCATGAATCCTCAAGTGCGGATGCGGGTATGGGCGGTGCTGGGCGATTGGCAAGCCGACCTGGGCGGCAGCCTCGTGATGCTGTGGCAAGACAACGCTCGGCCGGGCGGCCTGGGGTTGGAGACTCTGGGCTCGCCGCCGCGAGAGATGGTCGAAGTCGACGGGCTGTTCCTGTCGCGGACGGCGCTCGACAAGGCCGAACGCAAGCTTGTCGAGGCCGCCGAGCGCTTTTTGAAAAGTGAGCATCCGTTCCTGCCGTCGCGAGGCAGGCCGCCGGCACCGGAATTGGTTGGCCTCGGTGACCATCCTGGGCCCACTGACAAGACGACATAGTTCGTCGCGGCCTCCGCCGCAAACCGTGCCGGCGTGACGTGCGGCGCGAAGTGTGTTGGAATTCTCCACAGAGACCGCCCCGTGTTCGCGGGGATGGACCCTGATCGCGATGAAGCCGGCCGCCGGCGAAGAGGACCGCCCCGTGTTCGCGGGGATGGACCCGAGTTCCTCGAGGCGTTCCTCGGCCGGCTGTCGACCGCCCCGTGTTCGCGGGGATGGACCGGCGTACACCCTGGACGCGGTGCGGAAATGGCTGACCGCCCCGTGTTCGCGGGGATGGACCCTATGAGGATACTTACTCCGCATGGATGCGGAGGACCGCCCCGTGTTCGCGGGGATGGACCCCGCCGCCGTTACAGCGGCTTGTCCTCGGTGGAGACCGCCCCGTGTTCGCGGGGATGGACCCGTCTGGGTGTCCTGTCCGCCCTCGGCTTCGATGACCGCCCCGTGTTCGCGGGGATGGACCCCTTGTCTGCGTTGTTGTCGGCGTTGGTGCCAAGACCGCCCCGTGTTCGCGGGGATGGACCGTGGAATGCCAAGGGGTGGATTCAGCTCGACGAGACCGCCCCGTGTTCGCGGGGATGGACCCCATCGACACAAACAGGCCCAGCGCCAGCTTGGGACCGCCCCGTGTTCGCGGGGATGGACCCTTATCTTAGATTTTGGCGGAAACTGTTACAGAGACCGCCCCGTGTTCGCGGGGATGGACCGTTGATCGCCCGTGTGTGGCGGTCTTGCGCCGGGACCGCCCCGTGTTCGCGGGGATGGACCTCCGAACAGGTCCGGGTTCAAGTCGGGGATGACGACCGCCCCGTGTTCGCGGGGATGGACCCTACGGCCCGAAGTCTCCCGGCTGCGGGGGATGGACCGCCCCGTGTTCGCGGGGATGGACCCTTTCGGTGGTCCTGGCAGAACTCGCTGTGCGCGACCGCCCCGTGTTCGCGGGGATGGACCCGACCTAAAGGCGTCTGGCGTCTTGACCCGCAAGACCGCCCCGTGTTCGCGGGGATGGACCCGCCTCCCGCCTTGCCTGCAAGCGCAAGCGCCGGACCGCCCCGTGTTCGCGGGGATGGACCGACCGAGCGGGAGTTCGAGCGGATGCGCCGGTGGACCGCCCCGTGTTCGCGGGGATGGACCGAAGGTGCGGCTCTCGGCCGCGGACGATCCGAAGACCGCCCCGTGTTCGCGGGGATGGACCGCGATCCTTGTCTTTGGTGACGCCCGGGACGGCGACCGCCCCGTGTTCGCGGGGATGGACCGGCGGGCGTGCGTCAGCCTGGCTCCACGAACCGGACCGCCCCGTGTTCGCGGGGATGGACCCTTCGCGGCAGCCTCCGGCCCCATGGCCTCCGCGACCGCCCCGTGTTCGCGGGGATGGACCGCTCTTCGGTGCCATCGTGGAGCTGGACGGCAAGACCGCTGTCAACAGCGCTCTGAAACTGATCCACCTCATCGCTCTGAAACTGATCCA
>CAYURO010000007.1:0-181625 GCA_964447285.1 uncultured Enterobacteriaceae bacterium | reverse complement strand
CGTGCGAGAAGCCGAGCGAGTCGCGGACCGGGGGTGGCAGCGTGTCGAAGACGACGCGGGCGAGGATGCAATCGCGCAGGGTCCGTTCGCCAAGGCCGAAGACGCGCAGATCGTCGGCGCAGACGGTGGCGAACGTGCCGAAGCTGTGCGCCTTGGCGTTCGAGAAGTCGCGGTAGTTTGCGGCGCTGCCTCGGAAGAAGCGGTCGAGGAGCAGGCGGCCGACCTCGAGGCGGTAGAAGAGCAGGTGGTCGCGGGAGAGGCGGCGCAGGTCGTCGAGGATCTCGAGGAAGGACTCGGTCGTTGCGGGTGCGGCGAGGTCGGTGGGCATGCGGGCTCTCGCTGGTGGCGTGCGCTTTTGACCCTTGCAGACGTCTGCAAGGGTCGAAAGCTTGGTTGGGGGAGGGTGCTGTGGTGCCGCTGCGTGGTCAAGTGCGAAGGGGTCAGGTATTACCAGTTACCAGGCTGCGACGTACCCTGTCGTGGCAGTGCCGGATCGCCAGGGCCCTCGCCCGTTGCCGCGACAGCGAACGCGAAAGCTTCACCTGTAACGATCCCGAAAGTAGCGCCGCCTTGTCTACGAAGCCCATCGGACCTGGCAACTTGGAACTAGCCCCATCGCCCCACGTCCATCGTCTGGCGCACGCGTTCATCGCGACCAGGGCTTGCGCTTGACCAGGAACCAGCGGCCGTCCATGCGCTCGACGGACTCGACATCGGGCTGCCAGTACACATCGAAGTCGCCAGCGACGTCGTGACCGTCAACGCTGTAGATATAGGTCACCCCCGGAAAGGACGGCCAGTTGGCCCGCCAGCGCAGGAAGCCCATCTGGGTCACCCTCTGCAGCGGGCAGTCGACCTCGCGACACGGCTCAGCGTCCTCGCAGGACAAGCCCTCGAGCCCCAGATTCGTCAGGCGTCTTTCCAGGTCGCGAATCGTCCGAATCGAAACTCCGCTCGTTCGTGCAAAGGTCCCCAGAAGGACAATGGGCTGGTCGGGCGAACCCTCGCGCAACCGCGACGGATCCGTCGTGAGGCGCACATCGTTCATCGTCAAGAACCGTTGACCCGGCCGCGGCAGATAGAGGCTCTTGACCTGACCAGCGGCCATCACTGCCTCCGCGAGCTCCTGCAAGTCGTCGTGACGCAAGTAGAACCACACACCTGCATGGTCGCCGCGGTAGAGCCAGGCGAGGGAGATCGCCGTCGCAAAGGCGAGCCCCAGGGCAGTGAAGCGGCGCCATCCACGTGGAGTGCGCGGGGCGGGTGCTGCAGGTTTCCTTGGCTGGGATGCCACGTCGAACCTCGAAGGGAAGGAAGTCGCTTCGCCCATCGGCGGCCATCCGCTGAGGCGAACATACTAGCGGCAAACACAGTACGCCCCCCGAAACGACCCCCGCCCACCGCCAGACCGACCCCGAGTCGGCCCTTTCCGAGCGACCGACCGCAAGTCTGCGCCGCCAGATCCCCCCGGGTCAACCTCTAGAACCACCCGCAATCGCTTGAGTTTCCGGCCGACAGACGGACACGCCCCGGGTAGAGTAGTGGTGTCAGGACTTGACACGTGACACCTTTCTGGTGGGAGGCGGGTGCCAGAGAGTCCACGCGTCGGGTCCAAGAACAGCTTCGATCCAATGGCTTGGAGAGGACGACTCGCCCGCAGCGCAACGGGTCGGGCCCAAGCAGAGATGTCACATGTCAAGTCCTGACACCCTCTCCTCGGGAGCATGCTTGCAATCACAAAGGATGGGTTTCGATTTGCAAGGATCGCTTCCGGGGTCAGTTGTTCCAGGTTCCAGCTACGACGTGCCCGGTCGCGTCAGTGCCGGACCGCCAGGGCCCTCGCGCCGGCGCTGGCTTCAACCCGGAACGCCGCCGCACGCCCCGTTCGCCGTGACCGAAAAGGCCGCGCGGTGACGCGAACTTGCAGACACCGTGCTTGAGCCTTTCGCGCGCATGTCCCAAAAGAGAACGCCATCGCTCGACGACTCCGTCGCGGCATGGCTGCGCCTCGTGCGCCCAACGGCTCGCCCAACCCTGAAGGTCTTGACCATGATGCACCGCTTCGTCCCTGTCCTCGCCGGCCTGCTGGTGGCCTTGCCGGCCTACGCTGCCTCCAATGCCAACCTGGCCGTCACCGTTGCGCTTCCCGCCAACCAGCACGTCTACGAGACCGGCCGGTTCCAGGTGTCGGTGAAGAACAACGGCACCAGGAACGCGAGCAATGCCAACCTGACCATCCAACTGCCCCAGACGATGACCAGCCCTGCCGTGTATGTGCTCGGCACCCTCGGCGCCCGGACCTCGACCTGCACGCTGTCGGGCACGCGCCTGCTCTGCCCCCTCGGCACGGTGAACAAGGGTGCGACCAAGACCGTGTTCTTCGACCTGGCGATTCCGTACGCCGCCGCCGCCGTCGCCGTGCAGGCCAGCGTCACCTCGAGCTCGGTCGAGAACACGCTTGCCGACAATTCCGTCACGCGCACGGTCAGCCTGTTGACCTATCCGGTCTCGATCGCGCCCGACGACGCCGCGACGAACGACCACTGCACCGGTACCGGCCTGATCTCGTACTTCGAGTGCACCCTGTTCCCGTCGTCGATCAGCACGCACGCCACCGTCTTCAACGTCGGCGGCACCATCGGTTTCGTCGACGCCCCCGCGACCTACACTGGCACTTGGGCCCAGCCGGCGCCCGACCGCCTGACGTTCCAGTACTTCGACGACGGCGTGCTGGTCGCGTCGTTCGACGGCCGCGGCGTCAACAGCAACTGCTTCGAAGGCAAGACCACCTTCCCCGACAGCGGTTACGTGAGCATGTACGAAGTCTGCTTCTGACCCGCACCGCCGGCGCCGCCGCGGCGGGCACCTTGACGGTTCGCCGGTTCGCCTTCACCTTGGCCGCGCCCGTACCGCCCGGCGCCAGGGAGAAGGCCCCCATGTCCCAGTCCCTTCTGATCTACGGTGCCTATGGCTACACCGGCCGCCTGATCGCCCGCCTGGCGGTGGCGCGCGGCCTGACGCCCACGCTCGCCGGCCGCGACGAAGCCCAACTGGCCGCGTTGGCGCGCGAATTGGCCCTGCCGCACCGCGCGTTTGACCTGAAGGACGCGGCCCAGGGCCTGGCGGGCATGACCGTGGTGCTGCACTGCGCGGGACCGTTCGAACGCACTTCCGCGCCGATGGTCGACGCCTGCCTGGCGCGCGGCGTGCACTACCTGGACATCACGGGCGAGATCGCGGTGTTCGAGGCCCTGGCGGCACGGGATCGCGAGGCCTTGGCGGCTGGCGTCATGCTGCTTCCCGGCGCGGGTTTCGACGTGGTGCCGACCGACTGCATGGCGGCGCATCTGAAGCGGCGGCTGCCCGACGCGGTGCGCCTGCGCCTGGGCTTCCAGTCCAGGGGCGGCGTTTCGCGCGGCACGGCGCGGACCGCGGTCGCCAACATGGACAAGGGCGGATTCGTGCGGCGCGACGGCGTCCTGACGCAGGTCGGTCCGGCGCACCGCGTGCGCACCATCGACTTCGGCCGCGGCCCGACCCTTGCGTCGACCATCCCGTGGGGCGACGTCGCGACCGCGTGGCGCACCACCGGCATTGCCGACATCGAGGTCTACATGGCCATGCCGCGCCGCTTCGTGTGGGGCAGCCGCGTGGCGGGATGGCTGGGACCCGTGATGAAGTCCGCACCGGTGCAGCGCTTCTTGAACGCCCGCATCTCTGCCGGGGCCGCCGGTCCCAGCGACGATGCGCGCAAGCGCGGCGACGTCCGGGTGTGGGGCGAGGCCAGCAACGCCAGCGGGCGCACCGTCACGAGTCGGGTGCAGACGCCGGAAGGCTACACGCTGACGGCAGATGCCGCGCTGACGCTGGCGTTGAAGGCGTTGGCGGGTCAGGCGGTGCCCGGCTATCAGACGCCGGCGGGGGCCTACGGGCCGGACCTGCTGCTGGGTCTGGCGGGCGTCGGCGGGTGGTTGGACGAGGGGTGAGCCGAGGCGGCGAGCCCGGTCACGACGGCGCACCGCACACCCTCTCGCACGCAGCTTCGAGCGCGACCGCAAGGCCTCCCCCGCGCCGCAGAGCCAAGTCGGCGACCACCGTGAGGCTCGAGAGGCCCGAGGGTCAGAGAAGGTAGTTCCATGTTCCAGGTCGGGGCCAGTCCGACGAGTTCGGCGCTCTGCCACCGAAGTGCGTAGGGTGGTCAGGAGCCGTGAACCGTTCGCTCTTGTGGGCGGACACCTGGTGGGGGGGCACTACCTGGCAACTGGAACTATCTGACCCCCATCCCCCGGTCGCGGTGTCGGCGCCACGCGCAGACGCTGGACCCGCACAGGAGATTCACGACGGCGACCGGCCCCCTCACCCCCCCGCAAGCACCCACCATGGCACCGCCGCCACCCGCTCGCCCAGCCGCCGCACCTCGTCGCCGGCATGGATGACGAGTCCGACCTTGGCCTCGGGGTACTCGGCCAGGAACGCTTCGACGCCCTTGGCATCATCGTAGCCGGGGCGGGTGGTGGACTTCACCTCGATCGGGAGCAGGCGCCGCCCGTGCTCGACGACGAAGTCGACCTCGACGCCGGTGGCGGTGCGCCAGTGATGCAGCGTCGGCCGGGGGGTCATCCGTTGCGCGAGAATGCCCAGGTGCAGCCAGACCAGGGTCTCGAACAGCCGGCCTGCCTCTCGTGACTCCATCAGCGTCGCGGCGTCGTGGATTCCCGCGAGGAAGCACGCCAGGCCGGGATCGGTCCAGAGCGCCTTGGGCGACTTCATCAAGCGCTTGGTCCGGTTGCGCGCGAAGGCAGGCACCGCGTGGAACAGGCCGCTCACTTCGAGAAGTCGCGTGTAGCGATGGGCGGTGGGCTGTGACAGGCCGACGTCGCGCGCGGTCTCGGACAGGTTCAGGAGCTGGCCACTGCGCAGGGCCAGCGCCTGCATCAGGTGGCGAAAGTCCGGCAACGACTCGATCTGCGACAACTGCCGCAGATCCCGCTCCAGGTAGGTGGCGACGTAGCCTTCCCACCAGCGGACGGCAGCGACCGAGCTGTCCAAGCGCAACAGGGGCGGCAGGAACCCGCGGAGGATCAGCGGCCACGGATCGCGAGGCCCATTCGGCAGCTTGCCCTCGTTCGGAAGCACTCCCGCGAGCGCATCTTCGAGCACGGACGGTGGCGGCCGATGCAGGGACTCGCCCAGGGACATGGGGAGCATCTCGACGTACACCGCCCGACCCGCCAGGCTCTCTGCGACGCGGCTCATCATCAGCAGGTTTGCCGAACCGGTCAGCACGAAGCGACGCCCAGGGTTCTCGTCGACGGCCCGCTTGACCGCCAGCAGGAGCTCGGGGGCGCGCTGGACCTCGTCGATGACCACGCGATCCGTTCCTGCCCACAGGTCTTCGGGGCGAGTGCGGGCCCGGCCGAGCAGGTCGAGATCATCGAGCGTGCGGTAGGGCCAGTCGCAGAACGGTTCCTCGTTGCGAACGGTCGTGCTCTTTCCCACCTGTCTCGCTCCGGTCAGCACGACGACCGGCTGATCGTGCGCCGCGCTCTGAAGCAAGGGGGTGAGCCACCGGTGGAAGTATTCGCCTGGTGAATAGATTGTATTCATGTCTGCGATGATGCCCGAACCGCTTGGCGACGCAAGACGGCGTCGACGGCACGGGGCGCCGGGCCATCACGCACGCGGGTCCGGCTCGGCCTGGCCCCGGCCTCGGCTGCAAACCAAGGTACCGGCCGTCCCCTGTCCCGTTTCATGGCTGTGGAGCCGGCGCATGGAATCTGGCAACTGGCACTACCTGACCCCACCGCCGTCAACCAAATCCTGCAACGCCCGGTCAGCAATGGCGCCCCCCAGCACGCCCACCCCATACCACCCCAGGTCGGTCCACAAAAACCCGTGCCCCAACACCATCCCGCCCAACCGCGTCGCCCGGATCGTCTCGAGCCACACCGGGTGCCACAGCTGACCGACCTCGACCGCAACGCAAAACGCCACGGCCGCCACGGCCGCGTGGATCATCGGCCGTTGCGGCGCCAACCAGCGAAAACCCCAATAGGCCACGGTCGCATAGAGCACGTCACCGGCCGCCGTGCCGAGCACCGGCCAGCGGCGCGACGCCAGCCCCAGCACGACCGTCACCAGTGCAGCGGCAAGATAGCGCATGTCGGCTCAGCCCCCCTCGACGTCGGCCAGCTTCCGCGTCGCCTCACGCAACGTCAGCGGCGCCATCTGCGCGCCAAGACGACCGACGAAGCCCCGCACCAGCTCTGGCCGCAGCTTCGACACATCCCGCAGCACCCAACCAATGGCCTTGCGGATCCAGAAGCTCTTCTCGACCAGCAGGGGCGTCACCAGCGTCTCGAAGTGGGCAAAGTCGCCTCGCCCCTGCCGCAGCTCGACCAGCTCGGCCAGCACCGCCGCACGCCGCACCCACACGTCGTCGTCGCGCGCCCATTGTCGAAGCGCCGCGCGGGCTTCCGGGTGCCGCCTTACCACATCACCCAGCGGCCACGCCGCCAGCGAGTCGACATAGGCCCACGTGAAGCTCGTGCGCACCAGACCCTGCAGCCACGGCAGGTCGTCGGGACCCAGCAGCTTGCGGTCCAGCTCGAGCAGCAGCACCGACAGCAGGTGCAGGTCGTGCGAGGGCCTGGCCCACGCGACGTCGACCAGCGCCCGTAGCCCCGCGGCATCGGTGTAGGGCTTGCCGGCGCGCAGGGCTTGGGCACGGCGGCGCACGGCGGGCAGGGTGTGGCCGTGGAAGTGCAGGTCGCTCTTCAGGTACCGCTTCTCCTGGACGGCGCGGTCGGGGTCGCCGGTTGCCGCGAGCTCGCGGTCCAGGTCGTCGATCTGGCGAATCGGGTCGGGTGCGGTCGGCATGGGCCTCCGGGGGCACGGGGCGGTTCCGGTCCCCGCTGGGTCGCCGTGGGGATGACTGTCCGCTCGCTTCCCCTAGCTCTTGGACGCCACGGCCGCCCGCACACTGGCAAACTCGCCCAGCATCGTGACGAACTGGTTGGGAATCGGCGCGATCATCACGACGCCACGCCCGCGAAACCGGTTCACCAGGCCCTCGCCCGACGCCATCGTGCCCAGCAGACCCTTGGTGGCCTTGCTGACCTCGAATTCCAGGCTGGCCGTGCGCGCCACCGCAAAACTGCCATCCACCGTCAGCACTTGACTGCCGTCGAGCTCGAGCCGCTGCACCGGCCCCTGGGCGAGGTAGAAGACCTTGCCGTAGCCCGACACCTGCGTCTGGAAGAAGCCCTCGCCGCCAAACAGGCCCGAAAACGCCTTGTTCGAGTACATGCCGACTTCGACCGTCTTCTCGCACGCCAGAAAGGCGCCCTTGTCGAGCACCCAGGCGTCGCCGTTCAGCTCGAGCACGTTGACCTCGCCAAAGGTGGGCTCCAGGTAGATGTCGCCCGTGCCGCGGTAGCGGGGCTTGACCGCGCGCTCGTGGGTCATCGCGGACTTCAGGAAGCCGCCGACCGAGGGCAGGGCGCTCTCGATGTCGATCTGGCCGACCATGTAGTGCAGCGCGCCGGCCTCGAGCACCACTTCATCGTTGCGGATCGAGATCTTGGGCATCTGGTACATGCCCAGCTTGACCACGTCGAAGATGGCGCCCCCCGTCTGCACCGGCACCTGCACTTGGGGCTGGAACGCCTGTTGCGGCTGCACCGGCTGCGGCGCCGAGGCACGGGCGGCGGGCGGCGGCGGGATCGGTCGCGACGGCGGCGGCGGCGCGGCGGCAAACAGCGCGGGCATCACCTGACCCAGCGGCGCCCACTCGGGCATCCCGGCGGCCCAGCACGGGGTCTGCGGCGTGACCTGACCGCTGCGCGCCATGGCCGTGACGTCGTCCTGGCTCAGGGGGCCCAGGCGCTGATTGTCTTGCATCAGAAAGAGGTTGTCGGGCATCGGGGGCTCCATCGGCGGGTCCGGCCGTCCATCCGGCCGTGGGGTTGGGCGAGTATGCCTCTGATTCGCGGGGGCTGTCACCGCGGGGCGCGACTGCCGCTACTTGCGCTCGAGCCAACGCAGGCTGAACACCTCGGCGGGCAGGGCGACGCCGAACTTCAGCTCGACCGTGTCGATGCGCGTCTCGGAACCCTTGCGCAACTGGTCGCGAATCACCATGCGGTGCGGAAACTTGCGGCCGCCGTCATAGGCCCGCACGTCCGACATCGTCCAGACCTTCAGCAGCATCCCCGACAGCGCGTACAGCTTCTGCTCCAGGGGAATGAAATTGTCTTTGTCGATGCACACCTCGCGCTTGGGATAGGTCACGGCGTTGTTGGTGGCGACCATCTCCAGGCGCCAGCACGCCCGCCCATCCACGACACCATCGCCCAACACCTTGGACCGGTACTGCTTGCGCAACTCGCGCGACGTCATCATGTCTTCGTACGACACGTCTGACCCCATCATGCCCTGGCGCAGCATGTGGCCCGAGATCTTCTGCACCCGGTCGACGCTGGGCATGTAGATCCACAACTCCGCACCCAGCTTCAGCATCCGCGTGCCCTTCTCGCGCGCCGGGGCCAGGTACTCGACGGCGGCGTCTTCCTCGCCTCGGCCGAAACCGGTCATCTCGTACTCGCGCGTCCGCCCCGAGCCCACCACCGTCATCTTGGTGCGCGAGGTGCGGCTGGGAAACGTCAGGTTGCGGTCCACCGCCGCCAGCAGCTCGTCTGCGGTCGGCGGCGGCGCGGTCGTCGGCTCGGGTCCGGTGGCGCGCGGCGGGGCCTTTCCCGGGGGCGGTGGCGCCAGGTCGGCCCGGGCGGCGGTGGGCAGGGCGACGGCCACGACCGTCAGCAGAAACACCAGGCGAGACAAGGACATCGACTACCTCCCCGACCGCATCGCCACGACGGGCAGGATGCGTGCGGCCCGCAGCGCGGGGATGAAGCTGCCCAGCAGCGTGATCACCAAGCCCAACACAAACGCCGTGACCAGGATCTCGACCGACAGCAGGCCGTGCACCGTCTCGGCCATCGGCATCGACACCTTGTCGGCCACGCCCGCGCCCAGATGGATGCCGTGCTCTTGCAGCAACCACGCCGGCCAGGCACCCAGCAAGGCCCCGCACACACCGCCCACCAGACCCACGACCAGCGACTCGAGCACGAACAGGCCCACCGCCCCCGCCGCCGTCAACCCCATCGCGCGCAGCACGCCGATCTCGCGCGTCCGCTCGAGCACCGACGTGACCACCGTGTTCCAGATGCCGATGGCCGTCAGAAAGCCCACGATCAGCAACAGGATCATGCGCTCGGCGGCGACGGTTCGCGTCATCGACGTCCACGGCTCGCGGTCCGACCACGCGCTGACGTCCAGCCCCTTGCTGACCGGGTCGCGCCGCAGCTGCTCCGCCAAGCGCATGCCGCCCTGGTACGCGGCGCCATACACCAGCAGCTCGGTCGCCCCCCTCGGCATGTCGGTCAGCCACTGCACCCGCTCCAACGGCAGGAAGATCTGCTGATCCACCAACGCCGACGGGCCCTTGACGATGCCGACCAGCCGTCCCTTCAGCGGCGACATCGCCCCGTCCTGCGTCACGCCCAGCAGCAGCACCTCGTCGCCCACGCGCGCGCCCGCCTGCTCGGCCACCTTGGCGCCCATCACCATGTCGTCCGCGGCCGTTCCCAGCCACCGCCCGGCGACCAGCCGCTGTGAAAGGCCAAGACGAACGCGCAGATAGGGCTCCGGTGCGCCGACCACCTGCGCGAACACGTCGCCGATCTCGTCGCCCGTGCTGACGGTGACGCCGGTGGTGATGCGGGGGACGACCTCGACCACACCCGATACCTTGCGCAGGCGGCTAGCCAACACGTGGACATTGCCTAGATTCTTGTCCAGCGGTGCCAAGGCCTCGCGGCGGGCATAGCCGGAGTCGACCAGGCGCACGTGCCCAGCGGCGTCGGTGGCGGTTCGCAGCATCTCGCCCATCATCCCGTCGATCCACGACTGACCGATGACCAGCAGCGCCACGCCGACCGTGACCATGCCGACCGTCAGGCCGGTGCGCGTCGGGTTGCGGCGCAGGTTGCGGCCGGCCAGTCGCCCCAGTACCGCAAGATGCTTGAGGTTGCGGGTGTTCATTCGGCCCTCACGGCGTCGGCAGGGGCCACGCGTGCAGCGGTGCGGGCGGGCAGGATCGAGGCGACCATGGCCACCGCCACACCGAACACGGCGGCCGCGAACAGCGACCAGGGGTCAAAGCGCGTGTACAACAGGCTCGACATCGGCAGGTTGGCGCCCATCGCCTCGGTCGCCGCCAGCTCCATCGGGTGCACCTGCCAGTACAGCGACAGCGCGCCGCCCCACGCAATCCCCACCAGACTTCCCATCACCCCGACCAGTGCGCCCTCGACGACGAACAACGCCACCACGCCGCCCTCGGTCAGGCCCAGCGCCCGCAGCGTGCCGACCTCGCGCACCCGCTCGTAGGCGGCCATCAGCAAGGTGTTCGCGATGCCAAAGCCCGCCAGCAGCATCAGGATCGCGACCATCAACTGCATCGCCCCCTGCTTGGTGCCCATCAGCTCGACCAGCTCGCGGGTCTCGTCTTGCCACGTCACCACGGTCGCCTGGCGGCCCAGCAACCGCGCCAGCTCGACCTTGGCGGCAGGGGCAAGGTCCCGCGACGCCAGGCGCAGCGAAAGGTGGCTGGGCTGGGCCGAATCCAGCAGCCGCGACGACAGCGGCAACGGCACCAGCACCGACATCGAGTCCAGCACGGTCTGGGTGGTGGCGACGATGCCGGCGACCTGGACCTCCAGCGCGTTCATCGCCCCCAGATGCGTGCGGGTCTGCAGCACCAGTCGGTCGCCGGGCTGGATGTCCAGCAGCTGCGCCACGCCGCGCGACACCAGGATCTCGTCCTTGGCAGGATCCGGTTGCCGCCCGCGGACTTTCCACAGGTCACGGGGAAACACCTGGGCGTCGCGCACCGGGTCGTAGCCAAATGCGCGCACCCGCAGCCCCTCGGCGCCAAAGACCAGCGTGGGCGTGAACAGCTGCCGCCCGGTCCAAGCGACGGTGTGCTGGTCCAGCCAAGCGGTTGTTTGCGCGTCAATCGTCAGCAGCTTGTCGACCGGATGCTGCATCGGCTGGGTGGGATAGCCCGCCGGACGCGCCTGCACGTGACCCACCAGCGCGTCGATGGCCGACACGACGATGTTGTCCTCGCTGCCCGCCACCACCGCCTCGCCCAGCACCAGCAGGCCCACGCCGGCGACGATCACGGTCGCCGTCAGCACGGTGCGGCGGGTGTGCCGAAACAGGTTGCGCACCGCCAGGCGCAAGATCAGGGTCGGCGCGCGCATCACGCCACCTCGCCGCTCGGCCGGGTGCCGCTCTGTCGCCGTCGCGTGGCGGGCGGCTGGCGCACCTCGTCGCGGACCACGCGCCCGTCTTCCAGGTAGATCACGCGGCGGGCGTGGGCCAGCACGCGCGGGTCGTGGGTCGAAAACAGGAACGTGATGCCCAGCGACTCGTTCAACTCCTGCATCAGACTCAGGACTTGCTCGCCGTTGGCGCTGTCCAGGTTGGCCGTGGGTTCGTCGGCGATGACCAACAGCGGCTTCTTGACCAGCGCCCGCGCGATCGCCACCCGCTGCTGCTGGCCGCCCGACAGCTCGTTGGGCCGCCGGTGCTCCAGACCGCCCAGCCCCACCTGCGGCAGCATCGCCAGCGCCGCCTCGTGGGAGCCGTCGGGACGCCCCGCAAGCTGCAGGGCCAACTCGACATTCTCGGTGGCCGTCAGCACCGGGACCAGGTTGAAGGACTGGAAGATGAAGCCGATCTTCTCGCCCCGCAGGTGCGACAACTGACGCGACGACAGCCCGCGGGTCGACCGGCCGTCCAGCAGCAACTCGCCCTCCGACGGCGCGTCGAGACACCCGACCTGATTCAGCAGCGTCGTCTTGCCCGAGCCAGAAGGCCCCGACAGCACGGTGAATTCGCCCGCCTCGATGACCAGATCGATGGCGCGGATCGCGTCGACGCGCGTGGCGCCCGCGCCGTAGGTCTTGGTCACGCCGTGCAGCTCGCAAATCGCCATCGTCGCCTCTCCTTGGGTCGCGTCAGAAGCTGGCCCGGGTCCACAGCGTCACCACCGCGTCGGGCACCAGCCCTCGCAGGTCCAGCGGCGCCGACAACCCGCCCGTGTTCAGCACCAGGTCCTCGTCCTTGGGCTTCAGCTCGCCGCCGTCGCCCCACACCGCCAGCGGAACCTGAGCCGCCATCGCCACTTCCAACCAGTCGGCGGCCTGCCACGACACCGTCGGGATCAGCACGGCCGAGCCGTCGTCCACGTTCTGCAGGTGCGTCAGGCCGCCGCCCCAGTCGGGCAGGACCTGCAGCGCCGCCGCCACCAGCAGATAGTCGCGTCCCGTCAGCGGCGAGGCAAACGGGGCCGCCGCATCGGTGCCGCCCAACAGAGCCTGTAGCTGCGGAGACGAACAAGCCAAGGCGGGCAGGGTACTTGCAGCCGGTCCCGCCAGACCTCCCGGCGCCGCGTCCCTGCGACCGCCGCCGTGGAAGGTGTATTGCGCGGTCACGACCAGCCGCTCGAGCACCGGAAACGAGTAGTCCACGCCCGCACTGGCTTCCACGTCCCGTTCGCCGGTCAGGTGCCAGGCCGCCTCGACCCACCAGCCGACACCCAGCGTGCCGCGAAAGTCCACGCCCACAAACGCATCTTTGTCGTCGCTGCGCCAGGCGCCCACCAACGCCCAGTCGGTCTCCCACGCGTTCAGCCGCACCCGCGCCGCCGTGCGCACCTGCGTGAAGGCGTCGTCGCTCGCCACCACCAGCGTCGCATCGTGCAAGTCGCCAAACGGCAAGGTGGCCCGTGCGGCGTTGACGCCGCGCCGGGGGCGCCAGGGCTCGGTCAGCAGCACCTCGGGAAACGGGTCGGTGGGATTCAGAAAGCGCGCCGAACCCCAATTCACCGACTGCCGACCCACGCGCAGGTCCACGCCCTTGCCGTAGACGTCGAGATACAGCCGGTCGACGTCCAGGTAGTCGTGGGCGCCGTTGATGTGTAGAAGGTCGTTCTCATGCCGGGGCGACGTGCAGCCGACCGTCTCGAAGATGCGGCGCAATTCCTGTGGGTCGTCGCGCCCTTGCGCCAGCCCAGCCTCGATCACGGCCACCAGCTTCACTCGTTCGCCAAGAGACGTCTCGAGCGTGGGCCGCACGCGCTCGACCACCTGCCACAAGTCGCCGTCAGCGCCGGGAAAGCCCGACAACCGCAGCTCGGCGAACCCTTGGCCTTCCGTCGCGTGAACGACGCCCGGCCCCAACGCTGCCCACGCCCACAGGCCGGCCATCAGGGCCAAGCGTGCGACGGAGGCTGGGGGTACTCGCGTCATGCGAGCGGGTTAGGCGTGTTGGCGCGGGATGTCAATTCGGGGCGGATGCCGCGCCACGGCTATCGCAAGAAGCCAGAAGGCGCGGCGACGGGCGGGTGAGTTCGTGTCGAACCCGCTGGCCTGATGGGTGCAGGCGAATCCGAGGCAGTGGGCGGCCGGCCCTTGGCGCCCCTCCCCCCGCTTCCGCGCGCCCCCTCCCCATTGCGCGATCTTTCGGGACGTTGGGTGATTTCGCTGGCGCAATAGGGATGGGGCTCTCGGTTCTCCGTCGTCAGCACCCGGTCCGAGCCGGCACGCTCGCCACGCCTTCACTCGCACCGTCCGAGTAGGGACGTCGCACCCCAAATCGTCACGACCGGTCAGGAGAGTTCCCATCCACAGTCCGCCATCGAAAGCACTGAACGCAACAAAAACACTACGGAATGGGGAGGGGAACGCGCGGCAGCGCTGGGGAGGGGCGCAGCTCCGCGGCGTTTCTTGCGATAGCCCTGGCCACCGGTCAGGGAGTGAACGCGCCGTAGCCCATGCTCGTCTGGATGGCGTGCAGCATGGCCAGCGCGATGTTGTTGCGGCCGGTGGTGCTGGCCAGCTTGGTCGAGTCGCCGGAGTGGTTGATGAAGCCGGGCAGACAGACCGCTGCGGGGGCGTTCGATCCATTCAACATGCCGTAACCGCTAGAGTACTTCACGCCGCGATCCTTGAAGCCCATCTCGGCCACCTGCCGGCTTTGCACGGCCGATGCGAAGGTGCTGGACGGCTTGTAGAAGGTCTCGACGCCGTTGGCCGACCAGTCGGTGAAGTCGTTGATGTAAATGGTCAGCGCTCGGTCAGCGCCCGCGTTGTTGCACGTGGCCACCCGGGTATTGATCGCGACATAGACGTCGCTGGTCCGCGTCATCACGACCTTCCACGTGCCGCCGCCCGACCCGTTTGCCGTGTCTGCATTCAGCCAGTCCTTCAGCCGGTTGCCGATGTCCAGCGTCAGGTTCGATTCCTTCAGGCCCTTCGCCGTGTTCAGTGCGCCGGGCTCTGTGGGGCCGCCAAAGCCCGGATCGATACAGATCGTGTACGTCGGCTGCGAGTTACACGCGCCGCCAGAGCATCCCGCCGTGCACGTCTTGCACGACGCGTTGGCCCCCGAAACCTGACACAACGCCGTGCCAGCACAGGTTTGGACCGCGCCCTTGTCTTGCCACTTCAGGTTGCCGGTGCCGCAGCTGGAGCTGTTGCCGGTGCAGTACTGCCACCGTTCTTCCAACCGGATGGTGCCGCCGCAAGTGCCACTGCAGATTGTGCGCGTTTCGTAGGCGCTGGTGCCGCACATCGTCGACGAGCCGACAAAGCTGCAGCCGTCGCAGCAAGGCCCTGAATTACATTCCGGTTGCTTGGCCGTGCAGCCTTGGTAGCTGCCGTTCAGGCACGTCTCGATGCCTTGTCCGCACGTGGTCGAGCACGCCTTGGTCATGCCGTCGACCTGACCGTTGCAGTCGTCGTCCTGGCCGTTGCAGGTCTCGTTGCCGTTCGGGTGCACGTTCGAGTCCATGTCGTTGCAGTCGCCGCCACCCTTGGCGCACTTCGGGCTGCCCGCGTAGCCCATGTTCTTGTCGCAGTAGCCGTCGAAGTCGTCGTCGCAGCCCTCGTCGATCTGCTGGTTGCAGTTGTCGTCGATGCCGTTGCACGACTCGGCCTGACCAGAGCCCGGTTTGGCGTCACACATCGTGCCGTTGCCTTGGTCGTTGCACACCATCTTGCCGTTCGTCAGGCAATTGCCCGCGCCAGCGGTGCACGCGCCGCCCAGCTGGTAGCCCTCGTCCGTCTGGGCGTCGCAGTCGTTGTCGAACGTGTCGCACTTCTCCAAGGCCTTGGGGTACACGTCGTTGCGCAGATCGTCGCAGTCGCCCGGCGTCTTGTTGACGTAGGGTTCTTGCGCCAAGCCGGGGCAGAAGCACGCCGAGGCAGGGCCGCCAAAGCCGTCCTTGTCCTGGTCGGTGTACCACTTGGCGCAGCCGATCGCGTCCTGCTCGTCGGTGGCGGCGTTGCAGTTGTCGTCCTTGCCGTTGCAGGCTTCCTTGGCATCAGGGTTCTGGTTCTTGTCCTTGTCGTTGCAGTCGCCGGCGATGAGCAGGGGAAACGCCGGGCTGGGGACGCACAAGCACGCGCTGTTGTTGGTGTCTCCGTACTTGTCGGCGTCGAGGTCGGTGTAATACAGCGTACAGTTCTGGCTGCCTTCCTCGTCCACCTTGCCGTCGCAGTCGTCGTCGTACGTGTTGCACACCTCGGTAGCGTCAGGATTCACCAGCAGGTTCTTGTCGTCGCAGTCGCCGCCCTTGGTGGCCTGCTGGATGCCTTCGCCCGGGCACCAGCAAGAAGCCGCAAGCCCAGCGCCGAAGCTGTCGTTGTCGGCATCCGGCCAGGACTCGACGCAGCCGTCAGCGCCTTCCTCGTCCGCCTTGTTGTTGCAGTTGTCGTCGTAGCCGTTGCAGACCTCTTTGGCCTTGGGGTGGATGGTCTTGTCCAGCGGTGCGCAGTCCTGCGCGTCGGGGGTGCCGTCGCCGTCCTTGTCCAGGTCCACGCAATCGGCCGAGCCGTCCGCGTCCAGGTCGGGGAAGCTGTTGTCGGTCACGCCGTCGCAGTCATCGTCCTTGCCGTTGCAGACTTCTTCCGCCTCGGGGTGGACCTTCTCGTCGTACGGGTCGCAGTCCTTCTCGTTCTTCCACGTGTCGCCGTCGATGTCGTCGTCCTGGCAGTCCGCGATGCCGTCCTTGTCCTGGTCGGACATGCCCTCGTCGGTCGTGCCGTCGCAGTTGTCGTCGATGTTGTTGCAGGTTTCGTCCTCAGGCACCTTGGCAGAACAGGACGACAGCCCCTCGGCACCACACGTCCGGACGCCCTCGCACGCTCCCAACTTGTTGGCGAGCGTGCAGATGGTCTCCGCGCCCTCTGCCTTCGCCTTGGGGGAGCATCCGCAAGTGCCTTCCTTGCGCGCGCACTGCATCGCCGCGCCGTCTGAGCCGTCCGTCATCTCGCAGGCGTATTGGCCGGGACAGTCGGCGTCGTTGGCGCACGACCCGCCGCAGAAGCGTCCAGCGGCGCCGTAGTCGATGCAAAGGGCGCCAGCGTTGATGCCCTCGCACTGTGCATCGGTCTTGCAGGGGTAGCACAGCGCCAACATCTGCGGCAGGCACAGGTACAGGTTGTCCGAGCCGACCAGATTCTGCAGGCACTTGTAGCCGTTGGGGCAGCAGGAGATGCATTGGAACGTGCAGATGCCACCTTCAGGGCCGTCGACGCACAGGTTGTTGTCGCAGTCCTCTGCCGAGACGCATGACGAACCCACCGCGCCGGGCAACGGATCCGACGGGAACTCGCAAGCGCCGACGGACGTGTCGGTCTGGTCTGGCTCGTCGACGTCCAGCAGCAGGTCGCTGTGGAACCCGTCGAACAGATTGCCGCCGGTGTCGGTCACCGCGTCGGCAGTGCCCCAAGGGTCACCGGACGTCGTGGAGTCGCTGCAGCTGCCCAACCACGCCGCCGAAAACAGGACGACGGCCAGGGAAATCAGCTGGGATCTTCGCTGGGTGCGCATCAAGCGCCTCCTGGAGTGCCGGCCGCGTCGAGAGGATCGCAGCGGTCCGGCCCTCCGATCGAGGGAAGTGAAGCATAACGAATTCGCACGCGGACGAGAACAGCGCAGGCAACCGCTGGGGTCTCTACGCCGCTTGCCGCGCAGACTGGCCGTGGGGCCGCCTTTGGCGCTACACTCCTGCCCCCTTCACGCCCCACCGTTGACGAGGCCGCAACCGCATGTTCCGCAAACCCGAAGCGAATCCCCAGTTCCCCACCCTCGAGACCGAAATCCTCGCGTTTTGGAAGCAAGCCAAGGTCTTCGAGCAGACCCTGCGCGGCGATCGCGACTTCGTGTTCTACGACGGCCCCCCGTTCGCCACCGGCACGCCGCACTACGGCCACCTGCTGGCGGGGACGCTGAAGGACATCGTGCCGCGCTATTGGGCGATGCGGGGCTATCGGGTCGAGCGGCGGTTCGGCTGGGACACGCACGGCCTGCCGGTCGAGATGGAGATCGACAAGCAGCTGGGGCTGTCGAGCCCGAGCGAGGTCGAGGCGTACGGTGTCGGTCGCTACAACGAGGCGTGTCGTGCCGTGGTGCTGCGGTACACCAACGAGTGGCGCCAGACCGTCGAGCGCATGGGCCGCTGGGTAGACTTCGACAACGATTACAAGACGATGGACCCCGACTTCATGGAGTCGACCTGGTGGGTCTTCCAGACGCTGTGGAACAAGGGGCTGGTGTACCGCGGCCACAAGGTGATGCCGTACTCGTGGCGCCTCGGCACGCCGCTGTCGAACTTCGAAGCCGGCATGGACTACCGCCGGGTGCAGGATCCCGCCGTCACGATTCGCTTTCGTCTGCTGCCGGGTCAGTCGCTCGCCGGAAACGCGCTGCCCGAGGGCGCGGCGGCGCTGGCGTGGACGACGACCCCGTGGACGCTGCCCGCGAACCTGGGACTCTGCGTGGGGCCAGAGGTCGACTACGTGCTGGCGCGTCCGCAGTCCGAACCTGCCGCCGCCTATCTGCTGGCCCAGGCGCTGGCCGAGAAGGTGCTGGGGCCGCACGAGGTGCTCGCGCAAGTCAAGGGCAGTGATGTCGTTGGGTTGCACTACACGCCGGTCTTCGGTGCGTTTGCCGATGCCGCGCAGGAAGGTGCGTTTCGCGTGGTGTCCGACGGCTATGTCACGGTCGAGGACGGCACCGGCATCGTCCACATCGCGCCGGCGTATGGCGAGGACGATCATCGGGTTGCGCTGGCCCACGGGCTGCCCCTGCGCGACCCGGTTGACGCCGAGGGCAAGTTCACGGGCGAGGTGGCGCCGATCGCCGCCGGCCAGATCGTCGGGCTGCACGTCAAGGACGCCGACAAGCTGCTGATCCGCGACCTGAAAGAGCGTGGCCTGCTGCTGGCGCAGTCGACCATCGAGCACGACTACCCGTACTGCTGGCGGTCGGGAACTCCCCTGATCTACAAGGCGATCTCGACCTGGTTCGTCAAGGTCACCGCGCTGCGCGATCGCATGGCCGAGCTGAACGAGCAGACCCGCTGGGTGCCCGAGCACGTGGGGCAGAAGCGCTTCAGCAACTGGCTGCGCGACGCCCGCGACTGGGCCATCAGCCGCAACCGCTTCTGGGGAACTCCGCTACCGGTTTGGCAGTGCACGGGCTGCGGGGCCTACCACGCCATCGGCTCGATTGCCGAGCTGCGCGAGCGCTCGGGCGTTGACGTCCACGACCTGCACAAGCACCACGTGGACCAGCTCGAGATCAAATGCGACGCCTGTGGTGGCGTGATGCAGCGCATCCCCGAGGTGCTCGACTGCTGGTTCGAGTCGGGCGCGATGCCCTACGCCCAGAACCACTATCCCTTCGAGAACAAGGAGTTGGTCGAGCAGAACCTGCCTGCCGAGTTCATCGCCGAGGGGTTGGACCAGACCCGCGGCTGGTTCTACACGCTGCTGGTGCTCTCGACGGCGCTGTTCGACCGCCCGGCGTTCCGCAACGTCATCGTCAACGGTCTGATCCTCGCCGAGGACGGGCAGAAGATGTCGAAGCGGCTGAAGAACTACCCGGATCCGCAGCTGATCTTCGACCAGTACGGCGCCGATGCCTTGCGGGCGTATCTGGTCACGTCGCCCGCGGTGCGTGCCGAGCCGATGCGGTTCTCGGAGGCCGGCGTGCGCGAGGTGGTGCGGTCGGTCGTGCTACCGCTTTGGAACGCCTACAGTTTCTTTGCGACCTACGCCGCCGCCGACGGTTGGCAGCCGCCCAAGCCGGGTGGCGAGACGCCGGTCAGGGATCGTTCGCTGCTGGACCGCTGGATCGTCAGCCTGCTGCAGACGCTGATCCGCGACGTGAACGGCGAGATGGAGGCGTATCGGCTGTACGCCGTGATCCCGCGCGTCCTTGGCTTCGTCGACGACCTGACCAACTGGTACATCCGCCGCTCGCGTCGTCGCTTCTGGCGTGCCGAGGACGATGCGGACAAGCAGGCGGCGTTTGAGACGCTGTACCAAGTGCTGACCGAGTTCTCGCGGCTGGTCGCGCCCATCCTGCCGTTCATGGCCGAGCTGTTGTACCAGCGGCTGGAAGTCGGGCAGCGCGAGGGAGCGCTGGAGAGCGTGCACCTCGAGCCGTTCCCCCAGGGCGACCCAAGCCAGGTCGACCTGGAGCTGGAAGAGCACATGGCGCTGTGTCGCACCATCGTCGCCCAAGGGCGCAACTTGCGCGAGCAGCAGAAGATTCGCGTGCGCCAGCCCTTGCCGCTGCTGACGGTCGCCATCGCCGGTGGCGTGCCGGGCCAGCTGGAAGACGTGGCCGACATCTTGCGCGACGAGCTGAACGTGAAGGCCGTGGTGTGGAAGGCGGATGCGTCGGACCTGTGCTCCCTGTCGGTCAAGGCCAACTTCAAGACGTTGGGCAAGCGCTTGGGCGGCAAGATGAAAGTGGTCGCGACGGGCATCGCGCTGCTGGACGATGCGGCGCTAACGACGTTGCAGGCGGGCGGATCGGTCGAGGTTGAAGGCGAGGCGATTGGCCCCGAGGACGTGCTGATCTCGCAGCAGCCGCTGGAGGGCAACGTAGTGGCCACCGAAGGCCGCGTCACGGTCGCGCTGGACACACAGATCACGCCCGATCTGCTGCTGGAGGGGCTGGCGCGCGAGGTGGTGTCGAAAGTCCAGGCGGCGCGCAAGGATGCGGGGCTCGAGGTCGAGGACCGCATCGTGCTCAGCCTGCGCCCCGACAGCGACCTGCTGCGTCAGGCCATCACGCGTCACGAGGCCATGATCTGCGGCGAAGTTCTGGCCGTTGTCTTGCGCGATCTGGACTTGCCCCATGCCGAGTTGGACGCCGCAGGTGAGCGCCTGACGATGGCTTTGCAGCGCGCCCTTTGACGGGTCTGCTCAGGCACAGCTACAGTCCCGGCGTCGATCCGGCTGCTCTTGGGTCGTCAGGCGGTGTTCCATCCACTCCCAGCCTCCCCAGTCCGAAGGCAGCGGTGCGTATCTGTTCGTCGAAGACGACGGTCAGGTGCTGCGGTATCCGCTGGACAGCGACCGGGTTCGCATCGGTCGCGACACATCGAACGACATCTGGGTCGACCACGTCGCCGTTCGCCCCCACACGCTGTTGGTCTACGCCAAGGACGGCGAGCACAGCATGAAGGTGTTCGACGGCGCCAAGGTGCTGCTGAACGGGTCGCCCGTGAGCGGCATGCACCGGTTGTACAGCGGCGACCGCATCGGCGTTGCCGACCGCGAGTTTGTGTACGCACGGGACGACACGCCTGCCGAAGTGGCGGTCGGCCTGACGGTGATGGTCGACGGCGTGGTGCAGTACGGGATGGCCTTTCGCAGGCCCCGCATCGTGGTGGGGCGCCGCGAAGGCGACGTGGTGGTCAACGACCCCAGCCTGAATGATCCGCACCTGATCATCGAGTGTTATAGCGCGACTGGGCTGTATGCTTGGGACCTGGGCAACGCAATTCCCACGAAGATCGACGGCCTTCGCATCGACGAGCGGGTGCGCCTGCACGACGGGGCAGTGCTGGCGATGGGCCGCGTCAGTCTGCGTGTGCACATCCTGTCCACGGACGCACACGGTCTGCTGCTGGCGGCCGCGCTGCCGGACCAGCCCAAGGTGCCGCTGGGTGCGCCCGCGCCGATGGACCGCTCTCCCGCCCAACGCCGCGACCCCGGCGCCCAAGTATCGCGCCATCGCCAAGCCGATTCCGGTCCAGTTTCGGGGGGCTTCATCCGACCGCCGCACTCGCCCAACGCTGGTTCGTTCCAGGTTCCCACACAACGCCCGCCCGCGCCGCCCCCCCCGCCGGACTTCGATTTTGAGGGGCCGCAGCACCATGACTCCAACGTGCCCGTGACTGAGATCGGGTCGTTGCAGCAGCTGATGTTGCAGGAACGCGGGCGCTCCAACGACGCCCCCATCCCCGTACACCCTTCGTGGCTGGTCGAGTCTCCCCAGAGTCCCAACCCCAGAACGCGGTCGCAACCCGCTGTTTCAGGAGGTGCTTCTGAGGGTCAGCAGCTGATGGAGCTGCCGATCATCCGTCCAGGGGTGTCGGCTGCGGCTTCCTCGGGCCTGTCGCACGGTTCGGACCGGCCGGCGGTGCGGGTCAAGGCAGAGGTGATGCAGTCTTCGGCGGCGCAGAGCGAGCTTCAGCACCGACAGCCCGAGCTTCAGCACCGACAGGACGAGATGGTCGCGGTCAGTCCGTCCCCAGCCGGCTTCCATGAGCGACATACGAACCTTGTGGGCTCCCAAGATCCCGTGACGCGCCCGGCCAAGCAGCGGTCCGCCGGGGCTCCCGTGACGCAGATGCTCGACGTCCAGGAGGCCGCCGCACCGCCGCACTCCGTCACCCGCGCCCGCCAGACCGACCAGAACCGGGGCCAGGACCTGCCCCCCGTCCGTGAGCGCCGCACTGGGCCGACGGGCCGCACCGACCTGCCGCCGCCTCTGCCCGGCAAGTCCGACCGCAGCGACCGCCCCGTACAGGTGCGGCACGTCGACCGCAGCCAGCGCGGATACTCCGACGCCGAAGAAGACGCATGACGCAAGGCTCCCTCGACCTCGCCGGGGCAACGCCGCGCCCGCCGCCTGCCGGACAGCTGCTGAAGTGGATCGGCAACAAGCAGCGCTTCGCCGCCGGCATACTCGCGGCTTTCCCCAAGAATTACGGAATGTACCACGAACCGTTCATCGGCAGCGGTGCCGTGCTGGCGACCTTGGCTCCGCAACGTGCCGTGGCAGGGGACGTGCTGAAGCCGTTGGTGCAGCTCTGGCAGGCCGTGCAGCAGCGACCTGACGAGGTCAACGGCTGGTACGCCCAACGCTGGCATCAGGTGATGGATGGGGACAAGGTCGCGGCATACAAGGCGATTCGTGCGTCCTTCAACGCGGACCCCAACCCCGCCGACCTGCTGTTTCTGTCGCGGTCGTGCTACGGCGGCGTGATTCGCTTCGCCCGTGACGGGTCGATGAACACCCCTTGCGGCGCGCATCGGCCGATCCGACCGGAGGCCTTTGCCAAGCGATTGGCCGACTGGTCCCCGCGCTTTGCCGGAACCCGCTTTGTGCACGCGGACTTTCAGGAGTTGATGGACGCGGCACAACCCGGGGATCTCGTGTACTGCGACCCGCCCTACGCCGACTCGGAGATCACGCTGTACGGCGCGCAGAAGTTTTCGCTGCAGCGGCTGTTCGAGACGATCGAGCGCTGCCGGGACCGCGGCGTGCACGTGGCGCTGAGCATCGACGGCACCAAGCGTTCCGGCGACCGGGTGTGCGATGTGCCGATTCCGCAGGGGATCTTCGCGCAAGAGGCGGTGGTCGACGTCGGCCGGTCGATGCTACGGCGGTTCCAGATGCAGGGGCAGACGCTCGAGAGCGAGCGCGTGTCGGACCGGCTGTTCTTGACGTGGCCGTAGCCGACGGACCAGTCGTGCTGCGGACCCAACTGCCTGAAACGGAACACTTCGATCAGGGCTGCTTGCGTTCCTTCCAGATCCGCCACGCCTCGGCCTTGGCCTCCAGCATCTCCCACGTCGCGTAGAGTTGGTCGCGCTTGGCCGTCGCCGCCTCCAAGTCCGCCATCGCCTTCTGCAACTGCGTGAAGTCCGACGTCACCGCCGGGTCCGCCATCGTCGCCTCGCAGCGTGCGACCTGTGCCTCAGCCGCATGGATGTCCGCCTCGATGGTCGACAGGGCCCTTTCTTCCTGAAACGTCAGCTTGGGCGGCGACGCGTCCACCTTGCGCTCGGCCGGGCGTCGGTCGGCCGCAGCGGCCAGTTCAGCGACCCGATCCAGCTTTCGACGTGCTGCCTGATTCTCAAGGAAGTGCGAATAGTTCCCTTGGTGATAGTCAACTGTTCCATCACCTTTGACATGCAGCATCCCCGTACAGATGCGGTCCAGAAACGCGCGGTCGTGGCTGACCACCAGCAGGCAACCGGGCCAGGCGAGCAGCCCCTCCTCCAGCACCTCGAGAGTCTCGAAGTCCAGGTCATTGGTGGGCTCGTCCAGCAGCAGGACGTTCATCGGCTCTTGCAGGCGCCGCGCAAGCAGCAGGCGAAAGCGTTGACCTCCCGACAGCGTCCCGACCTTCTGGCGCAGGTCCGCGGACTTGAACAGAAACTGCTCCAACCACGTGGCGACGTGCACCTTGTCCTCGCCCACGCGCACCCACTCGCCGCCGGCCGGAGACGCCTCCTCTGCCACCGTTCGGTCGGGGTCCAGCCCGGTGCGGTGCTGGTCGATCGTCAGGATCTTGGTGTTGAGGCCGTGAACCAGCTGTCCCGACAGGGGTTTGACGCGGCCGGCCAGCGTCTCGAGCAGCGTCGTCTTGCCGGCCCCATTGGGTCCCACGATGCCCAGACGGTCGCCGCGCACCAACAGCAGGTCCAGGTGGTCGATCAGCACGCGGCCTTGCGGGTTTGCCGCCTCGCTCGGCCGCAAGTCCCTGTCCGGAAAGCCGGATCCTGGGGGATAGCCGACCTTCAGCGCGCGCGCCTCCAGAATCGTCTTGCCCAGCCTGTCTGCACCCAGCGTCGGCAGCAGCATCCGCTTCTCGACCTGGTAGTCGGTCTGCATCAGCGCTTCGGCCCTTTGGATCCGCGCCCTTGGCTTGGTGGACCGCGCCGCCGGACTTCGCCGCAGCCAGTCGAGCTCGGTGCGCATCCGGTTGCGCCGGTTCGCCTCCGTGCGGTCGGCCAGCGCGTCCTCGTCCATGCGGGCTTCCAGATAGTCCTGGAACGTGCCCTCGTAGCCGTACATCTTGCCGCGCCGCAGCTCGACGATGCGGTCCACGACCTGATTCAGGAAGTAGCGGTCGTGGGTGACGAGCACCAAAGCCCCGGGCAGGCTCTTCAATTCCGTCTCAAGCCACGCGGCCGTCTCGGCGTCCAGATGGTTGGTCGGCTCGTCCAGCAGCAACAGGTCGGGCTTCTGCAGCAGGGCGGCGGCCAGCGCGGCACGACGGCGCGTACCCCCCGACGCGATCGCCACCGGCAGCAGCGGGTCCGGCACGCCCAACGCCTTCAGAGCGACATCCGCGCGGATTTGTCGCTCGTGGGGGTCCAACTCCTCGCGACAACGCATCGCTCCGGCATAGGCCACATCGAACAGGGTCTTGGCATCACCCAGCGAGGGATCTTGAGCCAGCAAGGCCACATGCGACCCAGAACGCAATGCGATGGTTCCGCTGTCTGGCGCGTCGATTCCCGCCAGCACCCGCAGCAGCGACGACTTGCCCGTGCCGTTGCGGCCGACCAGACCGATACGCTCGCCACGGGCCAGGTGCAGCTCTGCGCCGTCCAGCACCACGGTCGAGCCAAAGGCCTTGTGCAAGTCGTTCGAGGTCAGCAGGGGCATCGGCAGCACCGGTTCCGCACTCGGCAGGGAGTCGAGCGGCGCGCATGGAACACCGACCCGCCTGCGTCTGCAAGCCCTTCCGCGTCTGCACTTGCCCCGCGCGCCTCAATCCGGCACAAGACGCGCTTCACCCCGTCAGGAGCCCCACCATGCCCGCCCCGTACACTGAGCTGACCCAGCGCCTGTCCGACCTTGCCGCCATCGAAGGCGCGCTGGGGATTCTGCAGTGGGATCAGGAGATCGTGATGCCGTCGGGTGCCGCCGAGGGCCGTGGGCGCCAGATCGCGGTGCTGTCGGTGCTGGCCCACGAAAAGCTGACGTCGCCCGAGCTGGGTGCGCTGGTAGAGTCCCTGCAGGGTTCCGCAGACTTGGACGAGACGCAAACCGCCAATATTCGCGAAGCCTTGCGCGACCGCCGCCGCGCCGTCCGCATCCCCGCCGAGCTGGTGCGCGCGTGGGGCGAGGCAACGGTTGCCGGTCACGAAGTGTGGGTTCAGGCGCGCAAGGACAATGACTTCAAGGCGTTCCAGCCGATCCTGACCAAGATGGTCGACCTGGCCCGACGTCGTGCCGAGGCAGTGAATCCCCACGCCGCGGCCTACGACGTGCTGATCGACGAGTTCGAGCCCGACATGACGATGGCGCGGTTGGACCCGATCTTCTCAGAACTGAAGGCTTTTCTGGTGCCTTTCATTGCGCGAGTCCGCGCGGCGGGTAGTCCAGTCGACACCGCTTGGCGCACCGGTCACGTCTCGACCGCGGACCAGCACAAGGCGGGAGAGGCCATCGTGCGGTCCATGGGCTATGACTTCACGCGCGGCCGGCTGGACACGTCGGTCCACCCGTTCTGCGGCGGTGCGGGGCCGGACGATGTGCGGATCACCACGCGGTACAAGGAGAATGGATTCACGGGATCGCTGCTGGGCATGATCCACGAGACGGGCCACGCGCTGTACGAGCAGGGTCGCGACGCAACCGTGGGCGACCAGCCGGTGTCACGCGCACGCTCGATGGGCATCCACGAGAGCCAATCGCTGCTGTGGGAAAAGCAGGTCGGGCAGGGCAGGTCGTTCTGGACTTGGCACCTTCCCAAGCTGCAACAGGCGTATCCGTTTCTGGCCGGCGTCTCGCTGGACGACTTCCTGTTTGGCATCAACGAGGTCGACTTCACCAACCTCATCCGGGTCGACGCCGACGAGCTGACCTACCCGTTGCACGTGATCCTGCGGTACGAGCTCGAGCGCGACCTGTTCAGCGGCGCGCTGCCGGTGGCCGACCTGCCCGAGGCTTGGAACGCCAAGATGCAAGCCTATTTGGACATCGTGCCGCCGCAGGACCGCAACGGCGTATTGCAGGACGTCCACTGGTCCGGCGGGCTGTTCGGCTATTTCCCCAGCTACACCTTGGGGGCAATGTACGCGGCGCAGTTTTACCAGACGGCGGTGCTTGACGTGCCTGGCATCCCCGAAGCGCTGGCAGGCGGACTGCCGGGGCCGCTGCTCGACTGGTTGCGGGAAAAGATCCACCGTCCGGGTTCGCGATGGCTGACGGATGACCTGTGCACGCGGGCGACCGGCCGACCGTTGGACCCGCAGGCCTTCATCGGCTATGCGCGGCAGAAGTACAGTCGTTTGTATCGGTTGGCCTGAACGACGGTCTAGCGACGAATCCCCAGCAAATCCAAGATCCCTTGCGCTGTCAGCCGCAGCACCAACTCGGCCGTGGCCAGCGCACGCACGGGGTCCAGCGCCAGCGAGGGGTCCAGCAGGGTCGGGGGCGACGCCTCTGGCAGCGGCACGTCGAACGAGAGCTCTCCCGTATCGGCTGGTTCGCCCACTGCACGTACGCCGCCCAGCAGTGCCAGCATCGGCGCGTTTTCAGCCAGCACCGAACAGCGAAACCGCCGGATTCCGCGTTCCCGCGCCGCGGTCACCAGACGTCGCAACAGCAGTCGTCCCAGCCCGCGTCCCTGCCAGTCGTCGGTCACCGCTACGGCAGCTTCGGCCACGTCGGGCTCGCCCTTGATGCGCACGAAGCGGGCCAGGCCGATGCCCTCGCCACGGCGGCCGGGGATGCAAGACTGCGCAGCGATGGCCACGTGGTCCACACCGTCGATATCGGTCAGGTAGCGGAGCTCGGCGTCGGTCAGCTCGCCCTTCGGCGTCATGAACCTGCGGTAACGCGACACGGGGGACATGCGGCGAAACGCCACAGCCAACCGCTCACGGTCGGTTGGTCGCAGCATCCGCATCCGGACGCGCGAGCCATCGTGCAATGTCCGTTGTTCGCGCCACTTGGCGTCGATTCGGAAGGGGGGGATCATCCGAAGCACCGTGAATCGATCCTCGCTGGGGCAACAGCCTTCGCCGCAAGTGGATCGTCGGTGGGATAACGCGATGCGTCAAGCACGCTTGCGTCCTTCAGCCGCCGCGTGGCGCAGCTCGGGCAGCAGGGATTCCAATCGCACCTCCAACTCCGCCCGGTTGCCATCATTCGGTACCACCACATCGGACAGTTCTGCAGTCGCTACAAGCTGTTGGGCCGCTTGGTCGCCGCTCTGCAGCTCCGCTTGCTCTTGCCGCCGGAACTCGTCGAAAGACGTCGCATCGCCTGCACGCGCGCGCGCGGCCAGTCGCTTGTAGCGCACCCGCTCGTCGGCAACGACCTCTACCAGCAGGAAGTCGGCCCGCTCTCGCAACGCAAGAACCTCAGCGGGCGTGCGGATGCTGTCGACGACGACGTCTTCGCCCGTCGCGATCCCGGCCAACGTCCGCACCGCCAGAACCCCCGGGCCACCTGCACCGCGAAGGGCACGCCCACCGGCGATCATGGCGTCCCGCGAGGGCTCGATGCCTTGTTCACGCAGCCACGTGCGGATGGCGTCGCTCAGGGATTGGTAGCGGAAGCCACGGGCGACCAGCCAGTCGGCGACCGTGCCTTTGCCAGAGGCGTTGCGCCCCGTCAGTCCGATGATCATCTCGACCTCAGAACACGCCAGCGACCGTCGAACCGACGATGCGAAGGGCAGCAGTGGGGGCAGGGGAATCGATGGCAGGCTGGTCCGGACCGGCTGTCAGCACGGCACCGGGCTCGTAGCCTTTGCGTTGCACCATGGCGAGTCCCAGAAAGTAGCCGTCGGGCCTGACGATTCCCGACCCCATACGGCCCACCTTGCGGCCGTCCGCTGTGCGCAGCGTCCAGCCCGTCTCAGGGCGCAGGTCGCCGTCCAGCTCGACCCAGCACAGGTGACGCCGCAGCTGCCCGCGGTACGTCATCATCGCGATGGCCTCCTGCCCCATGTAGCAGCCCTTGCGGTAGTTCACCGTGTCGGGAATTCCGGCTTCCAGCGGCGTGCTTCCGTCTTCCAGGTCGGGACCCAGCAACGGGTCTCCTGCCAGAATCCGCAACACATCCACCGCCGCATGACATCCGACCGCCACGCCTGCCTGAATCAGTGCAGTGGCCACGTCGCTCAAGTCGTCGCGCTGGAGCTGCAGCGAGACTTCGGGCAGTCCCGCACCCCAAGGCGCGTGCTCCTTGCCGCCGGTCGTTCCAAGCCACGCAAGCGCTTCCTTGCCACCCATGTTCACCGCCACCGCCTCACCCGCAACGGACGGGGCGATCAGAAGTGAAGTCAGGATGTTGTGGGTCTGAGGACCGACCACGGTCACGAGCGCCAGATCCTCGTCGGTCTTCACCTCAGCGTCGTCCATGATGATGTAGCGGTCCAGCGTCGCGGCCAGCGACTCGGCCTGAGCACGCGCCGTCCACAGCACGATGCGCTCCGCCTGAACGACCAGCGTCATCGCCGCCAGCATCCGGCCTTGCGGGTCGCACAGCGCTGCAGGGCGAACGGCACCGAAGTTGAGGTCTTTCACCTGTTGTGTCAGTAGGTTGTGCAGCAGCTTGGCACGGTCTGGACCCGTCACCACCACGGCGACCCGGTCATCCCGGCCGAACAGGGCGCAGGCGTTCTGGGCTGCGTCGAGCGCGCGGGCGTCGGCGGGGGAGAGGACGCGGATCGACAAGGCGGGGTCTCCTCAGGGCGTGAACGTGCGCGTGTTGGTGGCCCACGAGCGCCACACCCCAAACTCGAGATCGAAGGTCCCGAAGCCGTGGATCGAGAAGCCGGGCACATACACCCGGTCGATGCGCGCCATGAACTGGATGTCGTAACCCAACGGAAGGACTTCGATGCCGTCGGTGGATTGGAAGTCGGGCAGCAGCAGCGACGTCAGCTCGGGGGCGACGTAGATCCACCAGAACGGAAAGCCGTTGCCGTCCAAATGCACGCGGGTAAACGACGGCTCAGGCCCCGGGGCGCTGGACCACTCGACCGGGATGGGCGCGGGATTGTTGCTGTTGTCGGGCTTGGCGATGGCGGGCACGGTCAGGAACGGCCCCAGCCACAGACCGGGCTCGCCGACCAGCACCGCCGTCCCGTCCGGCAGCGCGACACCGTCCCGCGGTCGCAGGTCCTTGCGCTCCGCCGACTCGACCTTCACCCCGCTGGCATCCAGTCGTCGCACGACACCCTCGCGGTCGACCAGCAGCAACACACCGTTCGCCAAGGGCACCAGCGCCCGCAGTCCCGGAATCGTTGGGGTCACGACGCCGGCAGGCCATGCATTTTGCCATTCGCCCGAGGCATTCCGCCGCAGCAGCACGGGGCCACCGCCTGCCACCTTGTCGCCGGCTAGCCACACGTCACCTTGGCCGTCACGCGTCACGTCAAACAGGTCGGCACCGCCACCCACCGTCGACGCGGTTGCCTTGGGAATCGTCCCCGACAGGCTGACTTCCACCACCTTGCCCTGAAGGCCCACCGCGACTGCTCCCGTCGCCGTGCACGTGACCGCCTGCAGCGAAGTCGAGACACCTCCCGAAGAAATGACCTGCCAGCCATCACCGCGGTCCAGCTGGACGACGCCAGCCGCGCCCACGGCCACCCGCCCCAACGGCCCACTGCAAACGGCGTGAAGTTCTTTGGAAGTCGCGGACTTCTCGTCCGTCACCTTGTTACCCGTCACCCGTTGCACAAGGCCCAGTTCACCCACCAGTGTGGCGTCGGTGGGCGTGCCGTCGGCCGCCAGCACCAGGATGGGCTCTGCATAGGGGTCCAACACCGCGGGGACGTGCACCAGCTTGGGGTCGTCGGGTGTGCCACGGAACAGTCGGCCGTTGCGTGCAACGATCAGCACCTGCCCGTCGGCGCCGCCCAGCACGGCAGTCAAGTCCAGATCGATGCCGAGCGCCGAGTCGACGAAAGCCCCGTCGGGTTTACGGATGCGCACGTTGTCGTCGCCGGGAGCCTCGATGCCGGAGTGCAGGGTCGCCGTCAGCGGTCCCAAGTCTTCGCTGACCGAACCGTAACCGACCCGGGCGTAGTAGACGTAGGAAGCGTCATCGAGCTCTTTTGGCAACGCAACTGGCTGAAACTGCAACAGGAGATCGTCCAGCACACCCTGAATGATGCCTGCCACCCCCGGTGCGATGTGTCCGGGCAGCTGCACGTAGCCGTCGGAGCCCAGGTCGATCCACGCGTCCAACGACAGCGAACCCGGCGTGCTGCCGAACTGCTTCTGCGGGTGGTCCAAGCGAATCGGCAGGGCGCGCTGCAGCGGGATGTCCAGGTGCACGTCCAAGTTGTCCAGCGTCGCCCCCGGCTGCGGGAAGACATGACGGCGCAGACCCAGAGCCATCGGCACGAACCGTTGGTCTTCATTCGAGATGTAGCCGCCGATGCACTGGATCGCCAGCTCGTCCAGCCGACTGGTGATCTCGAAGACGCCCGTAGCCTCGTCCACGGGCGAGGTGGGCCAGGGCAGGGCTCCGGACCCGATGGGCGCGTTCTGTGTGGGGGGCGGGTTCTCCTCGCTCTGCAGGTCGCGCACGGTGGTCGAGCAGAACACCTTGCGAATACCCAGCGTTGGTTTGCAGTGGCGGCTGTTGGGGTCCAGCGGTTCCGGGACGCACAGAAAGCCGGTGCCGCACTGGTCGTGGTTCTCGCACGCGGACAGACAGCGCTTGCCGGCCGTGCCGTTGTCGACACACGAAAATGCGCCGCCGCCACCGGAGACTCCTGGACAATCGGCGTCGGACTCGCACGCGTCGCAAGTCTTGTCGCCCAAGTCGCCGGATTTCAGGCAGTTGGTCGGGGGCACCAACAAGTACTTGTCGACATCGAGCACCTTGCCCCGCAGCAGTGCCCACGGCAGTGCGGCTGGCGGTTCGCCGGTGCCTTCCGATGGGGGCGTATACGGAAACAGCAGCAGCGTGGCGTTGCGCGCGTCGAAGCTGACGATCGACGACGCCGAGAACGACTCTTTGGTCGCCGACACGGTCAGCGGTGCGACCAAGTCCGTGCCCGAAAAGACGATCTGTCCCTTGTCGTCGGTCAGCCCCCGGTACTTCGGATAGCCTGCCTGTCCGGGTTGCCCCACCTGCACGATGGCGTCGGCGATGGGCGTGCGGGTGTAGATGTTCAAGACCGCGACGTTCAGGGTGCCTGTGACCGATTCTCCCCACGTGCCGCCGTCGGGGTAGGCGGGGCTGTAATAGGTGAAGCCCGACAACAACGTGTCGCTGGTCTTGCCGAGCACGACGTTGACGTCCGCCACGCCTGCCGGACCGGACGGTACCTTGCACTCCGCCTCGCCGCCGTTCAGAACGACCAGAGAAGACACGGACTTGCCGCCGACGTACACCTGCATGCCCTTCTGGAAGCCGCTGCCGTGCAACCGCACGACCTGACCGCCGCCCGTCGCGCCGCTGGCGGGAAGGACCGCGTCCAGACGCACGCCGTCGTGGGTGTACGAAAACGCACCTTCAGCCACCGCAGATGCTCCGGGGCACTCGACAAGCACGTCCGCTGCACCCGCAGCACCGGGCGGGGTCACAAGCGACAGCAGCTTGCCACCGTTACCGACGACGACCTTCGAAACAAAGTACAGACCGATCCGCACCTTGCAGCCCGCAACGAAACCCGATCCCGTCAACGAAACGGGAGTGCCGCCTGCCACGGGTCCGGTGTCTGGCACGACCTTGGTCACGGCGACCGGTGCCCCGTAGGTGAAGCCCTTGTCGAGCTTGGCCGTCCCTTGTGCCGTCACGACCTCGACGTCCACTGCTCCCACAGCGTGGGCAGGCGTCAGCGCGCTGAGGGCACCCCCGGTTTGCTGGAAGGTCGCGTCCTTGCCGCCGAAGCGAATTTGAGTCACCGCTGCCTTGTCCGGCAGGTCGACCAGCACCGCCACCGCCGTGCCACCTGAGGTCAACCCCTGCGCAGGAACGACCGCGTATACCTTGACCTGTGTCGCACTGGGATTCGCGTACAGGATCGCGGGGTTCAGTACCGTCGCGCCAAACGGCCCCTGCAACGTCATCGCCTGGGGACCTGGCTTGGCCTGCGGGGACACCAATGACAGCGCCGGCAACTGCGCCCCGCGAACGGACCCCGCACTGCCCGGAGAGAGTTCGACCACTCCGCCGCCGACGGCTCCCGACGTCACGTTGCCCAACGCTGCACCGTTCAGCGTCGCCGCACCGCCATCCAAGCCCACGACGCCCGGCTCAATGCGGTGCAGCCGCGGTGCGCGCCCGCAGGTGAACGAACCCGCAGCATGGGTCAACCCGCTGCCGTGTCTGACGGAAACCAGAACCTGACTCAAGTCGGCTTGCGCGTCGAGCGGGCAGGGCGGCGTCAGGGCGACCAGCGTGGTGCCGTCGACGACCTGGGTCGACTGTGCCTCCGCAAGACCCACCAAGATCTTGTCGCCGGGCAGGAAGCCGCTGCCGCGCACCGTGATCGGCACGCCTCCCAGCGCGGGTCCTTGCGTCGGTTCGAATGAATCTACCGTGACTTCAGTCAGGTAAGCGTAGCCGTGGGGCAGCGTCACGGCCGTGCCGCTGCCGTTCCTGGCACGAACCTCGACCGTTCCCGGCGCCTTGCCCGCAGGCACGCGAACGTAGATGTGGCTGCCTCCTGCGCGATACAGCACGTCCGCCGGTTGGTCGGCAAACCACACCAGAGTCTCGTCTGAGAACCCGGTGCCCTCGATGTCCACGTCACCGCCGCCGGCAAGCGGACCGCGGGGGGGCGAAAGCTGAAGTAGGGACAGGGGCTTGGACGGCGGTTGGGTGCCGATGTCGCTGTCGGACTTGACGTCTGAGGCGTCCGCGTCCGTCGCGGCCGACCCGTTTGTGGTTCCGTCGGAGCACCCCAGCGCAAGGACCAACAGCCCCCAAACGATGGCGTGCGTCAAGATTCGTCCACGCTTCGCCACGCTGATCATCGATCCTCGCCGGGTTCTGCACGCATGTTCGGACTATACACGGCGCACTTCGGCCTCGCCATCGCGGACCGTTCGGATCGGGACTAGCGGGGGTCGCCGTCGACGTCGATGGGCAACAAAGCAAGCGGGGCACCGTCCGCAGCCAGGGCGGTCAAGGAGGCCGCGTCCAGCCAGGGACCCAGCGCAGGCCGCAGCACACTGACCCAAGACGCCGTCACCTGACCCGCTGCGCTCGCGCCGGTGACCAGGCCTTGCAGCTGCTGGAACAGCCCGGGTTCTGGCAGAAAGCGGATCGCGGGAGCCTCCGGCAGGTCCGCGCGCTGCACCACATCTGCGATGGCCATGCTCAGGCCACCGACGCGGTCGACCAGGTTGCGCGCTACCGCCTCGTCGCCGAACCAGATCCGACCTTCTGCAAGGTCGATCAACGCGTTGCGCTCGATCTTGCGCCGTTGCGACGTCCGTTCGAGGAACAAGTCGTAGTAGCGGCCCAGTGCCCTGCGCACCGATGCAAGCTCGTCAGGCGTCCATGGCCGGTTCAGGCTGGTCACGTGGCTGTGTGGGCCGATACCGAAGGGCGTCACCGTCACGCCCAGCCGCTGCCACAACTCGGCGAGCGACGGCTTCATTGCGAAGATCCCGATCGACCCCGTCACCGTCGCAGCGTCTGCGTAGACCGTGTCCGCGCCCAGCGACAGCCAGTAGCCACCGCTTGCCGCAACGCCCGCCATCGATGCGACGACCGGCATGTCCTCGCTGGCCTTGTTCAGCGCCTCGCGCATCAGGTCGCTGCCCAGCACGGTGCCACCGGGCGAGTGCACGCGCGCGACGATGCCGACCGTGTCCGAATCCTTGGACGCTTCTCGAATGGTCGCGGCCATCTGCGCGCCGCCAAACGTCCTGCCCAGCGGCGAGATCCCCCCCTGCCGGTCCGCAATGTTGCCCTCGATCTCGACGATGGCCACGCTGGGGCGCGCCCCCCATCGGGAACGCCTTGCCGCTCGGGGTCGGTCTGGCTGCACGTCCTCTCCCGCCGCAAGGAAGTCCCAATCGCGCAAGCGGTCTTCCAGATCCGTGAACTCGACCACGGCGTCGACCAGCCCGGCCTCCAGCGCGTCCTGCGGGAAGATCGCGCCGCGCGCGAGGGTCTCTTCCAAGGCCGTCGCCGACACCTGCCGACCCAGCGAAACCGCGTCGGTAAAGGTCTGCCAGCGCCGCTGCATCGCGTGCTGCACCTGGTCCACCAGCTCGGGCGAGGGCGTGGCCCCGGTCAGTTGTTCGGGAGCCGTCTTGTGCGCGCCGAACCGAACCGCCTGCACGGCGACGCCGACCTTGGCCAGCGCATCTTGCAACCCGACGTAGTCTGAAGCGATTCCGTGGGCCGACAGCGTTCCCGCCGCAGGCACCGCGATTCGGTCACACGCCGCTGCCACGGCAAGCGCGCGCGTGTCCAGATCGTCGCCGTGCCACACCACCCGCTGGCCGGCCGCGCGCATCTGCGCGATGACGCTCCGCAGTTCCTCGACTTGCGCCCAGCTGGCCTGCATCCCTTGCGCCCGCAGCACGACCAGTCGGGTCTCCGGCGTGGCGGCGATGCGGCCCAAGTCGAGGATCAGACGGCCAAAATGCGTCTCGCCGCTGTCCTGACGCTCCGACAGCGCGCCCTGCAAGTCCACCCGCACGGCCGCGGGCCCCTGCTGAGTGATCGAGTGCGGGACGTCGCCGGACCAGCGGAATCCTGCGGCCAGACCAGCTTCTCGTCCCTGACCCGCAGCACGGCCGTAGTGGGGCGTGAGGTCGACGCCCTTGTTGCCCAGACCAAAGCGGAACAGCACACCGATGCGCTGATCCTGCTGCTCCAGGGCCGTCCAGTCACCACCGCCGGCCCGCGCGTGACGCGCTTCTACCGCGACCGTCACGCCGTCCATGACGCGAGACGAGACAAGCGCAGACGTACGCGACAAATTCTCGCCGTCCGGCCACTCGGCATCCACGGCCAGCGTCAAGCGGTCGCTGCCCCGCAAGGGCCGCACCGCCACGCCCCACCCCCATCTTGTCGGCTGGGGGCTGACGCTGCCGATGGCGCCGTCCTCTCCCAAACCTGCCACGCGAGCGCCCACCGACAGCCAGGACCACGGGCGCAACAGAATCCCCACGTCCCACGAACGCAAGTCCGTGCCACCCGCCACCGCGCTCCACCTCGCCACAGAACCGACGGAGGCGCGCTCTCCCAAGGCCACCGCAGCGCCCAGCGACCAGCGCGAGGCGTTGTACCAAGCGGGGCTCGTCCCTGCTGTCAGCGGGTCCTGGTCGTGCTCGACGGAGGCACCCAGCGCGAGCGGGCCGAAGGGGATTCCGAAGAATCCTCCCCATCCAGCCTCCTTGGCGACCCCCAGCCGATCGCCCCCCGTGTTGAGTTGCAGGCGGGCATCGAAACCGGAAGGACTCACCAGCCCTGCGGGGTTTGAGGAGAGCGAGAGGGCGCCGTCGGGAGTCGCCAACGTCTCTCCCGCCAGAAACACGCCAGTGTCGGCTGGGCGGGCGGTCGATCCAGCGGGAAGGCAGGCGAGCCCCAGGCAGGCAACGGCGGTCAGGGCGGGACGGGCGGCGGAACCGTGCAGGCGCGTAGACACGGGCGACCTCGCGTTGAGTGGTCGCACGAGCCTACCATCGCCCGCCATCGGTGGCGATGCGGCGCAAGGGCGGTTCAGGCGATGCGGGGGAGGGGAATTCGGACGCGAGGCTACTGGCGCGAGTGAGAGAACTGCACGATCTTGAAGTTGTTCTCAGCCGCCCGACGCAACAGCAGGCGGAAGTTGGCCACGCCTGTGCACGTTAGCGACACGCGGAACAACTCGCCCGCCGGCACCACGTTGTACATCGTGCACGCCAGCGGCTTCTTGCCTTCACGCTGCTTCGCCAGCTCTTCCGAGTACTTCTTCTGCAGCTGGTCGTCCAGCCGCAGGTAGGCCCCGCGGTGGATGCCAAACAGCGTCGGGATCAGGGTAGCCACGTCGGCGTGCACTTCCGCCGGTCCCAGGTCACGCACGTAGTTGGCCAATTCGCCGTTGCGCACGGACTCGCACGCCTCAGCTGTCGTGAACTCCTGCTTGATGCGCATCTTCGGTTGGCCGGCGGTGATGTCGATGGCCACGGTGTCGTCGAAGGCGGCGCACAGCTTGTCCACGTTCGCCCTGACCATCCAGTCGCTGAACCCGATGAAGGCGCGTGCGACTTCGCTTGCGATCTTGGGGTCATACGTCTCGGGCGGCGGAGCGACCGGTCGCTCTGCTGCGGCGGCCTTCTCAGCAGCGGCGCGTTCAGCCGCAGCCCGTTCGGCCGAAGCTCGCTCAGCGGCGATGCGTTCCGCGGCCGCCTTCTCGGCACTGGTCTTGTCGGCCGACGCGCGCTCGGCAGCAGCGCGTTCAGCGGCGGCGCGCTCCAATGCCCCCCCACGACCGCGTTCAGCAAGCGCCTTCTCAGCCGCGGCCTTGTCTGCAGCAGCTTGTTCGGCAGCGGCCCGTTCGGCAGCGGCTCTTTCGACTGCGGCGTAGTCGACCTTGGGGCCACCAGTCCGCTCACCCGCAGCCTTCTCCGCAGCGGCCTTCTCTGCGGCGGCGCGGGAAGCCAGCGCGCGCTCAGCGGCAGCACGGTCAGACAGCGCCTTTTCGGCGGCGGCCCGGTCGGCACTTGCGCGCTCAGCCGCTTCCTTGTCGGCCGCCTTGCGCTCGGCCAGAGCCTTCTGGGCAGCGGAACGGTCTGCGGCGGCTCGCTCTGACGCAGCGCGGTCTGCGGCGTTGCCGGACGACTTGCCGGTGGCAGGAGTGCCTTGGCTCTTGCCGGGAGCAGACACGGGGTCGACCGGGGCGTCGGCGGTGCGAATGCACCTGCCTTCCCAGTCGTGCTCGGGGTTGATCACGACCTCATCGATGTAGACCGGCACGCCGTTGGCGCCCAAGGTCTTGTTGCGCCGCGTCGACTTCACTTCGCGGCGGATCGACACGATCTCAGCGACTGCATCGCAGCCAAAGCGTCCCGCGAACTTCTTCAGGGTCACTTCTGCGGCCGGTCGGTCGGCCGGGTCGCCCTTGGTCGTCGTGCGCAGCACACCCACCAGCACCGTCGGCTGGGGCAGATCGTGCTCGGACGCAGCGATGCGCACCACGGTTCCCAGCGGCAAGGCCCGGTATTTATTCGCAGTCATCCGCTCGAAGCCCGCGCCACCACACGACGTGGTCCACAGCCCAAGCGCGACTGCTGCCAGGGCCAGCCGAACGGTGCCCGTCGCAAGTTCCTGCCTCTGCACCTGAAACGTCGACCAGACCATTGTCGCCTCTTGCCTGGCGCGCAGACACTGTCGCGCGCACACGAGCCGGGCATGATGGGAGCACACCCGACTCAAGTCAACGGTTCTCACCCCCAGCGTCAGGGAAGCCGGACCCATTTGGCCCTCCGCCCCCCTCATCCTCGGCCGCCCCGGGTTGCGTCCCGACGCAGAAAGCACTACCACGCCATCCCAACGCGCATCCGGCCCGACCGCTTCGAACTCGGCAGAGAACGCGCAACAGGAGCCTCCATGTCCACCCCCTTTGTCCGTCGCCGCCGCCATTTGATGGACGCGTATGGCACCGGTTCGATCCTCGTCATCCCCGGCGCGCACATGGTTTCGCGCAACAGCGACGTCGAGCACGACTTCAGGCAGGACAGCGACTTCTGGTTCCTGACCGGGTTCGATGAGCCCGACAGCCTGCTTGTGCTGGCTCCCGGTCGCGAAGGCGAGGAGACCGTGTTGTTCGTGCGGCCGCGCGACCGGGACGCGGAGACGTGGACCGGCCGTCGGGCCGGGGTCGAAGGAGCCGTGGCCGACTACAACGCCGACAAGGCGTTTCTGGTCGATACCTTCGAGGTTGAGCTGGCGCGGCTGTGCGAGAACGCCAAACAGGTTTGCTTCACGCTGGGTCGGGACCCCGACTTGGACCAGAAGGTGATTCGCGCGGTTCGCCGCCATCGTCTGCAGCCCCGGCTGGGTCTGGACGGGCCAGACCACTGGACCGACCCCGCCGCCGTTCTTGGCGAGATGCGTCTGCACAAGGACGACGAAGCACTGGCGGACATGCGCACAGCTGCGTCGATCACCGCCCACGCGCACAACGAGGCCATGCGCTTGTCGGCCGCGGGGTTGGGAGAGCGCGAACTGCAAGCCGCCATCGAGTACGTCTTCAAGGCAGCAGGGGCGGACCGGGTAGGGTACAGCTCGATTGTGGCCGCGGGCGCCAACGCGACGATCCTGCACTACAATACGAACCGCATGCAGATCGGCGCACAGGACCTGGTGCTGATCGACGCGGGCGCCGAGTACCGCTATCAATCTGCGGATATCACGCGCACGTTCCCGGCTTCGGGTCGCTTTACGCCGGCGCAGCGGCTGGTCTACGAGGTTGTCCTGCACGCGCAGAAGGAAGCCATCGACGCCTGCCGCACCGACAAATCGGTTCAGGACGTGCACGACCTGACGGTGCGCCTGCTGACCGAGGGCATGGTGCGGATCGGGCTGCTTCAGGGTGAGGTCGACGCGCTCATCGCCGACAACAGCTTCCGTCGCTACTACATGCACAGGACCAGCCACTGGTTGGGCATGGACGTGCACGACGTCGGAACCTACCGAGCCAAGGGCGAGTGGCGCCCACTGACGCCGGGCATGGTCCTGACGATCGAGCCCGGTCTGTACATCGCGGAGGACGACGAGAAGGCACCGGCGGAGTTCCGCGGCATCGGCGTGCGCATCGAAGACGACGTGCTGGTGACGGGCGGGGCGCCGGAAGTGCTCACGGCAGAATGCGTCAAGGAAATCAATGACATCGAGGCCATGGTCGGGAGCGGTCCGCGGTTTGTGTCGCGGGTGGTCCTGCCGGGTGCGCAGCACGCCTGATTCAACATCTGGACTATGTTGCGGTTTTGCCTGTTCCGGCGATCGCAATTCGGGCTGTTTTCGAGCCCGAGTCATTGCCCAGACGCCCACCGCGCGAAAAACTGGACCGTAGCCCGCCAACCGATAGCTTCAGCCCTTGAGTGCGTGCGCCCGAAGTCGGGTGAGCGTGCTCCGGCAACCGGTCGGGTGGTCCATGGCGATGATCTCGGGCTCGCTGAATCCGCAGCGCCCCTTTGGGCGCTTCTTGCTCACGGCCAAGGTGGCCTCGGGCGGCATGGCCACCGTCTATCGGGCAGAGGTCGGCGAGAACGATCCGCTGCACGGCAAGCCGCTGGCCCTGAAGATCCTGCACGAGCACCTGTCCGAGAACTCTGACTTCATCCGGATGTTCAAGGACGAAGGTCGCATCGCCCAGCAGTTTGAGCATCCGAACGTCGTCCGCGTGTACGAAGTGGGTGAGGTCGATGGCGCCCACTATCTTGCGATGGAGCTCGTCGACGGCCGTGACTTGGCGCAACTGCTCGTCGCGCATCGGCTCAATCGCGTGACCATGCCTCAGGGGCCCGCCTTCGAGATCCTGCGCCAGGCACTGACCGCGCTGCGCTATATCCACGGCTACAAGTCGCGCAATGGCCGCGGTCTGGGCATCGTGCACCGCGACATCAGCCCGCAAAACCTCCTGATCTCTCGCCAGCCCCTGATCAAGCTGACCGACTTCGGCATCGCCCGTGGCGCCCACCGCTCAGACCGCACCCGCACCGGCACGGTCAAGGGCAAGATGCACTACATGGCGCCAGAGCAGGCTGCCGGCGTTCAGGTGGACGCGCGCGCCGACTTGTATGCGCTGGGGGCCGTCGCCTACGAGATGCTGACGGGCCAACCACTGTTCGGACCCGGCACCACCGAAGTGCTGCACGAGCGCGCTCGCACCGGACAGTTCGAGTTCAGCGCCAAGTTCGGTCGGCTGCCGGAAGACGTGCGCAACTGGCTGATGAAGTCGCTGGCACCCAAGGCTGAGGACCGCTTTCAGTCTGCCGACGCCATGCTTGCGGCGATGGAGCGCATTCACAAGGCCTCGCGCACCCACTACAGCCCTGAGGCGCTGCTGGGTCTGCTCGACCTGCCCGACGCCAGCCGCAGCAAGCAGCGGGATCAGCGCCTATTTCTGGACCAGGACGTCGACAGCCCCAGCCGCGCGCGAGCCCGTGAGGTCGCCGCCGAGCCGCTGTCAGCCCTGCGTCCCAGCCAAATGGGGCGCACGGACCTGAATGTGCAGGCCCGCATGCACCGCCTGCGCAACGACCGCCCCGACGGACGCATCGCCTGGGACGCCCCCGCGGCGGAAATGAAGCCAGTGACAGGGGTTCGAGAGCCGATGCCCCGTCCGTCCCGCCCCAGCCGGTCGGACATGCTTCCCGCTGAGGTCGTGGTCGGCAAGTCGTATGCGCCTGACGACGCGGCATCCGCCAAGCCTCGCATGTCGAGCCCGCGCCTGCCGGTCGCTGATGCGAGTACCGGCCTGACCGGCGTGACCTCGGCACCGTCCGCGGCCTCGAGGCAGCGCACGGCCGCGAACGGCCAGACCCTCGTCGCGTCGAGAAAGCTGACCCCCGAACAGAAGGGTCTGGCGATGGCCAGCATCGTCGCGTGGTCGTGCGGTGCGCTGGTTGCGTTTGCCGTGCTCCTCGAGGTCGTCGGCATTCAGGTGCGGCTGCCTGAGCTGCGGGATGACATGGTGGCGAGCTTGTGGGACGAGGACGAGCCCGCTGTTGCCCGCTCTGACGCCACCGCTCCGGTTTCGGCCGAGGCCATTTCGCCTGTGTCGCAAGCGCGTGACTCTTCCGCCAAGAAGTCGTCGCTATTGGACATGGCACCGTCGGGCACCAAGACCAGCGCCCGTCAGGACAGGCCGGTTGAGAAGGCGCTGCCCCCGTCGCCCGTTGAGCTTGCTGACCGTCAGGCCCGCGCCGAACGGGTTGCCCAGCGCATGGTCGAAGAGAACGCCGAGCGTGCGGCGTGGGCCGGCAAGCCGCTGGAGAAAGTCGAGAAGCCGACGCCGAAGTCCGCAGAGCCCAAGGAGAAGCCGGAGCTGGCCGCCAAACCTGCGCCCGTGGCCAAGGTGGCCCCCGTCGTCCAGCCGGATCCCGCTGCCAAGCCCACCGCCACCCCGAAGGTCGATGCACCCGCGAAGGTCGTGGCCATTTCCAAGCCCGAGGCCGCCGCCAAGCCTGCGACGGCTGCGAAGCCTGATGTCGTGGCCAAGCCTCAGTCTTCTGCCAAGCCCGAGCTTGCGGTGAAGGTGGACGTTGTCGCCAAGCCCGCACAGGACAATCCCATCGCCCAGAAGACTGCTCCCAAGGCAGACGTTGGCGAAGGTCGGCCGACGGTCGCCAAGCCGGGAAGCAAGGTTGAGATCGCGCCCAAGGCCGTCGTCAAACCCGTCGCCAAGGTCTCCGGGGGTGCTGCCGTCAAGCCGGTGGCCAAGTCGCCCGCCAAGGTTGTCGTGAAGCCGGTTGCCAAGCCCGCTGTCAAAGTGACCGGAAAGACCACCGCGAAGGCTGTGACCAAGCCCGTCGTCAAGTCTGCCACCAAGCAGACGGTGAAGGCCCCCGCGAAGCCCGTCGTCAAGACTCAGGCGAAGTCAGCCGTCAAGCCGGCCGTCAAGTCGGTGGTCAAGCCCGTCGTCAAGTCCACTGCCAAGCCCGTCGTCAAGACGACTGCCAAGCCCGCCGCCAAGGCCGTTGCCCGCCCAGGCGCTCCCGCCGCCGCCCGCGCCCCCAAGGCCGCTGCGCGTCCGGTCGCCGTCCACTCCTCTGTCGGGCAGCCGTAGGCCAGTCGTCACGTCCAGTTGCCCGTTCCGGGTTGCCTCCTCACCCGGTCGCCGCGACAATCCCCAGCATGTATACCTCCAGCGCCAACACCCGTGGCATCCAGATCGACGTCTCCGCCCGCTACGACCCGCAACAGTCGGTTCCCGAACAGGGGCACTGGTTCTTCACCTACCAGATCACCGTCAGCAACCTGAGTGAGCGCACCGTGCAGTTGGTCAGCCGCCACTGGGTCATCACAAACGCGGAGGGCAAGGTGCAGACGGTGCGCGGCGCTGGCGTGGTCGGTCAGCAGCCCAGCTTGCGTCCGAACGAGGGCTTTCAGTACACGTCGGGGTGTCCGCTGGACAGTCCGGTCGGCACCATGCACGGCACCTATCAGATGGTCGCGGAGGACGGCGAAACCTTCGATGCGCTGATAGCACCCTTCACGCTCGCAGACCCCATGGCGGTGAATTAGCGTCATGAACCGTCGCAACCCATCCTCGGGCCTGGAGGTTCTGCTTGCCCTGGCGGTGTCGGTGGCGTTGACCGCGTGCGGTTCCGCTCAGCTCCGCGAGGACAAGCCAGAGACAGGCCACCCTCACGGCTATCGGCGCGTGTGGGTGACGCCTCCCTCTCAGGACGGCCCGCAGGAGGCGACGGACCTCCTCGAGCGGCGGATGGTGCAGTTGATCGATCAGGCACGCGCAAGTCCGCAGTATGACCGAGAAACGAAGGGGCGGGCGCAGCCGCTCATTTGGGACCCGGCGCTAGCTGAGGTTGCGCGGTCGCACGCGGCAGACATGGCCCGGCGCGGCTACTTCGACCACGTGACTCCAGATGGCGCGACGTTGCAAAACCGCATCGAGGGCGCGGGGCTGACGTGGCGGAGAATCAGCGAGAATATCGCCAAGACGTTTTCGATCGAGTCGGCGCACCAGCTGTTTCTTGATGAGCCGGCGTTCGAGGCGAACCACCGCGCCAACATCTTGGACCCCGAAGTGACGCACGTCGGCGTCGGCATCGTGCGCGCCGGGGAAGGCTATCTGTACATCGTCGAGAACTACCGCCGACCTTAGCTCCGTCGCAGGCGGCTTCGCTTGCAGCCGCGTGACGGGGTGGGGTTCTGGCAGAGCGGATCCGGGTTGCGGCCAGATCGCGTCGGCGGACCTTACTTGGCTTCCTTGGCCAGGAAGGCACGCAGACCGACCATCTTTTCCTTGCGGGCGCGGCGCAGCTTGTCGCGGATCGCGGTGCTGAGGCTGCCAATCACGGCCTTGAGGCGGCGGCGCTGGGCGCGCTTCAGCGACTTGCGGAGCGAGATGTTCTGGACGTTCTTCGTGTTCGCCATCGGTCAGGTTCCTTGTCGGCGTCGGCGCCGTTCCATGGGGTCCGCGGATGCGGATAGGGCGGCGAAGTGTAGGGGTGATGTGCGTCTGGCGCAAGTGCTTGGGCTTGCTGGAAGGCGTCAGGGCCTTGCAGGAGGCGGCGCGCAGCCTTCGGAAGGGACGTTGCCTCCGACCATGAGGGCAAAGTGCGCGGTCCACGGGCGAGCCTTGCGGTCACTTGGGGCGGCCAGCGCGAACACCCTCCATGGTCCCGGGCGGGGGAACGTCAGGGGGGCTGACGTTGGTGTCCCCACGGCGACAGTCACGGTGCCCTGGTCAGGGTCGATCGCCAGATAGTCGACCCGCGCGCCGGTAGGGCCGATCGCGAGGCCGGCGAGGGCCCCCTTGCGCGTCCAAGTCGAGGCGAGCACGGTGGGCTGGCACGCAGTCGGCCCAGCAGGGGGGGGCTGCAGCGAAGCCTCGACACCATCAGGCCCCGACCACCGCAAGACCGTGTCCTGACGCGCGATGTCGACCACGGGGGGGCCGTCGACGGTGATGAAGGCGGATACGGCCATGATCTGGTAGCCCTTCGGCTTGAACACGACAAACAGCACGTGACTGCCTGAGGTCGGAAACGTAACCTCGAAGTCGTGGGTGGCGCGAGTCGGTGCGCTCAGCTCGATCGCCCGTGTCACCTCGGCCCAACCTCGGTCAGCGCGCAAAGCCACTAGCGTCAGGCGGGCACCCAGAACGAACTCCAGATCGCGCACAGGTTCACCCTGACGGGTGATGGGCGTGATGCGCAACACCGAGGGCTCACCGACCTTGGGCAAGCGGAACGGGACCTGCCCCCTCGGGGCGATGTGCAACGCGATCGAGGCATCCATGCGGGGTTCTGCCGTGGTGGGCGCAGCAGCAGCCGGTGCGGCCACTGCGGTGGCAGGCGGCGGTGTGGCGGCAGGGGCCGTGGCGACGGTTCGGTCGGCGGCAGGAGAGGCGCTGGCCTTGGATGGGGCAGGGTCTCGTCGGCAGGCAGCGACGGCGGTCAGCACGGCGATCCACCAGACGATGTGAAGGGTTCTGGCGTGCATGCGGCTCCGGAAGAGGCGGGCAAAGCAAGGCCCGGCGACGGTATAGCCCATGCCCTGTGGGAGACCAACCCGTCGAGTGCCATCGCGCCGTGCAGACTTGCCGAGGGTCACCGGGTCAGAAACGGACGGTCGCGACCATACCGGTGGTGCGGGGGCCGGTCCAGGGCAGAACCGTCACCGCTTGGCCTGCGGGGTGCGGCCAGAAGGCCCACGTCAGCCCAACCGCGACCGCAGCAGCTCCGACCCCAAGGGTTCCGTAGGCTCCCCAACGGTTGCCCGAGACAACGTCGCGGTCCTTCGCCAGCTTGTCGGCACCATCAGGATAGACGTACTTCCCGGCGGTCACATCGGCATCCAAAGCCTCTTGCGTGGCAACGACTTGCATCAGCCACGCGGTGCCGGCCACCAAGGCTGCGACTCCGGTTCCTGCCGTTAGCCAGGCAGGTGCGCGAGACGAAGCATCGAGGGATCGGGTCATCACGGCATCGACGGGGGGCGGAGCAGCGACCACGGGAGCCGGCGCGGGGGCTGGCGCCAAGACCGGTGACTCGGCCGGGGCTGGTGCGGGAGCAGGCGCAGGTGTCGCGGCGGCCTCGAGGCGAGCCTTCAGCTGGGAAAGACGGTTGACGACTTCGTCTCGTTCGGGTCCCGGCGGGGCGAGTTCCAGATAGCGCTCGAACAGGTAGCGGGCGTGCTCGAGCCGGCCAGCTTCCTCGAAAGCACGTCCAGCGTTGCGCAACCTCACCAGCTTCTCAGGGTTCAGCGAAAAGGCCCGCTCGAAAAGCTCTGCGGCCTGCAAGAACTTGCCCTCCTTGAACAGCGCCGCCGCCTCGTCCGCCAGCTCCTTGCCCAGATCCTGTGCGCTCTTCTCAGCAAAGGCGGGGCGGGCCGCAACGACAGGACCGACTGCGATTGCAGCGAGGACCACCGCCACCAGGGCAGAGAGGCTGGGGCGGGTGGGGGGTGCAGTGGTCATAGCGCCTGGTCTCCGTCAATGGCCGGCTTGGACCGGGAGGGACGCTTTGGAGCCGGGCGGGGGTGATTGGGCTTCGGGGAAGGCGCGGTAACGATAGGCGTGGGGGCTGCGACCGGAGCAGGAGCGGCAACAGGAGCGGCGACAGGGACAGCGACGGGTGCGGCGACAGGGACAGCGACGGAAACAGCAGCGGGAACAGTGACGGGATCAGTGACTTGGGCCGCGGCGGGTGCGGGCGCGGGTGCCGGTGCGGCAGTCCAGAGCAGGACGCCCGCGCCGACCCCGACAGCCACAAGCGCAGTGGTCACGAGCGCGACGACCAGCCGTCGGCCTCGGCGATTGCTTGGGGACGCGATGGGGACGGGGCGCGAGAGTGTCGGGTCGGCGTGAGCGTCGGGCAGGGCGCCTCCCGCCTGCAACTCCGACGAGTCGATCACTGCTGTCTTGGTCTGCCCTGTCTTTCCTTGTGAGGGCGGGGGGCGAGGCGACGGCGTGGTCGGCTGCAGGACGGTGGCCACCCGGTCGCCGGCTCCTGACGGCTCGGCGGAACGCACTTTGGCCGAGAGCGCTCGCTTTGGGCCCGCTGCTGCGCCGACGCCCGTCTGCTCCAACACTTCTTCCAAGGCCGCACGCATGTCTTCGGCGTCCACAAAGCGGTCCCACGGCTGTTTGCGCAGGGCACGCATCACGACGTCGTGCAGGCCGGCGGGCAGGGGCGCCGCAGCCACCTCGCGCAGCGGCCGGGGCTCTTGCTGCAGGTGAAGCATCAGCGTCTCCATCGGGCTGTTGCCGACGAACGGCACCTCTCCCGACAGGCACTGGTACAGGATGACGCCCAGGGCATACAGGTCCGACCGGCCGTCCAGCGGCTTGTTCAAGACCTGCTCGGGACTCATGTACTTGGGCGTGCCGACGGTGAAGCCCGTCTTGGTCAGCCCCGAGTCGCTGGACGCGTTGGTGGCCTTGGCGATGCCGAAGTCGATCACCTTGACGAAGTCGTCCTCGCCGTGGACCTGGCACAGAAAGATGTTGTCGGGCTTGAGGTCGCGGTGGACGAGGCCGGCCTGATGCGCCTCGGCCAGCGACCGCAGCACACCCACGGCGATGCGCACGGCCCGCAGCGGCTCGATCGTCCCCTTGTCGCGCAGGGCCGTCGCCAGCTCGACGCCGTTCAGCAACTCCATCGCCATGTACAGCAGGCCCGTGTCCGTCTGACCAAAGTCGAACACGCGCACGGTGTGGTGGTGTGTAAGCTGCGAGGTCGTGCGGGCTTCGTTGAAGAACCGCTGCACTTGGGTCGCGTCGTCCGCGAGGTCCGGCTTCAGCACCTTGACGACCAGATCCTGCTGCGTAGCGACGTGCCTGGCGCGATACACGGCCCCGAACCCGCCGCGCCCCAACATCTTTTCGATGCGATAGCGTCCGCCGAATACGGCGCCGGGTACGACGGCATCCACTGAGGTGGGTGTGCGCTGCACCGTGGGGCACTGGTGTGCAGGACAGACGAGTTCCGCAGTGTCCGTGCCGCATTGGGGGCAGAAGCGGTCCGTCATCGGCAGGATCTCCGCCAGGTCGGGCAAACGGAATCGGGGCCGCGTCACCGGCGCGGCTGACCCCGGTAGCCGAGCCTAGCGACAAGAAGGCGGCGAGTCTAGACAGTGGTGACACGGTGGCGTCGTGTCCGACCGGCCCAGGTGCAGACCGCCCGCTTCCACGCTAAACTGGGGGGCCCCCTGCAAGTTCCCCACCTTGGACGCGCCTGCATGAAGCCAACCCCGGTCACTTGGTTCTGTGGAATGACTCTACTTTTCTCGGGTTGCGGCCTGGGGGACGTTGGACCCAACCTCGACGCGTGGCGTGCGTCCCAAGCCGACACGGACATCGCTGCACCAGCCGATGGCACGGATACGCCGGACGACGCGGATGTGGCTGACGCCGACGAGATCGCTTCCGATGCCACACCCGACGCAGCAGTCGATGCAACGGTCGATGCGGAATCGGACGCAGCAGACACGGCCACCGACGCGGACGTTTCGGTCGACGTACCTGAGTGTGTGACCGACACCGACTGCGACGACGGCGACCCCTGTACCAAGATCACCGCATGTGTCGATGGCGCCTGCGCTTCCGCCCAACCAGTGGATTGCGGGGATGGCAACCCATGTACGCAAGACGGGTGCGTCGCGCTCTCGGGTGAGTGCACCCACACCCAATTGACCGGTCCATGCGACGACGGCAACTCCTGTACCATCGAGGACACTTGCACACCGCTGGGCTGCGCGGGCCATCCGGCGTCCTTTGCGTACGACCCTGGTCAAGTCAAGGGTGCGCTGCACTCCGTCGTCGCATTGTCGGACGGTGGAGCTGCAGGCGCGGGGGCCGCGGGCACGTACCCCGATTGGACTCCGGTAGTGGTGCGGGTTGACGCGCAGGGCAACCAAACCTGGCAGTGGACCGGAAGCAGCGGTGGTGTCGCAGATCTGGTGACCACGTTGGACGGCGACTTGCTCGCCGTCGGAACGAAGGTGACGAAGGGCAAGATCTCCGGCATGGTCGTGCGCCTGACGTCGAAGGGAGATGCGGTCGGCGACCCTGTGGAGTTCGCAGGCGGAGCAAGTCGGTCGCTGACCGCCGCCGCGCTGCTTCCAGGGGGGCAGCTGTTGGTCGCGGGAGAGGCGCAGGACGTGGCCTATGGACCCACACAAGCGTGGATCATGCGACTCGATTCCTCGTTCAAGGTCGTCTGGGAGCGCCTGCTGCCGACCGAGCGCGTCTCCGTCATCGACCTGGCGCTCTCGCCCGCAAGCGGATTTGCCCTCGCGGGCCATCGCGTGATGCCGGACGGCGCCGTGGTTCCTTGGGGCGCTCGCCTCGACAGCACCGGCCTCGTGGCCTTCGAGCTTCAGGTGCCGGAGCTTGCCGGGGCGCAGCTTCGGGCCGTCCGCGTGATGCCGGATGGGGGGCTGTTGGTCACCGGAGTCACCCCGCTTGCGTCAGACTTTGGCCAAGTGCGCGTGGCTCGGCTTGACGCGTCCGGCAAGTTGCTGTGGCACAAGGAGATCGGTCTGTCGGGCCTGCAGTCCATCGAGTCCATTGTTGCGCTGCCGGACGACCGGTGGCTCGGGGTTGGCTATGCGCCTGGGCCGTCCGCGGAGAAGCCGGTTCAGCCCTCGCTGTGGTGGTTTGGCGATGACGGTGCCTTGCTGGGAACGCGGACGTGGGATTTGACCGCTGCACTGGCGGCGGGGGCGGCATCGGGACCCGACGGCTTCGTGTTCGCGGGGATGCGAGCGGCAGATGGCGATCTGGAATCGGCCGTACCAGCGTTGTACCGCACCGATGCTTGGGGTGTCTTGAAGTGTCAGGCGTCGGACCCGTGCACGGGCAAGTCAACCAGTGGCTGCACCGACGGCAACCCATGCACCCACGACTACTGCGCAAGCGGACAGGGGTGCAAGTGGCAAGTGCGGACGGCTGCGTGCGAAACAACAGGTGCTTGTCCTGCACCGGGCAACTGTGCCGCGGGAGTCTGCGAGTCGTCGGGCGATGCGTGCGACGACGGCGACCCATGCACGGCCGACGCCTGCGACAACGCAGCGGGCTGCACCCACGTCGCAGCTGAGGGCTCTTGCGAGGACGGCAACCCCTGCACCTCAGAAGAGCTGTGCTCGGACGGAAAGTGTGTCGACGGCGTTCCAACCCCCTGTGACGACAGCAACACCTGCACGTTGGACTTGTGCAACGGTGTGTCGGGCTGCCAGCACCTGCCGGTCGAGACCGGACTGGCGTGCGGAGAGACTGGTGTTTGCGTGGCGGGCGGCTGCATCGCTCCTTGGGCCACTCACATTCAGGCGGGCAAGGCTTTCACCTGTGCGCTGGACACGTGGGGCACGGTTCGCTGTTGGGGCGAACCCGGTGCTCTACCTCTGGGGTCCAGCACCGTCGGTCCGGTGCCAAAGATGGTTGAGAAGCTTTTGAAGTCGGTTGGCTTCACGGTGGGACGGTCCCACGGTTGCTCGATGGCCACAGACGCGTCGGTACAGTGTTGGGGCGGCAATGCGGACGGGCAGGTCGGGGGCCCGTCATCACCAGTTGTCACCGAGGCGATCAAGGTCGTCCTGCCCAAGGTGGCGGAGCTTGCTGCGGGCAACGCCCATACTTGCGCACGCCTGCAGGACGCCACGGTGCGCTGTTGGGGTTCCGACGCGGCCGGCCAGCTGGGTAACGGCGCTGCGGGCGGCGGGCCGGTCCCGTCCCCGGTGGTCGACCTCTCCGGCGTCACTGCACTCGCAGCCGGAGGCGACCAGACCTGCGCACTGGACGGCGAAGGCAAGGTCTGGTGCTGGGGACGACTGGCCTCGACTGCAGGCGGTGGAACCGAAAAGCTCTCTGCGATTCCGAAAGTCGTGGCGATACCCGGCAAAGCCGTCCGCGTAGCGGTGGGTGGCTCGTTCGCCTGCGCGGTTCTGGAGACTACGGGGGCGCTGGCGTGCTGGGGGGACAACGGGCACGGACAGATGTCGAATGGAAACACCAAGCCGGTCGAGGGGATCCAAGTGCTGCCGGTGTTGACCCAAGTGCAACACGTCTCGCTGGGCGACGAGCACGGCTGCGCGGTGAAGGCGGACGGAACACTTTGGTGTTGGGGGCCCAACGAATCGGCACAACTGGGGCTCGGACACTTGAACCCGGTCAACGTGCCAGAATTCACCCTCAGCGGGGCGCGCGGCGTGGCGGCGGGGATCAGTCACACCTGCAGCCTGCGCAAGGACGGCGCAGTGGTGTGTTGGGGCGCTGATCTGGGGACGTCGGCGCCGGTCAAACCCGTGCCGACCTTGGTCGAGGGAACCGCACCCGCAGGGCCGTGACTCGTTCCATTCACGGGGTGTCACTCTTGGCTGTGCAAGGTCGCACGCGGCGCTCGCTCGCCGGGGAGCATGAAATTTCGGCCACCCTTAAGCGATCACGCCGTGCTTCCGCCCGATCTTGGTAAACGCCGCGACCGCCTGCTCCAGGTGCTCGCGCCGGTGCGCCGCCGAGATCTGCACGCGAATCCTGGCCTTGCCCTTGGGCACCACCGGGAACGAGAAGCCGATGACGTAGATCCCCTCGGCCAGCAGGTCCTTGGCCATGTCTTGGGCCAGCTTGGCCTCGCCGAGCATCACCGGCACGATCGGGTGCACGCCCGGCCGAATCGCAAAGCCCGCCTGGGTCATCTGCTCGCGGAACCACGTCGTGTTCTCGACCAGTTGGGCGCGCAGGTCGTTGCTGGTATCGAGCAGCTCGAAGGCCGCCACCGACGCCGCTGCGATCGTGGGGGCCAGGGTGTTCGAGAACAGGTACGGCCGTGACCGCTGGCGCAGCAGGGCGATGATCTCCTTCTTTCCCGTGGTGAAACCGCCACTTGCGCCGCCCAGCGCCTTGCCCAGCGTCGACGTGATGATGTCGATGCGGTCGAGCACCCCGCGGTACTCGGGCACGCCGCGCCCGGTGGGGCCAAAGAAGCCGGTCGCGTGGCTCTCGTCGACCATCACCAGGGCGTCGTACTTCTCGGCCAGGTCGCAGATCGTCCGCAGATCCGCCACGTCGCCGTCCATCGAGAAGACGCCGTCGGTCGCAATCATGCGGGTGCGGGCGTCTTGCGTGTCCTTCAGCGCTTGCTCCAGCTCGCTCAGGTCGCCGCGGGTGTGGTCATAGCGATAGCGCCGCGCCTTGCACAGCCGGATGCCGTCGATGATCGAGGCGTGGTTCAGCGTGTCCGAGATGATCGCGTCCTCTTCGTCCAACAGCGTCTCGAACAAGCCGCCGTTCGCGTCGAAACAGCTGCCGTACAGGATCGTGTCCTCGGTGCCGAAGAACCGGGCGATGGTCTGCTCGAGCTGCTTGTGGATGCCCTGGGTGCCGCAGATGAAGCGCACCGAGCTCATGCCGTAGCCCCAGCGGTCCAGACCGTCCTTGGCCGCCTGCACGAGCTTGGGGTGGTTGGCGAGGCCCAAGTAGTTGTTCGCGCAGAAGTTCAGCACCTCGCGGTCGCCATTCAGCACCGTGATGCCGGGGCCTTGCGGGGTCTGGATGACGCGTTCGGGCTTGGTCAGGCCGGCGGCGTCGATCTCGTTCAGCGTCGTCTGCAGGCGGTCGCGGAAGGAACCGTACATGGCGAGAACTCCTGTCAGGGGTTGGGCAAGCGGCGGCTAGGGGGGAAGTCGCTGCGTGGCTGGAGTGTAGGAGCCTGCGCGGCCGGAGACCAGAGGGCTTGCCCGCTGCAACGGCTAGGGGATTTGGGCCGTCAACAATCGCAGGCCGCCGTCGGTCTCCCACGCCAGCGTGAAGCGCGTGCCGGATGGGTCGATCACGAGGTCGCTGAGGCCGCCCGAGCTGGTCACGACTGAGCCCGCGGCGTGACTGACGAAGTCGGTGCCGACCGTCTCAATCGCCTTGACTGCAAGCGTCCCGTCAGCCACCGGCGTGACCCGCACCACCTGTACCTGCCCGCTGGCGGGCATCGACCAGGCAACCAGGAAGTCTCCCGTTCCAGGCAGTTCGGCCAAGCGGAAGGCCTGCAGCACAGGCGGTCCCGACAGATCGGCCGGCGGCGTGAACAGCTTCAGCATCGTCGGCTGAACCATCGCGGGCGCCGAGGGGTGCGACAGGGCGAAGGCAAGGAAGCCCTTGACCACGCCCTGGTGCTTCGCCGTTCCGGCAACCAGAATCCCTAGTGCCTGTCCGTCCGCATCCCAAGCAGCATCCACACTTTGGTAGGCTACCTCCGTCGCAACGTAGGCGACGCTGGAAACGAGCGCGACGGCCTTCGGCGCAAGCGTTCCGGCTGCATCGAATGTCACGAGCTCTATCGTTGGCTGAGGGTCCGAGCCAACGGCCTGATGCTGGGCAATCGTCAGGACGGCCTGCTGGGCACCCCACGTGACGCGCATCGGCCGGGCCCACGTGCCGGCGCCTGTGGAGTCAGCCAACTGAGCTATCGGCAACGGGATTCCTTTGCCTCCCCATGCCGTGGTCGCTAGACCGCTCCAGCCCAGTGGCCCCACCGGTGACGCGCGCAGCAAGAGTCCGCCCAGTCCCGTCGGGTCCCCGGGATCCGCTCCAAAACCCGGCAGCAGCACCAGGACCGGTCGGGAGGGCAGTCCAGACTGCAGGTTTGTGGGGCAGGGCGCTGCTGGCGCAACGGTCAGCGCTGACGTCGCCGGATCCATCACGGCAAGGCGAGTCTGTCCACCCGTCGTATCGATCGGACACACGCTGGCTGCAGCTCCCCCCTCGACCCAGCCTGCCACAAGGCGCGCAGGTTGGTCGGGGTGCGTAAGGACGACCGGATGCGTCGCACACCAACCCATCGCATCCGGCGGCGGTTTGGGCTGGAAGTAGTGGAAGGTGGGAACCCCCTTGACCGGGTCCAGTGTCGCCACGCAGACGCCCGAAAACACACCTTGTTCGGGTGAACAGGCCTTGGTCTGTGCCGTCACGACAAGTCGCGGGAGCGGATTGGCGCTTCCAGCCGGCTGCCATCGCAAGCTGGGCACTTGGGGCTGCGGGGCCAGGTTGGGGTCAAACGGCACCAGAGCTGCCCCGGCCACGCCCGGCTGGGTCACGGTCAGGCACAGGTTGTCGATGCACTCGTGCATGGCGGGGCACGTCGAGACGGGTACGCAGCCCAACTGTGGGTCGCACTGCGGGGTCGTGCAGCCGGTTCCGTCGGAGGGATTGCAGACCTTGACCTTGCCGCCCAAGCACTTGCCGGCCGAACAGGCATCCTCGACGGTGCACGCGTTGCCGTCGTCGCAAACAGCAGCCACGGGTTCGTGAGCGCAGCCGGTCTTCGACGAACAGTTGTCTGCCGTGCAAGGGTTGCCGTCGTCACAGACGGTCCCGGGAACTCCGGCACACGCCCCGCCCGAGCACGCGTCCGCCGTCGTGCATGGGTCGCCGTCATCGCACGGCGCCCCCTTCAGCGCAGACCACTCGTTCTGCGACACCTGGGGCAGGCACGCCAGACACGGGAGCTCAGCGGAGGCCTGACCCGGAACTTGGCACATGTTGTCGATCAAGCACGAGGCGGGCTGGACCGTGTGCAGGCAGGTTCCCGTGTGGCAGGCGTCGGCCGTGCAGTCGAACCCGTCGCCGGGGCAGGCAGACCCGTCCGCACGCTTGGTCCAAGAACACCCTGACTTCTTGTCGCAGGCGTCGTCGGTGCAGGGGTTATCATCGTTGCACGTCAAGGGCTGGCCGATGCACGTCGCCCCTGCGCACGCATCAGAGCCAGTACATGCGTCGCCGTCGTTACAAGCGCCGGGCACGGGGACAAACAGGCAGGGCTGCTCAGCGGCCATTGGGTTGCAGCCGTTGAACGTGCACGCGTTCTGGTCGTCACAGACCAACTCTGAGCCCTTGCACTTGCCTTCGGGCAGACACAAGTCCGTCACGGTGCACGCGTTGCCGTCGTTGCAAGGCAGGCCCACGCGCAGCGACCAGTTGGTGTTCTTCACGTCGGACTGGCACGCCAAGCACGGGTCCGCCGGGTGTGGCAGGCCGTCCAGCAAGCACGCGCCGCCGATCAAGCATGAGCCAGGTACGACGCCTGCGTGTTGACAGGTGCCGCCGGCGCACTGGTCGATCGTGCACGCGATCCCATCGTCCTGACACGGCGCCCCGACAGCATTGTCGTGCTGGCAGCCCCCGGTTTGGGGGTCGCAGAGGTCGATGGTGCATTCGTTGCCGTCGTCACACGTCTTGGCCGTGCCGTTGCACTGGCCGCCAATGCACAAGTCTCCAACCGTGCAAGCATTTCCGTCGTTGCACGGGGTGCCGGGAATCAGCAGGGCGACGCACCCGAACGTCGACGAGCAACTCTCGAGCGTGCACGGATTGCCGTCTGCGCAGTCTACCTTCGTCCCGCGGCAGCCTCCGTCGACCGCACAAACGTCTGCGGACGTGCAGGCGTCGGCATCGTCACAGACCGCCAGCACTTGCTTGAGGTGTTCGCAGCCCTGATTGGTCACGCACTGGTCGAGCGTACAGGGGTTGCCGTCGTCGCAGTCCTCGGTCCCGGCACAGGCACACACGACCTGATCCGCGATGCACTTTGCGGCGTTGCAGTGGTCTCCGATGGTGCAAACCTTGCCGTCGTCGCAAGGCACATTGTTGGGTGTGTGCGTGCAGCCGGCCGCAGCCAAGCAGGCGTCGTCCGTGCAGGGATTGTCGTCGTCGCAGTCTTGCGGTCCCAGGCTGGCCCCCGCGCACTTGCCTGCGAGGCATTGGTCACCCGTCGTACACAGGTTTTGGTCGTCGCACGGCCCGGAGGATGGCGAGAACTGGCAGCCGAGCTCTGGAGTGCAAGCGTTCTTGGTGCATGGGTTCTTGTCGTCGCACTGCCCCTGCTCCCCCACACACTTGCCGCCCAAACACCCGTCGACGAAGGTGCAGGCGTTGCCGTCGCTGCAGGGGACGTTGTCCAGCGGCGTCCAGCCGGTGGGGTCGGCGGCAGGGTTGCAGATCAGGCACGCGTTTGCGTCTGCCTTCACCCCTGCTGGCACGCAGGTTCCAGCGATCTTGCAGACCGACACCAAGGGAACGGCGATGCAAGCGCCCCCCATGCACATGTCCTCAGTGCACGGATCGGTGTCCACCAGACACGACCCCGTGTCGGGCGCGTGGGTGCAGCCCGTTGAAACAACACACAAATCCAGCGTGCAGGAATTGCCGTCATCGCAGCCAACTGGCGTGCCGGGTGCGCAGCTGCCGTCACTGCAGGAGTCGTCTTGCGTGCAAGGATTGCCGTCGTCACACAGGCCGGGACTCGGCGAGGTCACACAACCCACGTTCGGAGAGCACGAAGGCGTTACGCAAGGGTCGTCGTCGACGCAAACGACCGGCGTGCCGTGGCACATGCCGGCCTCGTCGCAGGACTCATGCTCCGTGCACGCGTCACTGTCGACGCACGGGCCGGCATAAACCTGCGTCCATGCCGTCGCATTTTGGTTGGGCAGGCAGCGCGCACAAGGCTCGGTCGACGAGGCCGTCACGCCCTCCTGCTCGCACTGACCATCGATCAGGCAGTTGCCGGCGGTCACCGTCATCTCGCACTTGCCTTCCGCACAGGCTCCGGACGTGCACGCCAGGTCGTCCGCGTCGCACGACGTGCCGTTGGCAAACGCCACCCACAAACAGCCATTCGGGGTACAGGTATCGAGCGTGCATGGGTTGACGTCGTCACAGGGCTTGGCCTTGGGTGACGCAGAGCACTCGCCCAGCTCGCACGCGCCACTTGTTGGGCAGATGGTGTCGGTGACGCAGGTCGCATCTTCCGACAGCGGCGCGACCGTGCAGGTGCCCGCCTCCTGGTCGCAGACGGCGGTGCGGCAAGGCCCCAAGATACCGTAGACGTTGCGGCAGTCGTCGTCGGCTGCACACGTGGGCTTGCCGGTGATGTCCACGTCGTCGGCGACGACATCGGTTCCGTTGAGACCGTCGGTCGTCCCCGACACGTCGGTCATGTCGGGAACTTCATCGACGCAGAGTCCGGCAAGGCAGCGTCCGGTGGCACACTCACTGTCGAGCTTGCAGGCGGTTTGGGGAGGTGGAGGCACCCGCAGGCAACCGGTCAAGCACAGTACCGCCACCCATGCGACCCCGACGCCGATACGCAAGAACCTGCCGACATGCGGCAGGTTGCGTAGGTCTTGGCGTGGAAGTGAGGATGCGGTCAAGCGCAACTCCGTACGGGCGACAGGCCCGCACATAAACCTTCGCATTATCCTCGACGCCGAACATGAACGCAATCGGCATCTGCCGTTGCGCGACGAGTGCAGCTGTTCCCGGCCGCGATGGACTAGAAGGGCGGGCTGCCCTACGATCCCGTCCCCGTCCGCCCTGTTGGGGCGGATTTTCTTGCATCGACCGTTCTGGAACTCCCGCGATGAACCCACGAGCCCCCGGTTCCGACTACACCAGCCGCCATCCCGGCTTCTATGACAAGGACGGAGAGACCCGACGCGGCGTGTTGGCCGCCTCTGCCGGACTGTCCGCGGATGCTGTTGTGACCCTGCAAGACGGCCAACTGCCGTTCGACGTCGCCGACCGGATGACCGAGAACGTCGTGTCGACCTTCGCCCTGCCACTGTCCGTGGCGCTGAACTTCCGGGTCAACGGGCGAGACCATCTGGTCCCCATGGTGATCGAGGAACCGTCGGTGGTGGCGGGCGCGTCGAACGCGGCCAGACTCGTGCGGGCGAGCGGTGGGTTCCACGGTCAGGCGGCCCCGTCGATCCAGACGACTCAGGTGCAGTTGGACCGCGTGCCCAACCCCGAGCAAGCCGCCGAGCGAATTCGTGCGCGTCGAGACGAGCTGCTGGTGCTGGGCAACGCCTCGATCCCGCGCATGGTTGAGAGAGGCGGGGGTTGCGTCGATGCCGATGTGCGGGTGCTGGACCCCGAGTCGGGGATGCTTGTCGTTCACCTGTATGTCGATGTCGGCGACGCGATGGGCGCCAACCTGGTCGATACCGTGGCCGAGGCGGTGGCGCCTGAGGTGCAGGGTTGGGTCGGCGGTCGCATTGGGCTGCGGATCCTGTCCAACCTGCCGCTTAGACGCATGGTTCGGGTGCACGGTGACGTCAGCGTCGAGAGTCTGGGGAGTGCAGAGCTGGCGGACGGCATCGTCTCGGCAAGCAGATTCGCTGAGCTGGACCCGTTTCGCGCGGTGACCCACAACAAGGGGATCCTGAACGGGATCGACGCCGCGGCTCTGGCGCTGGGGCAGGACTGGCGGGCCATCGAAGCGGGCGCACATGCGTATGCAGGGCAGGGTGAAGGCTACCGGCCGCTCTCCGTCTGGCGGCGCACCCCAACAGGTATTTGCGGCGAGATTGCGCTGCCGCTTGCGGTGGGCACGGTCGGAGGGTCGACGCGGGCGCACCCGGGCGTGCGCGCGTCGTTCGAGCTCGCCCGGGTCGATGGTGCCCGGATGCTCGCATGCCTTCTTGCCGCTGTCGGTCTGGCGTCGAATCTCGCCGCACTGCGGGCGCTTGCGGGCGAGGGCATCCAGCAAGGCCATATGCGGTTGCACGCGCGCAAGCAGGGGCAGACCCCGTTGTCACAGGATGCGGCCCGACAGGAGAAGCGATGACTGACAAGCTCCCGGCACCGGCCGCGACACCGGTCGGGGCGCCGCTGGCCCAGGTCGGCGTGGCGGGTGGCAGTGGCGCCATGTTCGACCGCATCGCGGCCCGCTACGACTTGTTGAACCGCTGGATGACGTTTGGCGTGGACCAAGGTTGGCGCCGGCGCGCCGTTCGGATGCTCCATGCGCCAAAGGGCGCGCGCATTCTGGACTTGGCGACGGGCACGGCCGACTTGGCGGTGGTGGCTGCACGACAGCTGCCCGATGCTCACGTCGTCGGCTTGGACCCGTCTGAAGGCATGATGGCCGTAGGCCGCGCGAAGGTTGCTCGGCTGGCGTTGGTCGACCGAATCGAGTTGGTGACTGGCGACGCCCAAGCGCTGCCGTTCAATGACGCCAGCTTCGACGGAATTACGATCGGTTTCGGCATCCGCAACGTTCCCGACCGCGCCGCTGCCCTGCGCGAGATGGCGCGCGTGCTGAAGCCCGGAGCTCGGGTCGTTGTCCTCGAGACCAGTCAACCGCGTGGAGGCCCGATCGCCTGGGGTGCCCGTTTGTACATGGGCCGCGTCGTGCCGTGGTTGGGCGGGCTGCTCGCAGGCGCTCCCGTCGAGTACAAGTACTTGCATGAGTCGACGGCGGACTTCCCGGACCCTCAGGCGTTTGCGGACCTGATGACGTCGTGCGGCTTGCGGGTGCTCGAGGTGGTTCCGCTGCTGGCCGGAGTAGCCGTGCTGCACTGTGCTGAGCGGCCGCGCGGCTGACGGTCCGACGTTCTCTGGCCCGAACGGCTCGTGTGGTCTAGGCTTGCCGCACACTTTGCATCGAGGTTCCCCCCATGTTCGACGCAACCAAAATCAAGCGCATTGCCATCAACACAGGCGGCGGCGACGCCCCCGGCCTGAATGCCGTCATCCGTGCCACCACGCTGGCCGCCCTTGAGCGCGGCTGGGAGGTCTACGGTATCCGCCATGGCTATCGCGGCCTGCTGGATCTGGACGACATGATGCGACTGGACGCCAAGGCGGTGCGGGGCATTACCCACCTGGGCGGCACCATCTTGGGCACTGCCAACAAGGGCAATCCCTTTGAGTTTCCCGTCACGGCCGCTGACGGCACCGTCTCCGTGGTCGACCGCTCGGATGAAGTGGTCGCCAACTTCCACAAGTGCGGCTTGGACGCACTCGTCTGTATCGGCGGCGACGGCTCTCTGCGGATCGCGCAGAAATTCATCGAAAAGGGCATTCCGATCATCGGGGTACCCAAGACCATCGACAACGATCTGGCCGGCACCGTGATGACGTTTGGCTTCGACACCGCGGTCGCCACGGCCACGGACGCCATCGACAAGCTGCACTCGACGGCCGAGGCGCACGAGCGCGTGATGATCGTCGAGGTCATGGGGCGTTACGCCGGCTGGATCGCCATGAACTCGGGCCTGTCCGGTTCGGCCGACATCATCCTGATCCCCGAGATCCCGTTCGACATCGACAAGGTGTGCGCCAAGGTGCAGCGCCGTGAGGCCGCTGGTCGCCATTTCTCGATCGTCGTGTGCGCCGAAGGTGCCCACCCCGCCGGCATGGACATGCTGGTCCGCGGCCCCAAGGAGGCGGGGCGCGAGATCCTGCTCGGCGGCATCGGTGAGTACGTGGCGAAGGAAATCGCGGCGCGAACGGGCAAGGAGACCCGCAGCATCGTGCTGGGCCACCTGCAGCGCGGCGGCAGCCCCTCGACCTTCGACCGGTTGCTCGGCTTGCGCTTCGGCGCCGCGGCCGTCCGTTGCCTTGCGGAGGGAAAGATCAACGTGATGGTGGCCTTGGACCCGCCGACGGTGAAGGCCATTCCACTGACTCAGGCGATCGAGCGCATGAAGACCGTGCCGCTGGACTGCGACACCATCCAGACGGCGCGGGCATTGGGTGTGGCGCTGGGCGACTGAACCGTCAGTCCGGATTCAGGAATCGCACGGCCTGGCGCAAAAGCACCTTGCGGCCGAACTCCGGGAACTCCACTTCGACCTTGTCGCCGCGGTCGGCCACGACGTCGCCATCGCCAAACCGGTCGTGGTGCACGCGTGCCGTCGGCTGGGCGGGTCCGACCAGTGTTGGCTTGAATGAACCCTTGCCGGAAGAGGACAAGGCATCGACGATCGCCGCCTCGCCGTGGAAATACGTGAAGACGTCCCGCACCCAATAGAACAGCGTCACCTTGTCGGCGGCCATCCGTTCGGTGCCCAAGTACGTCAGCAGCTCGATCTCGACGGGGTCACCCGGCACTGTGCGATCCATCGCGATGAACGTCGTGCGGTCGCCGGGCTCAGGGCGAACAGCCAGTGCGACCAAGCGGCGCGCCATCCCATGGTCAGTCCACGCCCGCTGCGTGTTCGCAACGATCTGGTCAAAGCCAAGCGACCGCCACTTCTGCAAGGCCGGCAGGCGGGCAGCAAAAACGGCCAGCACGTCGTCTGGTAGTGCGGTGCCCAACTCCTCCTCGACGCGAAGCAACTCGTCCAACTCGATGCAGGCAGGACCATGTAAGTCCTCAGACTCATGGGTATCTACCTCGTCCGGGTCGTCGCGTTGGGTGCGTTCCAGACGGGCATACTCGCGACCTCGAAACCCGGCCAGCAGGCGGCGGAGTTCTTCGGAGACGTGAAGGGCGCGGGGCGAGCGTGGGGGAACGTGCATGGGCCAAGTCTAGGGTGCGCGAAGTGCGGCTGTCAGCCCCCCACCGGCGCATTTTCCGCAGCGGTCAGAAAGGACCGCGGGGTTGGACGTAGTGCGGCTGTTCGCGAGGCGACGCCCAGCGCAGGAACAACTCACGCTCGAATGCGTCAGCGTGGTGGATGCGCATCATCAGGAAGTCCAGGATGCCCATGTGTTTTTTGCACCATGTCGAGTCTGCCATCCGTCCGTGCAGGCTGCCTTGTTCGCCGTAGTTGTGGACGGGACAAACGCCACACCATGGCTTGTAGGTGCAGGTGGCGCAGCCGGGCTGTCCGTCCAGCGTCGACGCAAGCGTCATGGCGCGCACGACGGGGCCTGAGACGACGTCGCGGTACCGGTCGTGGCCGACTCTGCCGATCTGGAACGTGGCGTCGCCCTTGCGATCGACCATGCGGCCCTCGTCGCAAGTGAACAGTCGCCCGTCGTGGTTGTACGCGACCTGCCCGATACCCGCACCGCAAGGCGAGCGGATGTCCAGAAAATTCGGCTCGTCGTGGCCCAAGATCTTGCCCAGGAACACGGCCGCCGTGCGTTCGACGAAATCCACCCCGCTGCGGTTCAGCTCGACGACGTGGTCGAACGCCTCGCGATAGAACGCAAGGAATTCGCTCATGTCGTAGCCCAACCGCTCGCGAGCGACGCTGGCGAAACCGAAGGGGTCCAAGTGCCGCAGGAAGATGCCGCGACAGCCGACGGAGACGTACGCATCGACCAGCGCCTTGGCGTGCGGCAGTGACAGGCGGGTCACGGTGGGCAGCGCCTCGACCCGGTACAGCGTCGGGTCCAGCCCCCGCTGTCCGTACGCGTCGTTGATGCGGCGGATCCAGCGCACCGTAGTCTCGTGCGACGCGCCTTCCTTCCACACCCGCACGCCGTCGTGCAGGATTGCGGGACCGTCCAGGCTGGTGCAGATCTGCACCTGACGGTCCAGCAGCCACGCCAGCTTCTCCTCATCCATCAAGCTCAGGTTCGTCACCAGTGCGAACATCAGCGACTTGCCGGCGATGGCGTTCTTCTGCCGCGCGTACTCGATCACGTGTTCCACGACCGGCCAGTTGACCAGCGGCTCGCCGCCCTGAAATTCGATCGTCAATGAGGGCGACGTCGTCTCGAACGCGAAATCCACCGACCGCTCAGCGGTCTCGATCGACATGTCGGTCTCGACGGCGTCCATCCTCGCACGCGACGCATGGCAGTACTGACAGGTGTGGTTGCAGCGCAGGGTCACGACCAGAATGTGCAAGTTCGGCCCGTGGGCCAGGAAGCGCTGCTTGTGCCGCACACGCTCCGTCAGCAGCTCGCGGTCCAGTCCGTCGATCCAAAAATGGCTCTTCGCCAAGCGGGCGTGCAGCTCCTCGCCCGGTGTCACCCGCCCCTCGAGCACGCGCGCCAGTTCGTCGTCATCCACGAACGCGTGGTCGCCGAAATCCGTTGTCAGCAGCCACAGTCCATCGACACGGCGGCGCTGGAACGGGACGAGCGCGTCCAACCGCAGCCGCTGTAGAGAAACGGTCTGGACGGGCACCGGAGGGCTGCGCAGGGTCATGGAACCCCTTTTTGGGGAAGGCGGGCGAGGCGGTCAGGAGCGCGTCGCGGCGGAGGAGGCGCGGGGAATGGGTCGCGAAGGGATCCCCTTGCATATCCACCGGCCGCGCACGGTCACAAGGCCGGCCCGCGCGAGCCGTTGCACCACGCGAGACACGGTGGCGGGGGCCAGACCCACCAGATCGGCAAGCTCCTGCCGTGTGATCGGCAGTCGCGTCCACGAGCCCGGATCGGCGCGGTCGGTCAGGTCGAGCAGCAGGGCGCGAACCCGCTCCTCAGCGGTCATCGCGCCGACCAGCAGCACGGAACGGCGCAGGGAAGTCGCTTCCTCGCTTAACGCCCTCACCACCGCCACCCCTTGCTCCGGAGTGCCGCGGATGCGATCCAGCACGGCCTGCACGGGAATCCGGCACACGCGCGCGTGCGTGACCGCCTCGACGGTGCCCTGGTAGACGCCGTGCGACAACGCTTCGGTTCCGATGAGGTCGCCGGGCTTGATCAAGCGGATGCCCTGACTGCGACCATCCGGCAGGGTTCGCGTCTCTTGAAGAAAGCCGTCGACCGCCGTGAACACCGCATCGGCGACGTCGCCCTCCAAGTACAGGGTGCTGTGACGTTGGATATTCAGCTGGTTTGCGGGCCGACCGTTGCAGGTCGAGCAGCTCGGCCTCAGGTGAATCTTCTTTTCGCAGACGGGGCAAAGCGTGGGCATACGCGGATCTTCCTTGAGGCAGGGCGAAGCACTATGTCGCAGGGAATGTGATCCAGGTCAACGTCTGATCGCACGCAACTTGTTCAACAGACGAACGCATCCAAGTCATACGGTGCGGCTCGGGGACCACCGGAAGGCCACACGGCGTCCAAGGCGCGCTTGAACTTGTCGAGTTCTCCCTCCGCCTCATCCAAGGGCAGGGCGGCTGGCCCTCCGCGTTCCCCTGCACCCTCCTCTCCCCCAAAGGGGCGGTAGGGCGACAAGCTGACCACGTCGTGGATGCCCAGCGGCATTCCGCGCAGAACCTCGATCGTGTCATGCAAGTGCCTGTCCGCCCACGCCCTTCCGCCGACACCCACCAGCACAGTCAGCCCCACCGACAGTCCCGCTTCGGCCAAGCGCTGCACGGCATCCCGTACATCCTGCAGCGGTTCGCGCCGGCTCAGCGTCTCCCGAAGCCCGATGCACCCGCTCTCCAGCCCCAGATAGACCCGCCGCAATCCGGAGCTGCGAAGCTCTACCAGATCTCCGACCTGACGCCGCAGAACCGAGTCTGGAGCACCGAAGGCGTCGACGGCCGCCACTTGAAACCGCGCTGGGATCGCCCTCAGCTGGTCAAGAAGCACCGCTTGCGGCGGCAGAAACGCGTCGGCATCGCCCAGAAACGCGGTGCGTCGCATCTCAAGGGCAGGTCCAAAGTAGCGCGCAACGTCATCCAGGTGCTGGGCCCACGCCAAACCCTTGCGAAGCGAAGTCGGGACATTCGCATACAACGTGCAGTAACTGCAGCGGTTCCACGCGCAGCCACGGGTCGATTGCAGGTAGATGACCCGGTACAGCTCTCCGGGTACTGCGGGTACGGGCCCTCCATACAGCGCCTCAAAGCGAGCGGCATCGGCCGCGTGCTCGGCTGGGCCTTGGGTCGCAGCGAAGGCTAGAAAGTGCTCCGCAGCCTCTCGCAGTGCCGGAAGGGTCCCTGAGGCAGGGGCGCGTGTTCGCAGATCGTCCAGCAGCGCAGCCGTCTCACGCTGAACCCGCGCCAGCACCTGGTCGGCCGCTTCGCGCAGGACCCGCCGCGCCGGACGTGTCCCGACCAGCCCCCCCACCATCCGATGGTCCAGACCGCGCCGGTAATAGCGGCCGTCGCGAATGCCTCCCAGCCAGCGCCCGGCCGCGTCCCACGTGTCGACCCGATGCCGCCCCAGCGCCGCCGTCAGCGACCCGGGCTTCAACGAGAGGTGGACCGGACCGGCCGGAGTTTCGGGGAAGGCAACGATCAAGGCGGCACCAAGCGGGAATCCCCGCGCGCGGGCATGACGGTAGGAAGGTCCAGTCCAATTGGCAAGGAATGGCACACGCAAGGCCTCTTTGGCACGCGGATTGCAGGACGTCACGCGCGTACACGGCGCGGCCTTGGCAGCTTGCGCGGGGGAGCCATTCATATGACGAACTTTCTGAAAGCGACTGTGATGCTTGCCGTTTTGGCGCTTGTTGCCGTGGGCTGCGAGGGTGCCGCGGGCAAGAACGGTACCCAGGGATCGACGGGCGCGACGGGTGAAACCGGCCTCCAGGGTGGCCAAGGCGATCCCGGCAAGGACGGCGCTGACGGCACCAACGGTACCGACGGCCTGCCCGGCGCGAAGGGCGACCAAGGCGACACCGGCACGAAGGGCGACAAGGGCGACACCGGAGCCGACGGCAACGTCGCTTCCGCAAAGGGCACACTGTCCGGCACCGTCAAGGACAAGGACGGCAAGGGCATCCAGGGCGCGACGGTCACCGTCACCCCCGTCGGCCAGGTCGCGACGACCGGTGTCGACGGCGCGTTTGAGCTCAAGGACCTGCCGGTCGGCGCATACTCCGTCGCCTTCGAGAAGGCGGGCTTCCTCCCCAAGACCGTGGCCGCCGTGGGCGTCGTTGCGCTGAACACGACGACGCTCGCCGTCGCCCTCGAGGTCGATCCTGCCGCCGGCAAGACCCCGACCATCACAGTGACCGGCCAGCACTCGGTCGGGTTCGGCAAGGCCGTCGACGTTCAGGCCATCGTGGTCGACGACGACAACGCCGCTGCGGACCTGAAGTTCGCGTGGACGCAGACCGCCGGCCGCACCGTCGTGCTCGCGGGGGCCACGACCACCAAGCTCTCGTTCACCACCAAGGCCGTGTCCGAGGCCAAGGTCATCGACTTGGCGCGCTTTGGCGTGCTGGGCTTCACCCCCGACGACGTCGACTACGCTTTTGAGCTCTCCGTCACCGACCCGCAGGGCCACGTCGGCAAGACGACCGTCACGGTGACCGCCGCCGAGTCCGCCCCGGGCCTGCGCAACGTCCCGAACGGTGTGGTGGTCTACTTGCAGGGCGACGACCTCGACAGCGCAGGAAAAGAGAAGACCGAGTGGGCGTGGACGTTGACGGCTCCCGCCGGATCGACCGCCAAGCTCGACGACGCCGCCACCCAGTTCCCGCATTTCACCCCCGACGTGAAGGGGACGTACAAGCTCGCAGAGACCAAGGCCGCAAAGACGATGGACATCCTCGCCGGCACCTGGACCGGTGTGATGGTGGGCGACGACATGTGCACGGTCTGCCACGACGGCTCGACTGCTGCCGACAAGTTCACCGGCTGGAAGAAGACCGCCCACTACAGCGCGGCCCAGCGCAAGCTTGACGGGATCTCCGGTGCGTACTTTCCGAAGGAGTGCCTGTCGTGCCACTCGGTCGGCTGGTCGCCCGTCGCCAACAACGGTGGATTCGACGACGTGGCCGCCACCAGCAACTGGATCTTCGACAAGCCCGCGGCCGGCACTTGGGCCAAGCTCCTCAGCGAGAAGCCCGAGTTGGCAAAGTTGGCGGGCATCCAGTGCGAGAACTGCCACGGCCCGCAGAGCTCGTCTGCGCACAAGGGCGGCGCGTCGCGCGTCTCCTTCAGCAACGAAGTCTGCGCCGCCTGCCACCAGGAAGAGCCGTACCACTACAAGCCCGAGCAAATGGAGGGCACCGGCCACTCGAATGCCGAGATCGCGGTCACCGAGGCCTCGTGGGAGAACCGCAACGCGTCGGTCGGCCACTGCGGTCGCTGCCACGCCGCGCAGGGCTTCGCCAAGTACGCCAAGCAACTCGAACTCGGCTATTCGGGCAACCTGACCATGGACGGCAAGCTCCCCGCCGCCGACGGCAGCAACGTGCTGGTGTTCGACGTGGTCAACAAGGCCGCCCAGACCGCGAAGTCTGAGAAGTGGGCTCGCGACAACGGTCTGGACAAGGCAAACGTCCAGCCGGTGACCTGCACCGCGTGCCACGACCCCCACGAGGCGACGAACCCCGCGCAGCTGCGCCTGTACAACGGCATCGCCGAGCTGCCGAACGGCATCAAGGGCATCAAGGGCGTCGGCGCGGGCGCGCTGTGCATGGCCTGCCACAACACGCGCAACGGCGAGAAGAACGACTTCGTGGCGGCCCCGACGGGCTTCACGGGTCCCCACTACTCGTCCGAGACCGACGTGCTCTACGGCTTCAACGCGTACTTCATGCCGCGCTGGACGCCCTCGCACCACTTGGCCATCAAGGACACCTGCGCGGGCTGCCACGTGGCCATTCCAACCGACGCCCAGGCTGCCAAGAAGCAGGCCAGCAACCACGCGTTCAGGACCGACACGACGATCTGCAAGAAGTGTCACACGAACGTGGACGGCGAGGGCTATCAGGAGGCCGTGCACCTGCAGATGACGGGCCTCGAGGCGTCGATCACCACGAAGGTCAAGGCGTTGGTGGTCGAGGCGCTGGCCGCCGGCAAGAAGGTGTACGTTCGCGCGAACGACCCCGTGACCGACTACTACAGCAGCCCCAAGGACCCGACGGTCGAGATCAAGGTGGCGCCCGAGTCCGTGATGCTCGAGCACGTGCACGGCCAGATCTCGTTCCGTTTCGTGATGAAAGACGCGATCGAAGTTCCTTGGGTCACCGCGGCGGGCGCGGATGCCGGCAAGACCAGCATCAAGGAATTGTACTGCCAGGCAGGCACCATCAAGGTGGTGGCCACCGACAACACCTCGGCTACCCTGACGGCACCTGCGTCGACCGTCATGAAGGCCATCTGGAACTACGATCTGCTGCACAGCGACGGGACGCACGGCGTGCACAACCCGACGTTCTACCAAAAGGTCATCGAGGCTACGACGGCCGCGTTGGCGAAGTAGCCGCCCGAGAACGAGTTCGGCTAGGGGCAGGGGGGGAATGGACCACTGCCCCTAGCCGGACGAAATCTCGGCAAGTCATGCAAGGCTCGTTGGCCCTGGCCGGATCTCCCGCCAGGACGCCCCGGATCACCCCCGACCCCTGTCCCCAGGGGTCCCTGTTGCCGCAAAGCCCGCGGCCGTGATGCCACCATGAGGATCCGCCGATCCCTGTCGTCGCCGTCACGTGGCACCCTCCTCGCCCTCATCGCGTGTCTGCCCCTGTGGGCGGCCTGCGACACGGCCCGCGAGCTGCCACCTGCTGTCGACGCGACCCAGACGTGCACTGCCTGCCACGGCAGCGTCGACAACTACGCTCCGCCCAAGGCGATTGGCGGTGAGACCGCCACCACCGAGCGCGGCGTGGGCGCCCATCAGGCCCACTTGAAAGCCGGTCTCGCCACAGCGGTCGAGTGCGCGACATGCCACGTCGTGCCGAAGACGACCTACGAGGGCGTGCACCTGGACGACAAGGTCGACGTGACGTGGACCGGCATCGCGCTTGCCAACGGCGCCACCCCCACGTGGGACCCGGCGACGCTGACTTGCTCCGGAACCTACTGCCACGGCGGAACGTTGAAGGCTGGCGGCAAGGTCACCTCTCCCAAGTGGACGCTGGTCGACGGCTCCCAGAAGGCCTGCGACGCCTGCCACGGCGCGCCCCCACCGGCCCCGCACCCCACCAAGGGCGCGTGCGCGGGTTGCCACGCCGACACGGCGGGTCCCGGACTCTCCATCGCGAACAAGGCGTCGCACATCAACGGCAAGGTCGACATCAAGCTGGCTGCCAACGCCCCCTGCGGCGGTTGCCACGGTGCCCCGCCGGCTGCGCCACATCCTGCGGCGACCGCTTGCGAGACGTGCCACGGCGAGACGGCCGGCCCGAACATGACCCTCGCAAACGCAGCCAACCACATGAATGGCAAGGTGGAGTTCGCGGTCGGTCCCGGGTCGTGCGCCGGCTGCCACGGTGCCCCGCCTGCCGCGCCACACCCCGTCGGAGACGCCTGCGAGACCTGCCACGCTGACACCGCCGGCCCTGGCCTGACCATTGTCGACGGCACGCTGCACCGCAACAAGAAGACGGACGTTTCGGTCGTGAACGGCGCGGACTGCACCAAGTGCCACGGCCTGCCGCCGATCGAGAAGCACCCCAAGCAAACGACCTGCCACCTGTGCCACGGCGCGACGGTTGGTTCGGACCAGAAGCTGCTGCCGGGCGTCAAGCACCCGACGGGCAAGCTGGATTTCGCCATCGACACCACCAAGTGCGACACCTGCCACGGCGCCCCCCCGGTGTTGCCGCACCCGCAGCAGACGAATTGCGCTCCGTGCCACTCGGCCACCGTCGGCACCGACGGCAAGCTGTTGGCCGCAGGAAGCCATGTGAACGGCAAGGTCGAGATGACCCTGCCCACCGCGTGCAACGCCTGCCACGGATCGGCGGATAGCCCCGCTCCTCCCGCTGACCACAACGGCAAGACCGACCCCGCCTTGCCCACCGTCGGCGCCCACGAAGCCCACTTGAAGGGCAAGGCGTACTCCAAGGGCGGCATGAAGTGCGAGACGTGCCACACGCTGTTCAAGGCGGTTGACGCCCCCGGCCACTTGGACGGATCCGCCAGCACGGTCAACTTCCCCAACGGCATCGGTACCTTCAAGGGCACCACCGCCAGCTACGCGGTCGCAACGCAGACCTGCTCCGGCGTGTACTGCCACGGCGCCACGATGGACGGCGGCAAGGTCAAGACGCCGATGTGGACGCAGACTTCGCTGGCGTGCGACGGTTGCCACCTCAGTCCGCCGCCTCCTGAATCCGGCCACCCGGAGACCGACCCGGCGCTGGGCACCAAGGCTTGCGCCAAGTGCCACGGCAAGACCATCAACGCCGACGGCACGTTGAACGTCCAGGGCGGCTTCCACATCAACGGGGGGGTGAACTGATGAACCGCATCCTGTTCGGTGTACTGCTGGCCGCAATGTGTGGCGTCGCTGCCCCCGCGATGGCCGGCGAAAACGGCGAGGGCGTGACGGAAGGTGGGGCCATCCACTTCTCCGCTCGCAGCGTCACCATCGCCAACCGCGAGCTGCGCCCCGGCGCGTTCAACGAGTCCGAATTCGGTCTTCCCACGTTCCAACTGCTCAGCATCGAGGGCGAGAACGTGGGCGGTACCGGCTTCTTCGGCAACTTCTCGGGTTACACGTCGCAGCACTTGGTGGGCAGCTTGGGCGAAGAGAAGACCGGCGACTTGGTCTATGGCTATCTGGGCTGGGAGGACGAGACCAAGAACGTGCGCGTCCTGCTCGGTCGCCAGCTGATCTTTGCGGGAGCGCCTCGCTACGTGTTTCTGGATGGTGTGTCGACGATCGTTCGTCTTCCCATGGACTTGCGACTTGACGCGTATGCAGGCACGGCGGCGTTTGGCGCGTTCGACGAGGTCTTTCAGGCCCCCACGTACGGCGGTCGGCTGTCGTGGACGCCGTGGGAGTGGGGCCACATCGGCGCGTCGTTCCAGGAAGTGCAGGATCCCGTCGCCGCGGGCGAGGGCGAAGAGACCGAAATTGGCGCGGCCCGGCGCAGCGTGGGGGTCGACTTCTCGGTGCGCAAGTTCGGTCCGATGCTGTGGACGGGCTCCTACGCGTACGATCTGCTGGGCGGCGGCATGCAAGAGGCACGCGTCGACGGCACCTATCGCTTCAACAAGTGGCTTAGCGTCTATGGCCGCGGCGAGGTGCGCGATCCCCTGGCCTGGTTGCCCAAGACCTCGATTTTCAATGCGTTCGTCAGTCGCACCGACGGCATCGTGGGCGGCGGCTTCGACCTGCGCACCCCCGGCGCTCTCTCCGTCAACGGCGGCTATGAGCGTTTCTTGGTGGGCGACGACCAGATCGACGGCTACCGCGGCTTCATGGACTTCGCCCTGCGGATCGACGCAGACGGCCGGTACCGCGCGGGCATGACCGTGTCGCGTTTGTCGAACGGCGACAACGGCTTCACCCAGGCGCGCGTCTACGGCCGCGCCAGGGTCATCGACGGCGTGTCCGTCGCCGGCGACATCGATACATACTTGTTTTTCCGGGACATCCGGCAAGAGTCGAAGTCGGTGCAGGGCTCGCTGTCCGTGCGCTGGGACGCCAAGCGCGGGCTCGAAGTCGGCGTGGACGGGCAGGTCTGGACCAACCCGTACTACACGTCGCAGGGCATGGGTCTGTTGACGCTAACGCTGAATGACGAGTTCTTTCGAGGACATGAGACGGTTGCCGCCAAGCTGACCTGGGACAAGGCCGCCGCCGCAAAGAGCAGCGACGACGGCGAGGACGAAGACAAGGCTGAGGACAAAGCCGACGACGCAGACAAGGCGGAAGACGGTGACAAAGCCGACGACGCAGACAAGACGGAAGACGGTGACAAAGCCGACGAGGGTGACAAGGAAGAGGACGGCGACAAGGCCGCTCCTGCCCCGGCCAACGGCTCCGGCGGCGACAAGGACAAGGCTCCGAAGGCCGAGGACGGCGACGAGGGAGGTGCGTGATGGAAGCTCGCCGATTCATGGTCCGGGGACGCACGCTGCTGGTTCTGGTCGCCCTTGCCCTGAGCTCGACCGCCTGTTCGTGGCTGGTCGGCAGCTGGGCGGGTGCGCCAAAGCCTGCCTCGAACCGCGACAACATCGTGTTCTCACACAAGTTTCACATCGAGGAGCAGTCCGCTGAGTGCGAGGCCTGTCACGAGGGGGTTGAGGAGTCCGAGAGCCTGCAGACCTCGCGGTTCCTGCCTCCTGAGGCGGCCTGCATGGAGTGCCACGAGAAGGAAGACAACTGCAAGATGTGCCACGCGAATCCGACGGCACCGCAGACCTTCGTCGATGACCGGATGCCGGGGATCCGCTTCAGCCACAAGAATCACGTCACCCGCAAGGTCCCGGAAACGGGCGAAAACGGCTGCAACGTGTGCCACAAGGGCATCGAGAAGACCGAGCGCATCTCTGACCACACCCGACCACCGATGTTCGCCGCCTGTGGTCAGTGCCACCGCACGACGTTCAACAAAGACAACTGCACCACCTGCCACCTGCCCGGCACGATGAGAGAAGTGTCGCCCGAGATCTACGACCACGGTGGCGACTGGCAGAAGCGTCACGGTGCGGCGGCCAAGAGCGGCGGGGACGTCGTCTGCGGCCACTGCCACAAGCCCGACACCTGCGCCGAGTGCCACAGTCGGTCGAACATCCCGGTTCGCCCGTCGCAGCTGAACCTGAACCGCCCTGAGGCACAGTTTCACCACCGCGGCGACTTCCTGACGCGTCACCCGATCGAGGCCAAGCTCGACAGCAAAGCGTGCACGACCTGCCACGAGCCGACGACGTGCACCGAGTGCCACAGCCGAATGGGTGTCGCAGCCGACAAGGGACTGGGCAAGGGGAACAACCCGCATCCGCCCGGCTTCCTGCAGCGCGGAGGGTCCGTGTTCCACGGGGACGAGGTTCGCCGCGACCCGCTGGCCTGCGCAGCCTGCCACGATCAGGGCGCGGCTTCGAACTGCGTGACGTGCCACCGCACCGGTGGTCCCGGCGGCAATCCGCACCCCGGCGGTGCCGCGTACCAGTCCGGCCAGAGCAAGACCGCGCCGGCCTGCCTGCCCTGCCATCAGTAGGGGCTCAGCTACTCTCCCAAGAACCACGCGACCTTGCCCACGTTGCCCGATTTTCGGCACCGTCAGCAGTTGTCGCTCCCCTGCGCTCGAAATCCGCCTGAACCGCCTGCCGCCCGGGCGCACCGCGACCTCAGGATCTTCTTCCGCAATGCCCTGTTACAGGTTCTGTCGGCCGGTGCGGCGAGCTTATCCACAGGTGCCGAATCTGCGGCGGCGGTTGCCGAAATTTCGGCACTCGCGTGCAACCCGGCTTGCCCTCTGGTAGCTTGCGCCCGGCACGGCTGGGGACCATCGTGCGAACTTCGTCGACAACCGCGGTGCAGCCGCGTCCGAACCCGGGCAGCCCTCGATGCCGTCCATTCCTGACGCCCAAGAGTCCGACCACGAGCTTCGGCCGCCGCCTCGCGCCGACTTCGGGCCGCGTGCGATGCCGCGGACGATTGGTTCGGATCGTGCAGAGGACTCGTGGCGTGCGCCGCACTTGGCGCCGATCGACGTCATGTTCACTACCGAACAGCGCCTGGATCAGGAACTGACGGACGCCGCGGGCGACGCTGAGCCGCTGGCAGACCGTATGGCATGGCTGGTGCGGTTGCGGTGGGGGGCCATCGGCACCGTGCTGGTCGTCGTGGCTTTGGCCGCCGTGTTGGAAGTGGTGGCGGCGCTGCCCCAGCTGCTGGCGACCGTTGGGATGCTGGCGTTGGGAAACGTCGTGTTCTGGCGATGGAGCCGGTCGCTGCCGGACACTGGACCGCGGGCCGAGGCAGAGAACCTGGTCGTGTTCCAGGTGCTGTTCGATCTGGCGATGCTGATGACGCTGCTGCACTTCAGCGGGGGTGCCGACAACCCGTTCGTGATGCTGTCGGTCTTCCACATGGCGATTGCGGGCCTGCTGCTGCCGCTGCACAAGGCGATGATCATCGGTTTGGGCGCGGGTCTGATGCACGGGGCGCTGGTTCTGGCCGAAGCCGTCGCGCTGCTACCGCACCACCCGTTGCGTCTGGCGGGGCACGCTGAGGCAGAGGTGACGCTGGGCGGGCCGTTGTGGCAATCGCCATTGTTCATGCTGGGTTATCTGGTGTCTTTTGGCGTGACCGAGATTGGTGTCATCTACTTCGTGCACAATCTGGTTCGGCGCATCCGCGAGGCCGAAGCGCGGCGGCGGGCGCACGAGCGGGTGGCGCAGTCTCGCGAGCGGCTGGCCCGCATCGGCGGGTTGGCAGCGGGCGTGGCGCACACGATTCGCAACCCCCTGCACGGTGTGATGAATTGCGTGGACATCCTGCAGGCGCAGCTGCCTCCGGACGACAAGGGTACGGCCGAAGTGCTGGAGCTGATGAGCGAGGGTGTGGCCAAGATCGAGAACGTGACCAGCCGCCTGCTGGTGCTGACGCGGGAGGGACCGGCGCAACGCGTGGCGACCGACCTGCGGGTGCTGGTGCAGGATGCCTTGCAGTTCGCGAACATGCGGGCGCGGGCGCGCAAGGTGCCGGTGGAGGTCGAGGCGGGGGAGGTTGCGCCCGTGGATGTGGACCCTGAACGGCTGACCGAAGCGCTGGCCAATATCATCGACAACGCGATCGACGCTTGCCGCGAAGGGGACCGGGTGACCATCCGCGTCGAAGAGTTGCACGACCCGGCTGGCGTCCGCATCGAGGTCGAGGACACCGGCGAGGGCATCGGCGCAGATGACTTGGGCAAGGTGTTCGACCCCTTCTTCACCACCAAGCCCATCGGCGAAGGCACGGGCTTGGGCTTGGCCATCACGCGCCAGGTCGTCGAGGACCACGAGGGCGAGGTCAGCGTGACCAGTCAGCCCGGCGGAGGCACGACGGTGCGGATCGACCTGCCGCGCGCCGGGGAGCGGACCGCATGAGCGAGGACGGGACCAGAGCCCTGCGCGTGCTGGTGGTCGATGACGGCCGTCTGGTGCGCGAGACGACCGTGCGGCAGTTGCGCGACTTCGGCTTTCCCGCCGACGCCGTGGACAATGGCTACCGGGCGCTGGAAGAGCTTGCCGGGGGCCTGTGGGACGTCGTGGTGTGCGACTTGCGCATGCCGGGCATCGACGGGCTGGAGTTGCTGCGCACCGTTCGCGCGAGGCACCCGGAGGTCGAGGTCATCCTGATGACGGCGTTTGGCACCGTGAAGACCGCGGTGACGGCAATGCAGGATGGCGCAGCCGACTACCTGACCAAGCCGTTTCACTTTCAAGAGCTGGAGCACCGGCTGCGCAGGCTGCAAGAACTGCAGGGCTACCGGCGTGAAGTCAGCCACTTGCGAGCGTTGCTGGACGAAGAGGCGGACTGTGGCGGCATCTTGGGTCGGTCGTCGGGCATGCTTCAAGTGGTCCAGTTGGTGCGGACGTTTGCCGAGCACACAGCGCCGGTCCTGATCACGGGGGAAACGGGCACGGGCAAGGAACTGGTCGCGCGCGCGCTGCATGAGCAAGGTGCGCGTCGCAAAGGCCCCTTCGTCGCGATTCCGTGCGGCGCGATCCCGACCGAGCTGGCGGAGAGCGAGCTGTTCGGCCACGAGAAGGGGTCTTTCACCGGCGCGACCCGGCAGCGGCAGGGCGCCTTCGAGCGCGCGAACGGCGGCACGCTGCTGTTGGACGATGTCGACGACCTGCCATTGGGCCTGCAAGTCAAGCTGTTGCGAGCGCTGCAGGAGGGGTCGTTCCTGCGCATCGGCGGCCAACGCGAGACGACGGTCGATGTGCGGGTGGTGGCGACGTCCAAGGTCGACCTGGGAAGCGCGGTGACCAAGGGCAAGTTCCGCGACGACGTGTTCTACCGCCTGCGCGGTCTGGAGATTCGCCTGCCGCCCCTGCGAGAGCGGGGCGAGGACACGCTGCTGTTGGCCCAGCACTACCTGCGGCGCTTCGCCTTGGAGGCGCGCAAGGACGAGCCGACCTTGTCCCCCGAAGCCGCCCGCTGTCTGCGTCGCTATGGCTGGCCGGGCAACGTGCGCGAGCTGCGGCACGCGATGGAGTCCGCGGTCATCATCTGCCCTCGCGGCTCAAGCGTCGTGACCGACCACTTGCCCGGGTATCTGCAACAGGCGCGTGAGGAGCAGCCCACCGGCGACTTGTTCACGCTGCATCTGGAAGGCCGCGAGACGATTCCGTTTGCCGACGTCGTGCACCACCTGGAGGACGACCTGATCCAGTGGGCGATGCAGAAGGCGGGCGGTCAGCAGACCAAGGCCGGCGAGCTGCTGGGGCTGGCGCGGACGACCTTCCAAAGCAAGCTGGGGCGGGGCCAAGGACCGGGCTAGGCGAGCCCGCTAGAGGGTGGCCGCTGCCTTGCGCAACTTCATCACATGCAGCAGGTAGCGCGCCGAGAATCGGGCGTGCACAGCGACTTCCCACACGATGCCGTCGGCCGAGCGCTCCAGCCGCATCTCAGGCAGCAGTCCTCCCTGACCTGCCACCAGCTGCTCGATCGCCTGACGCTGCGGAACATCCGATGGCAACACGCGATCCAGCTGGTGTTGCGGCGGCGTGATGGCGTCCTGCCAGTGGTAGGGCGAGGCCACCAGCAGCACGCCTCCCGGGGCGAGTAGCGCCTCACACTGGCCCAACAGCAGGGCGGGATCCTGAACGGAATCGAGCAGGTTCAGGGCGACGACCGCCGCGAAAGACTCTGGCGCGAAGGGCGGGTCCAACGCGTCACCGCAGACAAATCGCGTGCGGGCCAGGACATGACGGATCTGCGGCGGCAGGTCGAGCGGGCGCGACTCGATACGCGACGGCAGGCGGCGCCACGGCAGGCGGACCGCCTTCCCAGTGGCCAGTGCGGCAGCAAATCCCACCAGAGCCAAATTCGCGTCCAGCGCCACCACCTCACGGTCGGGCAGGTCCAGGTACGGTAGCTCGCCTCCGGGGCCACACCCCAGCACCAGCACGGGACCTTCCGGCAGGTCTTCCGACACCGGCGCCCAGTCCCGCAGCCATGCGAGGTCGGTCACGGGCAGGGCGGGAACGGCATGGGGCCCCCAGTGGGCGGGGGCATAGGTGGCGAGGGCGGCGGCCAGTTCCGCGTGCTGAAGGTCGTTGGACCTGGCCAGCCACCCGTCGATGTCGTGCAGGTTTGCCAGCAGGTCACGGGTGACGTGCGCCGTGCGATGACCCAACTCAGGGTCGCCCCAAACGATCGGCACGCGCACATGGCCGACCGCAAGCGCGGGCCACGCCGTCTCGCACCGCGGGCAAGCGAAATCGGCGTCGAGCTCGACACTGGAGAACACGCCCTCTCGAAAGCCGCGGCAGGCGGGACAGACCAGGCGCATCAGACACCTCCACAACGGCTACAGTGCCACAGCGTCACGCAACGGCACAGCCCCACGTTGACCTTGCATTCGCCCGTGCTTTCCCCCAAGTTCCGCTGCTCGCAAGGGGGGAACATGGTGCGAAGTCAGCTTCTGGTTTGGGGGATGGCGGTCTGGCTTGCGGCTTGCGGCGGCCAGGATGAGGCGGCCAACGACAGCGCGACGACCGACTCGGCGGACGACACGGTGGCGAGTCCGCGCCTGGTGGCGGTCGCCGCGGACCCCAACTTCGCCGTCGCGGAAAAGGGCTGGTATCGCGGCGACTTGCACTACCACACCACGCACAGCGGTGACGCCCAGGAACAGGGGGGCGACGATGTGGCGACTGCGCTGGCCATCGCAGACGCCTATCGCGACCCACTGTTTGTGAAGGAAAACCCGCAGCTTGCCGGAAACGGCCTCGACTTCATTGCGATCACCGACCACCGCACCGACGCCGCGCTGTCTGACCCCGCCTTCCACCACGACCATCTGATCCTGTTGCCGGGCGAGGAGTTCGGCGGTCCCGGTCACGCCGGTGTCTGGGGGCTGAAGCAGCACATTCCCCACGACCCCGCCCCCGGCAAGACCGGCAACGACGGCTACGCGGCCGGCATCGTCGCGGCACACCAGCAGGGCGCGTTGTTCTCGCTGAACCATCCGACGCAGGACGGCGGCTGGGCCTGGGACCTGCAAGGCTTTGACGGCATTGAGGTGTGGAACGGCCCGTGGTCGGCGTTCTTCGGCCCCACCTCTCCCGAGACGCTGCAAGGGACGATCACCAGCCACGGAACCGAAAATCCGTATATTCGTGAGGCAGTTGCGGAGGCCCAGGACGAGGGCGCGAACGCCCAGGCGCTGCGGTTCTGGCAGCACCACCTGTCGGCGGGGATTCACGTGGCTCCTGTGGGGGGCGGCGACCGACACATGCTGGTTCCCGCCGGGCTGCCGACGACCTACGTGCATCCATCTGAGGAGGCGTTGTCGGCCGGCGTGGTTGGCAAGGCCTTGGGACCTCAAGCGATCTTGGATGGGATCAAGGCCCGCCGCACGTTCGTGTCCATGTCGCCATTTGGTGCGCAGATCGAGCTGGAGGCCGAGACGGCGGACGGGAAGCGGTACGCGATGGGCTCGGACCTGACCGGAGCTGGCCCGTACAAAGTGCACATCACCGTGGGACGCGCCAAAGGCGGTCTGCTGCGATTGTACGGCGCACCGCTGGGCCGCAACCCGGATCAGACCTGGCCGGACCCTCAGGTACTGTTTGAGGAAACGGTGACGGCAGATCTGATGCAGGGCCAGGTGACCTGGACGCCGCCTGCGCAGGGCGGTTGGGTGCACGCGGTGGTCTTGGAGCCTCGCATCCCGGTACCGCTGCCGGACGACGTGACGCCGATCGCCGCGACGCTGAACAAGTTGCCGACGGGCAAGGCGTTGGGGGCGATGATCCAGGTTCTGCTGGCCGTGGTGGACCCGACCGTCGTGTTCGACGGCGCGGCGTGCGACCCCACCACGTGGAAGCCATGGAAGGGGCAGTGCATGCCCGTCGACCAGACCACGTGGGCAACGTACTACATGCCCGACGGAATCGTTCGCCTGATGAGCACGTGGTTTGAGGACGGCAAGGCCACTTCCTGGAGCACGGGGGCGATTAGTGCTGCATTCATCGCCCACCCGCCCGTCCGCTAGCCGCGACAACTGACCGATGCAAGGCGTGAAATCTCTTGTCGCCGCCCGGTCCGAAACCCGCTACCCTGAGTCAGCCATCACACCGGATCCGTCGGTGGGGAGTTGCCCCCATGTCCACGGCACCGATCCCCGCAGAATCCCCGGACCGCGAGACCATCTCCCGCCTTGCCGGTGGAATTGCTCACGACTTCAACAACATCGCGATGGGCATCTTCGGTTACGTGCACCTGCTGCTCGAGGCCACCCCCGACGGCGATCCGCGCCGCGACGACCTGCTGGCCATCGCAACGCTGACGCAACGCGCCGGGTCCTTGACGGCCCAGCTGCTGGCGCTGGCCCAAGACCGAGAACTGCACCCTGAGCTTGTGGACCTGCGAACGACCGTTCAGGACGTCGAGAGCCGCATTCGACCGCTGCTGCACCGCAAGCTGGAATTGAACGTGCGGATGGACCAGTTGCCCTTGATGGTGCGGGTCGACCGCGGGCAGGTGGAGCAGGTGCTGACCGCCGTTCTGCTGCGCGCGCGTGACGCGTGCACGGGGCCAGGACGGCTGGACGTGACCGCCGATGCGGTGGTGCTGCGGACGCTGCCCTCCAGTGCGGTGGCGGGCGCGGCGTTTCATGCCGGCGCGTTTGCCTCCGTTGCAGTATCCGACAACGGCCCCGCACTCTCGCGGCAGCAGCGGGCGCGCCTGTTTGAACCGGCGTCCCAGTCCCACGATGAAGACGGGATGCCGGTCGGATTGGGCGGTGTGTTGGGTATCATTCATCATTGCGGAGGCTTTTTGGCCGTCGACAGTCGTCGGGACGTGGGCACGACGTTGACGCTCTACCTGCCCGCGGCGCGTGATGTCATGGCTGACGCCCGAGAACCGGTGACGGGTTCACGGCCGGCCGGCAACGAGACGTTACTGGTGGTCGAGGACGAGGACGCGGTGCGGCAGGTCGTGGTGCGGTCGCTGCGGGCCCGCGGTTACGTGGTGCTGGAGGCTCGCAACGGCGGCGAAGCGCTGAACGTGCTGCAGAACGCCGCTCTCGTGCAGTTGGTGGTCACCGACCTGGGAATGCCCGTGATGGGCGGTCACGAGCTGATCCTGGCGCTGCAGCATGGCCACCCGCAGCTGCCGGTGATTCTGATGACGGGGCAGGCCGACAACCAAGCGCTGCGCGACGAAGTGTCACGCGGTTCGGTTCCCCTGCTGCAGAAACCGTTTCGCCCGGATGCGCTGGTGCGGATGGTGCGCGCTTTGCTGGACAAGCGAACGACGTGACCCGGGTCAGGGTCCGACGCGAAAACGCCACTCAAGTACCTGATCTTGCCCGGCCACCTGAGCTTCCAGCCGCACGACATAGTCGCCGTCGGCCACGGGAGTGTGGGCGTACAGCACCACCGTCGTCGGGTCGAACATCTGCAGATTCGGGTCGTTGGCCGCGTCGAGCCACACGTGTGGCACCATGGTGCCTTGGGCGTCCTTCAGGCTGTGCAGCTTCACCGTCGCCTTGGACGGAAAGCGCGCGGTGATGACCGGGCCGCATGGATAACCGCCAGGCGGGGCAGGGGGTTGCGGTCCCTCCTTGCCACTCCACCCCGCCGGCACCCCGGTCTGGCCGGGCCATGGGTACACCACGATCGGGTCCACTGACGAGCCTTGGACCGACGCGACATCCATGACCTCCGCCTGCGCGTCACCGGAACTGGCAAGGCCGAAACCCATCTCGAACGAGGTTGGGTCGAGCATGGGCAAGCGGTGATAGACGGTGTCCAGCCAGCCCTGCATCGCGCCCGGAACCGAGCCAGTGAAGGCCATCACTTCTGACGCGGCGCCGTTCGCATACCCTGCTGCTGCAAGCCGCTGACCGATGGTGACCCCCGTGAACCCCGCGCCGAACGAGGCGTTTTCGTTGTGCGGACTCAAGCCCGACGTCTGATATTGCTTCGCGTGTAGCGTGTAGAAGTCTGCGTGCGCCTGCGCCGCCTGGTGCAACGCCGCATGACCGGGAACCGGGCCGACGCCAACCTGGGCCCGCAGTGCATCCAGCCAATCCGAAGCCTGCACCTGGACTTGCGACGCGCCGTCAGGAGAAACCGGCGGCGTGCGCTGCAGCGCCGGACCCGGGTGGACCGTCCCTGTCGAAGCGCCGCCCCAGTTCAGCGACCCAGGCTGGTCGGGCGTGTCGGACCCGGGCACCCAATCGGCCGTCCACAAGCCCACGACGGAACAGCACCCGGCATCGACCGCCAGCGTGCCTGACGCCTGCACCCAGCTCGTGAACGTGCCCTTGATCGTGGCGCCGCCCGATACGAGGGTGAAGACCGACGGCGCCGCGAAAGAGCCCTCGATTGGTCCGCCGATCAAGCCGCCGCACGCGCCCTCGCCAGAGCAGGCCTGCTCAGCCAAGACCAGATTATCCAACACCCCGTCCTGCAAGGAGAAGCTTAGCTCGGCCCCCTGCCACTTGCCGTTCTTTGGAGCATAGCCACCGGACAAGGCCCCCGAGCCGCACCCGATCGCGGCAAGCGTCAACAACAGCACCGCGACCCGGCAAAGTGGGCGATGACGGTTGGTAAGCGTCTGATTCTTCAATGGATGCTCCACAACGAACGAACGGGACGCGGGGGGACTACAGGCTTTGGCGCACCCACACATACAACGCCGCGCCGCCACCGTCCTCGGGCTGGGCGCGCATGTATCCGTGCACGAACTTGCGCAGACTGCCTCGTAATGCCTCACGAATTGCTTGACCCAAGCGTTGGGGCCGCTCGCTTGCATCCACGCGGCCACCGTGCACGATGCGCACACAGCCCAAGCGCTGGCGGGCGGCAGAAGCCAGAGCCCCCTCCAGCGCAGAGGCAACCTTGGCGCGCTCGAGCCGCTGCAGGTCGACGGTGCGCTCGAAGCGAGAGCCTCCGACATCCAACGACCACAGCAGCGCGGGGTCCACGTCGCCGGCCCACCAGTCGGGGTCCTGGTCTTCTTCGGCCGCGAATTTGGGCGCCACCGAACCCGCGACAGGCACGGCGACGGGCGGCGAGGGTACCGCGATCGGAAGCTGCGGGGCGGGCGGAGCCACGCGGTCCGGCGAGCGGCCCACCAGCGGCTTCACCCCCGCAAGGGCCATCGCCAACAGCTCATCGTCGCTGAGGATTCGTGGTGGTGGCGCTTGCACAGGTGGAGGAGGAGGAGGAGGCGCGGCGGGCTTGGCCTTGGCCACCTGCTTGCGAAGTCCTGCCAGCGCGTCGGCGAACGGCCGCACGGGAGCTGGATCCTCCCGGTATCCCGATCGCGTGATCACGGGCCCGGAGGCATCTTTCTCCGTCCGACTCGGCTTTTTGCGGGCCATCCGACTCTCCTGTCCTTCATCTACTAGACACGTATCTACTATTGCCGCGCGTAGGCGCCATGCATGTACGTCTCGACCTTGCCGCCGCTTCGCTGGATCTCGATTCGGAACTCGTAGTAGCCCGGTTCATGGAACTCGTAGATGTAGCGGTGCTCCGCGGATCCCGTCGACAGCTTGAACGTCAACGTGTCGCCCGACCAGTGCCCAACCGCATGACCCGCGGGAGGAAAGGGCTGCAGCGAGTCGAACCAGTACATGCGATAGGCGCGCAGGGCGGCATCCCAACCGTAGACACCGTGGCCGCGGAAGACGATCTGGTCATCGCGCTCTTCCGCATAGTCTGCCGTGACGACTTGGCCGTCCAAAGCCGCACGCGCTTGCGTCCGACCTGTCGCCACACCGCCAGCAGGGTCCAGCGGCGACGGCAACAGCCTCTCGTCGGCCAGCCACGTACCCACCATGGCCTCGATCAGTCGTTGTTGTTCGGGGGCGATGGGCATCGGCAGCTCCGGCGGGGGAAGACCCAGCAGGGTCCATAGATCGGGCCAAGGATGGATGCAAGCGCCCCGCACCCTTGCACCCTAGCGTCCGAAGGGGCATGGTAATCGCCCATGTTGGACGGCGCCCCTCACGATTGCCCCCTTGAACCCCTTCATCCGCTGCCTCGGCTCACGGCCGGTTTGGCGGGGTGTGGCGGGCAACTCCGCGTACTCCCTGAAGACTTTGAGGTCGAAGAGATCCCGCTCTACGAGCCCTCAGGGGTCGGCGACCACCTGTATCTGTGGATCGAGAAGATCGATGTCGCGGGCGAGACGCTTCGGCGGCACATCGCGCGTTCCCTCGACATCTCGGGCATGGACATCGGCATGGCCGGCCTCAAGGACCGGCGCGCCGTCACCCGGCAGTGGATCAGCGTACCCAAGTCTGCAGAATCCAAGGTTTCGCGCATTGAGGACGGTCGGATCCGCGTGCTGGATGCCCGTCCTCACCGCAACAAGCTGCGCACGGGCCATCTGACGGGAAATCGCTTTCGCTTGCGGGTACGCGGTGTGAGTGCGGACGCTGAGGCGTTGATCGCTGCCAAGCTGCAGCGGCTGGCTGCTTTGGGAATGCCGAACTTTTACGGGGCTCAACGCATGGGTCACGGGGGGTCGACGCTGGCTGCGGGCTGGGCGTTGCTGCGGGGGTACTCGCGTCTGGTGCGGGTGCGGATGCCGGACGAGACCGTCCACTCGCTGAACCTGTCTGACCGTCCTCTGCGGCGACTGGCGGCGTCGGCGGTGCAAAGCGAGGTCTTCAATCGCACCGTGACCCGACGCATGGAGCTGGGCCTGCTGGAAATGGTGATCGAAGGTGACCTGTGCCAGAAGACGGACACCGGCGGCATGTTCGTGACGGACGACCTGGTGCGCGAACAGCGGCGTCTGGAGACCGCAGCCATCGATGTGACGGCACCCATGTGGGGCCCGAAGATGATGCGGCCGGACGGCGAGGCGGCAAGGATCGAGCTTGAGGTTCTTGCGGCATTCGGCCTGACCGAAGCGGACTTCGCGGCGATTGGCAACCTGGCCCCCGGCACGCGACGAGCGATGCTGTGCCGCTTGGGGGACCCCCAAGTCCACAGCGATGACGCAGGGTTGATGGTGGCGTTCACGCTGCCGGCAGGATCTTTCGCCACCGTGCTGTTGCACGAGCTGATGGGACCGATCGCCGGGGACACCCCCGTCGAGGCGGACGAGGACGTCGGCCCGGAAGGCGGCGAAACGGTGGACCCGTGCGCCTGAACCTCAGCCTGCTCGAGAGCAGCATCGGCAACCGCGCCCGGTTGTCCGGAGCGGACGCTTTTCGCCGCGGCCAGGTGCAGCGCATCGTGCGTCTGGCGCCGGAAGAGCAGTATCAGGTGCTGGTGGGGCCCGACCGCGACTCCGCGGTAACGGTGACGCTGACGCTGGACCAAGGTGTTGAGGGCGCGGTGCTGGACGCGTGGGAGTGCACCTGCGACGACGGCGACGACGCCTGCGGACACGCGATGGCGGCGGCCCTGGCCCTGCAATACAACCTCGAGTCCGGTGGTCAGGGGGATGGACGTCCGTCCGGGCGTGCGACTTGGCGGTCCGTGCTGGGCACTTCGCAGCGGGTCACTGTTGAATCGACTGCAATTCAGAAGGCTTCGTGGATATGTTATGACCTGACACTTCACTCTGGCCCCGAGACAACGGTCAGCGTGTTGCGGCGTCGACGCTCGCTCAGCGACCGTGGCAAGCGCACCGCCGGCACCGTGTGTGGCTGGACACCCACCGCCGTCGGTCACTTCGGCTACCGCACCGGCGACAGCGTGCCGAACAACCGCGACGATCTGGTCCCGGTGCTGTGTCTGGTCAACCGCCATGACCTGCGGGTGCGCACCATCCAGCCGGGCTTCATCGACGTGTTTCTGCGCCTGTTCGTGGACGCCGAGCCGTTCATTCTGCGGGTCGATGGAGAGGACTCGTCGGTCGACGGCGCCCAACGTCCCGTCACGGTGCTGATTCAGGACACCCCGGGCGGCGGCATCGAGCTGCGCGCGCAAGTGCAAAGCCACGTGCCTGGGCGGGGCAGTGACGAGTACGTGCTGCTGCCGGGGCCGGTGCCGTGGCTGTATCTGCGCGGCGAGAAGTGCATGGTGCGGCCGGACTGTTCGGTGCCGGTCGTGCTGAACCTGTTGCGAAACGGGTCGGTGCAGATCAGCGCCAGCGACATTCCGGAGTTCTGCCGCGAGATGCTGCCCCAGCTGCGCAGTGACGTGACGCTGAACGAGCGCACGACGGCCTTGCCTCAGGCACGCATCGCGGTCGCGCTGCCGATCGTCAAGCTGGACGAGGTTGACGAGCAGCTGACGGTGTCACTGACTTTTGCGTATCGCGCCGACGACGGCGAAGGCACCGCCCAGCGGCGCGAGCCGGCACGGGAGGGCCACGCGCCGCGCGAGATCCTCGAGTTCCCCGCCGGGTCAGGCCCCAAAGTGTTTGCCCGTGGCCATCACGGCGTCACGCCTACGCTTTGGCAACGCGACCATGCGTTCGAGCAGCGCTGGGCCACCCGGGTGTCGCGGGCGGTGGGTGCTGTTTTGCCCGCCAGCCTGCCGGCCGACGAGGCGCTGGACTTCCTGGTCGACCACCTGCCGGCCTTTGAACGCGACGGGGCGGAAATCTACGGTCAGGAGATCCTGACGAAGCTGCGTCCCAGCCGCCACACCGTCGTACCGCAGGTCAAGATCCGCAGTGGCATCGACTGGTTCGGCGTCAAGGTCGAGCTGCGAGCTGGCGACCACTCGCTGTCCCTGCGCGACGTGATTCAGGCGTGGCGCACGGGAGCCCGCTATGTCCGCCTGGCCGATGGCGAGATGGCGCGACTGCCGATCGCTTGGCTGCGGCGTCACGCGGCCGCTCTGATCGACATCGAGGACCTGGCCACCGTCGACCCTGAGACCGGCGAGCTGCTGGTGGACTCGAGTCTGGCACCGGTGCTGCTGGATCTGGCCGACGAGCATGGCGCGGGCGACCAAGGTTGGCACGCATTCGTCGACCGCCTGCACGCCTTTGAGGGTATCGAACCCCAAGCACTTCCTGAGGGTTTTCAGGGCGAGCTGCGCCCCTACCAACAGCGCGGCTACGAGTGGCTGTCGGCCCTGCGCGATCTGGGGCTGCACGGCTGCCTGGCCGACGACATGGGCTTGGGCAAGACCATCCAAACGCTTGCGCTGCTGCAGATGGAGGTCGAGGCGGGCAGGGCGACGACCCCTACGCTGGTGGTGGCGCCCACTTCGGTGGTGCAGAACTGGGCAGATGAGGCGGCGAAGTTCACGCCGGGCCTGCGCGTGATCGTGCTGCGGGGTTCCAGTCGGGAAGAGCGCCTGGAGAAGATCCGCAAGCTAGCCGATTGCGACCTGATCATCACCTCGTACGCGCTGTTGCGGCTGGACCAGGAGCTGCTGGCCCCCTACCACTTCCACTACGCCATCCTGGACGAAGCGCAGGCCATCAAGAACGCCAGCAGCCAGACCGCCCAAGCGGCGCGCGGACTTCGGGCCCGCCACCGCCTCACGCTGACCGGCACGCCGCTGGAAAACAACCTGATGGAGCTGTGGAGCCAGTACACGTTCCTGATGCCCGGCTTCTTTGGCACCCGCGCCCGCTTCCTGCGCCGCTATGGCGTCGAGAAGGCCGGCGAGCTGCAGCCCGAGCTGCTGGACCAGCTGCGCCAGCGGTTGCGTCCGTTCCTGTTGCGGCGGCTGAAGTCCGACGTGCTGACGGAGCTGCCGCCCGTCACCGAGGTGACCCTGCGGTGCGTGATGTCGCCCGCGCAGCGCCAACTGTACGAAAAGGTTCGCAACACCTATCGCGCCCAAGTGATGCGGCTGGTCGATGAGTCCGGCATCGAGCGCAACGCGTTGACGGTTCTGGAGGCCCTGCTGCGCTTGCGTCAGACGTGCTGCCACCCGGACCTACTGCCGTTCGACGACGCGCGGGCCGTAGTCGAGTCCGCCAAGACCGACCTGTTCCTGCAGACCATCGAGGAACTGCTGGCGGAAGGCCGCCGCGTGCTGGTGTTCTCGCAGTGGACGACGATGCTGAAGCTGCTGCGCAAGTCCCTGAACGACATGGGGGTCGAGACCGCGTATCTGGACGGTTCGACCCGCGACCGCAGCGCCGTCATCGCCTATGCGCAGGCCGACGATGGGCCGCCCGTCTTCCTGGTCAGCCTGAAGGCAGGTGGCGTGGGCCTGAACTTGACGGCCGCCGACGTGGTCGTGCACTACGACCCATGGTGGAATCCGGCGGTCGAGCAGCAGGCGTCGGACCGCGTGCACCGCATCGGCCAGACCAAGCCGGTGCTGGTGATTCGCATGGCCGTCGAGGACAGCGTCGAGGAGCACATCCTGGTGCTGCAGAACCGCAAGAAGGCCTTGGCGCAACAGGCGATCGAGAGCGAGGCCGACGGCATCAAGCACCTGACGCGTGCCGACCTTGAGGCAATTTTCGGTCAAGGCATCGGCCCCAGCTTGCGCCACAAGGCTCCGGTAGGCGTCGTGCCGAGCATCGAGTTGGACGAACTGTCCTAACTGCTCGTTTTCGCATGTGGATCCCGCCTCCGTTCTGGCCGCGTCCTCGCCGCGTCTCGACGGGGTGTGTCCGTCCCGGCGGACCACGGCGGCCTTGACGTGCCTGCGCAGGCTGCCGATCCTGCAACCGTGCTCGATTCCGGGCGCATTCACGGGTGATGTCATGCGAAGCGTACGCAGGACTTTGGGCCGGACGCTTGCAGCGCTGGTCACCCTGAGCGGTTGCAGTGGCACCGTGGACGAGCCCCAGCCGCAACTGATCGACTCGCCGACGGATGCGGTCGATGTCGCCGTCGTTGGGGACAGTTCGACAGACGCAGGTGACGCCGACACCACCCTGCCGCCGGATGCCACCGACGTCGACGACGTTGCCGATGTTCAGGTCCCTGACGCCGCGGTCGAGGATGTCCTGCCCCAAGACGTCCCTACCGACTCAGTTGACGGATTTGCTTGCCAAAAGGCGGAAGACTGCCAATTCGATTGGGTTCCGCCTTGCCAGAAGGCCGCCTGCCAGCAGGGCAAGTGCGTCATCGCGGCCGACCTCACCGCCACCACCTGCTACGACGGCAACCCGTGTACCCAGGACGACAAGTGCGTCGATGGCGCCTGCAAGGGCACCGTCCTGCTATGCACCGACTCGAACCCGTGCACGGAAGACACTTGCGAAAAGGGTATTTGCGTCCACCCGCCGCGACTCGGCCCGTGCGATGACGGCAGCGCCTGCACGATCGATGAGTTTTGCCTCAACGGCGAGTGTCAGACGGGCAACTACGCCGACTGTTCGGACAGCAACCCGTGCACCCAGGACCTGTGCCACGCGACGCAAGGCTGCCTGCACAAGCCGGTGCAGGGACCGTGTCCAAGTGGCGACCCCTGTGTCGTCGGAGCGACATGTCAGGAGGGCGTCTGCCAAGGCGGGTCGCCGCTCTCGTGCGACGACTCGAATCCCTGCACAGCCGACCTGTGCGACAGCAAGCTTGCCGCGTGTACCCACGCACCTACGGCGGGCTTCTGCGACGACGGTCAGGCGTGCACGGAAGGCGACGCGTGCCAAAACGGCCAGTGTTCACCCGGACTTGCCAAGGTCTGCAACGACGGCAACCCTTGCACCGTCGACGCGTGTGACCCGGCAAGCGGTGAGTGCGCGACGACTCCGCAAGCCAACGCCTGCGATGATGGCAGCGCTTGCACGGTGGACGATCCGTGCGAAGCGGGCAAGTGTGCACCGGGAAAGGCGAAAGTCTGCTCGGATGGCAACCCCTGCACCGACGACGGCTGCGCGGCATCCACCGGCTGCACCTTCACCAACAACGTCTCGCCGTGTGCCGACGACCCGAAGTGCGTGCTGGGCGTGTGCGCGGGCGGCACTTGCAAACCCGGACTACAGTCGGGTTGCGACGATCAAAACCCTTGCACCGTAGACACTTGCGCGGGCAAGGACGGCTGCAAGCACATCGCCGCCGTCGCAGGTCTGATGTGTGCGCCAGCGAACAAGTGCCAGAAGGCCTCGACCTGTCAGGACAAGGCTTGCGTCCCCGGCACGGCGACCGACTGCAACGACAACAAGCTGTGCACGGACGACAGCTGCAAGCTCGACACCGGATGTCTGTGGCTGCCCGCGAGCGGCGAATGTGACGACGGCGACGCTTGCACGACAGGTGACGCCTGCAGCAACGGACTGTGCGCCCCCGGAAAGCCCGTCGTCCCCGCCAGCGACTGCGACGACGGCAACAGCTGCACGACCGACTTCTGTGCACCCAAGACCGGCTGCGCGCACAGCGACGCCGTGGGCAGCTGCGACGACGGCAACCCGTGCACTGCCAGCGAGGCTTGCGCCGCCGGGCTGTGCGCGGGCGGGCAGGGAAAGTCCTGTGACGACAACGAGGTCTGCACCCTCGACCAGTGCGACCCCACAACGGGCGACTGCAAGTGGCTGCCGAACGAGGGACCGTGCACCGACGGCAACGCCTGCACCTTGGGCGACAAGTGCGTGCTGTCGCAGTGCGTGGCCAACTTCCTGATCCCGTGCACCGACGGTCAGGACTGTACGACCGACGTCTGTGACACCAAGACCGGCAACTGCTCGTCGACGCCGAAGTCCGGTTCTCTGGTCCCGGCTTGCGACGGAACTGTGATCGGTGGCCGGTGCACGCGAGCCTTTTACGGCTGGGCCACATGGCAGCAGGCCGAGCAGTCTTGCGTCACCTGGGGCGGCCACTTGGCGCGCATCGCCAGCGACCAGGAGAACACGGCGATCCGCCAACTGGGCAATCAGGGCTGCTACAACGGCGCGGCCTTGTGGATCGGGCTGAACGACATCGACAAGGAACTGCAGTTCCAGTGGACCGACGGCGGACCGTTCTCGTACTGGTCATGGGCCAACGGCGAACCCAACGGCTGCGATGCGTGCTGCGGCGCTCCCGAAGACGTGGTCCAGATGATGGGCAACGGCCTGTGGAACGACATCTGCATGAATCAGGGAGCCCCATGCGCCGTGTGCCAACGGCCTGCCCCCGCTTTGGTGTGCGACGACAGCAACGCGTGCACCGCCGGGGACATGTGCGTGATGGGCAAGTGCACCGGAACGCAGGCGACCTGCACGGACAACAACCCTTGCACGTCGGATGCTTGTGACAAATCGACCGGCTGCACGTTCACACCTGTCGCGGACAAGAGCCCCTGTGGCGGCGGCAAGTTCTGCACCTCGGGCGTCTGCGGCTAGTAGCCGTGAAGGGGATCATTCCACCACCCGGGAATCCGCGTGTGCAGTGAACCGTTTGGGCGTTGCAGCGCTCTCACATGGTCCGGGTTGCGGCTTGTGCCGCCGGTCCGGCGTGCGTTTCTGAAGACTTTCGGAGGACATGGATGACCGTCCAGACCAAGATCGCCGTCCACGGCATGACCTGCGGCCACTGTGAGGGCCGCGTCGTGAAGACGCTTCGCGCCATTCCCGGCGTGCAGGACGCAGTGGCGGACCGCACCAGCAGCTCAGCCACCATCACGCACGAGTCCGGCCTCGCTGTGGGCCAGCTGGTCGCTGCGGTCGAAGGCGCAGGCTACGAGGCCTCGGCAGATACCGGCGGCGACGACGCCGAAGAGGGCCCACGCAAGGCGGATGCTGCTGCCGAACAGGGTGCAGAATCCGCCGTGAACCCTCTCCAGGCCGCCCCGGGCGCTGTCATCGCCGACCTCTGGTTGGACGTGGGCGGGATGAGTTGCGCCAGCTGCGTCGCCTCGATCGAAGGCGCGCTCGCCGCTCTTCCCGGCGTGCGCAAGGTCAGCGTCGACCTGCTGCAAGCCCGTGCGACGGTGGGATACGACCCGTTGGAAACCTCCCCTGGGGTGGTTGTCGCCACGATCGTCTCCCTGGGATACGAAGCGTCGATTGCCAAGAGAAAGTCAGTCGCTGAAATCGCTTCTGACCTCAAGAGTGATGTAGAAGATCACTATCTTCCTGCCAAGATCGCGTGGACGCTTGCCGTGGGCGTGGTCACGATGGTCGCGTCCATGCCGCTGATGGGGACGCACCACGGGGCCACGTCCGGACCTCCCGATGCCCTCACACGCCTGCTCGCCCCCGTGGACCACTGGCTTGCGACGGTGTGGCCGGCGTTGTATGGCGCGGACCCGAACCTGCTGCGATGGCTGCTGCTCGGACTGTCGGCGACGGTCATCGCCGGGTCGGGGCGCCGTTTCTTCGTGCGCGGCTGGAAGGCGGTTCGCCACGGCGGCGCCGACATGAACGTCCTGATCGCGCTGGGAACCGGCGCCGCGTTCCTGTTCAGCAGCTGGGTCACCGCCTTCCCATCCTTCTTCTCCAGCCGCGGCTTGCCGTTGCACACCTGGTTCGATGCGGTGCCATGGGTCATCGGTCTGGTGATGCTCGGCAACCTGCTGGAACACAGGGCGAAACGCCGCACCACCGACGCCATTCGCGCCTTGGCTCGCTTGCAGCCCAAGACGGCGCGGGTCGTCCTGCTTGGGGTCGAGTTGGACGTGCCTCTGGAGGACGTGCTGGCGGGCGAGATTGTGAGGGTGCGTCCGGGAGAGGGCGTGCCGGTCGACGGTCTGGTGCTGGAGGGCGAGTCGACCTTGGACGAGTCGATGCTGACCGGCGAGTCGGTCCCCGTGCTGCGCCGCGTGGGCGACCGGGTGTTTGGCGCAACGCAGAACATGGACGGGGCGCTCACGTTGCGCACTCTGGCCGTGGGAGAGGACTCGGCGCTGGCCCGCATCATCCGTCTGGTCGAACAGGCGCAGAACGCCAAGCCGGACATCCAGCGCCTTGCAGACCGAGTGGCCGGGGTGTTTGTGCCCGCCGTCGTCGCCATCGCGCTGGTCGCCGGTCTGGCGTGGTGGGCCTTCGGGCCGCCGCCGTCGGTGCTGTACGGGGTGCTGGTGGCGATCACCGTGCTTGTCATCGCCTGTCCGTGCGCGATGGGGCTCGCAGTGCCCACTGCCGTGATGGTGGCCATTGGGCGTGCCGCGCAGGGGGGTATTCTGGTGCGCTCTGGGGCGGCGCTGGAGCACGGCCACCGCGTCACGACCGTCGTGCTGGACAAGACCGGCACGGTGACCGAGGGCAAGCCGCGCGTGGTGTCGGTCCAGACCTTCGCGTCACCTCATTCGCGTGAGGACTTGCTGACTTGGCTGGCAGCCGTGCAGCGCCGCTCTGAGCACCCGTTGGCCCACGCGATGGTCGTGAATGCGGAGCAGACGCAGGGGGTTCGCCGGGTCGATGCCGACGCCGCGCGCGCGATTCCGGGCATGGGCGTCGAGGCCACGGTCGAGGGCCACGCCGTGCGAGCCGGACGCCCCGAGTGGCTGGCAGCGCTGGGTGTTGACCTGGAGCCCGCTGCACACGCACTGGGGGACGCAGAAGCCCACGCACGCACTTCAGCAGTCCTGTCGGTCGACGGGTTGGCGGTGGCATTGGTGGCGCTGGAGGACGCGGTCAAGCCGGGCGCGGCGGCAGCGGTGGCCAGATTGCAGCAGATGGGCCTCAACGTCGTTTTGCTAAGCGGCGACCGCGTCCCCGTCGTCGAAGCCGTTGCGCGCACCGTGGGCATCGACCGCACGGTGGCCGGCGCAACGCCGGAGGGCAAAGTCCAGTTGATCCTCGACTTGCAGGCCAAGGGCGAGCGCGTGGCGATGGTCGGTGACGGCATCAACGACGCCCCTGCACTGGCTGCAGCCGACGTGGGAATCGCGATGGGTTCAGGCACCGACGTGGCGCTGGCGGCCGCCGACATCGCTTTGGTTCGCGGGGACTTGCAGGGGGTCGCCGACGCGCTGGACCTGTCGCGCGCCACCTTGCGCATCATCCGCCAGAACCTTGGGTGGGCCTTCGGCTACAACGTCGTCTGCATCCCCATCGCCGCGGGCGTGCTGTTTCCCGTTTGGGGGGTGATGCTGACCCCCGTGTTTGCTGCCGCGGCCATGGCGCTGTCGTCGGTCAGCGTCGTCACCAACGCGCTTCGTCTTCGGGGATGGCGAGGCCAGTCGATGCGTCAGAACCCTTGACCCCGTTTGACCCAGGAGTCGTCCATGCTGCGTCCGAATTCCTTCCTCGTCTGTCTGGCCCTTCCGTTGGTCGTCGCTGCTTGCGGCAAGCAGGAGGCCAAAGTTGCCGCCGCAGCGCCTGCAAAGGCCGAGCAGGCCGTCATGCCGCGGGCTGAGGCCGACTCGCCGCGCTTGGCCGCCGTTCAGAGGACCATTGACGCCTATGCCGTGGTTCGCATCGCACTGGCAGCCGATGACTTTGCCGCGGCCCAGAAGGCGACGACCGACCTGTCGACCCAGGCGCGCGCCGCGGCTGGACAGCTCTCGGGACCTGCAGCGGACCACCTGACGCAGTTGGCCGCGACGGCGGAGAAACTGACTGCCGCCCCGGAAATTGAATCCGCCCGTGACGTCTTTGGCGACCTGTCCAAGACGCTGATTCAAGCCGTGTCGCTTGAACCGTCGTTCCAGACTGGTCTCGTGACCTACCGATGCCCGATGGCGCGGGGCTATCAGAAGTGGGTGCAGACAGGCGATGACATGGCCAACCCGTACATGGGCAAGCGCATGTTGAAGTGCGGCGGCAAGGTGAAGTTGGAGCCGTAGCCTTGGCGACTTGGGTCAGACGGGACGCAGCTCGGGGTAGCGCAGCTGCATGTCGTCGCGGCTCATCGAATCCGACTGCGACGCGGGCGACCAGACGACCTCGGCGGCGACCATTCGGTCCGCCCCCACCTGCGCCAAATGGTCAAGCAGCGCCTCCATGTCCCGCGCGTCATTGATCTGCAGGGGCAGCGGCACCCGACGCAGCGCCAGAATCAGCGACACGACGAAGAACTCGTGCACGGCGAACTGACCGTCCTCGTCGTGCAGCGCACTGACCGTGGCAACTTCCTTCTGCCCCCGCTTCACGCCAGCCGAGTCCAGTCGCAGCACCTCGCGGTCGTACTTGCCACGAGCATCGGTGGACCAGTCGCCAAACCGTTGCTCGGCAGTGCCCAAGGGCAGGGCGGGCAGCTGGTCGACCGACGCGTACTCGATCGACTCGACGTTGTTGCGCAGCTCTTGGCCGACCATGCGCAGCATCGCAGCCAACCCCGCGTCGCTGTTCAGGTCCAGCCGCCCCGCCATGCCCTCAAGCTGGTCCTGCAACGGCCGCGCCATCGCCTGCACGCCCAGCTGAACCCGGTAAAGGTCCACCCGCTGGGCTCGGTCAAAGGTTGCTGCTTGGGCGCCCTGACGCAGGCGACCGATCACGACGACGGCCACGATGATGCCGCCGATGATCAGGAAGAACATCAAGCCGCCCCAAGCCGACCCGCCACCGCCGAACGAGCTGTGCGAGCCCCAGCCGCCACCGAACGGAATGAAGATGGGAAAGGCCACGGACCTGGAACGCGAGCCCCAGCTGCTGGACGAGCTGCTGCCGAAGGACCGCGAGAACCCGCCGCCGCCGCCGAACGAGCTGCCGCCGCCGAACGAGCGCGAGCGGAAGCCGCCGCCCATGCTGCCGCCAGACCGCGCTTCGGCAGGCAAGGCCGCTCCCACAAACAGGACAACCATCGCCAACACGACCCAGCGGCGGGCCATCACAAACACTCGGGTCGGTAGAAATCGTCGCATCATCGCTTCTCCTGAACCGGACGTGGAAGCAGGCAAGCCGACATCGTAGCACGCCCGCACTTGACCTGCGATGCACGGTGCAGCGGCCGACGGTTTGCGTCGTGCCAGAACAGGGACGGTTCTGCCAAAAGCGCGAAACCCCGACCCGGACGAATCCGAATCGGGGCTCGCAGCAAACTATCCGGGGACTAGCGGAGCTGGACCGTGATGCGGTCCGGCGGCGCCGGGCGACCCTTCTTCACGACAACCGGCGCGGCCGTACCCGTGGCGACCACGTCGATGCGCTCCATCTCGATGCCGCGCGAAACCAGGAAGTTCTTGATGGCATCGGCGCGAGCCTGAGCCTTCACCTGGTCCACGGTGGTGGACTCGAGCTTGATGACGATGGCCACGCCCTCGTTGGCCGTGAGGGCCTCGGCGATGGGCTGCAGTGCGGGCCCTGACGTCTTCTCGACCAGAACGACGTCCTTGAACGTCACGCCAGTCAGCGGGGCAGCGGTCAGCTTGACCAAGGCCTCGGGGATCTGGTCCGGGCAGCCGTCGCCATCCTGATAGCCGTTGCGGGTCTCGGCGTCGCTGGGGCACTTGTCCGAAGCGTCGCTGATGGCGTCGCCGTCGTTGTCGATGTCCGGGCAGCCGTCCTCGTCCTGGAAGCCGTCCTTGTCCTCAGCTTGGTCGCGGCACTTGTCTTGGGCGTCGGGCATACCGTCGGCGTCGTTGTCCAGGTCGGCGCAGCCGTCGTTGTCCTGGAAGCCGTCCTTGTCCTCAGCTTGGATGGGGCACTTGTCCTTCGCGTCGAGCACGCCGTCCTTGTCGTTGTCGAGTTCAGGGCAGCCGTCGTAGTCCTCGAAGGTGTCCATGTCTTCGGCGTCGTTCGGGCACTTGTCCTCAGCGTCCACGACCTTGTCGCCGTCGTTGTCCGGGTCTGGGCAGCCGTCGCGATCCTCGAAGGCATCCTTGTCCTCAGCCGCTTCGGGGCACTTGTCGAAGGGGTTCAGGATGCCGTCCATGTCGTCGTCACCGGGCTTGCCACCCAGCGTGTAGGCGACTGCGAGCACGGCTTCGAAGTTGGTCGAGAGCAGGGCGTCGCTGCCCTTGATGGGCGCACTGCCGACGTATCGCAGGTCAAACCGGAGGTGCAGGCGGTCGACGGCCTGCCAAGACGCACCCGCGCCGAGCACGAGGCTGAAGTCCGAGTCATTGGCGATACGAACGCCAGCCTTCTTCTGCAGCACCGCGGTGTCCTCCGACACGCTGAGACCTTCCATGCCAAGACCGGCACTCACGAGCGGACGGACCACGGCCTTGGGCAGAATGTCGTACACGGCGAGGGCCCGCACGCCCCAAACCGTGGCGCCCATGCTCACGTCGGTGGGCACGGTCTTGGCGGTCTCCGGGTTGGCGCCGGTGTCGACGTGGCCGGTGCCGGCGATCTCGGTGGGCACGTACTTGGCCTCCACCTCGACGCCCACCTGGTCCAAGATCCACGCCGTGCCGCGCAGGGCAATCAGCACGGAGCTGGCAGGAACGTTGTCGATGTAGTACGCGTCGCCAAGAAAGCCTTTGCTATCCAGCATGTTGTAGCCAAGTCCGAGTCCGATGTCCCACCGCATCGGCCACTTCTCGGCCAGATTGGGGTCCACCTCGGCGCTGGCGGGGGCGGCGACAGCCTTCGCAGCCGGCGCAACGGCGGCCGCCTTCGCCACGGGGGCGGCAGGGGCGGCGATGGCAGCCTTCGCGGCGGGAGCAGGCTTGGAGGCGGGGATCGTTTGTGCAAATGCGGGGCTCGCAGCAAGCACAACGGCGAGGGCGACACCCATCAACCCCTGAAGACGCAGGAACATACGCATGAGTGACTCCTTAGCCGCTTGGCTGCTGACTTGGCCGCAAGCATAGATCGGTACCGAATGGAATGACAACACGTTCCGCGACACGGAAATCAACGCACCGAGCCCGAGAAAACCCGAGAACCCGTGCGGACTAGAGAATGCGCAGCGTTACTTGGACCTTGGTAGCACCGGGACGCGACGGGGCCTTTGCTCCTGCTTGCGGCGGCGTCACAACCGCTTGAAGGCGGCCGGCGTCAATTCCGCGCTCCTCGAGCCACACCCTGACGGCTGCCGCGCGGAATTCCGCCTGTTTGCGGGCAGCATCGGAGTCTGCATTGGCCTGCACGGCAATCTCGATCTTCACCCCGTCGTTCTCGAGCAGGACTTCGAGCAAGGACTCCAACAGTGTTTCAGCAGTCTTGCCAAGCGTCGCGCCCTTGAACTCCATCTCGACGGGCGCACCAAACAGCTTCTGGGCGGCTTCGCTCAGCTTGTCAGGGCAGCCGTCGGCGTCATCCAAGCCGTTCTTGTTCTCCGGCTCCATCGGGCACTTGTCCTGGAGGTCCGGGACACCGTCGTCATCGTTGTCGAGGTCCGGGCAGCCGTCTGTGTCCTGGAAGCTGTCCTTGTCCTCTTTCTGAGTCGGGCACTTGTCCACGGAGTTTTCGAGGCCATCGCCGTCGTCGTCGAAGTCCGGACAACCGTCGTCATCGCTGAGTCCGTCCCGGTCTTCGGCTTCGTTGATGCACTTGTCCTTGGCGTCAGCGATGCCGTCGTTGTCGTTGTCGTTGTCGGGGCAACCGTCCTCGTCCTCGAAGGAGTCCTTGTCCTCCGAAACGAACATGCAGCGGTCATCCGCATCCGCGATGCCGTCACCGTCGTTGTCTGCGTCGGGGCAACCGTCTGCGTCCTCGAGGCCGTCCTTGTCCTCCGGCTTGTCGATGCAGCGGTCAACTTGGTCCGCCACGCCATCGTTGTCCGAATCCTGAGGCTTGCCGCCCAGACTGTAGGTCACGCCGATCAGGAATTCGAAGTTGTGATTGGCGGCGTTGGCCTCTCCAGCATCCACCTGCTTTTTGGTCTCAGGCTGCGGTTCTCCCAGCAGGTATCGTCCGGTCGCCCGCAGTCCCAGTTTGTCGGTGAACGCATACTGGACGCCCAGACCACCGAAGAACGAGTTGTCCGCCTCTGGCGACTCGAACACCTTCTGGAGTTTGCCGTTCACCTTCTGCTCGAGATTGTCGCCGCCGATGACGATCTCCTGGCCGACCCCCGCCAGCACGAACGGCATGAGCGGGCCTTCGGTCATGATGTAGCCCAAGACTTGAGCGCGGATGTTCAACAGTTGCACGCCGCCGATGTTGCCACCGACCTCAGCGAACGCGTCGCGGAACTCGGCTTCCAGGCCCAGGCGGCCGTTCAGCAGCGTGGCACCCGCATGAAGACCGATGGCGGGAGCTGCACCTGTCTTGAGGACCTGCGGAGTCGTGCTGGCCGTGTTGCCCAAGCCAGACCCGTCACCGACCATCAACGCACCGGTAAACAGACCGAAATCCCAACGGATCGTTCGGGCTGGCGCCGGAGTGGCAGCAGCTTTGGGGGGGGCAGCAGCGTCGGGTTCGGGGGCGGCAGCAGCTTGGCGGGCGGGTTCGGGAACGGTCTGGGGGGCAGCGCCTTCGGCAAGAACTGCGACCGGGGCCAGGCCCAGCAGCAGCAAACCGATCGGGAAGAGGATTCGCCGAGGCATCTGATCTCTCCGTGTGCGCACAGTGGCGCGATCGCAGGGGAAACACCACCTGGAAAGGGCACGGCATCGCCGGATGGGCCGGGGTTGCCCCCCGATGGAAGGGCGGCAGCAAAACAGGTTACCGTCTATCACGGAATGGCTTGGCTTCTCAAGGCTACCAGCTACACACCTTCCAGCTTCCCGCACCCTCGGACCAGGCAGCGTCCTCAGCCGCGACGAGCTCCTTTGCGAACGCCGTGCCCTCGACGAACCCGTAGTAGACCCACGCGAGGCCGATGCGCACCATCCAAGCGTTGACCAGCCACATCCCCTCGGGACGGTCCACCACCACCCAACGCAACAGCCGGTCGTACATGTCCTTGTCGCCAGACTTGGGGTCGGAGATCAGGCAAACGGAGGTGTCTTCGGGGAGCAGCTTCTTCAGCGTGTCCGTCGCCAGCTGTGCGCCACATTCGGGGCCGAGTGCGGGCTTGGCGTAGTTCATCTCGGGGGCGTCGATGCCCAAGAGCCGAACGTGCTCTCCGTCACCGCCCTTCAACGCCAGCGTGTCGCCGTCGACCACATAGTCCACTTTGCGCCGTGACGACTCGGGACAAAGAGAGGGCGGGATCAGCAGGTGGTGGTCCTTGTCGAGCGTGGTCTCCGCGGACACATCGGCGTCCGCTGAGACGTCTGGCGTCGCGTCGGCGACGTCGTCCAACGTGAGGTCCGCGACCGTGTCGACGGGATCGACAATACCTTCTTGGACTTGGATGGGGTCACTGGTCTGAGGACAGCCAGGCACCAGCACCATCAGCCCCAGGCACGCGAGCACCCCCGAAATTCGGGAGACTGAGAAGCGGTTGCAGCTGTGCACGAAGGGCCTCGCCAGCGACCGAGGGCGACCGCGGCGGGCACTCTACGCTTCACTGGAACGGGTCACAACGCCTCGGTGGGTCGTTTCCCGAGTCGGGGGACCTAGCGCTTGCCGGCGTTGGCGCGCTCGCGGCTGCACACGGTGTTCGTGATGAGGCGCGTGACCACGTAGGGGTCCATGTTCGCGTTGGGGCGGCGGTCCTCGATGTAGCCCTTCTTCTCCACGGCCACCTGCCACGGAATGCGCACCGACGCGCCCCGGTCCGACACGCCGTACTTGAACTCGCGGTACGAGCAGGTCTCGTGCTTGCCGGTCAGGCGCTCTGCGATGCCATCGCCGTAGTGGGTAATGTGCAGTTCGTGCTCAGACTTGAGGGCCTCGGCGGCGGCGATGCAGGCGTCGATCGACTCGCGCATCGACTTGGTCGAGAGGTTCGTGTGCGCGCCCGCCCCGTTCCAGTCGCCCTTGACAGGCTTGGGGTTCAGGGTTGCGCTGACACCGTAGTTCTCTGCGATGCGGTACAGCAGCCAACGGGCAATCCACAGCTCGTCCGACACGGCGAGAGGCGAGAGCGGGCCGACCTGAAACTCCCACTGGGCAGGCATCACCTCGGCATTGATGCCAGCGATGTGCAACCCCGCGCGCAGACAGGCATCCATGTGCTCCTCGACGATGTCACGTCCGAACACCTCGTCTGAACCGACGCCGCAGTAGTAGCCGAACTGCGGGGCCGGGAAGCCGTTGTCCGGCCAGCCCAGGGGCTTGATGCCCTCGAAGAACGTGTACTCCTGCTCGATGCCGAACCAAATGTCGTGGTCCGCGTACTTGGCCGCGGCGTCCGCCAGCTTGGAACGCGTGTTGGTGGGATGAGGGCTCATGTCCGTCAACAAAACCTCGCACATCACCAACTTGTCGTTGCCTCCCCGCACGGGGTCGGGGCAGGTGAACACGGGACGAAGCACGCAGTCCGACGCGTGACCGACCGCCTGGTTGGTGCTGGACCCGTCGAAGCCCCACAGCGGCGGCTCTTGGCCGACGGGAACGATCTTGGTCTTGCAGCGCAGCTTCTGCGTGGGCTCGGCACCGTCCATCCAGATGTATTCGGCCTTGTAAACGTTCACTACTCTTCTCCTTGGTGCTTGAGGGGCGCGGGTTCGCCGGGTTCGTCCTTTGTTCATTCCCTGACGGCTCGGTCGCTCCGCTTGGTGCTGCCTGACAGCCGACGGAGCAACCTTAGCCGCAAATTGTTTCCAAAGTGTTTCGTGCGCCAATTGGCGTCCAACACAAACTTCAAATCACGCGTAGCAACAGGTAGTTGCAAGCGTGCTCTTGCGACGTGTTTGGCCCGGTTGGACACGAGCTCGGCCACCCATCCGACCTGAACCGGGCCATGGGAGGCAACTTCACGGTCGCCTGAGCTCAAAAGTAGCGCTCTTTGCCCGCTGGCGTAGGCTCCGCATCCAGACCCGTCGAGAGCCGCGGCGACCCCGAATGCGTCGGTCGCGGACAAGGCGGCCAGCCCCTGCGGAGTCACGTCCATGTCCGGTCTTGCGCCCCTTCGCATCGCGGTCCTTCACGGTGGTCCCTCGACCGAGCACGACATCTCGGTCTGGAGCTCGCGCGGCGTCCTGCAGACCCTTCGTGACCGTGGCCACGACGCGCAACCGGTGTATGTGGACCGCGCGGGGTTCTGGCACTTCGGTGAGGCCGTGGGCGACGATTCGACACCGGCACTGCCGTTGTTGGCGGCCATGGACCGGCTCAAAGAGCTGCAAATTGACGTCGCCTTCATGGGCTTCCACGGCACCTACGGGGAAGACGGTAAGGTGCAGGCCGTGCTGGACCTGTCGGGCATCCGCTACACGGGGTCGGGGGTGACCGCAAGCGCCGCCGCGATGGACAAACCGCTTGCGCGACGCGTGTTTGCGGGTGCCGGGCTGCCGGTCGCCGAGGCACGCGAAGTGGCGACGTCGACCGTCCGTACTGCTGAGGCGGCGGACATCGTGGCGCGCGGGCTCGTCGCGACGTTGGGCTTGCCGGTCGTGGTGAAGGTCCCCGCGGGTGGTTCGAGCGTAGGTATCGAGATCCCCAGAGACTTGACCTCGTTGTCTGACGCGTTGGTGCGCTTGTCTGCCGGCGTCGAGTCTTTGCTTTGCGAGCAGTACGTGGCGGGAACCGAGCTGACCGCAGGCATCCTGGAGGGGCCGGACGGCGTGCCCCAGATGCTGCCGATCGTCGAGATTGTGCCCGTCAGCGCGGCCTTTTTCGACTACGAGGCGAAGTATCAGGACGGCGCGACGCGCGAGATCTGCCCCGCGCGCATTCCCGACGACGTTGCGCGACAGGTGGCTGAGCTGGGCAGGGCGGCGCACATCGCGCTCGGCTGCCGCGGCGTCAGTCGCACCGACGTGATCGTGCGGACCGACGGCAAGCCGTTCCTCCTCGAAACCAACACTTTGCCAGGTCTCACCCCGGCTTCGCTGCTTCCCAAGGCGGCCTCGACCGCCGGTCTTGCGTATGGCGAGCTGCTCGAGCGCATCGTGGCCGCCGCCTTGCGTGTCCGGTAGTCCGCAAAGGCCCTTGGATTTGCAGAAAAGGCTTGACGCAGAGCCAGTCGCCCCGCACCCTACGCCCCCGCCGACCACCCTGCGTGGCCGAGAACCGCCGAAAGTTGTTCAAGATCGCAGACTTCTGTTACTTCCCACGCAGTGGACCCCCGTGACCGCCGGCGTCTTCCGACCGCCGCCCGGCCCGGCGCCTGCGAGGGCTCGGAGGGTTTCCGTGAGCGTGACCATCACCCTCGACACCGTACTGCCCGCAACCATTCAGGAGAATGAGCCGTTCCGCGTCTCGTGGACCCTGACGGCCGCCGACGGTTTCCCGGCCCGCGCCCTGACGCTGGTGCTGCTGACGGACGACGCTCGCGTGCTGCTGGCCGATGCGGCGACCCAAGAGAGCCCGCCAGAGAAGCAGGTATCGATCGCCGGCGGACAGAAGCTGCAGCGGACGTCGGTCCTGACCGTGCAGCGTCGCAAGGGGCTGGTCGACGAGAACAGCCGCGACGGCAGCTCGTCTCCCCTCTGCATTCTTGCACGGGTGCGCGACGAGCGGGACGACACCGTGGCAACCGGCGGCGACGGCATCGAGGTGCAGGTCGTTGGCCTCGCCCGCCGTCAGAACCTTCGCATTTTCGCGTAGTTTAGGCCGCTTCAGGGCTCCGAACGACAGTCGACCCGACGCAGCTCCAGCTTGCCCGTCCCTACATCCAACCATGCGAATGTACGACCTTCCTCAGCCAGAGGCAGTATCGACGCGCACTGACCAGTGAATCCCAGCGTCCGCACCTGCACCGTCCCCTTGGCGGCCACCGACCGCGTTGGGTCCGCCGAGAGCACCAGCACAGGCGCATCGACCAGCACGGCAACGGCTTCGTCCAGCAGAGGACACGTTGCCGCAACCGCCTTCAATGTTTGACCTTTCGTCGGCACGACTGCGCGCCCTTGCACTTCGAGCACGCCGTCCTTGCCCAAGCGCGGCTTGCCATCCTTGTCCCGAACAACCGCGACCAGCTCGCTGCGCTGTCCCTTGATGTCCCGCTCAACCACGGCCTCGACCATGTCTCCTGCCTTGCGCACCGCCAGTCCCAGCAGCCCGGTTCCCGCCAGCGGCACTTCTCCCAGCACCTGCCCCGACTCGTAGTCCAGAATTGTCCACGCAAGGCTCGCGTCCGCCGCTTCCGTCTTCGGCAGTTCCTCGACCAAGGCCAGCACGTCGCCCAACCGCGCCACGCCGCGAAGGCGCCCCGTGGGCTCGAAGACGGGCTCCAGCCGACCTTGACGGGTGTCGATGGCCGCAATGCCTCCAGCGTGCACGAACAGCGGATACAGACCGCCCAGGATCTGCCCGACCGCTGGCATTGGCTTTCCTTCGCGCACGGGAGACGCCGGCAGCGACGCCTGTACCGTCCGCTCCAACGTCAGCCCGTTGCGCACCTCGACGGTGTGGCGTTCGACCTTCTGCGTGCCAATGTCCATGCGGCAAACGCGCGGCACCAGCAGGCGGCCCTCACTGCGCACCGGCACTCCGTAGTCGCAACCGGGCATGGAGGTCATCGGCGCAACCGCCGCGGGCTGGCAGGTCCACGCGTGTGCGCGCACAGGGACAACGACAAGCAAGCCGGGCAGCCACCAGACTGCGGACGCGAGACACAAGCGCATGGGGGCACCTCAGGGGCCGGCGGACGGCACCCGTTCACTTTGCACGACCCCGGTGAACGTGCCAAGCTCCGTTCGAACCCGCCGGAACGGCAGACGAGGGGGCCGATGCGCTGGCAACTGGTGCGCGAATGGGGACAGTCGCTGCGGCAGGGTCACGCTGGCGCACTGGACGGACGGCCCTCGGCGCGGACCTGGGTCGCGGCGGTGGCGATCGCCGTGGTGCAAGTCGCTGCAGTCGCTTGGGGACTGTCGATCCTGAACTGAGGGTCCTGATGGTGGACGAACGCCCCCGCACCCCCACAGACCCCGGCGATGCGGTTCGCGCGCAGCTGGGTGCCCCCCCCGACGAGATCTATGCGCGGGCCGGCCTGATCGCCAGCGAACACAGCCTGTTGGGTCTGGGGGCCGGCACCCTGATCTCCACGACGCTTGCGGTCCTTCTGCAGGGCTCTCTGGCCACGGGGCTCGTGCGCCCGGCGCTGGCAGCTTCCGCGGGACTGCTGGCGTGCGGCGTGGGTGTCGCGCTTCTGGGGCGGCATCTGGGGTTGGGCGGATCGGGAAGGCGGCCCGCAGCCTTGCCTCGGACGTTTCGCCCCGTGGTTGCGTTGGGAGCGGTCACCAGCGTGCTCGGGTGGCTGGCTCTTGCACTGGTGTCGCAAGAGAGCGCTACGGATCTCCCTTCGTATCCGGGCGCTTTGGACACGGCAGGATTCATCGTCATGGCGACAGCGAGTTTGGGTGCGGCGGTGCCCCTGCTGGCGGCCTTGGGGTTGCGGGCGATCGCGGCGGTCGACGGCGGCGCGCCCATGCCGGTGGCTCAACTGTTCCAAGCGACCGGTCACGGCATGTTGGGTGGTCTGGGGCTGCTGGTGCTGATCGCGTTTGCGTCGGGCGCGATGGGCTTGGACCTGAAGAATGCGATGGGTGCTGCCGTGACGACGGCCTGCGCGCACACACTGCTGTGGTCGGCCTGGCTGCTGCGAGGGTCGCGGCGACGCATGGATCGGATGCGCAAGGTGGGGTTACGGATCGCGCTGCTCGAGAGAGGGCACTCGCTGGCGGCGGCGACGACCGTCGTGGGACTGGTGGCGCCGGGTTTGGTGGTGATGGCCGACCTGCTGCTGGGGCGCGACACCGGCCTTGTCGTTGCGTGCGCAGTGCTGGCGGTGTCGAACCACGCGATGCGGTATGCGTGGGTGTTGCTGGCGCTTCGGCGCGGTGGCGACTGACACAGCGCGGGTGTGCGCCTTGACACCCTGAGGTCGCCTCCTACCTTGACGGCGCTGTTGCGGCGACCGCGACGGCAAACCGGACATCGACCCCACCGAACGACCTCGTCGCCGCACGGCGGCAAGCGAATGGCCCGCCGGAACGCGGCCAGACGCCACTTCGGTTGGACCCAGCGCCAAGGAAAGTCATCCATGCAGATCAAACCGCTATTCGACCGCATCGTCGTCACCCGCTCTGAGGGCGAGTCCGTGTCTCCCGGTGGCATCCTGCTGCCCGACGCGGCCCAAGAGAAGCGGCAAGAGGGGACCGTGGTCTCCGTCGGCACCGGCCGCGCGACAGAGGACGGTGTCATCGTCCCGCTCGAGCTCAAGGGCGGCGAGCGCGTGCTGTTCGGCAAGTACGCCGGCAGCGAAGTCAAGCTCGAAGGCACGACCTATCTGGTGATGCGCGAAGACGAGATCCTGGCCGTGCTCGACTAGAGCCCAGGACTGCGCGCACCCCGGACGAACGCAAGCAACCATAGAAGGGAGAAAGCAAAATGGCAGCGAAGGACATCATTTACGGCTCAGAGGCCAAGGACAAGATCCTGGCCGGCGTGAACGCGCTCGCCAACGCGGTCAAGGTGACGCTCGGCCCCAAGGGTCGCAACGTCGTCATCGAAAAGAGCTTTGGCGCCCCGACAATCACCAAGGACGGCGTGACCGTCGCCAAGGAGATCGAGCTGGCCGACAAGTTCCAGAACATGGGCGCGCAGATGGTGCGCGAGGTCGCCTCCAAGACGTCCGACGTGGCCGGTGACGGCACCACGACCGCGACCGTGCTTGCCCAGGCGCTGTACCGCGAAGGCCGCAAGCTGATCGAGGCCGGCGCGAACCCGATGGAGCTGAAGCGCGGCATCGACCAGGCGGTCACGGTCGTCGTCGAAGAGCTGAACAAGCTGAGCCGCCCCGTCGAAAACAAGAACGAGATCGCCCAAGTGGCGACCATCTCGGCGAACGGCGACTCGACCATCGGCGACATCATTGCCGAGGCGATGGAGAAGGTCGGCAAGGAAGGCGTGATCACCGTCGAAGAGGCCAAGTCGATCGAGACCACCCTCGACGTCGTGGACGGCATGCAGTTCGACCGCGGCTACATCTCGCCGTACTTCGTCACCGACGCCGAGTCGATGGAGTGCGTGTTCGAGGACCCGTACATCCTGATTTACGAAAAGAAGATCTCGAGCGCCAAGGACCTGCTGCCCGTGCTCGAGCAGGTGGCCCGCGAGCAGCGCCCGATCGTCCTGATCGCTGAGGACATCGACGGCGAGGCCCTGCCGGTGCTGGTGCTGAACAAGCTGCGCGGCGCCCTGCAGGTGGTGGCCGTCAAGGCGCCCGGCTTCGGCGATCGCCGCAAGGCCATGCTCGAGGACATCGCGGTCCTGACGGGCGGCACGTTCCTGAGCGAAGAGCTGGGCTACAAGCTCGAGACCGTGACTGTGGATCAGCTGGGTCGCGCCAAGCGCGTCGTCATCGAGAAGGACGCCACGACCATCGTCGACGGCGCCGGGACTGAGGAGCAGCTGACCGCCCGCAAGAAGCAGCTGCGTCGCCAGATCGAAGAGACCACTTCGGATTACGACCGCGAGAAGCTCGAAGAGCGGCTGGCCAAGCTGTCCGGCGGCGTTGCGATCGTGCGCGTCGGCGCGGCAACCGAAGTCGAGATGAAGGAGAAGAAGGCCCGCGTCGAGGACGCCCTGCACGCCACGCGCGCAGCTGTTGAGGCTGGCATCGTTCCCGGCGGCGGTGTGGCGCTGGTGCGCGCCCAGAAGGCTCTCGCAAACCTGAAGGGCGAGGGCGATCGTCAGTTCGGCATCAACTGCGTACGCCGCGCCATCGAAGAGCCCATGCGCCAGATCGCCGCCAACGCGGGCTGGGAAGGCTCGATCGTGGTCAACAAGGTCCGCGAGGGCACCGGTGGCTTCGGCTTCAACGCCGCGACCGAGACGTATGGCGACCTGGCGGCCCAGGGCGTCATCGACCCGACCAAGGTCGTCCGATCCGCCTTGATCAACGCAGCTTCGGTCACCAGCCTGATGCTGACGACCGACGCCATGATCACCGACAAACCCCGCAAGGAAGAGGCCGGACATGACCACGGCGGTGGCATGGGCGGTATGGGCGGAATGGGCGGAATGGGCGGCATGGGCGGCATGATGTAGCGCTTCCGCACTGCGGTTCTTGCGGCGGGCGGTTGTGCTCTCGGGATTCCGGGGTTCGACCGCCCGTCGCTGTTTTGGCGGCTTTCCGCCCGGAGACCCAAGGCCGATGGCCCGACCCGCGCCCAAGGAACTGTTCGCGCTGTATCACCTGGGGCTGGACGCTCAGGGCACCTACCGGTTTCGCAACTTGTCAGATGTGGCAAGGACTTGCGGTGCCTCGCCCGAGACCGTGCTGCAATGGCTGCGCGAGTCCCACATCGACCCCGACACCATCAGCCATGTGGACTTCAATCTGTCCAAGTGGCACGTTGAGGCCCAGTTCGTGGCCGCCGCGGACGCCGATGCTCTGGTCCAGAAGGCCTGGGACGGCTACCAGGAGGCGGCGCGCGACCGCCGTGACCCCGACCGGGTCTTTCACGACGTGGATTACGAAGACATCTGGGGCGACGGGCGCGATGCCGACGACCTGGGCAACCGACGGTGAACCGTGAGCAACGAACCCATCCAGACGACCTTGGCCCCCGCGGCCATCGGACCCTACAGCCAGGCCATTCGCGCCGGTCAGGGGCGCTTCGTGTTCTTGAGCGGGCAGATCCCGATCGATCCTGCGACCGGTGCCCCGGTGGCGGGCGACGTGAAGGACCAGACCCATCAGGTCATGCGCAATCTGCAGGCCGTGCTGCGGGCGGCGGGCGGTGACTTCGAACACGTGGTGAAGACATCGATCTTCCTGCGCGATCTTGCTGACTTCGCACACGTGAACGAGGTGTACGCCAGCTATCTGACGCCGCCGTACCCGGCCCGCGCCACGGTAGAGGTGGGCCGGCTGCCGCGTGACGTCCAGATCGAGATCGACGCGGTGGCCGTCATTCCGTGACGCGACGACGTGGCGATCGACCGGGGTTGGGGGACCCAGGTCATCAAGGGTGAATTCGCTAGCATCGGAGGGGAGATGCAAACGCTTGTCGTCGTCAATCCGGCGTCGAGAGGGGGGCGTACCGGTCGCGCGTGGGCCATCATGCAGGACACCGTGCTCGCGCGGCTGGGCCCGTGCGAGATCCACTTGACCCACGGTCCCCACGAGGCCACGCGTATTGTGCGACAGGCCCTGCGGTCGGGCGTCCGGCGCGTCATCAGCATCGGCGGCGACGGCACGCATCACGAGGTCGCCAACGGCTTCTTCGACCCAGAGACGCAGCAGCCGCTGGCCCCCGACGCGGTGCTGGGCTTGCTGTCGAGCGGCACAGGCAGCGACCTCGTGCGGTCGTTTGGGTTGGGCGAGAGTCTGGAGGCCGACCTGGAGCGGCTGGTGGCAAGTCCGGGCGTTGCCATCGACGTCATCGCCTGCACGGCAACTACGGAACAGGGCGAGCGAAAGGCGATCTCGATCAACATCGCGTCCGTGGGGCAGGCGGGCGACTTGGTGCAGACCGTCAACCGCGGCTTCAAGGGCATCGGCGGCGGCTTTCCGTTCGTGGCCTACGGCGTCGTCAGAGCCTTTCGCATCGCGCCGTGGGAGGTCGAGTTGCAGGTGGACGACGGTGTCTCTGAGACCCGAAGAATGCGCAACCTTGCGATCTGCAACGGTCGTTACCAAGGGGGGGGCATGAACCCCGCACCCCAAGCCCAACTGGACGACGGGGTGCTCGACCTCGTGTCGATCGGCGATTTGGGGCCGATTCGCTCGATCCGGGCAGGTCTTGCGGCGTATTCCGGCCGGATGCACGAGCACGCCGGCGTCTCGACCGGCACTGCGCGCACCCTGACGCTGACGCCGGCGCCCGGCCAGGTGCCGATGTTGGTCGAGGCGGACGGTGAGCTGCTGGGACACGCTCCGGCATCGTTCCGCGTGATGCATCGGGCGCTGCTTGTCGCGATCTGACGGCTCACGCAAACGGTCAGAAGGCCCGCGTGTCCGCCCCACGCAACACCTGCGCAGCCGTGATAGCTGCGGTGCGTGGCCTCTGGACGCCTTGACACCCGCCGTCCGCCGCCTTTCGTTGCCGTGGCTTCTGCGACGCGCGCCGCCAATTGCCGCGCTTGCCGACCGCGACATCCCCAGACCAGAGAGGCAATCCGCATGACTGTCGAGACCCGCGCCTTCCAAGCGCATACCCGCAAGCTGCTGGACCTGATGATCCACAGCATCTACTCGCACAAAGAGATCTTCCTGCGCGAGCTGCTGTCGAACGCGTCGGACGCCATCGACAAGGTTCGGTTTGAGGCGCTGACCAACCCGGAGCTGGCGACCGCGGAGCACCGCATCAAGCTGGTGCCCGACGCCGACAACCGCACGCTGACGATCATCGACAACGGCATCGGCATGTCGCACGACGAGGTGGTCGAGCACATCGGCACGATCGCCAAGTCAGGGTCCGAGGCCTATGCCGAGAAGCTGCGCACGGCGTCGGCCGACACGGCCATCCCGGAGCTGATCGGCCAGTTCGGCGTCGGCTTCTACAGCGCCTTCATGGTGGCGCGCAAGGTGGTGCTCGAGACGCAGAAGGCCGGAGAACCCGAAGCGATTCGCTGGGAATCCACGGGCGACGGCCAGTACACGATCGAGCGCCTGCCCCCCCGCGAGCGCGGCACGACCGTGACCCTGTTCCTGCGCCCCACCAAGGAGCACGGCGACGACGAGGACGAGGCGACTGACAACATCGCCACCGCTGGCGACGACGCCCGCAACGACCAGGACTACGCCGACCCATGGGTGCTGCGGCAGATCGTCAAGAAGTACAGCGACTTCATCGCGTTTCCGATCGTCATGGACCGCGAGCGCATCGAGGTCGAGCGCGACGCCGACGGCAAGGTGATCGAGGGCGGCACCCCCACGAAGACGGTCGAGACCGACACGCTGAACTCGATGAAGGCGCTGTGGACCCGCCCGGCGGCGGGCATCGAGCGCACGGAGTACGACGAGTTCTACAAGCACGTGACGCACGACTGGACCGACCCGTCCGAGGTCATCCACCTGCACGTCGAGGGCACGCAAGAGTACACGGCGCTGCTGTACATCCCGTCCAAGGCGCCGTTCGACCTGTACTCGCGCGAGCAGCGGCGCGGGCTGCAGCTGTACATCAAGCGCGTGTTCATCAGCGAAGAGGTCAAGGAGCTGATCCCGGAGTACCTGCGCTTCGTGAAGGGGCTGGTCGACTCGTCGGACCTGCCGCTGAACATGTCGCGCGAGGTGATTCAGCAGGACCGGCTGGTGGCGGTGATCCGCAAGCACCTGACGAACAAAGTGATCAGTTACTTGAAGGATCTGCAGGCAAAGGACCGTCCACGCTATGAAACCCTGTGGACCGAGTTTGGCCCCGCGCTGAAGGAGGGCTTCCACTACGACCCGATGGTCAAGGACAAGCTGGCCGACCTGGTGCTGGTGGCGTCGACCCACGGACCCGGACTGTTCACCCTGAAGGAGATCGCCGAGCGGGCCAAGGAAGGGCAGAAGGCGCTGTACTACCTGACCGGAGACAACCGCGAGATCCTGGGGCAGGCGCCGCAGCTAGAGGTGTTCCGCAAGCGCGGCGTCGAGGTGATTCTGCTGGGCGACCCCGTGGACGAGATCATGGTCGGCACGCTGGATATTTTCGGGGACAAGCCCCTGAAGTCGGCGGCGCGCGGCCAGCTGGACGAGCTGCCCGAGGCACAGGGCGACGACGCCAAACCCCAAGAGGAAGCTGGCGATCTGACGCTGCTGACCACCAAGCTGAAGGAGTTGCTGAAGGACGACGTGTCGGACGTGCGCGTGTCGAGCCGCCTGACCGACTCGGCCGTGTGTCTGGTGTCCGACGAGCAGGCGCTGAGCCCGCACTTGGCGCGCCTGATGCAGTCGATGGGACAGTCGGTGCCAGCGCAGAAGCGGCTGATGGAGATCAACGCCACGCACCCGGCGATTCGCGGGCTGCAGGACCTGGCCGGCCGCGAGGGATCGGAAGAAAAGCTGAAGGACTACGCAGAGATGCTGTTGGACCAAGCGCTACTGGCCGAGGGTGCGCCGCTGAAGAATCCCGCGCGATTCGCCCGTCGCGTGGCGGATGCGATGGCGGCAGCGGTGGCCCGCTAGCCTCCGCCGAAGTACCGTACCGGCAGACCGCCCCAAGGCCTGCCGACATGCGCATCCCCCCGAAGTTCCTGATTCTCCCGCTGGTCTGGATGGCCGCTTCGCTTGCGTTGCCCGCGCACGCCGGCCTGCCTCCCGTACAAGCGTATGGCCTTCGCACGACCACCAACGGCCACGCCGCCGTCGTCGTGGACCAGGCGACGGGACGCGTGCGCGACTTCTTCCTGCACCTGTACCGCCATCGCTCGCCCACCGAGACGACGACCGACGTGCTGTACGACGCCTACTTCGGGCTGCGGTCATCGGGCGGGCAGGGTGTGTGGGCCACCGCGTTGCCGCATCCGGCGCCGTTTGCCAAGTGCCCGGAAGGAAAGGCTTGTGTCGCGGACGAGGCCGTGTTCGGCTATGTCGGCACCACCGGCATCGTGCGCGATGTGCGGGTTCAGGACGGCGTGCTGCTGCAGACGCACGCCTTTGCCCCGCAGACATTGGCCCGGCGGGCGATGGTGCTGGTGGCGGTCGTGCGCAACACCGCTTCGACACAGAAGAAGATTGACCTGGGGCTGCTGCTGAACGCGCACGTGGGGCCGGGAACACCAGAGGCCGGGGAGCAGGCTGAGCAGATCCTGCAGGTCTCGCCGCACGCCCTGTACGAGAAGTCGCCGCAGAGCTCCCATGCGCTGCTGTATCGGGCGCTGGACGGTGGGGGCAATCGGACGCCGTCGGGACCGGACTCGCCGACCGGGCTGGATGTCTGGAATCCGTGGGACAAGTTCCAGAAGAACCAAGCGTTCTCGACAGATGCGGTGTCCAGCGTGGGTGCCGACCGGGTCGCGGGCATGCAGTGGGCGGACCTGACGCTGGCGCCGGGGGCAGAGCGGACCTTGGGCGTGTTGGTGCTGTACGGCGAGAACGCGACGGCGGACGCGCTGACCCTGCAGGCCGACCTCTGGCTGGCGGGACGGACGGCGCTGGGCGTGCTGCAAGACGAATTGGCCGAGTGGCAGGCGTGGCAGGGCAAGGCCAAGCTGCCCCAAACGCTTACGCTGCAAGAGGAATTTGTGGCTCGCCGGGCGCTCACGCAGCTTCGAATGGGCCAGGTACGGGAACCGAACACCGGACCGCCGCACGCGAACCAGACGCCGAACGGGCAGATCGTGGCGAGCCTGCCGCCCGGGATGTGGAACTACACGTGGCCGCGCGACCAAGCCTACGCAGCGGTGGCATTGACGGCAGCAGGCTATCCCGACGAGGCACGCGCGGTGCTGGACTTCCTGCTGGCGGGCCAAACGGGCGGCTATCAGGCGGAAGTGGGCGCACCGTATCTGATTTCTCCCACCCGCTACTTCGGCGGCGGTCTGGAGGAGTCGGACCACAATCAGGACGGCCCCAACATCGAGTTCGATGGCTTCGGCTTGGTGCTGTGGCAGGCGGCGCGGTATGTGCAAGCCTCGAACGACCTGATTTGGCTGCAGATGGCCTGGCCGGACCTGCGCGACGGAGCCGCCGAATTGCTGGTCCAGTTCGCGGACGGAACCGGTCTGATCAAACCCGATTCGAGCATTTGGGAGGTGCACTGGAACGGCAAGCAGAAGCACTTCGCCTATACCAGCCAGACGGCCGTGCGCGGGCTGTGCGGCGCGGCGGCGCTGGCGAAGGTGGTCGGGCAGGGCGACGATGCCGCGAAGTACCGCAAGGCCGCGCAGGGCATCCGCAACGCGATCCAGACCAAGCTCGTCGGCACCAACGGCGCGCTGCTGGGCAATCTGGAGGAGTCACAGGTCAGCGCCGTCGATGCTGCGGCTGTGGAAGCCTTTCTGGACGGGCAGTTGAACCCGGTCGGTGCCGTGGCGGACGCAACCCTGGCGTTGTGGCAGGAGAAGCTGGCAGCGGGAGGCGGTCCCGGCTTCTTCCGCAACGACGACGGCGGTGAGTACGACAGCAAGGAGTGGCTCTTCATCGACTTGCGCCTGCTGCGCTGGATGGACCGGCGTGCGGCGCTGGGACAGGTGCATCCCTGGGCGGCGCCGCTGCGGCAAAGGGCGATGGACGTGGCACTGGCTGGCGGTGGCATTTTGCCGGAATTGCTGGCAACTCAAGGGGCTACGGCCGGGCAGTTCGACGGTGCCATCCCGATGATGGGCTTTGGTGGTGGCGCGCTGTTGCTCGCTCTGGGGGGCGCCGATTGGGACGACGACCTGACCGCGTGTCTGGCCCCGCAGAGCCCCGACCCGGACCCAGACCCCGACGCGGGTGCCGACGCGGAGGATCAGCTGGATGTGACCGAGGAGACTGTGACGGACGCCGACTCTGAAGTCGTGGAACTGCCCGACACTGCGCAGGATATGGCAACCGAGACCTGGTCCGATGCAGACGGTGTCAGTTCGCCGGAGTCGGGGGGAGACGTCTCGCCACCCGCCGCCAACACCGAAACTTCGTCAAGCGGTTGCACCGTGTCCCACGGCTCGCGCGTCACAGGACCGGTGACCCTGTGGCTGCTGCTCGCGGCGGGCGGGTTGCTGGTCATTCGCAGAAAGTTCGGCCCCCATAGAGGTTTATAATGAAGTGGGTCAAGTATTTGTTGACTTGTGCGATGGCATTCGGACTCGTGCTGTCACCGGCGTGCCGCAAAGCCTTGCCGCCCGCGCATGTGCCCAAGCCCGCCCCCCCGACGGTCCAGACTCCGCCTGCCCCTTCCGGTCCCTCGCCCGCCCAGCTGGCGCAGGCAAAGCTGGTGGCTGAGCTGGCGGCCGATTCCACGGCCACCGTTAGTCTGGGCTTTGTGCTGGTGCCGCCGGGCCGCTTTCAGATGGGGACGGCCAAAGGGGAAGTCGAGGAGGACTGGAACGATGCACCCATCCACGAGGTCGTCCTGACGCACGCCTTCGAGATCCAGAAGACAGAGGTGACTCAGGCGCAGTACGCCAAGCTGGTGGCGCTGCAGCCCGATCAGGACACGAAGTGCCCCGACTGCCCGGTGGCGAACGTCTCGTGGTTTCAGGCCGCTGAGTACTGCAACCAGCTGTCGCAGAAGCAGAACCTGCCCGCCTGCCACACGCTTTCGGCGACGGAATCCACCTTCGAGGGGCTGGAGTGCCGCGGCTATCGGCTGCCGACAGAGGCCGAGTGGGAGTACGCCGCCCGCGCCGGCACCACTGGACCGCGGTTTGGCCCGACGGACGAGGTTGCGTGGGTCGACAGCAACTCCAGCCTGAAGTCACACCCGGTCGGCCAGAAGAAGCCGAACCCATGGGGGATCCTCGACCCGTTGGGCAACGTTTGCGAGTGGACGCAGGACTGGATGGGCGACTATCCGGCCGGCCTTGTGACCGACCCCGTGGGGCCGGCGACGGGACAGAACCGTGTATTCCGCGGTGGCAGCTTTCAGTACCCGGACGTCGAGTCGAGGGCAGGGTTCCGCAACGCCTATGGTCCGGGAAACCGAGTTGAATTCATCGGTTTTCGCTGTGTGCGGACGGTGGGGCGGTAGCGGCTCGAGGGCCTACTGCTGGCGGTCCCAAGTCGGGTAGAGCACGACCTTCTGCTCCGTCCCCGCCGCGATGCGCTTGTAGCCGTCGCCCAGCTGGCTCAGGGGCAGCTCGCTGGTGATCAGGAACGAGGTGTCCAAGCCCTTGTTCAGCAAGTCCATCATGATGTCCCACGAGCGGAACATCTCGCGGCCGATGATCGCGTGCAACGTCAGGCCCCGATAGATGATCTTCTGGCCGAAGTCCTGCAGCGTCACGGCAGCGTCCGTTGGCAGCCCCAGCAGCACCACGTCACCCGCGGCGCGCGCGCAGCGGATGCAGTCGTTGATGGCGTCCGGGTGACCGCTGATCTCCATCGACACGTCTACGCCGCCGCCGGTGATGTCGATGATGTGCTGGACCAAGGTGTTGCGGTGGGCGCTGTCGATCAGGTGTGTCGTCAGCCGGTCGCTGAAGCCACCGACTTTGGCGCGATCTTCTGCCTTGCGCAGGGCCTTGGGCTTCACGTCCATCACGTGGATTTGCTTGGCACCCAGAACGGCCAGAACCTCGACGACCATCGCACCGATCGCTCCGTAACCTGCGACCAACACGGTCTTTCCGGCCACGGGCACCTTGCACGCGGTGTGGATGGCGTTGCCCAGCGGGTCCAGGAACGCGGCGACGCGCAGCGGCACCTTGGCAGGCACGCGCTGGACGTTTGCGGCGCTGACACACAGGTAATCCGCGAAGGAGCCGGCTTCGTTGGCGCCACGGTAGCGGGTGTTGGCGCAGGCGTGGGCCTTGCCGTCCAGACACGCGGGGCAGTGGCCGCAGACCTCGTGCATCTCGGCCGTGACGAACTCGCCAACCTCCCAGCCGGTGACGCCCGCGCCCAACTTGTCGATATACCCGGCGAATTCATGGCCTTGGATAAACGGCGGCTCGAGCAGCTTGCGCAGTGACTCGTCGAACTTGGCGATGTGCACGTCGGTGCCGCAGATACCGCAGGCGGCGACGGCGATGCGCACCTGATGGGGGCCAGGCTCCGGCGTGGGGACGTCGGTGCGGTACTCCCAGACGCCGAATTTCGGGACGACGACGGCGTTCATGACCTTGGGGGCGGGGCCGCCCGGGACGATGCGGGTCGGGCGAGAGGCGGTGTCGTTAGGCATGATTCTCCGGGGGGCATTCGGTAGGGGGGAGGGAATGCAGGACGGCCCGAGAAGTGGGGGTCGTCAAGGTGAGAATTGGAGCACATCGGCGGTGGGTTTGTCGACGGTCCTGCGTGAGAGAGCGTGCAGAACCTGGCGGCGGGACCGACCGAGCGGTCGGGGGCGCTACGGGCAGACCTGAAGGATCCGCAGGTCGTCGACCAGCACGCCCAGTGTGTCGTTGGACTTGTCATCGACCGCATCAAAGTCCAGACGAATCCACAGCTTGTCACCCAAGTCGGCCGGCAAGTCCAACACCAGCTCCAGCCAACTGTCACCGGTCGTCTTGACGCAGCTGCCGCCCTGGCCACAGTTGGTGCCTTGCGGGCACTGTGCGGCCGGTAGCGACGACTTGGTCCACAACACCTTGGCGGGCTTGCCGGTTGCCTCTGCCGAGATCGTGATCTTGTCGTAGTTGACGCAAGGCTCGACCTTGGTCTGGATCTGCAGCCGAAGCTGGCGCTTGGTACCGGGAGGCAGCGAGACCTCAGGCAGGGTGACGGTGCCCTTGTTGTTGTTGAACGAGTACTTCAGCGTGGTCGGGTCGCCGTAGTACAGGACGCTGCCGGGCGTGAAGGCCCAGGGCGTCGCGTAGACCTGCCACCCCTTGCTCGGGCTGTTGCTGTTGCTGATCTTGGCGCCCGCGGGCAGTCCGCTGTCGAAGCCCTCTTGCCAGAACACTTTTTTGGGGTCGCAGCAGGTGGTGATCACCGTGTGCGTGCAGGCACCCGTCCCCGGGGTGCACGCGTCGGTGGTGCAAGCGTTGCCGTCGTCGCACAGCGCAGTGTTGGCGGGGAACGTGCAGTCCTTGGCCGCGTCGCAAGCATCGACGGTGCAGGGATTGTTGTCGGTGCACGTCTTCGCTGCGCCGGCGATGCACTTGCCGTTCAGGCACTTGTCGCCCGCGGTGCACACGCTGCCATCGGTGCAGTCGCCGCTGTTGGCCAAGAATACGCAGCCGCCTGGCGTCTTGGGGTCGCAGGCCTCGTCCGTGCAGGCGTTGCCGTCGTCACACACCAGACCCTTGGTCCCCGCGCACTTGCCTGCCTTGCACAAGTCCGCGTCGGTGCAGACGTTGCCGTCGTTGCACGGTGCAGCGTTCTCGACGAACAGGCAGCCCCCCTGTGGATCACACTTGTTGTCCGTACAGGGATTGCCGTCGTCGCAGTTGTTCGGCAGCGCCACGTGCTGACAGCCAGCCTTGGGGTCGCAGGCATCGCTGGTGCACAAGTCCTGATCGTCACACGTGTCGGCCGTACCTTTGCACAAGCCGACGGAACACAAGTCGTCCTTTGTGCATGGGTTGCCGTCGTCGCAGGCTTGCGTGTTGGGCTTTTGGCCGCAGCCCTGACCCGGCACGCAGACCGTGTCGGTGCAGATGTCGTTGTCCGAGCAAACGATGCCGGCGCTGTAGCCGCCGCCGTCCGGGCTGCACTCGAAGTACCCGAGCGAGCTGCCGCAACCGCCCTTCGAGCACAGGTCCGTTTGGCAGCGGTGGCTGCCGTCGCAGAACTCGCCGGGCTGGCAGTCGTCCGCCGTCTCGCAATCCACACACAGGCCGGCCACAGTGTCGCAGATCAGGTCGCATTCCTTGCTGGTCTTGCAGGGCTTGGCGGCGACACAGCGATGGTTCTGGCAGGCCTGCAGGTCTCCACAGTCGGCCGCCACCACGCAGTCGGCGCACAGCCCGATCGACTTGTCGCACACCTGGTTGCTGGCCTTGCACTCGACGTCGGACTTGCACGCCTTGGCCGGAGAACACTTGCGATCGAGGCAGAGTTGGCTGGAGCCGCAGTCGGCAGACGCCAAGCACGGGACGCACGCACGGGCTGCGAGGTCACAAACGCCCGTCTTGCAAGGATTCTTGTCGTCGCAAGGGGCCACGGTCTGGGTGCAGCCGGGGACTGCCTCGTGGGTGCACACACCGGCGGGGCTGCAGCCGTCGACCGTACAAGCGTCCTCGTCGGCACACTCAGACGCGTTTGCGCAACCGCTGAGGATGGCATCTGGGTCGGTGCTGGCGTCCGTCTCTGTCGCTGCGTCGGGGTCCGTCACGCCGTCCGTAGTGGCATCGTCTGAAGCGGTGGCGCCATCCGGCAGCGACGTGTCGCTGATCGAGACATCCCCCGTGTCTTCAGTAGCATCCGCAGCGATGATGCCGCCGGGCGGGGTCGTGATGCCGGAGCAGCCGGTCGACAGGGCGACCAGCAGAACGACGGTCGCAAGGGCGCGAGGGTGAAAGGAATGCATGCGAGGCCTCTGCGGAAGGAAGGAGACACCCCGCCATGATACGGGGCGCCGCCGAGGGGGACAAGGCAAGGGGGATGCAGAGTTGCCAAGGACCAGCCCCACGGCCTTCGTCACTGGAGTCCGGGCTTGACAGGCATGGCAGTGCGACGACGATGGCCGACCTTGAGGGGCTGGCGACGGCCGAATTCGACGGATTCCCAGTGAGCCCTGTCCCTTCCCCCCCGCTCCAAGAGGCCCCCATGTTGCGCAGGCTCCTCGCCCTTCCGGTTCTCGCGTTGTTGGTCGGATGCCAGGCCTCGCAGGTCAACGTGACGCCGGTCGATCAGGACGTCACGGCCGACACGACTGAAGTGCCGACCGACACGCAGACGGAACCGACGTGTACAGGGACCGTCAGCGGCACGTTCCTGATCCGTCCCAGCGTGAAGGCGGGGCTGAAGAACCCTTGCACCATCGATGGTTCGCTGACGATCTCGCTGGACGCGGCGGCCGATGAGCTCGCGACAGTTCAGGGTCTGCAGACCGTTACTGGGGATCTGGTGCTCCAAAACGGCGCGACCGACCCGGGCCCGGTGCTGCCGCACCTGACGCAAGTCAACGGCTCGATCGCGCTGCAGAACATAGGGGCGACCGTGGTGTCGGGATTCGACAGCGTGCAGCACGCAGACGGCGGTGTGACCTTCCTGAACTCCACCGGTGTCCAAGAGATCCGCGGCTTCGCAAACCTGACCGTTACCCAAGTGGTCGAGATCAACAACCTGAACAACCTCGAGTTGATCGACGGGTTCTCCGGCCTCACCACGCTGGCGCACCTGAAGCTCAGCTACTTGTCCAAGCTGAAGACGGTCCAGGGCCTTGGTGCCAACGTCACGGGGCACGTCGAGACCGTTTGGCTCAGCCAACTGCAGCTGCTACAGGCGTTCCCGACGATGGACAAGGTGACGGAAGTCGCTGCTCTGGAGACGACTGCCACGGGCTTCTTGACAGTCAGCGCATGGCCGTCCCTGACCAAGGTGGAGACCCTGACCGTCACCGACAATGCAGCGGTGGCTTCTCTGAACTTCCCGGTGCTGACGCAGGTGGAGACCGGGCTGTTCGTCGGCAGCAACCCGTACCTGAAGAGTATGGCCGGGCTTGACGCAGTGATGTCTTGCGGTCAAGTGCGCTTTTGCAACAACCACAAGGACTTGACGGAAGCATCGGTCCACGCCTGGATCGCGGTGCACGGTGGCCAGGACATGAAGTGCAACTGACGACGCGGGGCGCTCTTCACTCGCGCTAGAAGCCGCAGGCCAGCGACGCCCCAGCACACTTGCCGGCCATGCAAATGCCCTTGCACACCATGTCGGTCTTGCACTGGTCGTCGCACATGGCGTTGCAGCTGATGAACGCGAACGCCTCGGTGGCCGCCTGCTTGGTGCCCAGGTCAAAGCACTGCAGGCCGCACGCGGGCTTGCCGCTGCCGCACAGGTTCATGCAGCCCATCACGGTCTTGCAGTCGCCCAGGCCCTTGGGGTCGAGGCATGTGACCGTCATGTCGGTGCACTCCGTCGATGTCTGACCGAAGCACTGCATCGCCGACCACGCCTGACCGGCGGCCTGCGGCGTCGCATCCTTCAGGCACGCAAGCCCGCAACTGTCGTTGCCTTGGCCGCAATTCGCTGCACACACCAGCGTCTGGCTGCACGTCTTGTTGCCTTGAGGGTCCAGACACTGGATGTACTTGTCTTGGCACTCGGGTGTCAGGGTGCCGCCGTCGCTGTTGCAGTTGAACAGCTCCAGCGCTTGGGCTGCCGCGGCGGGCTTGGACTGGTGCAGGCATCCGAACGCACAGCCGGGACCCGGGTCGGTTTCCCCGGCCGCCTGCTTGCACTCGTTGGCGCAAGTCACCGCATCCCAACAGGTCTTGCTGCCGGTCGGGTCGATGCAGCCCATGAAGGCCGTGGCGCACTCCGGCGTGGTCTCGGTCTGGCCCAAACAGGGCAGCAGGGGGGTGAACTTCTGCTGAGCGGCGGGCGAGGCCTGCGTCAGGCACTTGATCAAGCAGTCGCCGTCGCTGCGTTCAGGCGCGCAGGTCTGGTTGCAGTCGAACAGTTGCCAGCACTCGAGCGAGCCCGACTGGCCCTCCAACAGGCACGCCATGACCTCTGCACCGCACTCTGCCATCGGGTCTGCCGAGGTCGACTTGGCCACGCAGTCGCTGATCGCCTGCACGCGTGTTTTGGCCTTGGCCGTCAGGCCGTTGTAGCAGCTCGCCATGCACTGCAGCCCGTCCTGGTTGGCCATGGAGCAGCCGTCGAAGCACGCCGAGGCGTCCTTGCAAGCGGCGGGTCCAGCCGTGCCGTCGTCCAGACAGGTGTAGAGCTGCGACATGCACTTGGACTGGATGCACTGGTCCACGCACTTCGGGTCCTGGCTGCCCTTGCACAGGCCGGCCTGACACGTGCCTTGGACACACATCAGCAGCGGTGCCGACGCGACGATGGCCGCCGAGCTCGCATCCGTCAGACACGCCGTTTCGCATCCCGCCACGCCGGACGCGCACGCCAGGGTGATGCACTGCACAAGATCAGGACAATTCGCATACTTGGCGGTGACTTCGGTGACGTCGGGGCTCACGTCCTGTTCCGTGGCGTCTTCGGTGACGTCCGCAACGGCGTCGTCCTGTTGAATCGTGTCGCTCGTCGGGGTCGCGTCGTCGGCGATGTCGCCCACGGCGTCGGGATCGGTGACGACCACGTCGGTCTGGACCAGGCCGGGGGTCTCCGTCTCCGAACCGCACGCCGCTACGGTCGTGACACATAGGACAATGCAACAGAATGCAGTACGCGAAAGCATGAGAAATCCCCCCAGAGCGGCGATGATGTGCGGAAGCGCAGTGTAGAGGTTGGCGTCCGCAATCGAAAGGCTCGTTTTGCCCGGACTTGTTGACGTCCGCGACGCCAGCCCTACGCTCCCGGGTCATGCTGCCGCTGCCCATCCACGCCCGCATCGCCGTTGTCGCCCCTGCCGGGGTGTTTTCCACCGATCGCCTCGCCCGCGGGATCGAGGTTGTCCGATCGTGGGGCCACTCTATCGTCGAGGCTCCCAACCTCCGCTGCCAACACCGTTATTGCGCGGGTACCGTCCGTGAGCGGACCGACGATCTGGTCTGGGCGCTGACCGAACCCGGCATCGACGCGGTCTGGTTTGCCCGCGGCGGTTACGGCACGGTCCACACGCTTGCGAACCTGCCATGGGATCGACTGGATGGCCGCCCGGTCATCGGTTTCTCCGATGCGACCGCGGTGCACGCCGCTTTCTGGTCCAGGGGGTTTCGCACGGTACACGGCCCGGTGCTGCAAGGGTTGTGCGACTACGATCTGCAGGCCGCTCCGCCTGTGGTGTGTGCCGACCCCGAGAGCCGCAAGTCCGTGCAGACGCTGTTGTCCACGGGGCGCGCCGCGCCGCTGCCTGCCGAGTCGTTCTGCGGTCCTGAAGCCGTGGTGCGTGGGCCGGTGGTGGGCGGCAACCTCAGCGTGCTGGCCAGCCTGTGCGGCACACCGTGGGCGCTCAAAGGGCAGGGCACCATTGTGGTGCTCGAGGACGTCGGCGAGGCCCCCTACCGCATCGACCGCATGCTGACTCAGTTGATCGACTGCGGAACGTTCGATGGAGCCGTCGGCGTGGCGTTGGGCGACTTCAACCAGTGTCGGTCCGAGGTGGCGAGCTACAGCGTGCGCGACGTGCTGCACGACCTGTTGCAACCGCTGGAACTGCCGGTGGTGGCGGGCGTGCCGATGGGCCACACCGCGCACAACTACGCTTGGATCCACGGGGAAGTGGGCGAGCTCAGGCCCGATGGCATCGTCTGGCCGTGACCGCTAGACCGTCTCGCGCTCTGTTCCCACGAACACCTGATGCTCGACCAGCCGCCGGTACACGCCGTCCAGCGCCATCAGGTCGTCGTGACGGCCGCGCTCGATCAGCTGCCCGTGCTCCAAGACTGCGATGGCGTCGGCGTTGCGCACCGTGCTGAGGCGGTGGGCGATGATCAGGGTGGTGCGGCCTTCCATCAGGCGCTGCAAGGCTTTCTGCACCAGTGACTCGCTCTCAGCGTCCAGGTTGGACGTCGCCTCGTCGAGGATCAGCACCCTCGGGTCGGCCAGCAGCGCCCGGGCGATGGCGACGCGTTGCCGCTGCCCGCCGGACAACTGCACGCCGCGCTCTCCCACCTTGGTCTCGTAGCCGTCGGGAAACTCGAGGATGAAGTCGTGCGCGTGGGCATCGCGCGCGGCTTGCTCGACCTCAGATGCCGTTGCGCCTTCGCGGCCATAGGCGATGTTCTCGCGAACCGTGCCCGAGAACAGCACAGGCTCTTGCGACACAATGGCGATGGCGTGGCGCAGGTCGGCGAGGCGCAGGTCGCGCACATCGATGCCCTCGAACGTCACCCGACCGCTCGTCACGTCGTGGAACCGCTGCAGCAGCGCCGTCAGCGTCGTCTTGCCCGCGCCGGAAGCACCCACCAGCGCCACCGACTCGCCGGGAGCCACCTCCAGCGTGATCCCTTGCAACACCGGGTGATCCGGTCGGGCCGGGTACACGAACCTCACGTCGTCGAACTTCACCGCGCCCCGTCCCTTGGGCAGGTCGACGGGATGCTCGGGGTCGGCGATCGCAGGCTCCGTGTTCAGGATCTCGAAGAGACGTTCCGTAGCGCCCACGGCCCTTTGCAGTGCGCCACCCAGACTGGCCAGCGCACCGACCGCACCTGCGACCATCACGGTGTAGAGCAGAAAGGCCGTCAGGTCGCCGCCCGAAAGCTCGTGCCGAACGACTGCACGTCCGCCAACCCAAACGATCGCGGCGATGGCCAACGAGACGCCCAACGTGATCACCGCGAAGAACAGTGCCCTCCAGCGAATCAGATGCAGCGACTGCTCGAAGGCGGCCAGGATGTTCGAGCGATAGGTCTCGGCTTCGCGCGGCTCACGGACGAAGGCCTGTACCGTTTGCATCGACGACACGACCTCTTCCACCCGCGTCGACGTGATCGCATGACGGTCCTGCACTGCGCGGCTCAGCCTGCGCACCTTCCGCCCGAACACGACCATGAAGATGACGGTGGGAGGCACGATGGCCAGCATCATCAGCGTCAGCGTCGGGTTCTCGACGAACAGCAGCACGATGCCGCCCAACAACGTCACGCCGTTGCGCAGGGCCATGCTCAGCTCGGTGCCGACCAGACCCTCGACCACCGTCACGTCGCTGGCCAGGCGCGACAGGATCTCGCCCGTGTGCCGCTCTTGAAACCACCCCGGCGGCAACCGCAGCAGCTTGGCGAAGACCTGCACGCGAAGGTCGGCCACCACTTTCTCGCCCAGCCAGCTCATCAGGTAGTGGCGAACGTAGATGAACCCCGCTTGGATCAGAAACACCGCAACCAGCACCCAAGTCAGCTGGTTCAGCTTGTCCATCGAGCCCGAAGCTAGGCCGATGTCCACGGCGTTGCGCGCCGCCTGCGGGTACACCAAGCCCAGACCCGAGCTGACGAACAGCGCGATCGTGGCGATCCAGAACTTGGCCTTGTACGGCTTGACCAGTGCCAGCAGCTGCCACAGCGGGTCCAGGCGCAAGCGCCCTTTGGGAGGCTGCGGATCGGCGAGGGAAGGAGAGGAATTCGAATGCACAGTTCGGGCCATGGAGCTCCGGCGGCAGGGGTCGCGGCCTCAGACGGCCGGGATCTGCTGGGTGATGCAGTGGATGCCGCCGTACTGCGACACAAGGGCCCGCGCGTCCAGACCGATCACCTGCCGACCGGGCAGCAGCTCGCGAAGGATGGCCAGCGCGGCGTCGTCGGTCTTCTGGCGGAACACGGGGACCAGCGCCTTGCCGTTGGCCAGATAGAAATTCGCATAGCTGGCAGGCAGGTGTTCGTTCTGGAAGCGAATCGGTTCTGGCACGGGTAGCGACACGATCTGGAACGGTCGGTCGTCGGCGCCGCGCATCGCCTTGAGCCGCGCGATGTTCTCAGCCATCGCCTGATGGTCCGGATGGCCCGGCGGCGGAGCGACCACAACGATGGTGTCGTCCGACACGAAGCGCGCCATGTCGTCGATGTGCCCGTCCGTGTCGTCGCCTTCCAGCCCATCGCCCAGCCAGTGCAACCGCTGGACGCCCAAGTGGTCCTTCAGGCAGGTCTCGATGCCGGCGCGGTCAAACTCTGGATTGCGATTGGTGTTCAGCAGCACGGACTCGGTCGTCAGCAGGTCGCCCAGGCCGTTGACCTCTATCGACCCGCCCTCCATCACCAGCCCCGGCTCGACCCGCGGCAGCCCCCAGGTGCGGTTCATCTCCTGCGGCACCAGATTGTCCAGCGATGATGCGAACTTGCCGCCCCACGCATTGAAACCCCAGTCCAGCATCGCAAGCGGGTACTGCGCCTGGGGGTCCCGAGCCTTGACCAAGATCGGCCCGTGGTCGCGTGCCCAGACGTCATCGCTGTCGATCAGGTGCCAGACCAGCCGCTTGGGGTCGCCGCCTGCGCGCGTCACGTTGTTCAGGGCGCGGTCACGCCACTCTGCGTGCGGGACGTTGATGTGGACGGTCTCGACCTCGCTCAGCTCCGCCGCCACCTTCGCAAAGAGCGATAGGACGGGGTCATGAAGGCCGCGCCAGATCGCCGGACGATGCGGCCAAGTGAGAACCGTACCCGCGTGTGGGGCCCACTCGGCGGGCATACGGTAGTGGCGAACGTCGAGAGACGGGTCGAGGTCCATGGACGAATCCTGCACTGCGTGCGTGCGATGCGCTCGGCGAGCGTGAAAGGCTGAAAGAGGACGACCGACGTTCGGGTGAACGTGGGTGGGGTCGTCAGTGGGCGGATGAACAGCAAGGCGCGGGTCCTTTCGAGGCGCGGGGCTTTAGCCCTGCGTCTCGTCGTCGTTGGATGCGACGAATCGGCGGTCGATGCCGGCATAGGTGTCGATTCGGCGATCGCGGAAGAACGGCCAGATGTTGCGCACCTCGGTCTGACGGTCGCGGTCGCAGCGCACGATCTGCAGCTCGGCTTGGGTCTGGGAGGCATCCACGAGCCACTCGCCCAGCGGACCGACCGCGAAGCTGTGGCCCCAAAAATCGATACCGCCCTCGCGCCCGACGCGATTGACGGCGGCAACAAACACTCCATTCGCAATCGCGTGCCCGCGCTGAACGGTCTGCCAAGCGTCGAGTTGCATGGCGTGCTCCTCGACGGGTTCGCTGTCGATGCTGCCGATGGCGGTGGGGTAGACGATCACCTCGGCGCCCTGCAGCGCCAGCAGCCTCGCAGCTTCCGGGTACCACTGGTCCCAGCAGACCAGCACCCCCACCTTGCCAAAGCGCGTCTTGAACACCTGCGGCGGCAAGTCCCCGGGAGTGAAGTAGAATTTTTCGGCGTACAGCGGATCCTGTGGGATGTGCAGCTTGCGGTACTTGCCCAACAGCGTGCCGTCAGCGTCCAGAACGACCGCGGTGTTGAAGTACACGCCCACGCCGGCGCGCTCGAACAGGGAACCGACGACGACCACGCCGCACTCCGCCGCGACCTGTCCCAAGCGTCGCGTGCCGGGACCGGGAATCGGCTCTGCAAGGGCAAAGTGCTTGGTCTCCATCTCCTGACAGAAGTACGGTGACCTGAATAGCTCAGGCAGGACGCAGATCTGCGCCCCTTGTGCCGCGGCCTCGCGGATGGCGCGAACGCCGTCTTCGAGCCGATCGCCGCCGTCGGCGTTGGCACGCAACTGCAACAAACCCAAAGTGAACGACGCAGCCATCGGACGTCCTCGCGCTCGCAGCGGCAACCAAAGGGTGGGGAGCGGACCGCGCGACATAGCCGTTCCCGGCAGGGCACGTCAAATGGCGCGGACGCAGAGGCTCGCCAACCAACGCTTGCTCCCGACCCGCAACGTGCGCGATCCTGTGGGTTACCGCCCGTGGAGGTTCCGTTGTCCGGTCCTGTCGCACCCGCCGCCTTTCCGTCCTTGCGCATCGCACGCAACACCCTGACCCCGCTTGGGCCATTCGCAGAAGCGCAGGCAGCGTTCCTGCAACCCGACGCCCGTGCCGTGCAGGTGCTGGACGATCTGCTGCGCGACAGCAACGTTGGTGTGGTCGCGCACTTCTACATGGACCCGGAGCTTCAAGGCGTCCTGTCGGCGTGCAAGTGGCCGCACGTCCACATCTCTGACTCGCTGGTGATGGCTGATCGCGCCGTAGACATGGCCAAGGCCGGCGTGCACGCGATCTTTGTCGCTGGCGTGGACTTCATGGCCGAGAACGTCCGCGCTGTGCTGGACCATGCGGGATTTGCAGCGATTCCCGTGTACCGACTGGCGGCCGGCGAGATCGGCTGTTCGCTGGCTGCATCGGCAGAGGCACCTGCCTACGCTGCGTTCTTGCGTCAGGCCGCGCAGACGCCGAACTCACTGCACGTCGTTTACATCAACACGAGTCTGCGGGTGAAGGCGCACGCGCATCGCCTGGTCCCCACCCTCACCTGCACGTCGTCGAACGTGGTCCGCACCATCCTGCAAGCGACGTCGCAAGTGGCGGACCTGCACATCTGGTTCGGCCCTGACACGTACATGGGCGAGAACCTGCGCCACTTGTTCATCGCTTACGCCAAGCTGCCGGACGACCGCATCCGCGCGCTGCATCCGGCGCACGATCAGGCGTCGATCCAGAGGCTGCTGCAGCGGTTCCACCCGTTTCAACAGGGCAATTGCATCGTGCACCAACTGTTCGGACCCGCTGTGGCCCAAGCCGTGCGCGAGCGGCACTCCGACGCGTTGATCACGGCCCACTTGGAGGTGCCGGGCGAGTTGTTCGCGCTTGCGAGTCAGGCGGCGGTCGAGGGCAGGGGCGTCGTCGGCTCCACGTCCGACATCCTCGGCTTCATCCTCGACCACGTGAAAGCGGCATTGCGGCAACCCGGACCGGTGCGAATCCCCGTCGTTCTGGGGACGGAAGCCGGCTTGATGACGTCGATCGTGCTCGGCGTGCAAGCCGTGCTGCGTGCAAGCGAACGGGACGACGTGACGGTCGAGATCGTGTTTCCGGTCGCTGCCGAGGCCGCAACCGCCGACGCGGACTCTCCGCTGGGCGTGATCCCCGGTGCCGCCAACGGAGAAGGGTGCTCGACAGCCGGCGGGTGCGCGACCTGCCCATACATGCGCATGAATCATCTGGACGGGCTGCTGGACGCGCTGCGGATGGTCGGGACGCCGAGTGTGGCACTCGAGGCGCTGAAGCCCCACATGGACCCGCGCCGCGTGACGGGACAGACGGTGGCCGAGCTTGGATCGATTCCAATCCTGCACATGCGCGAGTTCCAGCGCAGTGGGCGCTTGGGCGAAGCCTTGGTCGCTGGGGTGACCGGGCGAATGCCGTCGCGCATGTCTCTGGAAGACTTGGCGTCTTGGCCGATGCTTCGCACTTGACCTGCGCGAACGCGTTCGCTGCTTGACGACCGGGGGCGGGTGGTCCCAGTCTAGCCCTCACCATGTCGGAAGTTCGCCCGCCGCTCGCCCCCGACAGTTTCCCCGCCGCTGGCTTGGACGCTACCCGTCCGCTCGCCGCCCTGTCGCCTGCCCGTCCCCGCACCGTCACTCGTCTGGAGTGGACCTCGGGCAAGCCCCTGAGCGGACGTTACGTGATGGTCGACAAGCTGGGCGAGGGCGGCATGGGCACCGTCTACCTGGTCGAGGATCTGTTGCTGCGCCGACGGGTCGCGCTGAAGACGTTGTTCGCGGAAGACGCCTTCGAACCCGCCGACATCGAGCGTTTTCGCAAGGAAGTCGCCCTCGCCCACAGCATCAACCACCCCAACGTCGCGCGGACTTACGATCTGGGTGAGGAGGGGGGCGTCCACTTCCTGAGCATGGAACACCTGCGGGGCGAGACACTGATGGCGCGCATCCGGCGCGGTCCCGTGCTGACGTCCAAAGAGGTGCGCGAGGTCGCCGTACCGCTGTGCCGAGGCTTGGCGGCGGCACACCGGTCAGGCGTCGTCCACCGCGACCTGAAACCTGCAAACGTGATGCTGGTGCCCGACTCGCGCAAAGCCGTGATCATGGACTTCGGTATCGCCCGGTCGATGGGTGAAGCGATGGGCGAGGAGGTGACGCTCTCTCGGCCGCGCGTTGGAGCGACGGTCTGGGACGTGACCTCGGCCGGTCTCGGAACACCCGCGTACATGGCACCAGAGCAGTGGGACTCGGCCAGCGGCGACCAACGCACCGACATCTACGCGCTGGGTGTGATCCTGTTCGTCTGCCTGACCGGTCAGGCCCCGTATGCGGCCGACACACCTACCGAATTGGGCGACCGCCACCGCCAGTCGCCGGTACCCGATGTTCACGCGCTGGCAAGCGGCGTCGACCGCGATCTGGCGACGCTGATCCGCAAGTGTCTGGCCAAGCGCCCCGAGGACCGGCCGCAGTCGGTCGACGAGCTGCTGGAGCTGCTGGAACGGGGCGAGCGGCGGCGACGGTTCGCGCTGCAGCTGAGTGCTGTTTTGCTGTCCAGCGCCGCCGTCCTTGGTCTGCTGGGCTGGTCGGTCTATGCGGTCGCGGAACAGGCGGTACTGCAGGAGATGCGGCCGGCCTTGTCGCGGCTGGCCGAGTTGGTGGCACACGACATCGATCCCGACGATATGGATCGGATCCGGACGCCCGCCGACATCGACACCGCGCCGTTTCGGCGGATCCACGCCATCATGGAGCGATACCACAGGGAAAACCCCGAGATCCGCTACTTCTACACGATGCGGCCCGGAGCCTCGCGAGGGCTGTACCACTACGTCGTCGACGAGCAACCGCGCGACCGGGACCTGAACCGCGACGGACAGATCCGCAACACGGCGGCGTTCTTTGAGGAGGGCACGCCCCCGGGTGAGTTCTACGACGGACGAGGCATGCCCGCGATGGCCGCGACGGTGGACACGGGGCGACCGCACACGGACGACGACTTCGCGCGTGACGGTCTGGAGATCACGCTTTCGGGGTACGCTCCGGTTCCGGTGGGCGAAAAGCCGGCGCGGTATTTTGTTGCCGTGGACGTGACCAACGACCAACTGTCGCGGCTGCGGCGGGCGCTGACGGGGTTGTTGGGCCTTGCAGAGCTGGGCTTGTGCGTCGCATTCTCGTTCCTGCTCGCCCCCAGCCGCCAGCACCGCCGCGCCCTTGCTGCATGGGCACGCAATCGCGCACAACCGACGACATGATCCACTAAGGAACACCGCGGCATGGCCCACGACCCCGCCACTCCCAACCTCGGTCCCGGTGCCGTCCCATCGCCGCCAGCGGGTCCCGCGCCGCGGCCGAGACCGCGCGCGCCCATGCGCTCGATCGATTGGACGACCGGTCGCTTGCTGAACGGCCGGTACCGCATGGTCCGCAAGCTGGGCGCGGGCGGCATGGGTGCCGTCTACCTCTGCGACGACGTGCTGCTGCGGCGGCGAGTGGCGCTGAAGACCCTGTTCTCGAATTCGCAGCTGGATGACGAGGATCTGGACCGCTTTCGCCGCGAAGTCTCGATCGCCCATGCCGTCAATCACCCGAACATCGCGCGCACCTACGACCTGGGCGAGTCGGCCGGCATCCACTACCTGACGATGGAGTTTCTGGAGGGCAAGACGCTGGTCGATCGCCTGCGCGAGGGTGCCGCGATGACCTCCACAGAGGTGCGTGAGATCGCGATCCCGTTGTGCCAGGGCCTGCGCGCCGCGCACCGCGCCGGAGTCGTGCACCGCGACCTCAAGCCAGCGAACGTGATGCTGGTGAACGACGACCGCAAGGCCGTCATCATGGACTTTGGCATCGCGCGCGCCGGGGACGATGACGAGCAGCACGGGCCCCGGGCACCTCTGGAACAGAACGCCACAATTCCGTGGGAAGTGACCTCGGCAGGTCGCGGGACGCCGACCTACATGGCCCCCGAGCAGTGGGACGACGAGAGCGGCGATGCCCGGACCGACATGTACGCGTTGGGGGTCATCCTGTTCGTGTGCCTGACGCGCCGTGCCCCGTACCGCGCGGAAAGTGCCGAAGCGCTGGCAATGCTGCACAAGCACGCGCCCATCCCGGATGTCGCGGCGTTGGTGCCCGGCGTCGACCGCGACCTGGCCAAGCTGATTCGACATTGTCTGGCCAAGCGCCCGCAGGACCGTCCCGACAGCGCAGTAGCCGTCCTGAACGAACTGCAACGGGGAGCCCGTCGGCGCAAGCAAGTTCTCTCTCTCGCAGGGATTTCCCTTGCGCTTGCAGGGCTGCTGCTGTTGACCGGTCTGGGCCTGTGGATGATGGCGAAGTCCGCCGTGATTCAGGAGATGCGGCCCTCGCAAGCCCGTCTGGCAGAGGTGATCGCGCTGCAGATGGATGCGCGCGCCTTGGACGAGGTCAACCGCACCAAGGCGATCGACTCACCGGCCTTTGTGCGCGCCCACCGGGTGCTCGAGCGTTACAAGGAGTCAAATCCTGAGCTGTTGTCGCTGTACGTGATGCGCTCGACCTCACGCGACGACCAATACGAGATCGTCGTCGACCTGTTGCCGAAGGACCGGGACCTGAACGGCGACGGTGTCATCAGTCAGGACGAGCAGGGGTCTGCCCCGGGGCGGCGCTATGACGGCAGCGACACTCCCGCGATGGCCGAGGTGCTGCGGACGGGAAGGGCGGGTTCCGACACGGACTTCGTTGCCGACGACTGGGGGTTGTCCCTGTCCGGTTACTCGCCGGTAGTCCAGGACGGGCGAACGACCGCGTACTTTGTCGGTGTCGACGCCCGCAACGACCAGCTTGAGCGACTGCGGGTGCGTCTGGCGGTGCTGTTCAGCGTGGTCTGGCTGCTGGGCACGATCAGCTTCACCATTGCGCGTCTGGTGATGGACGGGCGCGCACAGGACTGAACCGCTCCACCGGAATTTCCCGTCACGCCTGGGCAGTCCGGTCGGTCTCGCACGCCGCACACGGACAGATCACGCGCAAGTAGCGGTACGAATACAGGCCGGCGTCGTGCCCATCGCCCCACTTGAAGCGGATGGCGTACTGGCCGACGGGCTCGACCGACTGCACCTCAGACGAGGGTTCCGTACGACGATTCGTGGTCGAGATCGGCAACCCCGCGCGCCCCGTGTACTTCACCAGCGTGGTCGGCGGTCCATGCGTGCCCTTGCAGCTCGCACAGGGGCAGCGGGAGCGCAGGAAGGCGAGGTTGAAGGTGCTCTCGTGGGTGTCGTCCCAAGTGATGCCGACCGATCCGTCCGTGTTCCAGCGGAGGTCGACGGGCTCGACGGTGTCGAATGGGCTCGGCTGCATCCTGGGTTGCCTCATGGTGCCGCGTCAGGCGACGGTGCTGCTTGCAGCCTGCGGAAGCGAGCGGGCCGCGTCAAGGCAGGGGCCAAACGACCGGCTTGCCAAGCGACCACCGATCCTTCGATGCTCCCGCACACACGGCGACACCGCCGCTCCCGACCGGACGATGAGGAGGCTACATGGCTCCGCGGCAGGCGACAGTGCTGGCAGGCGATATTGGCGGCACAAAGACTCATCTGGCACTTTACCAATCGACAGACAATGGTTCGGAACTCCTGCGAGATCACGTATTCCCAAGCCGCGACTTTCAAGCCCTGGAACAGGTCATCACCGCATTTCTGGGAGCGGGGCAAACGGTCGATGCGGCAGCGTTCGGTATCGCCGGACCGGTGGTCGACGGTCGGGTGACGACGACCAACTTGCCGTGGACCTTGGGGCCTGAGGGCGTCGGAGCGGCCTGCGGCACCTCGCGCGTGACACTGCTGAACGACCTGGAGTCGACGGCTCTGGGAGCGCTGGACCTGCCGGCCGACCGGTTTCACGTCTTGCAGCCCGGGGTTCGCCGTCCAGGGCACGTCGCGGTCATCGCCGCTGGCACAGGGCTGGGTCAGGCCTTTCTGTTCTGGGACGGCCAGCGCTTCCGCCCGGCGGCAACTGAGGGCGGACACACCGACTTTGCCCCCACGACGCCAGACGACGAGCGATTGCTGGCGTTTGCGCGCGGCCAGTTCGGCCATGTGTCGTGGGAGCGGCTGGTGTCTGGCCCCGGCCTGCACCTAATCTTTCGCTGTCTGGTCGAGGAGTTGGGGCGTACTGTCGCGCCGTCGGTGCTGGCGCGGCTGCCGGGCGCGGACCCCAGCGCGGTCATCGGACAGGCAGGGCTGACCGGCGAGTGCGGCACCTGCGTGGCGGCTGTGGACTGGTTCGTGCGGTTGTACGGCGCGCAGGCGGGCAATCTGGCCCTGACGGTGATGTCGTTCGGCGGCGTGTGGCTAGGCGGAGGGATCGTCGCCAAGCTGCTGCCGCGGTTCATCCACGGGCCGTTTCTGGAGGCCTTCGCCGCCAAGGGTCGTTACCACGGATTGCTGAAGCAGATCCCGGTGCAAGCCATCCTCGAACCTCAGGCATCGTTGTTCGGTGCGCGGCGCGCAGCGCTTGACCTGCTGCGGGCAGCGTGACGGCAGCACACCGGCCCCAGCCTAGTCGAGTGGCGTGTGGCGAGGTGGCAAGGCCCATTGAATCGGCGGTTCGCCCCGCGCCGCGAAGTAGCCGTTGATCTTCGAAAAGTGGTCGCAACCCGTGTACCCCCAGACCGACTTGGGCGACGGATGGGTGGCCTTGAGCACCAGATGACGGCTGCGGTCGACGACCTCTGCCTTGGCGGCTGCGGGTCCTCCCCACAGCGCAAACACCAACCCTTCGCGACGCCGATTGAGCTCGAGGATCACTCTGTCCGTGAACGTCTCCCAGCCGTGGTGGGCGTGCGACAACGGCGTGCCGGCGCGGACCGTCAGAACCGAGTTCAGCAACAGCACACCCTGACGCGCCCACGAAACCAGGCAGCCGTGATCAGGCGGCGGAATTCCAAGATCCCGCTCGATCTCCTTGAATACGTTGACCAAAGATGGCGGCGGCCGCACGTCGGGGCGCACCGAAAAGCACAGTCCGTGCGCCTGACCGGGTCCGATGTACGGGTCCTGACCCAGAATCACGACGCGGACTTTGTCGAAGGGCGTCAGCCAGAACGCCTGAAAGATCTCGTTTCCCGGCGGATACACGGTGTGCAACCGCTTCTCCTCTGCCAAGAACGCACGCAGATCATGCATATACGTCTGATCGAAAGCGTCCCCCAAGACCGACATCCACGACGGTTCCATGTTCGGGGTGCGCGGGGTCGTCGACGGGGTCATGGCGGCCTCCCGATGCGGGCTTTCCGGGGATTCTGCCACAAATCAAGTGCGATGGGGGCCAAGGGAGTCGAGAGCGGCGGAGAGCAGCGCGAGCGGCGGAGAGCACGCGAGCGGCGTCGACCAGCGTTACAAGGGGGCCCCGGCCGACGCCGCACCGCATGGCACCGCGCGGCGGCCGGCGAACCCGTACGTGCACCAAAGGGAGGGCTGGTGCACCCACACGTCATCGCCGGCCACGCCGCGCGGTATCGCTGAACCGCCCCCGGGTCATGGCACCCGCAGCGGATGGGGCGCAGCCGGCTCGGAAAGCTGCGACTCTTGTGCAACCCGCCGCCCGGAACTCCATTCCCGCCCCGCAACACTTTCCTCTCGCGCCCCCTTTCGGCAGCATCGGGCATCAAACGCAGCGGAGTCCGCCGAACTGAGGTGAGGATGCATACCCGGGAATGGGAAGTCGGTCTGGTGGTGGTCGGCCTGGGTCGGGCAGGGCAGGCGCGGGTGCGCGACGTGTCTGAGGCAACGGGATGCCGCCTGGTCGGGACGGTGTCGCGGCGGCCGGGTGGCGGGTCGATCACTTTGGATGACGCGCTGACGCGACCCGACGTAGATGCTGTGATCCTCGCGACCGAGAACGAGGCTCACGTCGGTCTGGCGCAGCAATTCCTGTCCGCCGGCAGGCACGTGGCCGTCGAGTTTCCGCTGACAAACGCCGCCGCCGATGCCGAGCGCCTGTTCCGTTTGGCGCAGAGGCAAGGACGCGTGCTGCACACGGAGGCCATCGGCCTGCTGACCCGGTCTCACGCCGCCCTGCGCGCGTTTTGCCGCGACCAAGGGTCCGTCGAGATCGCCTTGAACTTTCAAGGGGATTTGCAGGGATGGGTCGCGGACGAGGCAAGCGCGGGGAGGGTGGGTCAGCTGGCAGTCGGTCGCTTGCATGTGCTGTGGGACATCCTGGGGCCCCTGACGATCGAAGCAGCAGAGCTTTACCGCGATAGTCAGGGCTATCAGCTGAAGACGCGTTTGGTCGGGCCGGGCGGTGCTGCAACGCTGACCGAACGCCGAGGTGACGGGCTGTCCCGAGGTCGAACGCTTCACGCGCACAGCCCAAGTGGCGAGGTCTGGCAGGCCGAACCGGAGCGGCCGGAACCCGGTCTGTTCCGCAGCGATCTCGAGCGGTTCCTCAGTCGCGTGAGGAGCGACGGCGCCGAGGGCGTCTATCTGCCCGACGAAGACGTCCTGGGGGTGCTGCGGGTGGCCGACGCACTGTCGCAAGGGCGGACCGTTTCATAAAGCGTTTCAATAGATTGGATGGGAAGATCGGCGTTGCGTTCGGCGGTGCGCTTGACTATGCTCGGTCGCCTGCGTGCCAACCTGAAGGTGATCATGCCCACCGCCCCACTCTGGCCAGGCTTCTGTCACCCGGGCACGCGTGCGGTCGCGTGGTGCGTGGCTGGAGTCCTGGCAGCTTGCAGCGCCGACCCGGCCACGCCAGCCACCTACACGTTCGACGTCCAGATCAAGAAGGACGCGAAAGACGTTGCGGACGCTCAGGGCGCGGGCAACGACGAGCTCGACTCGGGCACCCCGGACACCTGGGACACCGTCGAATGGGATGTGGCTGCTGGCGTAGATGCCGATCTGGATGCCCCCATCGATGCATCACCTGGCGACGTGCCGCTGGATGACGAGGACGAATCCGACGCGCCCGATGTCGCGGACGTTGTCGAAGTCGTCGATCTTGCCGATGTGACCGATGTGACCGATGTCACCGACGTGGCAGACGTCAAGGATGTCATGGACGTCCCTGACGCCGCCGACACCAAGGACACGGCCGAGGTCACCGATGTGAAGGACGTCAAGGACGTTCCGGACGTGCAGGACGCTGGCGACGAGCCTTGGTGGGACCCGCCCGATGCCGACACAGGCACGGTGGACGTGGCTCAGCCGGTCTGGGACAGCAGCAACCCACCCAGCCGCGTGTGCTCGCCCGTTGCCAATGCAACGCCGGTGGAAGAGACGGTGTCGGGCGGCGGCAAGCTCGACATCCTGTTCTGGATCGACACGTCGGGCAGCATGACGGAAGAGGCGAAGTGGCTGACGCAGAACCTGCAGGGATTCGCCGACTTCATCGCCAAAAAGGGGATCGACTACAACCTGATGGTCATGGGCACCGGTCTCGGCCTGTGCTCACCGAAGTGCTTCGACCCGGCGCCAAACCACTTCTGGAACAAGATCGCGATCGCCAGCACCAACGGCCCCACGAAGTTCCTGTCCAGCTACAACACCTATGAAGCGTTCCTGCGTGACGACGCCAAGAAGAACATCGTGGCGGTCACCGACGACAACAGCTCGATGACCGCCGACAACTTCAAGGCCAACTTGCTGGCAAAGCCGAAGTTCAAGGACGGGTTCGTGCACCACAGCATCGTCGCCTTCAACGAGGACGCGAAGGGCAACCTGCTTCCCGGCATGTGCAACACTGGGGCCAGTGTCGGGACCGTCTACCTGAAGCTGACGCAGGACACGGGCGGCTCGCGCTTCAAGGTGTGCGACCAGAACTGGGTTCCCATGTTCGAGAAATTGGCGGCCAACGTGGCCAAGACGGTATCGGCGCTGTGCACCTACGCGATCCCGCCGGTCCCAGGCAAGAACCCGGACCTGCAGCAGCTGCAGCTCAGCTACTTCACGGGCAAAGAGGTCGTCGAGCCCCTGAAGCACGTCGCCGACGCCACGGCCTGCGATGTCACACCGAACGGCTGGTTCTTCGACGACAACGCCATGCCCAGCAAGGTCATCGTCTGTGACACCACCTGTCAGGGCATGATTGGCGGCAAGATCGTCTTTCAGTACGGGTGCTTGTAGACACTCACCGACTCAATCGATCCACGCACTTGACCGCCGCACCAGCCTCGCCACCGCCGCGATCCACTCAGGCGTCGCGTTGGGTGCCGGGACCAGCACAAGCTCGCCGCCCCCAGCCTGCCGGAAGGTCTCGCGCCCTCGCAGCCCGATCTCCTCGATCGTCTCCAGACAGTCCGCGACAAACGACGGCTCTGCCACCACCACCTTCTGCACGCCCTTGCGACCCAGATCAGCGATGACGTCGTCGAAGTAAGGGCGAATCCACGGGATCTTGCCCAGACGGCTTTGGAAGCAGGTGGTCGTTGCCGCTGGGTCCAGCTGCAGGCGTTCCATCAGCGCCCGCGAAGTGGCCATGCACTGGGCGCGGTAACAGCTGCGGTTCGCTGACTCCAACGTGTTGCAGCAGCCCTCGGACTTCAGGCAGTGCGCCCCCGTCAGGTCGGTGCGGGTGCAGTGGCGCTCCGGCACGCCGTGGTAGCTCAGAACCACATGGCCCGGCCGCTCGCGCGCAACGACCGCTTGCATCTGGGCAGTCACCACGTCCAAGTACTCGGCTTCTTGAAAGAATGGCGGGATGATCTGCACCGACGGCACCGTCCAGCGCCGCCCCGCCTCGTTCAGCACCGCCGCCGCGGCCGACCCGAACGACGCCGACGCGTACTGCGGGAACAAGGGCAGGGCGACCACCCGATCGATGCCCGCTGCCTGGAACGCATCCAGGGCGCCCGCGATCGACGGTTCACCGAACTGCATCGCCAACCGCACTTCCACGTCCGTCCCCAACGCCGCCTGCACCCCTGCTGCCAGGTCCTGGCCGTGGAACAGCAGCGGTGAGCCTCGCGGGGTCCAGATCTGCCGATACGCATGGGCCGACTTGCGCGGCCGAAACGGCAGGATGATCAGGTTCAGCAGCAGCCACCGCCCCAACGCAGGCATGTCGATGACTCTGGGATCACTCAGGAACTGGCGCAAATAGCGGCGCACGTCACCGGTTTCGGGGGACTTCGGGGTGCCGGTGTTGACGAGCAGCAGGCCTGTGCGGGCGGTCGATTCGGCGGTCATGGCATTCCTCAGCGCGGGCAGAGCGGAAACCTAGCACGACGCGGCTGCCTCGTCTGCCGCGGCGAGGGGTGCCAAGGAATCGAACCGATCCCGCGACCTGCTTGCACTCCTTCCCTTGATGATGCCTTGCCGATTCGGCTATCGTGGCGGCGTGTCCGGGCGCACACCGATGCCCGTACCCGCGCCGGACTGACATCCCGCCGCCACCGTCAACGAATGGTGACCCAAGGAGTTCCCGAATGCTCCCCCCGCTTGCCCCGCGTCGGCTGTTCGGCGTTCGCCGCATGGCGGCCATTGCCCTCGCCGCGGTCCTCGGCACCGCCACTGTCGCGTTGCCCCAGACGGCCCGCGCGTTCACTGTGCTGCAGGTCGATCTGTCCGATCTGGTGCAGAGCGCGGACGTCGTCGCCCACGGGGTCATCGAGCGCAACACAGTGATCGACCGTCGTCAGGAAGGGCGCGGCATCTGGACGGAATTCACGCTGCGGGTGACTGAGGTATGGAAGGGGGACGCCAAGAAGGTCGGTCCGCGATTCACCTGGCGCCACGTCGGCGGCACCGGACAGGACGGCATCACTGTCGCCGTACCGGGCATGCCCTCCTTCGTTCAGGGTGAGGAAGTGGTCGTCATCCTCGAGAAGACTTCAGAAGGACACGTGATTTCCGCAGGTCCGCAGGGCAAGTTCTTCGTCCGCACCGACAAGTTGGGACGCAAGACGGTCACGCGTGATCTGCTCGACGTCCACCTGCTGCACCGCGACAACCAGACCGGCAAGGTCACCGAAGCCCCTACGACGACTCAGGTTACGCGTTTCCTGAAGGACTTCCGCGCCGAGGTGCTGGGCTACGTCGCCGCTCAAGCCAAGGCCCCCAGCAAGCCCGCCGCCCCCGTCAAGCCCACCGCCCCCGTCAAAGCGCCCACCCCCGGTCCCGTCGGGAAGTAGCCCACCCACCTCTCCGCAGCTTCTCGAGACAGGAGTCCCCCCCATGCGGTTCACCGGCGCTCCCTCCTTCGCCCCACTGGCGCGCGCCCTGTTGACCCTGGCCTTGTGTTGGCCGGCCCAGGCCCAAGCGTTCTCGGTCTCCGTGCCGACGCCGACCACCAAGACCTTCGTCAAGTGGTACACCAACAAGGTGATGTACTACATGCATCCTTCCGGCACGCCCGACATCGGCGCAGCCGCGTCCCTGGACCAGCTAAGGCTGGGGTGGAAGGGGTGGATGGACATCACCTGCACGGGGTTGCAGTTCATCGAGGGCTACCACTGCAACACGGCGCAGGGAAAGTGCCTGTACGACAAGTCCGGGGGCGTAGCCATCTCATGCAGCAAGGACGCCGACTGCCCCTCGGCGTTGAACGTCAAGGTGGTCCCCATCGGCTATAACCCCAACAACCGCAACGAGTTGGTCTTCGTCGAGAACGGCGACTGGCAGTTTGGCAAGTACGTGCTGGGTGTCACTTCCCCCGTCTTTGGCAGCAGCGGCGCGATCCTCGAGGCCGACATCGCGTTCAACGGGTACAGCCAAAAGTGGACGACCAAGTCGGGAGAGGCAGGGTCGGGCACACAGCACTTGCTCAGCGTCGCCATTCACGAACAGGGCCACTTCTTCGGCGCGCAGCACGTGCTCGGCGGCTACAACGCCAAGGATCCGCCGACCATGGCACCCACCGTGCAGCCGTTCGGCATGTCGGCCACGCTGAACACCGACGACCAGAAGGTCGCGTGCTTTCTGAACCCGAAGTCAGGTCCCTACAAGTGCGGCACCGACGCGGACTGCCCCTACATCAACGAGCAAAACCAGCAATCGGGAGAGGAGTACTACTCTGCCAAGCTCGTCTGCGGCTCCGGTTCCTGCGCGTGGTCCGGCACCGGCACGCCGGTGGGCGGCACCACCGCGCTGGGAGGCGTGTGCACCGCGTCCAAGGACTGCAAGACCGGCCTGTTCTGCCAACCATTCGGATCCCAAGCCTACTGCTCGCAAGAGTGCACCATCACGGCCAAGAACTGCCCGACCGGCTACACGTGCTACGCCTACCAGAATGGCGGCGGCAAGGGCGCGTGCCTGCCAGGTCAGGGCGAACCGACTCCCACCAAGACGCCAGGCACCGCCTGCACTTCCAGCGCCGAGTGCACGACCCTGATGTGCCTGGACAACGTGTGCCGCGTGAAGTGCACGACCGGCAATCCCATTGAGTGCGCCAAGGGCACAGAGCAGTGCGCGCCCATTCCGTCCGCCGGATACGGCGGCTGTCTGCCCGTCGACCAGCCCCCGCAGAAGCTGCCGTTGGGGGCGAAGTGCTATGACGCCGCAGAGTGTGACTCGGGGGCGTGCCTGAAGGCCGACGTGCAGGCCAACTATGGTCTGTGCCGTCAGAAGTGCTTGGGCAAGGGTACGTGTCCCAGCGATTTCACTTGCGTCCAGCAGGTCGAGGGCTTCATGGCCTGCCTGCCTGGCAACGACAAGGTCCCGGTGGGCAGCGCGTGCACCGGCACCGGCGACTGCGACACCAACCTGTGCATCGACGCCGGCAACGCGATGTTCTGTTCGAAGAACTGCGACTTGAACCAGGCGGGGGCCTGCCCATGCGGCATGTCCTGCACCAGCACCAGCATCGGCGCGATCTGCTACCCAGGCCCCAAGCAGGCTTGCGTCGCGGTCGGCCAGTCGTGCACCGCAGACAGCGAGTGTTTCTCCGGGCTCTGCTCGAGTGGCACCTGCGTCGCCAGTTGCGACGTCGGCACCGGTCAAGGCGGCTGCCTGCAGGGCGAGGCGTGCCTGCGCGTCCAGATCGCCAACAGTCAGGGCCGCTGCGAAAAGACCGGGGCGACCAGCATCGGCGACCTGTGCAGTCAAGACTCGGACTGCAAGTCGCTGCTATGCGCCCCGGAACTGGCCAGCCCACTGGAGCTCCGTTGCCAGAAACCCTGCGATCCGTCTCAGGATTCTTGTGGACCCGGCTTGGCATGTCGCGCATTGGGCGTGGGTCTGGGAGCGTGCGTGCTGATCGAGGACATCCCCAACGTCCCGGACGTGCCCGTCGTCGGTTCCATCGTCCCGTCGAGCTCCAGCGGCTGCACGGCGGGCGGGCGCACGGCGCCGCTGGGCTTGGCGTTGCTGTTCGCGGCACTGGCGCTGATGACGTGGCGGCGGCGGCCGCGCGGCTAGTCCGGCACTCGATCAGGCCCAACCAAACCGCTCAATCCCCATCCAAATCAGCGGCATCGGTCGTTCGGCGTCCAGCCACGCGATCATCGGTAGCCCCTTGTCCCGCGTGCGGTCGACCGTACCCAGCGGGCGGCGGTTCGGCTCGTGCCACGGGTCCAGGCCGGTGTCGCGGTCGGCGTCCCACCAGACGACGTGCGTCAGTCCCTCGCGAACGGCTTGGGCGGCGGCGGCCTGCGTCAGCGTGCGAGCATCCAGCGCACTCTCAGGCCGCCACAGCAGCACATGCAGCACGGTCTCAGCGGCATCGCTGGTCCACAGCACCCACCCACCGTCGGGCCCTTGGGCACCGATGACTTGCGGCTCTGGCTGCTGCCGGGCCCACGCACGCGCGCGCGCACGCAGGTGGAACCACTCGATACGCTCGGCACGGGGAGCCTCGGCCACCGCCGGCGCCGTCGTCACGCCCAGCCACGAGGGCGTCCGCTCGGCTTGCTGGTGCAACAGGTCGGCCACGTCGGCCATGCCCAGCTCCGTCGCCCGCAAGGGCCAGCGGTCGGTCGGGTCAACGCGCAGCACGGATTCCCGCGCGGGATGAAGGAGATAGCCCAAGCGGCGGTAGATCTGCGGCCCGACGTCGCTGTACAGCGTCAGCGCGGAATTGCCCTCGAACCGCAACTCTGCCCCCAAGCGGCGCAACAGCTGTGTCGCGTGGCCCTGTTGACGCAGCTGGGGCGCGACCAGCACCGATGCGATCGTCTGGCACTTCACCCGCTCGGTCCGGCCCTCGGCATCCGCCGCCCACAGCTGGCACCCGTAGGTCTCACAGCTGGCGACCGGCTCACCCTCGGTATCGACCAGCAGCCACATCCTGAGGACATCGCGGAGAAAATCGTCGGTGGCGAGCGTCTGCTCCCGCCGCAGGTAGTCGTCCATCGCAAAGCCGTCGCCCCAAGCCTGATGATGCAACCGCCACCGCTGAGCGCGCTGCTTGGGCGTGGCTTGGACCAGTGCAAACGTCTGTGTGTCGCCGATCTTGCTCACGGCATCACGCTGGGGTCGTTGCAGTCGACGGCGGGACGAATGACGCAGTTGCGCTCGGCGACCAAGGGCTTGCCCTCGACGCGGTCATCGATCCACTTGCGCATGTAGGGCAGCGACGCAAGCGCGCCGTCGGTGTGGCCCAGGCCGGCACACTCGAGATACTCGATGCGGTAGCCCTGCTTGCACAGCTCGGGGATGCTTTTCCGCTCGGTCTCGGTGATGACCAGTTCGTCGTTCTCGCTGTAGGTCACCAGCACCGGTCGATCCTTCAGCCGCGGCACCGAGGTCCACGGCACGCTGTTTTCGCTGATCATGCACCCCCATGGCGTCAGCGCGTCGAATTCGCCGGCCGAGGCCTTGGTCAGGAATTCCGGCGAGTACAGGTCGGACAGCGTCTTCAGCGTCGAGACGTCGACGTCGGGTTTGCAGGTCGTCGACAGCCAGATCGGCACGTTCTCTGCCAGCTTCAAAGGCTCTGCGTTCGCAAGCACTTCCTTCAGGTCGCCCAGGCCGTACCACTGTTGCCAGGCGGTCAGCGCGGCGACCAGCGTGATGGCGGTGGCACCCGGGTGGTTTGCGCCCCAAACGGCCAACGCGCGCAGGTCGGTCGCGGGCACGGCGGCGGCCACGGCCAGCACGTCGATCTCGGGCGCATAGTGCGGCTGAAAGCGATCGACGAAGAACGCCGCGTGTCCCCCCTGAGACCCACCCCAGATGATGGTGCGCTGCAGGTCCGGGTCGGTCAGCGTCGCATCCTTCGCCAGAGCCACGGCCGCCGCGCGCACGGCGTCCAAGCTGGCGATGGCAGTGGCCTCTCCGACCAGATACGAGTGGATCGACCCGGCCGGCGACGGCGGGCCGAACCCGCGCAACCCCAGGTAATCCGGTGCAATGGCGACATAGCCCAGCGATGCGAGCAGGGCGACCAGCCCCGCCCCCTCGAGCTCGTTCTTCGACGGCGCGCAGTCGTCCATGAAGCCGGTCGTGCCGTGCAGCCACAGAATCGTCGGTACGGGACCCGCGGTCTCCAGGCCGATCGGCACGCCGACCAACGCGGTGGCCTCTGTCAGCTGGCCCTTGTCTTGCGTGGTATAGCGCAGCTTGAAGGTGCGGGCGCCGTTGCGGATCTCGCCCAAGTCGTAGCCGGTGTTCTTGAGCAGCTGCGCGATGGTGGTTGCGGACAGGTTGGTCAGCGCCATTTCGTCGAACTGCACCGGTTGGCCGACCTGAGCGGCGGGCAGCCACGCAAACGGCGCGGCGCCGCACCGCTCCGGCGTGAACGGCGTGATGTCCGCATCGGCATTGGTGTCTTCGGTGTCGGTTGCCACGTCCTGCGGCGTTGAGTCGCCCGCGACCACATCACCCGGCGCTGCGGTGTCGACGGCGTCGGTCTCGCACCCCGACAGGGCCAGGAGGGTCAGGGCAACGGAGGCGAAAAGACGAAAGAAAGACAGGGTGTTCATCGGTGTCACGTCATGCATCGGTGGGGGGATTCGACTTGAACACTCGGAAAAGGAAATAGAAAGATGGCAGTAGCACCAAACTCCCCAGACCGAGCACCCACAACACGGGCCGCAGTACCGTCTGGGGCGCTGCCGCCGACTCGAGGGTCAGGTTCGGGGGCAGCAGGTAGGGGAACTGGGCAAACCCCCAACCGGCCACGATCAACGCCACGTGCAGGGCAGCGGCGACCCGGGCCAGCGAATACCACCTCCGCCACAACGCCGCCACCGCCACCACCGCCGAACCGCCGACCATGATGTGGAAAGCCAGGGACCACGACCGCTGCGTCAACCCCGCGGCGACCAGGGGCGCGTGCTGCCGGGCGAGCACGAAGGCACCCCAGGCCGTCAGGAACACGATCGGCGCCGTCATCAGCGCGCGCCACCGGAAGTCCTCTTGCAGCCTGGGGTCTCGCGTCTCGAGCGTCAGGTACACGGCGGCCAGGAACGCGAACAGGGCGACCGCCAGCAGACCGACGGCCAGGGGAAACGGCGCCGCCCAGGCCGAGACAAAGTCGGTGACGACCCGATGGGTGCGCGGATCGACGACCAGCTGCCCCGACGCCACCGCCCCGGCCGAGACGCCCAGCATGAACGGCGTGACGACGCTGGCACTTGCGAACACGCGCCCCCACCAGCGCAGCGTCTCGTCGGTGCCGCCGCCGTACGACCGGAACGTGAACGCCGAACCCCGCAGCACGATGCCGATCAGCATGACGGTCAGTGGGATGTGCAGGGCCGTTGCCATCGCGGCGAACACGAGGGGAAAGCAGACGAACAGCAGAACGACCGCGAGGATCAGCCAGACGTGATTCGCCTCCCAGATCGGCCCCAACGCATCGGAGATGACCTTGCGCTGCCTGGCCTTGCGCGGTCCAGACGCCAGCAGATCCCACACGCCGCCGCCAAAGTCCGCGCCGCCCGACACCGCGTACACGACCAGGCCGGCCAGCAGCACGCCAGCCACCGCCACCGCCTCTGCGTTCATGGGTCACCTCGATCCGTCGCGTTCGCGGCACCTTGCGCCTTGTCCGTCGCGGCCAGACCCGGGCTGGCGAACACCTGTCGCTTCATCAGCAAGACGACCACGACCGCCAGCACCAGGTAGAGCAGGGTAAAGGTCAGGAACGGAACGATCAGGTACGGCATCGGCGTGACGGCGTCGGCGGTGCGCAAGAACCCACGGATCACCCAGGGTTGCCGACCGACCTCGGTCACGACCCAGCCCGCCTGCACGGCCAGCATCCCCATCGGCCCCGCGACGACCAGGGCCCGCAACAGCCACGGGTCCAGCGGCACCCGTCTGCGCCGACGCCACAGCACCGCCGCCACCAACGCCACCGCGGCCATGAACATCCCCATGCCGACCATCGCCTGAAAGGCCAGGTGAACAATGGCCACGGGCGGGCGATCCTGCTTGGCGATGTCCTTCAGCCCCGTCACCACCGCGTTCGGGTCGCCGTGCGCCAGAAAGCTGAGGCCATGCGGGATTTCCAGCGCCCACGACGTCGTCTCGGCCACCTCGTCTGGCCAGCCGCCGATCGACAGCGGTGCGGCCGCGCGGGTGTTCCAATGGGCCTCGGCAGCCGCCAGCTTGGCCGGTTGGTTGCGGGCGATCTGCTTGGCGCTGAAGTCGCCGCTGACGGGCTGCAGCACGCCCGACACGATGGCCACCCCAAGTGCGATGGCGAATGCCCGGCGGTGGAAGCCCTGGTCGGGCTGGCGCAACAGAACCCAGGCGTGGATGGCGGCGACGGCGAACGCGACCGCTTGAAACGCCGCGATCGCCATGTGGACCACCTGGGTAGGCGCCGCTGGGTTCCACATGGCCGCCCAAACGTTCACGTCGCGGATCTCGCCGCCCACGACCGTGAAGCCCGCCGGCGTGTTCATCCACGCGTTGGCCATGACGACGAAGACGCCGCTGGCGGTGCCGCTGATCAATACGGCAACCCCGGAAAGCCAGTGGATGCGCGGACTCACGCGGTCCCAGCCGTACAGCCAGATGCCCAGGAAGATCGCCTCGAGGAAGAAGGCGAAGCCCTCGAGCGAGAACGGCATCCCGATGACGGGTCCCGCGTGGCGCATGAACGTGGGCCACAGCAACCCCAACTCGAACGACAGCACCGTGCCCGAGACCGCCCCCACAGCGAACAGGATGGCCGTGCCCTTGGCCCACCGCTGCGCGAGCTCGCGGTAGTCCGGTTCGCGCGTGCGCAGCCACAGTCCCTCGGCGATCACCATCAGCAACGGCATCGCCATGCCGACGACGGCAAAGAACATGTGAAAGCCAAGCGACATCGCCATCTGGGATCGCGCGGCCAGCAGGTCGGTCATGTCGGACTCCACGCGTCAGGTCACACCGGGATGCGCCACCTTGCGACGTTTGATCGGCAACGGCAAGGCCATGTTGGCGACGTACCGCTTGACCCGCTTGCCGCCACGACTATTCTCCGACGGCACTCGTCAGACCGCCACCCGCCCTTTCCACGCATCTGGAGCCGCTCATGTACCTGGCCGTCCTTGCCCTCCACTCGGTGCTGCGCTGGGTCGTCCTCATCGCCCTCATTCTCACGGCCACTGCTGCCGTGCGTGGTTGGACGGGAGCCCGGCCTTGGACGCCCGCCAACGCGCGTTTGGGCCGCATCGGGGTCATCGCGATGGACGTGCAACTCCTGCTTGGTCTGCTGCTCTATGTGTTCCTCAGCCCCATGACACACTCCGCATTTGCCAACTTCGGCGCCGCGATGCGCGACCCCATCTCTCGCTTTTGGGCCGTGGAGCACATCTTCCTGATGGTCGGCGCTTTGGTGGCGGTGCATGTCGGTTTCGCCATGGCCAAGCGCGCCGTGGAGCCCGTGGCCAAGCACCGCAGGACCGCCATCGGCTTCTCGCTGGCGTTGGTGGCCACCCTGATCGCGATTCCGTGGCCGGGGACGCGCACCGCCCGACCTTTGCTCCGGGGTCTGTCGGAGACCCCCGCGGCCATCGAAAGCCCTTTGAACCCGGGGCAGGGTGACGGTTCTGTTGCGACTCCCGAGACAGGGTCCGCCCCCGCGGCGAAATAGGGCCGTTCCGGTCCTAAATCAATCGTGAATCCGAGACGTTGACTTGCGCCGGAAGCGGAGCCAGCATCGCCAGCCTCTGGGCACTTCCCAGGGCACGATGCCGGCGACCACCCATCTCCGGCCTCCTCCAAAAAGCCACGAGCGTCCCGCGCGGAAGGTCCGCCAAGGCGCAGGCTTTCTCTGGTTCAGGAGAGTCCATGTCTCCCCCTACCCAGTCTCCAGACGGCGCGGCCACCAACGGCCTGACCTTGCAGCAGGCCATCGCGGAAGCCCACCGCTGCCTTCTGTGCCATGACGCCCCGTGCAGCAAGGGCTGCCCCGGCGGCACGGATCCGTCGAAGTTCATTCGCCAGATCCGCTTCTACAACTTCAAGGGGGCGGCCCGGACCGTGCTGCGCAACAACCCGCTGGGCGGCGTTTGCGCATACGTCTGCCCGACGGAAGAAACGTGTCGTCATGCGTGCTTGCGTGGCGAGATCGACACCCCGATCGACATCGACGGGTTGCAGCGATTCGCGGTGGAGTACGGCCGCAGCCAGGGCCTGACGGTCCTCGAAAAGGGTCAGGAGAAGGGCGCGCGCATCGCCGTCATCGGCGCCGGTCCCGCGGGTCTGGCGGCAGCGGCCAACTTGGCGCGATTCGGCTATCAGGTCACGGTCTTCGAGGCTCGGGCAGAAGCAGGCGGCATTCTCCGCTATGGCGTTCCTGCGCACCGACTGCCGCTGGAGGCGCTGAACGCCGACGTGCGCGAGATCCAGTCGTTGGGCGTCGAGATCAAGACCTCGCACCCGATCGACCGCGAGAACGCAACCGCACTGCTCGATCAGGGCTTCGCGGCGGTGTTCGTGGCCCCCGGTCTGTGGAAGGCCTTCGAGCTGAATCTGCCCGGCAAGGATCTGCAAGGCGTGGGTACGGCCCTCGAATTCCTCGAGTTGGCGCGCACCGACACCCAGGCGGCTGCCCAGCGCGTCGCGGGCCGCAACATCGCGGTCATCGGCGGCGGCGCGGTCGCGATGGACGTGGCGCACACGGCGCGCGAGCTCGGCGCCCACCGCATTTACGTGCTCACGCTTGAGGGTCTCAACGAGCTTCCGGCCACGGCGGCTGAGCTCGACCAGGCCCGCCAAGACCACATCATCTTCAAGCCCCAGAGCCGTGTCGTGACCATCACCGGTCAGGGCGGCTTCGTCACCGGGCTGCAGGGCTGCGAGACCGAGTGGGCGGTCAAGGGCAAGCTGACGCCCGACAACGCCCGCGACGTCGATGGCACCGAGTTTCAACTGCGCGTGGGTGCTGTGATTCAGGCGATCGGTCAGGGACCCAGCGAGGTCGTCGGCCGTATCCTCTCGCAAGCCGAGCGCAAGGGCCGGTTGGTCGCTGCGGACGCGGTCACCCTGGCCACCAGCGTCGACCGCGTCTTCGCAGGCGGCGACATCGTGCGCGGCGCAGCAACCGTCGTGAAGGCGGTGGCAGACGGCAAGCGAGCGGCGGACGCCATCCACAAAATGCTCACGGGTACGGAGGTGACGGCATGAAGAAGCGTCCCAGCCTGGAAGTGAATTTCTGCGGCGTGAAGTTCCCCAACCCGTTCTGCCTGTCGTCGTCGCCCGTCGGCAACACCTACGACATGGTGGCGCGGGCGTTCGATCACGGATGGGGTGGCGCGGCGTTCAAGACGGTCGGTCTGGACTATGAGGTCAAGATCACCCACCCGTCGCCGCGCCTGAACGGCTACAACTTCGCAAACCACAAGGTGGTTGGCCTGCAGAATGTCGAGCAGATCTCGGACCGCACCACGACCGAGAACTTCACCGACATCGCGCGCCTGAAGAAGAACTACCCCAAGCACGCGGTCATCGCGTCGATCATGGGCCTGACGCACTCGCAAGACTGGGTCGAGCTCGCGAAGATGGCGCAGGACTCAGGCGCGGACATGATCGAGTGCAACTTCTCTTGCCCGCAGATGACGGTGGAGGGAACGGGGCACAAGGTCGGGCAGGACGCTGCGCTGATCGAGACGTTGACCCAGCTGACCAAGAGCGGCTGCTCAATTCCCGTCATGGCCAAGATGACGCCCAATGTCGCGGACATGCTGCCCATGGCGCTCGGGGCCAAGGCGGGCGGTGCGGATGCGATCTCGGCCATCAACACCGTGCGCGCAATCTCGGCGGTAGACATCTTCAACTACGTCCCGATGCCGACGGTGGGCCAGAAGGGCTCGGTGTCCGGTTTCTCGGGCGCGGCGGTCAAGCCGATCGCGCTGCGTTTCGTGTCTGAGCTGGCGTCGGATCCGCGGCTGCAGCTGCCGATCAGCGCGATGGGCGGCCTGTACACGTGGATGGACGCGGTCGAGTTCCTGCTGCTGGGCGCCACCACGTTGCAGTGCACCACAGCGGTCATGCACCACGGCTATCGCATCGTCGAGGACATGAATGAGGGTCTGGAGGACTATCTGGCCGACCGCGGCTTCCAGTCCGTGCACGACATCATCGGCCTTGCGCTGAAGAACGTGACCGACCCGAACGGCCTGACGCACAAGACCCAAGCGATCTCGTTGATCGACAAGGATAAGTGCGTCGGTTGCGGCCAGTGCCTGCTGGCTTGCCGTGACGGCGGGGCGCAAGCCATCTCGCTGGACCCGCGCCGCAAGGCCGTCGTTGATGAGACGGAGTGCTTCGGCTGCCTGATGTGCAAGCACATTTGTCCCGTCGAGGACTGCATCACGTACAAGACGGTCCCGCACCATCTGGCGCACCTGGCGACCGCCTAACTTCCTCCCCGCCCCCCTGACTTTCCCCACCTACCTTCAGATCGGCGGCCGCTCGAAGCCGTGGCCGATCACCTCGGTCACGTCTTGCACGAAGGTGAAGGCGTTGGGGTCCTGGTCCTTGACGATCTTGCGGGCCACGGCCAGCTGGCGGGTGCGCAGGATGCACAGGACCACCTTGGTCTGGTTACCCGTGTAGGCGCCCTCTCCCTGCAGAAAGGTCGCGCCGCGGTCCAGGCCGTTCATCAACGCGTCGGCCACTTCGCGGGGACGGCTGGTGATGGTCAGCATGGCCTTGTTGGCGCCCACGCCCACGATGGTCTGCTCGACCACCACCGACTCGACCAGAATCGCAACGGCCGTCGCCAGAGCGGGTTCCAGACCATAGAACCAGGCCAGCCCCAGGACTCCAGACGCATTCAGCACGAAGAACAGGGGCCCGATGCGGACCGAGCTGACCTTGCGGATCGCCGCCGCAATCACGTCGGTGCCGCCCTGCGATGCCCGTGCGCGAAACACCAGGCCGGTCCCCAGCCCCGCCACCACGCTGCCCGCCAGCAGATTCAGATAGAAATCTTTGACCGGATGCAGGGTTGCGAGCGGCTGCGTGACCGCCAGTGCCAGCGACAGGCCTGCCATGCCCAGCAGGCTCCACAACAGGAACTCACGCTCGAGCAGCCGACGGGTCCCCAAGAAAATCGGGATGTTCAGGGCGACCAGCACCGCCGCCGACGGCAACGGCGTCAGGTACGACACCAGCAGCGCGATCCCGGCGACGCCGGCCGTCAACAAGTGAATCGGCACGAGAAACAGCTGGATCCCTACGGCCGCCAGCAGCGAGCCCACGGTGACGAGGGCGATGCGGATCAGCAGATCGTGAACGGCGGGGCGCATGGCGAAACCTGGGCCGGGCAGGGGAGCTCGATGGGGGCCGGGATGGTAAGCCCGCAAGCCCCGCGAGAGAACCCCTGGCGACGGGCACGGACATCCCAGGCGGGTCGCCGACTCGGTCTACAGCGACAACGGCGCCCCATGGCGCATGGTGTGCACGGCAAAGCTGCGGCAGTGCAGGTGCGCCTTGGCAACGCCCTCGTAATCCGGCGCCTGCGGCCACGACACAGCGCAGTGCACCGCGCGCACGTGCCTTTGTCCCTTGGGCAGCGCGGTGGCAGCAGCGAGAACGGGCTCCCACTCCTCGGCCGTACCGTCGAGCACGACCGTCGTCACGTGCAAGCGTCCCAGCGCGGCCAGAATCCCGTCGCCATCGACCACTCGCACCACATCGAACGCCGGGGGCTCGTCCACGCCCGCCAGCTGCTGCGCCAGCCCCTGCCACGCCACGTGAGATTCCGCAGAGCAGGCGAGCACTTCCACGGGATTGCCCGTGCACGCCGCCGCCACCGCGTGCACGACCGCGTTGCCGCCGGGAACCCGCCGACCCGCCAGCACCACCGCCGGGCCGCGCGGCAGCGACCAGCGATTGAAGCTGTCCTGACCGGGGACCACGCGGTTCAGTTCGGCACCCGACGCAAGTCCGGGCAGTTGCTGCAGCATCCACGCCAGAAGGGCCTCGACGTGAGCGCGCGACTCCGGATCCAGCATCCCCTTGGGCACCGTCTCCAGCGCCCGTTTCATCGCCGCCGCCAGCTGCAGCCCCTTGACCACCGAGGTGACCTTGGGGGCAGGCCCGTGCTCATGCCCGACGTGGTCGTGCGACGCCAGCGGCAGCTCGTCGTCGTCCACGCTCGGGGTCTCCGGATTCTCCATGTCGTTCAGGATCGCGGCGCCCTGCGGGTCCATCGGGCCACGTGAGAGCGGGGATGGCGCCAGCAACGAGTAGAACGAGGGCAGGTACTCGCGACCGCCCGCCTTGGGTCCGGTACCAGATAGCTTGAAACCTCCAAAAGGTTCGATACCTACGCGAGCACCCGTAACCGTTCTGTTCACATAGACGTTGCCGCACTCGAGCAGGTCACCGAGTCGGGCGATGTCGTCTTGCGACTGGGTGAACATGCCACCCGTCAGAGCGAAGTCGGTGCCGTTGAACAACTCGACCGCGTGCTCCATCGACTTGGTGGGGATGATGTGGACGATGGGGCCGAACAGCTCCCTTTGCGCGTAACTGTCGGGCTTGACTGCCGCGTCGGCCGGCAACAGCACCACCGTCGGACCGACCAGATGGCCTCCGCGTGGCGTTCCTGCGAACGCACGACCGGGCTCTGGCTGTGCAGGCATCGGTCCCGGCGCGGATTGCTGGCTGCGGTCAACCACAACTTCGCCGCCGTTGTCCCGCGCTTCCTGTCCCGCAGCCGCAGCATCCTTGCGCAAGCGGGCCTGCTCTTGGGCGCTGATCACCGGGTTGACGCGAGTGCCGTGCGACGCCGCGGGCCCCAGCTGCAAGTCATTGGCGGCGCGACGGAAACGGGCCAAGAATGCGGGCAGGATGCGCTCGTCCACCAAGATCCGCGACGCGGCAGAGCACTTCTGTCCGGCATGACCGAACGCCGAATACAGGCAACCGCTGACCGCCTCGTCCAGGTCTGCCGACGCCGTGACGATGACCGCGTTCTTGCCGCCCATTTCGGTGATGGCGCGCTTGGTTCGGCCGTCAACCGCCTGAGGCGCCATCGCGCTGTAAATCCACGAGCCCACGCCCACCGACCCGGTAAATACGCTGGCCGACACGTCGGGGTGCTGAACCAAGCGGTTGCCAACCTCAGAGCCGGGCCCCGTCATGTGGCGAAAAACTGTAGGCGGGACGCCCACTTCGCGCAGCAGCCGCACCAGAAGCTCGACAATCAGCGGAGTCGGTCGCGCGGACTTCAACAGCACCGCGTTGCCGGCCACCAGTGCGGCGATGGCCATGCCGCACGGAATCGCCAGCGGGAAGTTCCAGGGCGCCACCACGGCCACCACGCCCCACGGCTTGGCCTCGGGCCAGCTCGTCTCGACGCGGAACGCCTCTCGCGCGTAGAACATCATGAAGTCGATGGCTTCGTCGACGTCGGCCAGAGCCTCGTTGCGCGCCTTTCCGCCTTCCAGAGCTGCGACCGCCGCAAAGTCCAGACGTCGCACGCGCATCCGCTCTGCTGCCCGGATCACCAGCGTCGCGCGCTGCCCCACCGAACGCGCTGCCCATTGGGGCTGCTGCGCCAGAGCTTCCGTGACGGCCATATCGACGTCCGCGGCCGTACAGAACCCGATGTGACCCAGCACGTCGTCGGTGTCGGAGGGCGAGCGGACGACCGTCATCGGCCCAGAGCGCACATCGACCGCAGTAGCATCTTCGCGGAACGGCAGCAGAAGTCGCCGCATCGCAATCGCTTCATCGAAGGCCGCGCGATGCGGGGCCAAATACAGGCGTGCGGGGCCGCAGTTGCGGAAGGGGGGCATCTCGCCCGGCGGGTCGGCGACGTTCAGGGGATCGCGGGTGATCTCACCCTGTTCCATAGCCACGTGCAGCACGCGTGTCGGAGGCGTCAGGCCGAGCTGCAGGTCCACGCCCGCGCGCGCCATCGTCAGAACGCCGACTTGAGAGCTGTTCTCCAGAATCCGCCGCACCAGATACGCCATGCCCACCAGCAGACTGCCTACCGGAATGTAGTTGCGGACGGCCCACCCCTGCTTGGCAAGCGCGGTGCTGAGGCCCTCGTAGGTCATGTGCAGCGCCTGGTGCTCGACCGGCGGCGCGCCCGGGTACATCAACTCACGCGCCTCATGGGCAAAGCAGTGGTCGCGCAGGTTATGGCTGCCGATGCACAGCTGAACCGCGTCGTGACAGGCCAAGATGCGCAGGACCAGCATCTGGAACATCGCGTCCGACTCGGCCTTGTTCAGGAACTCAGGCGCGCAGAAGCCGTGCGCATCGGCCTCGGTCGTCTCAGCGTCCCAGTAGGCACCCTTGACCAGACGGATCGGCATCCGCACGCCGCGCTGGCGGCAGAAGCCCGTCACGGCGTCCAAGTGCTCCGGCGCATCGCGCAGATAGGCCTGAATGGCGAGGCCGACGCCCGTGTGCCGACGCAGATCCGGATGCGACAACACGCGGCGCAGCATCAGGAAGTTCAGGTCGCGGACGTGGAAGTGCTCGGCGTCCAGATTGATGAAGACACCCAGCCGACGGGCCTCGAGCATGATGCGCTCGAGCCTTGGCCCGACACGTTGCCACGTTCCCTCTGGGTCGTCGGGGTTGAAGTCGCTGCACAGGGCCGACACCTTCACCGACACGTTCGCCCGCTCGACGCCCGCCCGATTTTTGGGCTGGCTCGCACCGTGGCGCTCTCCCAGACCGCGCACCAGCGCGAGCACGCGGTCACAGTACACGTCAGCTTCCGCCTCGCTGACCACAAGCTCGCCCAGCTGGTCAACCGTCGCGTCACGTCCCGAGTCCGCCAAGCCCTGCAGTGCGGGCCACGCCGTCTCCATCGACTCGCCCGCGATGAAGATGCGCGCGAGCATCCGCACGGCGCGCCGCGTGCCCCAGGCCACCCAAGCGACCGGGAACAGCGGCACCATGAAGTTCGCGATACGACAAAGGTTCTCGAGCCCCTTGGGGACCGGTTGGCGATCGCCGGTGCGCTCGTTGCGACGGGCCAGACCAGAGTCCTCGACGATGCGCCGCAGCATCTCGCGCAGCAGACGCACCACCTCGCCACCCTTGCGGTCGTGGTCCAGAGCAGGCAGGGCGGCGACGAACCGCAGGGCGTGCACGCGCAGGATGGCGTACCTCGCATTCAGGTCCAGGCCCCATTGGCTGATGCGCTCGAGTGTCGTCGGCCGATAGGCACGCAGATCGGGCTCGATGGCGGCGACGCGCACCGCAATGCGGCGGTTCAACTCCTCGTGCTGACGAGCGAATTCTCCTTGCGGATGCAGTACGTCGGGCAGGTTGTGGCGGGCGATCAGGGTCTCGATGACCAAGGGTGAGTTGTCGTCGCGTGCGGTGCGGTAGCCGGCGACCAGCGCCTCAAGGTCGGACAGCGCCCGCTGCACCCGCGCGCCTGAGTCGGCCGTCTCGCCGCGGTGGCGCACGGCGTGCAGGATGCTGGCCTCTGCTGAGAACCTGGGAGAACCCAACAGGATCCATCCCGCCTCTTCGTTGACGACCACGCTGAACAGATGGCTGCCGATGTCGATGCTGGTGCGCCAACACCCGCGACCAGGGGCGATCAGGGCCGCATGCAGGGCCACCTGAACGGACAGAGAGACCTCGTCGGCGTCCGACCGCCTCACCACCTCACCAAGGTCTTCAGAGCAGCGCAGCAGCCAGTCGCGGCCACGCGCGTGCGTCTTCAGGGTCAGGATGGAGGGAAGGACGTCCTGCAGGAGCGGCTGGGACATGTTTCACCGGGAATGGCAGGGTCGCACGGCACACGGGCGGGGGGAGCCCGGGGTCACACGGCGCGGAGGATAGTCGACGGTGCCCCGATTCGATAGCGAGGCAGCCCCCTTGGCGCACCGGAAAGGGCGCTTCGGGCGAATGGCGAGCAGGCCCGTCCGCACAGGCCCCACGGCGAATCGGCGTCCTCCGATTTCAAGCCATTGTTTTGCAAAGATGTTTTCCGCAATCTCGGATGCTCAGGTCCAAGCACCGACCGCACCGCCGACGCTGCGAACACCTTAGGCTGCAGGGATTCCAGGCTCGCCGTCTGCACCGCGCGGATCCCGTCGGGAGTCCACAGTTGGTCAAAACCGACAACCACCCAATCTACAACACTATTTCTTCACTCGATGGCGCGCGTACAGCACGAGGCCAAAGACGGCAAGTCCAGCCGTCACCGCCGCGGTCGCAAGGTTCCACTTTCCGCCCGGCCCATGGACGAACGCGGTCCACAGAAAGAAGGCCGTAAACGCCGCACCAGCCCCCATGGCCTGCGCGCCCAGTCGCCGCATCCTTCGGACCTGGATGTCCTCGACCCTGCGCGTGTCGGTCGCCACCTCAGTCACCAGGTCCGTCGCCGTGGTCGTGGACAAGCCATGCCGCTTCAACGCAAGGCGAAGCTGCTCCAGCTGTGCCTCGTCAAAGCTGTCGCCCCGCTGCGCCCGTCGCAGGTAGCGCCACAAGTACACGGTCTCGATGCCGAATTCGCCGTCGTCCGGTTCCGACGCGCCAAGCTCGGAGGCGGGCAACTGCACCAACAGGTCGTCGACCACCGCCTGCGCAATGGCGGCCGAGAACCCGCTGCGTTCGAAGGCGCGAATCAGCGCATGGGGCGTGGCACCGTCCGCCAGCAGGTCGGTCGCCTGACCCAGAAGGTCGTCGGCCGTCTGTTCAGCGCTCCTGGGTTCATCGCGGGGGGTGGAATCGGGCGTCGGACGGGGTGTCATGGGCGGTAGGAGTCCTTGTCGCGTGCTTGCGTCGAGTGGATCCGGCACCTATCGTGTAGGCTCCGAAGTGAGTCCGGGAGGCACCGTGGCGTCCGAACCGACCTTGATCTGGCGTCTGGAGCAACGGCTCGGGCGAGGCACCCTGTGGCTGATGGCCGCGTTGCTGGGCGTCCACTTCCTGTTCCTGTTGGGACGGAGTGTGGGAGGTCCCGACGGCGCGGCCATGACACTGTACAACGAGCACTTGGCGCTGTCTGCCGGGGCACTGCTGCGGGGCGAGCTGCAGACGCTGGCGACCTACGGCCTGCTGCACGACCTCGACGGGTATCTGCACATCCTGTTCAACTTGATGGTGTTGTACTTCTTCGGTCCCGCGCTCGAGCGGCGCTGGGGCACTGCCACCTTCCTTCGCTTCTTTGCCATCGCCGTGGTTGCTGGCGGCGTGTTGCAGGGCGGCTTCGACCTGGTGGCGGGGCGGAACAACGTGACAGTCGGCGCTTCGGCAGGTCTGATTGCGCTGTTGGCTGCGTTTGCCTGGGGCAACCCAAATGCCAAGATCCTGTTGTTCTTCGTGGTCCCGGTGCAGGCGCGCTACCTCATCCCCGTGACGGTCGGCATGGACCTGCTCGTGTGGCTGACGGATGGCGGCGTGGCGCTGTTCGCCCACTTGGGCGGGCTGGCAGCGGCGTGGGTGCTCCTGCGCGGCATTCCTCCCCGGCGTCACATGGCTGCGACGGCGCGAGGAACGTGGGTGTGGCTGCTGAAGCGACTCGGGATCAAAAAGTCCAGACCGTTTCACGTCGTCGACGGCGGCCGCAAGAACGACCGCGACCGATCGAGGTGGAACTAGTGGGCAACACGCAGGTTCTTGCCTAATCACCGCCAGCGTTCATCGGTGTGCGCTCAGGAACCCTTCCGTAAGCTCCCATCCCGCGAGAAGCAAACACTCGGCCTGTGCTGTCGATCAGGAAGCCCTCGGCCTGGTCCTCGCGGTCCAGCAGGTCGATGCCTGCACGCGGGCCCAGCACGAACACGGCGGCGCTGAGTCCGTCCGCCAGCGTCGCATCCTTTGCCACGACGGTGACTTGCAGGACGCCATCGACCGGCATACCGGTGCGCGGGTCCAACACGTCGTGATAGCGGCGGCGGCCTTTCACTGAGTACCGCTCGCCATCGGAGCGCGTAGCCACCGCCTCACCGTCGATAAACAGACGCGTGACGACCAAACCGGCGTTGCGCGGATTCGCGATGGGAACCGCCCAGATGCGCCCTTGGCTGCGTCCCTGGGCATAGGCGTCCTGACCGATGCGAATGCGAAAGTCCTGCACGCCCGCCTGACGCAGCACCTGAGCCGCCCGACCGCACGCGTAACCGTGCAAAAGGTCTTGCAGGGTCACACGAACCCCGTGCTGCAGAATTCGGACGGTCGGTGCGGCCCCTGGCATCAGCACGACCTGCCGGCAACCGGTCAGCGCGCGCCGGGCCACCAGCTCCTGTGGCAAGGGCCGAACGAACGGACGGGCAGAAAAGCTCCACAAGTAGTCGTAACTGGCGACGGTCGGGTCGAAAGCGCCTGACGTCTGTCGGCACAGCGCCAGGCTGCGGTCCAGCAATCCCAAGGTCTCGGCGCTGACGGGAACGGCCTCCAGCGAGGCGACGGTATTGATGGCGCGCACTTCGGAACCGGGGGCCGCACCGTCCAGTTGTTGCCCGATACGTGTGACCTCCGCCATCGCTGTCTGGATCGCTTTCCGGGCAACCTCGGCGTCCGGGTGGTGCACGCGAATGGAGCACCGTCCGCCAAGCAGGACGCGCATGTCCTCGTACTCGCTGGTCTCCTCACCGCCGTCGCCCTGACGCACTGTCTCTGCACCGTCGTCTGCGCGCTGGGCGTGGGCACACCGCGAGTCGACAGAATGCCAAGCCGTCGTCAGACACAGCACGGCCAGAAATGGCAGCGGTCGCGAGGGGGTGATGTCTCTGCCGAGGCGCATGCGGACTCGCATCAGGGGGGGAGAGTGCCGGTCGGAGGTCGCTCAGAGGCCACTCCGTCATCACAACGCGGGGAAACGGGCGGGCATTCCCCAAGGCAAGCCATGCGTCACGGCCGGTCACGCTCGGACAGTGCTGCCTCGTCCTCCGCTTCGGACTCGCGTACCGCGGCCTCGTACTCGGGGTCGTCGCCCGGCAGGTCTGGGCCCTCCCGCCATTCGTGCCCACAGGACCGGCACACGAAGTAGCGAATGCGACCGCCGCCATCCGGGGGTTCCGCCGGCCACGCCGGCTCCGGGACGCGGGGCTTGCGTCCACCCAGCGCTGTGCACTTCGGGCAGCGATTGCCCAGCAGACGCGCGAAGACCATCCCCAGGATGCCCAGCACGGCCGCCAGCAACCCGACGCTGACCAGCATGGGGTCCGGCGTACCTGGTCCGGCGGACATGCCCGCCAACAACACGCCGAACATCATCAGGCCCAGACCACCGAGCATCAGCACCAGAAACAGCAAGAGTGAATGGCAACCGGCGTCATGCAGCGGAGGCAAACCAACGTAGGTGACGGGACGGTCGTCGTCGTCGATGGGGTCGTGAGCGTCGGCCATTGCGCACCTCAAAGCGGAAGGAATCTGCGTGGATGGTCGGTCAGACGGTCGGCGCGTTCAAGTCGGCCAGGTCAGACTGGCTTTCAGGTCCAGCGCCTGCTGAATGCGCCGCAGGTGGTCGTCGGGATGGCCGAAGAAGTTGCGTGCCAGCGCGGCGTCGGTGGCGTACGCCCGTCGCAACGACTGGGGGTCGGCCGATTCAGGAAATGGCTCGTACTCAAAGGGCTTCTCGCGGTCCAACCACCAATCCGTAAAGCCATGACGCTGGTGCTGGGCGTCGTACAGCGCCGTCCCGGGATAGGGCACCAGCACGCCTCGCGCGTTCAGCATTGCCCCAGAGGCCGCCGCTTGCTCCAGAAAGGTACAAGTTGCGTCGAGTTCCGCCGCCGTCTCGTCCGGCCAACCGAACATCGCGTTGACCATCACCCGCACGCCGGCATCGCGGCACAACTTGACCGCGTGCAAGACCCGGTCAACCGTCACACCCTTGCCGATCTGCTTGATCCGCAAGGCATCTCCGCTCTCGGCTCCCAGATCCAAGCCACCGCAACCCCCGCGCCGCATCGCGTCCAGGGTCGCCGTGTCCAGATGGGTTGGGTGGACCGACGCACTCCAGTGCACGCCTCCCAACCGCTCCAACGCTGCCGCCACCTGCGCCACGCGCCGCCGGTTCACCGCGAACGAGTCGTCGAAGAACGCGAAGGCCGGGGAGTGCTGTTCATCTCGTAACCGCATGGCTTCATGTGCGATTCGCTCTGGTGAGTGGGCACGGAACGTGCGTCCCGTCACGGCGTTGCAGCAGAATGTGCAGGCGGCGGGGCAACCGCGACTCGCCAACACCCCACCGAAGCTCGCGGGGCTGTTCAGGCCGTACCAAGCGGGGTCGAACAGGTCCAGCGCGTCAGTCGGAGAGGCCAAGGCGTCCAGGTCCTCCACCGGTCCACGCCGCGGCGTCTGCACCGGCAGTCCTTGATCGCGCCACGCAAGTCCGTGCACGTGTGAGAGATCCGTCGAAGCGGGCAGGGCGCCCCGGTCCACTGCGTCCGCAATCTCGACCAGCGCCGCCTCGCCTTCGCCCACCACCGTCAGGTCGAAGCCGTGGTCCAGCGGCTCCAAGGGCCGAACCGTCGCGTGTGGCCCCCCGGCAACCCACGCAACTCCGCGCGGCGTCTCAGGATGCGCCTGCAGGTCGGCCACCAGTTGGTACGCCCGGTGCAGCCCCAGCGTCTTGACGTGCACGCCTACCAGCTGGGGATCGAACAGCGCGATCTGCTGGGCGATTTCACCCGTCTCGTGGGGTCCACGGGGCGCCGCCGCGTCCGCCACAGCCACCGCATGACCTGCTCGCCGCAGCGCTGCCGCAAGAAAGCCCAGCGCCAGCCCAGGGCGACGCATCACCTCAGACGAAGGCGGTTGGACCAGGAACACGCGGGCCATCGCAAGCTCCGATTCGGTCTTGGGTTCTTGGTGCCGGTGCCGCTAGGTGTCCGCCCCCGCCCGCAATCCCTCGTCCAACTGCCACGGTCCCAACCGGTCCGGCGCCGCCACCGCGTGCGCCAGCAACTGACCAAACACCCGCCGTGGCACCAGCGTCGCGCCAAACCCGGTCAGCAGCGGAGTGTCGACCTGGGCGTCCACCAGCGTAAACGCCCAAGCCTGCAGCTGCCGGACAAGGGTGACGAAAGCCACTTTGCTTGCGTCGCCGGCTACCGCAAACATCGACTCGCCGAAGAAGGCTTTCCCCAACGAGATCCCGTACAACCCGCCGACCAGCTGACCCTCGCGCCACGCCTCGACGGAGTGCGCGTAGCCACGCCGATGCAGGTCGGTGTAGGCCGCCAGCATCTCGGGCGTGATCCACGTGCCGTCCTGGTCGGGCCGGTAGGCGAGGGCGCAGGCCGTCATCACCTCGCGAAACGCGGTGTCCAGCGTGATGGAGAAAGGGTGTCGCTTCAGGGCCTTGCGCAGCGTCCGATTCACTCGCAGCAGGCCTGGAGCCAACACGCAACGCTCAGGCGGCGCGTGCCACATCAGGGGATACCCCTCGGCAGGCCAGGGGAAGATGCCTTGGCGATACGCCAGCAGAAGTCGCTCGGGGCGCAGGTCGCCGCCAACAGCCAGCACGCCGGACGGATGGGCGTCCTCAGGGTCGGGGAAGCGCAACTCCGCGGTCAGACGGGCGATTCGACTCACTTCGCGACTTCGACCTTCAGGCCCCAACCGGTCAGGTGCTTCAGCGCGGCCTTTTGAGTGTTCTCGACGGACTTGCGGTTCGGGTCCTTCTCGCCGCGCTCGTCTTTCGACTGCTTGGTATAGCGGTCGTAGCCAACCTCGATTTGCCGCATCGCCTTGTCGGTCGCATCAAAGAACGCCCGGAATTCAGAAGCCTGCTTGTCGTCCAAGCCCTTGACCTTGTCCAGCCGCGCGCGGTCCTTGGCGACCCGCTTGGTGGGGACGGCGACCCAGCGGCGCAGCGACTCCATCTTGGGCATGTTGTAGCCAAGCCAGCTTTTGTTCGCATACCGGTCGTAAGCGCCACCAAGGTCGGCAAGGAAATAGCCATACGAATCGACCAACTGCTGCCGGAAGGCCGCCACATCCACCTCAGCCCCCACCACGGCCGGGTCGTCGTCGGGCTGCAGCTCATCCGGCCACTTGTCGATCTCGGCGGCGGCGCGGTCCAGATCCGCACCGGCGAACAAGACGCGGTCGCGCGACTGCTGGGCGGTCTCAGTCACGATGTCGATGTCGGGCGCACCGATCTTCTTGGCCATGAACGACAGCACCCGGTAGTGCTCCATCTGGTCGGTGGCGAGCACGATGAAGCGGTCTAGCGCCGGGTTGCGCCCCAAGTGCTCCTCGGCCAGCGCACGCACGACCTTCCAGGGGCCGCGCGTCTTCTTGTCCGGGCTGCCATCCATGCAGAACTCATCCATCTCGGACAGACTGATCCACTCCACATCGCGGCGACGCATCTTATTGAACTGGAACGGGATCATGTAGTCGTTGCGGCACTTCATCAGGTCGCCGTGCGCGAGCTTGACCTGCTCCTTGGTACGCGTGGACCACGTGTCAACGGCGGGCTTGGCGGGAGCCTCCGCTTTGACCTCCTGCACGGGCACTTGACTGAAGTCGATCCCCTCCGGCTTGGCCAGAAAGTCGACGGTCTTCTTCTTCTCGGCCTTGTCCTTTTCGCCACACCCCGACAGCGTCAGAGCGGCAAGGGACAGGAAGAGCAGGGCGGCGAAGGGGACGGTGGAGCGGACGGACATGGCGACCTCGCGGGTGAAAGCGCGAGGCGTTGTAGACCGGAGGGCCGCGAACTGACAAGCGGGCTTTGCAAGTCCGCAAAACGACTGCGGCGCCGACCCGTTTGCACGAATCGGCGCCGCATCGTCACTCGCATCGGAAGCATCACGGGGAGCCAGAGCGTGTCACGCCCCAGCCACACGGAAACCTAACCGCGCTCGATCTTCTCAACCGCCAGCTCGAGCTCTTCGACGTTGACGTCGGTGCCCTTGCCGTCCAAGGTGAAGCCCTTCCACTTGGTGGGCCATCCCTCGAAGAAGTTGTAGCGCATGACCTCAGTTCCGTCGTCCGCGCACAGGATGATCGATCCTGCCTTGCGCTCGACCTTGCCCTCGATGACCTTCTTGCGCCAGTCCCAGAGCTCCACGTTGTTCACATAGCCGCGCTTCAGGGTGACGTTGCTGTACTTGGTGCGGCCCGGGCGCTTGCGCAGGACGAGGTCGTCACCATCCTGGAACTCGACGACCTCAGTCTCCGAGTCAAGGCCTTCCACGTTGCGGAACGCGCCCTGAGTGACGCCTTCGATTTCCACCTTGAAGTTAAAGTTACCGATGTGGTCGAAACTACGACGATTAGGCATAGCCTGGTCTCCGTTGCCCCGTCGGGGCGATTCGCTAGCTGCCGGTCCCGAACCTCACGGGAGCCGGCCGTTCTGACAGCCTGAATGGCCGACGAGTTCGCGTTGGAAGCCGTCGCGCCGCTGCCCGAACGAAGACGAATGTAACGGTCCTCTCCATCCCGGACAACGCGAATTTTCTGTCGGCCTGACGAATTGGGGTGTGCTGTCCCCTTTAGGCCCGTTCGGCTGGACGCGGACGCAGGGGTCCCGCACAGTACAGAGGCAGCCGCGATGGCGCACGCGAGGCCAGGTGACACAACCGCTTCGAGACCACACCCCAACCTCCGCGCCACCCGTCGCCGTCATCGACATCGGGTCGAACTCGATCTGCCTGTTGGTGGTTCGTCTGCGACACGACGGAACCCTTGAGATCCTCTCGAAAATCAAGGACGACGCACAGCTGCGCGCCCAGGTGGGGCCCGAGGGGCGACTGTCCAGTGCGGGCGTGGACCGAATGCTTGCGGTGCTGGCGCGGTTCCAAACCGAGATCGCGCGACTGCACGCAGAGCCGTACGCTGTCGCCACCGCGGCCTTGCGAGCCTCGACCAATGCACGCCAGGTGGTGCTGAGAATCAAGGAAGAAGTCGGTCTGGACGTCCACGTGATCTCGGGTCACGAGGAAGCCCGACTGGCGTGGCTGGGTGCTCGGCACGCGATGGGGCACGCAGCGGACGACGGCCAGATCCTGTGCGTCGACGTGGGCGGTGGGTCGACGGAGCTGCTGCTGGGCCGTCGCGATCGCGCCGTTTGGGCCAGCAGCCTGCCGTTGGGGGCGATCGTCGTCGCCCGCGACCTGCTTGGACCGGACCCGGTGACAGCGAAGGCATTTGCCCACGCGAGACACGAGATCCGCGAACAGTTGCAGGATCTTGCGGCGGAACTGCGGCACGTCGGTGCCTACCGCACTTTTGCCACGTCGGGGACTGTGCAGCGGGTGGCACGCATCGCGCTGGGGCTGCGGGGCGAAGACCCGCGAGACGACGTCCACGGTTTCGAACTGGAGGCCAGCCACGTCCATGAGGTGGTCGAGAAGCTCGCCGCCACGCGGTCTACCGCAGAACGCAAGGCTATTTTGGGCATGGACCCCTCGCGCGCCGACACGTTGTTGGGCGGGGCGATGCTGCATGAGGCGCTGTCGGAAGTGCTGCACATCGAGCGTTGGACGGTGTCGATGGCTGGACTGCGGATGGGGCTGGTGGCGCAGGCCCTTGCGGCGCGTGGGCACCGGGAGCCTCCGCACGGCAAACTTGGATAACTACACCCAATTCTTCAGCTGCTGTGCCGACTGACGGTCTGCTTGCAGCTTCGCCTCGTGCAGCAACGGGATGCGGTCGTACAAATTCGCCAGACCCGCGAGACGTGCGGCACGCTCAGGCGTCAAGGCGTCGATCGGGAAGCGCCACGTCCAGTTGCCCTCCGCCACACCGGGCGTGTTCATCCGCGCCTGACCGTCCAGTCCCAGCAGGTCCTGCAGCGGCACGATCGCGGTGTGCGCCACTGAGGCCAGCGCCGACCGCACCATGGACCACGAGATGTCGTGCCCGTCGATGCCGAAATAGCGGCGCACGTGGTCGCACACCTTCTCGGACGACCCCTGCCACCAGCCCAGCACCGTGTCGTTGTCGTGTGTACCCGTGTAAACCACGCGATTCGTCAGGTGATTGTGGGGCAGGAACGGGTTCATCGCGTCCTCACCCCAAGCGAACTGCAGCACCAGCATCCCCGGCAGGCCCGCCGCCTCGCGCAGCTCGACCAAGGCGTCATCCACCACGCCCAGATCTTCGGCCACCAGCGGCAGGTCACCCAGTGCATCGCGCAAGGCTTGGAACAACGGCAACCCCGGACCCGGCAACCACTTTCCGGCGCGCGCGTCCTCGGCATCGGCCGGAATCGACCAGTAGGCAGAGAAACCGCGGAAGTGGTCGATGCGCACCAGGTCGGTCTGCGCCAGCACGCGCTTCAACCGCTGGATCCACCAGCGATAACCGTCCTTGGCCATCGCCTCCCAGTCGTACAGCGGGTTGCCCCACAGCTGCCCGGTCTCGCTGAAGTAATCCGGGGGCACGCCAGCGACATGATCCGGGCGGCCGCTTGCGTCCATCTGGAACAGGTGCGGGTTGGCCCAGGTGTCCGCGCTGTCGCCGTCCACATAGATCGGCACGTCGCCAAACAGACGAATTCCCTTGGCGCGGGCGTACCTGCGCAGTTGCCCCAGCTGGTGGTCGAACAGGAACTGCAAGGCCAGCGCGCGGTCGACCTCCGGGGCAAGGTCCTTGCGCGCCTTGGCAAGCGCGGCGGGCTGGCGGGTGCGCAGGTCGTCCGGCCAGGTCCACCATGCCTGACGGTTCAAGTGCTCGCGCAGACTGAGGAACAGCGCGGCGTCCAGCGACCACGGGTTCGCATCGATCCACTGCCGGAACTCGCGGTGCAGGGGGTGGGCCGCGTCGTGCGCCAAACGGTCGGCGGCCTGTTCGACCAAAGGCTGCTTCCAGAGCTTCACGACGTCGAAGTCGACCTTGTCGCGGCGCAGGAACGGGGGCGGTTGGGCCTCGTCCGCCGTCAGCAGGCCGTCCGCAACCAGCGCCTGCGGGTCGATCAGCCACGGGTTGCCAGCCATCGCCGACGGGCTCGCATAGGGCGACTCGGCGGCACCGGGCGGCACCAGAGGCAGCATCTGCCACACCGACATCTGCGCCTCGGCCAACCAGTCGACAAACGCGCGTGCGCCCGCACCCAAGTCGCCGATGCCGTAGGGTCCGGGCAGGCTGGTGGGATGGAGGAGAACGCCGGCACAACGAGGGAACAGTTTGGTTTCTGGGGAGAATCCGGTCACGTCCACCTCAAGTTGCAGGCATCTTGCGGGCCATCGGCACCCGGCGTCCACCGCCGAACGCCTTGCGTGTCACGCGCAGCACCGGTGCGGCTTGACGGCGCTTGTACTCGTTCAGTTCCACCAGGCGCACAACGCGGCGCACCGTCTGGGCATCGAACCCCCGCGCGATGATCGCGTCGGCGTCCAGTTGGTGCACCAGATACAGCTCGAGCAGCGCGTCCAGCACGGGGTAGGGCGGCAGCGAGTCCTGGTCGGTCTGTCCGGGGGCCAGCTCGGCACTGGGAGGCTTGGTCAGCGTGGCCTCAGGGATGACTTCGCGGTCGCGGTTGTAAGTGCGCGCGACGTCGTAGACCAGCATCTTCGGCAAGTCGCCCAGCGGGGCCAAACCACCGTTCATGTCTCCGTACAGCGTGCAATAGCCGACCGCCAGTTCGCTCTTGTTGCCCGTCGTCAACAGCATCGCCCCCGTGCGGTTCGACAGCCCCATCAGGACCACGCCTCGCATCCGTGCCTGCAGATTCTGGTCGGCGATATCGTGCTCGGGGCCGGGAAAGCGGTCGAACTCGCCGGCCAATAGCTCGCGAGAGGCCAGATACGGTGCGCCGATGGGCAGGATTGGACAGCGAATTCCAAGGTTTGTGGCCAACGCGAGGGCGTCGGTGACGCTGCCGCCGCTACTGTAGGGGCCCGGCATGGCGACGCCGGTGACGTGGTCCGCGCCCAGTGCCTCCACCGCAAGCGCGGCGGTCAGCGCAGAGTCAATTCCACCGGAAAGCCCAAGCAAAACAGAACGGAAGCCGCACTTGGTGACATAATCCCGCAACCCCAAAACCAGCGCAGCACGGGTCTCGTCAGGGGGTGGTGGGGCGAATTCAGGAGGGATCTCGCGGTCTTGTGGCAAACCCGGAGGGCCAGCATCGGGCAATTCGCAGCACAAATCAGCGGTTTGGAACGCAGGCGCCTGAGCGACCACGCGGCCTCTGGCGTCGGTAACGAACGAGCGGCCGTCGAAGATCAGCGAGTCGTTGCCGCCGACCAGGTTGCAATAGGCCACCGGCAGGCCGTGACGACCCGCGACGTCGCGCACCAATTCCAAGCGCCGCGCGGCCTTGCCCAGGTCGAAGGGCGATGCCGACAGGTTCAGGATGGCGTCGGCGCCGGCAGCGGCCAACTCAGCCGTGGGGTCGACGTCGTAGCGCTTGGGACCTTGTTCGTCGCCGCTCCAGATGTCCTCGCAGATCGTGATCCCCAGACGGCGGCCGCGCAGGGACAGCACCTGGGCCGACAAGCCGGGTTGAAAGTAGCGATCCTCGTCGAACACGTCGTAAGTAGGCAGCAGCCGCTTGCGGATGGTGGCGACGTAACGTCCGTCCTCGAACACCACTGCAGCGTTCACAGCGGGCCGCAGCACGCGACCCGACGCACCGAAGCCGCCAGGCAAGGCCAAACCGACGACGAGCACCAGGTCGCGCGAACACTCGGCCAGCCGTGGCAACAGGTCGACGGCGGCTTGGGTGGTCTCGGCGCGCTCCAGCAGGTCCAAGGTCGGATAGCCGGTCAGCGCGAGCTCTGGTGTCAGCACCAAGTCGTCGTGGCGGGCTCTGGCACGGTCACAGGCCGCGGCGATCTGCGCGAGGTTGCCTTGGAAGTCGACGACGGTGGTGTTGATTTGCGCAAGGGTCAGCTTCATGGCGACCGAGTGTAGGCGAAGGGTTGGTTCGGAGGAAGGCCGCGGCGAGGGCAGGTCGGACTCAGGTTCCCGCAGGTGTGACGTCTGATAAGAGGTATTATGTCAACGGATGGGAACCGTTCCTGTCCAAACCCCAACAAGCGTGGCTTGGGATCCCGTTTGCCCGATCCTCGTCCCAGGGTCTATCCTCGCGTCTTCAAAACGCCTCGGGGAGCCCTTGACCGGACCCAACTCATCTTTCAGCACCTGCGACTGCCAAGGACGCCGATGACACGTCTTGTCCACCACGCTGCGATCCTGTGTCTGTGTGCCAACCTTGTCGTATTGTCCGGTTGCCTCGGCACCGAGACGCGCGACGCCACCGCCGACGCCGACGCAACGACGACTACCGAGACCACGACGTTCACGCCGGTTTGTGCGGTGGACGCCGACTGCAAAGGCAGCCCACAGACTTGCGTCGATGGCGTCTGCGTCTTCCAGCCCAGCGCGGGCCAAACCGCGGCGCTGACGGACCCCGATCAGGACAACATCATCACCGACAAGCCGATTCAGCTGGACTGTGTGGGTCTGGCGCACGACGCGTCGCTTGCCGGCCTGCCCGATGTGCCGACCGTGACGATGTGGGGCCGTGTTGACCGGTTCGGCGGCGGCGTCATCACGGCGGACGTCGAAGTTGCCGTCTTCAAGCTCGCAGACTTCCATCCGCAGGCGTGTGCAGGTCTGACCGACCCCGCGACCTCGCAGGCGTGTTACCGCGACGAAGCCAAGGTCGGCGCGCCGCTGGCCAAGATCGTCTCGATCGATCCTGCCAAAGCCGCTGAATTGGGATTGGATTTGGCTTCACTCTCAGCCGCCGGGGCCAACTGCGACAAGCACTTGGCATGCCCGTCCGGCTATGAGTGCCGCAAGACCGTGTCCGAGACCTCGAAGACCTGCATCCCCACGCACGGCATCTACGCGCTGGAAGGCATCCCGACCCACACGCCGTTGGTGGTCCGCGTGCGCGGCACCAAGACCGGAAACAAGTGGCACGACAGCTACTTGTGGGACGTGACGCTGTACTCGGACCGTCTGGACGTCATCGGCGCCGCCACGCAACCGTCGAAGTTTGTCGGCAAACCGACCTACCGCGTCAACCCGACCATCGTGGGCGACGGTCAGTGGCAGCTCGTGCCGAACACCATCGGCCTGCAACCGATCAGCGAGGGCAACGGCGTGATCGGCGGACGCATTCGCGACTGCGGCGTGCCCGGTGGTCGTGGCGGGTGGCCGATTCACAACGCCAAGATCGGTCTGGGCGTGCCGGCGGAAGGCATCGCATTCTTCAACGCCAGCGAAGACGACACGGTGCCCCTGAAGTCCAGCACTGCGACCGACGTGCTGGGCCGCTATGCTGCGGTCGACATTCCGGCAGGCCCGAATCGCTTGGCAGCGTCGGCGCTGATCGGCGACAAGATCACGCCGCTGGGGTCGATGGACGTGTGGATCATCCCGAATGCGTTGATGCTCGTGTCGATGCCCGGACGCGTGCCCGTGCTGACCAAGTGAGGCCTGTGATGCGCTGTTGGATCGGTGCTGGTGTCCTTGTCGCGCTGCTGATCGGCTGCCAACCGGCGGAGAACCCGTATCCGTCGCGCACGCCCACGCCGGGCAAGGCGAGGCTGCCACCCGTGCCTGAGCTGCACCCAGCGGCGGTGCCGACCAAGCATCCGGACGGCGCATGGTCGGTTCAGGGCGTGCTGTCGGCGGACCGCGACGACCGCACGGGCGAGCTGCGGGTCCACGGCACCATCTCCGCGCTCGAGTCCTGCGCGGTGACCGAGAAGGCGTGCAACCCTGCGCCGCACCTGTACTTGACCGACTCGACCGAGGGGTTGGGCCGACGTCTGCTGGTCGGCGGCGAGCGAGACCTTCGGGCGCGTGGCTGGAAAGTGGGCGACCGGGTGACGTTGACGGGGCACTTCGCGACCGCAAGCGCCGACGGATTGTACTTTGCGCCCCAAGGGTTGCTGCTGTTGAGTCCGCCGCCCGCCCCCGACGCCGCGGTCACCGCCCCCACCGCCGACACGGCACCTTGAGCCGGTGGCTGTGAACCCCTCTCTCCGCACCGCCCTGCCCTTGCGTCTTGCGCTGTGGAGCGCCCTGCCCCTCCTTTGCCTGCTGCTGGCCCCCGAAGCGCTGGCCAAGGCGCCACCCGGCATTGGCCCCGGACGAGAAGCTGAGGCGTTGCAGTTGCTTCTGCCGTACGTCGACCAGGGCGAGGTCGTGCCCGGTGTGGTGCTGTCCGGCGTGGCGATCCAACCCGACCGTCTGGTCCTGAAGCTGCGTGACACCGCCGGCCCTGACGCCACGCTGACGCTGTGGACGGTGCCCAGCGCGCCCAACCGACCGCCGCCCCTGTCGTTTCGCCCCGAGCCGTCGGCCGCGACGACCCCGGCGTTGCAGCTGGCGCAGACGAACCTGCTGGCCGCCGTCGCGCGCAACGACACGGGCGGGTTCGCAGTCGGGGCGCCGGTGAAGGCGTCCAACCCCTGGATGGCGCAAGAGAACGTGTGGGCGAGTCCAAGCATGGCCCTGCGCCTGGCCCTCGCGGTCGGGCTGTGGCTGCTGCTGGCCGTTGCAGTGATCCTGCAGCTGCGCCAGCGGGTCGGCGACGCCGGTTGCGGTGGAAGAATCGGTCGATGGATCGCGGGGTTGATCGTGCTGACCGTCGCCTTCAGCGCGCGGTCCGAGGCTCCGTTCACGCCGCTGCACGCCAACGACCACGCTTACGAGGACATCGCGGTGGCGCTGGGCACGCCCGAGTCGGGTCCGGCGACGGTGCGGGCGGTGGTCGAGTACGGGCCGTCGTGGGTCGTGGCGCAGCGGGCGACCGTGCCGCTGTTCGGCCGCACGCACGACGGTCTGGCCCGCTGGTCGGCGGCGGTGGGGGCGCTGGCGGCGCTGTTCGCGTTTCTGGCGGCGACTCAGGCGTGCGGTACGGGGTCGGCGGGCCTTTTGGCGGGGCTGGTCGTGGCGCTGGCACCGGTGGCCGTGCGGGTCGGGCACTCCGAGAGCGTGCTGGTCGTCGCGCAGCTGCTGGTGGCGGTCGGCGTGTGGCTGGCGGTGACCGCGCCCAACCTTTGGACTCGGCTCGGGTTGTTGGCGGCTGTGGGGCTGCTGGCGACGGGCCATCCCCTGGGGCCGGCGTACGCGGCGGGTCTGGCGGCCCTGGCGTGGGCGGTCGAGCGCGGGGTGGAACCGAGCGGCAGGGTCGCGCCGGACGTGTTGCTGCCGTGGAAGTCGCGGATGGGCTGGGCGGCGGCGCTGGCCGGCGTAGTGGCGGCGGGGCTGGCGCTTGGCTGGTTGGGCGACGCGGGGTTGCTGGCCCGGCGCGTGGCGGTCACGTCGCAGGAAGTGCCGATTTCTACCGGGTTTTGGCGCGTGTGGCTGTGGCTGGACCCCGCGTGGTCGTCGGTCGCCGCGGTCGTGTTGGCGACGCTGGGGTGGATGGCCTTGTCGATGCATTTTGCCACGCCGTGGCCGGACCGCGCGCTGCGCGTCATGGCGTTTGGCCTTGGGTTGGGCGCAGTTGCCCTGCCCGGCCTGGTTGTTACGGCGTCGGTGACCGATGCGTTGCGCTACCAGGCGCCGTTTGCGGGCGCGCTGGCCGTGGCGATCGGCTTTGTGCCGGCGCTGGTGCAGGACCCGATGGCGCGGGGGCGGTGGCCGCGGGTGGTGATCGTGCTGCTGGTCGCGCTTGCGGTACTGGTCGAGCTGGGGCGCGACCTGCCGGGCGAGACGCATCTGGACGTGCAAGCCCAGGCGTATCTGGGGTTGCGACAGGCGGTGGGCGGGCAGACGGGCGAGGTGTGGCTGCTGCAGGCAGAGCGGGATGGGACGGCGCAGGTGGTGGTCGAGGCGCCGGTCGGACGGTTGGCGGCGGACGGGCCGACGTTGCGCGTGCTGTCGGTGCGGCAGGCCGAGGCGGCGGGCAAGGCTGGGCGGGCGTTGCCTAAGCCGTTGTACGTGTTTCTCGATCCCGGTTGCGAGGCTCAGGTGTCACCGGGGAGTGCGGGGCCTTGTGCGGCGTTGGAGCGGTGGGTGCTCGGCGCGCCGGTGGCTCGCGGGACGACGCGGGTGACTCGGGCGTCGAATGGCAAGCTTCCCGATGAGTTTCATACGTATCGGACGGCGACTCCGGGGTGGGCGTTGTGGGGGGCGAAGTGATGGGGGCCTGACGGTCGCGCCCGGTCATCAGCGCGCGACGGCTCCACCCTCGCCTCGCGGATCGCTGACGGCGGTCCAGGCTGGCTGGTCGCATGGCAGGCCGTCGGGACACTCGAGCGCGACCGCCTGAACGTTGCACCAGGGGGGCCGGCGTTCGACCGTGTGGCCGGCCCGCGCAAGGGATTCGGCCATCTCGTCCGAGCCGGTGCGCGCCAGCGGATCGGAGAATCCCCGCTCGATCTCGACCCGGTCCGGCCAGGCTTGGTGGTGGATGCGCGGCATTGCAACGGCCCGGGCGAGGTCGCCCATGGAGCGTGACCAGTACAAGACCCACGCCACCGTCGTCGGGATCCTCGTGCCGCCGGGCGTTCCCGCGACGACCTTGGGTTTGCCGTCCTTCAGCAGAATCAACGGCGACATCGAAGACACCGGCCGGGCGCCCGGGCGTGCCAGGTTCTCGGCACTCCCGGCGAGCCCAAAGTAGTTCGAATCGGTCAGGTAAAATGTGAAGTCGTCCATCTCGTTATTGAGGATGACTCCCGATTCTGGAGCGATAATTCCAGATCCGAACAGCAAGTTGATCGTGTGGGTCGACGACACCGCCATGCCGCGACTGTCGATGATGGAGACGTGGCTGGTGTTGGGCGCGGAAACGTGTGGCGTGCCCTTCTTTGGACTCGCGATGACCGACAACGAAGCGCTGGAGGTTGCGTAAGTGGGGAAGAAGGCCGCCGCGGCAGCACGCCGAGCCGCACGGGGGAACGCGTCGTCGAGGGTCGCGGCAGGGTGGTCGGAATCGCCGCTGTACCCGATCCGCAACAGGAAGGACCGCCGCATCGCCTCGGCCCACGCGTGGATCCGTTGTCCTTGGTTGAGAAGGGTCGACTTGCCAAATTCGTCCAAGAGTTCGCCCATCGCCAACACCTGCGCCCCGCCCGCCGAAGGCTGCGGCATCGTCACCACCCGCCCGCCAAACGCATCCCCCTCCAGCGGCGCCATCTCCCGAACCCGATACCCCGCCAAATCCGCCAACGTGATCTTCCCCCCAGCCGCCCGAGCCGTCCGCACGATATCCTCGGCCACGGGCCCCTTGTAAAACGCGTCCGGTCCCTCCCGAGCGATCCGCTCGAGCGTCCGCGCCAACGCCGGCATCCGCAGAATCTCGCCTTGCTTCATGGGCTTGCCGCCAGGAGCCAGCAGCGCCTGCGCCGTCCGATCCAGGTCCGGCAGCGTCGTCACGATCGCCTGGGCACTCTCCCGCCCCAGCGAGAACCCCCGCGCAGCGACCTCGGCCGCCGGACGCACCAGCTCGGCCCACGGTCGCCTGCCGTACCGCGCATGCAGCGCCGCCAAACCCGCGACGTAACCCGGCGTTGCGATGGCCAACCCGTGCCGCTGGCTCAGCTTCGCGATCGCGTGCCCCTGCGCGTCCAAATAGTCGGCCACCTGCGTCGCAGCCGGCGCCGTCTCGCGAAAGTCCCAAGCGCGCGGCGGGGTTCCATCCCCCGGCCACACGACGGCAAACCCTCCACCGCCGATGCCGGTCGACCGCGGCTGCACCACCGTGAGCATGAAGCTCGCCGCCACCAGCGCATCGACCGCCGATCCGCCGGCCTTCAGCGCGTCCTCTGCCGCGCGGGTCGCCAGCGGGTGCGCGGTCGCGACGGCGTAGTGGGCGGTCGTCCGCGTGGCGTCTTCGGGCAGAACCGGAGTACCGACAGCGACTTGCGGCAGGGCAAACGCCTCGGCGCGCAGCGGCTCGGGCGACGGCGGCGGTGCAGGTGCGACGGGCGCTGCCGCAAGGACCTCGCGTCGCGTCGCCGCCACTTCGGGCGCCGCGGCCGGCCGGCACGCCGCCGCGCTGACGAGCAGCGCCCAGACCAGCGCATGACGCAATGCCGATCCTGAAACTGTAACCACTTGCAACTCCATTCTAATTCGTCATGACGCAGTGCGTGATTCGCGGTTGCGTCCGGCCCGCCTGCGGGTCTACCATCGCCGTCGGCAGCCCATCCCGCTTCGCCCCCCACAGCCGAATTCCACGGAGGCCCGATATGGCAGATTCCGCCCACCGCGACCAGACGTCCGCCGCACCCGCCGGTGGCAGCTTTCTTCTCGACCCGGCCGGCTCGCACCCGTTCTTCACCGTCGACGCCTTCAACGAAGACCAGCTTGGCATGGCTGCGGAAGCGCAACGGTTCATGGAGAAGGAGGTCTGGGCCCAAGAGCGCGGCCTCGAGAGCAAGGAAGGCAAGGCCGAGCGTCGCATGGTCAAGGTGCTGCGCAAGGCGTGCGACTTGGGCTTCTGCGCCGTGGAAGTGCCCGAAGAGCTGGGCGGTCTGGGCGCCGACAAGGTCACCTCGCTGCTGATGACCGACAAGTTCGGCACCAACGGCGACTTCTCGGTGACGTATGGCGCGCACTGCGGCATCGGCCTGGCGCCGATCCTCTACTTCGGCAACGCGGCGCAGAAGGCCAAGTACGTCGCCAAGATCGCGGAAGGCAAGTGGATCTCGTGCTACGCGCTGTCCGAGCCCGGCAGCGGCTCCGACGCCCTTTCCGCCCGCACGGTCGCCCGGCTGAACGAAGCCGGCACGCACTACATCCTGAACGGCACCAAGCAGTGGATCACCAACGCCGCCTGGATGGACGTCGGCATCGTGTTCGCCAAGGTCGACGGCGACAAGTTCACCGCCTTCATCGTCGACCGCAACATGCCCGGCTTCAGCATCGGGCCAGAGGAGCACAAGCTCGGCCTGCGCGGTTCGTCCACCTGCGCGCTGATCTTCAACGACGCCCCGGTGCCGGTCGAGAACGTGCTGGGCGAGATCGGCAAGGGCCATCGCATCGCCTTCAACACGCTGAACCTGGGCCGCTACAAGCTGGGCGTGGGGGCGCTGGCCCTGGCGCGCCGGGCCGTGGCCGAGGCGATCTCCTATGCCGCCGACCGCAAGCAATTCAACACGCGCATCATCGACTTCGGTGCGATCCGCGAGATGCTGGCCGACTCGATCGCGCAGATCTACCTGGCCGAGTCGCTGACCTACCGCATCGCAGGCGACATTGACCAGCGGTTGCAGGGCCTGGACCACGACGACCCGACCTTCATCGAGAAGCAGATGGCGGCCATCGAGGAGTACGCCATCGAGGCGTCGGCGGCCAAGGTGTGGTGTTCGGAAGCCCTGGATCGCATTCTGGATCGCTGCCTGCAGTGGCACGGCGGCTACGGCTTCGTCGAGGACTACGCGGTCGAGAAGTTCGTGCGCGACGCCCGGGTGAATCGCATCTTCGAGGGCACCAACGAGATCAACCGCCTGCTGATCCCCGGCACGCTGATGAAGCGCGCCATGCAGAAGCGCTTGGACCTGGTCGGTGCGGTCACGGCGCTGTTCAAGACCGTGGCGGTGGGCGTGCCGGAATTGCCGGCCGAGCCGCAGGGCCTCGACACCGCCAAGTACGCACTGCAGCGCATGAAAGACCTGACGCTGCTGCTCGCGCACGCCGTGTCCAGCCGCTACGGCGCGGGCCTCGACAAGGAGCAGGAGACCCTGGTTGCGCTGTCGAACCTGATCATGGAGGTCTACGCCGTCGACTCGGGCATCGGGCGCACGATGCAGCGCATGGCCAAGGGCAGCCCCGAGGACGTGGCGGTCGCCATCTGCACGCTGACTGCCTGCGAGGGCCTGGACCGCGCGACGGCCAGCGCGCGCCGCGTCGTCGAGAGCTGCTACACCGGCGCGCAGCTGGCGCCGTGGCTCGACAAGATCGACCGCATCGGGGTGCACGTGCCGGCGGATGTGGTGGCGTTGCGGCGGGTCATTGCTGCCGATGCTGTGGATAAGGGTGGGTATAAGTTGAGCAACTACTAGAGTTCAGAATTGTCCGACCGCAGAGCGGGCTTGCAGATTCGACGTGGTCGTCTTACACTTCCTGCATGACCGTCATACGGTCGACGGAAGGTGTGATGAAGGCCGTCACCGTCAAGCTCGAACAGGACGAGGTCTCCTACGTCGATGCGCTCGCCCGTCGACGTGGCCTGACCCGATCAGACGTCGTCCGCGACGCGCTTGTGGCCTATCGCATCAGCGACCGCCCCGCGACCTTCGGTGAACTCGCCGCCGATCTCGCCGGATCCGTCGAGGGGCCAAGGGACCTCGCCAGCAACGCAGACCACATGGATGGGTACGGCAAGTGACGGCCCGCGTCTTGCTCGACACCGGGCCGCTCGTCGCGTTCTTGAATGCCCGCGACCAGCACCATGCCTGGGCGGTGGCCGAGCTGGGCAAGGCCGCGCCACCACTGGCGACTTGCGAGGCCGTGCTGTCGGAGGCGTGCTTCCTGCTTCGCAAGGTGCCGGGAGGACCGGAGAAGGTCCTGGCGCTGCTGGAGCGCGGGCTGCTGGTGTTGCCGTTCCGGTTGGACACCGAGGTGGCCCGGGTCGCCGAGTTGATGTTGCGATACGCTGAGTTGCCGATGTCGCTGGCCGACGCCTGCCTGGTGCGGATGCTGGAACTCGATCTCGGCACCGAGGTGATGACGCTCGACGGCGACTTCCGGGTGTATCGGAAGAACCGGCGACAGGTGGTCAGGGTGCGGATGCCGGGGTAAGTGCGTCGGCCCCAAACACCACCGCCCCCCGAGGCAGCTTCGCCCAATCGAACGCCCGCACCAGCTCGCCCAAGTCCGCCGTATCGGGCAGCCCCACACTCACCGCCAGCCAGCGCCTGAAGCGCTCGGCCGACACGCCCGACTCGCGCAGGAACTGCAAGTGAACAGACCGGTTGCGCTTGGCCAGCCGCCGCCCGTCGTCGCCCAGCACCAGCGGCACGTGGATGTGGCGCGGCGGGGTCCAGACCTTCGCTCTGGCGACCAACGCGTCGGCGTCCGCGTGCGTGCCGTCGGGCTCGAGCGCCGCCAACGCCCGATAGACCGCCAGTTGCTGCGCGGTGCACGCGAGCAGGTCATCGCCGCGCACGACCTCGGTCACGCCCATCGCCAGGTCGTCGACCACCACCGCAAACATGTACGCGAAACCACCGTCTTTTCTGCGCACCACCAGGTCGCCCGAGTCGTCGGGCAGGCGCACCTCGCACCGACCGTGCAGCAGGTCGTCAAACGCAACCGTCTCGGTCGGCACCCGCAACCGCAACGCCACGCCCCGGGGCGCCCTGCCCTCCGCGGCAGCCTTGTCCGTCTCCTGGTCCAAGGCCGCTTGCTCGCTCGCGAATCTCTCCCGACACGTGCCCGGATACGGCGTCCCCTTGTCCTCGGCGTGCGGCGCTCGGGCGGCCTGCTCGATGTCCTTGCGCGTACACACGCACGGGTACACCAGGCCGCGGTCGAGCAGCCGCCGCAGCAGCGCGTCGTACAGGTTCGACCGGTCCGACTGCCGCAGGAACCCCTGGAAACGCTTGCCATCCGCGACTTGCTCGGCCGATGCCCGCCACAGGTCGCCCATCCGCGGCCCGTCCCAGTCCAGCCCCAGCCAGTCGAGGTCGCGCAACAAACCGTCCAGATGCTCGTCGGCGTCGGGCAGCAGATCCTCGATCCGCAACAGGATCCGTCCGCCCTGCGCCCGCGCCGACAGCCATGCCAGCAGCAGACTCCGCGCGTTGCCGGCGTGCAAAACGCCCGTGGGACTTGGCGCCAGACGACCCACTGGGCTGTGATGTATCAGATGATGGAATGAAGTCGAAGCCATCCCCATCCAACGCGAATTCGTGTCAGCTGGGTGGAGGAGCTTCCTCTTCAGCGCGCGAGCAGGCCCCGTCGTGGGCGGCCTTGTCGTCGTCGGCGTGGACGTAGCACAGCAGCCGGGGTTCGCCGTCCGGGGTGTCCCAAACGCGGGCTGTGCCGTGACGACGGCCGTGGACCCACTGAACCTCGCGCACTTTCATGCCATTGGGCCCGTAGTCGACCTCGGTGCCGTGGACGATGCCGTTCTCGTACGCCCCTTCCGCCAGCTTGTTGCCGTTGGCATCCCAAGTCAGCCAGGGACCGTCCATCATGCCGTCGCGCAGCGTCCGCTCGACGCTCACGCGGCCGTTCGGGTGGTGCTGAACCAGCTTTCCGGACAGAGGCGTGCCCCGCACCTTCGCCTGCAGCCGCATGGCGAGCTTGTAGACCCACCAGGCGACCAGCAGGACCAAGGCGACGAAAATCAGAATGCGAATCATCCCTCAAACGCCTCGTCGGTGATGTCCAAGCCGCGGTCGATGATCTCGAAGCCTTCCTTCAGCTGCGCTTCCGTGATGCAGATCGGCGGGTTGCAGGTGAAGTTGGCCCACCGCACGAACGTGAACAGGCCGTTGTCGCGGAAGAACGCGGTCAGCTTGTTCATGGCCGGGTGCGAGCCGTTGTACGGCGCGATCAGGTCGCCCTTGCTGTTCTTGCGCACGTCGACCATGCCGAACAGGCCGATGCAGCGGCCGTCGCCGAACGACGGGTGCTTGGCCTGCAGCCGATCCATCTCGGACCGCATGACCTTGCCCATCTTCGCCGCGTTCTCGATCATGCCCTCTTCCATCATCACGCGGATGACGGCCTCGGCAGTCGCCATGCCCACCGGGTGCGAGTTGTAGGTCAGACCGCCCGGGTAGTTGTTCTTGTGGAAGTAGTCGGAGATCGCAGGGTTCACGCCGACGGCGCCTAGCGGGAAGTACGAGCTGGTCAGGCCCTTCGCCATCGTCACCATGTCCGGGATGATGCCGAAGTGCTCGTACGCCATCATCTTGCCAGTGCGGCCCATGCCGGCCATGACTTCGTCGCAGATCAGCAGGATGCCGTACTTGGTCAGCAGCTTGCGCAAGCCCTGGAACCAGTTGGCGGGCGGGACCAGCAGGCCGTTGGTGCCCGTGACCGTCTCGACGATCATGGCGGCGATGTTGTTCGGCCCCTCGTACTGGATGGTCTCTTCCAGGTAGATCAGGTTCTGCTCGGCCTTCTCTTCCGGCGTGTTGCCGAACGAGTAGGTGTAGGGCTGGGGGTCCATGACGCGGATGATGCCCGGCGATCCGGGCTCGGCCGACCAGCGGCGGGGGTCGCCGGTCAGCTGCAGCGTCAGGTTGGTGCCGCCGTGGTACGCGCGGTAGCGACTGAGGATCTTCTGCCGACCGGTGAACAGGCGCGCCATGCGGATGGCGTTCTCGTTCGCCTCGGCGCCGCCCAGTGTGTAGAAGAAGCTCTCCATGCCCGGCACGACCTCGTGCATCAGCTTGGCCAGACGGGCGCGGGCGGCCGTGGCGGTCTGCGGGTACACGAAGATCAGCTGGTCCAGCTGGTCCTTCATCGCCTGGATGACGCGCGGGTGACCGTGGCCGATCAGCACGCTCATCAGCTGGCTGTTGAAGTCCAGAATGCGCTTGCCGTCCGGCGTGTAGAGGTAGACGCCCTCAGCGCGCTCGACGGGCAGCGGCGAGACCTGATCGGTGGCCGACCACGTGTACAGCGTGTGCTTCTTGCAGATGTCGATCATCTCTTCGGAAGACATCTTCGCGTTGGAGATGGGAGAGCCGGTGAGAGTGGAACCCATGGGATCCTCGCTGGGGACTGGGGGAAGGGGCGATGCAAGCGGCACGGCCCGGGCGCCTCGCAAAGGGAGGGCACCCGGGCCGCACCGCGCTTCAGAACCTGCGGTGAGCTAGGACATCCAGGTGGAGTCGCTCTGCAGCGCCCACTTCTCGGTCGTCTTCTTGGCGCGCGTCCAGAACAGGAAGCCGCCCCAGCCGGTGATGTCGCCGTGGCCGAAGCCGCTGTCCTTCCAGCCGCCGAAAGCGAAGGGCTCGCGCGGGACGGGAACGCCGACGTTGACGCCCATCATGCCCACGTCCAGCCGCTCGACCGCGTAGCGCGCCGTGCCGCCGTTCTGGGTGAAGATCGAGCCGCCGTTGCCGTACGGGACCGCGTTGGCGATGGCCAGGGCCTCGTCGAGGGTCGCCGCGTGGACGATCGACAGGACCGGCCCGAAGATCTCTTCGCAAGACGCGGGCATCGCCGTGGTCACGTTGTCGAGGATGGTCGGGCCGACCCAGTTGCCGCCCTCGGCGCCGTCGACCGTCTGGTTGCGGCCGTCGATCAGCACCTTGGCGCCCGCCTTCTCTGCAGCGTCGATGTGACCGACGATGCGCTTCTTGTCCTCGGCGGTGATGATCGGGCCCATGTCCTTGCCCAGCTTGATCTTCTTCGCGATCTCGACCATGCGGTCGATGATGTGCTGGACGTCGCCCACCGCGACCATGACCGTTGCCGCCATGCAGCGCTGGCCCGCGCAACCGTAGGCCGAAGCCACAGCCGTCGTCGCCGTCAGCTCGAGGTCGGCGTCGGGCACCACGATCATGTGGTTCTTGGCGCTGCCCAGGCACAGCATCCGCTTGCCCAGGGTCGAGCCGCGGCCGTACAGCATCTTGGCGACGGGCGTCGAGCCGACGAAGCCCACGGCCTTGATGTCGTCGTGATCGGCGATGCCCGAGACGATGTCGCGGCGGCCGTAGACCACGTTGAACACGCCGTCGGGCAGGCCAGCTTCCTTCAGCGCGGCGGCGATCCGCATGGCGCCGTAGGGCACGTACGAAGCGGGCTTGAGCACGAAGGAATTGCCCGCCATCAGGGCGTTGGGGATCATCCAGAGCGGGACCATGATGGGGAAGTTGAACGGCGCGATGCCGGCCACGACGCCGAGGGCCTCTTGCTGGACCCGGCAGCTGATGCCGCGGCTGACGTCGAGCTGACCACCCGCCTGGGCGTTGGCGATGTTCGGCAGCGAAATCGCGTACTCGCAGACCTCGAGGCCCTTGTCGATGTCGCCGAACGACTCGGGGTACGTCTTGCCGTTCTCGGCCGAGAGGAGCCAGCACAGCTCCTCCATGTCCCGCTCCATGATCTGCTTGAAGCGGTACAGGATGTCCGCCTTCTCCTTCATCGGGACGGTCTTCCACTTGGGCTGCGCGGCCTTGGCGACGGCCACCGCCTCGTCGAGATCGGCCGTGCTGGACACGACGACCTTGCCGAAGTTCTTGCCATAGCGCGGGTTCTCGACGTCCATCACCTGGCCGGTGACCGAGTCCTTGAACTGACCGTTGATGAAGTTGCGGGCCGTGGTGTACTCGGCGAACGCGTAATCGCGGCCGGTGTAGCGGGGAACGGTGCCGTTGGACTGCGTCTGACCCGAAAGGCCGACCGACTGGACTACCATGACTATCCTCCGAAGGAGCGCCGGGCTTGGGGAGCCGGGCGAGTGTGGCCCGCTCGATGCCGGCGAGGGGTGGCCGGCGGCAGGCGAGCGCGTATTGAACACCTCTACGGCGCCGGTGTCACGCATTCCCGACCGACGACGCGGCACTGTCTCGCTTTGGGACGCCTCGCCCAGCTTCCCGCCGGGGTTCAGGTCCGCCGCAGGTAACGGCCAGCGCCGCGCTCAACCCGCAGGTCGCCGTCATGGAACTGCACGCGGCCGTTGACGATCGTGGTCGTGACCCTGCCCTTGATCTCGAAGCCTTCGAAGATGTTGCGGTCGACGTTGTGCCGGTGCGTCTTGGCCGACACGCGATAGCTGCCCGTCGGGTCGTAGATCACGAGATCGGCGTCGGCGCCCACGGTGATCGCCCCCTTGCGCGGATGGATGCCGAACAGCTTGGCGGGGCGGGTGCAGCACACGTCTACGAACTGCTCGAGCGTGATCCGGCCCGACGCCACCCCGTACGTGTACATCAGCGCCATGCGGTTCTCGATGCCCGCGGCGCCGTTGGGGATCTTGGTGAAGTCGTGCAAACCCTTGATCTTCTGGGTCTCTTGCATGAAGGGGCAGTGGTCGGTGGCCACGACGTCGACCTGGCCGGCGCGCAACGCGTTCCACAGGTACTCCTGGTGACCGTGCGGGCGGATCGGCGGACTCATCACATACGCCGCGCCCTCGAAATCCGGCTTGTCGTACACGCTGTCGTCGAGCAGCAGGTACTGGGGGCAGGTCTCGACGTGCACGATCTGGCCCTCGCTGCGGGCGCGCGTCACGGCGTCCATCGACTCGCGGCAGGTCAGGTGCACGATGTAGACGGGGGGCGCGTCGGCGGCGGTGGCGTCGTGGCCGTTGCGGGCGGTGCCGGTGGCGCGGGCCAGCGCAATCACCCGGTTCGTCGCCTCGCCCTCCAGAAAGCTGGGGCGGCTGTGCGCGTGGTACTTCGGCTCGGTCTTCCCTTGTGCGATCAGACGCTTTTGCAGGGCCACGACCGCATCGCCGTGTTCACAGTGCGACGTGACCAGCGCGCCCAGGTCGTGGGCCGCATCCAGCACGCCCACCAGCTCGACGTCGTCCACCCCGATCGCGCCGCGGTAGGCCATGAAGATCTTGAAGGATTGGATGCCGTCCTCGCGAAACACCCGCCCCATGTCCCGCTTGACCGAGTCGTCGAACCACGTCACCGCCATGTGCAGCCCGTAGTCGGCGACGGCCTTGGACGCCTTGGCCAGCGTCTGGTCGCGGGCGTCCAGCAAGCTCTGGTTTCGATGGGGGATGATGAAGTCGATGATGGTGGTGGTGCCGCCCGCCACGCCCGCCGCCGTGCCCGTGTAGAAGTCGTCCGAGCTGACGCCCCCCATGAACGGCAGCTCCATGTGCACGTGCGGGTCGACGCCGCCGGGGAACACGAACTGGCCCGACGCGTCGATCACCTCGCTGCCCATCGGCGCCTGCAACGCCTTGCCGACCGCGCGAATGATGCCGTCTTCGCTGTACACGTCGCCCACGAAGTGCTCGCTGGCGGTGACGATGGTGCCGTTCTTGATCAGGATGCCCATGGATTTCCTTGGCGGGTGAAACGGTTACAGGGGGCGACGGGACCGGATCCGGCGGCGGATTGGGTTCCTGGGTTCGGTTCGAGACGGTGCGGGTGCAGGCCCGGGCCAGCTACATCGTGACCAGCTCGTCGTATGCGTCCGGACGGCGGTCGCGGTAGAACTGCCAAGTCTGGCGGACCTCGTCGATCATCTTCAGGTCCAGGTCGGTGACCACCAGCTCGTCCTTGTCCGTCGAGGCCTCGGCGATGATCTGGCCGCGCGGATTGACGAAGTAGGACTGGCCGTAGAAGCGCCCGATGTTCCAGGGGGCCTCGGTCCCGACGCGGTTGATGGCGCCGACGTAGTAGCCGTTGGCCACCGCGTGGGCGGGCTGCTCGAGCTTCCACAGGTACTGCGACAGGCCTTCGACGGTGGCCGACGGGTTGAAGACGATCTCGGCGCCGTTCAAGCCAAGGCAGCGCGCGCCCTCGGGGAAGTGGCGGTCGTAGCAGATGTACACGCCGATGGTGGCATAGCGCGTCTGGAACACCGGATAGCCGCCGTCGCCGGGCTTGAAGAAGTACTTCTCCCAGAAGCCGGCCGTCTGCGGGATGTGCTGCTTGCGGTACTTGCCCAGGTACGAGCCGTCGGCGTCGATGACGGCCGCCGTGTTGTAGTAGACGCCGCGCATGTGCTCTTCGTAGACGGGCACGATGATGACCATCTCGTACTTCTTCGCGTACTCCGCCAGCGCGTTCGTCGTGGGACCCGGAACGTGTTCAGCCGCGCCGTACCACCGCTTGTCCTGGCTGGGACAGAAGTACGGGCCGTTGAAGATCTCTTGCAGGCAAAGGATCTGCACCCCGCGACGCCCCGCCTCTTCGATGAAGGGGATGTGCTTTTCGAACATGGCCTTCTGGATGTCGGCAACCGGCACCGTCTCGTCGTTGATGGGGTTGCTGCACTGGATCAGGCCACAGCGGACGATGTTGCTCATGGGACTCCTCGCGAATGGGGGGCCTACCGGGGGGAACCGCCGTAGGCTACACGGGACAACACCGCACGCAACCGGAATCTGCCCGGGTTGGCGCATGACGCGCTGCGGCAATTTCGTCAAGTGAAGTCCACGCTTGGACAAATACGCGACCCAACCGGTCCTACTTGGCCAGCGTCAGCCGTCCGACCAGTCCGCGGCTCGGCCACAACCGGCCGTCGTCGTCGATCAGCAGGCACTCGACGCCCGGGAACCAGGTCGCGAACCACAGCGCCCGCTCGCGCCCCAACACGATGAACGCCGTCGACAGCGCGTCGGCCCACGTCGCGTCGTCCATCACCACCGTCGCGCTGCGCAGCCCCCGAGCCGGCCAACCGGTGCGCGGGTCCAGGATGTGGTGGTAGCGCACGCCGGCCACCTCGAACGCGTGCTCGTAGTCGCCGCTGGTCGAGACCGAGACGTTGGACACCTCGAGCACGCCCAGCAGATCCTCCATGCCGCCCCGCGGGTTGCGAACGCCGACGCGCCACGGTCGGCCGTCCTTCAAGCCGCGCACCAGCACCTGGCCGCCCCCCGAGAGCGAAAACGCAGTAACGCCGCGCCGCTCGAGCGCCTCGGCCGCCCGCTCCAACGCCCACCCCTTGGCAATCCCGCCGAGACCCAGCTTGGCCCCCACCTTGGCCAGCCGCGCCGTCCTCGCCTCGGGGTCCAGCTCGATCTGGCGGTAGTCGATCAGGGGCAGGCGCCGTTGGATCTCGGCAGGGTCTGGCACGCGGTGTGCGCTCTTCTCCGAGAAGTCCCACACGCCCCACAGCGCCGCCCAGGTCGCGTCGAACGCGCCGTCCGTCGCATAGCCCACGCGCCGCGCCACCGCCAGGATCTCGCGCACGTCGTTCGGCACCGACACCGCGGGGCCACCTGCCCCGGCACTCACGGCCGTCAGCGGCGAGTTCGGGCGCCACTCGCTCATGCGCGCCTCGGCCTCGCGGAAGATCGAGAACACGACGTCGGCGTCGCCTTCGGCCTCTGGACGGTCGGGGACGATGACCTGGATGCGGGTAGACATCGCCTCGCCCGTGAACGTGCGCCACGCGCCCTGGGCTTGGACGGTCGCGGGCAACAGGGCGATGGTGCAGAGGGCGACGGCGAAACAGATGGGCAGACGCATGGCGACCTTGCGCACGGTGGGGCGAGACGGGGGCGGTCCCTGGCGCGGGCGGGAGTGTACGGCGGCTGATGGGGGGCGTCACGGGGTGGCGCGGCGGGGCGTGAGGAGCCTGCTGGTCGGAAGCTGCTGCGCGAGGTCGGCGGACGCGATCGTCATCCTGTCCCCGAGTTCCGGGTTGGGACGGGCCTCGGTGCCCGATGACTAGTCACATTTTCCTCGCGTCTGCGACCGGCAGGTCTGATCGAAACGTGTGGACCGGAAGACGGGATCGCGCCTCACCCCGTCGCCTGTCGGCGCCACCCTCTCCATGCTCACTACAATGCTTGTAGAACAAGCACTTCACGCGACATAGAGAGGGGCCGTTGGTCGGAGGTCCCCTCTCTATGTCGCCCTGCCGGGCGGCGTTGAGCCGGCCGTGGGTGAGCATGGAGAGGACGTGACTACTCCTTTGTCAACGCCCAGGTCGTCGCATGACG
>CAYURO010000006.1:0-185438 GCA_964447285.1 uncultured Enterobacteriaceae bacterium | reverse complement strand
CACGGGCGTGCACCGCCTGTACCAGATGCACGAGCGCGGCGAGCTGAAGGTCCCGGCCATCAACGTCAACGACTCCGTGACCAAGTCCAAGTTCGACAACCTGTACGGCTGCCGCGAGTCGCTGGCCGACGGTCTGAAGCGCGCGACCGACATCATGATGGCCGGCAAGCTGGTCGTGGTGGCGGGCTACGGCGACGTGGGCAAGGGCTGCGCGCAGTCGATGCGGGGGCTGGGGGCACGCGTCGTCATCACCGAGATCGACCCGATCATCGCACTGCAGGCCGCCATGGAGGGCTACGAGGTCCGCACGATGGAGGAGGTCGCGCCGTTGGGCGACATCTTCGTCACCGCGACCGGCTGCTGCGACATCGTCACGGGCGTCCACATGCAGGCGATGAAGGACCAGGCGATCCTGTGCAACATCGGCCACTTCGACAGCGAGATCGACATGCGCTGGCTCGAGACCACGCCCGGCGTCGTCGAGGAGAACGTCAAGCCGCAGGTTGACCTGTTCCACTTCGGCGGCAAGACGCTGATCGTGCTGGCCCGCGGCCGTCTGGTGAACTTGGGCTGTGCGACCGGCCACCCGTCCTTTGTGATGAGCACGTCCTTCACCAACCAAGTGTTGGCGCAACTTGCCCTGTGGACTGAGAAGTTTGAGGTGGGCGTGCACGTGCTGCCCAAGCATCTGGACGAGGAAGTCGCCCGCCTGCACCTGCAGAAGCTGGGCGTGAAGCTGACGACGCTGACCGACAAGCAGGCGCAGTACCTGGGGATCTCTCCCAAGGGGCCGTACAAGCCCGACAACTACCGGTACTAGCTCGTTCAGAGCAGCCGCAAAAACACCAAGGCCCGAGCCCCCTTCGCAGGAGTCTCGGGCCTTGGTCGTTTCAGGACGCCGGGGCCGCTATTCGCAGACGCCAACTTCCAGCGATGAGAACAGATGCTGCTCGCCCTTGTCGGCGCCGGACGTGTCCTCAGCCTTCTCGACCAGACACTGGCCCGACGTGACCTTGATCGCCACGTCCGCGATGTCCTTTAGACCCGTCGCCGTCAGGTCCAGCGCGCCCGCCAACACCTTCAGGACCGCTTGGGGGCCGGCCGGCTGGGGATCGGGGGGAATCGGGTCACCCGGGTTCACGGGCTCAGACGTCGAGGCGGCGGTCGAGCCGATCAACTGCACCGACGGCTTGGTCGCGCCGCCCAGCAGCACGCGTGAGACGCCTTGGTAGAACATCACGGGCAAGTCCTCGAACTGGGGGGCCAGCGCCGCCATCCAGTGGCCTAGCTCGACATCCAACTGACTGATCACGCTGAAGATCGGGTCCGACTCTCCCAACACCAGCTCGACATCGACCTTGCGGCCGGCCGACTTGTTCAGATCCAGAGTCGCAACCTCGGTCAGCTTGGTGAAGTCGTTGAACTTCAGGCGGGCCGTGTCGTTGCCCAGACTCACGCCGGTCAGCTTCACGGTCTCGACCTTGCCGTCGGTGCTCAACGTGTAGGTCACGCCCACGGCGGGGCCGGCGAGCGAGAGAAGGAAGTTGCCGACCTTGGCGGGCGGCTCCTGGCAGGGCTCGGGCTCCGGCATCGGGACGCCGCCACCGGGGTCGGGCGTGGGCGAGTCGGTCTGCGAGCAGCTCGCGCCGCCCATCAGCAGGTCCATCGCGGCGACGATGTCGACCGTGCCGAAGTTTGCGCCGCCGATCATGGTCTTGGCGCCCTTGACGGTCAGGTTCAGCGCTTGGGCGGCGACACCCAGCTTGACGTCGTAGTGACGCTTGTCAGTCGCGGCGAAAGCAGAGACACGCACGGCCTTCACGATCGACAGCGCCACCCCGTAGTTGCCGTCCGCTTGCTTGGCCACTTCGCCGCCGAGGGTGCCCTCGACCACCGACGGGAATCCCTCCGGCAGTTCTTCCCCGTGCGCCTTGGCCACTACGTCGGCTGCTTGCCGCGCCTTGGCCAAGTCGACCTGGGCCGAAAACGCGTTGGGGCTGAGGCTGAACGTCGCGGGAACGATGGGGTCCTTGCCGATCAGCAATCGACCACTCATTGCCGTGGCGCTGATCTTGGTCAGCCCGACGCAGATCGGCGCCGCAGCGAACCCCTGCGCGCAGGTCTCGTTCAACGTCGTGCCTGTCTCCGTGTCCTCCTGGCACATCTTGTCGGCCTTCATGCAGAACACGGCCTCGGTGTCGGTCGACAGGGCCGGGTTCGCGAAGTCCGCATTCAGCAGGTTGTCTTTCAGCCAGGTCTGGAAGTCGTCCGCCATCGCCTGCGGATCGACCGGCTCGCCGCATGAGTCGACGGGCGGCAGGTCGGTGCCGTTGGGATCGACCGGTGAGACCTGATCGCCTTCGGCGCAGCCGGTGGCCATGTCGTCGACGGTCTTGGACTCGCTGAGGAAGGCCATCTGGGTGCCGAACTCATCGCTCAGTGTGCCCACAGACGCGTTGGCCTGCGCCGCAGCTTCGGTCGCGGTCACCTTCTGTGGCGGGTTGCCCGTTGTCGGTGTCGTGCCTGTGCCCGACTCGCAAGCCAGGGCGGACATCGCCAGAACGGCACACAAGCCGTGGATTATACGCGTGTTCATGGTCATCCCCTCGGCCCGAAAAGAAGGGCCTGGCGCCGGCCATAGTGCCAGAATCGGCTATCGGTGGCGAGGATTTTGGCCCGCTATGGGGCGTCGGCAGGTCGATACACCCCACCGTTGCGCGCGTCCCGAAGGTCGGGCGCGCGCAGAGGGGCGTGACCCTGCGGTGTCGCGCCTGCTAGGCGACCTTGACGTACTTGGCAGCCGGAGCTCCGCAGACCGGACAGGCGTCGGGGGGGACCCCGAACTCCAGATGGCCGCACGCGGGGCACAGGTAGACGTCCATCTGCGACAGGTCGGCGCCCGATTCCAGAGCGGCCAGGGCCTGCTTGAACAGATCAGCGTGGACCGCCTCGACGGCGTTGGCCCAACCCAGCATCGTCTTGGCGCGGTGGCCTTCGGCGATCGCCTGCTCGACCATGGGCGGGTACATCTCTTGAAATTCGTACGTCTCTCCGGCGACCGCGTTGCGCAGGTTGTCGAGTGTCGAGCCCACGCCGCCCATGTTCTGGAAGTGGCCGAGCGCGTGGATGGTTTCCGCCTCGGCGGTGGCGCGGAACAGCTTGGCGATCTGTGGCAAGCCGTCGCGCTCCGCCTTGCGGGCCCAGGCGAGGTACTTGCGGTTGGCCTGACTCTCGCCGGCAAAGGCGACCTGGAGGTTCTCTTGGGTAGTGGGCATGGCGTGACCTCGTGCAAGGGGAAAGAGTGACGGATCTGTGGTGCGACCGGTTCGATGCTAGGCGCTGGAAAAAGGGTTGCCAACGGCGAAGATCATGACACCCACAAGTGGTGGACGAACCTGTGGAAAAACCACAGTTGCGCCGCCCAGCCCGCAACCACCCACACCACGACCATGCCGCCGACCACCCAGCGACGCGGACTCGAGAGTGGGGACGGGAAGAGCAGGGCCCCCGCAGCCGTCAGCGCGGCGGCGACGGGAATCGCGTGGCGTGACAGGTTCTCCCACTCGCGGAACGGTCCTCCGTCCAACGTGCCGGACAGGAGCAGCAGTGCCGCCGCGACGGCAAGCAGCAGGCCGGCGAGCTCGAGGTCTCGCGGTGGCAAGATTGTACGCGCGCGTCGCCAGCGAACCGCCAGCAAAGCCGTGACGGCAAGAGCACTTGCGAGCACCAGCCGGGACAGCGTTCGTGGAGTGAACTCGCCGTGGTCGACGAACAGCCACGCGTCCCGCGCCAGCCATGCCGGCAGCCGCCCCAGCGCCCACGGCTCGGTCTCGTGTTGCCAACCGGCGGCAATCGACTGCGCGTAGACGTCCCAGTAGCCAAAGGCGAAATGGCCAAACGCGAGGAAGCCGACCAGCCCCAGCGGTGCCGCCATGCTGGGCCACGCGCGGCGCATCAGCAGGCCCACGCGGGCGCGCCAACCGGCCACCTCCGACGATCGTGCGGCCTCGCGCGCACATGCCAGAAACACAACCAGCGGCGCCACCAGCCCCGGCACCCGCACGGCGGTCAGCACGACCCCGGACAAGGCAGCGACCCAAGGTGCCCATCGGCCCGGCGCCGTGCTCCAAAACAGGAACGCAAACCCCGCCGCCAGAAACAGCGCCTCAGAGTAGCCGGCGACCAGATACATCGACCCGGGATACGCGACCACCACGCCCAGCACGGCCAGCAAGCGTCCCCGCGTCAGACCCGCCCGCCGCAACAACGCATACAAGTGGCCCCAAAACACCAGCGACGCGAGGATCGACGCCACTACCATCGCCACACGGATCGGCAGTCCCGTGGCCCGCCACACCAGGCCCCCCAGCAGTGGATAGGCCGGAAAGAAGGCGGTCGGCCGCATCTCGCCGGGCGGAATCGGCATGGGATAGCGGGGATAACCGAACTCGGCGATGCCGTGGTACCAGCCACAGTCGAACTGGCACAGCTGGTCCAAGTCGTAGTTGCGCCCCATCTCAGGCAGGAAAGCGACCAAATGCAGTGCGACGACGATCAGCGCGACCACTCCTGACTCCGCCGCCAGACGGAAGCCGCGTGGGCTCAGGTCTTGGGGAGCGGGTGTCGTTGTGGGCATCGGCACTTCCTTGCGTCGGAGCGACACATGCTGAAGGCGATGCGTTCGGGTCGTCAACCTTGCCCCCCGCCGCAGGTCCAGCTAGGGTCGGCCCGGGGGCTCAGCCTGCCGCCCGGAGGGTTTGCCTTGTCGACCTGGCTCTTCACTTGCCGTCACACGTTCGAAGAGACGCTTTGCGAGGAGCTATCCGGCCTTGCGGGGGTCCTTCGTGTCGCGCCGGTACTGCCCGGTCTGGTCCGCGCCCAGATTGACCGCGCGCTTGCCGTCGCTCCCGATGCCCTGCAGCGGCTGGACCCCGTCTATGCGTTGCAAGTGCTGCCGAATGCGCAGCCGGTGCAAGCCGCATCGATCAAGGGGTTGACGGAGGGTCTCTTGGCCCTGGCCGCTCCGGAGTTTGTCGCGGGGCTGGAGTCTTGGGACGTCCACGCGCTGGTTCCGGGGCAGCTGAAGGGCACGCCCAAGCCGCTGATGCAGCGCCGCGCCGAGCTGGTGGCCGAGGCCGTGGTGGCCGGCATTCGCGAGCGCCACCGCAAGCTGTCGAAGCTGCGTCCGGTGACCGGGCAGAACCCCGCGCTTCTGCTGCAGATCCTGCTGCTGGATCCGGGAAACGCTTGGGTTTCTGCGTCGTCGGTGCAGGCGCTGCCGCCCGCAGCGTCATGGCCCAGCCGCCTGCCCGCGGGCTTGGCCGAGGTGGCCGACGACCCCATCGCGCCCGCGTCGTCGTTCCGCAAGCTCGAAGAGGCGTTGGCGTGCCTGGGCGAGCTGCCGCAACCCGAGGCAACCGCTGTGGACCTGGGTGCATCGCCCGGCGGCTGGACGAGGGTGATGCGAAAGGCAGGTGCGCAGGTGACGGCAGTGGACCGGGCGGCGCTGGCTCCCCATTTGGCCACCGACCCGGGGGTACAGTCTGTCATGGGGGACGCGTTTGCTTGGCGCCCACCGCAGCAGGTGGACTGGCTGGTGTCCGACATCATCGCCTATCCGGAACGCGTGTCGGAGCTGCTGGATGCTTGGTGCAGCGCCCAGCTGGCGCGGCGCTTCGTGGTGCAGATGAAGTTCAAGCGCGGGCCGGATTGGGAGGAGCTGCAGCGGGCGCTGGAAACTGCGCGGTCTCACGGCTATTTCGCCAGGGCCAAGCACTTCTTCAACGACAAGAACGAAGTCACGTTGATGGGGGCCCTGCCCAACTGAAAGCTGGCGCAGAACGAGCGGGGATGGTTGGCGCTGGTGCCAGATGCCCTTGTACGCATTTCTTGGATTGCCAACGGTTCAGCGGTCAGCGCCGAGCCGCCGGGGAACTCCGCCCGGTTCACCGCCGCCGACTTCAGCGACCCGTTTGCCACCGCTGCGACCGCGACCTGTTCGTTCTGCAACGAGAACACGCTGGTCGCCTCGGGCGCGGACAAGGGCGGCCCGGACGTCCTGATCGACCACGTCCTGCTGCACGGTGTGTCCGGCAGCAGCAAGGGCCAGCCCATCCTGCACCAGCCCGTCACGGCACAGGTGAACGGCGTCGCGCAGACCACGAACCTCTCAGATCACTTCAGGATTCGCGTCGAGGTGGCGTTCCCGAACTAGCCAGGTGTGCACGGGCCGTCTTCTGGTCCCTGCGCGAGACGCTGCCTGTGGGGCCCGGTTTGTCTTGGTCGGCCGTTTGGCCCTGCTTGCGGTGCAACCAGCCGTGGCGTAACTTCCCCCGCGGCGTCAGGGGGATACAGCAGATGCTCAGACGGATCGTCGCTTCGACCAGCTTTGCCCCAGTGCTGTTCTGGGCGATCTCCTTGTCCGTTTTCCTGATTCAGGGCTGGGACATCATCGCCGCCGGTGCACACTTGCCGTGGGACGCCAGCTGGTACGGGCGCATCGTCCAAGAAGGCTATCGCTTCGACGGCGACTACAGCGCGCAGCAGACCGTGGCGTTCTTCCCGCTGCATCCAGGCGTGGTTTGGGTCGTCCACCGGCTGCTGGGCGTGTCCGTCGGGGTTGCCGAGCTTGTCGCCTGCGCCACCATGACGCTTGCCGCCTGTTTGCTCTTTCACCGCACGCTGAAACACCTGCTGGGCGAGCCGGTCGCGACGATGACGGTCGGCCTTTGGGTCGCCAACCCGTTCGCCATCTACCTGTTCAACGGGTATTCAGAGGCGGCTCTGGTCCTGTGCCTTGCGGCCTTCTTCTGGTTCCTGTTGGTGCGGCCGCGGATGCACTGGGTGGTGTTCGCCATCATCGCCGCCTCGCTGGCCCGGCCGTACGGCATCTTCCTGTCGCTCGTCTTTTTCCTCTACGTCTTGCACGCGTGGTGGCGCAGCGGTTGGGATCACAGCTGGCGAACGGTGTTGCTGGTCCACGTGCCGCTGACGTTCACCGGCTATCTGGGGTGGGCGCTGTACTGCCAGCTGCGGTTCGGCGACCCGCTGGCAACGCTGCACGCGACGCAAGCATGGACGGGTGCCGGCATGCCGTTGACCGTCAGCGGCTTTTTGACGCTGCAGGCCCCACTCGAGTCCGTGCGAGGGTTGTTCACGGGCAACACGGTGCTGGACCCGGTGGCGACGGGTGCGATGCTATTCTTCGGCGGATTGCTGCTCTTTTTGGCCTTCGCGCGTCGCTTTCCTCTGGTGCTGGTGCTGTTCGGCCTGCTGATGCCGTTGCTGGTGCTTCCGGTCGTGGGGCAGCGCGGGGGCATCATGAATGCAGGGCGTTACGAGCTGCCGTACATCGTCCACTTCGCGGCGCTGGCGATGCTGCTGGTCGGGTTCGACCGTCGAATCGTACGAGCTGACCCGCTGGGCGATGACACCAAACCATCGATTCCCCTTGTATTCTATCCGGTGTACCTGCTGTTCTTGGCCGCATTTGCGCGCTACGCCAGTTACATCTTCAACGGCATCTGGGTGTCTTGATGACAGAGCCCGCCCGTCGCCACCTGGTCGTTTCGCTGCTCGCCGGTGCCTTGCTCTGGGGGGCGGTGTCACTCGGCGTCGGCTATCTGCTCGGGGCACAAAGGCAATTCAGCCGCGTCCCAGTCTACCGCCTTGGCCAGGAGATCGCGTTCCACAGCCGCGCCGTCACCTTCATCGGCTGGTTTGAGGCAGAGTCCCAGTTCCGCTGGACCGAAGGTCGCCGCAGCCGCGTTGTGTTTCGCCCCGAGGCGCTCGACCCAGCTCGTCCGGGGGACCTCCGCTTGACCTGGAGCATCGCGACCACGCTGGGCAGACAACCGGTCAGCGTAACGTTGAACGGTCGGCCGGTGGGAGCGTTCGTGGCGGTCGGTTCCGGTCGTTACACGTTGACGGTGCCGCGGACGCTGCTGCGGCCGTTGGAGGACAACGAGCTGGCGACCGAGCAGCCCGAAGCCCGCCAGCCCGGCAGCGACGACCCGCGCTATCTGTCCCACGCGCTGCGCTCGCTGCAGCTGGACTATCTGCAGTGAATTGGAGGAGAACGACATGACCACGCCCCTTCGCATCGGCATCTCGGGTCCCAACGGCCGCATGGGCGCCGCGCTGGTCGAGCTTGTCGACGCCGCGTCTGACCTCGAAGTGACCGCGCGCATCACGTTGCCAAACGAATCCGGCGGCTTGCCGCTCAGCAAGTGGGGCAACGACCCGTGCGACGTGCTGATCGACTTCACGCACCGCGAGGCGGTGGCAGACCACGCCGAGTGGACGGCGCGCCACGGCGTCGCGTGGGTGCTGGGAACGACGGGTCTGACGCCCGAGGACCACGCCCATGTGGCAGAGGCGGCCAAGCACACGCTGGTGTTTCAGGCCAGCAATTTCAGCTTGGGTGTCGCGCTCTTGACGGATCTGGCCGCCCGCGCCGCGCGGGTGCTGGGGCTCGATGCCGACGTCGAAATCATCGAAGCGCACCATCACCACAAGAAGGACGCGCCATCGGGCACCGCGCTGTCGGTCGCCAAGGCCATCGCCACGGCGCGCGGGCAGGACTTCGAGGCGGTGCGCTGCGATGGCAGGTCGGGCATCTGCGGTGAGCGGCCCCGGGGCGAGATCGGCATCCATGCGATCCGGCTGGGAGATGTGGTGGGCGAACATGAGGTTCAGCTCGCCTGGCCGCTGGAACGGATCAAGATCTCGCACGAGGCGCGCGACCGGAAGGTGTTTGCCCACGGGGCGTTGCGCGCAGCGCGCTTCGCGGCCGAGCGTCGGGCTGCGGGGGACACCGGTTGGGTGGGGATGGCGGAGTTGTTGGCCTAAGGCACCGATCTCGCCCGACTTTCAAAACGGAATCGCCTCCACCTGCGCCCGCGCGCGCCACGCCCGCAGCTGCGGCCCCTCGAAGTCGTCTTCGTGGAAGGGAAGGCTGAGTTGCTCGCCCAACGCCAGCACCCGGCGTTGCGTGTCGGCCAGCCAACGCTGAACCTCTTTCGCCGTCTCGGGTTGCACCGACTTGTTGCAGGGCGCCTTCAGGTCGTCGATGACCCACGGGGCGCCCGGTGCCGTCCGGCGGATCGACAGCGACGCCCGCTCTGGCTGCGTCACGCGGTACACCCACAGCTGGCCCGTCAGCACCTGGTACACGAACCACGAGCCGGCCAGACAGTTGTGCATCTCCTCCGCCTCTTCGTGCAGCTCTACGGCCGACGTCAGCGGCTCGATCCCGTGCTGCCCGGGCAGTGCGGGCGGGCCGAACGCCAGATTCTCGGCGGCGAGAGAGCGTGCCGTGGCCGCGGCTTCGTCATGCAGCTCGCGGACTTGCGTGATGCTGCGGAGCATCGGCAGGCGCCGGCCCTCCGCGTGCAACAGGTTCGCCGTGTCTCGCAACCACCGCGCAACCGCCGTGTTTTGCAGGAAGCCGTAGTTGTCGACATCGCGGGGCATGGCGCCGGCGCGCGCGGCGTCTTCCAGCAGGTGCAGATGCACGTACGGCTCCGTCGCGGGGTCCGCCAGCAGCTCCAACGTCGTCTCGTCGATCCGGTGCAAGTGCCGCAACTTGCGCAGTGCAGACGGCATCGCCAGGGCCGACCGCAGCCGCTCGAGGATCGGGACCGATACCTCGCTCGCGGGCACTCGCCCGGCAATCCGCACGGCCATTTCGCTAGCGGGCAAGCCCAGCGCCCCGGCGATCTCGCGCCGTTTGCGCTTCAGCAGTCGGCGCACCGTCCGCAGGGGCCACGCGACCTTGTGGCCAGTCGCCTGGACGTAGAAGGCCAGACCGTAGGCCAGCAGCGGCTGCGTTTCGGCCAGCTCGCGCGCCGCCGGACACCGCACGAAGAACGCATACATCGGCCAAACGTCGCCCCCGAACCGCCGCGCCTGCTGTAGCGCCACCGGGTCCAGATCCGCCCGCAGCTGCAGCGCCTGTTGGACGCCCTTGCCGGGCTGCACCTCCTTGCCGAACAGCCTTGTCCACGCCACACGCTTGTCCCACGCGTCGGCCATCGCCAGCAGCCGCGCGAACGCCGTCCACGGGACGCGCCGGACGTGCAGCCAACCGGGGTGCCGGGCGTCGCGCAGCCACGCCTGCGGTGGGTCCAACCGCACCACGTAGACGGCATCCGACTGGTAGGCGCGCACTTGCCGCCGCACGGGGTCGTAGCCAAAGCCGCATTGGGTCGGAAGCTGGAAGTCGGTGTGCTTCATGTCCCGAAGTCTGCACCCACAGGGCGACAAATCGTGTCGCATTGCGTACACCCGTGGCCCCTGTTGCCGCCTGCCCGAACCGGGTACGCTCCGGGACCGGGAGGGACCTTGCCGCATGACCCGATTGCACCTCACGCTTGCGCTTCTGCTGCCCATGGCCGCCCTGTTCGTGGTCGGTTGCTCCGGCAACGAAGCGTCCTTGCCCCCAGGGGTGACCGACGCCGACGCGCTGGTCGACCAGACAGAGACCGGCCTCACCGACGACGCGGCATCGGGTCTGCCCGAGGTCGACGCCCCGGACGTGCCGGTCGACCCCGACGCGCTGGCTTGGGGTCCAAACCATGCAGGGACTTGCGAGGCCGCGGGGCTGGTGCCGCCGGTGGTCGCGCTGGACCTGCGGTTCGACCTGACCCTGCCGCAGTCTGAGGTATGGCCGACCCGGCAGATCCTGTCGTTCGACGCGCCGGAGGCTGGCGACGCGGTGCGGCTATTTGGCGAGGACTTCCAAGTGCTTGGGTCCAGCGTCCCGTATCGCTACAACAGCCGCGTGGCGGTGTTTTGCACGGGGCCGTTCGCCAAGGGCCAGCGCGTGTCGGTGACGGTCGACTTCGTGTCGCAGCCGTTTCCGTGGCGGGGCGTGCTGGACGAGCCCCGTGGGATGCGGACGTGGACCGACAAGGCGACGGGCACGTACGCGATCGGCCCGGCAACCGAGCCCAATGGCTCGTCGCTGTGGCTGTTTTCGCCTCAGGCGCGGCCGTCGGTGGACAAGGCAAACGACGAGGTGCCGGGCATCGAGCGGGTCGATCTGGAGCTGCAGTTGCCCGACGCGACTTGGCGGGCGACCGGTCCCAGCGGTTTGGGTGTGCAAGACGGCGCCACGTGGCGGTTCTCGCAGAAGACGCCCATGCCGCTGTATTCCCTGGCATTTCTGGCGATGCCTGTGTCGCAGGTCGTCGCGTCGGGCACGACGGCGGCGGGGATGCCGGTGACGGCGGTGATCCCGGGGACCCAGCCCTTGAGCAGCGACAAGACGTGGGTGTCCGTCAGCGTGATCGACTGGATGTCGGCGGCAATTGGGCCGTATGCGTATGAGGGCAACCTGACGCTGGTGTCGGTGCCTGGCTACGAGAGCGCGATGGAGCACGTCGGCAACCTCTGGTTCGCGCCCTACCACATCACCGACGTGCACACGCTGGCGCACGAGACGGTGCATCAGTGGTGGGGCAACGACGTGCGGATCAAGGAGTGGCGCGACATCTGGATGGACGAGGGCATCGACACCTGGTTCACCGACTTCGCCGTCGCCAAGGGACTTTCTCTAGAGACGACGCCGGGTTCCTGGGCACAGGCCGACCGGGTGCAGGGCGGTCAGGAGTGTGCGTGGGGCAAGCAGGGGCCGCTGCGGTTCTCGTTGGATGCCGACTTCGAGTCGATGTGGATGCAGCGCAACATCTACTACACCTACGGCGCGATGGTGCTGCACATGGTCGGCCGGCGCCTGATGGACAAGTGGGGCCTGGACCTGATGACGGTGATGCGCAAGTGGTACGAGGCCAAGCGCGGCACAGCCGTGACGACCGACGACCTGCGCAACTTTCTGGCCCAGGAGACGGGCGACGCCGTGTATTGGAAGGTCTTCTTCGACGAGTGGGTCGATGCCAGCCCGTGCCCGACTGTGACGGTGGGCGACTACAAGTGGGCAGACGGCAAGGTCTCTTTCGCGATCGCCCGCGATGGCAAGTCGATGCAGCCGATGCCGGACTTCGAGCTGGTGTTCAAGACGCCCAGCGGCAACGTGTTTCAGAAGGTGGACTTGCCCCCGGGACAGGCGGTGAAGGTCGAATACGCGCTGCCGGCAGAGCCCGAGAAGATCGCGCTGGACCCCAACTGGACGTATACCTTCGCGGGCAAGGGGTGGACCGGCAAGCCGACCCTGACGATCAGCCCTCCCTGAACCTCCGGACCTTCGAGGCCCTGCATGTCGGCATCAGCAAGACCCACGCCAGGTTTCTTCCAGCGACGGATCGGCAAGACGTTTCTTGGCGTTCAGGGCTGGAAGGTCGAGGGCAGCCTGCCGGACCTGAAGAAGTACATCATCATCGGCGCCCCGCACACGTCGAACTGGGACTTCGTGTTCTACATCGCGCTCGTGTGGTCCCTTGGCCTGTGCACCAACTTCCTGGGCAAGCACACGCTGTTCAAGGGTCCTCTGGGCTGGTGGATGCGGCGACAGGGGGGCCTGCCGGTCGAGCGATCGACGCCCCACGGTGCGGTGGAGCAGGTCGTCAAGCTGTTCGAGCAGTCCGACGAGCTGGTGTTGGTGATGGCCCCCGAGGGCACCCGCAAATTCACCAAGCACTGGCGCACCGGTTTTTATCACATCGCCGCAGGTGCCAAGGTGCCGATCCTGCTGGGCTACGCCGACTTCACCAAGAAGGTCGTGGGCTTCGGACCGCTGTTCTGGCCCACCGGCGACCTGGAAGCGGACATTGCAACCATGCAGGTCTTCTACAAAGGGGTTCGCGGCAAGCGCCCTGAGCAGGGCAGCACGGTGGCGGTCAAATGAAGCGCGTTCTCCTCATCACCTCAACGGCGCTGATGGCGCTGGTCGGCTGCAGCACGCCCTCGACGAATCCCGGCGGTTTGGCGCAGGTTTGCGCCCCCGGGGCGACCCAGCTGTGTTGGTGCGCGCCGGGCGTTCAGGGCGTGCAGTCGTGCTTTGGCACCGGGTTTGGCTGGGCGGCGTGTCAGTGCGGCGAGGTAGACGGGCAGGGCGGCGAGGTAGACGGGCAGGGCGGCGAGGTAGACGGGCAGGCTGGCGACCTCTTTGGGGATGACGCAGCAGTGGATGCCGTGCAGGACGCCCTCGACCCCAACGGGACCGATGCAAGTGCGGATGTTGTCGACGTTGTCCAGGATTCTGTCACCGACGCGGCGACCGATGCCGTCGACGACGCCGCCGACTGGGCCGGCTATTTCGACGACGTGCCCGACACGACCGAACCAGGCGATGCAACACCGGCCTTTGAGTGCTCTGAGCGGTCCAAGCTGGTCTACGTGGTTTCGGCAGAGAAGGTCCTGCTGAGTTTTCAGCCCGCGGACAAGGAGTTGAAGGTCGTCGGCAAGCTGAACTGCCCCGCGCCAGCCGGCGACACCCCATTCGCCATGGGCGTCGACCGCAACGCCGACGCGTGGGTGCTGTACCAGTCGTCCATCGGTCAAGGCGGCTCGCTGTACAAGGTCAGCACGCTGGACGCGAGCTGCCAGTCGACGGCGTTCCTGCCGGGTCAGAAAGGCTTCGAGCTGTTCGGCATGGCGTTTGTTTCGCAGAATCAGGGCTTGCAGGACGAGACACTGTACATCGCCGGTGCCCCGGCCAGTCAATTCAGCATGGGCACGGGGTCGTTGGGCAAGGTCGCGTTTCCCGACCTCACCGTCACCAAAATCGGCACCTTGACCAGCGGCCCCGGCAGCCCTGACCTGACGGGAAACGGCGTCGGGCAGCTGTGGGCCTTCTTCCCCTCGACCAGCCCGCCCAGCGTGCGCAAGCTGAATACCCAGACGGCCGCGACGGACTTCACCTTTCCGTTGCCCGCGCAGAGCTTCTCAGGCGTGCAGGCGTGGGCTTTTGCTTGGTGGGGTGGGGACTTCTACCTGTTCTTCAAGTCGGGCTTCGACGCGTCCAGCGCGGTGTGGAAGTTGGCCTCCGATACCGGTGAGGTCACCAAGGTCATCGCGAATTCCGGCTACACACTGGTGGGTGCGGGGGTCTCGAGCTGCGCGCCAAATTCCCAGCCGACGCCATGAATCTGCAGGTCGTGTGCGTCGCAAACCCCGGTGAAATCTTCACAAAAAAGACGTAACGCACATCTGTAAACAAATGCTAAGCTGCGCCTCAGGAGGTGTCCCATGAAGTGGCTCCTGTTGTGCATTGTGTTCGTTTCGATGGCTGGGTTGGCTGGTTGCGAGAAGGCCGTGGCGGGGCAGACCTGCAAGTCGCGGTCGGATTGCGCTGACGGCCTGACCTGTGCGCGCGACTTCACCTGCCAGACCTACGCCAAGGCGAAGGAAATGCAGGTCGCGGCCGAGAAGAACTAGCCGCCTTTCGGGGCGATCCGCTGAACGGATTGAGCGCTGGCCGCTCGGTGGGTTCGCTCGCGCCGTGTCCTGAGTGACATGGCTGATTTCTGCACGCCCGAAACCCCCCGGGGCAGCTGTCGCGAGCATGAAATCCTGCGCTCGCAACGCCCCGGTGGACGTTTTCCCTCGCCTCACCGGTGTCTCAGGGCAGCTGCAACCGGTCGGCTTGGAGTCGTCCTGTGACCGCGTCGTAGCCCGTCAGCTCCACCAACTCCGCCACGGCGCGGGCGTGGGCGTCGGGTGACATGCCGTGGGGCGACAGCGCCGCCAGCGCCAGCCAGTGCACACGCTCAATTTCCGTCTTTGCCGATGCGGCTTTGCGCACGAACTGCTCCGCTTGGGTCCGCAGCGACGCGGTGATGGGCGGCAGGGCAACGGCGAGCAGCTGGTCGATCGCTTGCGTCAACAGCTGCGGGTTCGCGGGAAGTTGGGGCAGCCGCTGATTCTCGAGCACCTGACCGCGGACCAGCACCGTGTCGGTTTCGTAGTCGGTGCGGCGATCCTCGACGGCGTTGCGGCCCGTAGCCAGGGTCTTGCGCCCCAGCAGCAGCGTAAGCTCGATCTCTGCAACCAGGTGCAGGTCGTGACGCAGCACGCGATAGGTGTGCGTCAGCCAGACCTCGCTGGGCGTCATCGAGGGCGTTTCGTGGGCGATCTTCTCGGCGCGGTCAAACGCCTTCTGGGCCTTGTCGACCTCTGCCTGCCTGCGCTCGACCTCCGGGGCCAACTTCTCCAGTCGCTTGTTTTCCTTGTCGATCTGCTGCGCATAGAAATCCAGATTGGCCGCCCAGCGCTCATGTGCGCGGGTCTGCGGGCAGCTGAGTGTCTTGTCCGGGCAGGGGGTCGGCTTGTCGGCGTACCAGGCCAGGTCCTCGTCGCGGATCTTCTTGTGCAGGGCTTCGAGTTGCTCCTGCAGCTGAAACAGCGCCGCCTCGCTCTTGTTCAGCTGATCCAGCAGCGGCCGCAGCGCGTCGGAAGCGGCGTTGAGTTGGGCCAGCGTCGCCGTCTTCTCGCCCTGCGCCTCAAACCAGCCCGGGTTCTCTACCTGCACGATGCCATCGAGGTACGGCTTGCTGCGTTCCTCAGGCGTCGTCTGTCGGCGCACGTCGAACACGGGGACCTGAATCTTCAGGACGGCATGGGACTTGCCACCCTTTGCGGACAGGATGACGTGTCCCGCTTCCGGGCCGACCGGGTTCAGCCCTTGGGTCAGCCGATCGCGCAGGATCGCCATGACCTCCGTCGGCGCAGACTTGGGCAGCTTGTCGGTCTGGAGCCCGATGCGGAACTCGACCAGCCCGAGGACGGATTTGTCGGCTGCGCGCTGCTGCTTGATCAGGTCTTTGGTGCCCTGCAGCTGGGCCGCCAGCCGCGAGTAGACGAACAGGGCACCGGGCAGCTTCTTCTGCTTCGCCAGTGCGATCCGCGGGGTCAAGCGGGTCACCGCCAACGCATTGAGTTGCTTGGCCAGCGCATCGGTGTCCGCCTGCATGGTCGGGTCGTCCGCCCCCAAGGCCCGCACGCGGGCCACAAGCGCGATCGCTTGCGTCAGTGCGGACTTGGGATCGGTGGCGCGGGCCTGAGCCAGCAGTCGCAGGCCCCACTGTCGGCGTCCCTCGACCAGGCCTTGCCGCGCGTCCGTCACAAGTGCACTGCGTTCCGTCGCCTGTTGGAACAAAGCGACCGCCTCGTCGGGGCGCCCGGCGGAAAGGCGCTCGTTGCCCTGCCGGACCAGGTCCACCGCCTCGACCGCGGCGACCAGCTCTGCCCGTAGGGCCAGTGCCTCGATGTGCCCCGGTTGCCAGCGCAGCGCGGCGTCGATCTGCACCACGGCCGTAGCGAACTCCTGCAACGCCGTGAGCTGCCGTGCGTATGCGACCAGGTGTTTGGCGGCGTATGGCGCTGCCTGCCGGACCACTTCCTGGGCATCGGGATGCACGTCCGGCCAACCCGACAGCCAGTCCATGTCGGTGAGCAGTGCTTGCCACTCGGGGCGGTCCTCGGTCGAGCCCTCTCGCCCTGCCAAGCGCTGAGTGCGGACACGGATATTGCCCATCACGTTGGCGGCTTGCGTGCGGACCTCGGCGGCGCGGCCTTGCGCTTGGCGCACGCGGGGGTCGTCGGACATATAGGCTGCCGCCTTGGCATACGCCTGTTCGGCACCCGCAACATCGCGCACGGCAAGGCGCTCGTCGCCAACCTGGATGTAGTGGTCCACGGCCTCGTCCGTTCGCTGAGCCACGCGACCGCGAGCGGCGTCGGCATCCGGACCGGGCACGGCGGCGGCCAGCTGCTCACGGGCCAGTGCCACGGCGTCGTCGATGTCGGTGGGGACGCGTGACGCGACCGGTGCACCGTCCTCGGCGACAGGCGCGCCGCTGCAGCCAGCCAACGCGGTCAGGCAGGCGGCCAAGCAAAGACCGACTGTCCGGCGGACACGGGGCGAGACACGAGCGAGCATCGGTGCTCCTACGGCAGGGCGGGACACAGGCGCGTGGTGCGCAGTCGCCAAGTCTACGCCCCGCCGCCAATGGCGCAAACATCGACGATTCGGCAAGGGGCGCAAGGTCTTGTCGCGGCTGACGCATCCACTGGATACCCATGGGCATCCGCAGCCGGCCGCGCGGACTTGTGTGGACATCACCGGACGGCAACCCTAGACTCCCGCACCCTTCGGGCCACGCCCACACCAAACTTCTGCAACCGAGCCTGCACGATGCTGAAAGTCGCCCTACCGAAAGGTCGCATCTTCGACCGAGTTCACGCCCTGCTGTCCGACTGCGGCATCTCGCTGCGCATGCCGGATCGCGCCTATCGCCCCGAGTGCAGCGATGACCGCTTGAGCGTCAAGGTGCTGAAGGCGCAGAACGTCGCCGCGTTGGTTGGCTTGGGGGCTCACGACCTCGGCTTCACCGGTCACGATTGGGTGCGCGAGAGCCAGGCCGACGTCGTCGAGCTGCTGGACTTGGGCTTCGACCCGGTCCGCATCGTCGCTGCGGTGCCAGCGGCGACCGACCTGGACGAGCTGTTCTCCCGTGAGCGTGTTGTGGTCGTCAGTGAATACGAGCACTTGACGCGGTCCTGGCTGGAAGCTCGCAACGTCCGCCACCACTTCATGCGCAGCTATGGCGCGACCGAAGTGTTTCCGCCGGAGGACGCCGACCTGATCGTCGATAACACCGCGTCGGGGCGCACGCTGGTCGAGAACGGCCTGCGCATCGCCGACACGCTGCTGCAGTCGACCACCCGTGTCGTGGCGCACCCCAGCGCGATGGCGGACCCAGAGCGTCGGCAGGTCATCGAGGAGTTGATGCTGCTGATGCGCGCCGTGCTGGATGCCCGCGACCGCGTCATGCTCGAAATGAACATTGAAGAGTCGAAGTTGGGGGCTCTGGTGGCGACGCTGCCTGCGATGAAGTCGCCCACCGTGTCGCAGCTGTACGGCCAGAACGGTTATGCCGTGAAGGTGGCGGTGCGGCGGGCGCAGGTGGCACGGCTGATCCCCGAGCTGAAGCGGCTGGGCGCCACCGACATCCTCGAAACCGAGCTGCGCAAGGTGATTCCGTGACGTCTGGGCGCGATGCTCGCACCGAGTCTGGGGGCTTTCTGCCCTCGCGGCTTTGCTTGGACGCCGCGTCGCCGTACCGGATTCCGACCTGGGAGCGTGCGAGCCTGCTTCGCCTCGACGTCAACGAACACCCCGGCGGGGCTCCGGAATTCGTGCTCGAGGCCCTGCGCCGCGACCTGACACCCGCCGCCATCGCCACCTATCCGGTCTATGCCGAGTGGCACGCAGCGGCGGCGCGGGCGTTTGGCGTGCAGCTCGACCAGGTCACCTGCACGTCGGGGGCGGACGAGGCCATCAAGGCGATCTGCGAGGCACATCTGATGCCGGGGACCGCCCTGGCCACCCACGACCCCGGGTTCGACATGTTTCCGGTATGGGCCAGGCTGTACGGCAACCCGTTGCGGCGTGTGGCGTTTGGCCCCGACTTTGCGTTCGACCCCGATGCCTGGTTCGCCGCGCTTGAACCCGGCGTGGGCATGGTCGCCTTGGTCACGCCCGCCAATCCCACCGGCACCCTGATTCCTCGCGAGGCGATCGTGGCGACGCTGGATCGGGTGACCTGCCCGGTGCTGGTCGACGAGACCTATGCGGACTTCGTGGGCCTGACCGTCGCCGACCTGATCCCCAAGCATCCCCATCTGTTCGTGCTGCGGTCGTTTTCCAAGGTGGCCGGTCTGGCGGGTTTGCGGGCAGGGGCGGTGCTGTCGCAGGCGCAGAACATCGAGGGCATCCGGCGCGTGCTGAACCCCTTCAACGTCAACCGCGCGGCCATCGTCGCGTCGCTGGCGGTGATGGACCACCCGGCCGAAATCGCCGAGCACGTGGCCGAAGTTGCCGTGGCGCGCGAGGAATTCGTGCACGGTCTGGCACAGATGGGCGTGCAGGTCGGTCCGGCGCACGCGAACTTTCTGCTCGCGCACTTGGGCGACAAGACGGCGGCGTGCGAGAAGTCCCTGCGCGCAGAGGGGATCCTGATCCGCGACCGCACCGGCAGCCACCCGACCCTCGACGGCTGGGCGCGCATCGCCATCGGCAGTCGCGCGCAAATGCAACGCTGTCTCGGCGGGTTGCGCAAGGTCCTGGTGCCGGCGCCGCGGATCGACACCCTGCTGTTCGACCTGGACGGTCCGTTGGCCGACGTGCGCGACAGCTATCGCCAGGCCATCCTGCGCACCGCCCGCGCGCTGCTGTCGCGCTACGGTGCCACGCACGACACGGTGGCCCAGGCGACGCCCGAACGGGTCGAAGACCTGAAGCGCCGCGGCGGGTTGAACAACGACTGGGACTGCACGGCGGCCCTGATCGCCGAGCTGGGCGGCGTGGTGCCGTACGCAGACGTCGTCGAGGTGTTCCAGTCGCTGTACTGGGGCGACGACGGCGACGGTCTGATCGCGGGCGAGCCGTTTCGCCTGTCGGCAGAAGACCTGGCGTGGACGGTCGAGCGTTTTCGCACGGGTGTCGTCACGGGGCGGCCACGCGTCGAGGCGCTGTGGACGCTGCACCGGCACGGGGTACCCGGCGCGTGGCCGGTCGTGGTGGCCATGGAAGACATGGCGGCGCAGAAGCCGGCCCCCGACGGAATCGTGCAGGCGATGGCCGACTTGAAGGCGGTCTCGGCGACGGCGGCGTACCTGGGCGACAGCGTGGACGACATGCGCGCGGCGGTGGCGGCGGGTGTGCTGCCCATCGGCGTGCTGCCGGCAGGGGCAGACTGGAACGACGGGCTGTGCGAGCGGCTGTACCAGGCGGGGGCGTGGGCGGTGTTCGGCGGCGTCGAGGAGGTGCTGGCATGGCTGCGGAAGTGACGGCAAGCGGTCGGCGTGGGCACGTGCAGCGCGACACCCGCGAGACGCAGATCCGGGCGACGGTGAACCTGGACGGCGTTGGGCACACGCGGGTCGACTGCGAGATCGGCTTCTTTGCGCACATGCTCGAGGCGCTGGGGCGGCACGCGCACATCGACCTCGACGTGACGATTCGCGGCGACCTGCACGTCGACCAGCACCACACGGTCGAAGACACGGCGATCGTGATCGGCGGGGCCCTCCGCGAGGCGCTGGGCGACCGGCGCGGCGTGTGGCGCACGGGGGCGTTTCGCTTTCCGATGGACGAGGCGCTGGCCGATTGCGCCATCGACCTGTCGGGCCGACCGCACCTGACGTTCAAGGCGACGTTTCGCAACGAGAAGGTGGGCGACCTGCACACCGATCTGGTGCACGAGTTCTTTCAAGCGATGGCGATTGCGCTGGGGGCGACCGTGCACCTGACGCTCGAGCGCGGCGAGAACGACCACCACAAGATCGAGTGTCTGTTCAAGGCGTTCGCGCGCGCCCTCGAGCTCGCCGTGGCGATCCACCCGCGGGCGGCGGCAGAGGTGCCGTCAACCAAGGGGGCGCTGGATGGCTGACGGCCCCCGCATCGCGCTTGTCGACTACGGCGCCGGCAACGTCGGCAGCGTGCGCAAGGCCGCAGAGCATCTGGGTTTTGTCGTGCAGATCACGGCGGATCCGGATGTCGTGCGCGCGGCCGACCACGTGCTGTTTCCGGGTCAAGGCCACTTTGGCCAGGCGATGCAGCGGCTGCGCGAGACCGGACTGGACCGGGCGCTGCGGCAGGTCGTCGAGGCCGGCACGCCCTTCACGGGGATCTGCCTGGGGTTGCAGCTGCTGTTCGAGTCGAGCGACGAGGCACCGGGCGTGCCCGGGCTGGGGCTGCTGCGGGGCACCAACGTGGCGTTTCGGGCGCCGCAGAAGGTGCCGCAGATCGGCTGGAACGACGTGAAGATCACGCGTTCGGGCTCGCCATTGGACGCGCTGCCCGACGGCACGCACTTCTACTTCGTGCACTCGTTCCACGCCGTGCCGACGGACCGGACGGTGGTGGTGGCAGAGGCGGACTACGGCGTGCCGTTCGTGGCCGCGGTGCAACACCAGAACCTGTTCGCCGCCCAGTTTCACCCCGAGAAGTCGGGCGACGCGGGATTGCGGTTGCTGGCCGCGCGGTTGGGGGCGCCATGCTGACCCGCCGCGTGATCCCGTGCCTGGACATCGAGGGCGGCCGCGTCGTCAAGGGCGTGAACTTTCTGGGACTTCGCGATGCCGGCGACCCGGTCGAGCTGGCCAGCCGCTATGACGCGGAGGGCGCCGACGAGCTGACCTTCCTGGACATCCGCGCCAGCGACCAAGGCCGCGACATCCTGCTGGATCTGGTCGAGCGCGTGTCGCGGCGCCTGTTCATCCCGTTTACGGTCGGCGGTGGCCTGCGGTCGATCGACGACATGCGCGCGGTGCTGCTGGCGGGGGCCGACAAGGTCAGCATCGGCACGGCGGCGCTGCGCGACCCGGATTTGGTGGCGAGAGCGGCCAACCAGTTTGGATCCCAGGCGATCGTTGTGTCGCTCGACGTGCGCCGGGTCGACGGTCGCTTTGAGCTGACCACGCACGGCGGGCGACAGGCGACGGGCGTCGAGGCGCTGGGATTCGCAAGCAAGGTCGCGGCGTTGGGCGCGGGCGAGCTGCTGCTGAACGACATGGACGCCGACGGCACCCAGGCGGGCTTTGGCTGCGAGTTGTTGCGTATGGTGGCCGACGCGGTGCCGGTGCCCGTGATCGCCAGCGGTGGCGCGGGCTCGCTGCAAGACTTCGTCGATGCGGCGGTGCAGGGTCACGCGGCGGCGGTGCTGGCGGCCAGCGTCTTCCACTTCGGTACGCTGACGATTCGTCAGGTCAAGGATGCGCTGCGGGCGGCGGGTGTGCCCGTCCGGTTGCCGCCGTGCTGACGCGCGCGCCCCGGTTCGCCGGTCGGCTGGTCCACCACCTGGGCCTGCGGCTGGGTGGGCCGTTGGGGGCGCGTAAGCCCTTTCCGTGCGCGGTGTTTCAGGTCACGGCGGCGTGTGACGGCCGCTGTACCACCTGCCACGTCGGACTGCCCGGCTACCGCGCGCCGTATCCGCCTGTGCCCCGAGAGGCCGCGCTGCACGTGGTCCGCGAGCTCTCGCGTCACGGTGTGCTGTTTCTGGGCGTGGTGGGGGGCGAGCCATTACTGTACCGCCACCTGATGGACGTGCTGGGCGCGGCGGGCGGCCTAGGGGTGCAGACAAACCTGAACACCCACGGTGGGTTGGTGACGCCTGAGGTGGCGCGCGAGCTGGACCGTGTGCGTTTGGGCTATGCCTCGGTATCCCTCGACTCGCCCGACCCGGCCAGCAACGACCGGGGCCGCCCCGGGACGTCATTTGCGGGGGCGGTGCGGGGATTGGACCTGCTGCGGACCCACAGCCCGCGGACCTCGCTGGCGGTCGGGATGACGGTGACGCGCGAAAACTGCAATCGGCTGGCGGACATGGTGCGGACCGCGGCGGATGTGGGGGCCGGGTTCGTCAAATTCCAGCCGATGCATCTGCACCTCGATCAGGCGCCGGGGGCCGAGACGATGGGGCTGCCGGTGGACCCTCGGGCCGGGCTGGTCCCCGACGAGCAGGACTGGCCGATGCTGCAGGCCGAGCTGATGCGCGCGCAGCGGCTGGCCGACGCCCGTGGCGTGGTGTGCAACGCCCGAATGTTGATGAGGGAATTGCCGAAGGTGCTCGCGGGGCGGCGCAACTTGCCGTGCGTGGCCGGTCAGTCGGTGGTGTATGTCGATGCGGGCGGCAAAGTGGGGGGCTGTCCGCAACGCATGACCCGTGCCAGCCTGTTTCAGCGCACGCTGTCTGAGCTGTTCTCTGATGAATCCGAGGTGTTCCGGCACGCCGACCGATGTGCCCTGCTCGGGTCCTGTTTCGACACGACGTATGGCGAGCTCAGCCACCTGCAGGGCCGCCGGGGCCGCGACCACGCCCGCAGCGTGCTGGACAGGGCCCGGTTCTACGTCTAGCTTCGGCGTCTCCCCCCCCCCGTGAGGCGCACTGCATGATCCCCCGCCGCCAGACGCCCATCGCCGGTCCCGACGTCGTGCGAGCATGGCGCGCGGCGCGGCGCGATCCAGCGGGAGAGCTGCTGCGCTTCGAGGCGACCTTTGCCCAAGCGACCTGGACCCGCCACGCGGTGGCGGCATGCTCCGGGCGGACGGCGCTGCTGGCGACCTTGCGGGCGGCGGGGCTGCGGCCGGGCGATGAGCTTGTGCTGCCCGCGCTGACACTGGTCGACTTGCCCGCGCTGCTGCGGAACGCCCTGTATGTGCCCGTGTTTGCGGACGTTGACCCGGACACGCTGCTGATCGACCCCGCCGACGTCGCGCGCGTGCGCACGTCGCGCACGCGCGCCATCGTGCCCACCGACCTGTTCGGGGTGGCGGCCGACTGGTTCGCCGCGCTGGGACCGCTGGCCGCCCGCCACGACATCGTGCTGATCGAAGACGCCGCCCACGCGGCCGGCACGCGCGTCGATGGCCGGCCGGTCGGGGGCTTGACCGACGCGGTGTTCTTCAGCCTCGAAACCATCAAGGTGCTGCACGCGTTTGGCGGCGGCGTGGTCACCACCGACGATGCGCGGCTGGCAGAGCGGGTGCGGGCGCAGCTGCCCAAGGACCCACAGCCACCGCTGCGTGTGCCCAGCAAATTCGCGCGAAATGCTCTGGAGAATCTTCTGTTCCGCACTCCGGCCTATCAGGCGGCGTTGGCCGGCCTGGACGTGCCCCCGGTGCGGCGTGCGCTGCTTGCGGGCTACGACCGGCTGCGACAGGGCGGGGTGGCGACACAGAGCGAATTCAGTCCGTGGCAGGCGGCGTTTGCCTCGATGCAGCTGCCGTTGCTGGCTGACCGGGTGGCCCGGCGGCGGGCGTTGGCGGCGCGGCTGATGACGGGGCTGCCGGACTGGCGGTGGCAGACCGAGCCTGCAGGTGTCGAGTCCAACCGCTACTTTCTGGTCGGCCAACCGCCGTGGGCGGGGCAGGGCACTCCGCCGGCTGACCTGCCGATTCGTTTGCGCCGCGCCTTGTTACGCATGGGCGTCGACGTGGGTATCGGGTCTGAGGTCTGCGATTTCTGTCCCGGTTTCCTGCACGCCGACCTCTTTCCCCACGCGTTTGCGGCGTGGCGTGGGTTCGTGCAACTGCCTGTGTTTGCAGACATGTCGGACGCACAGGCGGACCGCGTGGTCGAGGCGGTGCGAAGGGCGACAGCCAGCGCGGCACGGGAGACGACCTGACCATGCGTGTCATCTTCCTGGGCATCGGCGCGGAACAGCTGGGCGTGCAGCAGCTGTCGGCCATCCTGAAGGGCGAGGGGCACCAGGTCGGTCTGGCGTTCACGCCCTCGCTGTTCGACGACAAGTACCACCTGCATGTTCCCGTGTTGGCACGGCTTTTCTCCCGCGACCGGCAGGTGATCGACCAGGCCGTGGCGTTTCGCCCCGATGTCGTGGCGTTTTCGGCGCTGACCATGACCTACCGCTGGGGCCTGCAGGTGGCGGCCGAGGTCAAGCGGCGCACGGGGGCCAAGGTCATTTTCGGCGGCGTGCACCCGTCGGCGGTGCCGGAAGTCGTCATTGCGGACCCGGTTGTCGATGCGATCTGCGTGGGTGAGGGCGACGTTGCCTTCCCGGCGTGGTTGCGGGCGCTGCAGCAGGGCGACGAATCCCGCGCCATCGACCAGATCTGGTTCAAACGCGCCGACGGCGTGGTGGTGCGCGGCAAGCAGCGGCCGTTCCTGCAGGATCTCGACGCGCTGCCGGTGATCGACAAGGGGCTGTACCAGGACCACATCCGCATCCGCGACGTCTACATCACCATGACCGGTCGCGGCTGCCCGTACCGCTGCACCTTCTGCTTCAACAACTTCTGGGCACGGCTGCCGGGGCAAGACGGCATAGCGGGCGGCAAGTACGTGCGCCAGCGCAGCATCGACCACGTGATTGCCGAGCTGGTCGAGGCCAAGAAGCGCTGGAAGATCAGGCATGTCGACTTCGAGGACGACATCTTCACCATCGACAAGGTGTGGTTGCGCGAGTTTCTGGACCGCTATCGGCGCGAGGTCGGGCTGCCGTGGATGTGCCTGACCCACCCCAAGTACGTCGACCAGGACATCGTCGACGGGCTGGCGGCGGCCGGGTGCGAGTGGGTGCAACTGGGCATCCAGTCGGTCGACGAGCAGCACCGCTTTCACACCATGAAGCGTTACGAGAAGGTCGGCGACACCGCGTGGGCCATCGATGCTTTCCGCAAGGCGGGCGTGGGGGTCAAGGGCGACCACATTCTGGGGTCGGTGGGTGAGGGCGTGGCGTCGCAGGAGTTGGCACGCGTCTTCTACGCCACCCACACCCCCTCGCGGATCAGCCCCTTCTGGATGACGTGGCTGCCCGGCGTCGACATCACGCGTCAGGCGCTCGACAGCGGTGACCTGACCCCCGAGCAGTTGGCCGGCATCGAGCGCGGCGACCCCACTTTCTTCCGCCAGAGCAGTGTGCGTGACCCACAATTGCGAAGACAGTTGCAAAGTTACGCCGCCCTGTTTCAGCTGATGCCGGTATTGCCCTCGCCCGTGCGCCGACGCCTGCGCGCCGCATGGTTGGACCATGTGCCGGTGCCGGTGCTGGACAAGCTGACGATGGCCACTGACCTTGTCGCGGGCTTTGCCAGCGGCAACCCCGAGCACGCCGCCTATGCCCGCTTCTACCTGACCCACATGGCGCGGCGCGTCTGGCCGAGGGCGCGGTGAAGCCCGCCCATCTCCTGGCCTTTGCCGTCCTGGCAGGCGTATTCCTGTGGGCCATCGCGCCGTTGCAGCAAGGCATGGCGACCCACGCCGAAGAGGCGGTCGGGCTGACCCAGATGGCGCCCCTGCGACCAGGCGCGGGCGAGGTCGAGCCTGCGCGAGACGACCACCCGCAACTCCGCGCATCGGCGCATCTTCCGGTGTGGGGCGTGGTCTGGCGCGACGGCACGTACACCCCGCTGTTGGTTGACGGTCATCAGGGCGCGCTGGTGTTCGCCCCGTCGCGGTGGGCGCACGCGCTGGGAGGGCTGACAGCCGCGCGAGCCGTGTCGGCGCTGTACGGTGCAAGCGTGCTGGTGGCTTTGATTCTGATGGGTTACGCGCTGTCGGCCCCCCTGGCGGGTTGGCTGGCAGCGACCGTGGCGGCGGCGTCGCCGCACCTCGCGTTCTTTCACCACTGGGCGCGTCCCGACGAACAGGCGACTTGGGTGCTGCCCCTGTGGGCTGTGCTGGCGTTCGCGAAGTGGGGGCAAAGTCGGCGACCGGTCTGGGGGTTGCTGGGGGCGCTGCTGGTGGGGCTGGCGGTCTCGGCCAAGCTGACGGCGGGTTGGGCGCTGCTGGGGATGGCCGCGGCCGTGCTGGTGTTCCGGTGGCTGCCGTGGCCCGGCTGGCGGGCGCTGGGGCTGGCAGCGCTGGTCGCGGGGTTGCCGTTGCTGCCGCAGGTCGCGTTCCTGCTCGCGGGCCCCGACACCGGGGCGTTTGCCCAGCGCATCGACAACCTGCCGTCGCCCATGGACTTGCTGGTCCCGGCGCGCTGGGCCTTCTTCGCCCAACACTTCATCGAGGCCTTCGGGGGGCTGGGCGGCTACGTGCAGGGCATCGCAACCGGGGTGCAGCCCGAGCTGGGCGTGCGGGCCTGGACCGTGGGCGGGGCGGTCGCGCTGGGCGTGGTCGCCGCGGTGGTGGCGGGTGGGCAAAGGCAAGTCGCCGTGGCGCAACGGGCTTTCGGTGTGGGCCTGGGCACGACGCTGCTGCTGTACGTCGGTCTGTACTACACGGGCATGAGCCTGTACGGCCTGCTGGTGCCGTGGGTGCCGCTGGCGGTCGGCCTGGCGGGGGCGCGGGCGTGGGCGTTCGCGAGCGGGCTGGTCGATCGGCGGCAGGGGCGGGTCGTCGCATCGCTGCTGGTGGTCGTGGCCGTCGCAGTCGTCGCCAATGGCGTGTGGGAAATCCATCGCATGCACGGGGCGTTCGATCGTCCGACCGCCGAGTTGTTTGCGCGTGCGGCGCAGCAGCGCGTGGCCGACCGGCTGCAACAGGACCCGGCGATGCCGACCTGGACCGTGACCTACAACGCAGTCGCCGTGTACGAGACGCTGACACAGGGGCGGGTTCGCCCCCAGCACGCGCATCGGGCGTTCGTCGATGCGGTGGGGATGCGTCCGGACGACCCGGCGGCCTATGACGCAGCGTGGGACCGTGTCTTGGGGCTGGTGCGGCAGCAGGCGTGCTCAACCGGGAAGACCTTGCAACGACTGGTGGTTTCTCCAGGGGCGCTGCACGTCGACGTCAGCCCGCTGCGGCATCCGGACTGGCTGGCGCAGCGGTTGCCGACGGCACTCGCGCGGGCGGACCTCGCAACCCAGAGCCGTCATGACGAGCGCGCATTCGGCGGTCAGGCGCCGCTGTTGTCGCTCTGGACGGTTGCCGTGACGTGTCGCGCTTCAACGTCGGCCATCCCGAGTGCGACGAGACCGTGAGGCTGCCTCAAGCCGGCTTTTCGGACCGAGGAACGTCCTGAACGGGAAGGTCCAGGTGGAAGGACGTCCCCTTGCCGACCTCGGTCTCGAACCACAGCTCGCCATGGTGGTCTTGGACGATGCCGTAGCTGATCGACAACCCGAGCCCCGTCCCTTTGTCCCGCGCCTTGGTCGAGAAGAACGGGTCGAACACCTTGGGGGCGACGTCGGCAGCGATGCCGGTTCCGTTGTCCTGCACGGTGAGCCGGACCCAGAGCACTCCGTCCTTGTCGAAGGTGGAGCCGACGATGTGCAAGGCGCTGGTGGAGCCGTCGGTACGCGGAACCTCTCGCATCGCATCGCGGGCATTGGTCAGCAGATTCATGAGCACCTGCTGAATCTGCTGCGACCGGCAAATCACGGCGGGAAGGTCCGCCGGGACCGTGCACTCGACGGCGATATGCTCCTTGCGCAGACCGGAGCGCGCCAACGACAAGGTCCGGTCCACCACGTCGGCCAGGCTGGCGGCCGTTCGCACGTCGCTGTCCTGGCGGGCAAAGCTCAGCAGGTTGCGTACGATGGTGGCGACGCGCTCGCTCTCGCGAACGATGTTCGAGGCGTAGTCCTTGACGTGAACCGGATTGACCTCGGACTGCAGCAGGTCGCCATAGTTCAGGATGACGGTCAGGGGGTTGTTGATCTCATGGGCCACGCCACTGGCCAGCGTCCCGATGGCCTCCAGCTTCTGGCGCTGCCGCTCGACGCCGTCGGACTGCTGACGCTGCAGCTCCCGCTGTCTGGCTTCCGTGATGTCGTTGATGGTTGACAGCGCGTAGACTTGCCCGCCAACCCGCAGGATTTGCCCGGAAAACGAGCCGGTGATGACGGCGCCCGACTTGACGCGAAACAGGTACTCTTTGGCGCGCACGTGCCCGGTCCGCTGCAGCTCGGCCACGACTTCTGTCCGGTCCTCTGGCCGTTCCCACAAGTGCGCGGCCACAGTCGTGACCCCGACGATATCGTCCCGTGAGTATCCCGTGATATCGGCGAACCCGTCGTTGACGTCGGTCACCATTCCGTCAGAGAGCCGGGTGAGCATGACCGCGAACGGCGCCGACCGGAACGCAGCCGAGAATCTCGCCTCCTGCCCACGGACATCGGCGACCAAACGATTGTTCACCATCAGCACCAGACCGAACGTGTGCAGCACAAACAGCGCTTGGTACGATATCAACACGGTCGACTCGAACGGATCGGGGTCGAACAGGTCCTGCGGCGCGTGCTTCCCCGCGACGAAACCGATGATACGGGCGAGGCTAAGCAGGCCGTACGCGCCGAATACCAGCGCCAGCAGCGACGAAATCCTGAGCATCGATCGATCGACGCGACCCCACATCAGCCAGAGGTTTTGCAGGATCACGATCAGAAGTGCTATGGAAAGATTTAGGTTTCTGATGGCCAGGTCGGGGTATACCACCGTGAAATAGGTGTGCACGGACAGGAACGTCAGGACCAGCGCCGCGTTTAACAATTTCCAACATCGCCGCTCGAAGAATCGACCCAAACCGTAGTGCACCATCACGGCGCTGGAGATGATGATTGTGTTGGCGACGGCCATCGAGAGCCAGTTCGGGATCTGGCCCCGCAGCGTGACCAGAAGCAATCCCGCCGTCTGCATTGCGAAGCCGATGGCCCAATACCCGGTTCCCGCATAGCGATTTCGGCTTTGGCGCCACAGAGCGACGACGACCAGCGAGCAGATGACGGACGAGGCCACGCTGCTGACGACAACCGTGCGCAGGTCCAGTTGCATGGGGGTATCCGTGGGCGCGGGGGCGCCGGTGGGCCTTCAGGCCAAGGGTCATTCGCGACGCGACGGCAAATTGCATTCGCATGGTGCGGTGGGCGTGCGAGTTGTCAACGATACGCCGACCGGCTCTTCGGCTCAACCGGGCGCAGCGGCGCGTGGCCCTTGCGACAACTGCGGCGAAATGGCAAAACGAGCAGACGTGACCAGCGAAAGAAAGGGGACCGGCAGCGGTACTTCGTGACCAGGTACGCTTCGGGGGGCTCGCTCATGGCCAGCGTGTTGATCGTGGATGACGAGGATGGAATTCGACGCACCATCGGGATCTTTCTTACCGACGCGGGTCATGAGGTTCAGACGGCGGCCAGCGCGATCGAGGCGCGGGCGTGTATCGAACGCCACCGATTCGACATCGTGCTGTCCGATATCGTGATGCCCGGCGATGACGGTCTGCAGCTTCTGGAGTTTGTTCGCGTCGCGTTGCCGCTTGCGCAGGTGATCTTGTTCACCGGCGAACCGACTGTGGAGACCGCTACCGATGCGCTGCGCATGGGAGCGTTCGACTATTTGGCCAAGCCCGTGCGCAAGGATGAGGTCTGTCGGGTCGTCGCCAGAGCCGCACGCCAAGTCGCGCTGCGCCGAGAAAATGTGCGTTTGAACGACGAGAACCGCCGACATCGCGATGAACTGGAGAGTTTGGTCGCCGAGCGTACCCAGGAGCTTCAGAATACCGTCGCCCAGCGTGAGGTCGCGCTGGAACGGCTGAGTGCGTTGCTGACGAGTACAGCGGAGGCGCTTTCGATGGCGGTCGGCATGCGCGACCCCTACACCGGCGGGCACCAACGTCGCGTCACCGTCCTCGCTTGCGCCATTTGGGACCGGCTGGGACTGCCGGCCGATGCCCGCGAGGGGCTGCGCATGGCCGGTCTGCTGCACGACTTGGGCAAGCTTCGGGTGCCGACCGATATCCTGTCCAAACCCACCAAGCTGTCTCCCGCCGAATTTGCGTTGATCCGTGAGCACTCGGCGGCCGGTTGGGAGATCTTGCGGTGCGTGGAGTTTCCGTGGCCAGTCGCCGACATTGTCGTGCAGCACCACGAGCGTCCGGATGGCTCTGGCTACCCCGCAGGGCTGCAAGGCGACGAGATTTTGACAGAGGCGCAGGTCATCGGGGTGGCGGATGTCGTCGAGGCGATGGCGTCGCATCGGCCGTACCGACCTGCGCTGGGAATTCGGGCGGCTCTCGACGAAGTCGAGTCAGGTCGGGGCACTCGCTATCGTGCCGACATTGTGGACGCTTGCGTTGCCGTGTTCTCGACCGGGTTCCTGCTGCCGGACTGACGACGCGATCACTTGGTCGTCGTGGGCAACAGCACTCCAGAGATGAAGAACGACCGGGACGCGCGGGCCGTCGGGCTGCGTCGACCTTCCAGGCGGCGCGTGACGACCTTGTCGCGCCCATCGCGTTTGGCCTGATACAGGGCTTCGTCGGCGCGCGCGAAGACCTCCTCATGCGAGGCGTCCGCATACTCGCGCTGGGCCACGCCCAAGCTTGCGGTGACATGGAAGCTGCCAGAGTCCGTGGTGAACATCAGGCGCGAGATCCGCACGCGCAGTCGCTCTGCCAACTCATGGCCGCCCAGCGCGTCGGTTTCCAGCAGTAGAAAACACAATTCTTCTCCGCCATACCGTGCTGCGACGTCGGTGGCTCGCACGGCCGCTCGACACGCCGCTCCGACGCTGGCAAGGACCCGGTCGCCGACGGCGTGACCGTATTCGTCGTTGACCTGCTTGAAGAAATCCAGATCCAGCATAATGACGCACAGGGCCAAGTCATGCCGCACGGCGCGCTGGAATTCTTGGTGCGCGAACTCTCCCAGCCGCCGTCGGTTGGCCAGCCCCGTCAGGGCATCGGTGACGGACAGACGCTGCACCTCTCCGAAAAGATTGGCGTTGTCCAGCGCGATGGCGGCCTCGTTCGCCAGTGCTTCGGCAAGGTCCAGTTGGGCCTCGGTCATGGCGCCCGGGGTACGGGACTCGACGACGATCCACCCCTGAATGCGATCCCGCGCCCGCATCGGGGTGACCAGCCAGCTGCGCGTCTCGGGGTGCAGCGGCCACAGCGCTGGCACGAAGGCGTTCGCGACATCGACGCAGAGCATGGGCTGTGACTCGCCGATCAGCCGTTCCCAAGGTGTCGGTCGGTTCCGCAGCACGGTGGCCGGGACGTCGCCAGACAGCATTCCTTCCAGCACCTCGTCGGCCACCAAGCCGCCCCGGACACGCAGCGCGGCCAGGCCGTCGTGGGGCACCAGCTGCCGCAAGAACGTCCCGACGAGCTCGAGCACGGCCCGTGGGGCCAATTCACGCGTAAAGGACTGCAGGGCAGACCGCAACACCTCGACCTGATGACGAGCCCGACGTTCGCCGTCCATGAGTCGGTCGAGCTCCGAAGCCTTGGCCTTGAGCTCACGGTTGCGCTGTTGGACGAGGGCCTCGGCCTTCTGACGTGCGACCGTTTCAAGGCGCAGCAGGTGGCGGAGTTCTTCGGCGGCTTCCTCGGTCATGAAGTCGTCCCTCAGACAAGGGTTCCTTGCAGGTACCCTTCACGAACGCAAGTGCCTGTTCTCAATATGCAAGAGCTGCCAAACGCTGGAGACTTCCGCACTTTGGCGATGCGGCGGGTGGGCCTGATGTCCTGCCCGAGGGGTCTGTCGCAGGAGCAGTCGACGCGGCCGCCGACTCTTGGCACGGGCAGTCTTCAGCATAGGCAAGATCGCGGCGGCTGGCCAGTCTCCCTCCCGCCGCCGGCACGGCCTCGTTTTCGCCTTGACGCCCACGCCACCGCAGCGTACTCCCCGCTGCATCCCCCCGCCCGTGACAAGGGTGCTTCAGCACCGATGAAGAGGAGCCTTTCGATGACCCGACACGTTCGCCTGTTGACCCTGCTTGCTGCGACCACCCTGTCGATTCCCGCCGGGGGCCACGCCGAAGAGCGCTCGCAAGTTGCGGAAAAGTACAAGTGGAAGACGTCGGACCTGTTCGCGACGGAGGCCGCGTGGTTCTTGGCCAAGGACGACCTCACGGCGCGCATCCCCAAGCTCGCGGCGTTTCAGGGCAAGTTCGGGACCTCTGCTGCCGATTTCGTCGGGGCGCTGGACGCGTGGATGGCGGTCGACAAGGACCTGACGCATCTGGTCACGTATGCGTCGATGCGGTCGGACGAGGACACGCGGCTGGGCAAGCCTCGCGAGATGAAGCAGGCGTCCGAGAGTCTGGCCGTCAAGTTCGCGGCCGTAGCGGCTTACATCCGCCCAGAGATTCTGGCCTTGGGCGAGGCCAAGGTGCACGCCTTCGTTGCCGCTGAGCCGCGACTGGCACCCTATGCTCCGTGGCTGAACGACATCCTGCGTTACGCCCCGCACACGCTGGGTGCGGCAGAGGAGAAGGTCGCCGCCGAGGCCGCCATCATGGCCGACGGTGCGATGAACGCGTACGACACCTTTACGAACGCGGACTTGCCGTACCCCGAAGTGACCCTGAAGTCGGGCGAGAAGGTGCGTCTGGACGCGCAGGCCTACACCAAGTACCGCACGTCGGCCGACCGGCAGGACCGCGACCTTGTCTTTCGGACCTTCTTTACCCGCTACAAGGACTTCGAGCGCACGCTCGGCGCGACCCTGGACGCGACGGTCAAGACGCACCTGTTCGACAAGAACGTGCACAAGTACGACAGCACCCTGCACGCTGCGATCTTCGACTCGAACGTGCCGACCCGCGTCTACACGCAGTTGATTGCCGACGTGCACGCCAACCTGCCGACCCTGCACCGCTATCTGAAGCTGCGGCAGAAGATGATGGGTCTGGACCAGCTGCGGTACGAGGACCTGTACGCCCCCATCGTCAAGGAGGTGGACCTGCACTACACCCCCGAACAGGCCATGGCGCTTGTGGAAAAGGCCGTGGCACCGCTGGGACCGACGTATGTGGCCGACTTGCACCGCAGCTTCGAGCAGGGTTGGGTGGACTGGATCCCGACCACGGGCAAGAAGTCGGGCGCCTACTCGACCGGCGCGTACGGCGTGCATCCCTACCAACTGCAAAACTTCACGGGGATCTACGACGAGGTGTCGACGCTGGCCCACGAGTCTGGCCACTCGCTGCACACCTACCTGTCCGACAAGCATCAGCCGTATCCGACCCACGACTACAAGATCTTCGTGGCAGAGGTGGCCTCGACGCTGAACGAGAACCTGTTGCTGCACCACATGCTCGGCCAGACCAAGGACAAGGCCACTCGCCTGTTCCTGTTGGGGTCGCATCTGGACGGGCTGCGGACGACGCTGTTCCGGCAGACGCTGTTTGCCGAATTCGAGCTGAAGATCCATCAGCTTGCCGAGAAGGGCGAGCCTCTGGTGGGCGAAAAGTTGAGCGAGGTGTATCGCGCGCTGGTCAAGGAGTACTACGGCGACGCGGCAGGCGTGTGCAAGGTCGACGACCTGTACGGCATCGAGTGGGCCTACATTCCGCATTTCTACTATAATTTCTATGTGTACCAGTATGCGACCAGCATCACCGCCTCGGCCAAGATTGCGGCCGACCTGCGTGCCGACCGGACGCCGAAGACCCGCGACGCCTACTTGAAGCTGTTGTCCTCCGGCTCGTCCAAGTACCCGATCGACCTGCTGAAAGAAGCGGGCGTTGACATGACCACCTCTGCTCCGTTCCAAGCGGCCATTCGCGAGATGAACGCCACGATGGACGAGATGGAGAAGCTATTGGCTCAGAAGTAGGCCATGTCGCCGCGGCGGCTGGAAACAGCGACGGCAAAGGCTGTCGGCGTCTGCGGGGCGGTCCGCTGCCTTGCGGGTCACGCCCGAAACGGCTACGGTTGGTGCGACGAGCAGCGGTCCCTGCGCGCTGACGAGCGATAACTCCCCATGATCATCCCCTCCATCGATCTCCTTGGCGGCAAGGCCGTTCAGCTGCGCCGCGGTAACCCCGACGACTGTGCAGTGACCGTGGACGACCCGGTCGCCCTTGCCGAGAAGTTCGCCCGTTACGGCGAGATCGCGGTCATCGATCTGGACGCGGCATTGGGCCGAGGCGACAACCTCGCCGTCATCGAGCAAATCACCGCCAGGGTCGAAGCCCGCGTTGGCGGTGGTATTCGCGACCACGCCCGGGCCGACCGACTGCTGCGCGCGGGGGCTCGCAAGATCATTCTGGGCACGGCCGCCACGCCCGAGTTCCTTTCGAAATACCCGCCCGAAGCGGTGATCGTCGCGCTGGACGCCAAAAAGAACCGAGTGGTGACGGAGGGTTGGACCAAGTCGACCACGGACACGCCGGTCGAGCGCGCAGTGGCTTTGGCGCCGTACTGCAGCGAGTTCCTGTTCACGGTCGTCGATCGCGAAGGGATGCTGGGCGGCACCGATCTCGAGGCCGTACGTGCGGTTGTCGCGGCGACCGACCGGCACGTGGTGGCAGCAGGTGGCATTACCACGGTCGACGAGGTGGTGGCGCTGGACAAGATGGGCGCGTCCTGCCAGCTGGGGATGGCGATCTACACGGGAAGATTGTCCTTGAGCGAAGCGTACTTGGCCCTACTGGACTGGGACAAGGTCGGCGACTTGATCCCCGTGGTGGCGCAAGAGTCGGGCGGTCAGGTGCTGATGCACGCATGGGCCGACCGGGCCGCGGTGCGAGAGACGTTGGAGACCGGTCTGGGCACGTACTTCTCGCGCAGCCGTCACGAGCGGTGGCAGAAAGGCGAGACCAGCGGCCATGTTCAACACGTGCGCGAGGTGCGGTGGGACTGCGACCGCGACACGCTGTTGTACAAGGTCGATCAGGTGGGCCGTGCCTGTCACTTGCCCCAGCACGGCTGCTTTGGCGACACGTGGTTCAACCTGGCGCACCTCGAGAAGGTGCTGCAGGACCGGCTGAAGCACGCCGACGCGGGCTCGTACACGCGCAAGCTGTTCGAGGACGAAGAACTGCTGAAGTCCAAGATCCTGGAGGAAGCCAAGGAGCTGACCGAGGCCCCCACCGACCGCGACACGGTGTGGGAGGCTGCCGACGTCATGTTCTTCACGATGGCGCTGCTGGCCAAGCGGGGGCTGACGCTTCAGCAGGTGGAGCGGGAGCTGCGCGGGCGTCACGGGCGACGGCGTTGATCCACGCAACGACGGTCCCTGTTGCCGCGGAGCCCGGCCGGGTGGAAGATGCGACGTGCTCCGGGGGTCGACCGGGGACCTCCAAATCCCCGAAAAGGCTGCGAATGAAGACCTTGCTCTCGCTCATCTCGTGTGCCGTTGTTCTTCTGCCCCTCGGGTGCAGCTCGCCCAGCCCATCCGGCGGCGGCACTGCCGTGACCGATGCGATCCAGAACCCCGACGCGCAGTTCGGCGACTCCACGTTGCCCGACGGCGGTACGGCACCTGAGGACGTGCTGGCGGACGTCTCAGCGCCGATCGACACCGTGACCGACAGCAAGACCGACACAGACGGCCCCGGTGGCGCGTGCAAGGACGGCGAGTCGGCGTGCCACAACGCAACCTTGGCCAAGTACTGCGTCGAGGGGGCGTGGATCTTCAAGGCCAAGTGTGCCGAGGGGGAGATCTGCCAGGCCGGGGAGTGTGTCGTCCCGACCAAGTGCACGCCGGGCGAGAACAAGGGCTGCAACGGCTACTCGACCCAAGTCGTGTGCAACGAAGCGGGCAACGCGTGGACCGACATCAAGTGCAAGCCCCCGCAGCAGTGCGCCGCCGGCGAGTGCCGCACCGTCGTCTGTACGCCCGGCTTCTCTGAGTGCGTCCCCGGCAACACCAAGCTGATCCGTACCTGCGCCGAGGACGGCTCTGGCTATGGCGAGCCCTATGACTGCAAGAGCGGCGCGACCTGCTTTGGCGGCAAGTGCCTCAGTCTGTGCGAGTCGAACATCAAGGTGACGTCGAACGTCGGCTGCGAGTACTGGAGTGTTGACCTCGACAACTACCCCGACCCGTTCTCCAGCAAGCGGCCTGACCTGATCCCGCACAGCATCATCGTCTCCAACCCCGGGATCTACGATGCAAACCTGACCTTCACCGTACCTGCGCCCTTCACGCCGAACATTCCCAATCCGGTCGTCAAGGCGGGCTCCTCGGCCGAGTTCAAGATGCCGGTGTTCACGGTCGATGGAAATGGCATCTGGCCGCAGGGCATTCGCGTGAAGTCGGACCAGCCGATCGTCGCCTTCCAGTTCAATCCGTTCAACGCAGAGGGTGCTGCCAGCAATGACGGCTCGCTGTTGCTGCCCATGAATGCCTTGGGCATGAAGTACTTCGCCATCACGCGCCCGTCTGGTCCCCCGATGTTGGGCAACCCCGCGCAGCACGGCTATTTCACGGTCGTGGCCGCCAGCACCGGGACCACCATCGTCAAGGTCACGGTCGCCGGCAAGGTCGAAGCCACGCCGAAGTACGCGATCCCGGCACTGGCCAAGGGACAGAGCTTCACCTTCACGCTCAAGCAGCACGACGTCCTGAATCTGGAGGCCTTCGGCGAGCTGAACTTCAAGGGCGGCAACGACTTGACCGGCTCGTACATCGACGCCGACAAGCCCATCGCGGTGTTCGCAGGGCACGAGGAGTTGGTCGAGGGTTGGGAAGGCGGCACGTCGCAAGCCGGCTACGATTCCGGATACGCCGAGCACGTCGAAGAGCAACTCATGCCACTGGAGGCATGGGGCAACGAGGCGTTCTGCGTCAAGACCAAGCCGCGCGGCATCGAGCCCGACATCTGGTTCGTCATGGCCGGCGAGCCTGGCGTCACGGTGACCACCACCCCGTCGATCAAGGGGTTGGATGGCAAGACGTTCGGCGGCCCCGGCGAGTGGGTGCGCGTCGAGACTCCGCAGAGCTTCATGATCAAGGCCACCGGCAAGATCCAGGTGGTGCAGTTCATCGTGTCGATGATGCAGACCGACCAAGGCACTGGCGACCCGACGATGATGATCATTCCGCCCAAGTTCCAGTACCGCACCGACTACAACGTCCTGACCGCAGACGGCTACGGCACCAACTGGACGACGGTGGTGCGCCCCAAGGGTGTCGAGGTCAAGGCGGACGGCGTCGCTATCGGCGCTGGCGAGTTCATGACGTTTGGCGACGGAAGCTGGGAGTACGCTTACGTCAAGGTCGGCAAGGGCGGCCACGTGTTCGAGGGCGCTGGCGAATTTGGCCTCATGGTGTACGGCTTTGGCACCGCGACGGCCTATGGCTATCCGGGTGGCATGAACCTGATTGGCATGAACCAAGAAACGCCTTGATGCAAAGGCACTTGCAAGGGCCCACCCCGATGCGCATCGTCGACCGTCTTCCCTCCGTCGCCACCGCAAGCTCCGCCGACCCGCAGCGCGTGGCGCAGATCCTCGCCGACGTGCGCTCCCGTGGCGATGCGGCCGTGCGGGAGTGGACCTCCCGGCTCGACGGCGCCCAGTTGGACGAGCTGACCATCGCGCATCGGGTGCTCGAGGCCGCTTGGAACGAGCTTGCTCCGGCCGAACAACAAGCGCTGGACCACGCTGCGCGCAACATCACCGCGTTCGCCGATGCCCAGCGCAAGCACCTGGCGGAGTTCACGATCGAGGTCGAGCCCGGCGTCGTCGCTGGCCAGCGCGTCATCCCCATCGACCGGGTCGCCTGCTATGTGCCCGGCGGGCGCTATCCGCTGCCGTCGACGGTGCTGATGACGGTCCTGATCGCCAGGGTGGCAGGCGTGCCCGAGATCGCTGTCTTTACACCGCCTTCCAAGGGCGGCCTGCCCGACCGCTATATCCTTGCTGCGGCCTGGCGCGCCGGGGCCACGACCGTGCACCCGATCGGCGGCGTTCAGGCTGTCGCCGCGGCAGCGTACGGCACCGAGTCGATCCGCCCCGTGCACCTGATCGTCGGGCCCGGCAACGCCTGGGTGACCGAGGCCAAGCGTCAGGTTTACGGTCAGGTTGGCATCGACGCGTTGGCCGGCCCGTCCGAGGTGATGGTGCTGGCCGACCGCAGCGCGGATGTGCAGCGGATCGCCGCCGACTTGTTGGCCCAAGCCGAGCACGACCCGGACGCGCAAGCGATTGCCGTGACGGACGATCCAGCGGTGGCCGAAGCGATCTCGCAGGCCGTGGCAGAGGCGCTGGTGCGCCTGCCGACCCGTGCTGTGGCAGCCCGTTCGATCGCCGACCACGGCTGCATTCTGGTCGTGGCAGACCGCGCGGCGATGGTGGCGGTGGCCAACCAGCGGGCCCCGGAACACCTGGAGATCCATGTCGAAGATGCGGAGGGGCTGGCGCGAGCGTGCACGGCCTACGGCGGCCTGTTCATCGGCGGTGACGCAGCTGAGGTGCTGGGCGACTACTGCACCGGTCCCAGCCACGTGCTGCCGACCGGGGGCGCCGGCCACTACACCGGTGGGCTGTCAGTCTATACGTTCGTGAAAATCGTCAGCACGCAAGCTGCGTTACCGGGGGCCGCGGCCGGCTTGGCGCGCACTGCGGCGACACTTGCACGGATCGAGGGGCTCGAGGCGCACGCCCGCGCCGCCGAGCACCGCGACCCGTCCGGCAGCCGGACCTGACGACCCGGCAGAAGGCACCGATGCACGGTCTCGGACTGCCATGGCTCTACCACATTCAGGGTGTCGGGCCCTGGGTCGGCCTTGCGCTGTTCATCGTGCTGCTGGCAGTCAGCCTGCTGGTCACGGGACTCGTGCTTGTCCGCCTGGCCCCCGACCATTTCAGCGCACATCCTGCGCCCAGCTTTGCGGGCTACTCCCGGCCCGCCCGTCTCGCGCTCTTGGTGGGCAAGAACGCGTTGGGCGTGCTCGTGGTCGCGCTGGGCGTGTTCCTCTCGCTGCCCGGGGTGCCGGGGCAGGGTCTGCTGACCATCCTGTTGGGCCTGCTGCTGATCGATGGCCCCGGCAAGCGCCGTGTGGAGCGCTGGATTCTGGTGCGCCCCGGGGTGCTTTCGGGGCTGAACCGGCTGCGAGCGAGGTGGGGACGGCCGCCGCTGGTCCTCGACCCCCCGGTCGTTGGCAAGCCTCCCTGACAGTGCAGGCGACCCGGCCAGTGCCGCAACCCTGCCCACGAGCGGCGGTCTTCTCTTGCCTTGCGCCGCGGCGTCCCGCACGATGCGCGTTCGTTTCTGCACTCGGAGCCGACCATGTCCTTTTGGAAGTTCTTGTTTCTGTTCGCGTTGACCGTGAGTGTGACCGCAGCCTGTTCCGATGGCACGACGTCTACGCAGGTCAGCGAGAACCAGCCGTGCCTCAGCGGGTCCAAGGACCTCGACTGCAAGGCCGCCGCTGAGGTGCGCCAGATCGCGACGGGAAAGCTGCTGCCCAACAGTGCGAAGGTCGAGGTGCAGGTCGGGTCCGTGGCCATCGGCGCGCAGATGGACCTGGACTTCTCGATCGCGAACTCCGCGGGGTCGACTGCCGCCGCCGCGCTGGTCATCAAGTCGATCCGTCTGGAATACGAGGCCGCGTCGCCCAGCGAGACGGCCACCAGCCGCGCGTTCGAGTGCTACGACGGCAAGGGGCAGACCAAGTGCTCCGCCATGGATGGCAAGTGGGCCCAGGTCGTGCCGGCGAGTCTGGCCGGGGCAGACGGTGTGGCGCAAGAGCAATTCCGCATTAGATACAAGCACTTCGATGGAACAGCGCGCAAGGGCAAGGTGTGCATCGACTTTGCAGGTGACCTCGCGTACGCCACGCAGGATTTCTGCATCACGTTCCAGACCACACTGGGCAAGCCCAAGATCCTTGTCGCGCCCACCGATGTGCTGTTTCCGTACGTGCCGCTGGGTTCGGAGCACACCTCGACCGTCACGATCACGAATTCGGGCGACGCGGCCCTGTTGATCGACCGCATCGAGTTCGAGGCCGACCCCGCGTTCAACCTTGTCGCCGACAACGTGGTGTATGCGCCCGGCAAGCCGGTCGAGTTCCAGCCGACCCGCGAGCTTGCCCCTGGCAGCAGCTGGCCGTTGGTCGTGCGATTCTCGCCCGTGGATGGTCAGAAGCGCTCGGGTTTGCTGAAGATCCGCTCGAATGACACCTCTGCGCCCGTCAGTGGCGTGCCGGTGGTGTTGACGGCGAACTCCAAGGTGCCGTGTCTGAAGCTGACGCCTGAGGCCACCCTGAACTTCGGCGCCGTCGTCTTCGGCAACAACACCACCCGGGACATCGAGGTGGGCAGCTGCGGCTCCGAGGTCCTGACGATCACCTCCATCGACTGGAAGGCGGGCAGCAACGGCAGCTTCACCCCCGACTGGACTCTGGCTGCCGAGACCATGCCCGGCCTCGACCCCGTCAAGGGCCCCACCGTGGACAAGCCGCTCAAGCTTGGGGTGAACCAGTCCGTCAAGTTCCAGGTCACCTACGAACCCAACGTGATCAGCCCGATCGACGATGCGACGGGTGTGGCCAAGCCCGACGTTGCCACGCTGGTCGCGACCTCGAATGCCGCGCCCCACAGCTTGGTGATGCAGGGGATCGGCGTCAAGGAAGCGTGTCCGCAGGCCAAGATCGAGATCGCCGAGGGCGAGGAGGTCATCCCGCAAACCACGCTGCACTTGGACGGCACGTCTTCCGTGGCTCCCGGCGGCGGCATCATCAAGGGCTACAAGTGGTCGGTGCAGCAGCAGCCCGAAGGATCGGCCCAGACGTTCCTGCCCAGCACCACGTTCCCGACGCCCACGTTCACGCCCAACGTCGCGGGAGAATACATCTTTTGTCTGGTCGTCACCGACGGCACCGACCAGCAGTCCTGCGTCGAGTCGTGCCTGACGGTGCTGGTGCTGCCCAGCGATTCGCTGCACGTCGAGCTGTTGTGGAACACGCCTGCGGACAAGAACGAGACCGACAGCGGACCGGCCATGGGCTCTGACGTCGACCTGCACTTCGCCCATCAGGATGCGACCGGCCCCGACTTGGACTGCGACGGCGCCGGCGATCCGTGGTTCTCCAATCCTTTCGACACCTTCTGGCTCAACCCGGCACCGAACTGGGGCAGCATGTCCGGCGGTGTTCCGGACGACCCTACGCTCGATCTGGATGACACCGATGGTGCGGGGCCTGAGAACCTCAACCTTGCCCAGCCCGCCGGCACCCAAGCCGAGCCGATGACGTACCCGATTGGCGTGCACTATTGGAATGACCACGGCTTCGGTACGTCATTCGCGACCCTGCGCATCTACGTCTTTGGCACGCAGGTGGTCGAGTTCCAACAGGTCGAGCTGCACCCGCTGGACATGTGGTACGTCGGCAAACTGAACTGGCCCAACGAGGTTGCCGGCGGCAAGCTTCCCGTCCTGACGGCGTGCAAGCAAAGTGGCAGCGCCTGTCTGGCCAAGAAGGACCCGGCGGACCCCAAGGGTGGCCAGATGTGGCAATCCGCCGGCGACTATTGCATCACGCCGTGCTACCAGCATCCGGCCACGCCTTCGGGCGGCGCGAGCTGCAAGTAGCCGACACTTCGATACTTGTTACGCCGCTTGGCGAATCGGTCGGGACCGCTTCCGCGCGTCCGAGACCGCCCTCATGCCTGCGACCGCGCCGATGGTGACCAGCACCCAGCCCGCAGCGACGAAGCCACTTGCGATGCCCATGCCGTCCTGCAGCGGCGTGCTGATGAACGGGCTGAGGAACTGGCCCAGGAACACGGCCATCGACACGCCCCCCAGCAGGCGGCCGCGCATGTCCGCGGGCGTGCGTCCCACCAGCCAGATATTCAGGTTGGGGATCAGGATGCCCAGACCTGCACCCGCCACCGTCAAGCCGACCAGCAGCACCACGTAGCTGGTGGCCAGGCCCATGCCCACGTAGCCGATGCCCAGCAAGCCGAAAGTGGCCGCCAGAATCGTGACATGGCTGGCGCGACGCTGTAGCGAGCCGTAGCTGAGGGCCGTGAGCGCACTGGACAGCGTGATCACCGCGATGGCGATGCCGCTGAGGCGTGGTGTGCCTTGAAATTGCTGGTGAATCAGAAAGTCCAGCTTGACCGGCACGAAGTAGAACGCCAGGTGTCCCACCAGCCCCGCGGCGTAGATGCCGAGGATCAGACCCCAAGGCAGGCGTGCCTTTCCGGCGGAGTGTTCCGTGTTCCCCGGGGCGCCCTCGACCGGCTCAGGCTCGACGGCGGGCTCGCGCACGAAGAACCACCCGGCCACGACGACGGGCAACCCCAGACCATACATCAGGAACGGCAAGCGCCACGACACCTCTGCCAGCTCGCCCGCGGACAGCAGGAAGATGACGCCGCCCAGACCCATGAAGGCGCCCTGTTCGCCCATGACGCGGTCGCGCGCCGGGCCGCGGAAGTAGTCGGCCAGCAGGGTCGTGGCGCCGGTCATGACGCCCGCCATGCCCACACCCAGCAACGCGCGGCCGATCAGCAGCTCGGTCAGAGAGTTGGCCAAGGATCCCGCGGCACCGGCCAAGGCGTAGATCAGCAACGAGCCCAGCAGCATCCGACGGCGACCCCAACGGTCCAGCGCCAAGCCGACCAGCGGCGACAGGATGACCACGACCAGCGCAGGCAGCGTCATCACCAAGGGAACCAGCAGATTGCCGTGCTTCACCCCACCAAACGCCGCTTGCAGCGCGGTCATTGACGGGGCGATCGCGGCACCTGCCATGACGGTCAGGCTGCTGGCGGCAAGGAGGGTGACGCGGGTGGCAAGGGTCGGGGGAGTGGGCGGCACGAGGGCTCCGGGGCAGGGCAGGCGGCGAATGCTGCACCTGCGGGCCGTGAATGGGAAGCGGCGTGCAGGGCGTGGGGCCGGCCCCCGGAGGTCAGCACGGACACTCGAACTCCTGCGGAACCTCGATCTGGTCCACGCCATCCAGGGTGCCGCGCAGCAGGCCCGAGGGCAGCAGCAGCTCCCACTCGCCATCGCCGTCCACGTCGGCCCCGCCCAGCAGGTCGAGACCAAGCCAGCCGCCGACACCGCGCGGAAGGATCAGCGGGCGCTTGGGGTTGGCCCCGGGCACCACCCGCCACAGGGTCTCGACGCTGCCGCCGAATTCGCCGCAGCCCGCGCCCACCGTCATCGACACCAGCACCCAAGCCTCTCCTGCACCGCGCACTACCGTCACTTGGGCCGCCTCCAGCTCGTCCCAGCGCTTCGGCAGCTGCTTCGGATAGATCTCCCGAAAGAAAACGCGCTGTTCCGGGTCTGTCTGCGCCTGACGGTAGTCGTTCTGGGTGTCGCGCCACTCTGGCAGCGCCCGCGTGCGTCGCATCACCTCGTTGACCCAGGCCTCTTCTTCCGCGCCGACCGGCTCACGCGCCTGGGCAATCGTCGGCTCGGGCAGGGAAGCGCTGCGGGCCCACGTTGCTGCCGCGCAGTCGCCCCTCACGTCGCGCAGGCCCACGACCAGCATCGGCTGCGACAGCTCGTGACCCCAAGCCCAAACCGCAAGCTCGCCGTCGTCCAGCGGAACCACGCCCTCTTCCGCGTCGTACCAAGGCGTCGCGAAGCGTGTCTGCAGCTCCAGCGGCCCTGCGGTCGCCTCGCAGACCGGCGTCGTCCCCGCGTACAGACGCAGGCGCTCTCCCTCCAGCGCCCGCAGCGCCAGCGGCACCCGGTCTGCCTCGACGCCCCAACCGACCCGAGTCGTCTCACCGCGCTCGATCACCCGCGGGTCTCCGGCCAGTGCGGCTGTCCCCAACTCGGTATCTCGCTCGACCAAGACGAAGCCAGCCTCCGCGTGCAGATGCGGCCACACGGGCGCCGCATCGTCGCTGCGATTCTCATGGACCCGCGAGAGGTTGGCGCGCGTCGCCCGGTCGACCCACGGGGGCAGGGGTTCGCCCCACGGATTGCTGCCCCCCACGGCCTTCAGCCCCCAGCCCGTCGGGGCCAGCGGGCGCTCGCTTGTGTTCGCGTTGTCACGCCAGCTGCCGTCCTGCCAGCAAGCATCCAGCACGCCGCCGTCGCGCGCAGCCGTGTCGTTCGGCCAGCCGTCGGCCACCGCCACCGCGGCAGCCCCGGCGCCGACCTCACAGCCGCCCAGCAGAAGAGCTCCGGTCGCCGCAACAACAGCCGCCGTCCGCCCCGCCAACATCACATTCGCCCGCAGTGTCAGTCCCTTGCCACCCATGACAGCCTCCAGCGCACCCTTCGGGAAAGAGAGCCTCTGGGTTCGCCGACGCCCGGCGCGTTCAGAGGCATGTGCCGCGGCTTGGTGCAGGGGGCGTGCCATCGCCTGCAAATCGCGCAACATCTGAAAATGACGCGATATAGATTGGCTGCGGAGGTCGGGTGTTGCTGGCTGGTATCTCTTGTGAAGATACGAGTCTATGAATCATAGATTGTGTGCGCTTGGCGTGTGTTCCCATACCCGGCACCGCACCTTGCGGGCCGACCACCCGGCGCGACAAACGCGTCGCGATGCGGTAGCTTTCGGTCGCATGTTCAAGCTGCCCTCCCAGTCCCGCCGCACGCTGCACGGCCTTGCCGCGCTGCTGGGGCTGTTGCTGCTGGTTGGCGCTGCGGCATGGATGACGCTGGCGCGCAGTGCGCGCATCGCCGAGTCGCCGCGACCGTCTTCGTTGCAGTCCGCCGCGGATTGGATGGAACCGTTGCTTCAGGACGGCGACGGCATCGCGATCGTCCCCGGTTGGTCGGCAGGGCATCGGGGTCTGTTCGCGCAAGCGTTCCAGCGCAAGGGCCTGAACTTCGACGACGCCTACCTGCCCGCCAACCCGCTGGACCTGTGGGACGCCGACGGCAAGCTGCGGCTGTGGGTCGTCACCACGCATGACTTTGCCGACCAGTTGGACTTGGGCAAGTCCGCTCAACGCTTGGAGTCTCGCGACTTCGGGCACGGCGCGGCGGGACTCCTGTTTGCGCTGGCACCGTCGCGTACGGTGTTCGACTTTGGACGCCGGCTGGCGGAGGCGCAGGTGCAGCGGCAGCGCGGACCCGACGGCTGGCTTACGTGCCGCTGGTCTGGCAGCGAGCACGACTGTGGCAGCGAGACCTGGCGCAACATCTCGTATCGACTCAGCGAATTGGCTACCGGTCGGCACAGCTGCATCGCCCTCGAGCCGGACAGTGAGAATAGCGGCGTCGCCCGTCTGTCGTGGAAGAACCTGCCCGGCGCCCGCAAACTGGTGGGTCACTTCGGCATGCGGCTGTGGGCCGTGCGGCACGAGGAAGGTGGCCGCACTACGTTCCGAGTTCGGGTAGGGGGCAAAGTCCGTCTAGAACGTTCGGTGGGACGCAACGAATTTACATGGAATCTTTGGGATCTTCCGTTGACACCGGCCGATGCGGGTCAGCCCGTCGACTTCGAGTTGTCGACCGACAAGCAGGGCTGGCGTCAGGCCTGTTTCGACGCGCGGTTGGTAGACGCGACGGGGCCCGTCATCCCTGCACCCGCCGTTGCCCCACAAGCCCAGCGTGGTGCAGACGTGCTGCCGCCCCGAGCACCGCTCTCACCGGCCGGTCGGCTGTTCTTCCGGCCGCCCGTGCGCCCGCCGGTGCCTGCGCTCCGCAACGCGCCGCCCGCTCCGCCTCCCAAGTGAACGCCACCGCCCCCCCCCTGCGGTTTTTTTTTGCGGCCCTAACTGCCCGGAAGTACCCTTCGCGCTGCCGTTTCCTTGACCCTTGGCTGCCGACTGCTGTCGCGTGCCTTTTGCCTTCATGAGTCGTTGATGGAAGAAGCCCAGCCGCGATGCGAGCCGACCCAGGTCGAGTTGCCGCCAGACGCCCCCGACTCGCCTGAGCCTCCGCCTCCGTCGCGCGGCGCGGCGTGGCGGTACCTGCTGCAGATCCGACCGGAGGAGGTTCTGGTCATCGCGGTTGTCGCGCTCTTCGTCTGGTTGCAGTCGCGTCACTATCTGCATTTCCAGTTCGCCACCAACTTCATCAAGGGTGGGGTGAAGCTCTTCGCTGTCGCCGCCGGGCTGTTCGTCATCGTGCGACTGGTCGAGCGTGTGCGGGCGCGGCAGTTCCATGGGCGTGGGGTCGGCGGACTGATGCTCGACGCCGTCGGCTTTGTGCGTGACTGGGCGCCGATGGTGCTGCTGTTGTCGGCTTACGAGAACGCCCTGAGCTTGGTCGCCAAGGTCAATCCGCGGCTGGCCGACATGGACATTTTCCAACTGGACCAGTTGATCTTCAGTGGTCACCCGGACATGGAACTGCAGGCGCTGGCCCGTCCGTGGGTCATCGAGACGCTGGCCATGTGCTACGACAGCCTCTACGTCTATCCCGTCGTGCTGGGTATGTGGCTGCTGATCCGCGGACGGAGGATGGACGCCCGCGAGTACATGGCATCCTTCGTGCTTGCGGGCTACGTGGGCTGGGTAGGCTATGCCATCGTGCCCGCGGTCGGGCCTCGCTACTACTTCGGCGGTGTCCACGAGGCGGCGACGCAGGCCGGTGGGTACTTTTACGACGTCGCCGTGCGCTTTTCGTCTTATCAGGCTTACGGCGGCATCCTGCCCCGCAACTGCTTTCCGTCGCTCCATACCGCGTGGGCCGTCGTCACGCTGGTGTTCCTGTGGCGCAAGGCGCGCTGGTTGTTCTGGGTGCTGTGCCTGCCCTTGCTGGGCCTGATCAGCGCCACCGTGTTTCTGCGGTTTCACTACGCGAGCGACCTATTGGCGGGGATCGCGGTCGCGACGATCGTGGTCACGCTGGTGCCCCGCGCGTTGACCGGCTGGGAGCGTGCCCGCTTGGGGCAGCATCACCCCGACGCGCCGGCCGCACCGCCGCCGTTGCGACGCTGGGGGATTGCCCTGCGGCTGGTGTTGCCGGCGCTGTTCTTGGCGGCGACGACCGGCTGGCTGGTCGACCGCGCGTCCAGAAACGGCCCTCACGACATCGAGCGCAACGCGTTGGTGACGGCCGCCCAGCTGTCTGCCCAGCCCACGCCGCAGTTCCCGGTCGGCGCAAAATTCGGTTTGGACGGCGGCGCGATCGAGCTGATTGGCGTCGACATGGACCCGCCACGCCCCCTGATCGGCCGCAGCGTGAAGCTGACCCTGTACTGGCGCTGCCTGCGGGAGCTGCCGGGCGGATGGCAGCCGTTCGTGCACTTGGACGACAAGGACGGGCGGCATGTGAACTGGGACCACGATCCGGTCTGGGGCCTGCTGCCGATCCACGACTGGCGTCCCGGCCAGATCATTCAGGATTCCGGGTGGATCGACATCCCGCGGCGGCTGTTGCCGGGGCCCGGCACCCTGAACATCGGCTTGTGGCACCGCCCAGACCTGCGCTTGCCTGTCGCCAACCCTCAGCAGGTGACGTCGGACCCCAAGAACCGCGTGCGCGCCGCCGCGTTTCCTCTGACCGTCGCGCCGCCCTGAGTCCCCGCGCCAAAGCCTTTCGTTACAAGCAAGTATCCTTCACCACGCTGTCTGCCCCCACCTCGACCGTGACCAGCACGATGGTGTCGGCCTTCACCGCCGCATCCAGGCCGTCCCACGCCTCTTGCAGCATCGGCACCCAGGTCGGCTGCAGCGTCCAGACGTGCAGGATCTGCTTCTGCCACTTGTCCTCGGGGCGGACCAGACCCGTGCTCTCCTGAATACCAGCCAGCTTTTTAGCCATTAGTTCCGAGGCCTTGTCGACTGAGTAGGTCGTCACGCTGGGCCCCAGGTAAGCGCGCGTGACCGAGACCCCGATCTTCACGCCGTCGAACTCGGCCATCCAGTCGGTGATGCCACCTTGGCCGGTGTAGCCGATCTCCAGTTCCGTCTTTAGCGTCGTGGCGCCCTCGCAGTCGAACAGCAGCTGCATGCTCATGACTTCCGAGCACTTCGAGCTGCCACCGGCGTTGTCGCCCTCGTACCGCTTCAGAGCACCCGGCCGCAGCGGCTCGGGGTCGAATGGACCAGAATTCGCGAAGGTGTAGGTGTTGACGAGGAAGCTGGGGGTTGGTTTGGTCAGCTCGGCGGAAAGGGCGCCACCGCAGGCCCCTTCGATCTTGCCCCAAGCGGTGACGGTCACGCCCGGAGTCGCTCCGTCGTCGGAGTCATCCTCGGCGCCATCGGGCTCTACGTCTGCGACCGCGTCGAGTCCCGCATCGTCCGCAGTGGCATCTTCGGCAGCATCGACTGGCGCCGTCGCATCGGTCGCCTCGCCGTTGTCGTTGGCGATGTCGGCGACCACCGCATCGGCGACGCTGGACGTGTCGGTTCCGCCGCAGCCCAGAGGGACAAGTGCGAAAAGCGTAGCGAAACTGAGGAATGACGCGAGCTGGCGCACGTGGAGACTCCATGGGATGCGACCGTGGACGGGGGAGCCTGGCGTGATCGAGGGTAGCTCTTTCGCCCTGAGAACGGAAAGGGCGGCTGTCCCCGTCACGGCACCGTCACGCTCCGACCCGTTCAGCCTTGACAGCGGTGCGCCCAAGGCTTAGACCCCAAGGCGATGACCTTACCTCTCCTCGTACATTGCTGCGTCGCTGAATCCCGAAAGGGGGGCAGTCCGGCGGGCTGCTTCGTCGCGTCTGCCTGTGAAGTCTCGGCGAGCGCATCGAGTGTACAACGAACCCCACATCGTCACGGCGTGCTGTCCCCGACCCCGGGATGACACCCTTGGCCAGGAGGAGCCCATGGGCGAGACCCAGACCCACGACCATCTGCACGCGCTCGACGGCCATGAGCACATGAGCCCGGAAGCCATGGCAGAAGCTGTCGAGCAGGCCAAGGCTGAGCACCGCGCGCTCGAAGCCCGCCTGAATGCGCTGAACGCGGCGCGTTACCTGACGCCCGAAGAAGACGCTGAAGTGCACCGCCTCAAGAAGGTCAAGCTGCACAAGAAGGACGAGATCGCCCGCTTGGCGAACCTTCTGGCAGCTGCCCCGCACGAGGACTGAGCCTCCGGCCGGTCCCCGCCCCCCGATCCCCCCACTTGGGCCGCGCGAGAGCTTCCCCCCCCCTCGCCGCGCTCGCCGTTTCCGCTTTGCCCGGCGTGTCCTTCGGTCGTCCCTCAGGTCGGGTCGACGCGGAAGAACATCACGCCCAGCGGCGGCAGATCCAGCGACAGCGACCATGGCTGGCCATGTGAGGCCACCGGTTGCGCTTGTTGGCCGCCGTCGTTGCCCACGTTGCTGCCGCCATAGAAGACGGAGTCGGTGTTCATGATCTCGCGGTGGAAGCCTGCACCGGGGACGCCTACCCGATAGTCGTGGCGCGGCATGGGCGTGAAGTTGCACACGACCAGCACATAGTCCGCGGGCGAGTCGCCGCTGAAGCGCAGGAACGTCACGACGCTGTGGTCGACGTCATTGCAATCGACCCACAGGAAGCCCGCGGACTCGTGGTCCAGCCGGTGCAGGGCGGGCTGCTCGCGGTACAGGCGGTTCAAGTCGCCCACCAGACGCTGTAGCCCAAGGGCGCGTGCGTCACCCTCCTGCGGCCACTCGACGGTCGCGTCGTGGTTCCACTCGGCGCGTTGGCCAGTATCGCCGCCCATGAACAGCAGCTTCTTGCCAGGATGCGCCCACATATAGCCAAACAATGTCCGTAGGTTGGCGAACTGCTGCCAGTCGTCGCCCGGCATCTTGGTCAGCAGCGACTTCTTCAGGTGCACCACTTCGTCGTGGGACAGCACCAGCATGAAGTTCTCGGTGAACGCGTACAGCAGCGAAAACGTCAGCTTGTCATGGTGATAGCGGCGGAAGATCGGGTCCGTCTGCATGTACTTCAGGCTGTCGTGCATCCAGCCCATGTTCCACTTGAACGTGAAGCCCAAGCCACCCGTCCACACCGGCCTCGACACGCCGGGCCACGAGGTCGACTCCTCCGCGATGGTGACGACGCCGGGGAATTCCGCGGTCACGACCTCGTTGAGGCGCTTCAGCAGCGACACCGCGTGCAGGTTCTCGCGCCCACCGAACTCATTGGGCACCCACTCACCCGCGTTGCGCGAGTAGTCCAGGTACAACATCGATGCCACGGCATCCACGCGCAAGCCGTCGATGTGGTAGCGGTCCAGCCAGAACACCGCGTTGGACAACAGGAACGTGCGCACCTCACCGCGACCGTAGTTGAAGACCAGCGTGCCCCAGTCCTTGTGCTCGCCCTGTCGAGGGTCCGCGTGCTCGTACAGGTGGCTGCCGTCGAACTGGGCCAGCGCGTACGCGTCGCGAGGGAAGTGCGCCGGCACCCAGTCGAGGATCACGCCGATGCCGCGTTGGTGCATGTAGTCGATGAACCAGGCGAATTCGTCCGGCCAGCCGAAGCGGCGCGTCGGCGCGAAGAAGTCGGTGACCTGATAGCCCCACGACCCGCCGAACGGGTGCTCGGCGATCGGCATCAACTCGACGTGGGTGTAGCCCATTTCCGTCACATAGTCGGCCAGTTGCACCGCAGCCTCGCGGTACGACAGCGACCGATTGCCTTCCTCGGGCAGGCGCCGCCACGAGCCCAGGTGTACCTCGTAAATCGACATCGGCTCGCGTTGGGGCTGACGCTTCGCCCGCTGCTCCATCCACGCGTGGTCGTGCCACTCGTAGTTCTGCGTGGTCCACACGACAGACGCCGACTTCGGACGCGGCTCGGCGCACTGCCCGTAGGGGTCGGCCTTCAGCAGCATCTTCCCTTCGGCGCTGCGGATCTCGTACTTGTAGACCTCTCCCGCACCGATGCCGGGGACGAACAGTTCCCACACGCCCGAGTTGCCACGCACCCGCATCAGGTGGCGCCGTCCGTCCCACGCGTTGAAGTCGCCGACCAGACTGACGCGCCGGGCCGTAGGTGCCCAGACTGCGAAAGCCACGCCAGAAATGCCTTCGTGGACGGTGGGTTGTGCGCCCAGACGCTCATAGGCCCGCAAGTAGCTGCCCTCGCCGTGAAAGTACAGGTCCTGCTCGCCCAACCAGGGAGAGAACGAGTACAGGTCCACCACATCGCGCGAGGTGCCGCCCTCATGCGTCAACCGCAGGGTCGGCCGGAACCACTTGACGTCCTTGAAGAAAGCCTCAAAAAAACCCGAGGCGTCGCGCTTCTCCATATCGACTACAGCACCCGAGGCCGGATGCAGTACGGCCGCAGTAACCGCGTCGGGCAGGAAGGCCCGGACCACGGCACCTCCCTTGACCTCATGGCAACCGAGGATGGCAAAGGGGTCTCGGTGATCCGACGCAAGGATGGCGGCGATGTCGCCTTTGGAGGCGTTCCAGGACTTCATGCCATGCTCCAACAGTGGGGGGGAAAGCGTCGGGAGGCAGCGAAGGATAGCGCGAATGCGACACGCTGGCACGTCGCCGACCTGCGCATGGGGTTGACGGCGAGCGCGAGGCACCCCAGCCTACTCTTGTAGCCTGTTTCGTCTTCTCTTGAGGACCCTCGATGATCGGATTTCCGCCCGAACCTCTCCACCAGCCGTCGCCACCTCCGGTCGACCTGGCGCCCCGGCCAGCGTCCAGTCTGGGCGAATTCCTTCGGATGCGCGCGTTGTTCCCCTTCTGCACCGCAATCGCGTTCGGTGCGGCAGCGGGGGTCTTTCGCGTCGACGGCGGATTTCTCGTCGGTCTGCAGGGAATGCTTGTCGGAGGCTTGATCGGTTGGATCGGCGGACTGGCGGCCCGGCGCGACGATTACGATGGTTGGCCATTCGGACTGCGCCTGTCGATGGCCTTCGCGTTGACGTTGGTCTTTTGGGTCGCCCAGATCGTGGCAGCGGACCTGACCAAGGGGCCATTTACCCCCGGTGCGTGGCTAGAGGCGGCAATCGTCGACGGCGAGACGATGTTCGGCACCTCGCGCTACACCCACGAAACCCATGTCTTGCGTCCTGGGCCGGTCGGCTGGGTCGGCTTCAACCTGCTGGACATGCTGTTGCAGACGTTCTTGACGCTTGTGACGTTTGGCATGGGCATCGGCTCGCTGTGCACGACCTGCGGCCGCAAGCTGCGTCATGGCAAGTGCAAACGCTGCGGGCCCGTGCCAAGACCTGGCCAACCGCCACCGACGGAAACCGGCACGGTGCTGTTGGCGATTCCTTTGGCGATGGCCTTGGCTTACGGAGGCGTGGCCTACCTGATTCGCGCCGACAAGACTGTCGATGTGCCGTCGAAGCTGTTGCCGCCGTCCAACAAGCCGTATGACGTGGAGGCCACCCGCGCGCGCATCAATGGCACGCTGCGCCTGATGGAAGAAGCCGAAGCCTGTGACAAGCTGCCCGACCCAGCCCAGCGCTCCCGGTGTCGGCGCAACGTGCTTCAGCGGTTGGACAAGCTGGATGTGCAGGACCCTGACGCCCCTGCGACTGGCGCGCCCGCAGCGCCAGCCGAACCGGATGAGATCCTCGCGCCGCCAAAGGAATCGCCACCAGACGAGCCCCAAGTGCCCGAAGAACCCTCGGAACTCGACGCCCCGTTGCTGCCCCCCGCTCGCTGAGGCAACGGGTTGCTGGCCACGACCCAACGGGACGCGCCATCGCCTGACGAATGAATCCGGAAGAACGAGGTCTACAGGCCCGTGAAGCCCGCGACCGCAACGCGGGCGGCCTCGACCAGCGGTCCCGGCATCAGACCCAGACCGGCGGTGGCGAGCGCGGTGACCAAGATCGCGATCTTCAGCGACCAAGGCACGTGCACGGGAGCTTCCGTCGTGGGTTCGCCCAGATACATCGAGCGAGCGACGCGCAGGTAATAGAACAGACCGATGACGGCCAGCGCTGCGGCGAGGACCACCAGCCACGCCTGACCTGCCTGCCAGGCCGCGACGAACACGTACAGCTTGGCCCAGAAACCGACCGCGAACGGAATCCCTGCAAGGCTGAGCAGGCAGAGCAGGGCGGCCAGCGCAAGGCCGGGCGAGCGGCGGTTCAGGCCCGACAGGCCGGCGATCATGTCCCGTGTTTCGGGGGCGTCGTTCTGGGTGCGGCTGGCGGCAAGTGCCTCGACGACCAGGAAAAGCCCAGTGTTCGCAGCCAGGTAGCCCACGAAGTAGAACAGCAGTGCGCGCAGGCCGGCGGGGTCGGGCTGACCATGAGCCGTTTGGATGCCCACCGCAAGCAACCCGATGATCATCGTGCCCATTTGCGCCACACCCGAGTTGCCCAGCAGGCGCTTGAGGTGCAGCTGCGGCAGCGCGAGCAGGTTACCGGCGACCATCGTCACGACCGAGACCGCCAGCAGCGTGGGGATCCAGATGTCGCCACGCTTGCCAAAGCCAACCAGCAAGATGGTGCCGAGTGCCGTCAGACCTGCCGCCTTTGGGGCAACGCTCAGGAAAGACACGAACGGCGTGGGCGCACCCTGATAGGTGTCGGGGATCCAGAATTGGAAGGGGGCCAAGCCCAGCTTGAAGCTGAATCCGGCGATCGTCATCGCCACGCCGACGAACAGCAGGGGCGAGCTCGGGGCCTTGGCCAAGTCCACCAGCTGCGTCGACCCCGATAGACCGTACAGCAGGCTGACGCCGTACAGGGTGATAGCGGCTGAGACGGCGCCGACGAGATAGAGCTTCAGACCGGCCTCTGCCGGGCGGCGGGCCGGCGGTGCGCGCAGAAGACCAGGCGCCGCAGGGCCTTGCGCAGAGTCACCGTCGGTCTTGCCATACGCCGCCATGATGTACAGCGGCATCCCCATCAGCTCGAACGCCACCACGATCAGCAACAGATCGCGGGCGCCGGCCAGCAGCGTCATGCCGATCAGGCTGGCGAACAGCAGCGTGTAGAATTCGCCCTGCCGTCGCGCGAAGTTCTTCTTGCCGTGCGCGTACATGCCAAGCACGGCGAGCATCGCGGCCGTCAGGAACAGCCGATGCAGGAACACCGTCCAGCTGTCGTCTACCCAAGACTTGCCCACCCACACTCCGCTGGCGGGAGACAGCCACGACACCGCCGCCACCGCAGCCAGCTGCAGGAAGGCGATGACGCCCAAGGCGTTCTTGGGGTTGCCACCTGACGCGTCCTTGCCGCCCCGGAAGGGCAGCACCAGGTCGGCCAGGATCAGCAACAACAGTGCCGCCGTCAGCAGCACGGGGATCAGCAGGGTCTGCAGACCGGAAAGCCACTCGTTCATCGCAAAGCCTCGAGGGTCTGCTGGGCCACGGCGGGCAGGTACTCCGACGTGGCGATGTCGATGAAGTCCAGGCCGAGCCGCGGCCAGATGCCCAGGACGATCAGGGCGGTGGCGAGCACGGTCAGCGCCACCCACTCGGTGCCGTGTGCGTCGGAGAGATCGTGGAACTGCTCGGACGGCCCGGGGCCCCAGAAGATCGACTTCGAGGCGCGCAGTACGTAGACGGCCGTCACGAAGGCGCCCACCAGGCCGGCGACCGCCCAGATGACCTGACCGCTCTGCCAAGCACCCAGAAATACGAGGAATTCCGCGACGAATCCGGCCAGGCCGGGCAGGCCCAGGCTGGACAGCGAGGCGATGGTGAAGAACACCGCGACCGCCGGCATCTTGTTCGCAAAGCCCCCCATGTCGGGGACCCAGCGGCTGTGGGAGCGGCCGTAGATCAGGCCGACCAAGGCGAAGAACAGGCCCGTCATCAGCCCGTGGGCGACCATCTGGAACACCGCGCCATTCCACCCGTTGATGGTCAGGGTCGCGGCGCCCAGCATCACGACGCCCATGTGGCTGACAGACGAGTAGGCGACGATGTACTTCAGGTCCTTCTGCGCCATCGCCGACATCGCGCCGTACACGATGTTGATCATGGCGACCGAGCCGACCAGCCACACCCAGTCGCGCGCGCCTTCGGGCAGCAGCACCATGCCGATGCGGATGACGCCGAACGCGCCCAGCTTCATCAGCACGCCGGCGTGCAGCATCGACACCGCGGTAGGGGCGGCGGCGTGGCCGTCAGGGGACCACGTGTGGAAGGGCCAGACGCCGGCCAGAGCGCCGAAGCCGATCCAGATGGCCAGGAAGCCCCACGTCTGCAGAGCGGGATCGTAGGTCGTCATCGCCAGGTGCCGAAGGTCGAAGCTGGTGCTGCCGGAACCGGTGTACAGGGCCAGCATCGCGGCGAGGATCAGCGCAGATCCGGCCAGCAGCATCAGCGTCAGCTTCATCGCGGCGTATTCCTTGCCGCCCACGTCCAGCATCTTCCAGACAAAGCGGAAGGGACCCGCCGCCTCGACCTTCTTGGCCGTGCCCCAGATGGCGATCAGCAGGTACATCGGCAGCACCGCGATCTCGTAGCACAGGAAGAAGATGAAGAGATCCAGTGACACGAACACGCCCGCGACCCCCGACGTCAACAGCAGCAGCAGGACGAAGAAGTCGCGCGCACGGGGCTTGACGTTCCACGAGGCAAACACGCCGGTCGTCAGCATCACGGCCGTCAGCAGCAGCAGCGGCACGCCCCAGCCGTCCACGCCGAAGGTCAGCGCGATGCCCAGCGACGGCACGACGGGGTGGGTCGAGACCATCTGGACGCCGCCGACGGCGCGGTCGTAGTGCATGGCGACGGCGATGGCGCCGCCGAGGTGCGCGAGCGCTCCGACCAGGCTGACGCCACGCACGACGTTCATCGCCCGGACCGGGATGAACAGCAGCAGAAGCGCCGCAATGGCCGGGGCGGCGACGGTGAAATCGAGCAGGTGCTGGCTCATCGAGCCTCCTTCTTCCGTTCCTGAATCACGCGTTCCACAAGCCAGCCGCGACCAGCAGCACTACGCCGACCAGCACGGCGTACACGTAGTCGCCCGCGCGACCCGTCTGCAGCGTCCGCAGCTTCTGTCCGCCGGTCATGGTCAGCCACGCCGAAAGGTTCATCACGCCGTCGACGACATACCGATCGAACCAGGCGATGCCGCTGCCGAGGCCAAGCATGGCGTTGCGGTACACCCATGCCGCTGAGCGGTCGACGGCCGATGCCCGAATGAAGTTGCCGATGGGAGCGAAAACAGACAGTTGCTGCGGGGTTACAATGCGTGCCCCGTAGATGGCCCAGCCCGCCGCGATGCCCAGCAAACCCAGCGACGTGGCGATGATGCCCGTCATGGACCAGTGGAACGCGTACTCGGCGCCGACCATCTTGGCCAGCGGCCCACCCATGTAGCCCGCGCCCACGGCCGTGACGGCCAGCAGCAAGACCGGAATCAGCATCGAGGCAGGGGCTTCGTGGGCGTGCTCGGTGTGGTGACCGGGCTTGCCGAACAGGGCCATGGCGACCACGCGCGTCATGTAGAACGCCGTCAGGCCCGCCGCCAACAGCAGCATCAGCCAGGGCACCGTCTGGCCGGACGCGTGCAGCGCCTCTAGGATGGTGTCCTTGCTGAAGAAACCGGCCAAACCGGGTACGCCGGCAAGGGCGAGCGCGCCGAGGATGAAGGCCGTGCCCGACAGCTTCATCTTGCGCCACAGGCCGCCCATGTCGGTCAGCTCGTTCGAGTGCACCGCGTGGATCAGTGCGCCGGCACCCAGGAACAGCAGCGCCTTGAAGCCCGCGTGGGTGAACAGGTGGAAGTAGCCGCCGAACAACGACCCCGCGCCCAAGCCCGACACCATGTAGCCCAGCTGCGAGCACGTGGAGTAGGCCAGCACCTTCTTGATGTCGGTCTGCACGGTGGCGATCACGGCCGCGAAAATCGCCGTCCAAGCGCCCAGATACGTCATGAACAGCAGCACGTCGGGGGCGGCCTGGAACAGCGGATAGGCCCGCACGACCAGATAGACGCCCGCGGCGACCATGGTGGCGGCGTGCAGCAGGGCGGACACGGGTGTGGGGCCTTCCATCGCGTCGGGCAGCCAGATGTGCAGCGGGAACTGCGCGGACTTGCCCATCACGGCGATGAAGAACAGACCGGCAACCACGGTGGCGCCGCCCGTGCCGATGGCCTGCGCGACCTGGGGCGACCAGTCGAACGAGCCGATGCCGTCGGGGCTGGCCTTGGACGTCAGCACGTAAAGCGCGACCAGACCGGCGCCCAGACCGATGTCGGCGAGCTTGGTGATCCAGAACGCCTTGACGGCCGCGCGGCCGGCGGAGGGCTTGCGGAAGTAGAAGCCGATCAGCAGGTAGGAAGCCAGTCCGACCAACTCCCAACAAAGGAACAATTGCAGGGCATTGGGCGACATCACCAGGCCGTTCATACTGAACAGGAACAGCGAGTGCCACGTGTAGTAGCGGCCCAGGCCCGCGGGGGTCTCGTCGCTCATGTAGCCCAGCGAGAACACCTGCACGCACCAGGCGACCAGCGACACGACCAGCAGCATCGAGGCCGAAATGCCGTCGACCTGGAAGCCGATGGAGGCGAAGAACTTGCCGCCCGCGCCCAGCCAATCGGCGATCAGGATGTCGCTGCGGCCGTCGGCCACGAGCAGCGCGGCGGCCACCGTGGACGTGGTTGCGCCCAAGATCCCCACCCACGCGGCGGGTCTGCCAGAGCGGCGCAGCGGCGCGATCAGGCCGATGAGCAGGAACGTCGCGAGCGGGGCCATGACGGCCACCGCGGCGAGCGTGATGGGAGAGGCGATGTTCATCCCTTCATCTCCACGGCGGAATCGGTCAGCACGCTGCGGTGCGAGCGGTAGAGCAGCAGCACGATGGCGAGGCCCACGATGACTTCAGCAACCGTCAGCGCCAGCGAGAACAGCGCAAAGGCCTGACCGGTCAGGTGGCCGTTGGCCCGGGACAGCGCGACCAGGTTCAGGTTCACGGCGTTCGTCATCAGCTCGACGCCGATCAGCACGCCGATCGCGTTGCGCCGGGTCAGCACGCCGAACACGCCCAAGCAGAACAGGGCGGCGCCAAGAAGCAGATAGGCAGAGGTGGGCATGGCGTGTCTCCTCAGTCCTGAACGTCGTTGCGGCGGGCCAGCACGATCGCACCGATCATGGTCGCCAACAGCAGAACGGACAGCGCCTCAAACGCGACCACGTGGTCGAGCAGCAGGACCTTGCCCAGCTCGACGGTGCTTGCGGGAGGGGCCTCGACGATGGGCGGCAGGCTGGTGCGCTGGATCGCCGCGGCCAGCAGGCCGAACAGCAGCAGGCCCAGCAGGACCGCCGGCAGGCGCTTGCCGCTCAAATTGGCCGCGCCGACGTCGTGCGCCTGGTCGGTCAGCATCACGCCGAACAGCATCAGGGTCACGACGCCGCCTGTGTAGAGGACGATCTGCATCGCCGCGAGAAACGGAGCCGCCAACGCCACATACAGGGCGGCGGTAGAGACCAGGGTCGCGGCGAGCCACAGGACCGAGTGCACGAGCTTCTTGCTGGTGACGGCGAGCAGGCCCGACCCCAACATGCACGCGGCAATGATCCCGAAGGCGATGGTTTCGGCCATCACGGCACCTCTGCGGTAGGGGGAGCAGGCTGGGCGGTCGGGGCCGGTTCAGGCACCGAAGCCTCTGCCTTGGCCTGCAGCGTGGTCACCGGCCTTGCCGGGTCCTGCACGTCGCACAGCCGGGTGCCGTTGGACCACGACAGCGGCTTGCTCGTCTCGTTGGCGTACAGCTTGTCCATCGTCATCACGAGATCCTCGCGCGCAAACGCGGGCGTCTCGGGTTGGCGGGCCATCACGATGGCGTCGGTGGGGCAGACCTGCACGCACAACTCGCAGTAGATGCAAGCATTCATGTCGAGCGTGAAGTCGTCGAGATAGCCGCGCTTCTTGCCGGTGACGGGAGACTCGCGCTTCTCGCCGGACGTAACGGTGATGATCTCGGACGGGCAGATGAGTGAACACAGCTTGCAGGCGATGCAATTCTCTTCGCCGTGCTCGTCGTGCGTCAGCGCGAAGGCCACACGATACCGGTCACTGCGCGGGCGGATGACCTCAGGGTACAGCACGGTCGTCGGCTTGCGCAACGCGTTCTTCAGCGTGGTGCCCACCGACTTCATGGCTTGGAGATAGTGGCCCATGGGTCAGCGCCCTCCTTCAGCGACCTGGATCCAGATCGCCGTCGCCGCAACGAGCCCCAGCCCGATCGGAACGAGCCATACCCAGCAGAAGCGCATCAACTGGTCGGCGCGCAACCGCACAAGGCTCCAGCGCAGCAGCATGATCGAGATGAAGAGCACCGAGGTTTTGAAGACCATCCAGATCAGGCCCGCCCACCACGAATCGCCCAGAAACGGACCGTGCCAGCCGCCCAGGAACAGCAGCGTCGCGACCGCGCTGGACAGCCAGGTGTGGATGTACTCGGTCATCTGGAACAGGCCGAACGCGATGCCGGTGTATTCGGTGCTGACGCCGGCGACGAGCTCGCTCTCGGCCTCCGGGATATCGAAGGGAATCCGGTTCGCCTCGGCCAGTGACGTGGTGAAGTAGATGACGAAGGCGGCCAAGCCAATGCCGGGGGGCCAGATCGCATACCAGCCGTCGCGGGCCTGGGCGTCAGCGATGTCGCTGAGGTTGAATGACCCGGCGAGCATCACCGGCACCAGCGCCGACAGCAGCAGGGGCACCTCGTAGCTGATGCCTTGGGCCGCCGCGCGCATGCCGGCGACCAGCGAGTACTTGTTGTTGCTGGACCAGCCCGCGATCCAGGTGGGCACCAGCATCATGCCGGACATCGCAAGGACCCACAGCAGGCCGATGTCGAGGTCGGCGGCGACGAGCCCCGGGCCCCACGGCACCACCGCGATGGCGGCCATGGCGAAGAACAGCAGCAGACCGGGGGCGAGCAGGAACAAGCCGCGATCCGCGCGGTCGGGCACCAGCACTTCCTTGCGCAGGAGCTTCAGGGCATCGGCAATCGGCTGCAGCAAGCCGAACCAGCCCACGCGGTTGGGACCGACGCGGTTTTGCAGGCGGCCGGCGACGCGGCGCTCGACCCAGGTGGCCCAGGCGGCGACGACCAGAATGCCGGTCAGCACCACGACGCTGGCGACCAGGCCGCGCAGCCAGGCGTTGGCTAGGAAATCAGCGGTCGTCATCGGTCCACCTCGCCCATGATGGGGTCGAGCGAGCCCAGGATGGCCACGGCGTCGCTAAGGGTGTGCCCGGGCAGCAGATACGGCACGGTCGCCAGCGCGTGCAGGCTGGGCGGGCGGATCTTCAAGCGGTACGGAGACATGCCCTTGTTGCCGCCGGCGATCAGATAGGTGCCGATCTCGCCGCGGGGGCCCTCGACCGCCACGTACCACTGGCCGTCCTTGATCTTGACGGCTGTCGGCCCCTTGCTGGGCTTCAGCGAGCACAGCGGACCTTCAGGCACGTCCTCGAGCAGGATGCGGATCAGGCGAATGCTCTCGCGGCACTCGACCGCGCGCAGGCGGTAGCGGGTGAAGCAGTCGCCGCCGGTCCCGGTGGCCACCTGCACATCGAGCTCGTCGTACAGGTGGTACGGCGCGTCGCGACGCAGGTCCAGATCGATACCGCTGGCGCGCATGACGGGGCCGCTGGCGCCCAACTGCAGGGCCAGGTCGCGGCTGAGCACGCCCACGCCGATGGTGCGGTCGCGGAACACGCCGTTCTTCACCGTCATCACGTCCCACTCGTCCAGGCTGCGCTCGATCTGGTCGCAAGCGGCGCGAATGCTCACGTCCCAGCCCACGGGCACGTCGTGGCGATTGCCGCCGACCTGATGCGTGTTGTAGTGGAAGCGGCCGCCCGTCAGGTCCTCAAACAGGTCGAGGATCAGCTCGCGGTCGCGGAACGTGTACATGAACATCGACGCGCCGCCGCCGATCGAACCGCCCACGTCCATCACGAACGTGCCGATGGCGACCAGGTGCGAGGCAAGGCGCTGCAGCTCGGCCAGGATGGTGCGGAGCCAGCGCGCGCGACGCGGCACCTCGATGCCCAGGCCGGCCTCGAAGGCCATGTTCAGGACTTGCTCGTTGATCATCGGCGACAGGTAGTCGTTCTTGTCGACGATGGGCGTCTGCTGGGCGTAAGTCAGCTTTTCGAGAAGCTTTTCGACCCCGCGGTGCAGATAGCCGGGATAGGGAACCGCCTTGACGATGACTTCGCCGTCCAGGACGAGCTTGACCCGAAACACGCCGTGCGTGCTGGGGTGCTGCGGGCCCAGGTTCAGGACCATCAGGTCGGCGTCGGCGTCGTAGCTCTCGAGGTCGAGGTGTACGTCGGCAACGGGCGGCGGGTTCAGGGCGTCGAAGACCGCGTGGGTCATCGGGTTACCTCCAGGGAGCGTGCGGGGTCTCGATGGCATAGTCGCGGCGCAGCGGGTGGCCGGGCCAGTCCTCGTCCATCATCAGACGGCGGAGATCGGGGTGACCGGCGAAGCGAACGCCGACCAGGTCGTACTGCTCGCGCTCTTGCCAATCGGCACCGGCAAACAGCGGCACCAGCGAGTCGATGTCCTGTCCAGCGGCCAGGTCGACGCACCACGAGAAGGTCTGCGAGCCGGTACGATTCCCCGGCAAGTCTGGCAGGTTGCGCAGGACCGTCGCGACCTCGAAGTGCTCGGCGGTCTCGGGCGCGCCCTTGGCGGCGGCTTGGGCAGGCCAGTGGCTGGCGACGACGGTCACGTAGAACAGATAGCCGTTGTCCTTCAGTAGCTTGGCGAGCGCGAAGTGTTGTGCAGCGGGCACGACCATGCCGAACGCGGCGACGTCCTCGCGGCCCAGCAGCTGGCCGATGGCAGCCTGGAGTTCGGGCGTCATGGCGTCACCTCTTGCTTCAGGGGGGCAGAGGGCTGCTCGGCGTAGGCGACCGGCGGCTCGGGACGCGGGCCGACAGCCGGGTTGGCAGCGGCGACGACGTTGCGACCGATGCCCAAGTTCTCGGCCGCGACAATGCGGTCGCCGGGGAACAGGCCGATCTCGTTGGCGCGGTCCTCGCGGCCGTTCACGCCCATGCGCAGCACGGCATCCATCTGCGCCTGCAGCAGCGCGGGGTCGCGGTCCGCATCCTGCAGGCGGCGGTTGGCGGGCCGGATCATCTTGGCCGTCTCGGGGCGTGCCTCGGGCTCGACCCACTTGCCCTCGCGCTGTAGCCGGATCTTCTCTTGCAGCCGGATCAGGCCACCGATCAGGTGCTCTGGATTCGGCGGGCAGCCCGGGACATAGACGTCGACGGGCAGGAACGTGTCGATGCCGGGCACCACCGAGTAGATGTCGCGGTAGAAATCGCCGCTGATGGCGCAACTTCCCATCGCGATGACCCACTTGGGCTCGGGCATCTGGTCCCACAACTTCTTGACGCGAGGCGCCATCTTCACGGTGATGGTGCCGGCCACGACCATGACGTCGCACTGCCGGGGGGCACCGCGCATGAAGCTGCCCATGCGTTCCATGTCGACGCGGCCCGCCTGGACGGACATCAATTCGATGCCGCAGCACGACGTCGCCATCGGGAAGACCCACAGGCTGTTGGTGCTGGCCCAGGTCAACAGCTTCTCGATCGTGGTGATGCCGATGTCGAGACCGGGCACCGACTCCATCACGTCGAACAGCGGCTGCGTGTAGCTCAGGCCCTCGCGGGCGTCTTTGTTGTCTACTGCCATCTCAGCGCTCCCTTGCGCAGGGCGTACAGCCAGCCCAGCATCAGGATCGTCAGGAATGCCCCCATCTCGAGGATCGTCAGCCAGCCGCCGCCGCGCAGGCCCAGGGCCCACGGCAGCATGAACGCGGCTTCGACGTCGAATACGACGAACACCAGGGCGACCACGTAGTAGCGCGGGTGGAAGCGGATCCAAGCGCCCCCGTCCGGCTCCTCGCCGCACTCGTAGGTCGTGGTGCGCACTGCGGAAGCCGCTTTGCTCTTCGCACCCAACACCCAGTTCAGGCCCACCATCAACCCCGCGATGGCGGCCGAAACGGCCATGAACAAGACGGCGGCGATCCAAGAGTCGGACATGCCTGTTCCACCTTCACATTTCAGTTTGGGGGCGGTCCGCGCGTGCCGGCGAGCGGGAGAGCAACGCCGGGGGGCGGGAACCGCAAAACCGCGCGCCATTTAGCACGCTGTGAAGGAGCGGTACACCCCTCGGCCCGCACAATCGTTGAGATCGCGGTCCGCTCCACCTTGTCGGGTTGCGTTTGACCGCCTCCGGGAGGGGGCTCGATAGGTGCAAGCGGCTGGATGCCGTGAACACAGGAAATGGCCACGTATCGCACACAGCAGCTCGCGCGCGAAAGAGATTGTGGGACAGACTGGTCGCTGCGCCGGGCACATCTGCCTCGGGTTCACCGCATCACGTCACCGACCCTGACACTCACGTGGACGGGGTAGCGAGGACGGTCGCCAACTCTCGGCCCAGCCATTCGGAGTAGAGGACCGCACCCTGTCGGTTCAAGTGACCGTTGTCGCGGAACAATCCGAGCTCGTCCAAGAACGGATTGCTGGGCGCGTAGCAGTCCAAGGCCAGAAACGCGACTTCAGGATGATTCCGAAGCTCGATCTGGAGAGCCGCTTGCCAAGCGTCGCGCTCGGGGCGCGTGGTCAGCAGTGTCGGGCTCGTGAACACGACCAGCCGGGTTCCGTCCTCACGGCAGCGCGAGATAAGCAGACGCAGGTCGGCCAAGCGCGTGGGCGAGATGGAGAACGTCGCATGAGCCGCGGTGGGTTGAGTCGACTGGGGCGGCGGATCGGTCGACTGCGCAAGCAACTTGCCATCCAGAGGCACAAAGCCGTCCGCGGGCGCCGAGTCGCGTTGCAGCAGCGAGTTGCGCAGGATCGGCAGGGCGATGCCGTTGTAACGGTAGGCCCAGGACCAAAGCTTGAGCGTTTCATAGGGGCCGCGGCGCGACAGCACCTCACGCACGTAGGCGTCGTCGTCGACCCATCGCGCGAACTGCTGCAAGCGTCGCACTTCGTCGGTGGTGTCGTGCAGGCTTGAGGCATCGAGGTGGAGCAGTACCACCTTTGCCCGGTGGCGCTGCCGGAGGCGATGGTGAAGCAACTCAGCGTAGAGGAAGTCTTGGCCGTCGATCCCGGCGTTGTAACCTGTCAGCCCCGTCGCTCGTTGCAGCAGACCTGGCATGACGTGGTGGCGCGCTCTTGACGATCCGAGCACCAGCAGGTCGGTGTCCGTTGCCAACGCTGCGAGCAGAGCACCCGCTTGGTCGCCAGTTCGTGTCCGGTCGTAAAGTGCCTGTAGACCAAGCCCGACGCCGCGGTCCAGCAGCACGACGAGCAGCATCAGTGCGATGACCTTCTTCATGCGATCCCATGCGCGTTGATGCCGGTTCCGGTTGTCAGAACTGGAAGTAGATGAACTGGTTGGCACCGTCGACTCCAAGCAGGGCAATACCGAATAGCAGGGCGACGGCGTGGCTGATGCGGAACCAAGGGGCGACGTCCTCTGGATGGTCGAACAGCCGCGCGCGTCGCTGCATGATGTCCAAGCCGACTCCGAGCACAGCGACCACGCCGATTTGCCCCAGCATCGGGTCCAGGAACAGAGAGCCGTTCGCGCTCATGATCTGCCACACGATCTGGGCCGCAGTGGTGACGTCTTTGGCACGGAAGAACACCCACGCGAGCACTGCAAGGTGGAAGGTGACGAACCAGCGCACGGTCAGCTCGGCACCCCGCAAGGCTCTCGGCAGGTCGGTGATGGCGGGAATCCCCAGTTGTTTCCGGGCCATGCCCAGCAACCGCTCGATCGTCAGGTAGGTGCCATGCAGCGCACCCCATGCCACGAATGTCCAGTTGGCGCCGTGCCACAGGCCGCTGATCAGGAAGACCATGAACTGATTGAGCATGTTGCGGCGCAGGGACACCCGGTTGCCACCCAACGGGATGTAGACGTAGTCGCGGAACCACGTGGACAGCGAGATGTGCCACCGCCCCCAGAACTCGCGGATGCTGGTGGAGTGATATGGCGTCTCGAAGTTCTTCATCAGCCGAACACCCATCACCTGCGAGACGCCGCGGGCGATGTCCGAGTATCCTGAGAAGTCGCAATAAATTTGAAGGGTAAAGCAGTAGGTTGCGAGGAGAAGCGTGGGCCCTGAGTGCAGTCCGCTGTGGTCGTACACGGCGTCCACGTACAAGCAGACTGTGTCAGCAACGACGACCTTCTTGAACAGACCCCACAGGGCGAGGGCGAGGCCGTCTCGGACGTCGGCGGAGTTCAGCGTGTGGGGTTTGTGCAACTGAGGCAGAAGGTTCTGCGGCCGCTCGATCGGCCCGGCGACGAGTTGCGGGAAGTACATGACATACAAAGCGTAGTAGCCGAAGTGTCGCTCAGCCTTCTGGTGACCGCGGTAGACCTCGATGACGTAACTGAGACTCTGGAACGTGTGAAACGAGAGCCCTATCGGCAGGATGACCTCCAGCGCGGCAATCGGGTAGTTCCAGCCCAAGAAAGATGCCAGCTGCGCTGCGTTTCCGTTGAAGAAGTTGAAGTACTTGAAAATGAATAGGATGATTGTTACGGACAGGATGCTGGCCCACAGCCACAGCTTCTTTCGTTTGGGGTCGAGCGAGTCCTCGATCCACACCCCAGCGTAGAAGTCGATCACGATCGCCACCGCCAGAATGACGATGTAGACCGGGATGAACGCCATGTAGAAGCCGCAGCTGGCCGTAAGGATCAGTACCCAGCGCCATCTGTGCGGCAGCCCGAAGTACAGACTGACCACGAGGGCAAAAAAAACCAGGAAGTCAAATGAGTTGAATAGCATCCGGTGATCAATCGGCTGGGGCTGTTGGTCCGCTCCCCGTCAGGGTTGCCGCGGAAGTAGGAAGCCGCTCACTCTGCCTGTGTTGCGGCTTCCCAGCAAGCAGTGCTGGACTTCAACCCACGCGTATCCTCGACCGCGCCCGGAGGGTCCCGCCCACCCGCGCCTCGCCAATCAACTCGTTCGGGCCGGCGGGGCACAGGCGGACCTCGACCGTTTCGCCCGCCAGCACCTCGCGTACATAGTCCAGCGCCAAGGCAGAGATGCGTCGGCCGGTCGTCCAGCCCGGCCAAGGCGCCCTCTCCATGACCCGGCGGGCGTCGTCGAACCAGTCGCAGTAACGGGCGTGGTTGACGTGCTGGAACAAGTCTGTCTCGCTGGGACGCACCTCTGTTTGCCACACGAACGCCGCCTCGGTCAGGTCGTGCGAGTGCGCGTCGAAGCCGACCAGAGCATCGGGTTCCGGCAAGTCGCGCAGACTGCTGCGGATCGCGTCGGGCAGCGGCGTGGGGCGGCGCCCTTCCGGAGACGGCGCCAGATGCACGGCGGTGATGCGCGCCTCGGCGACCAGCGGGCCGTCTGGCGTATCCTGCCGAATCTCTTGAGCGATCTCAACGCTGGTGCGGCCGAGCCCCGAGATGCCCACTGCCGTGACCAGCGATTGCGGCCAGCCGACCGGGCGCTGCAGGACCACGCGCTGCGACCGGATCACCGCGACGTGCCCGTCGGTGAACAGGGACGCAACGGCATCGTCCGACCGTTGGACCGCTTGCCATCGGCCGTGTTCCAGCCACGACAGGATGCGGGCTGGCGACACAAAGCCGTCCGAGCCGATCTCGTCGCCGCGCGAGGCCCACTCGGCCACGACCGTCAGGCCTGAAGTGGTGAGTTGTCGCACGGTCATGACGGGGCTCCTCGATGGCGGGGGCGGCCCCAGGGAAGGGCGGCAGATGCTAGAACCCCCCACGGGGGCCTGTCCATGCCGCGCACTCCATGGCACAAGTGGTCAGGTGCCCGCCGCGGCGACCCAAGGAGCCCCATGCGCATCGAGACGCTGACCGTCGGCCTGTTCCAAGTGAACGTCTTCCTGCTGCAGGATGAGGCGACCGGCGCCTGGGCCATGGTCGACACAAGTGAGACGCCCGATGTGGTCGATGCGGTGCGCGACCGTCTGCAGGGGCAGGAGCTGTCGACGATCCTGTTGACCCACGGCCACTTGGACCATGCCGGGGCCTTGGTGCCGTTGCAAGCGGCGTTTCCCCGGGCCATCGCGGTGCTGCCGGCGCTGGAAGTGCCGATGTTCCGGTCGCTCCCGGAGCAAGGCAACTGGTTTGGCGCACCCGCCCTCAACCGCCCCTGCGGCCGCATCGACCGCGAGATCCGCGACGGAGAGGAAGTGGCCATCGGCTCGCACCGCCTGCGCTTTTTGTCCGCGCCGGGACACACCCCGGGACAGGGATGCTTCTACGACGACCAGGACGCGTTCGTCGGCGATCTGCTGTTCGCTGGCAGCGTCGGGCGCACCGACCTGCGCATGGGCGACCCCGTGGCGATGCAGGCCAGTCTGCGCCGGCTGTTGGAGCTACCGGGCCACCTGCGGGTGCACAGTGGCCACGGGCCAGACACGACGCTGGCGGCAGAGCTCGCGACCAACCCCTATCTGGGCTATCTGCGCAACGAGAAAGGGCTGGTCGGCGGCAGGCGGGACTGGTAGCTACCCTGCGGACGCGGTACAACGGTCGCTGCAACTCTGCGAAGTTTCGGGAGGACGTCATGGCGAGAGCGATGCGCTCAGTGGGCACTTGGTTGGCGTGCTCGGCGGCGGCTTGTTGCGTCCTTGCGGGCGCGGTGGGCACTGCCGGGGCCGCGGTTCCGGGGCAGGTCACGGTCGAGGGCCTGCTGATGGCGGCTGGCGGCGGTGGTCCGGTGGCGGATGGCAACTATGCGATCCAGTTCCGAATCTATGGTCAGCAGGCTGGCGGCGAGGCGCTGTGGTCGGAGGCTGCCGCTCAAGTGCCAGTCGCAGGGGGACTGCTGACGGCAACGCTTGGCGGTCAGACGGCGATCCCGGCGACGTTGACGGGCTCAGGACAGGGGCTGTGGCTGGGCGTGCAAGTGGGCGCGGACCCGGAGCTGCCGCGCAAGCCGCTGCTGTCGTCGTTCCAATCGCTGCGTGCGGCCATCGCTGAGGGGCTGGCGTGCACCGGCTGCGTTACGGAGGCGATGCTCGCCCCAGAGCTGCTGGCGGCGTTGGCGCAAAAGAAGGACCTATCGAAGGTCGCCAGCTCAGGCAACTACTCGGACTTGCTGGGGATTCCCGACATGTCGGGCTATGCGAAGGCCGGCTCGCTTTCGGCGGTGGCATTCTCCGGGGCGTTTGCAGATCTCGAGGGTGGGCCGGATCTGACCGCCTATACCAAGACGGCAGACCTGGCCAAGGTCGCCACATCCGGCAGCTACGCAGACGTGACGGGCGGTCCAAAGCTGAACAGCGCGTGCGGAACCGGCTTGGTGGTCAAGGGGTTGAAGGCGGACGGCTCGTTGGACTGCGTGGTTGCGATGGACCCGACGGCGTTGCCGGCCGACGGGCTGAACGAGATCTCGAACAACCTGCTGACGAACGAGTTCGAAGAGAAGGTGGCCAGTGCCAAGGTCCCGATCGACATCCCCGACAACAACCCGGTTGGCGTAGCAGACACGCTCGACATTCCCGACTTCGGGACCGCCAAGTCCCTGACCGTGAGCCTCGAGTTGACGAATTCGGACATCAGCAAGGTCAAGGTCGTGCTGTACGACCCCGCATCCACCCTGTACGTGCTGTACGACAAGGGCGCGGTGGGGACGACGCTGAAGACGTCCTGGCCCGTGCCAAGCAAGACGGTGTCTGGCGACCTTGGCGCATGGGCAGGCAAGAACCCCAAGGGCAAGTGGTCGCTGACGGTGATGGACACAGGCTTCCTGAACAATACCAAGGACGGCAAGGTCGTTGCATGGAGCATCGCCGTCTCGACCGTCTCGAACCAGCGGGTGGTCGCCAACGGCCGTTTGGTGACCGATGGGGGCCTGCAGCTGCAGCGCGCCGACAAGCCTCCGGTCATCTGCGACGCCTCGAATGCCGGCTACATGTACTTCGACACCGTCCTTGGGAACTTCTATGGCTGCAACGGCAAGAACTTCGTGGCCATGTCGGGCGGCGTCACCCCGAAGAGCTGCGCGGAGACGCTGACCCTCGACCCGTCTTCGGTCAGCGGCACGTACACGATCGACCCCGATGGCACAGGTCCGGTGGCTCCGTTCCCGGTGCTATGCGACATGACGACCGACGGTGGGGGGTGGACGGTGCTGGCGCGCTTGAACACGAATGACGGCACCAGTCGCGTGTTCGGCGACACCGCCTTCTGGAACAGCGCAAGCGAGGTCGGCACGATCGCCGGCACCAGCGACTACCTGTCCAAGGCCTATGACCAGCTCGGCTTCACCAAGATCAACCTGAGCTACAAGTACCAAGGGCCAGCCACGATCGCCGTGACGTACACCAGCGCGACCAACACGAACAACTTGCGCAAGAACCTGAACCTCGCGCAGTCCAACGCCAATCCGGCCTGGACGCGGACCTGGTCCAGCGCCGCGCTGTCAACGCAATTCTTCGGGCCAGAGCTCAGGTTCCAGACCGTGGGCAACGACACCGATTACTCCCGCATCTGGTACAACTTGGTCGGCGTCGGCGCCTGCAATCAGGGCGGCTCGATCGGTCACATCGGCGACGCCGGCAGCAACAATTGGACGTGGGAAGTGGCGCGAGGCTCCGACTTGGACCCCGGCGGTTGCCAGCACAACACCTACCGGCTGGGCGTGGGCACCAACTACGACCGAAAGAGCTGGGGCGTCACCGACGTGCAGCCCGTCGCGTTCTACAACGAGGGCGTGATGACCTTGGCCGTCAAGTAGCGAGACGACCGAAGGGAAACGGGCAGGCCGGCCGCGCGCGGAACCGGATCTGCGGGTCTCGCCGACTGCATCTACCGGCACCGCGCGCTTGCGCCACGGCTCTCGTCGCCAGTACCATGAACGACTTGCGAAACGACGGGAGACGGCGCCTTGAGGCCCCGTTCCGCGGCGGGGGGATACATGACCCAGGGCAGCGAGATCCTTGCGATTCGAAGACTGCGGCGTTCGACCTTGGTCGCCGCAGCGGCGTTGGTCTGGCTTGCGGCGTGCGAGTCCGACCCGGCTGCGGTGGCAGACGCTTCCGACACCGGCGACGATACCGTGGCTCCGGACGTGGCGGGGACCGACGTAGAGACGCCGCCTGAAGACATCGCTCCCGATCTGCCCAAAGACGTCCCCACCGGCTTGTGCGCTGCCGGGCCCGCCGTATGCGACGACGGCAACCCCTGCACCGTCGATGAGTGCGACCCGGTCCACGGATGCAGCTCTACGCTGAAGTTTTGCGTGCCGGACGGCGACAACTGCACGGTCGACGGCTGCGACATGGCGACCGGTAACTGCACGTACACGCTGGACACTTGCGAGGACGGCAACGCCTGCACGGTCGGGACCTGCACCCAGAACGGCGGCTGCGCCTTCGAACCCGCGAACTGCGACGACGGTGACGCTTGCACGGCCGACGGCTGCACGCCGGCTGTGGGCTGCCAGACATCGGCCGTGTCTTGCGATGACGGTCTGACTTGCACGGTCGATTCATGTGATAAAACGTCTGGTTGCAAGCACGACAAGCCGCCCGGAGCCAAGTGCTGCGAGACCGTGGCCGACTGCGATGATGGCAGCGTATGCACCGTCGACACCTGCAACTCAGGCGTCTGCACCACCCAGGGCGTCGCGGGCTGCTGCGCCACGGCGGCCGACTGCGACGACGCCAACCCCTGCACACTCGACAACTGCAACGCCGGCAGCGGCTTGTGCGGCAGCACGTTCTCTCCAGGTCCGGGATGCTGCACGGCCGACGCCGACTGCGACGACGGCAACAGCTGCACCTTGGACCGTTGTTTTGGCAACGCGTGTGCCCACGAGACGAAGTGCTGCACTCAGGGCGCGGACTGCGGAGCCGGCGAGCCGGCCGCCTGCGCAACTCCCGTTTGCACGACGGCGGGTTGTGCGGTTCAGGCCAAGGCGGGCGCGGGTTGCTGCACACCCCAAGTTGCGGCGACGGGCTTCGAATCGGGCGACAAGTGGACGGTTACCGTCGCTCCGGCGCTGCTGGGCGCTTGGACGGCGTCGGTGGCCGGCAAGGGCGCACTGGGTTCCGCGGGCTTGGTGTACGAGTCCAGCAAGGTCGGTCCGCTGCCGGGCGGTGGCTCGTGGGCGACCGCGCGGTTGGCTCCAATCACGCTGCCGGCTGGCGTGCGTACGTCGTTTTCATTCGTGTGGAAGGGCTCGCCGGGGCAGGGTGACCAGATCCGCGTGCGGGCCATCACGTCGATGGGCTCGTGGATCCTGTGGACGCTGTCCAGCTCGGCCGATTGGCAGACCGTCACCCTCGACCTGACCGGTTTTGCCGCGCGGGCAGCGACCCGAGAGGTGCGTCTGGTGTTTGAGGTTGTGCCCAATGGGGCCGGCAACATCGGCTCGCTTGCCTTTGACGACGTGAAGATCACCAGCCCGTGCAGCGACTTGACCTGCGTGACTGCCGCCGACTGCGACGACAAGCAGGCGGCCACGACCGAGACGTGCAGTCAGGGACGCTGCGTGTTCCAGACCCAACCCGAGTACTGCGAGTCGACCGACACGTGCGACGATGCCAACTCATGCACCACCGACCAGTGCGTCAGCAACGTATGTCAGCACCCGAAGTTGGCGAATTGCTGCCTGAACGCCAAGGATTGCGACGACGGCAACGTCTGCACGCTGGACAACTGCGCCTTCAAGAAGTGCAAGAACGTCAAGCTGCCGGCGACCCAGTGCTGCGCCGCCGCAGTGGACTGCGATGACGGCAACCTGTGCACGCAAGACCTGTGTCCCACCGTCGGGCTGCCGTGCGCCCACACCCAGACCGACGCGAATTGCTGCGTCGGCGTAGGTGATTGCAACGACCAGGACGCGTGCACCGTTGACGCGTGCACCAAGAACCAGTGCAAGCACAAGAACCAGTGCTGCGCGACCGCCGCGGACTGCAACGACGGCGACGACGTGTGCACAACCGAGACCTGCGTGTCGGGGGACGTGCCGGGCGGCCTGATGTGCCAGTGGACCAAGGTCAAGGCGCCAGGATGCTGCGAACCCGAGATTCTGGTCGCCGACTTCGAAGCTGGTCTGGGCACGCAGCTGACGCTGCAGAACGCGCACCCGACCGTGAAGTGGCAAACGGTGTTGGGCAAGCGCGCTCACGGTGGCACAGGGGCGTTGTATTACGGCAACCCTGACGCGGGGAACTACTCGGGCGCCTCGACGACAGGAACCGTCGCCACCACGCCCTTGACCTTGCCTGAGGGCGAGAAGCTGACCTTGTCGTTCTGGCTGTACATGGACACCGAGAGCGGCACTTCTTACGACTCGTTCTTGGTGCGCGTCCTCAGCTCGGGTGGACCTCCGACCCAGGTGTGGGCCAAGAACTCGCCCGGCTTCGTGATGAAATCGTGGTTTGAAGCGACCATCGACTTGGCGAAGTGGGCGGGACAGACCGTGACGATCCAGTTCGTGTTCGATTCGATGGACGAAGTCGCCAACGAGACCGAGGGCGTCTATCTGGACGACCTGTCCATCACGCGTAGCTGCGCCCCCTCGCTGTGAAGTACACCATGCGCTATTGCCCCCGCTGCGGCATGGTGACCGCCTCTGACAACTGCCCGGCAGACGGCACGCCCACCGTGCGTCGCGCTCAGGCAGGTCGGCGCGGCCTGCAGGCGGGAGACGTGATCGGCGGACGTTACCGCATCGTCGGCGAGCTGGGCCGCGGCGGCTTCGGTGTGGTGTTTGACGCGGTGCATGTCACAACCGGTCACTCGGTCGCCGTCAAGGTGCTGACGCCTGCGGGTGCGGATGACGGGCAAGAGCTCGCGCGGCGCTTCTTTCAGGAGGCGTCCACCACTTCGCGCCTGTCGCATCCCAACACCGTGCGCGTATTCGACTTTGGCCAGACCGATGCGGGCGACCTGTTCCTTGCGATGGAGCGGCTGGACGGCGAGACGCTGCTGTCACTGCTGACCCGCGTCCAGCGCGAGGGCAGCGTGCTGTCGGAGGCGAAGACGGTGGAGATCGGCGGGGCGGTGCTCCGCAGCTTGGGAGAAGCACACGCGCACGGTCTGGTCCACCGCGACATGAAACCCGCCAACATCTTCATGCACCAAATGGCGGGCGGCGACTCGATCGTCAAGGTGTTGGACTTCGGCATCGTCAAGCAGTCCGACACGTCGATGACGCAGGTGGGCAAGGCACTTGGAACGCCCACTCACATGAGTCCCGAGCAGGCGATGGGCAAGGCCGTCGACGCACGGACCGACCTGTATGCGCTGGGGGTCGTGCTGTACGAGTGCCTGACCGGGACGCTGCCTTTCGACGGCGAGAATCCGCTGGCCGTGGTCATGCAGCACGTCACGGAGCCTGTGCCGCCGATCGCCGTTCGCGCTCCCGGCAAGGTGCGCCCCGCGCTGGCCGCCGTGGTCGAGAAGTCGCTGGCGAAGCGGGCGGACGACCGCTGGTCCAACGCGTTGGACATGCGGCTGGCCCTGCAAGCCGCGGTCGGATTGACAGGAGAGACGGGCATTTACGGGTCACCCGGGGGGCCGCCGGCCATCGCTGCACGCACCCCGCCGCCGACCGTGGCGGACGACGAACCGCTGCCGACGCCACTCTCCGTGTCGGCGTTTGTTGTGCCGGTCCAGACGTTTTCGGACATGCCGCCCCTCCCGGCCGAGCTGCGCGGCGAACTGCCCTTGCCAGCAGAGACCCCCAAATCTTCGCAAGCATTTGCGGATGACACGGCGGCCGCCTTGCCCCCGGAGCGCGAGCCGCCTCTGTTGCGACCCGGCGCCGAGACCCGCCGTTACCCCGACCATCTGGAGGAGAAGAACCAGCCGAAGCGCGGTCTGGAACCCGCCGACGAGGCCTTTCTCGAGATCGGCCGCGACGCGACGCAGGATGACTTTCCGGTGCCTGAGGTAGCGCTGCCTCTGGTCCACCGCGCCCACTCCCCCGTGACCGGTCGCGTGGCGTTCGAGCGCACCATGGGCGCCAACAACCCGCTGGCCGACCGCATGATGCAGACGTTGCAGGAGATGTCGCGCGGCATGCCAACCCGGCCGCAGCGCGCGCCGGCGCGGCCTGCGGTGTCGGCGCTGGCCAGCGAGAACGGTCGGCACGTGCTGATCGGCGAGCAGTCGGGGGCCATCCGTCTCGTGGACTTGGACGAGGTCGAAGACACCCCTGTGCAAGTGTTGGACCTTCCCGACCGCATCGAGGTCGGCTCGCACTCGTCCATGATCGGGGCGATGGCCCAGACTCCGGACGGACGCTGGGTCGTCAGCGCAGGTATCGACGGCATCGTGCGCCTGTGGGACCCCAGCCAAGGCAATCGGTTGGCTGAGGCGACGCTGCCGGCGGGCGTGACGGCCCTGGCCGTGGCGACGGATGGCAAGCTGGTCATTGCAGGCGGTCAAGACGGTGCGGCCTACTTGCTGGACCTGCCTGACCTGTCGATTCGCCGGGTGTTGCGAGGGCATCGTGAGGCGATCACGGCGGTGGCGGCGGCGGGTTCGCGGCGGCTGTTGGTCACAGCAAGCGAAGAAGGCTCGGTGCGCACGTGGGACCCGGTCGGTGGCGGTGCTCGCCTGACGTGGCGAGGGCACGAAGGAGCCGTCGGTGCCGTGGCCCTGACACCGAACGCATTGACGGTAATTTCAGGCGGTTGGGATGGGCGACTGCTGGCGTGGTCCAGCAGGACCGGCGAGTCAACCCTTGAGCTCCGGGCGCACGACGACGTGATTGCCGGCCTCGCGGTCGATCGGTCTGGAACGCTGGTCGCGACGGCTTCGGACGACCGCACGGCGCGGGTCTGGCGTTTGGACGGGGGCCAGCTGGTGGCCGAACGTCGAGACTTTGCTGCCGGAGTCAAGCTGGTTCGGTTTGCCGAGGACGGCCGGTCGGTGCTCGTTGGCTGCTGGGACGGGACCTTCCGGCGTCTGGACTGGTGAGTCGATTTCCCTTTCCGCCCACGCGCGTGTCGGATCGGTCGTCCCAGCTAGGGTGAAGCGATGGCGACGAAGAAGAAAGGCGGGCTCTTTGTGTGGTTGGCCGTGCTTGCTGCTGGCGGTGCCGCAGCGTGGTACTGGTTTGGCCGGACGCCCGAGGTTCCTCCCGTTCGCTACGAGACCACTGCCGTTGACCGTGGGCAGGTGGTCGCCCGCATCACTGCGACCGGCACACTGTCGGCCCTTGTGACCGTGCAGGTCGGAAGCCAAGTCTCGGGGCGCATCAAGGAGCTTCGCGTTGACTTCAACGACCGCGTGACCAAGGGGCAAGTTCTGGCCCAGTTGGACCCGCAAATGTTCGAGGCGTCCCTGGCCCAGGCTCAGGCGAACTATGACGCTGCCCAAGCCCAGCTGGCCCGGGCTCGCGTGGAGGCGACCCAAGCCTCGCGGCAGGCCAATCGGACGACGGGACTGGCCGCCCGCGAGCTGGTGGCCGTGGCCGATGCCGAGACGGCGCAGTCCGGTGCTCAGGTCGCGCGCGGACAGATCGGGGTCGCCCAAGCCTCCGTGCGACAGGCGGAAGCTTCGCTGCACCAAGCCAAGGTCAATCTCAGCTACACGACCGTGGTGTCGCCGATTGACGGCGTCGTGCTGTCGCGCAGCGTCGACGTGGGGCAGACGGTGGCCGCCTCGCTGCAGGCGCCGACGCTGTTCGTGCTGGCCGAGGACCTGCGGAAGATGGAGGTCCACACCAGCGTGGCGGAGGCGGATGTGGGGCGGCTGCAGCCGGGGATGCGGGCCAACTTCACGGTAGACGCTTGGCCGGGCGAGAAATTTGCGGGCAAGGTCCGGCAGATCCGCAACTCCGCCACCACGGTGCAAAACGTCGTGACGTACGATGCGGTCGTCGATGTCGCCAACGAAGCATTGAAGCTGCGCCCCGGCATGACCGCAAACGTGGCGTTCGTGCTGGCGGAGCGCGAGGGCATTCTGCGCGTGCCGAACGCCGCGCTAAGGTTCCGCCCACCGGAGGCGGAGGGCGCATCGGGAGCGGTGGCTGCCACGCCCGCGGCGGAAGAGACTGCTTCAGTCGGTCGTGCGCCCAGAAAAGGGCGCCGCGGCGCAAGTGCGGATGCCGGCATTCCGGCCGACACGCCACGTCAGGTCTATGTGCTGCGGGCTGGCAAGCCGTTTCCTGTGCAGTTTCGTGCCGGGCTGACCGATGGCGTCAAGACAGAGGTCGTGCAGGGACTTTTGAAGGAAGGCGACAAGGTCGTCACGGGGGTTGCGGGTCCATCGGTACCCAAGACCAGCGGTGGCCCGCCTCCGGGCGCGTTCCGCGTGCTATGACGGAGGCCGCCGTGCCGCTGCTAGAGGTCGTCGACCTCCACAAGACCTACACGATGGGCGACACGGAAGTGCGCGCGCTTGATGGCGTTTCGCTCTCTGTGGAGCCTGGCGAGTTCATCGCCGTCATGGGGTCGTCGGGCTCTGGCAAGTCCACGCTGATGAATCTGCTGGGGTGCCTCGACCGGCCGACGTCGGGGCGTTACGTTCTGCGCGGTGAGCGCGTGTCCGACCTGAACCGCGACGAGCTGGCCAATGCGCGCAACCGCCTGATTGGCTTCGTGTTCCAAGGGTTTCACCTACTGGCCCGCACCTCGGCCCTCGAGAACGTCGAGCTGCCGCTGCTGTACGCAGGCGTGTCGGGCAAGGAGCGCCATCGGCGGTCGCGCAAAGCCCTGGAGTTGGTCGGGCTGGGCGACCGGATGGACCACCATCCCAACCAGATGTCGGGTGGGCAGCAGCAGCGGGTGGCCATCGCCCGCGCCATTGTCACCGAGCCCGGCCTGCTGCTGGCGGACGAGCCGACGGGCAATCTGGATACCCGCAATTCCCATGAGATCATGGGGATCTTTCAGAAGCTGAGCGATACGGGCATGACGATTGTGCTGGTCACCCATGAGTCCGATGTGGCCGCTTGGGCCCGGCGGATTGTGTGGATGCGCGACGGCCGCGTGTTGTCAGACGAGCTCCACGAGCCCGGCAGTCCGGTGCATCCGCCGCCGGTCGACCCCGGTCTGTCGTTGGGGGCCCCATGAACCTGTTCGAGACCATCCGGGTCGCGTTGCGGGCCATCCTGCGCAACAAGACTCGCTCGTTCTTGACCACGCTGGGCGTCGTGATCGGCGTCGCGGCCGTGATCGCCATGGTCGCGATCGGCGAAGGCGCCAAGGCCGAGGTCGAAAGGTCCTTTGCCTCGATGGGTTCCAACCTGCTCGTCATCATGTCTGGGGCTCACCGGGCAGGCGGCGCTTCCGGCGGGTCGGGCAGCCAGCTGACCCTGACTTGGGAGGATCTCGAGGCCATCCGCACCGAGGTTCCGTCGGTGAGGACGGCAGCAGCCGGCTTGCGGGGCAACGCACAGATCGTCAGCGACGAGCAGAACTGGAGCTCGCAGATCACCGGAACTTCTCCGGAATTCTTTGACATCCGCAGCTGGCCGGCCTCACAAGGCGCGCTCTTTACGTCCGTGGATGTGGAGGCGGCGTCCAAGGTCGTCGTGTTGGGGCAGACGGTCGCCGCGCGGCTGTTCTCGGTCGGCAGCGAGCCAGTCGGCCAGATGGTGCGCATCGACAACGTACCGTTCCAGGTGGTCGGGGTCCTCTCGAAGAAGGGGCAGTCCCCGATGGGGCAGGACTACGACGACGCGGCGTTCGTGCCAGAGTCGACCTTTCAGCGGCGCATTCGGGGTGGACTGCAGAAGTTCATCGCAGGGCAGGTCCACGTCGCCGCCACGTCGCAGGCGGGAACGACCAAGGCTGAAGCGGACTTGCGTGCGTTGCTGCGCGACCGCCATCGCCTGCAGCCCACTGCAGAGGACGACTTCTCGATCCGCAACCTCGCCGAGCTCGCCAGTGCCCGCGAGGAGAGCACGCGCACGCTGACGACCTTGCTCGCCAGTATCGCGCTGGTGTCCCTGCTGGTCGGCGGGATCGGCATCATGAACATCATGTTGGTCAGCGTGACGGAGCGCACCCGTGAGATCGGTCTGCGCATGGCCGTGGGGGCCAGACCCCGTGACATTCTGGCGCAATTCCTGGTTGAGGCCTTCACGCTGTCGCTCGGAGGCGGCGCCATTGGCATCGTGCTCGGTCTCTGGGCGGCCGAGTGGCTGTCCGTGAAGTTCCAGTGGCCGATGCAAGTGAATCCCGACATCGTTCTGCTGGCGGTCGGATTCAGCGCCGCAGTGGGCGTGGTCTTCGGCCTGTACCCGGCCCGCAAGGCATCGCAGCTCGACCCAATCGACGCGCTGCGATACGAGTGATGGCGGGGGCACGCACCCGGAATTGCTCGCCTCACGCGAACGCTTCTGGTAGACCGCCGCCGCCCGGTGCGCTGTTCTCGTCAGGCAGGAGCAAGATCTTCCGTGCAATCCCCCCTTCGTCGCCGGGTCTGGGACATGACCCTGACCGGCATCCCTTACGGTCTCTTCAAGATCTGTGGTGGCTTTGCCCTTGCTGACGACGTTCACCCGGCCGCCGGGTGGCTCTTCATCGTTTGGGGTGTTCTCGACATCCTGTGGAATGTCGCAGCGGCAGTGTTGCCCGGTGTCTTTTCCTACTGCACCTTGTCGAACCTCGGCCGAGCCCTGGACCGACAGCGTCCGATAGCCACCTTCGAGCCGCTGCTGCTCGCCTTCGACACGCTGCTGTCGTTTGGCATCGTCGCGACCATGATCGGCTTTGGACGCATCGCCAGCCTGCCGACGCCCATGGTCGGCATCTGGGAACTCGCCGTCATTGCGAACGTGCTTGGGGTCGGCGTGGAGCGCGTATGGACTTCGTGGCCCCGCGACCGAGCCTTTGCCCAGCGGAACAAGTCGCATCACACCCTCCCCACGCCTCCGGATGCTGTCGCCTAGCGCGGCATTTTCGGCAGCCAACTGTGCTGCGGGCGGCATGAATCCAACCTGTCCGCTGTTTGTCGTGCAAGGGTGCGCTCGACGACCAAGCGGCGTAGAGTCTTGCTCGTCGTTCGACCTCAACTACGGAGTTCCGCCATGACCCCGACCGCTCGCTTCGCCTTGTTGTTTCTGCTGATTCCAAGTGTGGGACTCGCTCAAGGCCGGCCTGGTGTTCCGGCCGTGCCTGCACAGCCTGCCCAGCCTGCGGCAGGTCGCCCCGGTGCAGCCCAGCCAGCCCAGCCCGCGGCCGGACGCCCGGGAAGCGGCCAGCCCGGCGCCCATCGGCCCGGTGACGCCGCCGACCGCGGTCCCGGCGGTTATGCGCCTGGCACGCGACCGGGTCGAGACGCGAAGAACGCGGTCAATCAGGATGCCCCGGCGCTCAACGCGAAGAAGGTCAAGCCCAAGCCCACGCTGGCCTGCACCAGCAACGGGGTCACCCTTCCCGGCAAGAAGCCGCAGCGCTTGGACAAGACCATCGTCTGCAAGGTGGACCTGGGACCCGGCACCGGCGCCGGCCTCTACCGCGTCAAGGTCGCCGCTGTGGTCGGCAAGGTCACCGGTCGCGTCTCCGACGTCATCGCCCAGCCTGGCGACCGAGCCACGGTCGAGGTCAAGTTCGAGCCGAATATTGACTACAAGTCATGCGAGTCCTTTGCCATCCACGCCGAGGCGAAGGAAGACGCGCCCAAAGCCAAGGTCTTGTGGAAGAAGAAACTGGAGATCAAGCAGAAGTGCGAGGACGTGAAGAAGGGCGACAGCGCCGCCAAGGTCAAGGCCGAGGCGACCCAGCCGAAGTCCAAGGGCGGCCGGCCCGGTGCCGACGCTGCTCCGGCCCCCGGTGGTCGTCCCGGCGCAGCAGCGCCCGGCGGTCGGCCCGCATCGGCCCCTGCCAGCACGGGGGGGCGTCCCGGAAAGTAGAGATCTTGGATGGTTCAGGGGAATCTGGCGAGCGAAGCGGGCCCTGCACTCGATGGCGAGGCAGGGCCCGTTCTGTTGTCGGCTACAGGTCCAGATTGCGGACGTTCAGCGCGTTGGCCGTGATGAAGTCTCGCCGCGGCTCTACCGAATCGCCCATCAAAACTGAGAAGATCGAGTCGGCCTGCACCGCGTCCTCGACCTTGACCTGCAGGATCACGCGCTTGGTGCGATCCATCGTGGTTTCCCACAGCTGCTCGGGATTCATCTCGCCCAGACCCTTGAAGCGGTTCAGCTGCACGCCGCGGCCGCCAAACTCCAGGATCTTATCGAGAATCTCCTCGAAGTCGTCGACTTCGGTGGTCTGATCGGCGCGCTGGATGACGTAGGGGCCGTTGCCCAGCACCGTCTCGACCTCACCAATTCGCGTGCGCAACAGCCGATAGTCCGACCCGGCCAGCATGCGCGCACCAATGATGGTCGTTCGTGTCACGCCGGACAGGCGCGTGCGCACGTGGATCGACCCCGGCGTGACGTGCCCCTCGGTCTCGGTCGCAGGCTCCGAGTGGAACCGCGGCAAACCCATCGCGGGTTGGTGGACGTGCAGCCACTCGCCGACCTGTCCGCAGGCCTCTTCCATGGCGCCGAAGTCGAGCAGCATTTCGGCCGACAGATGGGCAGCCTTGATGAAGCCGGCGATGACGCGGTCATCGGTAGAGGAACCCAACCGCTTGCAAAGGCGCTGCTGCACGCTGCGGAACTCGACGAGCTTGCGCACCAGCTTCTGCAGGTCGACCCCAGAGACCTCGCCGCGGGAGCCGCGCACTGTGACGTCTTCGGTACCTGCTTGAATCAGGAACGCGTCCCGGGCAGCGTCGTCCAACAGGTACTGCTCCCGCTTGCCGCGCTTGGCCCGGTAGAGCGGCGGCTGGGCGATGTACAGGTAGCCGCGATCGATGATCTCGGGGAACTGCCGGTAGAAGAACGTCAGCAGCAGCGTGCGGATATGCAAGCCGTCGACGTCGGCGTCCGTCATGATGATGATCTTGTGGTACCGCAACTTGTCGATGCTGTAGCTGTCGGGGCCGATGCCGGTGCCCATCGCGGTGATGAGCACTACGATCTCCTGGCTGGAGAGCATGCGGTCATACCGGGCGCGCTCGACGTTCAGGATCTTGCCGCGCAGGGGCAGGATCGCCTGGTACGACCGCTCGCGGCCGCTTTTGGCCGAGCCGCCTGCCGACTCGCCCTCGACGATGAACATCTCGCACTTGGTGGGGTCGCGCTCTTGGCAGTCGGCCAGCTTGCCGGGCAGGGTGCTGCCCTCGAGGGCTCCCTTGCGGCGCACCATGTCGCGGGCCTTGCGGGCGGCTTCGCGCGCGCGGGCGGCGTCGATCGCCTTGCCGATGATGCGCTTGGCTTCTGCCGGATGCTCGGCCAGGTACTCGTTCAGCTTGTCGCCGACCACCTGCTGCACGATCGGCGCCACTTCGGACGAGACCAGCTTGTCCTTGGTCTGCGAGCTGAACTTCGGGTCAGGCAGCTTGACGGAGATGACCACGACGGCACCCTCGCGAATGTCTTCGCCAGACAGCGTCGTCTCTTTCATCTTCTTCAGCAGGCCTTCCTTGTCCGCGTAGTCGTTCACGATGCGGGTCATCGCCGCGCGAAAGCCGGTCAGGTGCGTGCCGCCGTCGCGGTTGCGGATGTTGTTCGTGAAGCAGACGACCTGCTCGGTAAAGCCGTCGTTCCACTGCAGCGCGACCTCGAGTTCGAACGTCCGGTACTCGTCCAGTTGGCGACGGGCCGTGATGTAGATCGGCTCCTCGTGCATCACCGTCTTGTTCTTGTTCAGGTACTGGGCGAACGAGCCGATACCGCCGGCAAAGCAGAACACCGCCTCGCGCTCGTCCCGCTCGTCGGTGATCGAGATCTTCAACCCGCGATTCAGATAGGCCATTTCGCGGAAGCGGGTCGTCAGGTGGTCGAATGAGAACTCGACCATCGAGAACACGTCTGTGTCGGGCTTGAAGTGCACCCGCGTGCCGATGCGGTCGCTGGGTTCGCCTCGCCGGATTCCGCCCACGGTCGCGCCCTTTTCGAAGTCCAGCGACCACGTATAGCCTTCGCGATCGATGGTCAGCTTCAGCCACTCGGACAGGGCATTGACCACCGACACGCCGACGCCGTGCAAGCCGCCCGAGACCTTGTAGCTGTTCTGGTCGAACTTGCCGCCCGCGTGCAACTCGGTCAACGCGACTTCCGCTGCCGACCGGCCGTCTTCGTGGTCGCCGACGGGGATGCCGCGGCCGTTGTCTTGCACGCTGCACGAACCGTCGAGGTGCAAGATGATCTCGATGTGCGTACAGAAGCCCGCGAGTGCCTCGTCGACCGAGTTGTCCACGACCTCGTACACCATGTGGTGCAGGCCGGAACCGTCGTCCGTGTCGCCGATGTACATGCCGGGGCGTTTGCGAACGGCTTCCAGACCCTTCAGCACCTTGATGGAATCGGCGGCGTAGTCTTCCGCCCCGTCGGCGCGTTCGAGGATCTGATCGATGTCTGCCATGGGTCACGTCTCCAAGGGCACCGCCACACGGGGCGTCGGTGCGGGCAACCGCGGTTGCCGGGGTGCAGGGGGCCTGACGATCGGCCCCGGCCCTCTGGGGAGGGGTCGAAAAGTCGCACGATTCCGAGGGATTGGTGTGCGACTCAAGGGCGGGAATCCTAGCACAAATCGCGCCTTTCGACAAGCTTCGCGAGGTCCGCGTTCCGCTGCCAAGGGGCTTGAATCCGCTCCCGTTCTGCGCCACTGTCGGCACCTTCCCCCGCCACAGCCGGAGCGCCGCCAAACGCCCATGCCACGCAGTGATTTCCTACAGAATGTCGAAAAGTTGCAGCGCATCGGCATGGCGTTGTCGCGGCAACTCGCTGACTGGACCGAGCCGCAGCATCGCCGCAGCCTGACGGACCGGATGGCGCGCGAGGCTTCGGGCATGGCGTCGGAGCTTGCGACCCTGTTGCTGGCTCCCGGTGGGTATCGACTGCCTCGACAAGAGCTGGACCGGCGAATCGCCCACCTGCTGTCCAATGAGAACCTGAGCGAATTCGGCACCGACCCGTTCGGATTTGCGCCAGAGCGGATGCGCGGCATCGTTCCCGTGCTCGAGTTCATCTACCGCGTGTGGTTCCGGGTCGAGGCGCACGACATCCACCGGGTGCCGTCTGGGCGCTGTCTGATCGTCGGCAATCACAGCGGTCAGCTGCCGTTCGACGGCGCGATGATCGGTGCTGGGCTGTTCCTGGATCGCGACCCACCGCGGATGATGCGGTCGATGGTCGAGAAGTTTGCGACATCGCTACCGTTCTTCGGCGAATTCGCCATGCGCTGCGGCCAAGTCACAGGGCTGCCGGACAACGCGCGTCGGCTGCTAGAGGCTGACGAGTGTGTGGTCGTGTTCCCCGAGGGCGCCCGCGGCGTGTCCAAGCCGTTCCGCGACCGCTACCGCATGACGCCGTTCGGCCACGGGTTCATGCGTCTGGCCCTGCGCACCGACACACCGATCGTGCCGGTGGCCGTGGTGGGTGCGGAGGAGCAGACGCTGCAGCTCTTCGATTTCCATTGGTTGGCCAAGGCATTGAAATCACCGGCGATGCCAATCACGCCGCTGACGCCGCTGTTGGGGCCGTTGTCGCTGGTCCCAAGTCCGGTGAAGTACCGCATCTACTATGGTGAACCGCTGCGGTTCGAGGGCGACCCCGATGACGACGAGGCGGTGATCGCGAGCAAGGTCGCAGAGGTACGCGGTGCGATCCAGCGTATGCTCGACCGAGGTCTGGCAGAGCGGAAGGGCTGGTTCATCTAGACCGGCGAGAAGGACCCGATGGCACGCAAGAAGACCTTGGCGGTGGTGACGGGCATCAGCGGGCGGCTGGGGCAGCTGCTGGCGCGACGTCTGCACCGGCGCGAGGGCACCCGCGTCATCGGCATCGACCGTCGGGCGTTCACGCGGCGGCCGGCGGACATTGAGCACCTGCGCATCGACATCCGGCGCAAGGCGTGCGAGGACCTGTTCCGCACCCGCAAGGTCGATGTCATCTACCACTTGGGGCTGATGCACGACCCGCGCAAGGGCTCCGGCGAGCACCACTCGTGGAACCTCTTGGGGACACAGCAGATCCTCGAGTTTGCCCAGCGTTACGGCGTGCCCAAGGTCGTGATCCTGTCGACCGGCGACGTGTACGGGGCGATGGCCGACAACCCGGCCTTCATCACAGAGGACGCTCCGCTGCTGGGGGCCCAGCGGTTCGCAGCGTTGCGGGACCTGATCGCCGTCGATATGTTCGCGCAGTCCTACTTTTGGAAGTATCCGGAGATCGAGACGGTGGTGCTGCGGCCGGCGCACATTCTGGGGGGCGTGAACAACGCGATCTCGAACTACCTGCGGCTGCAGCGGATTCCCGTGCTGATGGGCTTTGACCCGTTGCTTCAGGTGTTGCACGAGGAGGACGCGGTCACGGCGATTCTGGCGGCGGCGCGGCCCGGCGTTCGCGGCGTGTTCAACGTGGTGGGACCCCACGCTCTGCCGTTGCGCTCGCTGGTCGGGCTGACAGGGCGGCCACGCATCGAGTTGCCACACTTCCTGGCGCCGGGCGTAGCTGATCGCCTATTCCGTTTTCGTTTCGCGGACTTTCCCGCCGCCGAGACCGACTACCTGCGCTACGCGGCGACACTGGACGGCAGTCGCGCCCGCTCTCAGTTGCAGTTTCGTCCGCAGTTTGGCGTGGCTGAGGCGGTCCGCGCCGCGCTGCGCACCGAAGTGTTTGACGGCGGCCTCGAGGCGACGGCCCCCAAGGTGATCAGCTAGATCCGCAACAAGCAGACGCGGCTGCGTGTTGGCTCAGCGGGCGCGGCGACGGCGCAGCTGGACGGCCAAGGCGACCCCGGCCAGCAGCAGCCACGCGGCCCCGGAAGCGCCAGTGCCGGCGTGCGTCGATGTCGAGCACCCCGACGAGTTGGAGGGCTGGGCCGAGTAGACCGGCGTTGTGCCTTGGTCGGTGTCGGACTGGATGCCGTCCTGGGTGCGCGGGTCCGAGTCGCCGGGCGAGCGAGTGTCCGTACGCGTCGCGGTGTCGTCGGGCGTCGGGTTCGTGTCCGTCTGCTCGGCGATCTTGCACTTGCCGATGCTGTCGTCGCAGTCCAGGCCCGGCAGGCAATAGCCGCAGCTGCCGCCGCAGCCGTTGGGGCCGCACTGTCGTCCGAAGCAGTTGGGCTGGCAGGGGCCGTCGGGCGCTGTGTCCTGGGGCGGCAGGGTGTCGGGCGGCTGCACGTCGGCTTGGGTATCCTGAGGCGGCACATCGGGTTGCACATCCTGCGGCGGACCCGTGTCGGCGGGCGGCAGGTCGGGCTGTACGTCCTGCGGCGGATTCGTGTCGGCAGGCGGCAGGTCGGGCTGCGCGTCCAGCGGCGGCGCGGTGTCGGCAGCGTCCGCAGTGTCGGTCGGTCCGGCGTCCGGTCCGGGGTCTGCCGGGCACTTGTCGAGCCACTGGGTTCCGCTGCTGGCCTTGCAAGTTCCTGTCTTGGTGTCACATCCAGCTGCGCAGGGGGAGTACTGGCGGGTCAAGCAGCCGCCGACGCTGGTGCAGGTCCAAGTGTGGGTCGCTTCGGCACTGCAGCCGATCGTATTCGCCTGGCACTCGGCGATGCACCCTTGGCATTTGGCGACGGGCAGGCAGTCGTAGTAGCCGCTGCTGGCGGCCCAGCCGCAGCACTCGTTGGCGCCACAGTCCTGCTGCTTCAACGTCTGGTCGCAATACGACAGCTGCTTGCCGTTGCAGACGCCCTCGTACGACACGCCCTGACACGGGTCGCCGCCTGTGCCTGTGGTGCCGTAGCAGCCCTGCGTCGGGTTGATGCTGCAACTGCCTTTGACGACCGTGGTTCCGTCGGTCGAGCAGTCGGCGTCGTCGGTACACGCCTTGCCACCCGCACAGGTGCCTGAGCAGATGTTGCAGTCGCACTGCCACGCGGGGCCAGCGCACTCGGCTGAGGTCGCGCAGGCTTGCTGGGTGCCTCCGGTGACGCAGCCGCACTTGCCCTGAACGCAGTAGCCGTCGGAAATCGCCTTGCTGCCCGGGAGGTTGGGAATCGTGCGCGTAATGCAGTGGATCGCGCCCGACCAAGTGGCGGTGACGTCGGCGCGCAACCCCACGTGCTTCCATGTGGGCATCGCCGTCTGCCACTGCTGCTGGGCCTTGGCGCGCAGGGCGACCTTCAGCGGGTCCTTGATGCACTTCAGGCCGGAGGCGCACGGCAACAGTTCGTCGCAGCCCTCGGCGGTGGGACCGGTGGTGCACTTGCCTGAGGCGCAGTGCTTGTTGCAGTCGCTGAAGTTCGTGCAGCAATCGCCGTCGGTCATGCAGGTGGTGCCGGTCGGGCTTTGGCACGACCCCTCGGCATAGCTGGGGTACGCGTTGACACCATTGGTGAAAGTCGAGTTGATGAAGGTGCGGGGCAAGTCACCGTACGAGTCCTTGTACCAGGTCATCATCGTCAGGCGCGAGACCGTGTATTTCTTGCCGTTGGGCGCGGTCGTCGCGGCGAACAGGGCGACGTTGTCCTCCATCCGCTGCTTGTTCTTTGCAAACGTGAGCTTGTAGGCCGCGTTCTTGGCACCGGGAATCGGAATCGTGTCGACGGTGCCGTCGCCGTTGTAGTCGAGCGCAATCGAGTCGTTGTACTCGCCGAACATGACGTGATCGACGTCGATCCACTTGAAGAACATGTCGATGTGGCCGGTGCCGTCGTCGGTGATGTCCTTGACGATGAAGGCCTTGTCGCAGGCGATGTACTTCTTCAGCAGGTTGCGGACCTTCAGCGCCGAGTAGCCAGTGTTCTGCAGCGCGCGCTCGGTCGTGGCACAGCTGCCCATGCCGTCGGCCTGGATGTTGCCGCCCTCGAACTCGAACGGCATCCGGTAAGTCGTGATGTCCTTGTAGTACTGCGTGGCCAGTCGGGTCGGGATCGCGTCGTCGAGATACCGCTCGCTGTAATAGACGAAATCGGTGAACGCGAGGGTGTTGGCGGCCTTGTCGACCAGCGGGAACGGCGAGTAGTCGATGTGCCAGATGGTCTGGTTGGGCACGGCGATGAACTCGACGGCCGCCAACTCTGCATCCGTCGCGCCGAACTCCTTCATTGCACTCAGGAAAGCGGTCGCGCTGCTGGCGGCCGGGACGATGACCTTGGCCTTTATCTTCGGGTTCGAGTCCCGGACGAAGGCGATGGTCTGCTCCGCGAACAGCCTGCGAACCGGGGGGTTGCTGCTGGTCCCGGCTGCGTAGGTCATCCAGACCTCCTTCATCGTCTCCCACTCCTGGAAGGCGCGGAAGCGGCCAGCTTCGGGTGGCTGGGTCGCGGCGAACCACTGCTTGTTGGCTTTGCGGAAATCACTGGCCGCATCGGACTTGGCGGACAGGGTGCGCTCGGCGGCGGTCTCGTAGGCGGGCAGCAATATCGCGGACTTGACCGGGTCGACCACCGTCTCCTGAATCACCGTGACGCCCGGCGTGCCGACGGCCACTGCTTGGGGCACCGGCGGCTCGCAGGCCGTGAACAGGGCAAGGCTCGACACGCTCGCGACGAACACGGTCGCGCGCAAAGGGATCCGCTTCATGTGGGGGCCTCCGGGTGGGGGGACTGGCGGCTGGCGCTACGCGGCCTGTGCTAGCGGGCGAAGCGCCGACGCCCAGCGACCAGGGCCAGCGCGGCGAAGAAGAGCCACGCAAGGCCGGTCGAGCCGCCGCTCGGGGTGGCGGTGCAGCCCCCGCCATCGGAGCTGGCGGCGGGCGTCACGGGCTTGACCGTGGTGTCCGCGCCGGTGTCGCCGATGCCAGTGTCGGTTCCGGTGGCATCGGTGGTGGTCGTGTCGGTCGTGTCCGGCGGAACGACGCCCGGGCAGTACTGCACGTCGGTCTTGGACACGCACTTGGCGGCGGCCGGGTCGCACCACTCGACGTGGCTGCACTCGGACCACTTGCGGACAAAGCAGGTGCCGCTCTTGGCGCAGGTCCAAGCGTGGGTGCCGGCAACCGAGCAGCCCGTCTGGCCTTCGGTGCACTCGTCGACGCAAGCCGCGTCCGCCTTGCAGCCCGATGTGCCCTGAGCAGCGATCCAGCCGCAGTTCTTCGTCGCCGCGGGGCAGGCCACCGTCTTCAGGCTGCCCTTGTCGCAGTAGCGGTACGAGCTGCCGCTGCACGCGCCCTCGAACGGTACGTTGCCGCAGGGGCCGACGCCGCCGTAACAGGCCTGACGTGGGTCAATCTTGCACGCACCGGGCACGAAGTTGGGGGCGTCGTCGGTCGTGGCCACTGGGGTGGGGTCGCCTGCCAGCTTGACGCCGGTGCAGTCCCAGTCCACCGCGCAGACCTTGCCGTTCGGGCACGTGCCCAAGCACTCGTTGCAGTCACAGCGCCACGCGGGGCCGATGCATTCGGCGCCGGTCTCGCACTTCTGGGTGGTGCCGCCTTCGACGCAATCGCACTGACCGTTCAGGCACTGGCCGTCGTCAAACGCCTTGCCGCCCTTTTTGTTGGGGATGGTGCGGGTGACGCAGTGGATCGCGCCGGACCACGTGGCGGTGACGTCGGCGCGCAGACCCACGTGCGTCCAGGTCGGCATGGCTGCTTCCCACTGCTTCTGCGCCTTGGCGATGAGGGCGACCTTGACCGGGTCGTCGACGCACACATAGGGCTTCTTGGCGGCGTTTTTGCCGGCACACAGCAGCAACTCCTCGCAGCCCTCAGCCGTCGTGCCCTTGGTGCACTTGCCGGCAGCGCAGTGCTGGCCGCAGTCGGCGAAGTTCGCGCAGCAGTCGCTGTCGTCCATGCAGACCGCGCCATCGGGGTCCTGGCAAGAGCCCTTGGCATAGCTGGGATACGCGTTGACGCCGTTCGCGAATGTCGAGTTGATGAAGGTGCGCGGCAGGTCGCCCCAGCTGTCCTTGTACCACGTCATCATGGTCAGACGGGACACGGTGTACTTCTTGCCGTTGGGAGCGGTCAGGCCTTCGAACAACTTGACGTTGTCCTCCATGCGCTGCTTGTTGCGGGCAAAGGCGACCTTGTAGCCGGCGTTCTTCGACCCGGGCAGCGGGATGGTCTCGTCGGTGCCGTCGCCGTTGTAGTCCAGCGTGATGTTGTCTTCGTATTGGCCAAACATGACGTGGTCGACATCGATCCACTTGAAGAACATGTCGATGTGGCCGGTCCCGTCGTCGTCGATGTCCTTGACGAGGATGGTGTTTTCGCAGGCGGCCCAGTGCTTCAGCAGCGAGCGGACTTTCTCCTGCGAGTAGCCGGTGTTCGACAGCGCGCGGACCGTCGTGGCGCAGTTGCCCATGCCGTCGGCTTGGAGGTTGCCGCCCTCGAAGTCAAACGGCATGCGGTAGGTCGAGATGTCCTTGTAGTACTCCATGGCCAGACGGCTCGGGATGGCATCGTCGATGAAGCGCTCCGGGTAGTAGTTGAACTCGGAGAACGCCAGCGTGTCGGTCGTCTTGTCGACCAGCGGGAACGGACCGTAGTCAATGTGCCAGATCGTCTGGTTCGGCAGCACGACGTACTCGACGCGCGCCAGTTCTTCAGGGGTCGCGCCGAAATCGAGCAGCGCCTTCTTGAACACCGCTTCGCTGCTCTTGGCCGGAATGATGATCTTGGCGTTCATCTTCGGGGTCGAGTGGCGCAGGAACGCGATCGTCTGTTCGGCAAACAATCGGCGCACGGGCGGGTTGCTGCTGGTGCCGGACGCGTAGGTCATCCAGACGTCCTTCATCTCCTCCCACTCCTGGAAGGCGCGGAAGCGGCCCTGCTCGAGCGGAACCGTATTGGCAAACCACTGCTTGTTCGCGATCCGGTAGTTTGCGGCGGCGTCTGATTTCAAGAACGCGGCGTGCTCGGCAGCGGTCAAGTAGGCCGGCAGCAGCACTTGCGGCTGGGTGGGATCGACCACCGACTCCTGGATCACGGTGACCTTGCTGCCCCGGGCCACGGGGGCCACATCGGGCGACGGATTCGAGGCGCAGGCGGCGACCAACCCGGTGAGGGCACCGTACAGACAGAGGCGGCGTGCGAGGAGCGAGCGGGTCATCGGGACTCCTGAAAGTCGGAGAACAGCGGGAGAGGCCCTGAAAGGCCAAGAGGGATTTCCGGCTACCACGTCTGGGCCGCCGGTTCAACTGCGATGCCGCTGCGGATCGCGGCGCAGGACCAAGTCCAAGGGGTCACTTCACCTTGCCGCGCAGGTACGTGTAGCCCAGTTCGTTCACGATCTCATTGATGTCGAGGGCGAGCTGCGTCCCTGCCGGAATCGAGGGCGAAAACGACGACAGGTCGATGGCCGGCAACGGGAAGCTGCCCAGGCCGCTGCCCAGGCTCTCGACCAGCTTGGGCAGCATGATGGTCTTGATCATCGAAACGAAGACGTCCTTCAGGTTCGCCGCTTCCTTGTTGATGCTGACGACCTCCAACTCGACGTAGTCGATGCCTTCCAAAGCGAAACCAAGCTCCTTGGCGCCCGTCACCTTGTTGTCGACCGCCGTCAGGGTGGCGGTCGCCTGCATCGTCGCAAACATGTTCAGGTCGACCGGCGTGTCGCCCATCATCAACGTGGCGTGCAGCCCCATGTCGCCGATCTGCAATTTGAGCTTGCCGTCCTTGTCTACACAGGTATTGAGGATTGGCGGCAGCCAGAAATCTGTGTCCACGGCCAAGTCCTTGATACCGTAGGTGGACAGGTCGACGCTTCCGAGTGCATCCGAACCGATCGTCAGCTTCAGCAGGCCGCCGTTCCACACCGAGTGCAGCAGCTGGTTGATGAAGTCGTCGTTCAGGCCGATCACCAGCGGGAACTCAAGGCCCGGCACGAAGTTCTCGGTCTGGCCCGCCTTCAAGCAGCCCGCGCGGCCGATGGCGCCCAGCACGTCGTGCTCGACGTTCTTGGGAGCGGTCACCGACGCATCCAAACCAATGACGATGCCCGGCGCACCCGAGGCGGGCTTCTTGAACCACAACAGGCCAAGCGCCGAGTGGATCTTCAGGTTCACCGTGTCGCCCGTACCGATGAAGGGACTGAGCGGCAGGTCCTGGTCGAGCGCCAGCATCTCGAACGCCGTGCCAAGCGTGTCTCCGATCAGGGTCCCCAGCTGCTGCTGCATCACCTGCTCGATCAGCGTCTCAAGCGTGCCTTCCAGGAAGTTGATCAGCCAATTCAGCAGGGTGCCGGTGATGCCCGACAGCTCGATGCCGAAGTTCTCCATCTTGACCTTGGTGTTCTTGGCCTCGCTGGTGACCTTGCCGGTGGCGGGGTCCAGCGTGATCAGGATGTCGGCCTCGACGATGACCTTGTCGGCGGTGATCTTGCCCACTTGATTGACCGGGATGAAGCCTGCGGTCGTGCCCTGAATCACCACCTCGGCCTCGAACTTGTGGATCTCCAACACCATGTGCAGGCCGCCGTCGATCACGGTCAGAACGGCGCCGGGGTAGCCCTCGTTGAACGCAGGATCGCCCAACTTGACGTTTTGAATCTGGAGGGTGCCCTTGAAGGCGAGGCCCTGATCGACCGGCATCGCTCCGCCGCCCAGCAGCGAGCCGAAGTCCATCGTCCCGAGCACGATCTCCATCACCGTTGCGAGATCCTTGGGGTTCTTGTGGTCATGCTTGCCCGAGTCGATGATCTCCTGCGCCATCCAGAAGCCGATGCCGTTCTTGACGTGGCTGGTCGCGGGTTGCGTGTTGTCGGCCGGGTACCAAGTTTTCGAGTAGTAGAAGGTCTGCACGCCGCTCGACTCGTTGCTCCACTCGTCCTTGGCCTTCCAGATGATCGGATTCATGCCCTGCTTGGCCGTCAGCGTCATCGAGAAGCTGCCGTCCTCACCCACGGGGATGGTCTGGTCGTTGATCGAGAACGACTTGAATGCGCTGAGTTCGTCGACGACCAGGCCCTTGACCACGACCACCTGGTCGCCGTTCAGCGTCGCGCCACGCTTGGGCTCGGTGAACATGACCAGTGGACCCTTCGAGTCGCATTTCAGCTCGACCTCGGCCGACAGCGTGGGGAAGTCCTTGGACTTGCCGGAGAACAGGTAGATGCCGTCCTCCTTGAACGTGTAGCTCTTGCCACCGCCGTTGACCTGCACGCCGTCGGTTGGGGTGACGGCTGCGGGCTGCTCGATGGCCATGTCGGGAATCGGATTGCCGAACGAGTCCTTGCCCATGCCGTACAGCTTGATGGTGTCCTCCATCTTGTAGTTCAGTTGCTCAGGCTTGGCATACAGCGTCATCGACAAGGGCGCACCGGGCTTGACCTCGAGCACTGCCGCCTTCTGCTTGCCCACGCCTGCCGCCTTGCACTTCACGTCGTATTTGCCGGACTTCGTCGACTCAAGCTTCTTTCCGGTCAGCGTCAGGCTCGTGGGTGCATCGATCGTGTAACTCGCCGCATCCGCTTGGACTGCGTTGCCGAAAACGTCCTCGGTGGCACACGACACGTCAGATGAACCCGCGCCTGCGACAAAGCTGGGCGGCGTCACCGTTGCGACGGTCTGGAAGGCGGGGCCCGCGACGATCTCGAGACTGGCGGGGGTCACGGCGGCCTTGGGGGCATCCTCCCTCGCGCAAGCCACGGACACCTTTCCGGCCTTCTGCCCCTCGACGGACATGCCCTCGACCTTGCCGGACGTCTCAGGGTCGATCGTGACCTTCCAATCGGCGTCGGCGCTGGCGATCGCGTTGCCGTACTTGTCCTTGCCTGTGCAAGTGGTCACCGCCTTCTCACCCGCAGCGATCTGGATGGGAGCAATCGCGGTCTCGATGGTGGCTGCGGGTCCCGGCGTCACGGTCAGCAGCTCGGGCGTTGCATCGACGGCGGTGCCGGCAGTGCACGCGACGGCATACGCGCCCACTGCCGTCGGGGTGATGGCAGCGCCAGCGAACGGCGCGCCTTCCTTGGGCGTGATATGGAACGTCGGCTTGGGGATGGCGATGTCGCCGGGCTGGCCGATGCAGGTGACGGTCACGTCGGTGCCGGCGTCCACGTTGGTGGCAGACAGGGTCGTTTCGACGCTCTTGAGTTGCGACAGTTGGCCCGGCTTCAGACCGATTGCAAGGCCCGCGTCGACGGGTTCGCTGCCTTCGTTCGAGCCGCTGCACGCGGCCAGGAGAAGGGCGAGGGCGCAGGTCAGTGCGAGCGGTACCCGGCGGATCCAGTCCTGGCGGAACGGGGCAGCGTGCATCGAGAAACTCCTGTTGGGCGGTCTTGCCGTGCCTTTCCGACGGCGCAGGCGAAACGTTGAAGGATACCAGCCCCCGTCGGCTCCGGCGAGTCCCCAATCGGGTGAATCAAGGCGAACGCAAAGGGGGCGGTGAGAATTCTAGAGCAGCTTGACCGACACGCCCCGCGCAGGCGCGACATGTCCCAGCACCGGCCCGCCGCCGACCGGATTGCTCCAGATCGAAGGGGGCGGGATGGGTGTTACCACTGCGAGGTGAAGCGAACCTGAGCCCGCTTGCCGCCGGTGCTGGCCTCGACGACAAGCTGCCTTGCGCCACCGACTTCGTAGCGCTCTTGGTCGGACAGACGCAACGTCAGCTGCATCGTGCAACCCTGTGCACAGGCGGGCGTTTTTCCCAGCACCGCGTCGGCCCACTCGGCGGGGACCGCGGCGACCCAAGTCGCTACTCCGCCGGTCATCCGCACGGGTGCGTAGACCGCAGCGTGGAATCCATTCGCGTCGGCGACTAGCGCAAACGCCACCAGCTCACCACTCGCGTCGGGCAGTAGACCAAGGCGCGCAGGTCCAAGCGTCCAACCGCCCAGCAACCAGTCGGTCGTGCGCAACTCAGGCAGCAGGCCCACGATGCGCAGGTCGGGAGTGACATCGGGCAGAACCTTGAGCAGCACCTCCTGATCTCCGCCCTTGGGCAGCAGCAGGCGCTCGTCACGGCCGGTGCCGACGCCATACAGCACGGTCAGACCTCGGTTTGCATGGTTGCGAAACTGCACGCGAACGGGCGTCGGCTGACCGGGGACCGGCTTCTGTAGAACGGTCAAACTGCCATCCACTTGGCTCATGTCCTCCGCGCGGCGACGGAGTTGGTCCATCAGCCAATCCAAGTGGACGGCGACCATGCGCGTGTTCGTCACGATCTTCCAGACCTTGGCCACGACGTTGGCGGGTACGTCGGGATCGCACGCCCGTTTGTCGATGGCGAGTTCGGCTGTCGCGAGCCGCATGCCGACCACGCGCGGTGCGGTGGAGGTCGCGCAGGCACCGCGGTACTCGAGCCGGTCCTCTTGGACGGACTTTGCGGGATTCGCCTCGTATACGCAGGGCAGGGTCTGCTTGATCGGCAACGTTTGCTTTCCCTGTACCAGACGGAAGATTCGCATCCCGGCGAGCTCGACCTCCAACAAGACCGGGTGGGGGGTCGGATTGCGCAGTGTAAAGGCGGCGTTCACTCCCTTGGGCACAAACCAGCGCCAGCGCTTCGCTTTCGCCTCCGCCAGATCCGCCGCCAGTGTTGGCGGGGCCGGCAGCCGCCGCTCAACCATGTCGGTCGAGGCGGCGACCGTTGCGTCTGACAGCCAGTTCACCGACTCGTTTGCCGCGGCTCGCTGCAGGGCGACGAAGGCTCGGTTGGCGTCGTCTCCTTCGGGCCACCGGGCTAGATAGTCCAGCAGCGCCGGGCTGTTGCCGTCCTCGATGGCCTGCCTTGCGGCGGCCTTGCGCTGCGCCTCGGACTCCTCGCGGGAAACACGCTCAGCCTCCACGCGCTTGCGCTCAGCTTCGGCAACTTCAGCGACCTTGCGGGCCCGTTCCCGCTCTGCGGCTTCGGCGTTCAGGCGCTCTGCTTCGGCAGCCTGGGACAACTCGCGCGCCTTGTCCGCCTCAGCGGCCTCCCGACGCAGGCGTGCCTTTTCGGCGGCTTCCGCAAGCTGGCGTGCTTTCTCTGCTGTGGCCGCCTCGCGCTTGACGCGCAGGGCTTCCGCGGCTTCCTCCGACGCGCGGGCCTTTTCCGCAGCCGCCGTCTCGCGTTGTTGCTGTTTCGCCGCCGTTGCCTGTTCCGCGGTGAGAGCCTTCTTCGCAGCGGCCGCCTCCCGACGCTGGCGTTGCAGCTCGGCGGCCTCTGCCGCAGCCTGAGCCTTGTCCGCCCGCTCTGCCTCCCGCTTTTGCCGGGTCTGCTCAGCGGCGGCCAGCCGGGCCTCTTCGCGCGCCCGCGCCACATCGTTCAGCTTGGCCATGCGCTGGGCTTCGGCATCCCTGCGGTCCGCGGCACGCTCGGCCTCGTCCACCAGTCGCTGCTTGCGCGCCAGCTCGGCAGAGGCCGCGGCGCGCCTGGCTTTCTCTTCAGGATCGGGGCGCACAGGCTGGGCATTCGCTTCTGCCCTGGGCTCTGCTGCCGGTTCTGCCTTGGCCTCAACCGCGGGTTCGGACTTGTGCTCTGGCGCTGGGTCTGGCTTCCGGGCCGCTGCCTCTGCCTTGCGCTTGCCGGCCTTCGTGGTTGCAGGTGTTGTCGTCGCTGGGGCCTCTGCGGCTGCCGGAACTGTCTCAGCGACCACGGTCGGTGGCGTTGCGACTGGACCACCGGCCGGCGCAGGACCCTTCCACTCGAACTTTGCCGACCGCAGGCAATCGCAGGACCACATGGGGCCTTTGGGCGTGTCCTCGCGGTGCACTGGACCGATGGCGTCGCACCCATACCGCCAGGCCTGCTCAGACAGTTCCTTGGTCGCCTCAGTCGCCTGCAGAACACCAGGCGGAGCGTGCAGAACGCCCATGCGGACAACGGGTTGCTCCAGTAGGGCGGGGTCCTCGACCGCCCGCGCGGCGGTCTTGCGCGAGATCGGCCGCAGTCGCATGGACGGGTCGGCCGCGTCGAAACGTACACCGCTGCAAGCTGCCAGTACCGACAGCAGGATCGCACATGGGACTGCGGTGACTCTGAAGTTGACGCGCATCGTCGGCTCCTGACCCGGAATCGGGCCCACCAGCTTGGTCAGCGGGACCAGAAGAAGGCGAAATTGTACTGCAGCGTGTCCGTGGCGCTGTCCGAGAGGCCCTTCAGGTAGGACGCCTCGGCCAAGAGCCCCACTCCGTCGCCCAGCTGCACGCCCAACGTCCCGCCGGCGTAGTGCGCCACCGCGGTCGAGTCGCCGATGAAGGCGCGCAGCAGGTACTTGGGCGATGCATACAGGGCCAGCCCTTCGTCGACGTGGTAGCTGATGTAAAGCGGCGCGATCACGTCAACAATGGTCAGCTTCGGTTCGGAAGTTGTCGTAGTTGTGCTGGTTTCTGACCCGTCGGTGGCGCCATTCGTCGTGTCCTCCGAGCTGGATGTCGACGAGATCTGGATCGCCCCAAGCGACAGGCCGGTGGCCATGGCCAAGCCGCCCTCGTCCAGGAACTGGTACTTCACGTCGCCGCCGCTGGTGCCTGGGAAGGTGACATGCACGCCAACGTCCAGAAAGTCGAACAAGCCGATGCGCCAGTCGATCTCGCCGAAGTACATGGTGTCGAAGAGCGCAGCGACCTCGCCTTGGTTCGCGAGCTCAGGAAACGTGGCCATGCCGCCGCCCACCGCAACCTGCTGGTCGCCGGGCGGCAGGGTCCGCGCGGTTTGCAGCGTCGATACGTTGACGCAGCCGGCCACCGCAAGCGCACACGCCAGCGCGGTGAACGCGACGCACCGATGCTTGGCAACCACGAGCCGTTGCGACCATCTGATCTTCATGGGGAATTCCTGCCTGGGCCAAGCTAGGGGGGAAAGGCCGGGCAAGGCACATGGCACCACGCGCATCCACGACGGTCAAGCCGTCTCGGGCGGTGGCGGTGGCAACGGAGTGCAACGACGCTGGACCCCAAAGGCAACGGGGCAGACGAGCGCGTGAGCTGTCACGCTGGGTCAGTCGAACGCGTGACCAGCCGAACCAAGCACGTTCAAATTCTTGTGCTTGTAGACGGCCCTCAGTGCGTCTCGCGCGGGTCCCAAGTACTTCCGCGGGTCGAACTCGTCCGGCTTCTCGAACATGACCTTGCGGATGGCGGCGGTCATGGCCAGACGGCCGTCCGAGTCGATGTTGACCTTGCAGACGGCCGAGGTGCAGGCGTCGCGGACCTGATCTTCGCGGATGCCCACAGCGTCAGACATTTTGCCGCCGTACTGGTTGATTTGGTCGATCAGCTCAGGGGGGACCGACGAGGAACCGTGCATGACGATGGGGAAGCCGGGGATCCGACGCTCGATCTCGCGCAGGATGTCCATCCGGATGTCGGGGACCTGGCCGGGCTTGAACTTGTAGGCGCCGTGCGAGGTGCCGATCGAGATGGCAAGGCTGTCGACGCCGGTGCGCTTGACGAAGTCCTCGACCTCTTCGGGCTGCGTGTACGTGTGATGCTCGGCCGAGACCTCGTCCTCGACGCCTGCCAGCACGCCCAGCTCGCCCTCGACCGAGACGTCCCGAGCGTGCGCGTACTCGACCACCCTGCGGGTCAGCGCGATGTTTTCTTCGTAGGGCAGGTGAGAGCCATCGATCATCACGGACGAGAAGCCGGAGTTGATGCAGTCGCAGCAGAGCTCGAACGTGTCACCGTGGTCCAGATGCAGAACAATCGGGACATTCTTGCCGCCGCCCAGCTCCTTGGCGTACTCGACTGCGCCTTGGGCCAGATAGCGCAACAGCGTCTGGTTCGCGTACTTCCTCGCGCCGGCCGAGACCTGGAGGATCACAGGGGACTTCGTCTCGGTGCACGCCTGCACGATGGCCTGTATCTGCTCTAGATTGTTGAAGTTATACGCGGGGATGGCGTAGCCGCCCTTCACCGCCTTGGCGAACAGGTCGCGGGTGTTCACGAGACCGAGGGACTTGTAGTCGACAGACATTTCGAGCTCCTTTCTTCGGGGGGGGCGGACGCTGCCGATGACGCTACATGGGCACGGCGGACGGCGCAAGGTTCCACGTTCGCAAGGTCATGACAGTGCAGCCGCAATCGCCACGGACAGCACCACCAGATTCCACAACGCGTGCAACGTGATCGAGGCCCACAACGACCCCACCCACTCGTACACCAGACCGAACGCGAGCCCCAGCGCGGCGTACGGCAAGAAGGCGGACGGCGACGCGTGGATAAAGGCAAACAGCACCGACGTCGCCAGCAGCGCCCATCGCACGCCCCAGCGTTGCCGCATGGCGCGGTACAGGAAGCCGCGGAAGAACAGCTCCTCACCCAGCGGCGCGGCGATCACCGCTCCCAGAGCCAGCGTGCCCAGTTGCAGCGGGTCGGGTTCTTCGAGCAGGTAGCCGGCCACGGCGTGCGGCGGTCCTCCCTGAAAGATCATGGCGTTGAGGATCGTCGCCAGAAACACCACCGGTAGCAGCAGGCAGTACATGCGCAGGGCGGCGGTGGTGGCGCGCAGGAAGGGCGGGGCGTCGGGCCCTCCCAAACGGGCGGCGGTGTGCAGCGTGGTGTGAGTGCGACCAAACGCTTGGATCACGGCCTGCGCCAACAGGATTCCGCCGAACGTCTGCATCAGCGTCGTCAGCCCATAGGCCGGCCGCTCGCCGGGAAGTGCCGCCGACAACAGGCCCAAGCCCAGATAGCCCGTCAGCCAGCCGGCAAGACCCAGCAACATCACAAGCGGATCAGACAGATAGGGTTTGTCGTCCGGCAGTCCGGGATAGCGTTGCAGCAGCCAGCGCCAGGGCGGTTCTCCCTTCACCTTCGCCAGCTGCCCCCGGATCGAGGCGTAGATCGCGAGCACCATGGCCATAAACAGCGCAAGGGCCATCAGGCCACCGATCGCCATCATCAGCGGCACCACACGCTCGTCTTGGGCGCGGATCTCGCGGTGCACGGCGCGCGCGGCCGAGTAGTCGCCGGACGCAGCCAGGATCCGGGCACGGATCAGCTGGCGGGTGTAGGGGCTCCAGTCCCTGCCGAATCCACGTTCGCGCGCCTGACGCACGGCTTGGGCGATGGGCAGGGCGGGCACGCGTGGGGGCGTACCCGTCGAGACGGCCGTCGGGGTTACGTCTGCCGGCACCGCTGCAAAGGCCGCCAGCAGGTCGCGGGAGGGTGCAGGCAGTCGTGCCGCGAACTCCAGTGCGAGGGCATCCTCTTGCACCGCAAGCATGTGGGCGACCACGGCCTGTGGAAAGTCGGTGGCGGCGCGGGAATAGCGACTGGGAGGGGCAGGGGGCAGCTCCTGCGCGCGGCGAAACAGGTCGCGCAGCGTCTCGGCGTTGGCGTGCTCGCTCTCCTGCTGCAGCTGCCGCATCAGGTCTTCTGCTTCCTTTTCCCGTGCAGCGCGACGGACATCGGCCGCGCGACTGACGGTTGGGGGCGGAAGAACGCGGGCGTCGGCGTCGGTGGGCGTGATGGTCAGGGCTTCGGCCGTGGCGGTGGCTGAATCAGGCAGTGCGGCCGTTCGCCCGAGGCGCTCCTCGTCCTTGCCGGCTGCCGCAGGACCGCCGTAATACTCGCTGACGCGCCAGAACAGGGTGCGGTAACGCAGCTCGAGTCCCACTTCCAGACCAGGCGCCGACTGCAGACTGGCAGAGGCGATGACGGCACCCACGACGACCACCGGAACGATGCCCACGACCCACCACAGGGCACGGGGGCCGGGCAGGCGCAGCCTCTCGGGAAAGGAATCGGGATCGATGTGGGACACGGGCACCTCGGTCGTTCAGCGCAAGCGGTCGCGGTCGAGCGCGCGCAGCCCGACCTCGCAGGTGTTGGTCGAGACGCGACTGACGCGGTCCTGCCACTTCGCGCAAGCGGCGTCATCGGCCCCGGCTCTCTGACACAGCCGGTCGGCCAGCTGGTCACAAGGGCGGTCACAACCTGTCAGGATCAGGAAGATTCCCGCAATTCCTCCCAGTGAGGCGGCGCGGATGGCGTGGGAGAGGCGAGACAGCTTCATGCGGTCGGCTCCGGAAGGGGCGTGGCAAGGCTCGCATTGAAGCACATCGCGCACGCGCTGCGGAGGGGTGGTCTTGCTCAGGCAGCGGGACTTTCCGCAGCCACCTGAGCTGCGGTTCGCTCGAGGCGATGGTGGGTCATGAAGGCGCGCATCTCGTCGGCCAATTGTGCTGTCCGCTCAGGCGAATAGCTGCACCACTCGCCCATTCGCCGCGCCAACTCGCCGATGGCCGGGGCCATACGCTCGCCGGAAAGGTAGTACAGCGGCGTGCGGCGCACCGTCAGGTCCACCAGCGTCATCGGCAGCTCCTCCTGCACGATCCAGCGCAGCTCGCCCCAAGCAACCGGTTGTCCGGGCACCACGGGCTGCATCCCCTGGTCGGTGGCGAGGCAAGCGGCGACGACATCTTCGGCGTCCGAGCCGTACTGATACGCCAAGTGCCGGGCAAACGGTTCCGTCAGACCGTGGGCGGCCACAAGGACTTGCGTCAGTGTTTCCAGCGGCCGCGCCCGTGACGACATGCGGTCGGCTCCCGGCAGCGGCAGGCGATGGGTGAGGGCGGGCTTCAGGTCCGCAGCGCGCGCCGGAGGCATCAGCTTGCAAGCCGCATCGACGGTCTCGGCGGCCATCACCCGATAGGTCGTCAGCTTGCCGCCTGCGATGGCCACTAGACCTCGAGGGTCTGAAGAGATCACGTGTTCCCGCGAGATGCGGTAGCTGGCCTGGTCGGCATCTGCGGCGACGAGCGGCCGGATCCCGGCCCACGCACTGACCACGTCGTCCAGCGTCAGGCCGCCACCCACGGCATCGAAGTGCGCGTTGGCGGTCTTCAGCAAGTATTCGGCATCTTCGACCGTGGCCCGCGGGTCCGTGAAGTCTCCCTCATGCGCGGTGTCGGTCGTTCCAATCACGGTCGCGTCGGGCCAGGGCAGGGCGAACACGATGCGGCCGTCATCCGCGGACATCATCACGGCGTGGGCCAGCGGCAGACGCTCGCGTGGCAGCACGATGTGCGAGCCCTTGGAAGGACGCAGCATCGACGGCACTGGCTCGCCTTGCCAAAGTCCCATCAGCTCGTCCGTCCACGGGCCGGTCGCCGAGACGACGCAGCGCGTGGCCACCGTCAGCGTTTGGCCGTCCCACTCGTCGCGAACCCGCACGCTGGTCAGTTGACCATTCTTGAACACGGGCGCCTGGAACGACACCCGAGGCACCACGACGGCCCCCGCCTGCACTGCTCCGCGCAGGTTCGCCATGACCAGCCGTCCGTCGTCCGTCATCGCGTCGTAGTAGCGCACACCGCCAGACAGCCCCTTGCCACGCAGCAGGGGTTCCATGCGCTGCATCGCCTTCTTGCGCAGCGCCCGGTGCCGCAGCACGCCGGAAAACGACGCGAGCAGGTCGTAGAGCGTCAGGCCGATGTCCAGCATGAAAACGCCCCGCTTGGCCTTTTCGTAGACGGGCAGCAGGAACGACTGGGGACGGGCCAGGTGCGGAGCCAGCTGGATCAGTCGCTGCCGTTCGCGCACGGCCTCGAACACCAAGGCGATGTCGCCCATCTCCAGGTACCGCAGGCCACCGTGGATCAGCTTGGACGACCGCGACGACGTCCCGCAAGCGAAGTCGCCCCGCTCGATCAGGGCTACCTTCAGCCCTCGCAGGGACGCATCGCGGGCTATTCCGGCACCCGTAATGCCGCCACCGACCACGATCAGGTCGAAGACGTCAGTCCGAAGCCGCTGCAGAAGGTCGGGGCGTTGGTGGACGGAGAAAGCCATGGGAGACACCGCCGGGGTCGCTGTCGCCTGTGTCCGTGCGTCAAAGCGAAGCCTTCGACGACGGTCGATGCAGTGTAGGTTCAGCGGGGAAGCGGTGGCAACCTGCGTGACGCAATGCGTCAAATACCGGCTTGTGCGCGGCACAGCAGACCGTCCAAGGCGGTGACGAGATCCTGACGATCGATCCAGTGCTCCAGATAGTCGAGCTTCTCGGTCTCGATGACGAGCGTTGGCCCCAGATCGTAATCGGCAAACCACGTCTCGTAGGCGTCCTGCAGGGCGCGCAAGTAACGCGGGTCGACCGCCTGTTCCTCCGGTCGACCGCGCACTTTGATGCGCCGGCGGATCCCCTTGAGGCTGCACCGCAAGTAGATCAGCAGGTCGGGCTTGGGCAGGGTCTCGCGGATGGCGCGGTACATGCTGGAGTACGTCTCGTAGTCGCGCGCCGACATCACGCCGCGGGTGTAGAGCGTGCGAGCGAAGATCTCGGCGTCCTCGTAGATCGTCCGGTCCTGCACGTAGACGGTGGCGGGGTCCTCGTCGAGCAGGCGCGCCAGCTGCAAGTGGGCGCGGAACTTTGCGGAAAGAAAGTACATTTGACTGTGAAACGCGTACCGCATCATGTCCGCGTAGAAGTCGGTCAGGTACGGGTTCGAGTCGTTGGGCTCGTAGAACGGTCGGATCGCGTATTGGGACGCCAGGAACGAGGTTAGTGTCGACTTGCCCGCGCCGATGTTACCGGCGATGGCGACGAAACGGGCCTGTCGGCCCTTGGGCGCACCGGCGGGGCCGGGGGCAAGGGCGAGACGGGGCGTCGACTGCGGGCGGGAGGGCTGGACCACGACGGCTCCGGCGGGGGGGAGGCGGGGACCGCTCGACTGTAGCCACAGGTGCCAAGCCTGTCGATCACGTCCGGGCGGAATTTGCCGCGGCAAAGCAACCGACAGTCCCGTAGACACCGTTGGAAACATCATACGCAACATGAAGTTAGATATGAATGCTGGTGTCCATCCGGTCACCGCGGCTTGACGGCCCTCCCGAATCGTGTCACCCCACCGCGCATGTTCGACACCCCGCGCCACACCCCGTCACATCTCCGCGAGTGCCCGCTCGACGCTCTTGTGCGCCGCATTCCGTGGGGCATCGCGGTGTTTGCGCTCACACTGCTGGCGGGATGCCGCGACTCGCCGCAGGACGTGATCGCCCAGGCCCGCCAAACCTTGGCTGCGAAAGACGATGCGGGTTTCCTCTCCCTGTTGGAGCCGAAGTCCGCCGCATTTCTGCAGGCGGCCCCTGACGTTGTGAACAAGTCCGGCAAGGTATACCGCGTACTGCGCGATGGCCGCCCGACGACGGCGCTGCTGCCCAAGGGCGAAGCGGTCGAGGTGGTCGAACAGGGCCAACTGGCCGTGGTGATGTTCAAGCAGGGCCAAGAGACCGCCCGCGTGCCCCTGCGGCTGATCGAGGGCCAGTGGCGCATCGACCTGCTCGAGTCCGACCTGTTCCTGCAGGCGCTGCGGCCGCGCGAATGACCCGGGGGAACACTTGAAGAAGATCATCGTCGCCGTGTTGCTGATCGCGCTTCTGGCCGGTGGCGCTTACGCCTACTACCGCTTCCTGTACGTGCGCGACGCGCGCGACGTGTACCTGTCGGTCGTGTCCGCGGCGATGCTGGGCGACGAAGAAGCGTTCCTGGACGGCTTCACCAAGGAATCCAAACCATTGGTCGGAGGACTGTTGGCTCTGTCACGTGGCGACGATGCGCGGAAGTCCAGCCGTCACCCGTACTACTACTTGGTCACCGAGAACATCGAGTCGGTCGAGGTTGAGGGCGACAAGGCCTGGGTCAAGCTGCGGCGCGCCAGCGACCAGGGCTCGCAAGCCAAGTACGACGTGCCACTGGTGCGAGATGGCAACTCTTGGAAGATCGATGCCTTGCAGTTCACCGCCAAGGAGCGCGTGATTCAGCGCGTCCGCTGACCCGCACCGTCGGAGCCAATCCCGTGCCCTCGACCTCCGAACGCATCGACGAGCGGTCCGCCCGCCAGCAGGTCGCCCAGGCGGCGCGCGAGATCTACGACCGTCACCTGTCAGGGGCGATGGACGGCAACTTGAGCGTTCGCCTGGGGCGTGACCGCGTCCTGACGACGCCCAGCGGTGTCCACAAGGGGCGTTTGAAGCCTGAGGACTTGATCGTCGTTGACCTGACGGGGCGGCCGGTCGGTCGTCATTTGGGGCGGCCCTCCAGTGAAATCGCTTTGCATCTGGTCGCTTATGAACGCCGCCCGGACGTCCACGCGGTCGTACACGCCCACCCGCCGATGGCGATTGCCTACCAGCTGGCGGGAGGGCGACTGAGCGAGGTGCTGGTGTCCGAGGTCGTGTTCGCCTGTGGTCAGGTGGCGACGGCCCCGTACACGACCCCGACGACGCTGCAAGTGCCTGCCATGTTGGGAGATTTTCTGGCCTGCTATGACGTGGTGCTGATGGAGCGCCATGGCTCCGTCACCGTGGGGCCGGACTTGGACACCGCGATGGCCCGCTTGGACGCTTTGGAGCACACCGCCCAGATCTACGCTGCGGTGAAGATGATGGGAGGCGCTGAGCCGCTGCCGTCGGCTGAGGTCGACCGCTTGTTCGCGCTTGCGCACCCGATTTCGCCTCCCTACCGTCGTCCGGGGTCGGCCTGTCCAGCTGCTGAGCCCCCATCCACGCCCAGCGGGGCCGATGCCGACCTCGTACAGGCCGTGCTGAGGTCCTTGGGCCGCACCTAGCACCGTCGCCGCGTCCGCCCTTTCGTCCTCCCAGGAGCCGACATGACCTTCCGTATGGAGCACGACAGCTTCGGTCCGATCCAAGTCCCGGTCGACCGCTACTGGGGCGCGCAAACCCAGCGCAGTCTCGAGCATTTTCGCATTGGTCAGGACCGCTTTCCCCGTGAGTTCATCCGGGCGCTGGCCATCGTCAAACGCTCTGCGGCGATCGTGAATGCGGACCTGAAGCTGTTGCCTGCGGAGAAGCGCGATCTGATCGTGGCGGCCGCCGACGAAGTGATCGCCGGGCGTTGGGACGACCACTTTCCGTTGGTGGTGTGGCAGACGGGGTCGGGTACCCAGACGAACATGAACATGAACGAGGTGATCGCCAACCGCGCCAACGAGTTGGCCGGTCAGCCGCTGGGGGGACAGCAGCCGGTCCACCCGAACGACGATGTGAACCGGTGCCAGTCGACCAACGACGCCTTTCCGACGGCGCTGCACATCGCCGCGGCTGAGGGGCTGTTGTTGCGATTGATCCCGGCAGTCGGGCGGTTGCACGCGACGCTGCACGGCAAGGCGGGGGCGTTTCACGACGTGCTGAAGGTCGGCCGCACCCACCTGATGGACGCCACGCCGCTGACGCTGGGGCAGGAACTGTCGGGCCACGCGAGCCAGCTGGAACACGGCCTGCAAGCCATCCGCAATACCCTTGGGCACTTGTACGAGCTGGCGTTGGGCGGATCGGCGGTCGGCACCGGGCTGAACACGCACCCCGAGTACGCAGAGCGGGTGGCGTGGCAGATCGCCTCTTTCACCGGCATCCGCTTCATGACCGCGCCGAACAAATTCGAGGCGTTGGCCAGCCGCGACGCAGCGGTCGAGTGCAGCGGCGCCTTGCGGCGGCTGGCCGTCAGCCTGATCAAGATCGCCAACGACATCAGGTGGTTGGCGAGTGGGCCCCGCTGTGGTCTGGGCGAGATCCGCATCCCCGCCAACGAACCCGGGTCGTCGATCATGCCGGGCAAGGTCAACCCGACCCAGAGCGAGGCGATGGCGATGGTCTGCGTCCAGGTCTTGGGGCTCGACAGCGCGATCGGCATCGCCGGCAGTCAGGGCAACTTCGAGCTGAATGTCTATATGCCTGTGATCGCGCATGATCTGCTGACGGAGATTCGCCTGCTGACGGATACTTGCGACAGCTTCGACGTCCACTGCGCCCGTGGCATCGAGCCCGACCGAGAGGTCCTGCAGCGCAACGTCGACCGCTCGCTGATGACCGTGACGGCCCTGACGCCCCACATCGGCTACGACGCCGCCGCCAAGGCCGCCCACCACGCGCACCAGCACGGCACGACCCTGCGTGAAGCGGTGCTGGGACTGGGTTTGCTGACGGCGGTGCGCTATGACGAGGTGATGCGACCCGAGCAGATGACCAAGCCGTAAGCGGAGTTGGACGCGCTACAGGTCGCTGTTGCCGCGCCGGTTGCGCACGAGGATCACGGCCAGACACGCCGCGGCCAGCAGCGACGACCCGAACAGCATCGCCAGAATCGGCCCCATGTCGCCGCCCGAGTCGGTGTAGGACTTGCCGATGGCCAGCTCTTGCACCACCGATCCCGCTGAGCCCAGACCGCTGATGATGCCCGCCGCGCGAATGGCGCTGGCCTGGTTGCCGATATCCTGGGCGCCCGCGCCGGTCAGCAGCGCGTCGGGGCCGTACAGGCAGAACCCGGTCAGCGCCATCGAGACCGCAAACGCCGTGACCGACCCACTGCCGATCGTCACCATGCCCAGCGTGGCCGCGACAAGCCCCAGCACCATCAGAAACGACACCAGCGCACGTCGGCCGTGGAAGAAGCGGTCGCTGAGCCAACCCGTGATGATCACGCCGGCAACGCCAGCGACGTCGAAGATCGTCGACACGTAGCCCGCGTCGTCCTTGGCGAGACCGAAGTTGTTGGCCAGAACGTAGGGGGCCCAGCTCCATATTGCGTAACGGATGAATTTGAGGCCGAAATACGTTCCACCGATCAGCAGGACCGTCCACCACACGTCCTTGGACCAGCGCACGCTTTGGCCAGATTCCGCGGCCGACTCGTTTGCCGAAGCCTTGTCGGCAGGGTCCACGACGGGCGGCAACCCCTTGTCTTCCGGCTTGTTCGCTTGGTTGAAGAAGAAGAACACCAGCACGCCCAGCAGCACCAGTGCGCCGGAGAAGAACGCGTACCGGAAGCCCCACCGCGCCAGCGTCCACGCTGCCAACCCGCTGGCCAGCACGCCGCCGATCTGAAAGTTGGTGGCCCAGACACCCATGACGGTGCCGCGCTCGCCGCGGTGGAACCATGCCGCCATGTTGCCGACGGTGCTGGACCAACCCGTGGCCTGCGCCAGACCGTTCAAGATCATCAGCACCAGGAACCATGCAAACGAGTGGCCGAAGCCGAAGCCGATGGCGGCACCGACCGACACCCCCATGCCGATCAGCAGCATCAGGCGCGCGCCCAGCCGGGGACCCACAGCCCCTGCGGTAAACTGGCCGACGGTGTAGGCGATCAGATAGGCCGACCCCAACACGCCCAGCAGCGTCGCGTCGAGGTCGAGCGATCGGCCCAGATCCGCCTTGACGATGTAAAACGGCTTTCTTGCGAAGTAGTAGCCGGCATAGCACAGCCAAGTCGCTGCGAAGACGCGCCAGCGCCACCACTTCAGCAAGCGCAGGGACTCAGGCGATGGCCCGATCGTCGCGGCGCGGGCGGCAGGGTTGGGCACGGGAGACCTCAGCAGGCGCGGCGATCGGGAAGGGCCAAGCGGGCATCTGGCCGGAAGGTCGCCAAAAACGCAACAGGGGCCCCCGTGGGGACCCCTGTCGCTGCGTTCCGCGCTGGTTCGGTGGCCTTGCCTGGTGGAGGTAGAGGGAATCGAACCCACGACCCCTTGACTGCCAGTCAAGTACTCTCCCAACTGAGCTATACCCCCGGGGGGCTGCCGACCGCATGGTCGAAGGACGCACCTTCGACTCGGAACGCGCGGCTTTTTAGCACCGACCCTGAGGCCCTGCAAGCCCTCCGCCGCAAATTGTCCGTGATTGACGGTCGAAGCCCCTTTGCTTACCCTCATACGCCCTTTGGGGTACCGGTCGGCCGCGAGGGGGGAGGGGCTGCAGTGATGAATCACACCGACGCCGCGCATAATCCGTTGACGCAACAGGACCTTGCTGGTCGTGTTGACCGTCGGTTCGCCCGTCGCGTGACGGTGGATCTGTTCGTGCAGGAGCGCGACGGCGATCGCCTGTTCGTCCATCCCGCCAGCAACCTGTCCGAGACCGGCATCTTCATCGAAAGCTACTCGTATTCGTTGCGCAATGCGATCGACCGCCGCTTCATCGAACTTGAGTTCCAGTTGCCCGACGCCCAGCGGCCCATCGCCGTGCGGGGAGAGGTTCTGGGCGCGCGGCGCGTGCAAGGCTTCAGCCACGGCTTGGCCGTGCGTTTTCTGGACTTGGACGAGACCGACCGCCAGCAGCTTTCGGCATTTGTCGCGCGGCGCATCGCCGAGGGCGCGGACGAAGGTCCTGCGTACGAGGCTGCTCCCATCGCTTAGCTCAACCCCACCACAGCAGGGGCGTCCCCCTTCTTCCCGACATCGCAAGTCTATTTGCGATTCGTCCCACCGGAGTCCGTCATGCAGCGTGCAGTTCTCGGCATCATCGGCGGCAGCGGCCTCTACGAGCTGCCTGGCCTGGAGCGTGTCCGCGAGCACGTCATCGACACCCCGTTCGGCGCGCCTTCCGACGCCCTGATCGAGGGTTGGCTCGGCGACACCCAGCTGTTCTTTCTGCCTCGCCACGGCCGCGGACATCGCCTCTCGCCCTCGGAGATCAACTACCGCGCCAACATCTGGGCGCTGAAAAAGGTGGGCGTCACTGACGTGCTGTCGGTCAGCGCAGTGGGCTCGATGCGCGAGGACATCCACCCCGGCGACATCGTGCTCATCGACCAGTTCATCGACCGCACCGTCAGCCGGCCGCGCACGTTCTTCGAGGGCGGCATCGTCGCGCACGTCAGCCTTGCCCATCCCGTCAGCCCGCGCGTGCACGGCGCGTTGAAGACGGCGTGCGAGAAGCTGGGCATCCGCCATCACGTCGGCGGCGCGTATGTCTGTATCGAAGGGCCGCAGTTCTCTACCCAAGCGGAATCCCTGACATTCCAGACGTGGAACGATGTCGCGGTGGTCGGTATGACCAACCTGCCCGAGGCGCGACTGGCCCGCGAGGCAGAGCTGCCGTACGCCACCGTCGCGCTGGCCACCGACTACGACTGCTGGCACGACGATCACGACGCCGTGACGGTGGACCAGGTCGTCGCGACCCTGCACGCCAACGTCAACACGGCGCGCCGCATCGTCACCGAGATGGCCAAGAACCCGCCGCAGGGTCCGTGTCCGTCGCAGGACGCTTTGCAGTTCGCGGTGATGACGCACCCCACGGCAATGCCTGCGGCGGTTCGTGAGCGGCTGGCCCTGTTCCTCGACCGCTGGTTCCCCCGCACCTAGGTCCAACTTCCCGCTTCTTTGCTCGTTTGGAGGGTTCCCATGGGTCTGCTCGTCGTAGGCTCCGTGGCCTATGACTCGGTCGAGACGTCCGCCGACAAGGTGGTCGAGGTGCTCGGCGGGTCAGCCACGTTCTTCTCGATGGCTTCATCTTTGTTTGCGCCAACTTACGTTGTGGCGGTGGTCGGCGAGGACTTTCGCGAGGGCGAGCTCGACCGCCTGCGCCGGCGGGGCGTGGACGTTCGAGGCATCGAGCGCGTGCCCGGCGACACGTTTCGCTGGGGTGGGCGCTACTCGCCGTACTTCACGACCCGCGAGACGCTGTTCACTGAGCTGAACGTCTTCTCGGACTTCCAGCCGAAGATCCCGGCCGACCAGGCCGGCGCCGAGCTCGTGTTCCTGGCCAACATCCACCCCGCGCTGCAGCTGGACGTGCTGAATCAGATGAAGGGGCCGCGGTTTGTCGCGCTGGACACGATGGGCTTCTGGATCACCGGAGAGCGCGAGCAGCTGCTGACCGTGCTGAAGCGGATCGACGCGCTGTTCCTGAACGATGAAGAGGCGTTTGCGCTGTCCGAGTGTGGCAACTTGGTCACCGCTGCCCGCCGTATCCAGGCGATGGGGCCCAGGATTCTGGTGGTCAAGCGCGGCGAGTTCGGGTCCGTTCTGTTCTACGACGGCCACGCGCTGGCGATGCCGGCGGTGATGCTCGAGCACGTGGTCGATCCCACCGGCGCGGGCGACACTTTTGCGGGTGGTTTCATGGGCTACCTGGCCTCGCAGCCCGTGATTGACGTCAGCGCCCTGCAGGGGGCGATGGTCACGGGGACGGTGGCGGCTTCGTTCTGCGTCGAGGGCTTCAGCATCGATGCGCTGGAGCGCGCCGACCTCGCAGCCTTGGCGCAGCGACATCAGCAGCTGCGCACGTCGACGGCCAGCCTGGACATGGACCTGACCCACGCGCGTGATCGGGCGACCTCGCGCGGCTAGCAAGGGTTGCGCAAAGTGCCGCCGCGTGCCAGCTTTGGCGCGTCCGGGGGGGAAGCCCTGCTGGCCGAGCGGGCGGCGGGTCCCCGGTGCGGGCGTTTTGGCAAGTTCGCGTCATTGCAATCGAAATCGGGGGGCATCCGTATGCGCAAGTTGGTTTGGGGCATCCTTCTGGCGGGCCTTTGGTCGCTGGGTCTGGCGGGCTGTGAGAACGACTCGGGCGCGACGGTGACCAAGGACACGGCGGCGGGAGACACGATCGCGCCGACCTGCGAGCCCGGATCCGCGATCCCCGCGAGTCTGGACCTGACGGGTTCGGTCTTCCGCGTCATCGAGCTGCGGATGGAGCACCCGGACAGCGCGACCGGCTACATCAAGACGCAGTTGAACGGCCTGTGGGCGATGGACATCCAGAAGAACGTCCTGAATTTGTTCTTCAAGGTGAAGGCGTGGCAGCCGGCGGCGAAGAAGCTGACGCTGTCCATCGGCACCGGCCAATGGGACGCGGTCAAGTCGGAGTACTTCTGGGATTCGGTGCCCACGGACGTTGACCTCGACCTCGATAATCCCGACGTTCAGACGCCCGGGCGCTACGGACTCGGCACGCTCGACCTCAAGCCGGCCGCGGTCAACGCCGCCATCCACATCATCAACCTCGCCATTCAGGGCCAGCTCGAGTGCGATGGCGCGGGCATCTACGGAGGCGCGCTGCAAGGCTCGATCAAGCGGTCCGATGCCAAGCCGCTCCTCGTCAAGTTTCCGATCGGCAGGACGTTCAACGAGATCGGTCTCGTCAACTTCCTCGAGGTCGCTCAGGTCTTCACCGACAAGGCCACTTCCCTGCCCGACAACGCCGGCATCGCCGAGCCATGCCCGTTCACAGCGGACCTGAAGGGCGCCAAGGTGGTGGACGGCTGGTGCATCCCCAAGAAGGACACCGCGTTCTGGGACAAGGACTGCGCGAAGAACCTGGGATGCAAAACGAACTGCCCCACTTCAGGGACGGACTGCGGCGAACTCTCCAGCGACGACGCCGACGACGAGCGGTGTGCGGTCGAGGTCAAGGACAACGCGGTCGTCAAGACGATCTGCGTGCAGCCCGACGCTTGGCACTTCACCGGCACCTTCAGCGCTGAGAAGATCGACGCCATCCGCGAAGGGCCCTGAGCCCCCGGGGCCGGCTTGGCCCGACCGTCCGGAGGAACGCCATGCCGCCGCCCACTCCCCCTCCCCCCAAGTGGCTGACGCTGCTGTCGCACCCGAAGGTCTCGCAGGCCGTGGGGATGCTGGTTCGCACCCGCGCTCCCCGCCCCGTGGTCCACGCCGCCATCCAAGCATTCTGCAAGGCCTATCGCGTCGATGTGACCGAGGCTGACCGGGCGCTGGACGACTACGCGACGTTTCAGGACTTCTTCACGCGACGGCTGAAGCCGGGGTCGCGGGAGATCACCTTGGAGCCCGGCGTGTTGCCCTCGCCCTCAGACGGCAAGCTGTCGGCGTTCGGTCCGTTGGGGCGTGGTGCGCTGATTCAGGCCAAGGGCGTCGAGTACACGCTGGACGCGCTGCTGGGCGGCAGTGACGATGCGGACCCGTACCGCGGAGGCACCTACGCCGTCGTGTATCTGGCCCCATACAACTACCACCGCGTCCACAGTCCTTGGGACGGCGACATCGTGCGCTGGCGCTACATCCCCGGCGCGCTGTATCCGGTCAATGCCATTGGGATCAAGCACGTCCACGGACTGTTCGCCCGCAACGAACGCATCGTCGCCCACTGCGACACCGAGCTGGGTCCGGCAGCGATGGTCATGGTCGGCGCCACGTGCGTCGGCCACATGCGGGTGTGCTTCACGCAGCGCGCCACCAACGAGGGACAGCCCGGCACCGGCCTGTTGGAGGTCCAGCCCCGCTATCCCCAGCAGCGCGGCGACGAGTTCGGTGTGTTTGAGATGGGTTCCACCGTGGTGCTGGTGTTTGCCCGTCCCGACATCGAGCCCACGGCGGCGCTGCCGTTCCAGGCGCGTTGGGGTGCGCCGCTGCTGCGGGTGCGGCCGGCCTAGCTGCTGCGCCTTCGCTGGGCTCATGCAAGCGCGCTCGCAGAAACAGGGATCTTGGAGACAGTTCAGATGGATGCCACCGGTCCCCACGTCGTCCCGGCGCCATGGTACATGGGCAAGCTGGCCGCGCTCGACACCGAGACGACCGGCCTGAGTCCAGAGCAGGGTGACCGCGTCATCGAGCTCGCCATCGTGCACTTTGAGCATGGCGAGGTCACGGATCGGTGGTCCGTTCTGGTCGACCCGGGCATGCCGTTGCACCCCGACGTGACGCGCATCACGGGCATCCGGGACGAAGACCTCAGTGGAAAACCGCGGTTCGCCGATGTCGCTGCCGAGCTGATCTCGCGGGTCGAGGGGCGTCTGCTCGTCGCCTACAACGCCTCGTTCGACCGCAGCTTTGTCATGCGCGAGCTGGCGCGCGCCGGCGCATCGATGCCCCAAGGCTTGAAGTGGCTGGATCCACTGGTGTTTGCCAAGGAGCTGCACAAGGGCCAGGGCGCGATGAAGCTGGGCGTCGTGGCCAAGCGCCTGGGCATTCCGCTGGAGGAAGCGCACCGGGCGACCGCCGACGCCGAGTGTGCCGGGCGCGTGCTGCTGGCATTGGCCAAGGACCTGCCGCCGACGTTCGAGGCGACCTGGGACCTGCAGGAGATGTGGGAGGGCCGCCAGGAGGCTGAGCGCGCCGGGTGGAAGTCCCGGCAGCAGAAGGGCGGTCGAGCGACGCTGGTGGGAGAGGTGGACGGTCCTCGCAACGCCTTGGGCGCCGGCTATCCGCTGGCCGACGAGCTCGACCCCGTCCGTTACATGTACCTGCGCGCCGCCGGTCGGGGCTGAGTCCTCCCATGACGAATCCCATCGAGACGGAGCTGAAGCTGTTGCTGGCGTCCGCAGACGACCACTTTCGCCTGCGCAGCGCGCTGGATGGTCTCGCAACCCCGCGAATTCGTGAGCAGCGCAACGACTATCTGGACACCTCGCGTCTGGACCTGCGGGCGCAGCAGGCGATGGTGCGCGTGCGTGTGGCGGGGGAGCGCGTGGTGGCCACCTGCAAGGTCGGCGGGCAGTTCGACTGCGGCGTGCACCGCGTGACCGAGGTCGAGCGCGACGTACCGCCGGCACTGGCTGCGCGGTGGAAGGTTGGCGCGCCTGCCCGGGTGCTGGTGGTCGAATTGGGTTTGCAGGACGCGCTGTTGGCCCCGCCGGATCAGGGAGGCGTGCTGGCGGTTCCACTGTCTGCCGACGCTTGGCTGCACAATCTGGGCGCGCTGGTGAACACTCGTCGCGCCTATGACGTGCAACTCGTCGATCTGGATGGCGATCCGGCAGGCGACGAGCGGGTGCGGTTCGAGCTGGACCACGCGCGCTACTCGGCGGGAATCGAGCGCTGGGAGCTGGAGATCGAGCACCCTCGCGCCGGCGACCTGACCGACCGCATCCGCGATTGGCTGGACAAGCTGGGTGTCGAGCATGAGCCCGCAACCGAGTCGAAGTACGTGCAATTCTTGCGTCTAATTGGGACAGCGCCGGAGCCGCCTGAGACGTACTGAGACGACCTGAGGGCGAGCGAGCGAGCGGTCTTTGGGGGCTACTCGGACCGCCCAAGCTCTGGCGGCATGAAGAACGAGACGCCAGCCGACATCATCAGGTTGCTGCCGAACTGACCGTCCGCCGCCTTGTTGTTGCGGTTGACGGCGAGTGTGCGGTCGATGAACACGTTGGACAGCCCGCCCGTGATGGCCAGCACCCGCGACACGAACACGCGCACTCCGCCGCCGACGCCCGGGGCGACTGAGAACGAATCCGGGATGTTCGGGGTGCCCGCGATGCCGGCGATGCCGCACGACAGGTCCAGGTGAAAGTCGAACTGCATAGGCAGCGACCCGAACGCCATGAACTTGCCCTGCAGCGGCGTTACGGACACGGCGGCGCTGGAGAGGAAGCGCAGCGAAGTCGCCTCCATCACGAAGTTCTCGTTCGTCTTGACCATCTTCTCGCCGATCTCGTCGGCCATGCCGGTCGAGATGGGGATGCCGACCATCAGGTCTGCTCCCACCGCAAGCCAATCGTATAGGTGCAGATTGTACCGTACGCCCGGCAGCAGGTTGCGTTTGTAGGGGTCTCCGACAGTCGCGCCGAACAACGCAGTGACCTCATGGCGGCTGGCGCGGTACTCGAGCTGGCGACGTACCACCGGCGCGTTCTCGAGCACGTCGTCGGCCCAAGCCATGCGCGCAGGCAACGCGCACACGAGCAGCACGGCGGCGAGGAGCATGCGTCCGGTCATCGTTGGTACCTGTAGGTGACGGTCGGCGGAATCCAGAAGCCCACGCGCAGACCCACGGACAGCTGCTGGAGGAACTCGTCTCGGGCGGCAAAGTTCTCGACGTAGAACACGTCCCGCGCTTCGGCGGACAGCGTCAGCCAGCGCAGGGTGTGGACCCGCGCGCCGATGCCGAAGTGGCCGGCCGGCTTCAGGCTTTCGCCGCGGGTGGTGCGCACGACGCCGCCGCCGGCCAACAAGTAGGCGTCGACCTGCAGTACGGCGATGCCGAAGCTGGAGAACTTGCCGAACACGGGGCTGAACTGGACCTCTGCAAAGCCGCCCGCCTGCATGAGGGAGCGCTCGGGGAACAGGCCGTAGTCGTTCTGAATCGCGCTGAAGGCGTCGGTGGTGGCGCCGAAGTACTTCACGCCGTCGAGGCCGATGGCCCACGTCTCGTCCAAGTGGTACAGGGCGCCGGCATCGATCGAGTAGTGGCGAATCAGCGGGTCGCCGAAGTACGCGGCCCCCCCGCCCAGCACCTCGACGCGTCCCGCCTTGAGCAGGTAGCGCTGCTGAAAGACGCGTACGGACTTGAAGAGCTCGGCCTGACTTTCCTCAGCCGCTTCACGGGACACGCCGGCACGAGAGCGACCGGAGGTGTCCGGGGCGGGCTCAGCGGTGGCCGGAGCATCGGGGGTCTTTGCGGGGGCGGGCTTCGGCGCCTCGGCTGGCTGGGCCTGAACAGTGGCTGCGGATCCCCAAGCGGAGACCGTCAGGCAGGCTGCGAAGGCATAGAGGCGGGCGCGGTGGAAAAGCATCGTGCGCAGGCGAGCCTCGCGTGGCAGGGGGGCAACGACCGGTCAAGAAAACCGGCAACGCGCGTCGCAGGATGCTAGGGGCGCGCGGGCGAAAAGGCAAGCCGATGCAAGTGTCTCAGCCCGCGTCGGTCTGGTGGCTGCGCACGTACTGCTGCACGGTGCGCCACAGGCGAGGGACCTTGCGGGCCCAGTTCAAGTTGGCGAGCAGGTAGCCGGCCACGTCACCCGCATCGAAGCGTTCTCCCTCGAACAGATAGCCGACCAGACCGTCGGCCTCGGCCATCGCGGCAAGCGCGTCGGTCAGCTGGATCTCGTCGCCGCGTCCGGGGTTGGTGCGCGTCAGGTAGTCGAAGATGCGTGGGTCCAGGATGTACCGACCGACCACGCCCATGGTCGAAGGAGCGTCGCGCGAGGCGGGTTTCTCGATCAGCGTCTCGATGTTCAGGCAGCGCGGGTCTTCGGGGGAGAACTTGCCCGCCGCGATGCCGTACTGCGACGTCTCCTCGCGGGGCACGTCCATCAACGCGATCACGCTTTTGCCGGTGCGCTGGAACACGTCGATCAGCTGGGCGGCGCAGGGCTTGCGCGCATCGACCAGATCGTCGGGCAGGAACACGGCGAACGGCTCATCACCGATCAGGTGGCGCGCGCACAGGATCGCGTGCCCCAGACCCAGCGGCCGTTGCTGGCGCACGGTCGAGAGCGTCACCAGCTGCGAGGGCGTCACCACCTCCCGCAAAAGCGCCTCCTTGCCCGACCGGCGCAGGCTCTCTTCCAGCTGCGGGTGGACGTCGAAGTGGTCCTCGATCTCGTTCTTGCCGCGACCCGTGATCAGGATCACTTCTTCGATGCCGCTGGCCGCCGCCTCTTCGATGATCAGCTGGATCGAGGGCTTGTTGACGATCGGCAGCATCTCTTTCGGGATGGCCTTGGTCGCGGGCAGGAAGCGGGTGCCCATGCCGGCGGCGGGGATGACGGCTTTGCGGATATGCTTCATGGGGATCCTGGGAAGAATCGTGGGTGGAGCAAGAGGTTAGACTACTTGTCCGGAGTTGGCTCGGGCGCCGGGGCCGCGGGCGTGTCGGCTTTGTCGGCAGGCTTCGGGATGGCCGTTGCGTCGAACATGCCGTCGCGGTAGTTCTCCCAACAGTCGCCCTTTGCCGCCCGGTCGGCCATCTCGCACGCGAGCTTGCCGACGGTGAAGCCCGCCTCTTCGCGCGACTTGCAGACTTCTTGCAGCATCGGCAGGCCCTTGGCGGGTTCGCCTGTCAGCCGCGTCAGCTCGCCGACCAGATACCGCCACTCCAGTCGGGCCCGCACGGACTTGGGCGGCTCGTCGCGAAGCGATTGCGTCAGAAAGCCGATCACTTGCTTGCGTCCGGTCAGGATCTCGCGCTCCAGGGCGTGGTCCTGGCCACCGTTCGGCCGCCGCCGCTTCAGGACGTACGTGTAGAACAGCGTCGCACCCAGCCGCTCGCGCAGCGAGACTTGCCGATGGTCCAGGATCTGCAGCATGTGCTTCCACGCATACAGGGGCTCGCTGCCGGCCCGTCGCGCGGTCGCCGCCAAATGTTGCCGGATCCACGCCGACAGGTCGCCGGACACCGGGCGCTCGAAATCTTGGGTCCAGGCGGCGTATCCGCACTTGCCACAGGCCACGACGTAGTTCGGGTAAGCCTCTGTCGGCACTTCGAGATCCGAGTACATGCGGGGCGAGGCGCGGCCATCGGTTCCGGTCTCGTGCACCTCCGCCCCGTCGACGGGACAGACCAGCGGTCGGGCAGCGGCGGGCGTCTGCCCGTGACCCACCGAAGTGGTCAGCAAACCCAAGGCGACAAGGACGATGGGAACGAGTCGAAGCGGCACGCGGCCTCCACGTAGCAACGTCTGGAACGGCAACAGTGTAGGGCATTTCGCGGCGGCTGGGCAGTCAAGGCAAGCGTCGTCATTCAACAGGGCGGCTGCACCACCCGCCGCCCCGGTCCGTCCATGCTCAGGTCGAGCCATAGTGTATGCGCGGGCAGCAGGTCGCGGGCGATGCCGGGCCACTCGACGATGCACAGGAGTTCGGGGTCCTCCAGTTGCTCCAGGATGCCCGCGGCCTCGATCTCGCCGGGGTGGTCGATGCGATAGAAGTCTGCGTGAAGTATGGAGAAAGCGTCGCCTTGGTACAAGTGGACCAGCGCAAATGTCGGGCTGGCGACCGCTTCGGGTTCGACACCGAGCCTTGCCGCAAGACCTCGCACCAAGGTGGTCTTGCCGGTCCCGAGGTCGCCGGAAAGTGCAAGTACGTCGCCGGGTTGCAGTTGGTCGGCCAGACCGGCCCCCAGGGCTGCCATGGCCGCGGCGGACTCGACGGTGCCGGGCGGAAGGCGCAGGCGCCGCGCGGGGACGGTGCTGCGGATCACAGGAACTCCACGTTGTCGATCAGGAACATCCGCCGACCCTTGGGCGTCGTCACCGGTACCTCGTCGCCGCACTCCTTGCCAATGAGGCCGCGGGCCAGCGGCGACGAGATCGAGATCAGTCCGGCTGCAAGGTCAGCCTCCATGTCACCGACGATCTGGTAGCGCACGGGCGGGGAGTCTGCGGTGTCCAGGTCGACCAGCGTCACGGTAGCCCCGAACATCACGCGGGAACCCTTCAGCGTCGCAGGATCGATGATCTCGGCCGTGGCGATCTGCGTCTCCAGCGCTTGGATCTGCCCCACGATGTGGCTCTGCCGCTCCTTGGCCGCGTGGTACTCAGCGTTCTCTTTCAGGTCGCCGTGGGCGCGCGCCTCTTCGATGTCGCGGACGTTCTTCGGCCGATCGAACTCGCGGAGGTGCTTGAGCTGCTCGTGCAGACGAACAAGGCCCTTGGGGGTAATGGCATTCGGCATGGCGACACACGCGGCGGACGGCATGGGCGAGCGGCCTCGACGAGTGCGGGACCGCTGCAGGTGAAAAGCGAGTCGGGACGTGCTCCCGGCGTCAAGCGCCGGGGCCTCCGCGGGTCAGGTGGCCTTGTTCGTCCAGACGATAGCCGCGCGGGACGATGGGTCCCAGCTGCGCGGCCCATGGTGCCATAGGCAGGCTGTGCTCTGCGCCCAGCTCCCAAGCCAGCGTCTTCACGCGTTGGCTCTCGTCCGGGTCGAGGATACGCGCGGCAAAGTGCTCGGCAACCTGCTCGGGCGGATAGCCGACCAGACCGTCCAGCGCGTAGAAGCGGATCTCGTTCGACCGGCTGGCCAGCAGTCCGACCAGTGCCGCGAACACCCGCTCGTGCTGAAAGTCCCTAAGATTCGACACGATTTCGCGTAGGCGGTCCAGACCTTCGTGGTAGCCCGGGTCGCAGTCGCGGATCGCCTCGAGCAGCGTTTCCACCGCGACCTCGTCACCGGCCACTTCACGCAACGCCTTCAACGGAAAGTAGACGGCCTCATGGGTGGCGATGAACTTGCGCAGCGGCTCGACGGCAGCCTCTCCCCACGCGTTGATCTTTTCCGCGCAGTAGTTCTTTTCCTCTTCGTCCACCGTGGGGCCGCTGACGCGCATCGTGAAGCGCTCGAGCAGGGCGTCCAGTGCGGCGGGCGTGCCGATCTTGGCCAGGTCGTCCATGCACTCGTAGCGTTCGTGGGTTTGGCGGTACTGATCGACCAGTCGCCGGCGGATCTTGTCGATCGCCTTCTGCGGGTCCTTGTTACTGCTGAAGATGTCGAACAGTCCCATCTATCTGCCTCCGATCCGTCGCCTGGCCAGGCCCGGCGGCCGCGCACGGTAGCAGAGGCCGGGGCAGGGGTCTATCCGGCGCGGTCGGACCTCTCGGCACGGTCGGTGCGCGAAACGCAGGCGGGTCAAGGAGATGCGCCGCACGACACGGCTGGACTTCACCGGGCAATCGTGGCAGACACTCAGGAACAGCTTGGACTGCGGGAGGTTGGCGCGTGGGGGACAGCGAAGTCGCAAGAACGGCACTGCTGGCGGGCGTCGCGCTCTGGCTGGCCGCCTGTTCGGCGCCGGTCGCCACCTTGGAGCCGATGCCTGTGCCGCCGGAACCCGCCGAGCTTGCGGAGAATCAGCCCGGAGAACCGCCGCCGGTCATCGACGACGAGGCGGTGCCGGATGAGCGCGACGACACCGACGAGTTCCGCTACGCACCGGGCAAGCCCCTGACCATCGATGCCAAGATGCAGGCGCGTTGTCGCCAGTATCAGCCCGTCGTTCGGGCGGTGGCAGAGCGCGCGGGCCTTGAGCCGACGCTGTTGCTGGCATTGGCCTGGGTCGAGAGCGGCTTCAACAGCCAAGCGCTGTCGCCCGCGGGTGCCCAAGGGTTGATGCAGCTGATGCCGCGCACGTCAGCGGCGTTTGGTTGCGACGAGCCTTGGGAGCCTCGGTGCTCCGTGGTGGCTGCGGCGACATACTACAAGCGATTATTGAAGCAATTCAAGGGCAACGAGGTCTACGCCTTGTGCGCGTACCATGCCGGTTCAGCGCAGCCCATGCGCAACTTCCGCGCGGGCAAGCTTCCAACGAACCTCTACTATGCAGAAAAGGTGCTCGAGGCGAAGGCGCGGCTGGACCGCCATGGCTGCGACGGTCACTGAAACGGGCCCCGGACGGCTACTCGCTGCGCAGGTGGCGTTCGATCAGGGGCATCACGGGGCGGGTAAAGCGGACGCGACCGTCGGCGGCTTCACGAAGTGCGGTCACGCACTCCTTGTTCTTCGTCTCGATGGTCGGGGGGGCACCGTCGGCGATCTGCCGCGCCCGCTTGGCGGCCATGATGACCAGAGCGAAGCGGTTGGGGACGGTGTCGAGACAATCTTCAATCGTGATACGTGCCATGCGGGGCTCCTTGGGTGTCCGGCGGGGCTCCGGACTCCGACCCGAAAACCGGGCGTCGCAGGGTAGGGGCAGCCCGCCCACGTGTCAACCCAAACGACCCACGTCCGCCCAAACTTGGACCGGAAAATCGACGTTGGCAGCGGTAGGCTACGTTGCGTTGGGGGGGGCTTTCGCCTACAGTCTCGCATCCGGAGGCTGCACGGGATGACTCCGTCCGACAGACGCGAACACGACCCGCTGATCGGCACGCTGTTCGCCGATCGGTATCAAATTCAGTCCAGACTCGGCAAAGGTGGCATGGCCGTCGTCTATAAGGCGATGGACCGCAACCTCGGTCGAGACGTGGCGCTGAAGGTATTGCGCACGGACGTGGCCCCGGACCCGTCGGCAGCCAAGCGTCTGGTCCGCGAGGCCCGCGCCGCCGCGCAGCTGCACCACCCGCACATCATCACGATCCACGACGTCGGCGAGGCGGGCGGCGTGGTGTTCCTGGTGATGGAAGTGCTGGTCGGCCGGCCGCTTTCGGACATGATGGAGACAGAGGGCGCCGTCAGCGTCGAGCGAACGTTGGACATGTGCGAGCAGATCGCCTCGGCGCTGTCCATCGCACACAGCGCCGGCATCATTCACCGCGACATCAAGCCTGAGAACCTCTTCCTGATCGACCACGGCAGCAAGACCGACTTCATCAAGATGCTCGACTTCTCGATCGCCAAGCTGCCGAACCAGATGGTGACGGCGGCGCTGACGCGCGCGGGGTCGGTCTTCGGGACGCCGCACTACATGGCCCCGGAGCAAATCGAGGGCAAGCAGGCCTGTCCGCAGACCGACCTGTATGCGCTTGGCGCCGTGATGTACGAATTGATCATGGATCGCCCGCCCTTCGACGGTGGGTCGGTCATCGACATCCTGCTGCAGCACGTCAAGTCGCCGCCCCCGCCGCTGGTCAAGGAAGGCGTGCGGATGCCCAGCGGCCTGCCTGAGCTGGTCCACGCGCTGCTGGCCAAGAAGCCCGGCGACCGACCCGAGTCTGCCGCTTGGCTGCGCGACCGGTTGGGCCAGATGCTCGCGAACCTGCGCGCTGAGCGGGAAAGCGGTCACGGCCATCCGCAACTCGGCACCATGGAAGTGACTGCGACGGAACCGGATTTGGGGCCGGCCCCGCCATCCCGGTCCATTCCCGCAGTGCGATCGTCCGCGCCGCCCAAGGCGACTGCGCCGCAAGTCGAGCTGCCCGACCTGCCTGACGCGCCGCCGCGGCAGTTCGTCAGCTTCGGCGAGCCTGAGGTCGATGAGCGCACGATGGTCGGCACCGGTATCGCGGAACCGCAGGCAGACGCTGGGCGTCCGGTGCACCGTCAAGCGCCTTTGGCCGCGTCGATTCCCGCGGTCTCGATGCCGCCGGGGAACAAGCCCGCACGGCCGCAGGCGATGCATCCCCGAGGCGCGACGGTGCCTTCGCACGGCTCGGCCGCCATCCCGTCGCAGTCGACAGTGCCGGCTCCGACGCCCGCGTCTGTCATTCCGCCCCCGCCCACCGGTTCTGCGCCGCCGCCCCCGCCTGGCCGCCGTGCGCCCAGTCCTCTGACGGGCATCGAGGCCCCCAGCGCGGTGCATCGGTCGGTCTCGCAGCGGACAGCGCCGCGGCCTCAGGGCGCGCTGGACCAGCAAACGTCGCCGCGCAAGATGCCGCCGCCCCCGCCGCATCGGCCGGTAGCTGAAGTCGAGCGTGACCGGCAGCCCACTCGCTCCGAATTGGGCGAAGCTCCCGTCCCGCAGAGTCGACGGGCTGGCAGTGACCGGGACACGATTGCGCCTGAAGTCGCCCAGCCGCCGAAGCACGCGCGGTCGGTGCTCTGGCTGGCCATCCCGATCGGTCTGGTCGGTATCGCCGGCATCGCCCTGGCCATCTGGCTCATTTCGACGCCCTGATTCCCCGGAAATTGTCCTAGGTGTCCAACACTTTCCAACGAGGACGTGGGCGCAGCTTCATGCGCACGGCGACTCGGCGGGCAAAGGTGTCGGCCTCCTGCTCGCTGCCCAGATGCGCCACCAACGCCAGCCAACCGGCCCGGCGCGGCACCACCTCAGCCCGTTGCAGCGCGGCGTTGGGGAAGGTCAGCGGCTGGCCCGCGGTGTCGGCGAGCAGTTCGGCCACCGGCAGCATCAGGTCATGGATGCGTGTGATCCCAAAGCCCTTTCGCAGCACTACCGTGGCCCTTCGGGTGTCCAGCCAGACCTTGTGGTGATCGGCCGCACGCAGCACCGCCCACACCGTCGCGGCGATGCCCGCCCACACATACAGCGCGTCGTCGAAGGTCCCGTCCTCGTAGAGCAGCCACAGCGCGACCCAGGGCAGTCCAATCGCCAGCAAGCCGCTGATGTTGCGCCAGAAGAGACGCTGACGGCTGGTCGGTTGTGCCAGCGATTGACCCGTGGCCAGATGCAAAAAGCCGCCCGAAACCTTGAGGAGCAGCCGCAGCACCACGCCGACCATCAATACGACAAGCGCGATGGTGAGCGCCTGGCCGAACAGGTCCAAGTCCTCAGCGTTGCCCGCGATCATCCGCAGCAGCGGGTCGGAAAGCCAGTTGCGGAAGGCTTCGTAGCCGTTCATCCGGGGACTCCAAGCGGAAGGCGGCGGGATTGTGGCTTGCGTGAACGTGGTTGGGAAGGCTCATGGAGCGCAGGCGCGCAGGACGGCGACGACCTTGCCGGCGTCCTCGAGTGAGGGACCCAGGATCTGGACGAGGTGGCAGCCGGGGGGAAGACCTGCGCGTTCGATAGCTTGCGCAAGCTGCTCCGGCTTCGCTTCCACCTGTCGGTTGGCATCGCCGACCCGCCAGCGCACGACCGCCGCCCGCGGACCGGATTCGGGAGCGGCGAGTACGGGCACGAACACGGCTTTCCACTCGATTCCTCGTTCGGTCGAGAGGACTTCGAACGTCCCGGGTCCTGCTGACGTCAGCTTGCGCTCGGCCAACGCCGCATCGACCGCGCGGCCCGCAGCCAGCAGATCGGCCCCTCGCAGGGCCACGCGCAGAGCGGGCAGCCGTTCCTCGGGGTCCAGCACAGGCTCGCCGTGGTTCGACGTGCGCAAGCTCGGACCTTCGCGCCACACCCACGCCTCGCGCCCGTCGCGGTGCGCCTGGATGCCGTCTGCGCGGGGGCGCAGCGTCACCTGCCCGCCATCGCCCGCAGGCGTGAGCGCCGGGCCGTCGGGCCCGATCGTGGCGATGAACCGCAGCCGGTGAAGGTCGCTCACCATCCGCAGGGTCGTGAAGTCGCCGTGCGTGGTCAGGGCTTCGGCGTGCAAGTCCTGGGGCGGCCGCCGCCGGTTGAACGTGGCCAGCGCCGCGAGTGAGTCGAGGAGCGCGGCATCGTCGGAGTCGCACGCCGCCACGGCCGTATCGTTCATGTGGCCGTCCACATACGGGGTTTCCAACCGGCACTCGCCGTCTTCCCTGACCCATTCCACGCGCAGCGGAAGCACGTAGACGCGCAGTCGTCCGTTCTCGTCGAACAGCAGAAGCTCGTGGCGTCCGCCACCGGGCGGGGCATTCGGGAGTTCGCGCGTCCTGTAGAGCCAGTTGACGAACGCGAGGCGACCCGGCTCTGGCGGAAAGCGCAGCCCCGCCTTGCGCATCTCCGCCTCCATGCTGGCGAACACCCGCGGTGCGTCATCCAGCGACAACGGCACATCGGGCGGCGGCGGCGGCGGCGGGAACAGCTCGTCGGTCGACGTTCCGCTTGCAGCAAGCTGGGTTGCAGTGCCCGGCGAGGGCAGCGCAGTGGCGGTCGCCGCGCCCGGCAGGTCCACGGCGGCCACCTTCGCGACGACCGGCTTCGGCGCCAGGACCGGCGGCTCGCGGCGGCACGCCAACGCCATCCCGACCAGCAGGACCGTCAGGGCAAGACGTAGCGTGGGGCAGGGCATGCGGGGGACTCCGTAACGGCAGACCAGCATAGCGTGGAACGGTGACCAAGGTCACGGCTTGTGCTAGTCTTCCGCGCCTTCGAGCGGTCCCCGGCGAACCTGCGTCGCGCAGAACTTGCGGGATCCTCAAACGAACCCTGCCGGAGCCACGTCGATGTCCGAAAACGAGAACTTTCCCAAGAACTACGACTTCGCCGCCGTCGAGCCCACCTGGATCCAGAAGTGGCAGGACGGTGGCTTGTTCGAGTACCACGCCGACAGCGCCGCCGCGAAGGCTGGCAAGGTGTACTCGGTCGACACGCCGCCGCCGTACGTCTCTGCCGCGCACCTGCACGTCGGCCACGCCATGAGCTACTCGCAGGCCGAATTCGTGGTGCGTTTCAAGCGCATGCGCGGCCACGAGATCTACTATCCCATGGGCTTCGACGACAACGGCCTGCCCACAGAGCGGTACGTCGAGCAGAAGTTCAAGGTCAACAAGGCCAAGATCACGCGCAAGGAGTTCATCGAGCTGTGCCTGGCCGAGACGCGCGCGGGTGCCAAGGTCTATCAGGATCTGTGGATGGCGCTTGGGCTTTCCGTCGACTGGCGCATGACGTACTCGACGATTCAGCCCCGCGCCATGCGCCACGCCCAGACGTCGTTCCTGGACCTGATGCGCAAGGGTCGCATCGAGCGTCGCGAGGACCCGATCCTGTGGTGCCCCACGTGCGCGACCGCGCTCGCCCAGGCCGACGTCGAGACCGGCGACGAGATCGACCGCCCGATGCACACCGTGCTCTTCGACGTGGCGCAGACTTCGGTGCCCGCCGGTCAGTCGGCACCCGCCGCCGGCCTGATCGAGACCACCCGCCCCGAACTGGTGCCCGCGTGCGTTGCGCTGGCCTGCCACCCCGACGACGCGCGCTTCAACGCGTTGAAGGGCTTGCGGTTTGCCGTGCCGCTGACCGACCTGCGCGCCGACACCGAGGGCCAGCCGCTGCCCGCCGACCAGTTGCGCACCATCCCGCTGGTGTTCGACGCCGCCGTCGACCCTGAGTTCGGCACCGGCCTGATGATGGTCTGCACGTTCGGCGACCCCGAGGACATCGCGAAGTGGCGCGCCCACGGTCTGGACACGGTGCTGATCCTCGACCCGCAAGGCCGCATGGTGACGCCGAACCTGCCGACGCTGCACGGACAGCGCGTGCATGTGCCGGCCAAGGGGTCGCAGTACAGCGAGGCGCGACTGGCGGCCGTGGAATTGCTGAAGGCGCACGGCTACCTGGGCCCCATCCGCAGCAACGTCAGCCGGGCGAGCGTGCACGAGCGCTGCAGCACGCCGGTCGAGATCCAGGTCGCGCCGCAGTGGTTCATCCGCCTGCTGGACCTGAAGGAGCCGCTGATCGAGCGCGGTCGCGAGCTGCGCTGGTTCCCCGAGTTCATGCGCGAGCGGTACGAGGACTGGGTCACCAACCTGAAGTGGGACTGGAACATCAGCCGCCAGCGCTTCTACGGCGTGCCGTTTCCCGTCTGGTACTGCGAGTCGTGCAACGCGCCGTCGTTCGCGACCGAGGCCGAGCTGCCCATCGACCCGATGATGTCCGCGTGTCCTCGCGAGAAATGCGCCAAGTGCGGCGGCACCAGCTTCCGCGCCGAGCCCGACGTGATGGACACCTGGATGACGTCGTCGCTGACCCCGCTGCTGAACGCCAACTGGGCGATGTGGCAGGACAAGCAGGACGCCGCGACGCCGATGGCCGACCGGTCGCGCCCCGAGATCTACCCGATGGGCGTGCGCGTGCAGGCGTTTGAGATCATTCGCACCTGGCTGTTCTACACCGTCGCCAAGAGCCACCTGCACACCGACTCGCTGCCGTGGCGCGACGTGATGATCTCGGGCTGGGGCCTGGACCGCGCCGGCAAGAAGATGTCCAAGCGCGCGGGCAACTTCGTCGACCCGGCGGAAGTCATCGCCAAGTACTCGGCCGATGCGCTGCGGTACTGGGCGGCCGGCGCCACGCTGGGCCACGACCTGCGCTACATCGAAGACGACGTGAAGGGCGGCAAGCGACTGCTGACCAAGCTGTGGAACTCGACGCGCTTTGCCATGACCAACCTCGAGGGCTGGCAGCCGGGCGCCGTGGCCGAAGAGCCGACCGCGGCCGACCTGTGGATCCGCAGCCGACTGGTCGATGTGATCGGCCAGGCGACCGAGGCCTACGAGCAGTACGAGTACAGCAAGGCCCTGCGCGCCACCGAGGGCTTCTTCTGGAAGGACTGGTGCGACAACTACCTGGAGATCGTGAAGGAACGCTTCCGCGGCAGCGACCGCTGGACGGCGGGCCAGCAAGAGGCGGGTCGGCGCACCATCATGGAGACGACCTACGCGCTGCTGCGGCTGTTCGCGCCCGTGCTGCCGTTCTTGACCGAGGAGCTCTACTTCAAGGCGATCGTGCCGTTCCTGGGCGAGAAGGCGGCGCCGAGCATCCACGTGGCGGCCTGGCCGCAGCGCGAGGACGGTGCCATCGACGTGTTCGGTGGCGCGCGGGACGTCGAGGCCGAGAAGCAGGGCGACTTGCTGATCACGCTGGTGGGTGCCGTGCGGCAGTGCAAGACCGCGGCCAAGCTGGGAGGCGGGAGGCCGTTGGACGTCGTGTACGTGCAGGCGACGGCCGAGCAGCGGGCCGAGCTGGCGCCGCTCGAGCGGGACTGGCTGGCCGCGTCGCGGGCCGAGGCGTGGAGCTTCGCAGCGCCGCAGGGCGAGCATGTGGGCGTGGGCGATCCCGTGAATCCCGTGGGCGTGACGGGGATTTGCATCGGGATCGTGGCCGCTCCGGCGGATGTGGCGCCGGTGGCGTGACGGCGGGGCCTGTCGTGTCCGGGTTGGGACGGGCCTCTGCGCCTGTCAGGTTCCATCCACCTTCGGGGCGGATGCGCGCGTGTCGAACTCGCTGGCCTGGTGAGCGAAGGCGACTCCGATGTGGTGGGCGACCGGCCCTTGGCGCCCCTCCCCCCGCTTCCGCGCGCCCCCTCCCCATTGCGTGATTGGTTGAAAAGTCTTGTGATTTCGATGGCGCAATAGGGATGGGGCTCCCGGTTCTCCGACGCTCGCGCCTGGACCGGACGGGCACGCTTGCGACGTCCTCGTTGCTACGCCCGATTCCAAAGCGTCACGACCGATTGGGCGATTTCCCATCCACATTCCGCCGTCGAAAGCATCGAACGCAACGAAAATACTACGGAATGGGGAGGGGAAGGCGCGGCAGCGTCGGGGAGGGGCGCAGGTCCGTGGTGTCTTTGGCGATAGATATGCCCGGGGCGCGAGTCACCCCGACCTTGCACAACCCCCCACGCACGTTAACACTCTCCAGCGCCACGCCCCGTTCGTGACCGCGTTTGGAGGACCGATGCGCCGTACTGCACAGCCGCTTGTCTGGTTGGCCTTCACCTGCGCCGTGGCGCTGGGCCTCGCCGCTTGCGAAAGCGACCCAGCCGCAACTCCCGCGCCCATTGACGCTGCCGACGGGCTGGTCGACGACACGGGAGCCGATGCGGTGACCGACGACGACACCGCGACTGACACCGCGACCGACGCGACGCAGACCGAGCCCGGCGACTACGGCTTTGCGTATCGCGTGCCGCAGCAGCATACCGTCGTGTGCAAGAATCCAGTGTTCCCTTCTGATCCCCAGAAGTTATGGGACACCGACTGGCTCTGTACCTTTGCCTACGGCGCCGAGTCCGGATTCGTCTACGTCCAAGGGACGCCGGTCGACTGCAACCCGTACAACACCGAGCTGCCGGTACTCGCGGCGCAGGCGTGGTTCTCAGACGGCACCAAGGTCACCAAGCTCGCGTCGGCCGAGTACGACTGGGGCGGCAACCACCACAACGACATGGCGGTCTTCGAGTGGAAGGGGCTGAGCTACAAGGCCTATCACTCGTCGTTCGGTTCGGGATGGCGGTCGTGCCAGCCGATGGACTGCCTCGTGGTCAGCCAGCCGGGCGGCGCGCTGGTCGAGGATGGGTGCACGGCCGAGCGGACGCTGCCGATCGTTTGCGTGCCCATCGCAGCAGACGGTGGCCATGCGGCGCTTGTCGACAAGTTTGCGAAATGTGATGGGGATCCGAACTAGGCGAGCCTGACCATCGCTGGCAAGGACGACGAAGATCGCCGAGCCAGAACGACCAGATTCGACCGCTTGACGCGGGCTTGGCCGTGACGTAGAGGACCACGCAGGTCGTGATCGCTCTTGGTGGGTCTGGGGGCGAAGCGTGGGCCGCCCGGACGAGACCGGGATAGTGATTGAGGGGGGCTTTCGACTCGTGCAACGTCCTGATGCCGGATACGTCGTGGAATTCCGCTACCGCGTGGCCCCTTCGGATCGGCCGGAGTTCCTGTTGCTGTTGGCCCAGTTTCGCGACTACGTGTTCGACGTCGGCTTGGCCGGCTTTCAAGTCTGGAGCGACGAGGACGACCCTGCGCAGATTGTGGAGTGGCACGCCTACGACTCGTGGAGTCACTTCCAGCGCGTGTCGCAGAAGGAGACTCCGGACGATGTGATGCGGCTGTACGCCAAGATGGACAAGTACGTCGAGGGCGGCCTGAAGTCCGTGACCAGCCGCCAGTACACACCATGGACGCTGCCGCAATCGTGACCGCGCCTTCGACCCGCAGGCCCGTGTCGGCGCCGAATCGGCTGCCGCAGCCCGTCATCGACGGTTGGCGCAACCGCGTCTTCGTGTGGCGCCATCAGCTGGAGGCCGTGATCGACGGCGCATTCGCCGAGTTGGACGTCCGGTCGGGCGTTTCCATCACCGTATACAACGAAGCCGACTCGGGCTTGGGTGATGTGGCCTTTGCCAGCAAATTCATGGCGTTGTTGGACCGAGAGCTGCCCGGTGTCTCGCTGGACCTCGTCAGCACCGACGCCGTGAAGCAGGCTGGCTTCGGGTTGCCATCGCGGGTCCGGCTGTGGTCCGTGGCCGACTACGCTGGGCGCGGGCCGATGTCGCCGCCGCAGCTGGTGATCTCGGCGCCGGGCATCTTCGACCACTGCCGCAGCGCCGCGTCGGTGCTGAACACCCTGCACCTGCCATTGGAGACGCCGTTTCTGTTTCTGGCGGAGTACGGGTCGATCCGTCAGTTGCGCGACGACGCCTTCAAGTCGCTCGAGCCGCAGTTCGATGCCTTCATCGACAGCTACTTGGACCGCGTTGCGGCTGAGGTGGGTGTCGAGCCGGACGTGATCGGCCACCGACCGAAGACAGGCGAAATTGTGGTGGTGGGCGACGGCCAGACGCGGGTGGTGGGCAATCTTGCGCTCGGCCTGCTGGGAGCGCTGCCGGGTGCTCCGCTGCGGGCGTGGGTGTTGGACCCGTGTCTGGCGGCGCGGTCGTGTGGCATCGAGGCGGGCGAGCTGGGCGTGCATCTGGACGACGGGCTCCTTGCGCGCGCGCGTGAACTGGCCGAAGACCCGGCGATGCGGCAGGCCGAGCTGGCGCAGTTGGCAGACGCGGAGCTGCGCGTGGCGCTGCAGGACGACCCGGACAGCGGCAAGTACCTGGGCTACGGGCACTCGGGCGCCGAGACGTTCCTGGACTACGTTGCCCTTTTGGAGCAGCGGCACAGTCGCTCGATCGACGTCGTGATGCCGACGTCGCGCTCTCCGGAACAGCTTGCGGCGGTGGAGCTTGGTTTGGCCCTGCGCGAGCGGCTGCGAGGCCGCGGAATTGGCGTGATGGAGATCCTTGGCGGCGATCCCCGTCAGCCGGCCGCGCAAGTCAGCCCGGTACGACTGGAACTGGGTCCCGGCAAGCGCCTGCGGGTGTTCGTGCACTATCCTTTGTGCCACGAGGACATGCGACGCCTGCTGCTTGCCACTGAGCCGGCGACGATGGTCAGCGGTGACCAGTCGTTCTCGGACGCCGTGTCGGCCCGCAAGGCGGTAGTCTATATCGAGCCGGTCTACTGCCAGACTTGGCACATGGACGCCGTGTGCGCCCTTGCGGACCGTGTCGCGCCGCCCGCTCGGACCGTGCTCGCGTTCGGGATGCAGTACGAGTGGTCAGAGCAGGGGTACGGCCCGGTGGCTGAGATCCTCAGCGGGCCGGACCCGATGGCGCCGTTTCTGGCCATGAACGACGCGATCTGGGCCAACCACAACCTGAATCCTGCCGTGATGGCCATGGTTCGGCGGCAGCTGGCAACAGCCGCGCACCCCGAGATGGCCGTCCGGGTGCGGGAGTTTCTGCGCGCTGCCGTGGCCGACCTGGACATCCACGCCGGGCTGCTTCTGGACCCTGCGGAGCTGCAGCGGCTGGCGGAAGACGTGACCCGCTTGGCTTCATCGGTGCGATAGGGGCGAACGCAGGGGGGGCAGGCCGTTTTGCAGCTTGGTGAGCCGTCCGTAGTCGATCGCCCACTGCGCGCTCCGGTGGGCGGTGTCCGGCTCGCGAAGCTGACGACGGTGCTTCAGGACGAGGAGGGGGCGCGTGGGCAAGGCATGGTGGACGGTGATGGCGGCGGCCGTGTGGTTGGGCTGCGGCGGGTCCGGTGCGACGACGAACGACACGGACGCATCGACGACCGATACGGCGGCGGACGCGACGGTCGAGGTCGTGAACCCGTGCAACGTGGATCTTGCGCTGGCGAACCCGGCAACTCCGGACGTGTCCACTCCGCGTTGGGCCTTCGAACCATGGATCTCGAAAGACATCTCGACGACCGATGACACCCGCGCGTTCGTGCAGGGCTGTCTGGACAGGCAGATCCCGGTCGGCGTCGTGGTCCTCGACAGTCCGTGGGAGACGAACTACCACACCTTCGTCCCAAACCCGAAGCGCTACCCGGACTTCCCCGACCTGGTGGCCGACCTGCACGCCCAACAAGTCCGGGTGGTGGTGTGGATGACGGCGCAGATGAATCAAGCGAGCTACGACTTGGAGCAGGGCGGCGACAAGTACGTTGGGCCGGCACCCGGGTTCGCAGAAGGGCTTGCGTGTGGCCATTTCGTCAACAAGGGACAGACCTTTGGGTGGTGGAAGGGCTTGGGGGCTTCGGTCGACTTCTTCTCGCCCGCCGCCCGAACTTGGTGGAATCGCCGCCAGCTGGGGCTGCTGGAGCACATCGACGGCTACAAGCTTGATTTTGGCGAGATGCACATCGACCCGCAGCCCATGCAGACGGCGGCCGGTGTCAAGGACATAAACGCCTACTCCCAAGCCTACTACCGTGAAATGCTTGCGTTTGGTCGATCGCGCAAGGCCGATTTCGTCACGATGGTGCGGCCTTGGGACGCAAGCTACCAGTTCGCAGGCCGCTTCTTCGCACGCCCACAGGACGCGCCGGTCGCGTGGGTCGGTGACAACCGCCGCGACTGGGTGGGCCTTGTCGACGCATTCGACCACATCTTCCGCTCGCTCGACGCCGGTTACCCGGTCGTGGGGTCCGACATCGGCGGCTATCTGGACCGGGACGACCAGGACCTGACGGTCAAGATCCCGTTTGACGCCCAAGTGTTCGCGCGGTGGCTGGCGGTCGGCGCGCTTGGCCCCTTCATGCAGCTGCACGGGCGCGCCAACCTGACGCCCTGGACGTTCCCGGACCACGAGGCTGAGCTGCTGTCGGCCTATCGTTACTGGGCGCAGTGGCATCACCAACTGGCGCCGATGCTGTTCTCGGTCGTCCGTCGGTCGCAGGTCCAGGTCGGCGCGCCGCTTGTCATGCGGCCCGTCCCCGCTCAGGCCGACTGGGTGGGCGATTGGCGCTACGAGCTCGGCGAGGCGTGGCTGGTCGCGCCCCTGACGGATGCGACCGACAAGCGGCTGGTCACGCTACCCGCGGGTCGGCAGTGGCTTGACTGGTGGACGCCGGGGCAGGCGCCGGTGGCGGGCGGCAGCACCGTAGCGGTCGATTTCGTTGGGGATCTTCTGCGCACGCCGCTCTATCTGGACGCGTGCAGCGTGCAACCGTTCGTCGACGGCACGCCCCTCACCGGGCTGGCGCCTGACGGCCTGCTGCCCCACGACGGGTGGCTCGTGACGGCGGCGGCCTTGGGCCAACGCGCGTTTCGCCTCGAGGGTCCGCAACCGGTGACGGCCACGCTGCAAGTTGCGAACGGAGCCGCCACCCTGAAGCTGGAGCAGCGGCCGCGCCCAACGGTGGTCGCGATCCGCACCCCCGCGGCGGTCAGTGGCATCACCATCGATGGCAGTGCGGCGGGTGTGGGCAAGATTCAGGGTGGGGTGTTGCAAGGCTGGATGGCAGCAGGCGAATCCGGCGTCGTCTGGCTGGGGCTGCCCGCGGGCGGGTCGGTGACGGTGGCGTGGCAGGCGGGTGGCGACTGAGCCGACTCGCAGTAAACCTCGCAAGTTTCCCCTCCGGCCTGAACGTGCCCCTTCAGATTCAGGTGGAGTTTCGGGACCGTCGAAGAACGCCGACCCTAAGGAGTTCCCCCTGCTCAAGGACGTCCCGCTAGAGACCCGCGACACGCCACCCGCGCCTGCCCCAACGCCTCCGTAGCCCCCGCCGCCCGTCTTTCTTCCCCCCCCACCCCGCGTCAAAATCCCCCAGCGAACGATCATCTCGCGCCAAGTCCACCGTCGGACTTGGCTTGAACGGGCGCGCGTTAACCGCTAACATGCCGGGAAGGGACGCCATGCGGCAACCCACGAGGCCCCCGAAGCTGGAAGAGGGCTTCCTGCATCGGCTCGTGAACAATGCGCTGGACACAGGCCATCTCATCGTGTCCCGCCCCGCCCGCCAGCGCGGGGCAGAGCGGGAGATCTCGCTCCAGGACGTCCGCCACGGACTTCGGAACGGGCATCATGTCGCGCAGCGCGATCGTTTCCATGAGCCGACGCAGGAGTGGTCGTACTGCTTCCACGGACCGTCGGTCGACGGCGGTCTTCTGCGAATCGTGGTCGTGCTTCAGGATTGGATGCTCGTGGTGACGGTCATTCGCCCCGGATCGGAGGATTGAGCCATGCCCAACGTCATGTACATGGAATTCGGCTTCCCCATCCTGCTGATCGATCCGCCGATGATCGAGTTCCGCGGCGAGAGCCTCCCGGCTCCGAACGTCAACGACTTGCAGGACACCGTCTTCCGTCTGCTCCTCCACAAACCCGCCCGCCTGACCGGCGACGAGCTCCGCTTCATCCGCAAGTCGCAGTCGTTGCGCCAAGCCGACTTCGCCAAGGTCCTGCACATGGCCAACCACTCGGTCGTGGCGCAGTGGGAGGGCAAGAACGAGCGACCCACCGGCATGGCGTACAACACCGAGGTAGTCCTGCGGATCTGGATGGCGGGGCAGGTCGGCGAGGGCGACCGGGTGATGGACCTGCTGCAGAACGAGCTGCGCGAGCTGAAGCCCGGTCCCGGCGAACCGCTGGTCGTCGAACTGCCGCGCGTCGCCTGAACCCAGCTACGGCAACGCCAACCCCAGCTCCGCCAAGCCAATTCGCTCGACCCCGCCCTTCCAGTCGTCGCGCGCGTTGAAGTACAGGCGAATCGCGTCGCCCTCTCTGGCCGTATCGAACGCGTACACCAGCGCCTTCTTCCACCCCACGCCAGGCACGACGACCGGACCGGGGCACACCTCGCGCCACTTCAGCCCGTCGTCGCTCGCCAACACCGCGATCGCGCTGCGCGAGTGTCCGTCCGCGTCCAGGTAGATGCCGTTCTCCAACGCGATCCGCTGGCCGTCGACCTCGTCGTCCAGCAGCTTGATCGACCCGGCGCCGTGGTTGCGCCACGACACGTTGGGATCGGGCCCCAGCAGCGGTTGCGGGTGCTTCTGCCACGGGCCGTCGAGAGAATCCGCCGTCGCGACGCCGACATAGCGCGGCTCGTTGAAGCCCGCGTCGGCCAGGAACACCGTCGAGGCGCTGTAGTACAGCCAGTACTTGCCGTCGCGGTGGGTAACGTAGGGGTTGCCGATCGTGTCGAACGCCTCTTTCTCCCAGTCGAGCGTCGGCTCGAGCACCGTCGTGGGCGTGCTCCAGGTCGCCAGATCGACACTCTCGGTGCGCTGGATCGACGACTGGTCGAAGCCGCTGAACTGCTCGTAGAACAACAGGTATCGCCCACCATCGCGCAGGATGAACGGCCGCATCGCGCCCAGGCTGAACAGCGGTGGCTTCAGGCGCTGCCACGCGATCCCGTCTGCCGACACGTGGTGGTGGATGCCCAGCAGGCTGTTGGCGAACAGGTGCCACTTGCCGTCCGGCGACTCGGCGGGCGCGAGCACGGTCGGGTCGCCCAGCAGGAACTCGCCGTCCGGGGGCTGGATCAGGGGGTTGCCCGGGTGCTCAGTCCACGTGCAAAGCTTTTCCGCCAGGCTGGGTTGCGCTGTGTCACCGGAGTCCGACGTCGCCTCGCACGCCCCCAGCACCGCGACGAGCACCACAACCCAGACCAGCCTTGGTGCCGCTCGATTTCGCTTGCATCTGTCGTGGGTTCGCTGCATCGGCCCCTCACGCTCTGGTCATCCCAGCCACCGCACCGCCCCATACGCTCCAGCGCCCACGCCGGCCAGCACCAGCGCCCATGCCGCAAACGCGTGCACTCGCGCCTGACGCTGCGGATGCAGCGAATCCTTCACCTGACGCTGCACGGCCCACCACGCGGCGAATCCGACCGTGACCCACGTCATCTGGGCGAAATCCAAGCCCAATCCAAAGCTGACGAGCGGCCACGCCAGGGTATCCAGACCTCCCACCAGCTGTCGCAGCCCGCCGCCGAAGCCCAGGCCGTGGATCAGGCCGAACACGGTCGTCAGGGCCACCAGCTTGCCCGTCGCCACGTGCGCCTCGTGGCGCCCCAGCCATGCGGAAGTTGCGATGGTGCCTCCGATCACGATGTCGAGCCACGGCGGCGGTGGCACGTCGAACACCAAGCCTAGCGCCATGCTGGTCAGGTGGCCCAGCGAAAACGCCAGCACGGCCAGCAGCAGCCGCCCGTAGCCCGCCGCGCCAAGCACCAGCGTCAGCAGGAACAGCAGGTGGTCGGGACCCAGCGCCAGGTGCAGTGCGCCCTCGACCGCCCAAGTCCGCAGCATCGGCCACGGCGGCGGCGGCCACAGCGCGGCGAGCGACGAGCCGCCACCCGGCACTGGAAAGTCCTGGATCGGCAAGGGTTCACTGGGGTCAGTGCGAGAGCTTGCGTCGGCCGTGCGAAACTGGCGGGCCTTGCGTTCACCGGACAGCGTGGCCCTGCCGCCGTCCAGCGGCACGTCGATGCCCTCAGAGCTGGGCGGAACCAGCAGCCGCTGCGGCGGTCGATCCTGCACGCGCAAGGCGATGTAGACGACGCCCCGGGTCTTCTGCTCCTGACCGTGCACCCGGCGGATCGCCAGGAACTTCGTCTCCGCGGGGCACGTCAGGCGCATCCTCACGCCCAGAAAAGCGCCCTTCACCAGCGACTGGAACCGCGATTCCACAGGCGCCAAGCCGACTTGGCAGGTGCCGAATGAGAACAGCCGGGTGGCGTCCTCGGCCAGAGCATGGCGGTCTGCGTCGGGGGGCAGCCCCAGGTCGCGGGCCACCCGGGCATAGGTCTCGAGCACGGAGACGTGAAAGGCGAGCACCAACGAGAAGTCGCGCCCGTCCTCCGTCGCCAGGTCGACGACGATGCCGTTCCCCGGGCGCTCCAGCGAGTGGGCGTGCACCGGAACCGGCGTGCCAAGCGTCAGAGCGAAAGTCAGGACCGACAGCAGCAACGGCAGCGGCCGGCGGGTGGGTCGGGTCGGCATGGGGACAGCAAGAGTCATGGGGCGCGGAGTCTGGCAGGCGGCCGGACCTGTCTGCAAGGGATGGCCGCGGGGAAGGTTCTGCGGCGCTTGGGGTTTGACAGGCGGGCCGGAACAGGGACAACTGCACCCGGGAACCGACGACGGGTGGTGCCGGACGTGGATGGAAAAGGAGTGGGGATGAAGCTGCGGATCGGACTCTGGATGGTGCTCGCGTCTCTGTCGGTCGGCTGTGGCGCCCCTGCAGGCAGTGTGCGGATGCAGGAACCCGGCGTCTCGCAGTCGGCCGGGCACCGGGGCGCGCGCGAGGTCCCGGAGAGCCCCAATCCCGCACCGTCCTCCGACTTGCCGACGGCGCCGGATCCTCCGCCTGGCGACGGCCAGACCGACGAGACGCCTCCACCGCCCCCCGAAGAGGATCGCGTTCTGCCGCCGCCGGAACCTCAGGAAGGCGGCCCGACGGATCCTCCTGTCGACGGGGACGCCGCGCTTCCACCGGTGTAGCTGCGCCCCCCTTGACCACGCCGCGACGGGCGACCTTCTGGCCCATGCGCCCGGCCATGCGTACACTCCGCAGCCGGAGGTCTACGAAATGCCGTTCGTTTCCCGCAACGTGTTGCCCCTGCTGCTGATTCCGTCGCTATTGGCGGCGTGCTCGGGCGGCCTTGGAGTCGAGCCTCCCATTGCGCTACCCGACATTCAGGACCCACTGGCCGACAGCGCCGCTGAGACCAGCTGGCCCGATCCAGACGAGTCCGTCACCGCCAGCGACACCCTGGCTGACACGGATCCCGATGCTGTGGAAGCCGTTGTGGACGCCGACCCGGACGCCACCGCCGACGCCGACCCCGACTCGCTGGCCGATGCCGACGATGCGGATGCCGCGCCGGACGTGCCCCAGGTCATCACGTCATGCGCCGGCCACTGCGGCGTTTACCTGGAGGATAACCCCTGCCATTGCCATGCGAATTGCGAGGCCGACGGCAACTGCTGCGAGGGGCTCGCACTCGATTGCGGTTGCGGGACCGACGCGGACTGCAACGACGCCAACCAGTGCACCACCGACCAGTGCGTCAGCGGCCTGTGCAAGCAGATCCCGTTTCAGAACTGCTGCAACAGCGATGCCGAGTGCCCGGCGGGGAACGGCTGTCAGACCTCTGCTTGCTTGTCCGGCTCGTGCCAGCTCGTGCCCAAGAACTGCAACGACGGCAAGACCTGCACGGCTGACCTGTGCGACGCCGCGACCGGCGGCTGTGTGCAGAAGGTGCAAGCGGGCAAGTGCCTGATCGAAGGCGAGTGTCGCGCTTCCGGTGAGGCCGACCCCGCCAGCAACGGCTGCCAAGAATGCAACCCGTCGCTCGCCGCAAACGACTGGAGCCCCAAGCCCGGCAAGTGCTTCATCGACGGTCTCTGCCACCCCGACGGTCAAGCCAACGGCGGTGCGTGGTGCGCCACGTGCGACGTCACCAAGTCGACCTCGCAGTGGACCCTGGTGGCCGACGTTTGCCTGATCGAGGGCGTGTGCGTGGCGGCCGGAGAGCCCGACGCGGCCGGCTGCGGCACCTGCGACCCCAAGATCTCGACGACTGAGTGGACGCCGCTTGCGGGCAAGTGCCTGGTCGGCGGCGTGTGTTTTGCGGCCGGTGAGTCCGACCCTGCGATGCCCGACTGCACGGTGTGCGAACCGGTCATCAACAAGTCCGCCTTCATCCTCAAGGCCGGCTTCTGCCAGATCGACGGCCAGTGCGTGAAGTCGGGCGCCACCGCCCCCGGCGCGTTTGGCTGCAAGACCTGCCAGCCGACAAAGGCCAACAACGTCTGGTCAGTCAATGCAGGGGGCGCCTGCACCGACGCCGATGCGTGCTCCACCAACACCAAATGCACCAGCGAAGGCCTGTGCGCGGGCACTGCGATTGCCGGCTGCTGCAAGACCGACGATGACTGCGCTTACCTCGCGGCTCAAGCGGACGACTGCCAGCTGGCCAAGTGCGTGGCCGCGACCGGCAAGTGCGAGCTGCAGAACGACGCGACGTGCTGCGTCACCGGCGTTTGCTGCGACATTTCCGCCAAGTCGCTAAAGCCCGTGGGCACCCCATGCAGCACCCTCGCCTTGTCGGTCGAGTACCAGTGCAACGGCAGCACCGTCGAGACGCGCAAGCTGTATCCGGGCTGCACGGGCATCGCGGCGACAAAGTGCTCAGGCGAAACGACAGGTTACGGCCCATGGACGCCGACGACCAAGGTGTGCGGACCCGGGACCACTTGCGTGTTGAGCTCGGCCGCGTTGCCGCCCATCTGCGAGACGACGAAGCCGTAGCCCGCGTGCAAGTGGCTGAGAAGGGTCACGCGACGCTGGCAAACACGCAGATCGGGCATGTCGCGGGGGCGTGACCACGGGCCGGACAGTGCGCTCTGCCAAAGTAAATGATCTGCAAATGCAGCTTGTTCCACGATTCGCGCGGGAACAGTCGTTTCAGGTCGGCCTCGGTCTGCACCACGTTGCGGCCGGACGACAGCCCCCACCGCTCTGCCAGCCGGTGGATGTGCGTATCGACTGGGAACGCGGGTACACCAAAAGCCTGTGACATCACAACGGAAGCGGTCTTGTGGCCGACGCCCGGCAATCGTTCCAGCGCCTGCATGTCTGCCGGAACCTCGCCGCCGTGCTGATCGATCAGAATCCGCGACAGCTCGGCGATCGCCTTGGACTTCTGCGGTGACAGCCCGCAAGGCCTGATGATCTCGCGGATCTTCTCTGCCCCCGCCGCCGCCATCCCGCGGGGCTCGTCGGCCAGCGCGAACAGGTGGGGGGTGACCAGATTGACCCGCTTGTCCGTGCACTGCGCGCTCAGCAGCACCGCCACCAGCAGCGTATAGGCGTCGCGGTGGTCCAGCGGCACCGGCACCTCGGGGTACATTCGGTCGAGGAGTTGGCGGATCCTGTCGCATTTCTCTTGAATTTGCATGGGACTCCGGTCGTGCTGCGACAGCTGACCCGGACGATCCGGGGGCCGAGAGGATAGCCGGAGCGGACGTGGCGGCAAGCCTGTTGCTCTGGTACATTCGCCCGGTCCACCAAGCCCCGGGAGGGCCCCGCATGCGTCGGAATCTCATCGTTCTGCCTTTCATTCTCGTCCTTTTTGCCGTGACTGCGGTCGCACAACCCGTGCCGCCGGCAACGCCAACGGAACCTGCTGCCGCCGCGACAGCACCCGTCGCTGCTGCGTCCGAGGCCGCTGCGCCTGTCGATGCCGCTCCGGCCGCCGTTGCTCCCGAGGAACCGCAAGCGACGCCGCTGTCCAAGCACGGTTTCCGCCCTGGACACGGACCGATGCGCGCCAACCCCAAGCGCATGGCGGACAAGGCAGCGTTCTGTGGTGACGACGCGTCGGCGTGTCCTTGCTCGGCAGGCAAGTGCGACAAGCGCAAAGGCATGGGCGAAGGGCATGGCCAGCGACGCCCGCACGGCAACCAAACCCGTGAGCACGGTCAGGAAGGGCGGCGCGGTGACATCGAGGCCACGGGTCTGGTGCAGCTGCAGGCCGCGCTGATGACGGGCAAGGACAATCAGATGGCGCGCGGCGACGCGGCCCAGCGCGAGGGTTTCGGCTTGCGTCGCGCGCGGTTCGGCCTCGAGGGCGACATCGGCCGCGGCATGGAAGCCGGCATCGAAGCCGAGCTGGCCGACGCCGAGAGCCTGTTGAACGAAGCGTGGTTGTCGATCCGCACGTGGAAGGGCTCCAAGGTCATCGCCGGCGCGCAGAAGATGCCGTTCTCGCGGTCCGCGATGATGAGCGCGGCCCACACGGCACTGGCGCAGCGTCCGTTCGCGGTCGAGGCGATGGCCCCGTTCCGCCAGCTGGGCGTCGTGATGACCGGCAAGTACCCAGACCTGTTTGGGATCGAGTGGCATCTGGGTGTGTTCAACGCCTTTGAGCGGGCAGGCACCTTCCACGCCGGCATCGCGGAGAACGCGGGCCTTCGCGGCAATACTTTGGCGGGAGACAGCCCGTTCTCGGGCCTCAGCTACGTCGGTCGCCTGTCGGTCGAGCCCTTGGGCGGCGTCGGGAAGTCGGTCGCGGACATCGGCTGCCCCGACCGTGGGCCGCGCTTGGCGGTGGGCGGCGGCGCCGTCTACAGCGACGGTGGCACCAACACCACGATGGCCATGTCTGCGGACTTGCTGTTGAAGTGGAACGGCGCACACGTGATGGTCGAGTACCTCCGCGACAACGCCAAGCCCGTCGAAGAACCCACCACGCCCGCGCTGATCCCGGCCCAGCTGGACCGGCAATCCATCGTCGCCGAGGCCGGTTATGCCTTCTGGCGCGCCAACGCTGCAGTGCGCTTCGAGCTGATCGACCCGAACGTGGATCAGGACGATGCGACCGACGAGGCGATGGTCAGCGGCGCGCTGGGCTACCAACTGATGCGCAACAAGCTGCGGCTGCAGCTGCAATACGACCGCCGGATCGAGCTGCAGGGCTCGGATCTGGATAACGACACCGCCTACGCCCAGCTGCAGTGGCTGCTGTGACCGCCTTTCGCGCATTCGCTGGACCGCCCGCGGAGGCTTCGATGCACCGGCCCGATCGCCCGAACCTGTGGAAGTCTGCGACCCTGCTGGGGGTGTGCGCCGTGTTGGCGACCCTTGCCGGGGCGTGCCAGCCCGATGCGCCCAATCAGCTGCGGGCCGCCCAAGCCACGTCTCGCTACGAGCTGGTGGGTGGACCGGTCGCCTATGCGGACGTCGGCGACTTTGTCTTGGAAAACGACAAGGTCCGCATCGCCATCTTGGGGACTGGCCGTTCTTGGGGTCCCGGCCTGTTCGGTGGCAGCCTGGTCGACGCCGACCTGCGACGCGACGGCGATGCGCGCTTTCCGCCCGGCACCGGCGCCGACCGCTTCTCGGAGCTGTTTCCTTTCGCGAACTTGCTGGTCCCCGCGCCGCTGGGCACCCAGGTCTCGGTCTTGAAGGACGGCAGCGACGGCCAGAATGCGGTCGTGCGCGTAGAGGGCAAGGGCGTCTTCCTGTTCGAGGCGATCGGCGTCCTGAAGGCGTACCAGAGCCAGCTCGAGGTATTCTTCCCGGGGTTGCGTCTGGGTGTCGACTTCCGCACCGACTATCTGCTGCATCCCGGGGATTCCTTTGTCACGATGAAGACTTCGCTGTTCCTGCCGCCACAGCCGCGCGGCACGGGCGATGGTCAGGGGTTGGGAGAGGCGTGCAAGAAGGACTCGCATTGCAGGAAGGATTTCGTCTGCGATCTGCCCCCGGACGTGACGCAGGCGACCGGCACATGCGGCTGTCCTGTGCTGCAAGCCTGCACCCTCACTTGTGAAACGGGTCTGGCCTTCAACGCCGGCGGCTGCCAAGTGTGTGCGTGCAGCCCCGTGTCGCCGATGGTGCAGCCCACGGCCAGCGACCCTCCCGGCAGCCAGTCGGTGCTCGGCTACATCCTGGGCGACCTGATGGGCGCGCCGCGAAAGGCCGGCATCGGCGCGGGCGACTTCGTGTTTTTCGGCAACCAGAACGACATCTTCGTGCCCGGCCCCGGCTTCGACGAGGAAAAGCCGGTCTGGGACGCGCTGTACGACAACCTCGACACCTTCACGCACCCCTTGGGCTTCGACTTCGTGGCGGCAGCGGGTGGCGACGTCAGCTATGGCTACTACACCAAGAAGCAGGCCCCCGCAGACGGCGACCCGCAAGTGCTGGTGCCGCTGTTCGCTTCGGCCGCCACCGCCTTCATCACGTCGACGCGCAACTGCCAGGCAGGCACGGGTGACGACGCGACGTGCGAGGCGTCCGCGGTGCTCGAATACGAACGCTACTTGGCCGTGGGGCAGGGCGACATCGCCAGTGTGACGGACATCATTCTGCAGCACCGCGGCACTCCCTCAGGCCACGTGCAGGGTTACGTGCGGTGGCGTGAGACTGGCTCGCCTGCGCCGAACGCCACCGTGTTCGTGCTGCAAGACCCCGACACGACCAAGATCTGGACCGACCTGGACGTGGTGCTGCAGCAGCTGCGGGCCAAGACCGGTGGCAACGGCATCGTCAACGCCATCGATGCCGACGCGGGTGTCGACGAGGTCGAGGACGGCGCGTTCCAGGCGCAGCTGCCGCCCGGCGACTACCTGCTGGCGGCGATGGACGCGCACAAGGTCGTGACGGGAGATCTGCTGAAGCTGAAGGTGGTTGCGGGGGGCGACTACGTGGTGGCACCGTCGCTGCCCACGCCCGCGCGCGTACGCGTGCAAGCCACGGACGCGACGGGGGCAGAGCTGCCGGCCAAACTGACGATCGTGCGTCTGGATGCCAAGGGTCAGCCGCTGCACCGCGACGGCGGGCGCCGGCCGTACTTCGGTCAGGGGCGCCTGGGCACCGGTGTGCAGCACGTCGGTTTCGCCATGGACGGCAAGTTCGATGTGCCGGTTGCGCCGGGGCAGTACCAGGTGGTGGTGTCGCACGGTCTGGAATTCGGCATTCACGACGAGACGTTGGACCTGGCGGAGGGCGAAGAGCGCGTGATCGACGCAGCCTTGCTGCACGAAGTCGACACCCAAGGCTGGATCTCCAGCGACTTTCACCTGCACGCCGAGCCCAGCTTCGACTCCGGCATGCCCCTGCGCGACCGCGTCAAGACCATCGCAGCGGAAGGCGTGGACTACGTTGCCGCGACCGACCACGACGTGCTCAGCAACTACCTACCGTTCATTCAGGATCTGGGCATCGACCGCTTCCTGACCGCGGTGGTGGGGTCCGAGGTGTCGACGCTCGAGATCGGCCACTACATCGGCTTTCCGCTGAAGTACGCACCCGGCGACCAGCCCTCGCACGGCTCGCTTGACTGGTACTGCAAGCCGTCGGACCAGATCATCGACGGCATCCTGCAGCGTTCCGGCTTTGCGACCGGCGACGGGCCGCCCACCAGCATCGTCGCCCACCCACGCGATGGCTTCTTCGGCTGGGCAGATCAGGCGGGCATCAACCCGTTTAGCCTCACGCGCGCGTTGCCTCAGTTGGAGGAGAGCAACGTCTCGCTGCGGACGGTGGCCTGCGACTTCGACGCGATGGAGGTCTTCAACGCCAAGCGTTTCGAGCTGATCCGCACGCCCACGGTGCGCGAGGTGCAGACCTACTCGCGGTGTCTGTATCGCGTGGATCACGCCGGTTTTGACAGCAAGGGCGTGCAGCTTTCGGATGCCCAGGCCGCCGTCGCCCTGGCCAAGGCGTGCCCTGAGCTGGCCGACCGGGGTCTCGAGAATCTGACGACCTGTCCCGGCGAGGACGACTTGGCGACTTGCCGGCACCGCTATCGTCTGGCTTTGGCTCAGGTCGCCGTCGGAGACATGTTGCGACGTACCCCTGAGGAGCAGGCGGCGTGGCTGAATGAGCCCACCTCAACCGATGCGGTCAAGGCCGCGACGATGCTGGCAACACTTGAGACCGTCTGCAAATTCGACGAGAACAAGGTCGACAAGCCGCTGACCGACGTGGTGAAGGCCGCTGACATGGATCGCCCCTGCGGCCGGACGCCGGGTGTGCTCGAGGACCACTTCCGCTATCTGGAGCATGGCTTCGTCAAGACGCTGGTCGGCGGGTCGGACAGCCACAGCACCAAGCTGGAGCCCGGGCTGCCGCGCAACTACATTCGGTCCGGCACGGACGAGCCGGGTGATGTCAATCCCTTGGAGATCTCGAAGAATTTGCGCGCGGGCCAGGTGGCGCCCTCGTACGGTCCGTTCATCACCGTGGACGTGGCGGGCGTGGGTCCGGGCGGCGTTGTGAAGGCGACCAAGGGCGGGCAGGTCCAAGCGAAGATCCGCGTGCAGACCACTTCCTGGTTCGGCGTGGACCGCATCGAGATCTACCGCAACGGCCTGCTGGCGTGGTCCAAGGACCTGACGGTGGACCCCAAGCGGATCGTGGACTTCGACCAGACCGTGGCCATCGACGTGCCCGACCGCGACTCGTGGCTCCTGGTGGTGGCGCTGGGGACGGACGCGAGAAACCTGATGCGGCCCGTGTACTTGGACGTGCCGTTTGGCGAGATGGCCCTGTCGCGCATCGCCGCACTGGCCTTCACGCAGATCAAGGGCATTCCGGCCGCCAGCCTGTTTCCGCCGCCCGCGCGCATTCCCGACTACTTCCCGGTGTTCCCGGTCGGGCTGACGAACGCGGTGTTCCTCGACACCGACGGCAACGGCCACTACGACGCGCCGTTGCCGTACCCGGCGTTCTGCTCGCCCCAGTGCGACCCGGCCACCGGCGACCTGACCGACGGGACCAAGCGCAAGTGCACGGATATCCAGTCAAATTACAAGTGCTTGGAGACTGACCGTCGCTGTGGCTTGGACATTCCTGGCATCTGCGACCTGTACGCAGAGCAGGAGAAGAGTTTGCTGAAGGCGGGGCTTGGGCGGCGCATCTCGCCCTGACCTGTCGATGCCTGTCGCCCCGACCCTGCTGAAGTGGACTGTAGAGGTACCGTCATGACGATCGAGGAACCGCGCGCGCCATCCGAAACCCCGGCTCTGCCGGGCGCCGTTGCCCAACCCGGCACACGCGAAGGCGATCTGCAGGCGTTGACCGGCGACGTGCTGCCCGCCGAGGCGGTATTTCGCCGCGCCGAGGACAAGCCACCCCTGTACCGCTTCTTTCGCGGTGGCATGTACGTCAGCTACATGGCGGTCGTCGTCTGGTTCTGCCTCTCGATCATCGTCGGCGCCCTGTTGTCTGTCTGGGGCGAGTCCGGCGACGCGCTGCGCAACCGGCAACAAGAAGCCGGGGCGCTGCAAGCCCTTCCGACCCCCGACCAGTAACGCCGCAACCCTGACGCCGCGCGCCCGCCTGACTAGACCCCGCCCCGAGGTGACCCGATGCAGACCGTCCGCCTGCCCCAAAGCGAGCTCGAAAAGGCCCTGTCTTCGCGCCCCAAGCACATCTTCGTCGCCGGAGCGTCGCGTGGCATGGGCGAGGCCATCGCGCGAGCTTTGGGAGACGAACCCCACCACCTGACGCTGGGCGCCCGCTCGTACAACAAGGTACTGGGCATCGCGATGGATCTGGGCACAGCGCGTGCCCTGCCGGTGCGGCTGGACCTGACGGACCAGCGCTCGATCGACGAGGCGGTCATCTCGGCCGAGTCGCGGTTTGGCCCGATCGACGCGCTGGTCGTCGCTTCCGGGGTCAACGCCGAGACGCCCTTGGACGACCTGACCTCGGATGCACGGGCGCGGTTTCGCCACATCCTCGAGGTCAACCTGTTCGGCACCTACTTTCTGGCCCAACTGGTCACGGCGCACATGCCGAACGGCGGTCGCGTGCTGTTCATCGGCAGCGTGCTTGCGCGTTTCGGGGGCACGCGGTCCAGCGCCTACACGGCGTCGAAACACGCGATCCTGGGCCTGACCCGCAGCATGGCGTCCGAGCTGGCACCGCGCGGCATCCGCGTCAACGTCCTGAATCCCGGCTGGGTGGACACGCAGATGGCCCACGATGTGCTGGCGCGCATGGCAGAGAACTCCGGTCAAACGCTGCAGCAAACGACCGCGGCGATGATGGCCAGCCAGCCGATCCGCCGAATGATCAAGCCCACCGAAGTCGGCGCGTACGCCAAGTTTCTGCTCGGACCCGGTGGCGACGCCATCACAGGGCAGGGCATCGACCTCTCGTGCGGGGCGGTCATGATTTGACGCCACAGCCAGGACCCACGCACCCATGACTGAGCGCGCCGTCGGAATCGAGCTCTTCAAGCAAGCCTCGGGCCGGTTCGCCAGGGGTGAGCTGGCCGTGGCGTTGCGTCTGGCCGGTCGGGCTCGCGACGTCCTGACCAGCACCGGCGACGTGGACGCGGCTTGTGCGGCCGTGAGTCTGGAAGGACGCATCCACCTGAGAGCTGGGCGGCAGGTCGACGCCCTTGCTTGTTTTGAGCAGGCGCGTGAGGACGCCGCCCGTCGGCGTCTGGAAGCGCGCGAATTGTCTGCAATGACCGAGATCGGCTCGGTGCACGAGCTGCGAGGTGATCTGGCGGCGGCCGTGGCCCTGCACCGCGAGGTTCTGGCCCGGCAGCGCAAGCGCGACGACAATTTGGGGATCGCTGTGGCGGCCGGCAACGTGGGGAGGCTGCTGCAGCGCCTGGCCCCAGGACGCGCAAGGGAAGCCGACGAGACGGACGATGCGGAGCCGGATGCGCGGACCCTGCTGCATGAGGCGATGGATCGATTCGAGACGGCGGGACACGCTGCAGGCATGGCGAATGCCTTGATTTGTCTGGGAGACCTTGAGCGCGCCAGCGGCGATCTGGACGCAGCACACGCCGCATTCTCGCAGGTCGCCCACGCCACCGAAGGGCGACTGGAGCCCCTGCACGCCGTGGCCCAACTGAACCTCGGTCACCTGCTGCGCGACCGGGGTGACGTGGACGGTGCGGTGGCGGCGTTTTCCCAGAGTTTTGCCTTGGCTGCCCGCATCGGTGACGAGCAGGGCATCGCACGCGCAGCGTTGGCGCTGGCGATGGCCCGGGCCGACACCGCGCCGCTGGCAGAGACGGCTGCGGCGTTTGCACAGGTCGAGGCCCGCTTCCGCAAGCTTGGGTTGCCGGCGGGCGAGCAGACGGCGTCGGTCAACCGGGCGGCGATCCTTTGTCGTATGGGGCAGTTGCGCGAGGGGCGGGACCTGCTGGAGAAGGCTCGCACGCGACTGCGCGACCAGGGCGACCGACTGGGAGCGCTGGAGGTCGGGCTCGCGCTGGCCGAGGTGAATCTGTCCTTGGGCGAGGCTGCGGCGGTCGAGGCAGAGCTGGCCGTGACTCCCGCGTCGTCTTGTCCGGGTCGATTGGCGTTGCGGCGCAACCTGCTGGAGATCCGCATCCACCTGCGCCAACTGCGTTTGCAGGCGGCGGCCGACCTGCTGTCCGGCATACCGCGCGAGTCTCTGTCGCAGGCCGAGCGGTTTGCCGTGGAACTGGTTGCGGCCGAGATCCGCGGTTGGCTCGGCGACCGGGACGGTGAGGCGCAACTCTTGGACCTGATGGAGCAAGCCGACGCGGCGAGTCCGCGCGAGGCGGCGGCGGTGCGGTCGGGACAGGCCTCGCTCGCGTACTTGGGAGGCAATCTGGTGGCGGCGCGGGTGTTTGCTGCCGACGCGGTCGAGCGCTGGTGGGAGTGCGGCGAGCCACTGCCGGTAGTGCACGCGCTGGTGCTGCAGGCGCGCATCGACGCACTGGACGGCGCAGCGGTGTCTCAGGACGCTCTACTTCAGCACAGCGCGAGAATGCGCGACTGTGGCGCGACCGACGCGGCGCTGGCCATCGAGCTGTTGGCGGCGGCGCTGAAGCTGCAGGCGGGGGATTCGCAGGCCCGCGAGCATGTCGAGGTGGCGGTCTTGGCGCTGCGGCAGCTGGGAAACGAGCTGGCGGCAGCGTGGGGACTGGCGCTGGCGGCCCGGCTGACGGGCGACATGTCGTGGCGGGCATCCGTCGAGGCTGCGCTGGCAAGCAGGGGAGCGGCGCTTCCGGGTTGGTGGCAGCAGCGGCACTGACCGGCAACGACGACGACCACGACTCGGCGGGCGTTCTTCAGATGCGCGCCGCCGTGTGCGACGAGAATCCTGAAGCATTGCAAAGCGTCAGTCCGTAGGGCGCGGGGGACCTTGATTTGCGGTGCCCCCGTGCTTCCTTATCATTCGAATCAGGCGACGGCGAACTCCGCAAAGACGTGGCAGCAAGCTCAGCAACCTGTTTCCTCGCGAGGGACCCATGACCGACAAGCCCACGACCGAACCGACCTCCGAAAGCGGCACCCTGCACAACCTGCCGATTCTGGCGTTGCGCAATGCCGTGCTGTTCCCGGGCGCTGTCATGCCGGTCGTCATCGGGCGCGGCAAGTCGATCAAGCTGCTCGAAAGCCTGGGCGACCGCCGTGCAGCCGTGGTGGGCGTGGTCGCGCAGAAGGACAAGGGCATCGACAACCCCAAGCCTGACGAGCTGTACTGGGCCGGGTGCACGGGCCAGCTGATCAAGGTGTTGCGCAACGGCGCCGAGACCTATCACGTCGTCATCCGTGGTGTGGAACGCTTCAAGATCAATCGGTTCGATCAGGAGGATCCGTTCCTGTCGGCCGAGGTCGAGATCTTGCCCGAGAAGAACGACACCGACCCGCAGATCTTGGCGCTTGTGCACAGTGTGCGTGACACGGCGATCGAGCTCGTGAACATGGTGCCTGAGCTGCCCATCAACGCTGCGGACCTGCAAGAGAATTTCGAGCATCCGGCGCGGCTGGTCTACTTGCTGTTGACCCACCTGGGCGTCTCGGTCGAGGAGAAGGTCGACGTGCTGCAGGCGACCACGCTGCAGGACATGCTGACCAAGACCCTGCATCTGGTGATCCAGCAGGTTGAGGTGCTGCGCATTTCGCAGCGCATCAACAGCGAGGTGAAGGGCGACCTGAACAAGAGCCAGCGCGAGTACGTGCTGCGCAAGCAACTCAAGGCGATTCAGAAAGAACTGGGTGATTTGGAGGGCGGCGAGGGCGACGAACTGGGAGAGCTGGAGGAGCGTTTGCACAAGGCCGGACTGCCTGAGGACGCGGCGAAGGTTTCGACCAAGGAACTCAAGCGTCTGCGCAGCATCCAGCAGGGGTCGCCCGAGTACACCGTGTCGCGGACGTATTTGGAGTGGTTCGCAGACCTGCCGTGGTCGAAGATGACCGACGATAGGCTGGATCTGGACCACGCCCAGAAGGTGTTGGACGAGCGCCACTACGGCTTGGAGAAGGTCAAGAAGCGCATCATCGAGTATCTGGCCGTGTCGAAGCTGAAGAACGACATGCGCGGCCCGGTGTTGTGTCTGGTGGGGCCTCCGGGCGTCGGCAAGACGTCGCTGGGCCACTCGGTCGCGGAGTCTCTGGGGCGCAAGTTCCAACGGCTGTCGCTGGGCGGCGTGCGTGACGAGGCCGAGATCCGCGGTCACCGCCGGACGTACATCGGTGCGATGCCCGGCAAGATCATCATGTCGCTGAAGAAGGCAGAATCGCGTAACCCCGTGATGATCCTGGACGAAGTGGACAAGCTGACCCATGACTGGCGCGGCGACCCGACGGCAGCACTGCTCGAGGTGCTGGACGGCGAACAGAACCACGCGTTCTCGGACCACTACCTGGACACGCCGTTCGACCTGTCCAAGATCCTGTTCATCGCAACGGCCAACACGCTCGACACGATCCCGCCCCCGCTGCTGGACCGCATGGAGGTCATCGAGATCAGTGGGTATACGCACGAGGAGAAGGCCGCCATCGCGCGTCGGCACCTGCTGCCCAAGCAGTTGAAGGAACACGGGATCACAGCGGAACAATGCGTGATTCCGGACGAGATCTTGGACAAGGTCATCATGCACTACACGCGTGAGGCCGGCGTCCGTGGTCTGGAGCGTCGCATCGCCGACGTCGCCCGTCAGGTGGCGGTGGGCGTGGCCAAGGGCGAGTACACCGAGAAGACCCTGACGGAAGGCGATCTCGAGGACATGTTGGGCATTTACGCGTACGTGCCAGAAGTGGCGACGCGCACCGAGCAGCCCGGCGTCGCCACCGGCATGGCTTGGACCCGCACCGGCGGCGACCTGTTGTTCATCGAGGCCAGCAAGATGCCCGGCAGGGGCAAGCTGAGGCTGACCGGCCAACTGGGCGACGTGATGAAGGAGTCGGCGCAGATCGCGCTGAGTTTGGTCGAGGCGAACGCCGAGCGGCTGGGCATCGTTCGCAAGTCCTTCGAAGACTTCGACATCCACGTTCACGTGCCGGCGGGCGCGACGCCCAAGGATGGCCCGAGTGCCGGCGTCACGCTGTTCACGGCGCTTGTGTCGCTGCTGACCGGCGTGCGGGTGCGCGGCGACGTGTCCATGACGGGCGAGGCGACGCTGCGCGGGCTTGTGTTGCCGGTCGGTGGCATCAAGGACAAGGTGCTGGCGGCCATGCGCGGCGGCATCAAGAAGATCATCCTGCCAGAGCGCAACCGCAAGGATTTGCGTGACATTCCGGCAGAGGCGCGGGACCAGATCGAGTTCGTGTTCGCCCAGACGATGGACGACGTGCTCGAACACGCGCTGGAGATCCCGCCGTCGGCCCGCGCAAAGGCCACGGCAGCCCCCGCTTCGGCCTAGTCTCCGGCGCACCCGTTTGAGACAAGTTGCCCTCGATCCTGGCCCGGAGGTTCGGAAGTGCTTCCCGTTGCTCCACTTTTGGCCCGCTGCGTCGTCTGCGTCGCGGAAGAGAAACCATACGGTTGGTACGTCATTGGCGGCACGGTGCTGCTGGGCTCGGTGCTGATCGCCCTGTTCTTCGCTTGGCAGGATCAGCGTGCCCGTCGTCACCATGTGATTCCGGACGACTCGACGATCGAGTAGCCTCGCAACCCTCGGACCGCTCGCCCGTCTGACGTGAGCCGAGGGGAGCCCCTTCATGAAAGTCCTAGCCCTCGCCGCTCGCGGCACCCACGACCTCGTCGCCCGCGAGTGCCGCGCCCTTGGCTTGCCCGTGGAGCGCACCGCCGGCGATGGCGTGTGGATGGACCTGACGCCGGAGCAAACGGCCAAGGCTCTGGTAGGGTTGCGCATCGCCTCGCGTTTGCTGCTGCACCTGGGTGGCTTTCACGCCGAGGACGCAGAGTCGCTGTACGAGGGGGCTTGGGACCTCGACTGGCCGCGCTGGATGAACGCCGACGCGACCTTTGCCGTGCACGCAAGCGGTGACCTGATCCCGTCGACGCCAGAGCGACGCGGTCTGGACCACCACTTGTTCGTTTCGCTGAAGGTCAAGGACGCCATTGCCGACCGGTTGACGCGCAAGCTGGGGCGACGGCCGAACGTCGCGCGCGAGGATCCCGAGATTCGTGTGGTGGTTCGCGGACGTCGCGGGCGATGGGACGTGTTTCTCGACCTCGCCGACCCGCCGCTGCATCAACGCGGCCACCGCGCGCAGCCCGGACCGGCGCCGCTGAAGGAAACGCTGGCCGCAGCGGTCGTCGAAGTGGTCGACTGGAGAGGACAAGGGCGCCTGCATGACCCGACTTGCGGTTCAGGAACGCTGGTGATCGAGGCTGTGAATCGCCACTTGGGCATCGCTCCCGGCTGCACGCGCTGGTTCGGTGTCGAGCGTTGGCCGCACCACGGCGAGACGATGCAGCTGCATCTGGACGAAGAGCGGCGCAAGGGTGTGGAGCACGCGAAGTCCGCCATCAGCCAAGCGAAAGGGCTGGACGTCTTGGCGACCGACCTGTACCCGGACGCGATCGAGGCCGTGAGGGCCAACCTGATCGCGGCCGGTCTGGACCAAGTCGTGCGGGTCGAGCAGCTGGACGCGGTGAAGCTGGCACCGCCCCCGGCAGGCACCACGATCGTGTGCAACCCGCCATATGGGCAGCGGTTGGGCGGCGAGGGCGTCGAGGAACTGTTCCGCTCGCTGGGCGACGCATGGCGCGGCTTCAACGGCGTGACGGCGTGGGTGCTCGAGGGGCACGAGGGCTTCCAGACGGCATTCGGCATGGCGGACACCGGTCATCAGGACTTCTCGAATGGCCCCCTGCCCGTGACCCTGCGCCGCTATGCGCTCGGAAGGGTCGCGAGGGCGAGAGCATGACACCTCCCGACGGAACAAGACCCTCCGTAGTCATCGATACTTACGGTGGAGCGGCAGGTCCAGCCGGCATCGTCGCCGCCGCCGCGCGCATGTCCCGGCAGGGCGTTGCGCGGGTGCATCTGGTCGGCGACGTGACGGTGCTGCAGGACTGTCTCAGCCTGTTGCCCTACGACCCGATGACTTTACGGTTGGTGCCGGCGCCGGCGACCTATCCATTGCAGGCTGGCGACACGGCGGCCAAGACCGAGGCCGCCCGCATCGCACTGCCGATCGCGATGGCGATGTTGAACGACGGCGAAGCGGACGTGCTGATCACGGCAAGTCCGCAAGAACTCGTGTATTCGTTGGCCCAGCGACATCTGCCCAAGCTGCCGGGCAAGCCCTCGACGGCTTCGGCGGCCATCTTCCCGACGGTGGCGCGGGGTGAGGGGGCCGACCCGTTGGCGCTGCTGCTCGACGTGTCCGGTCGGCGCGCTCACTCGGCGGACGAGCTGGTGGCGTGGGCGGTGATGGGCTCGACGTATGCGCGAACGGTGACAGGCGTTGCCGAGCCAAAGGTGGCCTTGCTGTCGACGGGCTTGGGACCGGGCGATGGAACACCCGAGGTTGTCGAGGCCCACGAGCGCCTGCGCCACACGCCGGGCCTGAAGTTCGTCGGCAACGTGCGGGCGGTCGACATCTCCCGAGGTTTCGCGGATGTCGTGGTCACGGACGGTCTGGTGGGACACACGGTGCGCGGGCTGCTCGAAGGCCTGACGACGATGGTGGTCGAGGCCGCACGGTATGCATGGAAGACGAAGCTGACGTGGCGTGTGGGGCTGCGGTTGCTGGCGCAGGGCGTCGGCATGTTGCGAACCGTGTCGGAGTTTCAGGAGTACGGCGGCGCGCCGATGCTGGGGCTGCAGCACTTGGTGCTGGTGGCGAACCCGGACTCGGGCGAGGCGGCGTTCGAGAAAGCGATCCGATTGGCGGCCCGGTGTTCGTCGCGCGGCTTGCAGGCTGAGCTGGCGAAGGCGGTGCGGACGCTGCCGGAAGCACCACAGGCGACGGGGACTCCGCCGGACCGACCGCGCAAGGTCTCGGAGGTGCATGGTGGGTGAGACTGATCCGCACCAAGAAAAGCCTGAGGTCGTCTACCGCTGGGACCTCGACAAGACCTACCTGGAGACCGAATTCTCCAGTGTGGGAGGACTGTTGCGCGCGGCGCTGGAGGGGGCGAGCCGCAAACGCTCGATCCCCGGAATGCGCTCCCTTTTGATGGCGTTGTCGCAGGCCTATCGGTCGCGGGTGGTCGTCGTGTCGGGCAGTCCGACGTTTCTGCGCAAGCGGATCCTCGCGATGTTCCAGCTGCACGGAATCCACTGTGATCGTCTGGTGTTGAAGGATTTTGGCGCCGCCCTGCAACGCGGACGACTGCGGACACTGACGCGGCAGGTGCCCTACAAGCTGCGGGCGCATTTGGACACGCGGCTGTGGCTGGCGGCGCGAGAGGAGGACGTCGGCGAGATTTGCTTCGGTGACGACGCCGAGGTCGATGCGCTGGTGTACTGCCTGTACGCCGACGTGTGCGCCCGCCGGGTCTCGACCACGCGCTTGTCGCGGATCCTGCAGGTCACGGGCGCCTATCCAGATGAGATCGCAGGCATTCTTGGGCGTTTGAGTCTGGTGCCGCAGAGCGACCCGGTGCGTCGGGTGTTCATCCACCTGGAGGGCAACTCGCCGCCCGCACGCTTCGGGGCCTACCGCGGGCGGGTGGTGGCGACCTTCAACGCCCTGCAGATCGCGCTCAATCTGGCGGACGAAGGGCTGGCGGACGACTCGGTGTTGGTTGCGGTGGCGGAGGAATTGGTCGGTGAGCACAAGGTGACGGCGGACGGTCTGGCCGGGTCGATGGAGGACGCCGTGCGCCGCGGACTATGTCGGCCAGAGCTGGCACGGCGCATCGCCCAAGATGTCCTGCCCCGCACCGCTGCGTTTGAGGTTGGATTCGACCCGGGGTTCGCGGCGCGCGTAGTTCGTCGGCTGACCGCGGCGCCGCAGGCCCGTACCGCGCAACCGAGCCTGCAACCATTGCCGTATGAGCAGCTGTTCGAAGCCGAGCAGCACTTTGCCAAGGCGCGCAAGCTGGCGCGTGAGACGGCGGATAAGATCCCGGGTCTGTCGGACTTCTTGAAGTCGCCGGACGATTAGCTTTCTGCAATGTCAACAAGTTGCCGCATACCGGGGTCTGGCGACGCGAAAAATTTGCGTCGTTCGGTCGATTCCGTTGCGTCGTTTGTCTGATTCGGACGATCATCTTTCGCCATTCGCCCGGTGGGAGCCGGCTCGGCAAAGGGGGAGAAGATGAGGGTCCGCACGCTGCGTCAGTGGTTCTGCACGGGTTCGTTGGGTTCCGTCATGGTGCTTGGGATGTTGGCACTTGCCGCCTGCAGCGACCCTGCGCAGGAACCCGCCAACCCGACCGACATCAGCGAAGACACGCCTGAAGACGTGAATCCAAACTTTGGGGACACCGCCAAGGATGCAGTCGAAGTGACCGGCGACCAGAGCGGCGACACCGACGTCGCCGTCACGGACGTACCCGACTCGACTGACACGGCAGAAGTGACTGCGGACATGGAGGAAACGACCGACGCCACGGACACCCCCGACACGACCGAGACTGTCTCGGGCACCTGTCAGGACCGGTGTGGTGAGTTCGACTCGAAGGCGGCCTGCCAGTGCGACGAGTACTGCACGGGCTCAGGCGACTGCTGCTCGGACTTCGAGACGTTGTGCGGCACTGACAAGGCGTGCGCCGTCGACATCGACTGCGACGATCTGGACCCCTGCACGACCGACGCCTGCCTGGCCGGCCAGTGTACCCACTCCGGCAACGGCAGCTGCTGTACCAGCGACGCCGCCTGCGACGACCAGAACCTCTGCACGACGGACAAGTGCACGGGCTCGGGTTGCACCAACGATGCCAAGGCCTGCGACGACGGCTTGGCCTGCACCAACGACTCTTGTGACGCCGCGACTGGCCAGTGCGTGTTCGCTCCACTGCCGGGCGCGTGCGCGATCGACGGGTTCTGCCGCACCAATGGCGAGGTATCGACGGCCAACGCGTGCCAAGCCTGCAACGCCACCAAGAATCAGTCCGCGTGGACCGTCCTGCTCGCCGCCCCCTGCGACGACGGCAGCGCCTGCACCGGCAAGGACGCGTGCGACGCGGCCGGCAAGTGCGTCGGTATCCCCAAGCCCGAGTGCTGCAAGATCGACAGCGACTGCGTCAACGATGACGTGTGCATGACGGGCAGTTGCGACGCACAGTTCGGCACTTGCTCGTTCGAGGTCAAGGCCAACTGCTGCACGTCCGGCGTCTGCTGCGACCCCGTCACCCACACCGTCAAGACCGCCGGTGTCACCTGCGGCGCCAGCGCCCTCGCCACGGACTATGCCTGCACCGACAACGTGGCCCAGAGCCGCGAGGCCTACGCCGGCTGCGACGGCAAGAACGCCGCCATCTGCCCGACCGACAAGGACTTGTACGCGTGGACACCATGGAAGGCCGTTCAGGCTTGCACCGCGCAACAGAAGTGCGTCCTGAAGACCGGCGCGCCGCCCGTCTGCGAGGCTCTGGCCCCCGTCGCCGACTGCACCAAGGCGGCCGATTGCGACGACAAGAACCCCTGCACCGACGACTCGTGTGTGGCGGCGACGCAGAAGTGCTCGAACCTGCCCAAGAAGTGCCCCGACGGCGACACCTGCGAGTCCGGCACCTGCGACGCCGCGACTGGCACGTGCAAGCTCGTAGTCAAGGCCGGATCGTGCCGCATCGACAACCAGTGCGTGGTCGAAGGCGTCAAGAAGGCCGATGACACCTGCCTTGCCTGCCAGCCCGCAAAGGGCGCCACCGCATGGACGCTGACCAGCAGCTGCTCTTGCGCCAGCGGCGTCTGTTGCAACGTCCCGCAAGGCCGCATCCAGCCCAAGGGTTTCAAGTGCGGCGCGGACATCAAGGCGACCCAGTACGCCTGCAGCACCGATGGCAAGTCGGTCGAGACCCGAACCGCCTATCAAGGCTGCACGGGCGGTTCGAACACGTGCTCGGTTTCGGCGTCCAACTACGCGTGGGAGGCATGGAAGACGTTCAAGGCTTGCGGCGCGGGAGAGACCTGTGAAGTCACGGCTGTCGACGTCCCTGGCACCTGCAAGGCCGGCGCTGACCCGCTGTGTGGCCAGAAGGACGATTACGAGGCCGGCACAACCGCAAAGACCGCAGTCAGCGTGGGCACCTACACCGACGCATCTGCCCTGAAGACCCTGGCGCCTCAGGTCCTGCTGGGCGCATCGACCGACGCAGATTTCGTGAAGTGGACGGTCGACGACGGCGTGAACTCGTATGCACCCGTGGTCTCAGCCAAGTGGACGGCCGCCGACAAGGTCACGGTTTGCCTGTGGTATGCGTGCCAGAACGGCGCGAACGCCACGGACTGTGCGCCCGTTACCTGTCCTGCCGGCAGCACCACCAAGGCCAACGCGGACGTCAGCGGCGTGGCGGCCAACGGTTGCTGTGCGACGGCGGCCGCGACGGGTTCGCTGGCGTGGACGCCCAAGCCGTCGAGCGGAACAAACGCAAGCGGTATCGCATGGTTGTCGGTCACCAACGCCAGCGCCAAGTGCCAGCAGGTCGCCGTTGACCTCGAGTTCGGCGCCAAGACCGCTACTGTCTGCACCCCAGGCACGACGTGCTGCGAGGCGGACGGCACCTACTCGGTCAAGGCCAAGCAGTGCGGCAACACCGTCGCGGCCGCGCAGTACAAGTGCGAGAGCGCCGACCAAGGCGGCAACGTCTTGAACCGCAAGGCCTATCAGGGTTGCACCGGTACGGGTACCACCTGCTCGATCTCGTCCGCCAACTACGCTTGGACCGATTGGTCGGTCTTCAAGGACTGCGGCGTGACCGAGATCTGCCAGGTTCCCGACGTCAACACGCCCGGAACCTGCAAGTCGACCACGGTCTGCACCCCCGGCACGACCTGCTGCGCCGCCGACGGCACCTGGGCCACCAAGGGCACGGTTTGCGGAGCGGTGGTGCACAAGGTCGAGTACCAGTGCTCCGGAGTCGGTCTGGGCGCAACCGCGCAAGTCCGCAAGCAGTATGACGGTTGCACGGGCGCCAGCGGCACCTGCTCAGTCCAAGCGACCAACTATGGCTTCACCGACTGGTCGACTTACCAGGCCTGCGGCGCCAACTCGTACTGCTTGGCGGGCGCTACCGTGACCACCCCCCCGACCTGCTCGGCCAACTCCGCGGATTTGTGTGCGAAGTCGGACAAGTATGAAGGACCGGAGTCGACCGCCGACAGCTACGACTTGGGCACGTGGAAGGACACCGACAAGGCCGTGTACCTGGACCCCAAAGTCCATATGAAGTCCGCGACCGACAAGGACTACTTCGTCTACGGCATCGAGGACGCGATTGGCCTGACCGACCCCCGGGTCAACATCACCTGGACGGCCGCCAAGTCCGTGACCGTCTGCGCGTACTACGAGTGCATCGCCGGCCCCAATGGCTCGGATTGCGACGCGATCACCTGCCCGGCAGGCTCGGTCGCGATGACGAACTCGGCCGTCAGCGGCATCGTGCCGAACGGCTGCTGCAAGACGGGGGTCACCGGTCAGCTGCTGTTCGACGTGAACGCGCCCGGCACCACGGACGAGACCGGTTTGGTGTGGTTCAACGTGAAGAACGAGGCGACCTCACCGTGTCAGGAAGTCTCGATCAAGCTGGCATTCCAGAACAGCGCCGACAGCGTCTGCGACCCGGCGACGACTTGCTGCAGCGCGACGGGCAGTTGGGCTGCCTCGGGAGCAGCCTGCGGTGCCGCCACCAAGACCGAGTACAAGTGCAGCTCGACCGGCGCGGGCGGCATCGTGCAAAGCCGCAGCGGCTACGGCAGTTGCTCCGGTTCGTCGGCCTCGTGCTCGACCTCGACGACCGCATGGGGCGCTTGGACGACCTACCTCGCGTGCACCTCCAGCGAGTTCTGCAGCGTGGTATCCAGCGCAACGCCCGGGACTTGCCTGAAGGTTGCGCCCGGGTCGTGCGCGGCGGCCTGCGGCGGCCAGTCCAAGGACGGCACCTGCTATTGCGACGCGCTGTGCACCTCCAGTGGTGACTGCTGCGGCGACTTCGACGCCAAGTGCGGCGGAACGTGCGACGGCGCGTGCGGCCTGCAGAGCAAGACCGGGCCGTGCTATTGCGACGCGTTCTGCTCCACCGCGGGCGACTGCTGCCTGGACAAGGCCGCCAAGTGCGGCAACTGACTCAGGTATCGATGGCGTGAGCGATCGGCGGCCGTTCAGCTCGTTTGGGCCGGCCGCCGCTCGCCTCCGCCACCTGGCGCGTCACGAGTCGGTTCCCCCTCCACCGCCGCTGTTGACCGCGCTGTCGGGCTTCGCGCACCCTCTGCACGCCCGACGCATCGGGAGGGGAAGCGCGCATGGCGAACTGGCTGATGAAGACCGAACCCGAGACCTTCTCGTGGCAGGATCTGGTGCGCGATGGTCAGGCGACCTGGGACGGCGTGCGCAACTACACGGCGCGCAACCGCTTGTCCGCGATGCAGGTCGGTGACCGCGCGCTGATCTACCACAGCGTCTCGCAGAAGCAGGCGGTCGGCATCGCGCGCGTCAGCCGCGCGGCCTTTGCCGACCCCACGACCGACGACCCGCGTTGGGTGGCGGTTGAGGTCCAGCCGCTGGTCGCCTTGGCGCGCCCCGTGACCCTGGACGCCATCAAGCACGAGGCAGTCGCTGGGGGGCCTCTGGAGGGGATCCGCCTGCTGCGCGAGAACCGCCTGAGCGTCGTTCCCCTGCAACCCCATGAGTGGCAACGGCTTCTGGCGCTGGCCAACACCCCGGACCCGGAGTAGGCGATGGTGCGGCTGCTGGTGGATCGCGCGGTGTGGGATGGCTCGGCGCAAGCCTTGCCTGTGTCGTGGCTGGACGGGTTCCATGTGACGACGTTTGCCGCGGACCGGCCGGACGAGCTGACGGCGGGCTTGTCACGGGCGGATGCGCTGTTGCTGCGGTCGGTCACGCACCTGACAGCCGAGATCCTGGGTCGCGCCAAGGACTTGCGCGCAGTCGCGACGTTGTCCTCAGGCGTGGACCACATGGATCCCGACGACCTGGCGACCCGCGGCGTGCGGCTCTTCACGGGTCATGGCGGCAACGCGCTGGCCGTGGCCGACTGGGTGGCGTGGGCGCTGCATCGGCTGTGGGGCACGTCACTGAAAGGGAAGCGGATTCTTGTTGTCGGTGTCGGGGCGGTGGGCTCGGCGGTGGCCACCCGGTTGCAGACCCAGGGCGCCGTCATCGTACCCTGCGATCCGCCGCGGGCCGAGCGCGAACCCGGCTTCGCTTCGATGGATTTGGCCGACGCCCTGTCCGCCGGTGGTCTGGACGCCGTGACGCTGCACGTGCCGCTGGAGCACGGGGGCCGGCACCCGACGTTGCACCTGCTCGACCGCTCGCGGCTGCAGCGGCTGGCAGGCGCGGTGGTGCTGAACTCGGCGCGAGGGGGTGTGCTGGACGAGGAGTCCGCGGCATTCCTGCGGACGTCCGGCCACTTGGCAGGGCTGGCCATCGACACGTGGAAGAGCGAGCCGCGGCCGCAACTGGACGTCATCCTTGCCTGCGACCTGGCGACACCTCACATCGCGGGCCACAGCATCGAGGGCAAGCTGCAGGTGGCCGCTCGGTCGGTCGCAGGGTTGCGCACGTTCGTGGGGTTGCCGGCGGATGCGGTCGATCTGGCAACGGCCGTCCGCGAGTCGGTGCAAATCCGCGGTGCCCACGCGGCGTTGGAGCCGTTTGCGGCGCTGGATCGCGCGACCGCGGCGTTTCACGGCACGGCTGCGCTGCGGCAGTCAGGACAGGTCGAGGCCTCCCTGTTTCGCACGCAGCGTCACGATCACGCCCGCGTCGAAACCGCCGGTGACGAGCGGCCCTTGGGCTCGTTTCGAACATGTGAGCAATCGTTGTCGCTGGCTCCGGGCTCGCGTATGCTGTAAGACCTGCCGTAATCCGAGAGCGGCCCCGAGGCTTCGACATGTCTGCGTTTGTCACTTCCGGAACCCGCGCCTTGCACCTGGTGGTTCTCGCCTTTGCGTTCGCCGCCATCGGCTGCAGCAACACCACGACGCCTATCACCCCGTCTGACCCCTTCGCCGACGTCAGCATCGACAAGCCCAAGGACCTTCCGGACATCAAGACGGATGCGGTGGACGTCGACACGGGCGGGGACGCCGACGACGTGGACACCACCGGCGAGGATGTGGACCTGGACGCAGCGATCCCGGACGGCACCGACGACACGGCGGTCGAGGACACGACCAACCCGGGCACCGACACCAGCGCGACCGACGTCAACGTAGACATCGACACCGGCCCCATCTGCACCACCAACAAGGTCTGCGCGAACATCCCCGACACCAAGACCCCGTTCTGCGCCGTCGCCATCCAGAAGTGCGTCGAGTGCTTGGTCGGCCTGAACTGCCCCACCACCAACAACTGCCAGAATTACAAGTGTGTACCCGTCGCCTGCAAGCCGGGTGCCGTGGCCTGCAAGGGCGACTTCCTCGAGACCTGCAACTCCGACGGCAAGTCGTTCACGGTCGAGAGCTGCCCGGACGACAAGCCGGTGTGCTCTGGCACCAAGTGCCTGGCTTGCCAGCCCAACAAGTTCTTTTGCGCCAAGCCGGAAGGTGCCAGCGCCAAGAGCACCAAGCTGCTGAAGTGCAACGAAGCCGGCTCGGGAACCATGGTCGTCGACATGTGTGACGAGGGTGAGGAGTGCGTCGCCGGCAAGTGTCAGGTCTGCGTCCCCGGCTCGAAGATCTGCATGGGCGACAACGCGATGGAGTGCGCCCCAGACGGCTCGCAGTACCAAGTCTCGCAGAACTGTTCGGCAAACGGCTGGACGTGCCTGGGTGGTCTGTGTCTGGACCCGTGTGCCTCGGACATCAAGTCGAACACCAACGTCGGTTGCGACTACTGGGCGGTCGACCTCGACAACGCGTACGTGCCGTGTTCCAGCGCCACCGGTTTCTGCGACGCCCAGAACGCGCAGTTCTCGGTCATCATCTCGAACACCACCACCGCCCCCGCGCTCGTCACGGTCACTGCGGGCAACGGCATGACGGCCAGCTATCAGGTGCCTGCGGGCGGCCTGAAGATCCTCAACCTCCCGGATCCTGTGTGGAAGACGGACGCGACCAAGACGGGCAACCAGGACGGGTCCAGCATCAACAAGCGCGTCTACCGCATCCAGTCCGACAAGCCGATCGTCGCTTACCAGTTCAATCCGCTGCAGAATTACGACGTGTTCTCGAACGACGCCTCGCTGCTGCTGCCGTCCAACGGCATCGGCAACGAGTACTGGGTGATGACGCGCGAGCAAACGCACGCCGAGCTGCGGTCGTATTTCACGGTCGTGGGCACCTCGATCGGCGAGACCATCGTCACCGTGCTGAGCTCGGCCGTGACAGCAGCGGGCGGCGGGGACGTCCCGGCGCTGAAGCCCGGCATGACGCAACAGTTCACGTTGACTCAGGGTCAGGTCCTCAACGTAGAGACGAACATCAACGGCACCGACCCGACCGGCACGTGGATTCAGGCGGACAAGCCGATCGCCGTGTTTGGCGGTTCTGAGGCCTCCAACTCGCCCAACACCGACCACTGCATCAACGGCGTGTGCGAGTACCAAGGCTGGGCGTGCCAGACCAACGACGACTGCCCCAAGACCTGCTGCGCCGACCACTTGGAGGAGCAGCTGTTCCCGATCTCCTCATGGGGCACCATGTACGTGGCCACCAAGCTGCAGCCGCGCGGCGCAGAGAAGGACGCCTATCGCGTCTTGGCCGCGGAAGACTTCACGCTGATCGACACGGACCCCAAGCAGGTCGACATCCCCCAGCTGTCCAAGGGCCAGTGGTTCGAGTTCGAGTCGACGCAGGACTTCGTGATGACGTCCAACAAGCCCGTTCAGGTCGCGCAGTACATGGCGTCGGCCAACGCGCCGAATCCCAACAACGACACGTGCGACGGCAAGTTTGGTGGCCAGAAGGTGTGCAAGGCGTTCATGACGACCGGCGTGCCGTGGTCATGCGTCAAGAACGCCGACTGCCCGAACATCCAGGAAGCCAACGACGCCAAGACAGGCGACCCTGCGATGATCATGAACCTGGCGACCGACCAGTACCTGAACGAGTACATCTTCCTCGTGCCCGACAAGTACAAGTCGAACTACGTGAACATCGTGGCCCCGACGGGCACGCCCATGCTCCTCAACGGAGCGCCGATCGCCGCGGGCGACTTCAAGGCGATTGCAGCGGGTTGGAGTGGGGCGCGCATTCCCGTGCTGCAAGGCGTGAACAAGCTGACCGCCGAAGCCCCCGTTGGCCTGCTGGTCTACGGCTACGCGGACTTCGTCAGCTACGGCTATCCAGGCGGCGCGGCGCTGAAGTAGGCGCGGCCGCCCCCTCTCCCCTTTGACTCTCCCCGACAGTCTGCGCGCTCTCAGGACCTCCAGGGCCTGCGGGAGGGCGGCGCTGCGCATGTCGGCCTGTCGTGCAAGAGAGGATGGGACGTCCTCGCCTGCAGCCAGACCTGGAAGTTCCCGACTTAACTGGAGGTTTGCGGAGAGTGTCTCAGATGAGACATGCGCGAGACACTGTGAGACATGGCGAGACAAATCGGGTGTCTCACCTCGCGGGCGGATCCGGGGCCTTGGCAAAGTTGGCGTGATAAAACAGTGACTTGTAACTATTCGCCGGGACTGGCACGCAACGTGTTATAGCTTCTACACGTGGCTCGGTTCGGAGTTCACCAGCAGCCCCCCCCGCTGGTGTCGGTCGTATCTCTTCCCTCGACCGCTCCGAACGACGAAGCCCCGGTGTCCGCTGGTCCCCCCCATGCGCACACCGCCGTACCGAAACCGGCTCGCCCGACCGACCCCCCCCCTTGGTCGGGCGAGCCGGACGGTTCAACCAGTTGGCCCCCCGCCCCGGCGTCCTCCCCCCGAAGGTGAAAACCTTGGACGCCGGGTCTATTTTGCGTTGGTGGGCAGGTGCTCAGCGAAACGAAACGCGTCCTCTCCCGTCAGCCGCACCAGTCGCTGGCCTTGGGCGTCGAACACGTCGATCACGGGCAGTCCCGGCACATTCGGCAGCAGGCGCTGCCAGTCCTCGGGCGACCACTCGGTGGCGTCTACACGGCGCACGGCCACGTCGGTCCGTCCGGCCAGCTGCGCTTCGATCTGGGCCGTCAGCCGTGTGCAGGGCTCACACCACGTCGCCCAGTAGTCCACCAGCGTCACTGTGCCCGGCACCCGCAGCGCGGCGATCTCAGGAGCCACGGCAGACACGTCGACCGGCAGCGGCACGGCGCCGGTCGGGGTGCCCACGCTCAAGCTTCCGGAAAACCCAACGTAGTACGAGGGGTTCTGCACGCCTTGCTTGCCCATCACGTCACGACTGAGGGGGTAGCGAACCGATGCGTTCATGGCCAGATTCGACGTCAGCGTGACCAGCAGGCTGGGGGTCGCACTGATCCAGGTGCCGCCGTTGGGGTACTTCACGCGGCCGACCTCTGCCAGCTCGGTGCTCTCCCAGCGGTGCTGCAGCTCGCCGGCCACCGACGCGGTCAGCCGGCCCGGCCATGCGGACCAGCGTGCGCCGAGGCCCAAGCGGACGTCCTCGCCCCAGTCGAAGCCGTCGCTGCCCTTGGTCATCGGGGTGCGGGTGACCACGTTGGCCGAGACGCCAACGGTCGAGAGGACCTGCGCGCTGACTTCAGCGTCCGCCAGCAGCCACCAGACGCCGCGGCCGAGCGATAGGTCGCGTGCCACGGGCGAATCGCCGACGGCCGACGCAAACGGGTCAGAGTCGACCAAGTCGAAGCGGCTCTGCAACGTGCGTTCCGTGTAGCGGCCGGTTGGCGCGACGGCACCCAGCGTGACGGCGAGGCGGGGCCCCTTGCGCTGGTTCCACAACGTGCCGACGTCCTGGCGGAAACGCAGCTCGACGTCTCCGATGCCGTGATTGGCGACCTCAGGCACGAACAGGCGCAGGTAGTACAGCTGCAGATACGGGACCATCAGCGAGGCCGAGGTGCCCCAAGGGCTCTCGACGGTGGCGCCGACGACCGCCACATGCATCGACATGGCGTATTCGTCGTCGTTGATGACGGGTTCCGCGTGCTTGTAGTACGAGTCCGCGGTGGCATAGCCGTACATGAGGCTGCCGCGGAGGCGCCAGGCTTGCGCGCCGTCCGAGGGCCCGGAATCTCCGAGGTTGACGTCTCCCACCGGGAGAGCAGGGCTCGTTCAGGTGGCGCACTGGCCGAGAGACGGCCGGGGAGCGAGCGAGGCGGCGAGGGTCAACACGGCCACGAGGAGCAGGCGGGCGGTCATGCGGGCTCCGGCGATTTACAGCATGGGCTTGAGGTAGTTGATCAGCGAAGTGTTCGGCAATCCGTTCCACTTGTGCTTGACCTTGCGGGTCTTGGCGTCGATCAGGATGTTCAGCGGGGGGCCGTCGCCGGTGTTGTAGGCCCAGAAGTCCTGGTTCGGGTCGACGCCGACCACGCCGCCCGCGTTCAACTGCGAGATCCACTGCCGGGCCAGCTTGAGGGTGGGCGTGCTGTTCTGCGTCGCGCCGTCGAACAGGACCTGGAAGAACTGCAGGTTGGGATAGGCCTTCAGCACCGCCTTCACTTCCTTGGTCTCTTGCGCGCAGTAGCCGCACCAGCCGGCGACCACGTTGATCAGGATGAACTCATGCGAGTCGGCGAAGTCGGAGAGCTTGATGACGTGCGGGTCTTCGTTGGCCAGGCTGCCGTTGTCGTCGGTGTCGAGATAGCCGACCACGGACAGGTCAGCCAAGGTGTCGCCAGCCTTCATGATGGTCGCCAGCTTGGCGACGCACTGACTCGTTGGGGCGGCGGGGACGCACTCAGAGCTCTTGGTTCCGGCGCTCAGCGGGATCGACTCGCAGGAGTAGCCCGTGTCGCACTTGCCGGCGGTGCAGCCGACCGTGCAGAAGCTCTCCTTGGTGTGGCCGAACGTCAGGCACAGACCGTCGGCGCAGGTGTTCCCAGAGTTGCAGGGGCTGCACATGCTGCCGTCGCCGTCGCAGGTGCCGGCGCTGTGCACGCACTGCCAGTCGCCCGCTCCGACGTCCACGCACTTGGCATAACGCGGGCACTCGGTGCTGCCCTTGTGGCACGGCTGGGTGCAGAAGCTGCGCTCGCCCTGCTTGACGCAGCGGCCGCCGTCCTTGCACTGGCCGTCGTGCTTGCAGTCGTCGCAGAAGTTGCGCTCGAGGCAGACCTTCTTGTCGCCCGTGTCGGTGCAGGCCATCGCGGGCGGGCAGTCGGTGTCGTTGATGCAGGCGCCGGTGCAATAGGAGGTCGAGGCCTCGGGGTTGCCGGCGCACGCCAAATTCGTGTCGCAAGTTCCGGTGATGGCGCAGGAAGCGCCCAGGCCGGCGGGATACTTGGCGGAATAGCAGAGCAAGCGCTTGCCGTCGTCGCTGCCGCACCACTCGTCGGTGCCGCAGTCCGCAGGAGCGGTGCAGGCCTTGGCGCAGTGGCCACCGAAGCAAATGCCGCTGTCGCACGCTTCGTTCGTCGCGCAGGGCAATCCGTTCGAGCCGGCGCGCGGGGCGACATCTTCCACGTCGATCACGACGTCGGGTACCCCGTTGTTGGGGTCCCAAGTGGAGGTGTCGGCCGTGGCCGAGCTGCCGGGGGTGGAGTCACACGCGGACAAAAGAGCCAGCGCGGCGGTCATTACGGCCGCAAGCGAGCGGAAAGACATGGAAGCTCCGGAAGGCGATAAGCGGGGTTGGCGGCAGAAGCGCCGAAGTCGCCAAGAATAGGGGGGCACCGCAGGTTTCCGCAAGCAGTCTGCGCAAGTTGCTGTTCAAGCTGGCCCTTCAGAGCCGTGGCGGGTAGAGTGCGCGGCCCCCAAGCTTCGCGTCGCGCGTACGCTTGGTCGACGCGACATGCAGAGGCCGCCGATGTCAGAAGAACCCGTCCGCCTGTCCAAGGTGATGGCCGAGCGCGGCCTGTGCTCTCGTCGAGAGGCCGACGTCTATATCGAGCGCGGTTGGGTGCGCGTGGACGGTCAAGTGGTCGATCAGCTGGGGACCCGGATCCTGCGCGATCAGCAGATCGAACTGGACTCTCGTGCGAAGCGGCAGCAGTCCGACCTGGCGACGATCTTGATGCACAAGCCGATCGGTTTCGTGTCGGCCCAGCCCGAACACGGCTACGAACCGGCCATCGTGTTGATCACACCCGAGCGACAGGACCCCGACTTCCCCGGACCACGGCTTCATCCTGAGCATATGCGCGGACTTGCGGTGGCGGGTCGGCTTGACATCGACTCGAAAGGGCTGCTGGTCTTCACGCAGGACGGGCGGATCGCGCGACAGTTGATCGGCGAGGACTCCGAGATGGAGAAGGAGTACCTCGTGCGGGTTGAGGGGTTGCTGGCTCCGGGGGGGCTCGAGCGCCTGCGCCACGGCCTGACCATGGACGGCAGGGCGCTGGAGCCCGCGCAGGTCGAGTGGCTGAACGACGGTCAGCTGCGGTTCGTGCTGCGCGAGGGCCGCAAGCGGCAGATCCGCCGCATGTGCGAGGCCGTGGGCTTGAAGGTCACGGGGTTGAAGCGGGTGCGGATCGGCCGCGTCCGGTTGGGCAAGCTGCGCGAGGGCATGTGGCGTTTCCTGAGGCCCGGAGAGGAGTTCTGAATTGAGCGAGTCGAGCAACACTGAAGTGCCATCCGCGGTCCCCGCCAAGCCGTCGCGCAACACGTTGATGATCGTGTTCATGACCGTCCTGATCGACCTGATCGGGTTCGGGCTGATCATTCCGATCCAAGCCCTGTACGCCAAAGAGTTCGGCGCACGGCCGGCCTTGATCACGCTGCTGGGCGCGTCGTACTCGCTGATGCAGTTCCTGTTCATGCCCATGTGGGGCCGCATCAGCGACCGCATCGGCCGACGTCCCGTGATCCTGATAAGCGTTGCCATTGGCGGGATCGGCTACCTGTTGTTCGGATTCGCGGGCAGCATCCCCGTGCTGTTTCTGTCGCGGATGCTTGCGGGCTTCGGTAACGCGAACATTGGCGTGGCGCAGGCGGTCGTGGCCGACACGACCACGGCAGAGCAGCGGGCCCGCGGTATGGGCCTGATTGGCGCGGCGTTTGGCATTGGCTTTGTGGTCGGTCCGGCCATCGGCGGCGTGCTGGGGCAGATCAGCCTGGCGACACCGGCGTACGCTGCGGCCGGTCTTGCGGCCGTCAACTGGGTTCTCGCCTGGTTCCTGCTGCCCGAGACCCGGCGCAAGGACGCAGCTCCCACCGCGCGGCGGCTGATTCCGCTGGACGCGCTGAAGGTTGCTCTGCGCGACGGCACCATGGCGCGGCTGCTGCTGCTGTCGTTTGTCGTCACCGCGGGCTTCTCGGCGATGGAGCAGGTCTTCAGCCTATTCATCGAGCGCATCTGGGTTCCGGAGGCGCTGAGCCCACTTGTCGCAGTGCAGATCGCGGCCCACAAGCACGCGGCGATGCTGACGACCTACGCGATGATCGTCGTCGGCGTGACGATGGTGCTGGTGCAGGGCGGACTCATCGGTCCCATGGCGCGGCGATTCGGCGAGCTGAAGCTCGTGCGCGTCGGTCCCGTCGTGATGGCGCTGGGCTTGCTGTCGCTGCCTCTGGTGGGCGAGATCGGGTCGTTTCCGCTTTTGTTGGGTTCGTCGGTGCTGCTGGCCGTGGGGTCGGGCATGACGACGCCCGCGCTGACCAGCCTGCTGTCGCGCAGTGCCCACGCCGATCAGCAGGGCGCGATGCTCGGCCTTGGGCAGTCGATGTCGGCGTTGGGCCGTGTCGCCGGTCCGGCGATGGCGGGGCTGATGTTCGAGTACAGCATCGGGTTGCCGTTTCTGGTGGGCGGAACGCTGACGGCTCTGGCGGCGCTGGTCGCGTTGGGTATCTCTGGACACGTCGGCGCCAACGTCCGCGACCCGACGGCACACGAGCTGCGTTCGCGCGAACCCTGAGACGTTTCTGTCGCGGACCCCGATCCCGCGAGGTGACCCGTGGACCTGAACAGCATGGCCGTCTTCGCCCGCGTGGTGGAGGAGAAGGGCTTCTCATCGGCGGCGCGGCGCCTGGGTATCTCGAAGTCCGCCGTCAGCAAGCAGATCTCGCAGCTCGAGGACCGTGTTGGCGCACGGCTGCTGCACCGCACAACCCGCCGCCTGAGCCTGACCGACGTTGGCATGGCCTTCTATGAGCGTTGCGCGCGCATCCTGGCCGAGGTCGAGGAGGCCGAGCTGGCCGTCAGCCACCTGCAGTCGTCGCCCCGGGGTACGTTGCGGCTGTCCGGGCCGATGTCGTTCGGGCGGCAGTATCTGGCAGCGGCGGTCGCGGAATTCATGAAGGTCCACACGGAGTTGAAGGTCGACATGGATCTGGCCGATCGTGTGGTGGATCTGGTCGACGAAGGCTACGACATGGCCGTCCGCATCGGGCGCCTGTCGGATTCCAGTCTGATCGCCCGCCGCCTGTGCCCGATGCCGCTGTACGTCTGCGGGGCGCCCAGCTATCTGGAGCATGCGGGAAGTCCTCACCTTCCGGACGACCTTCGCCAGCACGAGTGCCTGATGTACGCGTACCACTCTGGCGAGACGTGGCAGCTGCACGGCGAGCACGGCGACCTGTCGGTGCCCGTATCCGGCCGCTTTCGCGTCAACAACGGCGAGGCACTGCTGGAGGCGGCTCTGGCCGGACTGGGCCTGGCGATCCTGCCTGCCTTCATGTCTGCACCAGCCCTTGCCGATGGCCGCTTGATCGAGGTGCTGCCTCACTGGCGACCGTCCGCGCAGGCGATTCACGCCGTGTATCCGCACAACCGCCACTTGTCGGCCAAGGTGCGACTGTTCGTTGACTTTCTGGCCGAACGCCTGGCCCCACGCCCTTGGGAGCCTGACGGGGAGCGAGAGGTCCGCGACTCGGATTAGCTGTCGCACGGTTCCCGCGATCCTCCCTTGGCCCTGCGCCCTTGCGCCTGCTACGCTCTGGCCTCCCCCCCCCATGGAGCGCCGCGCGCATGAACGTGATCTTTCTGTCTCCCGGCTATCCGTCTGAGATGCCCCATTTCGTGCGGGGACTTGCGCAGATCGGCGCACGCGTGCTCGGCGTCGGCGACCAGCCGTATGAGGCGTTGCCCCACGAGGCCCAGCGTCACCTGTCCGCCTATTTGGCCGTGCCCGCGATGTGGGACGAGGTGGACGTGGTCCGCCGCGTACGGGAGTGGCTGGGCAACGCTGAGGTTGCGCGGGTCGAGAGTCTGTCGGAGTACAGCGTGTTGCTGGCGGCGCGGCTGCGCGAGGCGCTGGGCGTGCCAGGCATGGGCGTCGAGACGGTGCGGGCCTTTCGCGACAAGGTGCGCATGAAAGAGGTTCTGGACGCGGCCGGCTTGCGCACCCCCCGACACCAGCGTGCGAACACGGCGAAAGCGTGCTGGGAGGCGGCGGAGCGCATCGGTTACCCCCTGATCCTCAAGCCGATCGACGGCGCGGGATCGGCGCACACGTACCGGGTCGAGACGCCGGACGAGCTCCGCAAGGCGCTGACGCAGCTGGCGCAAATTCCGGAAGTCAGCGTCGAGGAGTTCATCGACGGTGAGGAGTACACGTTCGACGCGCTGACGGCCAAAGGTCAGGTGCTTTACCACAACATCGCGTGGTATCGGCCGCGGCCGTTGGTGGCGCGTACGCTCGAGTGGGTCAGCCCGCAGGTGATTGCGCTGCGGGACGTCGGCGGACCGGAGCTGGCGGGCGGCACCGAGATGGGGCTGAAGGTGCTGAAAGCACTGGGCTTCGAGAGCGGCTTTACCCACATGGAGTGGTACCGCAAGGCGGACGGCGAGGTCGTGTTCGGTGAGATCGGCGCCAGACCTCCCGGGGCGCGTCAGGTTGACCAAATGAACTACGCGTGCGACTTCGACTCTTTCGCCGAGTGGGCGCGCATCGTCTGTTACGGGGTGATGGAGGCGACGATCGAGCGAAAGTACAACGTCGCCACGATCTTCAAGCGCGCGCAGGGTCAAGGGCGCATCCACCACATCGAGGGGCTGGACCTGATTCGGCGCGAGCTCGGGCCAGCGCTGGTGTGGGAGAATCTGCTGCCGGTCGGGGCAGAGCGGCGCAACTGGCTGCAAACGCTGGTGTCTGACGGCTTCATCCTGCTGCGCCACCCGGATCTGCAGCGCACGCTAGAGTTGGCGGACCTGGTCGGCACCCGGCTGCACCTGTACGCATCGTGAGAAGGGGAGGGTTTTCCATGGGTTCTCGTCAGGTCAGCCTCGTTGTGGGGCTTGTGTTCCTGTGTGCTTGCGCGGACGACGCTGCAGACGATTCGCCCCAGCGTCGGGCTGCGTGCGACAAGCTGGCCCAGGCCCGCTGCGGTCACCTTGAGCTGTGCGCGCCCTTCGATCTGGAGCACGTGCGCGGCGGCATGGCCCAGTGCGTCGCGGACGAGCAGGCTGTCTGCTTGAACCGACTGGCGGCGCCGGGCACGACGCTGCGGCATACGCACGTCACGACCTGCGCGACCTTTCTGGCGGGCCTTGCCTGTCACGAGATTCCTTTCGGCGACGTCTTGCCCGACGACAAGGGCAACGTCGCGTGTGAACCCCCTCCCGGCCCTACAAAGACCCTGTTGGCGTGCGGGGACGACAGCCAGTGCGCGACCGGGTACTGCCGCAAGGCCTCGACCTCTGCGTGCGGCAAGTGCGAGTCGCGCAAGCAGTTGGGTGAGGGCTGCAACGAGGACGACGACTGCGACGGCTTTGCCGCGTGTGCCGCGACCTCGACCGTGAAGAAGTGCACCAAGGCGGTGACGTTTGACCTGGACTGCACCAAGTCTGAGTGCGTCCCGCCGTTCATGTGCCAGGCGGGCACTTGCGTCGCCGGCGGCGTTCAAGGCGACCCCTGCACCACCAGCCCCCAGAACTGCAAGCAGGGCATGGGCTTGTGCTGCGACGCCAACACCAAGACGTGCGTGGACACCCCGGTCGTCGATATCGGCGCGGTGTGCGGCTATATCGACGGCAGTTTCGTCGTGTGCGACTACGGTGCGGCGTGCGTGCTCAAGGCGGGGGGGCAGGGGACCTGCAAGAAGGTTCCGGCGGTCGGAGAGGCGTGTGACTCGAGTGCCGCACAGCCCTGTCGCGCACCAGCGCTCTGCACCAACGGCAAGTGTGCGCTTTCGGACCCACGGGTTTGCCTGTAAGTCCAGTAGCATGTCGTGACCCACCCGCCGGGGCCAGAAGCGCCCCCGCGACGTTTCCGTGCGGGACCGACGCGAAACAGCCGTCGCGGAGAGTTTCTTCGGGCGCAACGGACGCCCGTCGGAGTCGTTGCGGACGGTCAAGATTTGGGGGGGCTTCACCCGATTTCGCCATGAGGCGAGCATGTTGCGATGGGTCTTCAGACAGCATACACTTATTTACAAGTCTGGCCGACTTGCTCTCGGCGTGAGAGTGTTTGTGGTCGGCACGGAGCCCTGTTCGCTGCATTCCGGAGTGTGAGGATGCGGATCTCCCTGAGAACGACGGATGTCCTTATCGCAGTCGTCCTTGTCATGTCAGCAGTCGGTTGTGGTGACGAGCCGGCTGACCTCGGCAAGGACACCGATGCGACCCTCGACACGCAGGAAGATGTGGCGGACGTTGCGACGGACGACACCGCGCCCGACACCGCGCCCGACACCACGCCCGACACGCTGTCCGATGCCGCTCCCGACGTTGCGCTGGACTCAGACGACGACCTGTCCGCCGACCTGATTGGGGACGCTGCGACCGACATCGGCGAAGACGTGGATGTCGCGCAACCGGACTCCAGCGACGTCGCAGACTTGGACGATGGCGGCACCGATGCCGTCGTAGAGGTCGATGCGGACTGCGGCGGCAAGGTCAACTGCCCGTGTACCAGCGACTTCCAGTGCATGAGCGGCGTCTGCCTGATGCGGCGCAGTGGCCAGCCAACCTGCGCGCTTCCCTGCGTCTCCGCCTGCCCGTCCGGCTACGTGTGCGAGTCACAGGCCAAGTTGTGCATCGAGAAGGATCTGGCGCTGTGCGACCCTTGCTCGAAGAACAGCGACTGCACCGTAGCGAATGCAGCAAACCGTTGTGTTGCGTGGGGCGGCGCGGGCTCATTCTGCGGCCTGGCGTGCGTCGAGACCGGCGACTGTCCCGCCGACTTTGAGTGCGCTGAGGTTCAGGATGCCGCAGGCCAGACCGTCAAGCAGTGCCGCCCGGCGCTGGGGGCGTCATGCGATTGCTCGGGGCGGGCGATGGGCTTGGGGCTCGCCACGGGTTGTTCCCTCGAGTCGACCCCTTGCCCGGGAGACCGCGGTTGCTTGGCCAAGGGCCAGCCCGGTGCGCCGGAGGCCGGGGGCCTGTCGGCGTGCGACGCACCCGCCGCAGTGACTGAGGTCTGTGACGGCGCGGACAACGACTGCGACGGCAACACCGACGGCACCGGCCTGTGTGATGACAGTGAGCCGTGCACCACGGACTCGTGTGGACTCAAGGGTTGCGAGCACGTTGCCGCCTCTGACGGCGCCGCCTGCGATGATGGGAATGCGTGCACCGCACTGGGCGCTTGTGCCGCGGGACAGTGCAAGGCTGGGGCGCCGGTCGTGTGCGACGACAAGAACGGCTGTACTGACGATTCCTGCGACAAAACAAAGGGTTGTGTCCATCTGGCCGCAGACGCCACCTGCACCGACGGCGACGCATGCACCACCGACGAGACTTGTGTGGGCGGGAGCTGTGCCGGCGCGAAACCGGTTGGTTGCGACGACGGCAACGCTTGCACGGGTGACTCGTGCGACAAGACCAAAGGGTGCGTCTACCAGGCGATTGACGCCGCGTGCACCGACGGCAGCGTGTGCACGTTGGGCGACAAATGCGTGGTCGGCGTCTGCACCACAAGCGGCGTCCTCAAGTGCGACGACGACAATCCGTGCACCGACGACTCGTGCCATCAGGTCCAGGGATGCGCGAACGCGGTCAACGCCGCACCGTGCTCGGACGGCGACGCTTGCACGACCGGCGAGGCGTGCAGTCAAGGCAAGTGCGGCGAAGGCGTGACGCTGGATTGCGATGACGGCAAGGTGTGCACCAGCGACGCTTGCGACAAGGCCAAGGGTTGCGTGTATCTGGACCTCGACGTTCCGTGCACCGACGGTGATGCCTGCACGGTGGGCGATGCGTGCAAGGACGGCGAGTGCGTTGTGGATGGGCCGCTCCCGTGCGACGACGAGGACCCGTGCACCGACGATACTTGCGACAAGGGCACCGGGTGCGTGAATCTCGCGAATGAGGCGACCTGCACCGACGGCAACGCCTGCACCGACGGGGACAGCTGCGTCAAGGGTGCGTGCGTGACGGGCGAGGTTCTGGACTGCGACGACAAGGAAGCCTGCACCGAGGACTCATGCAACCCGGAGGTCGGTTGCGTCCACACCGCGCTGACAGGCGACTGCACGGACAACGACGTTTGCACCGAAGGGGACACTTGCAGCGAAGGCAAGTGCGTCTCCAGCACTTCGATCGCGTGCGATGACGGCAATGTGTGCACGGACGACACTTGCGACCCGGTCGCGGGCTGCCAGAACACCCCGAACCAGGCCGAATGCACCGACGACAACGCTTGCACGGCCGGCGACGCTTGCAAGGACGGCAACTGCGAACCCGGACTCGAGAGCGCGTGCAACGACAACAACGTCTGCACCGACGACTCTTGCGACCCGACCAACGGCTGCACCAACGACCCGAACGGCGCGCCCTGCGACGATGGCGATGCTTGCACGTGGAATGACACCTGCAACGATAGCGCGTGTCAGGACACCATCCCGGTCGACTGCGAGGACAACAACATCTGCACCGACGACTCGTGCGACAAGTCCTCAGGCTGCAAGAACATTGGGAATTCCGAGCCCTGTACCGACGGCAACGACTGCACGCAGGACGACGCGTGCAAGGACGGCGCCTGCGAGCCCGGCGCGATGAATCCGTGCGACGACGGCAACTCATGCACCACCGACGTCTGCGACCCGGTGGACAGCTGCGTGTCCACGGCCAATAACGACCCGTGCGACGACGGCGACGCGTGCACCCAGAACGACGCGTGCGGCGACGGCAGCTGCCAGTCCGGTCCGGCCACGAATTGCGATGACAACAACGTCTGCACCGACGACTCCTGTGACCCGGCCGTCGGCTGCGCGAACGACATGAACAGCGTACCTTGCGACGACGGCAACGCCTGCACTTGGAACGACACATGCAACGCCGGCGCTTGCGACGACACCTTCCCGGTTGACTGCGACGACGGACTCAGCTGCACCATCGACTCCTGCGAGCCTGCCATCGGCTGCGTACACACGGAGCTCGCCTGCGACTCGGGCATCTCGTGCTTCGAGGCGACCGGGAAGTGCGAGGCCAAGGTGCTGATCTCGGAATTCGCAGCGTTCTCAGGCAGCAGCGGCGCAGCGGCAGGCGATGAGTTCGTCGAGCTGTACAACCCCGGCGACACGGTGGCCAGCCTGAAGGGCTTGAAGGTCGAGTACGGCTCGTCGACAGGCACGACGTGGTCCAGCAAGAACGGGGCAGCCGGATTCGCTGCCGGCGTGACCATTCCCGCCCACGGGTATTTCTTGATCACCAGCACCAATTCCTACAGCGGCACCGTCGCTGCGGACTTCAAGGCAACCGGCGACTTGGGCTTGGGTGGCACGGCGGGTGTGTTGCAGCTGGTCGTGGGAACGACCGTGATGGACTTCGTAGGCTATGGCACCGGCACGACGCGCGTTGAAGGTACCGGCCCGGCCCCTGTTCACACCGTCAGCGGCAACGGCAGCGTCGAGCGCAAGGCGGTCGCCAGCAGCACTGCGGACACAATGGCCGCCGGTGGCGTGGATGCCTTGAGAGGCAACGGTCGGGACTCAGGCGACAACAAGACGGACTTCATCATTCGGACGGCCCGCGACCCCCAGAACACGAAGGGCGGGACAGAGAAGCCCTGACCGCGACTGAGTTCGTCTGCCCAGATAGTTGGCCAGGGGAATCGCGCCCGCGAGCTCGGACGATCCACAATTCTGTGCCTGCCGCGAACTTTCTTTCCTCGCTGAGGAATTTGCTCCGCCTTTCCTGCCCGGATGTGGTAGGCTCCGCGCCACACTTCTCATGAACTTCTTTGTGACGAGTGGCAACCGCGCGGGACAACTCGCGCTCTGGGAACAGGTATATCTTCTGATGGGAAACAAGCTCTTTATTGGTGGCCTCAGTTGGGACACGAACGACTCGACGTTGCGCTCGGCCTTTGCCGATTGCGGCACGGTCACGGACGCGAAGGTCATCACGGACCGCGAGACGGGCCGTTCGCGCGGTTTCGGCTTCGTGACGATGTCGGATGACGCAGGCGCCCGCGAGGCGGTCCAGCGCATGGACGGCCAGATGATCGACGGCCGTGCCGTCAAGGTGAATGAGGCGCAGGAGCGCAGCCCCCGCACTGGCGGCGGCGGCGGCGGTGGCGGTTACGGCGGCGGCGGCGGTGGCGGTGGCTACGGCGGCGGCGGCGGTGGCGGCGGCTACGGCGGCAACGACGGCGGGTACGGCGGTCGTCGCTAGTCTCGCAGTCCGCTCAGCACCTTGCTGAATTCCGAGCGGCACCTGGCGCCTCGATTGTGGAGGCGCCAGGTGCCCGACTCGGGCGAAGTAGGGGACACGGACCGGCCGCGCGATTAGGGCGTTCCGCTCCACCCCTTCGTGACCTTCCCCGATTCTGCGACCCACACGCGCTGATTGGCCGTAAACGGCCCGGCGTAGGTGGTCTTCTTGCCCCCGGGCCAGACAACCTCGATGGATTCGACGGTGTCGACCGTTCCGAGGCCCACGTGCACGGCGGTCATCGACTGTCCGCCTTGGCCTGAGCCGCCATCGATCACGCGCATCCAAGTCTTGCCTCCGGCAGTGAGGCGGACGGTGGCCCCGATGCCTGCGCGGTTGGCCTGAACATCGCCCACCACGCGCACCTGCAGCCAATTGCCCTTGTTCCAACGGTTCTCATACAGCACGTTGCTGCATGCCAGGTCCAAGTCGCCGTCGTGGTCCAGGTCGGCGGCCGCCATGCCCCAGCCGTTGCGGTCGGCGATTCCGCTTTGCCACCGGGACAGGGCGAAGGTGCCGTCGCCGTTGCCCAAGTAGAACTCCGTGGGGCGCCCGTCGTAGGTGGCCGACATCAGCAGGTCAAGGTCGCCATCCTGATCGAAGTCGCCCAGCACGGGGACCGAGTGCGTCTCTTGATACGTCAGCCCCGCCGCACCAGCGGGGTACTGCCAGTCGCCCTGAATGTCCTGAAAGGTGCCGTCGGGCTGTTGCAGCAACACCTCAGACTTGTTCGAGAAGTCCCAATAGCGCGGGTGCGCCAGATTCGCGACCACCAGATCCAGCCGCCCGTCGCCATTCAGGTCGCCCCAGACCGAGCCGATGCCGTGGCCGTACCGCTTGACGCCCCCGGTCTGGGTGGCCTTGCCCGCGACACCTTGCGACTGGCCGACTTCCTTGACCTTGCCGTTGCCCTCGTTGCGGAACAGCAGGTCGCGCACCAGTACGTAGGTGTGCACGAAGATGTCCACATCGCCGTCGCTGTCGAAGTCGGCAGGGGTCACGCCGCGGCTGGGGAACTTGGTGCCAGCCTCGGTGGGGAAGCCGCTGGCGACGGTGCGGTCCTGGAAGGTGCCGTCGCCGTTGTTGTGCCAGAAGCGGTCGACGTAGAACGTGTAGTCCGTCCAGCAGTTGAAGTTGGCCAGATAGAGGTCAAGGAAGCCGTCGGCGTCCAAGTCGAGCCAGGCGGCGCCGGCGGTGGGCTCGTGCTGCGGCTTGCCGTCGGTAGAGCCACACAGGTTGTAGGTTTGCGTCGTGCCCAGGCCGGCTTGCAGGGTGACGTCGACGAACTTTCCGTTGTCGTTGCGCAAAAGGTGCTCGGTCTCGGCGGGAGACTCGACAAAGGTCAGCAGGTCCAGATCGCCGTCGTTGTCGTAGTCGCCCCACACGCCGCCGCTGGACGGGACGGCCAAGGCCGTGATGCCCGTGCTCTCCGTCACATCGACGAGCGTGCCCTTGTCGTTGCGCCAGAGCTTGCCGCTGCTGTCCCACATGTCGTCCCAGCCATCGCCATCGAAGTCGCCCCAGGACTGCCGGTGGCTGGGCTTGAAGTCCGGGATGGCCTTGAAGCGGTGCTGAGAGGGGGCGTCCTTGGCCGTCGGCTCGACCAGCAGGCGCACCAGGTAGTCGACAGGACGACTCATCGACAGGCCGTTCCACGCGGCGTTCAGCTGGCCGTCGATGGTGTAGGTGGTCATGTCAGGCAGGTTCCAGGCCGAGTGGCACGCATCAAACGGACCGCAGCAATTGTTCGGATCTTCGCAGCCTTCGGGGAGGGTGCCGTCAAACGCGAGGGCAGGGCTGTCGGCGTTCTTGCGCAGGCTGGCGACGTACACGAGGCCGGGCTGCTCGATGACCACGGGCTGCGGCAGGCGGTAGTCGACCCACTCTTCGGGCGCGACCTGGTCGCCGCAGCGCGACACCGTCCAGATCGGGTCCTTGGCCCAGAAGTCGAAGCCGTTGTGGCCGAAGTCGCGGTACAACCCCAGCGTGACGGGCGCGTCCTTGGCCTCTGCGACGCTGCCGAACTGCACGCGGAAGCCCCAAATCTTCATCGGGCCGTCGAGGTCGAAGCGCACGGCCTCGTACAGCGACTGGTCGACCAAGGGCTTGCCCAGAATGCTCCAAGTCTGCTCCTTGACGTGGCTTTTCATCACTCCGTCGTCCCAAAAGATCTCGTCCAAGCCCTTGGGCAGCACGCCGCCGCCGGTGTTGCAGGCGCGGTCGGGCGTCCAGTCGGGGGCATCCAGACCGGCGTCGACCTCGGCCACGACATCCGGAGTCGTGTCGACCGGTTGCGTGTCGGATGCGGTGTCGGTCACCGTGTCGGCCACCGCATCGACGGCGGTGTCGGTCGTGGTGGCGGCAGGGTCATCGGAGCAGGCGGCCAAAGCGACGAGCGCAGCGGTGGCCAGAAACCAAGCGGAATGGCGAATCATCAGCAACCTCACGAAGCGGTGGCGTCGTGGGGCCGATGGTGCCGGGGTGGGGCTTGGGGTGCAAGCGGGTTGCCGAATCCACGGGGACTCGCCGCCGCGCCTATCAGGTGGACGGCCGCCACTCAGCGTCGGGCGGCAAGGGGTGGCGGGCGCCTCTGGCCTGGTCCGCATTCAGGCGGCACGACTACAACCCAAAGAAATCGCGAATCTTGCCAAGCACCTGCGCGCTGGACTCCTTGACCCGCCGCTCCTTGGCTGCTGCCGAGAGGCCCTCGCGCACGGCCTCGAGCTCGACCTTGCGGCGCGTCAGGATCTCGGCCAGCTTGCCCGCCAGCTCAGGCCGCTGCTGCAGGACGGACTGGAACGCGCCCTTCTCCAAGCGATAGCACTGCACGTCGGTCGCCGCCACGATGGTCGCCGTGCGCGGCTCGCCAGTCAGCAGGCCCATCTCTCCCACGAAGCACGGCCCAGAGAGCTGCGAGACCTGCTGGTCCAACCCGCCGTCTACGGCCACGCGCACGCTGACCTCTCCCTTGACCACAATGTACAGGTAGTGCGCGACGTTGCCTTGGTGGGTCAACACCTCGCCGCGGCCGAACGGGGCGAACATCAGCGCGGCCGCGATGTGGTCGCGCTCGCCCGTCTCGAGCTCGCGGAACAACTCCAGACGTTCAAGCACCTTGAGCCGCCTCGCCAGATCGTGGGCCGACTCTGAGTCCTGCCGCCGGCCGTCGTCGGAGACGTGCAGCGTGCGGGTGGGCCAGGTCAGGTCGATGTCGGCGCGCTGCAAGGCGAAGTGCAGGCGCGCGCGCACGGCGCTGTCGGTGCCGTCGTCGGCTGCAAGATCGGTCAGCCAATAGCGCAGGGCGAACTTGTGACCGGCCTCGCTGAAGTCCATCAGCACGCAGCTGGGACCGGGATTGGTCGAGACGCCTGCCATTGGCGTGTCTGCGACGGCGGCGTGGGCGACGCGAATGACGTCCGACGGCGCGTGCTCGACCCCGACATTGAACCAGATCCACCGCCGCCACTGCACCGGTTGACCCGCGCGGCGGCCGATGATGGTCACCTGGGCCTTCGACAGCATGGAATTCGGGAAGATCACCGTCTCCCAGTTTCGTGTCTCGATCGCGATGAAGCGCCAACGGATCTCGCGCACCCGGCCGGCCACCTCGCCGACCTTGATCCAGTCGCCGACCGAGATCGACCCCTCTAGCTGCAACGCCAGGCCGCCCATGATGTTGCCGAGGGTATCCTGCAGCGAAAACGCGATGATCGCGGTCAACACGGCCGACGTGGCGATGATGCCCGACAAGTTGAAGCCCAAGCGCGTGGCGATGGCCAGCGTGGCGATGATGGCGCCGATCGCCACCGTCAGGTCGCGCAGGATCCGCGGCGACTGCACCTTGATACGAGGCAGCAGTACCTCGAACAGCAGCTGCGCGACCACACCGATGGCCACCACTGCACCCAGCACCAGCACGCCCATCCGTACGCCAGCGTGCAGCGAGTGCTCAAGGGATCCCGGCCCCGTCGACGCCCACCGCAGCCACGCCGCCACCGGCAACAACAGCAGGTGCAGGGCGTACATGATGACGGTGCTGGCGGTTCGCCGCTCTTCCCGGGGCACCAACGCCCGCGTGATGGCCAGCGTGATCAGCAGCGCGGCGCCCAACTCAAACGTCAGGTCGGCTCGCGCTTCGTTCAGCAGCTGTGTCAGAAATTCCATCGCCGCGCCCTCGCTTCTGGGGGGTTACAGCTTCAGCACCACGCGACCCGGTTTTCCCGTCGTGGGGTCGCCCTTGAACGCACCCTGCACGCCAAGACCACCGCTGCCGGCGTCGCCCAGCCAGTTTGCGGAAGCGGTGCCTCCGGGGGTTGCGATCAGGCCGGCCTCTGAGTTGACGACCGTGACGCTGGCGTGCGCCCACGACGACCCGCCGCCGCCGCCGCCACCCGTGTAGGTGTACTTGGACGAGCCGCTGCCGCCGCCGAACCAGCCCGCGCCGCCTGCGCCGCCCGTGCCGTTGCCGGTGCAGGCCTTGCCGCCCTTCTCATACGTCGCGAACTCACCCGCCTTGCAGAGGTTGCCTCCCGCGCAGGCCCCGCCGGTGTATGCGTCGCCGGGGAAGCCCTGGGTCTCGCAGCCGCTGTAGCCCGATGCGTTGGCCGACACGCCGCCCAGGCCGCCCGCCGACTGGGTGCCGCCCTTGCCGCCGCCGGAATTGGTGCCGTACTTGTTGTTGTCCGTGCCTGTGCCGCCGCTGCCGCCGACTGCGCCGCCGCCGCCGCCCGCGCCCACCAGCGCCGTGCTGTCGCCGCCCGAGTTGCCGTCGCAGCCCGCGCCGCCGCCGCCGCCGGCCACCAGCATGGTCGTACCATTGACCGAGAGGATCGACACGCCGCCGCCACCGCCGCGAATGTCGCCCGCACCGGCCACGCGCACGTTGATCTTGTCGCCCGACTTGACCGTCAGGGTCGCCTTGACCCATGCGCCGCCGCCGCCGTTGCCGGGGAAGCCGCCGCCGCCACCGCCGCCCCACAGCTCAGCCGTGATCGAGGTGACGCCGGCGGGGATGATGCCTTGCGCGTTCTCTTCGCCGATGGCCCAGACGCTGGTGCCCAACGGCAGTGCGTCGCCCTGACACGCGTCGGGGTTGCAGGACTCGGTTTGCTCGGCTTCTCCCGCGCAAGTCTGGCCGCCGCAGGCCGGTGCCGGGTTGGTGCAAGTCCTTGTGGCCGTGCGGGTTCCGCCGCCGCAGCTGACGGAGCACGCGCCCCAGGTCCAGTCGCTCCAGCCGCCGTTGGTGGCCGAGCAGCCGCCCGCGCACTTGCCGTTCTGGCAGGTCTGGCCCTGATCGCAGCCGCCGGCGGACTCGTCGATCTGGCCGTTGCAGTCGTTGTCGATGCCGTCGCAGGTCTCCGCCTTGGGGGCCGTCAGGATGCACTGGCCCAAACCGATGGGGCTGCAGATGCGCTCACCCGGGCAGGCGCCGACGACCTTGCCGGTGAGGTCGGTCTGTTGGCCGAAGCAGGTGGTCGAGCGGCCCTGGGTCTTGGAGTCGGGCGTGCAGGCGCAAGTCCCGTATTCGCCTCCGGATCCCGACGCAGGCAGGCGCACGCACTGCAGGGCCTTGGGGCCCTCGGGCGACTGGCCGACCATGCAGCCGTAGCCATCCGGGCAGTCCTTGGCGGTCTCGCAGGCGGTTCCGCAGAAGCGGCCGTCGGGGCCTTGATCGACGCAAAGCGCACCCGAGATGCCGGCAGCGTCACAATCCTTCGTCGCGTTGCAGGGCTGGCAGAGCTTGCCGTAGGTGGGGACGCACGCTTTGGCGTTGGTCGAGTCGCCCTTGGTGAGGGTCTCGCACTTGAAGCCCTCGGGGCACAAATCCTCGCACAACTCTGCACATCGCTTGCCGTCTGGCGTGTAGATGCACAGGGAATTCTCGCAGTCGCTGGCCGACGCGCAGGAGCAACCAGGGCCGCCGGGGCAGGGCGTCAACGTCTCGGGGGCGGTGACGTCGGTGGCGGCGTCCTCGAGGACATCTTCCACCAGCTCGGGCTCGACGTCGGGGCTGTCGGTGACCGTGTCGTCGGGGATGGCGGTGTCGGCGAGCGCGTCGGTCGGCTGGGCGTCGACCAAGTCGTTCTGGAACACGATGTCGGGACTTGCGTCCAGGGTGTAGTCGGAGCCGCTGAACGTCGTGCCGTCGCTGCAGCCGAGCGACAGGACCAACGAGAGCACCGCAGGGACGGCAGCGATGGACGCGCGCATCGGGAACTCCGGGAGCAGGAAAGGAAGTGCCGCGGGTCGCGGTGCAGCAACGGTAGCTTGGAGGGGGGGCGGGGGGCAAGGGGAGAACGCGGCAGTTGCCAAGGCCGACAAATGTCGGGACGATGCGGGCGTCAGACAACGACCGAACGGAGGAAGGCCGATGCGCATCGCGATGGTTTGTCTATGGCTTGTGTCTGCAGTGACGGTGCTGGGTTGCGACCGGATCGAGAAACTACTTTCCAAGGACAAGCCCGTCGAACCGCCGGCGGTGCAGGCGCCTGCTCCGGTCGACTTGCCCTCGTGGGCGACGGCGGCGCCTTCGGTTCCCGCTGCGCCCGTGGCACCCGCACCAGCTCCAGTGGCGGTCCCGGTGCCTGCGGAACCCACACCCACCGCAGCAGTTCCACCGGTCGATCCAGCCAACGAAGGCGCCCAGGAGGAGCCAGCCCCTGCCGAGCAGGAGGAGCCAGCCCCTGCCGAGCAAGCAGCACCCGAGAGCGCCGAGGCAGAGGCGGTTCCCGACGAACCCGCCGCGCCAGCCAAGCCTGCCAAGACGGTCGCCAAGCCCAAGCCGGCGACCAAACCGCAGCCCGGCGCCAGGCCTGGCACGAACAGCGGGCGCCCCGGTTCGCAGCCCGGCGCTCGGCCGGGTGCGGGTAGTCGTCCGGGAGCAGGCAGCCGTCCGGGAGCAGGCAGCCGTCCCACCACGGATGGCCGACCGGGTCGGTGAACCTGGCGCGACGCAATCCGACATCATTTGTCGCATAGCGACACGTGGGGCTGACTGACGGCCCCCGGTCCGCTGCCGTGCCCGTTGCGCCTGCTGGGTCCCCTCACTGGCATCGGTTTCGCCAACGAAAGCGAATCAGACCGAGCAGAGGACGGACCAGATGTCGAAGCAACCTGCGTGGATGCGAATGCTTGCGGTGCGGACTGCGGTGGTCGGTCCACCCCCTGCAAGCCGGTCGGCCCGTCGCAGACACCGCCATGTATCTCCTTGCAACGCTTGGAAGAATCGCGCAACATGCAAGTAGACAAACGACTCTTTCTCTAATGGACGCCGATGCTCAGGATCACCGAAGACGACATCGCCAACCGCATGCGCGCTGACAATCCGTGGTGGTCCGGCCCCATGGACCCTCGCTCTCCACCACTTGCCTGGCCAAGGCGTGCCTACTTTGTCGCGTTGCAGCGACTGTTGCGGACGCCCGTGAACCGCGCGGTGGTTCTTCTGGGCTCGCGGCGCGTGGGCAAAACGACCTTGCTGCGCCAGCTTATCGGTGATGCGTCTGTGTCGGGTGGCTTCGGACCATGCCTGTATGCCTCGGTAGACACGCCTACTTTCACGGGCTTGCGCCTGGAAGAGCTGCTGGACCTGTTCACCAGAGTTCATCCCCACGACGCCCAGAGCCAGCGGCTGGTCGTGTTCGACGAAATCCAGTACCTGCCGGATTGGGAGCGGCACCTGAAGGACCTGGTCGATCGCTATCCTGCGACTCGGTTCGTCGCCAGCGGTTCGGCTGGCGCCGCTCTGAGGCGCAAGAGCCAGGAGTCGGGCGCCGGTCGTTTCACCGACTTCGAGCTGCCGCCGCTCACCTTCGCGGAGTTCTTGGACTTCCTTGGCAAGACGAACGACGTCATCGACACCACGCAGGCCACGCCCACCGTCCGCGACGCCGCGGCCCTCGACAGCCTGTTTGCAGACTACGTCAACTTCGGCGGGTATCCGGAGGTCGTGGTCAACGAGTCCATGCGCAGCGACCTCTCCCGGTTCGTGCGGGCGGACATCATCGACAAGGTGCTGCTGCGGGATCTGCCGTCGCTCTATGGCATTTCCAACATCCCCGAGTTGAACCGGCTCTTCACGACCGTTGCCTACAATACGGGGCAAATCGTGAGCTTGGAGGGGCTGTCGAAGGGGTCAGGCATCAGCAAGCCGACGCTGCGGAAGTACCTGGAGTACCTTGAGGCCGCGTTCTTGATCGTTCGGTTGCGTCGAGTCGACGAGAACGCTCGCCGGTTCGATCGTGAGCGCGAATTCAAGGTCTATCTCACCAACCCGTCCATGCGAGCAGCGCTGTTCGGCCCGACGGCCATCGACGACGACGCAATGGGTCCGCTCGCAGAAACCGCACTCATCACCCAGTACTTGCACGCGCCGATCTTCCGCGATCTGGCGTTTGCTCGATGGAGGAGGGGCGAAGTGGACCTCGTGGCACTGGACTCGAGCACGCAGCGGCCCCGTTGGGCGCTGGACGTGAAGTGGTCCGAAGCCGCTGCGAAACGCCGCAACAGTTGGACTCCTTTGCTGGAGTTTGCGGCGGCGAACGGCCTCGATCACGTTCACATGACGGGGCGCACCCCAGCGATGTCCCGGGGGGCGGGGAAGCCCGTGTGTGTGGTGTGGCCGCACGCGCTGCTGTGCTTTCAGATCGCTCGTCTCGCCGCAAGTGAAGCGGCCGTGTTGTCGCGGCATGGCCTTCCGGGTGTCATGCCGTCGTGACCGGGCGCATTGCACCGCGCGACCGGCGTCACTGGCATCGGTTTCGCCAACGAAAGCGAATCAGACCGAGCAGAGGACGGACCTGATGTCGAAGCAACCTGCGTGGATGCAAACGCTTGCGGTGCGCGCCGCGGTGTCTTTTGCCTTGAGTACCGCGGCGGCGTTCCCGGGCCTGTACGAGCCGGGGTTTTGGACGGCAAGTCCACTTTGGGGTGACGCCAGCAGCGCTTGGTTGGTGGACACCTACTACGGATGGGTAGGCACAGTCGACGCTGGAAAGGCTGAAAAGGCGCGCTGCGTGCGCGGAAGCGAGCAGGTGGCGCAGGCGCAGCCGCGGTATGTTATCTCGGAGTCCGGCCTGTCGGCCGTGGATTTGTGGACCAAGCTGCAGTGGCAGCGCGGCACTGCCGTCGGCAACAAGACATGGCAATTTGCGCAGCAGTACTGCAATAGCCTGACCCTCGACGGCAAGAACGGATGGCGGCTGCCGAGCGTCAGGGAGTTGCAAAGCATCACCGACCCGAAGAAAGCGGCGCCCGCGATCGACATGGCGGTCTTTCCTGACACGAAACCTCTGGCCTATTGGTCGTCGACAGTGCGCGTCGGCACCTTCAACGGGTGGATGGTGAACTTCCTTACCGGCGGAGAGGGGTTCGGCGTCTCGACCGTCGCTTACCCCGTGCGGTGTGTGCGGGGACTGTGACGGCCCGCCCCCGCCCCACCCCCCGTTTGTCAAACCCCCCCGATCTGGACTATTCAGCACGGCCTGCGCACGTCTTGGCCGCCGGGGGGCGACCTCATCGAGACCGCGCGCACGGCCCCCCGCCGCTCACGCCATACCGCCCAACTCCAGGATAAGTCATGACTTCTTCCAAGATCATCTGGACCCGTATCGACGAAGCTCCCGCACTCGCGACGTTTGGGCTGCTGCCGGTCGTGCAGGCCTTCACCAAGGGCACGGGCATCGACGTCGAGGCGTGGGACATCTCGCTGGCCGGCCGCATCCTCGCGAATTTCCCCGACAAGCTGACGGATTCCCAGAAGATCCCCGACTACCTGACGCGCCTGGGCGAGCTGGCCAAGACCCCCGAGGCGAACATCATCAAGCTGCCCAACATCAGCGCGACCGCCCCGCAACTGCAGGCGGCGATCAAGGAGCTGCAGGGCAAGGGCTTCGACGTCCCCAACTATCCCGAAGACCCCAAGACCGACGCCGAGAAGGCGATCCAGGCGCGCTATGCCAAGGTGCTGGGTTCGGCCGTGAATCCCGTGCTGCGCGAAGGCAACTCGGACCGCCGTGCGTCGGCTTCCGTGAAGAAGAACGCGCAGAAGAACCCGCACCGCATGATGAAGGCGTGGCCGACGTCCGGCTCGAAGACGCGCGTGGCCTTCATGTCCAAGGGCGACTTTTACGGCACCGAGACGTCGACGACCGTGGCCAAGGCCACCGAAGTTCGCATCGAGTTCGTCGGCCGCGACGGCGCCGTGACCGCGCTGAAGTCCGCGTTTCCCCTGAAGGCCGGCGAAGTGATCGACTCGGCCACCCTGAACGTCGCCGAGCTGCGCGCCTTCTTCGCCCGCGAGATCGAGGCGTCGAAGCGCGATGGCACGCTGCTGTCGCTGCACCTGAAGGCGACCATGATGAAGGTCTCGGACCCGATCATGTTCGGCCACGCCGTGTCGGTGTTCTATGCCAAGGCCCTGGACAAGCACGCGGATGCGCTGAAGTCCGTCGGCGCCAACGTGAACAATGGCCTGCAGGGCGTGCTGGACAAGCTGGGTCTGCTGCCCCCCGCTGAGAAGGCCGAGATCGAGGCCGACATTGCCGCCGTGTACGCCGACCGCCCGGCGCTGGCGATGGTCGATTCGCGCAAGGGCATCACGAACCTGCACGTGCCCAACAACGTGATCGTCGACGCGT
>CAYURO010000005.1:185116-203877 GCA_964447285.1 uncultured Enterobacteriaceae bacterium | reverse complement strand
CAGACGCTTTCGTCAAAGAAGATCCAGATCAAGGGCGATCAATACATCACCGGCAGCAGCTACACCACCGGCAGTTCGACCATCACGGGCAACCTGACGGTCACCGGCAGCGTCTCGGGGCCGGGCTTCGGTTCGCCATTCCCGGTCGGCTCGCGGCCATTCCTCTACGCCAAGTACATCGACTCCACAGCCAACAACTGGAACTACAGCCTCCGCGGCATCCCGGCCTACGGCGCCGACTTCGGCGTCACGAACGCATCGCTCCACGAGTGGGGGTTCGATTCGATTGTCTACGGCGATGCGACCGGCAACATCTTCAAGGCTGAGGGCGGCACCACCTACAACGGCCAGAACGGAACCTGGCAGGCACTTGCTGCGTTCATCAAGAACACCACGGCCTCGCCGATCAACATGACCGTCTGGTATGACTACGCTTCCAGTAACGACTTTGGCGACTACACCGGCATCGCCATCAACGGCAGCAACATCTGGACTACCTCTGGCGACACTCTTGGCCAAAACGCAACGACCCTGACATTCCCGGCCAACCAAACTTCCGTGGTCGTGATGAAGTCAGGCTGGTACTACTGGACCTGCCAAGGCTGCTACTACAACTACGTCGGACGTTCGAACGTCGGCTTCTACAACAGCTCGTTCGGTGGCTCGAACATGCCCGCCGGCCTGCAGTGGGACTACGACCGGTACAACGCCTGGCTGGCCAACAAGTAGTCCCTCCGCTCGACGACGCCCCGCCCGACTTCGCATGGTTCTCGCGGTCGGGCGGGGCGACGCTCTCCTGTGCAAATGATAATCTTTGCGCTCGGCTGGTCGTGCTCAGACCGCCTTGGAGTCCCCCCCCATGCGTTGTATCTCTTTGATCTTGCTCAGCCTGAGTGCTGCCGTCGCCTTCACCGCTTGCGGCTCTGACGCAGGCTCCGCTGGAACCGGCACCACGGCCGACACGACAGCCGACACCACGGCCGACGTCTTGGTGGGTGACTCCGTCGACACGACAGCTGACACGACGCCGGACACCAGTGGCAGCGACTCGGCCACCGTCGACGCGTCGGAGGACGCCTTGCCGGACGACGTCACCGAGACCGCTGCGTGTGGCAGCGTCACCCCGCGCGGCCAGTGCACGGGCAAGACCGTCGAGTGGTGCGACGACACCGGCGCGCTGCAATCCTACGACTGCACCGACGACGTGGACGATCCTGCTCAGACCGCGTGCCAATTGATCGACGCCGACTACGGCTACGACTGCGCGCTTGCCCAAGGGACCGGGTGCCTGACGCAGGATGCGGACGGCAACGCCTACTCTGCGTTCTGTCAGGGCGAAGGAGCCGGCTGCGTGGTCGGTGCGACGGACATTATCTGCACCACCGGCATCGGCACCTGCACGGAAGCGGACATCGGCTACTGCATGGGCGACCACGCCGTGCTCGACTGCTATGCTTCGCAGGCATTCACTTATGACTGCAAGTCCCTGCAGGGCACCTGCACCGAGGGCAGCGAAGGCGCCACCTGCGAGGGCATCCCCGCCGGCGGTCCGTGCGACGACACCTACGCGATCTGCGCAGACGGCCTGACCTGCACCGGCGCGTCGGACACCGATTGGGGCACCTGCGGCTAGCCGTTTCCCGTTTCCCCGCAGCTACTTCTGCACGACCACCGGGTCCTGCCCCTGCACCACGCGGTAGCGCCGGCCTTCCTGCGCGACAAAGCTCTGCACCGTCCTCGCCTCGTTCGGCCAGGTGACGGTGACTTTGGCCTCGCAGCCTTGCCCCAAACCGAAGTGCAACACGGGGTCGCGCTGGGTGCTCGACTGTCCGTGTCCACCGTCGACAAGGGACACCTGCTTGACGCCGCCGGACTCCACCTCGACCCGCGCGCCCACGGCCATTCGGTTGCTGCCCTCGCCGCCCTGAAGCGTCACTTGCAGCCACCGTCCGCCCAGCTGGTTCAGATGCAGGTGAATCTGGTCGTCGTCCTGGCAGTCGGCTCCCATCGCTCCCTCACACCGCATCCGCGTGTGACCGGTCACGACGTCCAGGTCGCCGTCGCGGTCGAAGTCCGCCGCCACCACGCCTGCTGCCCGCCAGCGCAGGAAGAAGTCGTCGGTCTCCACTTCCTGAAACTGCAGCGGTGACTTCTGACGAAACAGCAGCGCACGGTTGCCGGGATAGTCTGAGGCCGCGATGTGCACGTCCTGCCAGCCGTCGTTGTCGAAGTCGTAAATCGCCGCCGTGATGTCGCCGTGGTCCCAATAGGCTCCCGTGTCCTTGCGCACAAGACCCGTCGCCTCGTTGCCCGGCCGCTGTAGCCGAACTCCGGGGTCGCCCAGGTTCAGCAGCAGCTCAGACGGGTCGGCCGACGAACCCACGTCGGAGTGGACGATCTCGGTGGTCAGCAGGTCGAACCAACCGTCGTTGTTCACGTCTGCGCAAACCGTGGTGCCGCTGTTGCCGCCCAGTCGCCAAGGTTCACGATCTGAGGCGTGGTTCCACCGGTAGTTGGAGCCAAAGGACGCCGCCAGACTCGTGCAGACCTGCGGGTCAGGCTTGGGCACGGTGCCGCACCCGGGGTCGGTCGGCACGTCGCGGCAGTGGCACTGCGCGCTCAAGTTGTCGCGCCAGTCCATGCGGTCGTCATAAGCGTACCCTGAAGCGACGGACTCGTTGACGTACGAGACCTTGCCGTCCTCGCCTCGTTTTGCGCGCCACAGGTGGTTGGGCACGCGGCCATAGCTGCCCACCAGCAGCTCGTCCAGACCGTCGTTGTTCAGGTCGCACGCCGCCGCCGACCACGCCCACGAGTGGCCCTTGGCTTGGTTCAGCGCCGGCACGGACTGCCAACCCACTGTCGTCAGCCCCGCCTCTTTCGTCACGTCGGTGAAGCCGCCCTTGCCATCGCCCCGCAGCAGCCTGTCCTGCAGCGGCTGGTTCGCGCCGCCGGGCATGTTGTGGACGACCCACAGATCGAGCAGGCCATCGCGATCAAAGTCCACGAAGCTTGCAGACATCGGCACGCTCGCCAGACCCGCGAACCGCGCCGCACTCGACGCCGGCCCCTGCGAGAACTTGCCCTTGCCGTCGTTCAGCAGGAGCTCGCTCGACTCAACCGTCAGGTCGCCTTTGGCCGTCGACCGCCCGAGGTAGATGTCCGCATCGCCGTCATTGTCCACGTCTCCCATGGCGTAGACCGTCGCACCCATCCCCTCGTCCGACTTCGGGTTCTGCCGCCGCTGCAAGAGTCCAGAGGCGCCGGTGACGTCCTCGAAGCCGCCCTTGCCCGTGTTGCGCATCAGCCAAGTGTCGCGGCCGCCGTCGGGTGCAAAGACGTTCAAGCCGCCGCCTCGTCGCACCAGCAGGTCGGCCCACCCGTCACCATCGACATCCAGGACGCTCATTCGCCCTCCCTGTATGCCGTTGAGACCCCAGGTGTCGGTCGCCTCTGCGAAGATCGGCGTGCCTGCCTGCCAGATCACGGACTTGTCGCACTTGGCGGTGTCCCCGCTGTCGGCCGCATCGATCACGTCCGTGGGGCCAATGGCGTCGGTGTCCGCGTCCAGAGACGCCACGGAATCTCCCGCCGGCACGGCCGCATCGCCTTGCGAAGTTGTCGCCGACTTCTGGCCGCCACACCCCAACAGCAGCACTCCGGCCAAGGCCACAACCCCAACCATCCCTTTTCTTTTCAACGACATCACCCCTCCCATGCGCCCAATAGTCTGCCGTCTTCGCCCCGTTCACGGCGCCATCCGACCCCTCAAAGGATACCCTCACGCCGACCGGCTGTCTCACCCGCAGAGTCCCGCCTCGACACGGATGCACACGGCAGCGATTGCCTAACCAGCGCAAGCTTGGCATCCTCTCGACGCCTGCGCCATCTCGATCGACTCGCGCGACTGTGCGGCTCGTGATCGGAGGCGGCGAACTGGGATGCATTCCTACTTCAGGAGCAGACAAGCCATGCGCAACCATCCAGGACTCTCCCGCGTCGCCTCCGCCGCCTTGGCCCTGACGACCTTCATCGCCGTGCCTGCCCTTGCCGAGCGCCCCATGAGCCTCGACATCGGCCTATTCGGTGGCTACGACATGAAGGCCAGCAACCACCAACTCGGCGACCCCAAGCCCAACGAGGACCCTGCCGAAGTCGCAGCGTCCGGCGCCGGCTTTGGCCTGCGTTTGGGTTTCAACGTCCTGACCTGGCTGGGCATCGAAGGCGAGGCCAAGTACGTGATGTCGTCTCTGCCCGTCTCGGGTGACGCCGCCGCGATCCCCGGCCTGCGCGCGCACGCCATGATCAACTTCATGCACGATCAGGCGATCCGCCCGTTCGTGCGGATCGGTGCCGGGTCGGAGATGCTGTCGACCAGCAGCACCACCAAGTCGCTGACCAACGCCGGCGACTCCGACTCGGTCTTCATCGCGGGCGCCGGTTCACGCTTCGAACTGACCGAGGACCTTGGCCTGCGTCTTGACCTGCTCGGCTTGGTCGTTCCCGCCATGGAGAACGCAAAGGCTATGGAGTTCGAAGGTTGGCTCGGCGCCTACTACCTGATCGGCGGCACCCCGCGTGACACCGACGGCGATGGCATCTTCGACCGCGACGACAAGTGCAAGAACGAGGTCGAGGACAAGGACGGCTTCCAGGACACCGACGGTTGCCCGGACAACGACAACGACAACGACGGCATCCTGGACACCGCGGACAAGTGCCCGGACGACGCTGAGATCAAGAACGGCATGAAGGACGACGACGGCTGCCCCGACGGCGACATCGACGGCGACAAGATCGAGAACGACGACGACAAGTGCCCGAAGGAGGCTGAGAACGTGAACGGCTTCGAGGACACGGACGGCTGCCCGGACGACCCCGACACCGACGACGACGGCATCCGCGACAGCAAGGACAAGTGCGTCAAGGAAAAGGAGACGAAGAACGGCTACATGGACGACGACGGCTGCCCGGACGTCGAGCCCGACACCGACGCCGACGGCATCGTGGACAGCAAGGACAAGTGCCCCAACGAGCCCGAGACCATGAACTCCTACCAGGATGACGACGGCTGCGCCGACAAGGTGCCTGATCGCCTGAAGAAGTTCTCTGGCGCCATCGCCGGCATCGTGTTCGAGACGGGTTCTGCCAAGATTCTACCGGCCTCGTTCAAGATCCTCGACGGCGCGGTTGCGGTACTGGTCGAGTTCAAGGACACGAAGATCGAGGTCGAGGGCCACACCGACAACGTCGGCAACGCTGAGGCCAACAAGAAGCTGTCGCTCGACCGCGCCGAGTCGGTCAAGGCCTTCTTCGTCAGCAAGGGCATCGCGGCGGAGCGCATCACGACCACGGGCTACGGCGCTGAGAAGCCCGTTGCCGACAACGCGAAGAAGGCGGGCCAGGCCAAGAACCGCCGCATCGAGTTCAAGCTCCTGTAGTTTCGAGGCTCGCCACGGCGGGGCCCAACACGGGCACGGCGAGGCGACAGGTTCTTCCTGGGGCGTCGCCCGATCGCAAGGTCGGGCCGGCGCCTTGGGTCGTTTTGGCGGCTTGCTGGGGCCGGCCCCGAGTTGTTGGTGGCGCGACCGGTCAGACCGTCCGTTGTCTGCATCGCAGGGAAGCGACGCCGCCGAACGCTGAGGATCCAGCATATCCCCGTAACCATGGGTGGCCGTACAACTTTCGCGCCTCACCCCGCCGCTTCGCGTCACCCCTCTCCATGCTCACCCACGGGCGGCTCGTCGCCGCCCGGCAGGGCGACATAGAGAGGGGACCTCCGACCAACGGCTCCTCTCTATGTCGCGCGAAGTGCCTATTCGACAAGCCGTTAGCGAGCATGGAGAGGGGATGGGGGCGTGTGCGCTAAGTCTGCCGGAGGCCGCCGCCCCCGAAGTGAACTTCGCGGGCTACCATTCTAGAAGTCCGCGTTGATGACGCCGCGGACTGCCACAGCCGACTGCCGCTTACGCATCCGAACGCGTCCCTTCGACTTGCAAGGCACCATGTGCCAGTCCCCCGGGGACTTCTTGAACGGTAGCCAGCGGACTTTAGTCCGTGGATTCAATGACTTGCGCTCAAAGGTCTGCGCACATGGGGGATCGGGGTGGGGCGGGTGAGGCGCGATCCGGTCGCCAGGGCTAGACGTTTCGGCCAGACGTACCGGTCGATGCCACGAGGAAGATGTGACGAATCTTCTGCTCGTGGTCCTGTGGTCCCCTCGGCCGGCCGACCGGCTGCCCTCCGCGTCGTCACTGCCCTGCCGTCGACGGCGCCGCGCCGTCGACGGCCCCCCGAGACAAATGGACCCCGCCGGACCAGGCCAGGGCAGGTCTGCGGGGACGGTTCGGTCGGCGCGGGGAGTTGGTGAGCAGCGGCGCGACCCGGCTCGGTCAGGCCCAAACATGCGTGTAGGCCTGTCTCTCCGCAGTCCGGACAGCACGCGGTAGTTGTGGGGATGGTAGAGTCGTGCGAGGTCGGGAAGGGAGCCGCGGCGAGTGTCGGCCGGCGGCTCCCCTCCCCCTCTGCGTCAGGTTCTTACTTGAGCGGGTGGACCAGCAGGACGTCGGCCGTCTTGCCGGCGCCGTGGCAGACCGCGCAAGTCTCGACGTTGTCGAGCTTGATGGTGCCGCGCGCTGCGCGCACGAAGCCGCCGTTCTGCTCCATGTGGGCGACAGCAGGCTTGCTGTCGTGGCAGCTGGCGCACGAAGAGGCTACCGGCGTCGAGACCAGGTCGGTCGCGTTCGGCACCTTGGTGCGCGCCGTCGCGACGGCGGCGGTGGTGGCATCGGTGCCGTCCGAGATGACCTGGGTCGAGTCGAACGCGCCCGCAGGAACGCCAGCGTAGGTGCCGGCGACGTGGCAGGACTGGCAGTTGCTGAGGATGCCGGGGAACGTGATCTCGGCGAAGTCGTAGTAGAAGATGCCGCTCGCACCGCGGTCGCGCACGAAGTCGAAGTCTTCGGCGCGCATCGCCGAGGCGTGCGTGGCGTGCAGCATGTCCTTCAGGTTCTGGCTCTCTTCCGGCCAAGTCAGCGGGTTGGTGGCGTCGTAGCCGGCGTTCTTCAGCAGCGTCAGGTACGGGTCGACCAGGTACTTCAGGTTGGCGGCAGCGACGGCCCGGCCCGACGAGGTCAGGTTCGGGTTGTGGCACATGGCGCAAACCAGGGTCGTGCGGACGCGGTTGCCGCCGTGACCCTCGAAGTATTCGTGGCACTTCTCGCACTTGGCGTCGTCGACGATGACGCGACGGGCGGTGTCGCCGGTAACGGCCTTGTAAGCAGCGACGGTGTGGCGACCGAGCGAGACGCCCACGACGCCGCCGAAGTCCTTCTGGCTGTAGTAGCCCTGCAGGGCGACCGCGCGAACCTTGGCGCCGACCGGGAACTTGCCCGTCGCGACCGTGATCGTGGCCTTGTAGTAGCCGTCGGCATCCTTGGCACCGAGCGTTCCCTGCGTGCCATTGATCAGGTTGGCGATCGAGACGGACGCAGGCTGCGCGGCGGTCTTGCCCTTGTTGTTCCAGTCGATGACCGCGGCGGTCTGGCTGGCATCATTCGGCAGGCCGTAGGCGATCAGGAAGCTGGGCGAACCGGTCAGGTCGGCCGGAAGCGCGCCGAAGTCCATCGCGGTGCCGTCCTTGAGGACCCGGAAGGTGATGATCGGCTCGTTGTTCGCCGAAACGGTGGCTTCCTTGATCTCGTAGGTGAAGTTGTACGCGCCGGCAGGCGTGAGCGGGTTGTGCGGGGTCTTGTAGTCGCTCATGTGGTCGGCTTCGATCTGCTCAGGCGTGTGGCAGAGCGCGCACTTCTTGTTGTCGGCCTGGCCGCTCTTGTGCGTGGCGAAGTCGATCTTTCCGTGGCAAGAACCGCAGGCGGCCTTGTTCGGGAACTTCTTCCAGTTGTCGCCCTGCGGGGTCGCGGCGATGGCGCCGTCGTGGCACTTGCGGCAGTTGTTGGCCTCTTGCGGATAGGTGACCTCGCCCCAGGGGATGTCCCACATCTTGTACTCAGGGGCGGTGTCGGCGACGCGCTTGGCGGCCGAGTGGATGCCGTGGGTCATTTCGGCCATGCTGATCGTCTGGGCCTTGTTGTAGACGTCGACGGTGTTCGGGTTGTGGCAGACGAGGCAGTACTTGACCTCGGTGCGGCTGCCGTGGAGCTTGAGCTCGCCGTGGCAATCGTTGCACGAGGCGGTGGCGACGACGTCCTTGGTCACGGTGACGGGGCCGCCCGCGGGGACGAAGTCACGAACCACGTTGGTGTAGGGCAGCGCGACGCCGTTGATGGTGCCGCTGAGTTGCATCGAGAAGCGCGTGGTCAGCGTGGGCTCGAAGGGGATGACGATCGTCGGGTCGACCGGGTCCTTGTTGGTCGTGACGTCGAGCACAAAGGTGTACTCGTACTCGCCGGTGCCCTTGTCGACCAGCTTGCCGGTGTTCTCGGTGTTGCCGCGGGTCGCCGAGGCCGACAGATCCTTGGTGCTCACCTTGGTGTTGATGTAGCTCTTCCACTGGTCAGACTCACCCGAGCCGGCCACGGCGGGCACCAGCTTGGCGAGACCGAAGCGCAGCTGGCCGCCGCTGGCCTGGGCCTTCAGACCGACCACGCCGCGACCGGCGCCGTCCTTGACCCAGAACTTCACGACGGGCTTGGTGACGACCGTGATGTCCTTCTCGGACATCGTCACGGTGATCGCCGCGGGAACTTCTGCCAGCACGTTGACGACCTGCGCGGCCGAGGGGCCGACGGGGCCGTTGACGCCGTCCTTCAGGGTAACGGTCGTGCCATCGTCGCAGCTGATGGTCTTCGAGCCGTCGCCGTTGTCCTTGACCGTGCAGGGCTTGCCAGCCGTGCCCGCAACGCCGTCCTTGACGGTGGCGGTCGTGCCGTCGGTGCACGAGATGGTCTTGTCGCCGTTCTCTTCGGTCTTGACCGTGCAGGAGTCGCCCTTGGCGCCAGCCGTGCCGGCTTCGCCGTCGCTGCCGTCTGCAACCTTGACGGTCGTGCCGTCATCACAGGAGAAGGTCTTGGTGCCGTCGCCGTTGTCCTTGACGGTGCAGGGCTTTCCAGCCGTGCCGTCCTGGCCCTTGGCGCCGTCCTGCAGGGTGGCCGTGGCCGTGCCGCAGGTGATCGTCTTGGTGCCGTCGCCGTTGTCGACGATGGTGCAGGAGGTGCCGGTAGTGCCGGCGGGACCCTTTTCGCCCTGCTCGCCCGAACAGGCTGAGAGCCCGAGGGCCGCAGCCAGCGTCAGGATGAACAAACTTGTTAGACGAATGCCTTGTCGCATGTGAGCACTCCTTCGGGAAGTGAGAACGGCGCTCTAAACCGGGGGAACTGTCTCGGGGCGCGCGGGGAAATGGGCCATCAGCCCGCGCGGATTGTCCCCATATCTTCACGGTTCGTCAACAGGATCGATGCGTTAGGAAGTGACCTAGATCACATTTCACCATCATTCGCAACACACTGCATCACAAAGGCTTTCAACGCCCCACTCGCATTCCGGCTGACCCCCAGCACACCGGATCGCCCCCTCAAATGCGACCTTTTCAGTCGCATTTGAATGGTGAAACTGAATTTCATGATTGCTTGTGAGTGAATGAAATTACACATCTCTACCCGTTGGGTCGGCAGAGTGGGAAACCGGGCAGAAATGGCCCTGAAGCGGAACTGCCGGGGTTTGGAAGGCGAAGAAACGTCGTCAGGAGCGGACCAGCAGCAACACCGTCAGCGGCCCCACAAACACCAGCGCCCCGAGAAAGAACCCCCAGCGCCGCAGCCGGGCCGCGTCCTGGTCACGTTGGGCCGCGTGCAGCCGGTACTCGAACACGGACTGCACGATCGAGCCTGCGATGCTGACGTAGGCGAACAGGTACATCCACTCCGTCAGCGTCAGGTAGCCGATGTGGGGGGCCCGCTCGTTGTGGGCGACCTGCAGCTCGATGGCCATCAGCAGCGCCAGAACCGTCAGCAGCAGCTTGCCGTCGATCTTGTCGCCCGGGATCAGGCTGGCGGCCAGACCAAGCAGCACCATCAGGAGCAAAGGCGCGAGATCTGACACTACGAAGGGCAGCAGCGCGCGGGACATCTGCATGCGGAATTCGTAACGGCTGTAGGTCTCTTCCGGACCATAGCGCACGTCGCGTTCAACGGACGACACGGTCTCGAGCTTCCAGTCACGCAAGGCGAAGTCCTCCATCAGACGATCGCGCCGCAGATCGACGCCCTCCGGGTGAAAGCGCGTCTCGCACAGGTACTGGATGCGGTCCTTGGCCAGCAGCGGGTGTTCAAGCTGGAGGGACAACAACTGCTGATCGAACGGGTAGTTGCGCAAGTCGTAATCCGCCCGCAGCTTCGCGTGGATGCGCCAGGACATCGCGTGCCAGGCACCCTTGGGGTCGTAGCCGTAAGCATCCACGTCGGCCTCGACCGCGTTCATGATCTCGAACGGCCGCACGTCCGTCGGGGTCAGCCGGGCGTCCATCCACCGCAGCTCCAGCGCGCCGTCGAAGCGGAACGTGCCTTGCTGCATGTCGATGTCACCGACCTCATACACCCACAGCGTTACGCGGACTTGGATCGGGCCATTGAGCGGCCCCAACCGCTCGAACGCCTGCGCGGCACCGGGATGCAGCGGCAGCGGCGTGGGCATGGCGACCATCTCGGGAGGGACTAGCCCCACGGCCGGTATTTGGCGACGCAGGGTGGGCAGCGCGGCCAGCAGGGCGTCGACCAAGTCCTCGGCGTCGCCCCGCGGCAAAGCTGCCGTTGTCACCAACGTGACGGGAATCGCAATGAACTGCATGGGCGTCGCTTGACCCGGAAAGGTCGCTGCCGGCAACACCTGCAGCTGGACGGGCCAAGCCGACTTGTCGATGGCGTGCGCGAGCACCGGGTCGACTGGAACCAACCTGGCCCCCGACCGCAGGGCTTGGGTGATCGTCGCTTGGTCCGGCAGCCCCACCGCGGCGTAGGCGTCGATTCGGCCTGCAGCGAGGTCAGCCGCCGGGTCCGCGCCGGGCGGCTGCACCAGCACGTCTCCCAACCCCAAACCCGCGAGCCGCAGTACGCGCCGCAGCGTGTCGGAGGTGCCGACCCGACTGCCCTCTACGGCCACGCGCTTGCCTCGCAGATCCGCCAGCCGCGCGATACCGCCAGAGGGAAGCACGACCACTTGAACGAGCTCGCTGTGCAAGACCGCCAGCGTGCGCAGTTGCGGGTCAGCGACGTCGAAGCGACCCGTGCCCTGATAGGCCTCACGTGCAAGGTCCGCGCGCACCAGGGCGATCTTCGGGGGACCGCTGCGAATGCGATCGAGGCTGTCCCGACCGCCCAACGAAGTCTGCGGTTCAAGGTTCAAGTCCGGAAAGCGCGAGTGGGCGGCTGCGGTCAGCTCGCGCACGAAGCGGTCGGCCGCGCTGCCCGGAGGCCCCCCGAGGATCTCTGTGGCCTGGGCGACCTGCGGCAGGACGAGCGACAAGAGGAGCGTCGCCACGGCGAAGAGACGCAAGGCGGCTTGGCGCAGGCAGAGAGCCTTGCCGGTGGAGGACGCGAGGCGGTGTTCCATGGGCCACTCCTCCGTTGCTGCGCGTGCGCGCGGCGGAGCACAGTTTCGGCGGTGGCGAGGCCAAAAGTCCACGGCCCGCCTTGCGTCCGCTGCAGACTCGCCGGGCGACGCTTGCCGTGGTAGACGACCCACCGATGATCAAGTACCTCGGCTCCAAACGCACACTGGTCAACGATATCCTGGCTGCAGTCGGCCGTGTCGACGGCGTTCGCACCGTCATCGATCTGTTCAGCGGCACATCGCGGGTCGGCCATGCCCTGAAGCGCGAGGGGTTCCGCGTCCTGTCGAACGACATCAACGCCTACGCTGCAACCCTGGCCCGCTGCTACGTGCAGGCGGACTCTGAGGACGTGCGCGCGCGGGCCGAGTCCCTGATTCGTGAACTGAACGCCCTGCCGGGGCAGCCCGGCTACTTCACCGAGACGTTTTGCGAGCGGTCGCGGTTCTTCCAGCCCAAGAACGGCGCGCGGGTCGACGCCATCCGGGAGGCCATCGCCGCCAAGGGTCTGGATCCGGAACTGGAAGCCGTGCTTCTGGTGGCGCTGATGGAGGCGGCAGACCGCGTCGACAGCACGACCGGGGTGCAGATGGCCTATCTGAAGCAGTGGGCGCCGCGGGCCCACCGTGACCTTGCGTTGCGGATGCCGGATGTGCTGCACCGCGCCCGCCACGGCAAGGGTCAGGCGACATGTCTGGACGCCCTGCTGGCCGCGCAGACGCTGGAGGCGGACGTCGTATACCTGGACCCGCCCTACAACCAGCACTCATACCTGGGGAATTACCACGTTTGGGAGTCGCTGGTGCGCTGGGACAAGCCTGAGGTCTACGGCACGGCGTGCAAGCGCGTGGACGTACGCGAGCGGACGTCGCCGTACAACTCGCGGGTGCGGTTTGCAGCGACCTTCGAGGCGACCCTGCAGGCGGTGCGGGCGCCGGTGCTGGTCGTCAGCTTCAGCAATGAGGGCTATCTGTCGCGTGAGTCGATGGAGGCGATGCTGGGCCGACTGTGGCAAGGGCAGGCCCGGGTGGTCACGCTGGAACACGACTTCAAGCGCTATGTCGGGGCGCAGATCGGCATCTATAACCCCAGCGGCACCAAGGTGGGCCAGCCCGGCGCGCTGCGGAACAAGGAATACCTCTACATCGCCGCCCATCCACAAAGCCCAGTCCTGGCAGCAGATCCCGGCTGAAAGCGACGCGCCGATTGCCTCCCGTGGCGCTTCGGCCTACCCTCTGCGCACTCTGGCGCCCCCCCTTTCCCCTACGCGCCGGCCATCCCACGCACGAGGTAGAGCCGAATGACCCGCTTGCAGACCACCTACATGGGGATCCCAATCTCCAACCCCATCGTCGTCGGCGCTTGCTCGATGTCGAAGAAGATCGACGCGATCAAGGCAGTTGAGGACGCCGGCGCCGGCGCACTTGTGATCAAGTCGCTGTTCGAGGAGCAGGTCCATCTGGAAGAGGCGGCTTTCGAGCAGCGCATGGCGCAGTTCGACAACCCGTTCGCGGAGGCACAGTCGCTGTTCCCGTCCGCCGAGCACGCCGGCCCCAAGCACCACCTGTACTGGGTGGCCCGCACGCGCAAGGAAACCAAGCTGCCGCTGATCGCGAGCCTGAACTGTCTGCAGCGCGACACTTGGGTGCAGTACGCACGCCAGCTGGAAGAGACCGGCGTCGACGGCCTGGAGCTGAATTTCTATTCGCCCGCTCTCGACCCGAACGTGACCGCCGCCCAGATCGAGGCCAATGAGGTCGAGACGTTGGCGGCCATCCGCGCTGCCGTCCGCCTGCCGCTCTCGGTCAAGTTGCACCCGTACTACACAAGCACGATGAACCATGCAGCCAACCTGCAGAAGGCCGGCGCGGGTGCCCTTATCCTGTTCAACCGCCTGTTCCAGCCCGACATCGACGTGGACCGCGAAGAGAAGATGGCCCAACGCCAGCTGACCCTGCCCAACGAGAGCCTGGTGCCGCTGCGCTGGACCGCCCTGCTGTCGCAGCGCATCGAGGCCGACATCATCGCCAGCACCGGCCTGCGCACGGGCAAGGACGTCGCAAAGATGGTGCTGGTGGGTGCCCAAGCGGTGCAGGTGGTCAGCGCGCTGTACGCGCACTCGCCGTCGTACGTGAAGATCCTGCGCGCTGAGCTGCTGGAGTGGATGGACGCCCACGGCTACCAGAAGCTGGACGATTTCCGCGGCAAGCTGGCCCGCCGCAAGCTCGACGACGCTTGGTCTTTTGAGCGCGGCCAGTACGTCAAGGCCATCCTCGGCTTCGACTGAGTCTTGCCGTTGGCCTGAACGCAAGAAGCCCCCGAACCTCACGGCTCGGGGGCTTCTTCGCTTTTGTCTTCAGAACAGCAAGGTTACGGGGTCAGGTCGCTCGCGTGCTGGAAGCCCAGGTTCGTCGCGGGTGCCACGCGGCAGGTCGCCGCCGTGAAGTCGACAGACAGGCTGGCTCCCTTGCAAGTCGTCGCGTTGCCGCTCGCCAGCTTGGTGATGGTCGCCTTCAGCGAGCCCGTCAGGCCGCCCGTCATCGGGATGGAGCCCAAGCCCTTCAACGTGATGTCCGCGTCCTCCGGTTCCAGCTTGTAGATGCACGAGCCGACTTGGACGGACATGGAGGCGCCGCCGATGTTGGCGGGGCACGCAGGGACGCCAAAGGTCTGGCAGCCGCCCACCTTGGCATCGACATTGCCGGTGCCGCACGACAGCGCGACCGGCTGCTCCGGCGAGCCCGAGCAGCAGTCGAGGAAGCCCAAGTTGCCGCAGAAGGCACCGAGACCCAAGGCGTTCTTGCCGATCAGCAGCTTCGGGAAGTCGCCGGACAGCTTGACGTCCGAGCCGGTGTACGACATCGCCAAACCCTCGGTGGGCACGGCGGTGTCGGCCAGAAGGCCCTTGTCACGGGCGGCGTACATGATCTGGCCGGTCGCATTGGCCGCCAACTTATCGACACCATTGACGGTGATCGCATCGACTGCGCCGATCTTGGCCGAGGTCCAGTAGGTCGGGCTGTCATAGCCCTCGTAGCACTTCTGCCACGCCTGATAGGCCGCCGTGGTCGTGTCGGTCAGGGGCAGCTGCAGCAACTTCTGGATCACGAACGAGCCCTTGACCCGCGCCGTGCCGCTGCCGACGCCACACTCGGACTCGAAGGTGAGGTCGAAGAAGCCCTCGGCCGCCTTGCCCGCCTCTGCGCCGAACACCACCGTCATGGTCGACGGCTGCGTCTCACTCAAGCGGTACAGCGACGCGTCGATGCCCAGCTTGCCGCCGGTTTTCGACATGATCTGGCCGCGCAGGCGAGTCGTCGCGTTCGGACCGTCCGCACCGATGCCGGGCAGGTTGTACGTCACGACCTGAGCCGCGTTGTAAGGGCCGATCGCCATCTCGTTGAACCACAAGGACTTTCCCTTGCCCAGCACCGCCGGACCGGCCGCGTCGGACAGGATGATCGCGATGCGTCGGGTGCCGTCTGCCTCCTGGAAGCCCACGGCGTGCATGCCCTGAATCTGCTCGAGACCCGCGGCGGCTCCCTTGACCTGCAGGTCGGCCACCTGAACGTCGCCCAGCACGGTCTGGCAGTCCTTCCAGAAGCCCTCCAAGTGCTCGAACACGGTCGGCTTCATCTGCAGCGACACCGTCGTCTCGCCGCAGGTTGCGCCGCCGCATGTGCCGCCCTTGCCGATCTGCACGGTCTGGATCGCGCCGGCCAGACCCGCGCCGCTTGCGCCGACCTGCATCGGAGCGCCGACCGGACCTTCCATGCAGAAGGTGCCGCCGGGGCCGGTGGTGACGAGCTGCGAACCGCCGTTGGCGCCGCCCGCGACCTGAATGCCCTCGAGACCCACACCATTCGGGTCGGTGACGGTGCCGGTCAGGCAGCCCCAGCCGGTCAGCGTGACGGCCGGAACCAGCTGCGCGGTCTTGGCAGAGCACGCCTGGGTCGCCGTCAGCTTCAGCACCTGAACGGCGGGCCAGTGGTTCGCCGCCTGAACGGTCAGCTTGCCGGTGGCGCCAAGCGGGCCGCGTACCGTGTACTTGCCGTCGACGCCGGTGGTGCTGACGGGGCTGGCAGGCAGCTTGCCGTAGGGCTCGAACATGACCTGAGCACCCGCAAGGGGCTCGCCGCTGGACGACAGAACGGTACCGGCCAAGCAGGGCTGGTCGAGCACGATGGTGTCGGGCTGCGCGGGGCAAGTGCCGCCGTCCAGCGCACCCTTGACGGGGACGCTGTTGACTTCACCGGGCAAGTAGCCGGGCTTGACGACTTGCACCTTCATCGGGTCAAGCGTCAGCGCCTCGACCTTGAAGCCGCCCAGATCGTCGCTGAACGCCATCGGGTCCTCAGTCGCCTTGCCGCTTGCATACTTGGGCACGTACACCTGAGCACCGGGGATCGCGAGACCGCCCGAGTCCACCACGTTGCCGCGCGAGCAGCCGTTGAAACAGACCTGCACGTCGGGCTGGTTGACGCAGCCGCCACCGCAGAACGCGCCGGGACCCTGAGGGACAAGCTCGACTTCCTTGGCGATGCGGTTGCCCAAGCGGTAGGTGACGATCGTCTTCTGGCCCAAGTAGCCCATGACGCAGTACTTGCCGTCGCTTTTGCTGCTGTCGCCGTCGTGCACGTTCGCGCCGGCGCCCTTGGCCTCGATGGTGACGCCTGCCAGCGGCTCGCCGTCGCAGCCCGTGACGGTGCCGGAAATGCAGCGGGCGTTGCCGGCCTTGTCGCAATTCCACCACGAAAAGTGGCCGACGTCGGCGACCATCGCCAACCGCTTGGGGTCGCGGGTCGACTTGACGATCTTCGCCATGCCCTCCTCGATCCACATCTTCTTGGCGTCGAGGTAGTGCCACATCGCAATGGTGTCGCCCAGTTTAGCGGTCGTGACGACGGGCAGGTCCATGTCGAGCGTTGCGGTCTTGCCAGCAGCAAGCTCCACAGGGTCGCCGTTTTCGTCGGTCATCGAGATCTCGGCCATGGCGAACGACTCGATGATCGACAGCGTGCCGTCGTTCTGCCGCCCGAGGAAGTTGCCCGGTGCGCCTTCGATTTGGGTGGTACCGGGGTCAATGTGGGTCATACGGACGCGGACCTCGCCCTTGAACGGCTGACCTAGCGCATCGACGATGGTGCCCGGCTTGAACTGCACGTTACCGCGCGGGTGATGTACGACGCCGCCGAACTTGGGCTGCACGATCTGCTCAGGTCCCTGCTCGAGCATGCGCACGCGGACGACCGACCCCTCGTTGTGCAACAGGCGCACGGGCTTCTCAAACGACGCGTAGCCCGGCATCTCGAAGCGCAAGCGCGCGGCGTCGTGCGCGACGATCTTCTGCAGCGAGAACTTGCCCGCGCCGTCGGTCAGGGTTTCGTTGCCGACGTCGACGTAGATGACCTTCGCGCCCTTGATCGGCAGGTTGTTCTCGTCCAGCACAAGACCGGTGACGGAGGCCGTTCCCTTGGGCAGCTCGATCGGCACGTCTTGGTCGCTGGAGTCGCCAGCGTCGTCGACGTCAACGGCTGCATCGGGTTCGACGGCATCTTGAACGTCGGTCAGCGGCGGCTCCGCGTCGTCCAAATCGTCTCCGTCATAGCGAATTTCTTCGACGAAGGTGTCGACCGGGTCGATGTCGGCAGCCACGTCAGGCGTCACGGTCGCGTCGGGCTTGGCGGTATCGGGCGTCTGGCCGTTGTCGACCTGCGCCAGCACGTCTTCGTTGCCGAAATTCCAGGTGCCGCCGCCGCCTCCGCCGCCACCCGTTCCGGTGGTGCACGCCCACAGGGGAAGCACGCCCAGCAGGGTGACGATGATCGAGCGGGAAACCGTACGCCAAGAAGAATAAGTGTGTGCCAAGTGACACCTCCAACAGGCCATCTGACCACGTCGGCGGGTGCAGCGCAAGGCCTTGCGTTGGAGGTGAATTCGATTTGTCTTTCGAAAGGTTGACACGATGTGCCCACTCCGCTGGCGGTGTGCGGGACCAGAACGATCAACTGCGGCAAGCGACCGCCCCGGATCGGGGCTCGTCGCCCCGCGGTCGGGCACAATCTCGCCGTCTTTCGCAACTTTCCTGTTGATTTAGCGTGGTTCCGCTCTCTATTGGCGTCCGCCTCCCGGGGAATACAAGGCGGTTTTCGTGCGTCGCGGTGGTGCGCGCATCGGGAGTCCCCCCAAAGTTTCTGCGTAGTTTGCGCTTGACGGCCGTTTTGGACGGAGGAAACTGGCCGGAGCAGGTCCAACGGCTGCGTTTTGCGCTTCCACTGAAGCGGATCTGCAAGATGAGTCCCGTCCCGGACCAGTCCTTGATGGCGTCCAAAAAGGCATCCAGATGTTGGCCCCCCACGAATCCAAGGGTTCCGATTCGTTCTCACCTGCGATTCCCTCCGCGTCCATGCGAGACCTCACCCAAGACGCCGATTTCACCTTCTGGCTCAAAGAACTGGGCCGCCGCATCCAAGCGCGCCGCAAGGCGCTGGGGCTCACGCAGTCCCAGGCAGGAGAGCGCTGCGGCGTCGACCAGAAGCAATACCAAGACTACGAAGGCGGCCGACGACCGATCACGACGCGCAACCTGTTCCGCATCGCCTGTGGGCTGGATGTGCCTCCGGCCGCGCTGGTGCCGGGTGCCATCGAGGCTCCCGTCGTGGCTGTCCGCGGCACGGAGGTCGAGGGGCTGAAGGATCTGGAGCGCCACGGTTGGAAGGTGCTGCCACCCGGTGAAGCCGACCCGCGCCGTCGTCGGGCGGTGCCGGCGGTCGATCTTCGCGTCAACGGCCGCGGTCGACACGCTGCGCCGCTGGTGCTTGCGTGGGTGCTGCCTCCCGCCAACAAGAAGCTGAGCCGGACCGGCATGTTCTTGGTGCGCTGTCAGGCCGGCAATCTGTCGCCCGTCGTTCCAGAGGGCAGCTGGGCGCTGTTCCACCAGCCTGCGCAGCCGCCGTTGTTGGGCAAGCTGGTGTTGGTGCGCTCCGATGCTTCCGACAAGCCCGGGTCGTGGGAGTTGCGGCGCGTGGGCGGCCTGGAGATCGAAGCCGACGGCGCGACTCGGGTCCGTATGGACTCCCTGCGCCAGAACGTCGCCCCTGTGACGTTGCGCGCCCGCGCCGAAGCCGAAGTCGAGACCCAAGGCGAGCTCTCTGAGGTCTTGGGCCAGTCTGGCCGCCGCTAGTCCTGGCCCACCCCC